>JAXDGO010000025.1:0-97830 GCA_034665005.1 Solirubrobacteraceae bacterium | reverse complement strand
GAAGCACCGGCTACGTCGCGATGGTCGACATCTTCAACTACATCGACTACGGCAGCAACAACTGGTACGGCATCGAGCGCACCAACCGCACCCACAAGACCTCATACACAACACTCGCCGAAGCAAGCGGTGCCAGCCGCGCGGCGAGCGTGACGCCGACCAGCCCGGAAACGCCTCCTCCGATCCCGCCGCCAAGCCCCGAACCGGTCGTCGGCCTTCCCGAAGCGACGCCGCCGACAGGACCGCTCACGCCGCCCACCGGCCCGGCGCCCCCGCCTGAACTCAGCCCGGCTCTGCCCTGACAAGGAGGGCCGCCCGGCGCTCCACGCCCAAGGGCCGTGTTGGCTGTGCGTCTGGGAGCAGCCGGGGGCAGGGCCGTCGGGTTGCGCTCCGCTGGCCCTGAGCCAAAGCTACCCGATTGCCCCAACCTGATAAACGCCGTCGCGTAGCAGCCGGTGCTTCAGGCGCCCGCCACGCGAAGGCGCCGATGCGCCGAGCCTGTCCCTAGTCGGGCAGCGCGAGGGCGTCCAGCGCGTCGTCGGCGCCGTGAAACCACTCCATCCGCACGACCTTGCCCCGACGCAACGTCCACAGGGCTGACTCGCGGCCCTCCACTTCGACGCCGCTTCCACGGCCGCGCGAGCGGTAGCGCACGACGACCGCGACCTGGTCTCCGGCCGCTCTGAACCGCTCAGGCTCCATCTCCCAGACCTCCCAGCTGTCGAGGACCGTCTCGATCGCGGCGCTGAAGGCATCTATGCCCCGGCGCGTTCCGGGTTCCACCGCTCCGGCAGGGTTGACGTACTCGATCTCCGCGTCCAGGAGGCCCACCGGTCCGGGGAACTGGTCGCGGGCCCATGCCTCGTACACCCGCCGCACGATGTCCACGTTCTGCGGCGACATCGACACGCAATCAGGGGCTCAGCCCCTGATGATCACGCCGAACTCCTGCGTGTAGACCGCTCCCGACTGGCCGTGGGAGAACGCGGCGGGCACGCGAGGGAAGACTCCGATGGCAGTGTCGCGGAAGTGACGGTCGAGGATGTTTGCACGGTGCTCGGGCGAGGTCATCCACGACGCGACGATCGCCCGCGGCGTGGCTCTCGACAAGGTGCCGTAGGCGATGTTCTCGCCCAGTTCGTAGCCCAGCCGTGAGCTGAAGATGTAGCCCGCCGCCCGGATGCGGGTGAGGGGCGTGTCCCCGCGGCCGCCCACGTGTTCGAAGTAATCGCGGGACGCCATCGCCCGGGAGTGACCCTGGGCGGCCCGTTCGAGTCGCCAGTTGGGTCTAAGCGGCGGCTCCCCGTGGGTGATCCGTTCGCGGTTGATCAGGCAGAGGGTGGCGGCGCGGATCCGTGTCAGGTCTTGCGCGCTGGGGGCCAGCGTGGAGTTCGGGCAGGCACTGTTCTGCGCACCTGGCCTCGGATGGGCCGGCGCACGATGCCTGGAGTGGTGATGGCCGCGGAGATGTCTGGAATGGCTCAGGCGCCTGTGATGCGCGCCGGTCGGGTGATGCCCGGCCGCTCGGCGTTTCAGACATGTGGTGCGGCGCCTGTGTCGCCTGTGCCCGCCGCCGACCCGGAAGCTGGCGGTCTTCGCGCAAGGTGCCGACCGGCGGTGCGTTGCACGTCGATGGGGTGCTTTGCCGCGCGTGACGGATGCCCCAAGCGCCGGGGCCACCGACGCGCACGCGCACGAGAGCAGCGCAGACAGGGAGGCGATTAGAAGCAGCCTGACTGAGATCACGGTCCAGGAGTAAGCGCGGTTGCGCTCATGTGCCGAGTCTCGTCGACGGACCGGATGGCGCCGTCGTCGGCGCCGGCGGCCGCCGCCGACCTGCCGTGGGTTTCGCCCGGCACCGTCAGCTGCGCCGCCGAAGCGCGCGGATGCTAGGCGGTCGCCAACCGGCTGCCGCGAGGCCGCGTCCTTCGGGTGGGTCGGTCGTCACGATGATCCTGGCCATGGGTCTCCCTTGTCAGGTCTGAGGGTGATGTCCGATCGCTCAATCGCGCGTCCCATGCTCGAAATCGTCTTCAGGCGGGGGCCGGCAAGCGGTGCAGGCTAGCGCAAGCAGACTGTCTTCGCCGAGCCGTCCCGGTGCGAGTGCGGACGCTGCGGGAAAAAAGCTTGCACACCCGAAATTACTTCGCGCGGCTGACCAGAACCACGCTCCACGGCATCCGCCGATCGGCCGATACGGCGCTGCGGGATACTGAACGGGCGATGTCCGACAAGAGCGCAGAGGATCTGGTTCGCTCGGGCTACGACTGGTTCAACCGGGAGAAGGAGCCTCCCCCGACGTGGCTTCCCGACGGCGAGTTCGTCAACGCGAGGGAGGACCCAGACCATGCGACCTACCGTGGGATCGACGCCATAAGGAAGCAGCACGACGGCTGGTTCGAGTCTTATCCGGACCTGCGCGTCGAGCCACTCGAGATCCGGGCAAACGGTGATCGCGTGTTCGTCTGGACGCGGTTCACCGGGCACGGCGCGGATAGCGGTGTCGCTATGGAGATGGAACTGGCGCACGTCTTCACACTGGAAGACGGCCACACCAGACGCCTGGAAGAGTACTTCGACCGCAGCGAGGCGCTGGCAGCGGTTGGGCTGACGGAGTAGTGCGGAGGTGGTGATGGGCGACGTCTTCGTCCACACGATGATGTCGCTCGACGGGTTCATCGCGGGCCCGGACCTAGCGGTCGGGGCCGCCGGGGCCTGTCTCGACCTAGCTCGCCGCCAGAGCGAGATGCCCGAAAACTCAAGCGCGCCCGGCAAGATTCGAACTTGCGACCTCTCGCTCCGGAGGCGAGCGCTCTATCCACTGAGCTACGGGCGCAGGCGGCGCCGCGACGACGCGAGCCCGGCCCCGCAGCTTATCGCCGGGGAGATGTGCCAGGCCAACGCGCCGGCTCTCCCGCCGCTACCGTAGCCGGCATGGACCTGTCGCTGTTCTTCGCCGGCACCGCCGGCTCGGTTCCGAGCGCGCGACGGGGGCTGCCGGCGGTGCTCGTACGCCGCGGCGGCGACAGGCTGCTGTTCGACTGCGGCGAAGGCACCCAGCGCCAGCTGCTGCGCTCGGTGGGGCTGGTGGACGTGGACAGCGTCTTCATCACGCACTTCCATGCCGATCACTGGCTAGGGCTGCCCGGAATGCTGAAGTCCTTCGGCCTGCGCGAGCGCAGCGAGCCCCTCACGATCTACGGGCCGAGGGGGCTGAGGGAGCTGATGGACGTGATGCGCGTCGTCTACGGCCGGCTGCCCTACGAGCTCAGCGTCGTCGAGCTCGCGCCCGCGGAGACCGTCGAGCGCGACGGCTACCTGATCGCGGCGATCCCCGTGCGCCATCGCGGCGACGCCTCCTTCGGCTATGCGCTCGTGGAGGAGTCGCGACCCGGGCATCTCGACGCGCGCCTGGCCGAGGAGCTGGGCGTGGTGCCGGGGCCCGACTTCGGCCGGCTGCAGCGGGGCGAGACCGTCGCGGGCGTCAGGCCCGATCAGGTGATGGGGCCGACGAGGGAGGGCCGCAAGGTGGTGCTCTCCGGCGACACCGCGCCGACCGAGGCGCTCGCGATCGCCGCGCACGAGGCGGACGTGCTCGTGCACGAGGCGACATTCGCCGAGGAGGAGCTCGAGCGCGCGCGCCAGACATCGCACAGCACCGCGCGACAGGCGGCCGAGCTGGCACGCGACGCCGACGTGCGGATGCTCGCGCTGACCCACATCTCCAGCCGCTATGCCGGTCCGGAGCTTCGCGACGAGGCGCGAGCCGTGTTCCCGACGACGGAGGTGCTGCGCGACTTCGACACGATCGAGGTGCCGTTTCCCGAGCGCGGCAAGGCGTCGATCGAGCGCTGGTCGGAGCGCAAGGCGCGCGAGCGGGGACCCGAGGTGGAGTCGGCCTCGCGGGCCGAGCCCGTCGCATCGCCCTGATACATTCCCCGTGCTCCTTTAACCGGGTCCCGAGAGGCCAGGAAGGAAACGATGGACAACGAAGAGAAGGTCGTCCTCCACGAGGAGGAACTGCGACGGGCCTTGGCCCGGATCGCGCACGAGATCGTGGAGCGCAACCCGCGAGAGCCGGCCCCGGCGATCGTCGGCATCCACCGTCGCGGCGCCTTCCTCGCGCAGAGGCTGCAGGTTCTGGTCGAGGAGCTGCTCGAGACAGAGGTCCCTCTCGGCGACCTCGACATCGGCTTCTACCGCGACGACGTCTCCAGCCGGCCCGACGCCCCCGTCCTGCACGCCTCGCACCTCGACTTCGACATCACCGGGCGCACGGTGGTGATCGTCGACGATGTGCTCTTCACCGGGCGCACGGTTCGCGCGGCGATCGAGGCGCTCTTCGCCTACGGCCGGCCGGACCGCGTTCAGCTCGCCGTGCTCGCCGACCGTGGTCATCGGGAGCTGCCGATCCGCCCGGATTACGTCGGCAAGAACCTGCCGACCGCCCGCGGAGAGCATGTGCGCGTCAGGGTGCGAGAGCTCGATGGCGTCGACGAGGTCGCGATCACGGAGACCGCCCTGCTGGAGAGCTCCGCATGAACCACCTGCTCTCGATCGAGGATCTCGACCGCGAGGCGATCGAGCGGATCGTCGCGCAGGCCGAGCGCTTCTCGGAGGTCTCCGACCGCGAGATCAAGAAGGTCCCGGCGCTGCGCGGGCGCATGGTCCTGAACCTGTTCTACGAGGCGTCCACAAGAACACGCAGCTCCTTCGAGCTCGCCGCCAAGCGCCTGTCGGCCGACGTCGTGAACTTCGCCGCGAGCGGATCGAGCGTGGAGAAGGGCGAGTCGCTGAAGGACACGGTGCTCACGCTAAGCGCGCACAAGCCCGATGCGATCGTCCTGCGCACCCCTTGGGCAGGCGCCTCGGAGCTCGTGTCGAAATGGTGCAGCGCCGCGATCGTCAACGCCGGCGACGGCAAGCACGAGCATCCGACGCAGGCGCTGCTCGACGTCTACACGCTGCGCAGGCGCCTCGGCGGGATCGACGGCGCGTCGATCTGGATCGTTGGCGACGTCGCACACTCGCGCGTCGCGCGCTCGAACATCATCGCCTTTCAGCGGATGGGCGCCAAGGTCACCGTCGCCGGGCCGCCGACCCTGATCCCGCGCGGGATCGAGGCGCTCGGCTGCGACGTGCGCTTCACGCTCGAGGAGCTCGGCTCGGCCGATGTCGTCTACGCGCTGCGGATGCAACATGAGCGCATGAGCGAGTCGTGGGTGCCCTCGCTGCGCGAGTACGCGGCCTGGTATCAGATCAACGGCGCGCGCCTGACGCCGCGCCAGATCCTCATGCACCCGGGCCCCGTCAACCGCGGGGTGGAGCTCTCCGGAGAGGTGGTCGACTCTCCGCAGGCCGTGATCACGGCGCAGGTCGAGGCCGGTGTGGTCGTGCGGATGGCGGTCCTCTACGAGCTGCTCGCGGGAACGCGCGAGCGGCGCGCCGCGGAGACCTCGCACCTTGCCGCCAGCGAGGCGCCGGTGGGCGAGGGTCAGCCGGCATGAGCGCGGCCAAGCCGCTCATCAGGGCCCCTCAGGAGCCGGCCGAGCTGCTCCTGCGCGAGGTTCGCGTGCTCGACCCGCGTGGCGGGATCGACGCCGTTCGGGATGTGCGCATCCAGGGCGGCGCGATCTGCGAGCTCGCCGAGCCCGGGACGCTCGAGGCGGGCGATCTCGAGGAGGTGCTCGAGGGAGGGGGGAAGCTGGCGCTGCTGCCGGCGTTCGTCGACCCCCACGTGCACCTGCGCACGCCCGGCCAGGAGCACAAGGAGGACCTCGAGACCGGGACCCGAGCGGCCGCCGCCGGGGGATTCGCGACGGTGCTCGCCATGCCCAACACCGACCCGGTGCTCGACTCGGCTCCGCTGCTGCGCTCGCTGCGCGACGCCGCGGCGCGCGAAGCGCGCATCTCGGTCGGCTTTCTGGCAGCGATAACACGTGGCCTGCAGGGCGAGCATCTGACCGAGATGGCAGAGCTCAGCGCCGAGGGAGCCCTCGGCTTCAGCGACGACGGCAAGCCCGTCCAAAGCGCCGGGATTCTGCAGAAGGCGCTGCAGTACCAGCGCCTTTGCGGGGGCGTCCTCGCGCTGCACGAGGAGGACCCGACCCTCTCGCGCGGGGGCTCGATGCACGAGGGCGCCGTCAGCGCAGCGCTCGGCATCCGCGGGATACCGAGCATCGCCGAGTCGACGATGGTCGCCCGTGACGCAGCGCTCGCCGGCTACGAGGACGGCCGCGTGCACTTCCAGCACATCAGCTGTGCCGCATCCGTCGACGCGATCGCCGATGCGAAGGCGCGCGGCTTGCGCATCAGCGCCGAGGTGGCCCCGCACCACCTGCTGCTCACCGAGGAGGACGTGCGCGGCATGGACACGCGCATGAAGATGCATCCGCCGCTCGCCACCGAGGCCGACCGCCAAGCGCTCGTGGAGGGGTTGCGAAACGGCACGCTCGACTGCGTCGCAACCGACCACGCACCGCACGCCCGCGACGAGAAGGAAGTGCCCTTCGAGCAGGCCCCGATGGGCACGACGGGCCTGGAGACGGCCTTCGCGGCCCTCCACACCGGGCTGGTCGTGACCGGGGTCATCGCGCTGGACGTGCTCGTGCAGCGGATGACCGCCGGCGCGGAGCTGTTCGAGCTGCCCGCGCCGCTGATAGCCGTCGGCGCGCCGGCCAGCGTCACGCTCGTCGACCTCGACGCCGAGTGGATCGCCGGCGAGTACGGCTGGGAGAGCCGCTCGGAGAACTGCTGCTTCGCCGGCCGGCGGCTGCGCGGCCGAGTGCTGCTGACGCTCGCCGACGGGGCGATAGCGCATCGCGACCGAATGCTCACGATGGTCGGCGCCTGATGGGGCTGCTCGCCAGGGACCGCGCCGCGCTCGTCGTCGTCGACGTGCAGGAGGGATTTCGCTCCTACTCGACCTTCACCGCCGTCGCAGACGCCTGCGCCAAGCTAGTGCAGGCCGCCCGCGTGCTCGACGTCCCAGCGCTCGTCAGCGAGCAGTACCCCAAGGGCCTCGGCCACACCGCCCCCGAGCTGGGCCTGCAGGATGAGCCGCGCATCGAGAAGACCGTGTTCTCGGCCGTGCGCGCCGAGGGCTTCGACCTCGGCGGACGCGACCAGGCGATCGTGTGCGGCATCGAGGCGCACGTGTGCGTCAGCCAGACCGTCCACGACCTGCTCGACAGGGGCGTCGAGGTGCACGTGCCGGCCGACGCGGTCGGCTCGCGACACGAGATCGACTACACGCGCGGGCTCGAGCGGATGGAGCGCGCCGGCGCGGTTGTCAGCACCGTCGAGGCTGCCCTGTTCGAGCTGCTCGAGCGCGCCGGAACGCCCGAGTTCAAGGCCGTGCAGAAGCTCGTCATCTGAGATGCCCGACGCGACCGCCTACGTGCTGCTCGAGGACGGCACGCGGTTTGACGGCGAGAGCTGTGGCGCCGAGGGGCACGCCGTCGGGGAGATCGTGTTCACCACCGGTATGTCCGGCTACCAGGAGTCGATCACCGACCCCTCCTTCGCCGGGCAGCTGATCGCCTTCACCTACCCGCACATCGGAAACTACGGGGCGAGCGCCCAGGCGATGGAGTCAGAGCGCGCGTGGGCGCGCGCGGCGATCATGCGCGAGGCGTGCAACCGGGAGGACGCGCCCACGGCCGAGCGCGGCTGGCTGGACTGGCTGGCCGATTGCGGCGTGACCGGCATCAGCGGCGTCGACACGCGCACGCTCGTGCAGCACATCCGCGACGCCGGCGCGATGCGCGGCGGGGTGTTTGCGGCCTCGATGCCCGAGGCCCGCGCGCGTGAGCTGATCGAGGCGGAGCCGCAGATGGCAGGGCAGGATCTCGCCGCAGTCGTGACGCCGCGCGAGGTCACCCGCCACGGTGCCGGCGATGGGGCGCGGATCGCGGTGATCGACACCGGCATAAAGGCCTCGATGGTGCGCGAGCTGACCGCCCGCGGCGCGCGCGTGTCGCTGCATCCGTGCTCGAGCACCGCTGAGCAGCTGCTCGCCGAGGACCCCGACGCGATCTTCCTCGCCAACGGCCCCGGCGACCCGGCGGCGCTCGGCTACATCGTCGAGACGGTCCGCGCCCTCGTCGGGCGCAAGCCCGTGTGGGGCATCTGCCTCGGCCACCAGCTGCTGTGCCGCGCGGTGGGTCTCGAGACGTTCAAGCTGCCCTTCGGCCATCGCGGGGCGAACCACCCGGTCAGGGACCTGCAGACGGGCCGCGTCGAGATCACCTCCCAGAACCATGGGTTCGCCGCGGTCGGCCCAGGCGGCGGGCGCACCATCGACACGGATGATCCCGTCCGATGGGAGACCGAATTCGGCGCTGCCGCGCTGTCGCACGTGAACCTCTACGACCGCACCGTCGAGGGGCTCGAGCTGCTCGAGGTGCCCGGCGGGACCGTGCAGTACCACCCGGAGGCCGGCCCCGGGCCCCACGACAGCCTGTATCTGTTCGACCGTTTCCTGGAGCGAATTGCCGCGGCGTAGCGACATCCACAAGGTCCTCATCCTCGGCTCCGGCCCGATCGTGATCGGGCAGGCGGCCGAGTTCGACTACTCCGGCGTTCAGGCCTGCAAGGTGCTGCGCGAGGAGGGCTATGAGGTCGTGCTGGTGAACTCGAACCCGGCCACGATCATGACCGACCCCGAGTTCGCGGACGCCACCTACATCGAGCCCCTGCTGCCGGGTCCCGTGGCGCAGGTGATCGAGCGCGAGCGTCCCGACGCGCTGCTCGGGACGCTCGGCGGCCAGACCGCTTTGAACCTGTCGAAGGCGCTGCACGACGACGGCACGCTGCAGCGCTTCGGCGTGGAGCTGATCGGCGCCAACTACGAGGCGATCGCCTGCGCGGAGGACCGCGAGCTGTTCAGGACGGCCATGTCGGCCGCCGGGCTGCGCATGCCCCGCAGCGCGATCGCCACCAGCGTGCAGGAGGCCGAGCAGGCGCTGCCCGACATCGGCCTGCCCTGCATCGTGCGTCCGGCCTACACGCTCGGCGGCCGCGGTGGCGGCATCGCGCGCAGCGCCGAGGAGTTCCGGCGGATCGCCGCGCTCGGGATCGAGGCCTCGCCGATCGGCCAGGTGCTGATCGACGAGTCGGTGATCGGCTGGGGCGAGTTCGAGCTGGAGGTGATGCGCGACAACGCCGACAACGTCGTGATCGTCTGCTCGATCGAGAACGTCGACCCGATGGGCGTGCACACGGGCGACTCGGTCACCGTCGCGCCCCAGCAGACGCTCACCGACAAGCTCTATCAGCAGCTGCGAGACCAGGCGATCGCGGTGATCCGCGCGGTCGGCGTGGAGACGGGCGGCTCCAACGTGCAGTTCGCGGTCAATCCCGACACCGAGGAGATCCTCGTGATCGAGATGAACCCGCGCGTGTCGCGCTCCTCCGCGCTCGCATCGAAGGCGACGGGCTTCCCGATCGCCAAGATCGCCGCCCGCCTCGCCGTCGGCTACAGGCTCGATGAGATCGACAACGACATCACCGGCGTGACACCTGCCTGCTTCGAGCCGACGATCGATTACGTGGTCGTGAAGTGGCCGCGGTTCGCATTCGAGAAGTTCCCCGGGACCGATCCCACGCTCTCGACGCACATGAAGTCCGTCGGCGAGGTCATGGCGATCGGCCGGACCTTCCAGCAGGCCTTCGCCAAGGCCCTGCGCTCGCGCGAGCTCGACAAGCCGCCGTCGCTGGGCGATGTCGACGAGGAGACGCTGCTCGAGGGCCTCCAGGCGCCCGGCGCGGCGCGCTTTGAGACGCTGCTCGAGCTCCTCTCGCGCGGCGCGAGCGTCGATGCCCTGCACGAGCGGACCAGGATCGACCGGTGGTTCCTCGACGAGCTGCGCGCGCTGGCGCTCGATCCGGGCGCCCCGTTCGCCGGCGAGCGCTCGTTCCGCTCGGTCGACACCTGCGCGGCCGAGTTCCCGGCCCGCACCCCCTACTACTACTCCGGCTGGGAGCGCACCGCCGCCAGCGAGGTCAGGCGCGGCGAGCGCGAGTCGATCGTGATCCTCGGCTCCGGGCCGAACCGCATCGGCCAGGGGATCGAGTTCGACTACTGCTGCGTGCACGCCGCGATGACCGTTCGCGAGTCCGGCCGCGACGCGGTGATGGTCAACTGCAACCCCGAGACCGTCTCCACCGATTACGACATCTCCGACCGGCTCTACTTCGAGCCGCTGACGCTCGAGGACGTGCTCGCCGTGGTCGAGGTCGAGCGGCCGAAGGGAGTGATCGTGCAGTTCGGCGGGCAGACGCCGCTGAAGCTCGCCGCCGGCCTCGTCGAGGCCGGTGTGCCGCTGCTGGGCACGAGCGTCGAGGCGATCGACCTCGCCGAGGACCGGGGGCGCTTCGGCGCGCTGCTAGAGCGGCTCGGCTACAGGGCGCCGCCATACGCGACGGCGAGATCGGTCGACGAGGCGCTCGACTGCGCCGAGCAGGTCGGCTTTCCGCTGCTCGTGCGTCCCTCATACGTCCTGGGCGGCAGGGCCATGGAGATCGTCTACTCGCGCGACGGCCTCGCCGACTACCTGCGCCGCGAGGCGGCCCACGACGGCGACATCTTCCTCGACCGCTTCCTCGAGAACGCCGCCGAGGTGGACGTCGACGCCCTCTGTGACGGCAGCGAGGTCTGGATCGGCGGGATCATGCAGCATGTCGAGGAGGCTGGCGTGCATTCGGGCGACAGCGCATGCGTGCTGCCGCCGCACTCGCTCGGCGAGGAGATGCTCGAGCAGATTCGCGCGGCCACGCGCGAGATCGCGTTGGCGATCGGCGTCGTGGGCCTGCTGAACGTCCAGTACGCGATACACGCAGGCGAGCTGTATGTGATCGAGGCCAATCCGCGGGCCTCGCGGACCGTGCCCTTCGTCTCCAAGGCCGTCGGCCTGCCGCTCGCGAAGCTTGCCTGCCGGGTCATGCTCGGCGAGGCGATCGCCGACCTGGGACTGCCGAAGGGGGGGCGCGAGGGGATCGGCTTCGGCGAGCACGTATCCGTCAAGGAGGCCGTGCTGCCGTTCGACCGCTTCGAGGGCTCCGACGCGCTGCTCGGCCCCGAGATGCGCTCGACCGGGGAGGTGATGGGCATCGCGCGCGACTTCCCCACGGCCTTCGCCAAGGCCCAGGCGGCCGCCGGCGTGCCCCTGCCGAGCGACGGCACGGCCTTCATCACGGTCACCGACTCCGACAAGGCCGGCGCCTTCGCCGTGGCCCAGATCCTTCACGACGTCGGCTTCCGAATCGTGGCGACGCGTGGCACGGCCGAGGCGATCGCGCGCATGGGTGTGCCGGTCGAGCGCCTGAACAAGATCGGCGAGGGCTCGCCGCACGTGGTCGACTGGATCGAACGCGGCGACGTCGACCTCGTCGTGAACACGCCCACGGGATCCGGCGCTCGCACCGACGGCTATGAGATCCGGCGGGCGGCCGTGATGCACGGCATCCCCTGCCTGACGACCCTCTCGGCCGGCGTCTCGGCCGCGCGCGCGATCGCGAGCGCGCGCAGGGACGGCGAGCCGGAGGTGCTCTGCCTGCAGGACCTGCACGGCATGGCGCGCGCCGAGAGCCGGCCGGGCGCCGCCAGCCCCGACGGGGCCGGGGTGGCGTGAGCGAGGCGCCCTTCGGCCGCCGAGCCCTGACGGTCACGGGCATGGACGAGCTCGGCGCCTACCGCGTGCTGCGGGTCGCCGACGACGGGCCCGAGCCGCAGGCGGGGCAGTTCGCGATGATCGCCGCAGTTGAGCGCTGGGGCGGGGGGGAGGACGAGCGGCCATACCTGCCGCGTGCCTTCTCGATCGCCCGCCGCAGCGGCGGCGAGTCGCATTTCCTGCTCGAGGACGTCGGACCCGGCAGCCGGCGCCTGTGCGAGCTTCGCCCGGGAGACCGGCTGTGGTCGGCCGGGCCGCTCGGCCGCGGTTTCGCCGCCCCCGCCGACGGGCGGCGCGCGATCCTCGTCGGCGGCGGCGTCGGGATCGCGCCGCTGGCAATCCTCCAGGATGGCCTGTCGGCGCCGACGACCTTGCTGCTCGGCTTTCGCGACGGCGCCCGCGCGGAGGGCGCGGCGCTGCTCGCCGGCGCGCAGCTGGCCACCGACGACGGATCGGCCGGGTATCACGGCCTCGTAACCGACCTGCTGGAGGCCGAGATCCGCCGCGAGCCGCACGCGGCCGTCTATGCCTGCGGTCCCGCGGGCATGCTCGAGGGCGTCCGAGCGATCTGCGCGCGCGAGGCCACGCCGGCGCAGCTGGCGCTCGAGGCAGGCATGGCGTGCGGCTTCGGCGCGTGCTTCGGCTGCGTCGTGCCCCGCCGGGGCGGCGGATATCTGCGTGTGTGCGTCGATGGCCCGGTGATCGACGCCGCCGAGCTCGAGCACGTGGACGAGCACGCCGGTGCGCCCGCATGAGCGTCGACTTCTGCGGCCTGCAGCTCGCCCACCCGGTGATCAACGGCTCGGGGACGTTCGACGCGATCGCCGCCGCGCGCGCGTTCGGCAGCGCGCTGCACGCCGGGTTCCCGTTCGCAGCCTATGTGTCGAAGACGATCACCCTGGAGCCCCGCGAGGGCAATCCGCCGCCGCGCCTGTGGGAGGTCCCGGCGGGGCTGATCAACTCGATCGGGCTGCCCAACAAGGGCCTGGAGGGCTACCTTCGCGAGGACCTGCCGCGGCTCGCCCGGCTGCTTGCGCTCGCCGGCGAGGACGCCGCGCTCGGACGGCCTGTGCCGCTCGTGACGAACGTGATGGGCGCGAGCGCCGAGCAGATCGCGGCGCTGCTCGAGGCCTGCGATGACCGCGAGGAGATCGCGGCAATCGAGCTGAACGTGTCGTGCCCGAACGTGAGGACCGGCCTGGACATAGGCGCGGACCCGCGCCAGCTCGAGGAGGTCCTCCGCGCCGTGCGCGGACGGACCGACAAGCCGCTGATCGTCAAGCTGACACCCAACACGGCCGACGTCGCCGCGTGCGCGCAGGCGGCGCAGGACGCAGGCGCCGACGCGGTGTCGCTGATCAACACGCTGCGCGCGATGGCGCTCGCGCCGGGTGGCGGGTCGGGCCCGCGGCGGCCGTGGCTCGGCGGCGGCACCGGCGGCCTCTCGGGACCGGCCATCCGCGCGGTCGCGCTCGCGCAGGTGGCCGCGGTTGCCGCTCGCGTGAGCATCCCCGTGATCGGGATGGGCGGCGTGCAGAGCTCCGAGCACGCGCGTGAGCTGATCGACGCGGGCGCGACGCTGGTCGCGGTCGGCACCGAGAGCTTCCGCGACCCGGCCGCCGGCGCCAGGGTCGCGCGGGGGCTCGAGTAAGGTCGCGTGCCTAAGAGAACGCCGAAAAAGCCCCGTAAACACGGTCGCCACCGTCCAGCAGCCTCGATTTAGCTGCACCTCAGGTCGAGGTTGAGGTGAATTCGCGTACTTTGGCTTGAACGACGCTCGCCGGTGTGTAGACTCGCCGCCCATGGTGACGGCGACCGGAACGACGTCTTCAAACACCTCCACCGCACCCGAGCGCTCCCTCAACCAGAGAATGGACGCTCTCGCGAGAGCAAACCAGATCCGCATCAAGCGGGCGCAGCTCAAGCGTGATCTCAAGGCTGGCCGCCGCTCGATTCATGCGCTGCTGCTGGAGCCACCGGAGTGGGTCGAGACCGCCAAGGTCTTCGACATGCTGCTCGCCGTGCCGAAGTACGGCCGCGTGAAGGTGAACAAGATCCTCGCGCACTGCCGCATCGCTCCCAGCAAGACGATCGGCGGGCTTTCAGAGCGCCAGCGCAGCGAGCTGATCTCGCTCCTGCACCACTAGACCGGCCGTCCGTTCCCACCGAGGGCGCCAATAGGGTGCCGGGGATGGCGCGCGTGTTCGTCATCACCGGACCTTCGGGAGTCGGCAAGGGAACGCTGATCCGTGGGCTGATGGAGCGGCTGCCGAGCCTGCAGCTGTCGGTCTCGGCCACCACCCGCGCACCGCGGCCGGGCGAGCGCGACGGCGTCGACTACCACTTCCTCACGCGCGAGGACTTCGACGCGCGGGTCGCGGCCGGCGACTTCGTCGAGCACGCCGACTACGCCGGGCGTAGCTACGGGACGCTGCGCTCCGAGCTCGACGATCGCGTCAGCGCCGGGGTGCCCGTCGTGCTCGAGATCGAGGTCCAGGGCGCCCGCCAGGTGCGCGCGGCGGTGCCCGATGCGGTGCAGGTGTTCATCGCCCCTCCATCGCTGCAGGCCCTTCGCACGCGGCTGATCGGCCGTGGCACCGACGACGCAGGCGAGGTCGAGCGGCGCCTGGAGGTGGCCGAGCAGGAGCTCGGGGCCCAGCCCGAGTTCGGCCACGTCGTGGTCAACGACCGCCTCGACGACGCTCTCGAGCGGCTCACCTCGATCGTCGGCGAGGAGCTCGGCTAGCTGCGGCCCTCGCGCGGCCCCGGGGCCGGCGCGCGGTCCCGACTACACTTGTGGGACAACAAGGAAAGGCAACACACCAGTGATCTCTCCCCGCATCGACCGCCTGCTCGAGCAGGTCGACTCAAACTACGCGAGCGTGATCGTGGCCGCCAAGCGTGCTCGCCAGATCAACAGCTACTACCACAACCTCGGCGAGGGGACCTTCGACGAGTTCCCGCCGCCGATGATCGAATCGGGCTCGAAAAACTACCTCACGATCGCCCTCGAGGAGGTAGCAGCGGGGAAGCTGAAGTACCACTACCGGTAGGGGCTCTCGAGCGCCGGCGCCCCGAGCGCCGGCCGCAAGCGCCCCACCAGCGCTTGCCCAAGCGCGTCCAGCCCTCTAGAACCTAAAGCGTCATGTCCCGAATACTGCTCGGCGTCAGCGGCGGCATCGCCGCGTACAAGGCGCTCGAGCTCGTGCGGCTCGCGACGGCCGCGGGCCATGTGCTGCGGGTCGTGCAGACCCCCACGAGCAGGCGCTTCGTCGGCGAGGCATCCTTCGCGGCCCTCAGTGGCGCGCCGGTGCTCGTGAGCGAGTTCGAGCGCGATCCCATGCGGGGGTCTTTTCCGGGCGACGCCCCGCCCGCGCACGAGCCGCTGAGCCACCTGCAGCTCGTCGCCAACGCCGATCTCTACCTGATCGCCCCCGCCTCGGCCAACACCATCGCGAGGCTTGCCTGCGGCATCGCAGACAACCTGCTGACCAGCTGCGCGCTCGCCGCAGAGTGCCCGATCGTGCTGGCTCCCGCGATGAACAACCGCATGTACGAGCATCCGGCGACGGCCGCGAACATCCGGACGCTGCGCGACCGCGGCGTGCACATCGTCGAGCCGGACACGGGACGGCTCGCGTCCGCGGGGGAGGAGGGGGTCGGGCGCCTGGCGGCCCCCGAGCGCCTGCTGGCCGCCTGCGAGACCCTGCTCGCCGACCCGGCGCGCGCGTCCTCGCCGCAGCAGGGCTGGCGTGGGCTGAAGGTGCTCGTGACCGCCGGCGGGACGCGTGAGCCGATCGACAGCGTGAGGTTCCTCGGCAACAGCTCCTCCGGGCGCATGGGCCTGGCCCTCGCTCGCGCGGCGCAGGCGCGCGGCGCGCGCGTCACTGTTGTCGCCGCGAACGTCGCGCTCGAGCGCCCCGGCGGCGTCGACTGGCGCGAGGTCGGCACCGCCGCCGAGCTGAAGGCTGCCTGCGAGGAGGAGTTCCCCGATTGCGACGTGCTGCTGATGGCCGCGGCCGTCGCCGACTTCGCGCCGGCTGCGCCGCACGACGGCAAGATCAAGAAGGCCGATCGCGACGTTCTGCAGCTGCTGCTGGAGCCGACCGCCGATGTGCTCGCGGCGCTCACGGCATCGCGCCGCGAGGGCCAGACGCTCGTCGGCTTCGCGGCCGAGCACGGCGAGGGGGCGAGCGACCGCGCACGCGAGAAGCTCGCCGCCAAGGGCCTCGACGCCGTCGTCGTCAACGACATCTCGCGCGAGGACATCGGCTTCGACGTCGACGCCAACGAGGTGACGATCATCGCCGCGCGCGGCGATGGCGCGCGGATCGAGGAGTGGCACGTTCCGCGGGCCGACAAGGCACATGTCGCCGACGCGATCCTCGACGCTGTCGAGCGCCTGCGCGTCAGCGGTTAAAATCGCGCGGATGGAGAGCGTGTATGACCTCTATCAGCGCGGTTGCGACCTGCTCGACCACGGCGACCACCAGGCCGCGATCGTGCCGCTGAGCAGGGCGCGCGACCTCGAGCCGGACAAGGCCTCGATCCGCGAGGCGCTGGGTCGAGCGCTGTTTCATGCGCGCCGCTACGACCGCGCGGCCGAGGAGTTCCAGGCGGTCGCGGCGAGGACGCCGACGAACGACTACGCGCTGTTCTGCCTGGGGCGCTCGATGCAGCTGCTCGGCCGCCACCGGGAGGCCTGCAAGCCACTGGCGCTCGCCTGCTCGCTGCGTCCCGAGCGCGAGGACTATCGGCTGTATCGCGACCGCGCTCGCCGCAACGCGGAGCGCGCCTAGACCTCAACGACGCGCCCTGCCGATGCTATGCTCGATCAAGAGCTTTCGTGTCGGCACGCAGGTGTCGGCAGCAGTACCGAGAGTGGGCGCAGGCCCGCTTTTTTTGCGTAAGGAGTGACTTGATGAGCGCGTTGCAAACAGACATAGAGAGGCGTCTGGCCCAGACTGAGCCGGACATCGAGGTGCTGCTGGCGGAGGTCGTCGGCGGCAGGTGTCTGCGCGTGTTCATCGACCACCCCGACGGCGTGACGCTCGCGATGTGCGAGCGCGTGACCATGCTGCTCAACGATCTCCGCGAGCGCTACTCGCTGGAGGTGTCCTCGCCCGGCACCGACCGGCCGCTGACCAAGCCCTCCCACTACCGGCGCTTCCTCGGACGCCGCGCCCGGGTGCGCACGCGCAACGCGCGTGTCGCCGGAGACGTGAGCGACCCCGGCGCGCCAGGCGCACGGCCCGTGCGCAGCTTCACCGGCGAGCTGGTCGGCGCCTCCGAGGAGGAGATCACGCTCGCCGCCGACGGGGGCGTCATAGCGATCCCCTACGCGGAGATCCGACGTTCGAACCTGATCGAGGACTAGAGAGAGCCATATGTCACGCGAAATCCTTGAGGCCATGCACGCGCTGGCGCGCGAGAAGGGCATCGAGCCGGAGAAGTTGATGATCGCGCTCGAGGACGCGCTGCTGTCCGCGTACAAGAAGCAGCCCGGCTCGGCCAAGTACGCGCGCGTTGAAATGGACCGCGAGACCGCCGACTTCAGGGTGATCGAACTGATCATCCCGGAGCGCCTCGAGGCGCACCTGATCGTCGAGACGATCGACGAGGAAACCACGATCGACCCCGAGACGGGGGAGATGCGCGAACCCGAGGAACCGGAAATCGACCCCAAGAAGTTCGCCGAATACCGCGACCAGATCGACGAGCGCGACGTGACGCCCGACGACTTCGGGCGCATCGCCGCGCAGACCGCCAAGCAGGTGATCCTGCAGCGCATCCGCGAGGCCGAGCGCGACATGATGTACGAGGAGTACCGCGACCGCGTCGGCGAGCTGATCACCGGCATCGTCCAGCAGTCGGACTCGCGCTACACGCTCGTGCAGCTGCGCGAACGCGTGGAGGCGCTGCTGCCGAAGTCAGAGCAGGTCGAGGGCGAGCGCTACGACCACTCGCAGCGGATCAAGGCCGTCATCAAGGAGGTCTCGCCGTCGACGAAGGGGCCGGCGATCATCGTCTCGCGCCGCGATCCCGAGCTGATCAAGAAGCTGTTCGAGCTCGAGGTGCCCGAGATCGCCGACGGGCTCGTCGAGATAGCCAACGTCGCGCGCGAGCCCGGCTACCGATCGAAGATCGCGGTCATCTCGCACACCGACGGCGTTGACCCGGTCGGCGCATGCGTCGGCCCGCGCGGCTCGCGCGTGCGCATGGTCGTCTCCGAGCTGCGCGGCGAGAAGATCGACATCATCCCGTTCAACGACGAGCCCGCGCGGTTCGTCGCGAAGGCGCTCTCTCCGGCCCGCGTGCGCGAGGTGCTCGTCGACGACGAGGCCAAGCAGGCCACCGTGATCGTGCCCGACGACCAGCTGTCGCTGGCGATCGGCCGTGAGGGGCAGAACGCGCGGCTGGCCGCGCGGTTGACCGGCTGGCGCGTGGACATCCGCTCGGAGACCGAGTTCGCCGCAGAGGAGGCCGAGCACGGTTACGAGGAGGAGGAGGTCCAGGGCCGCTGCGCCGCGATCCTCTCCAACGGCAGGCGCTGTCCCAACGCCGCGCTCCCTGGCTCCCGCTACTGCGGCCTCGAGACCCATCAGGCGCTCGCGAACATCGCCAGCGACAACATCGGCGACCTCGCCTCAGAGGGCGCGGCGGAGCAGGCCCCTGCCGCAGTCGAGGCCGGCGCCGGCGAGGCCGAGGCGGTCGAGCCGGCAGCGGCGCAGACGCCGGCCGAGGACGCCCCGTTTGCCGGCGGCGCCGAGGCGCTGCACGAACAGGCCCCGGAGCCGGCCGCCGAGGAGCAGGCGACATAGGGTCACACGTGCCTCGGCGTCGCTGCGTCGGCTGCGGGCGCATCGCGCCGAAGGCCGAGCTCACGCGCATCGCCCTGTCCCGCGACGGCGCAGACCGGTCCCGCCAGGCGGTCCACGACCACGACGGCAGCCTGCCCGGCCGTGGCGCCTATCTGTGCCGTGCCCGGGGCGCCGCGGAGCCGGCCGCGGCATGCCTTGCGCTAGCGATGCGCCGCGGCGCGATTCCACGTGCGCTGCGCTCAGCGGTAACGCTTGACCCCAAGCTCGTAGAATCGGTGAGTCGATGAGCAAGAAGCGAGTACATGAGATAGCCAAGGAGCACGGCCTCTCCAGCAAGGAGCTGCTGGAGAAGCTTCGTGCTGCCGGCGTGGAGGCCAAGGCGGCCGCGTCCTCCGTCGAGGAGTCGGCGGCGCTGAAGGCGCTCGGCGTGGAGGGGTCTTCCACGCCCGCCAGCTCCAACGGCGGCCCCGCGGCCGCGCCCGCGAGCGCTTCGCCCGAGCCCGCGGCGAGCACCCCGGCGAGCGACGGCGCGGCGGATCGTCCCAAGAGCGACACCGCGGCACGGCCGGCCGCGCCCGCGACCCCCGCGAGCGCACCGGCGGCGAGCGCCCCGCCCGCGCCGGCGTCCAGCGCACCCGGAGCCGCGGCCACCGCAGCGGCCGCCGCGGCTGAGCGCGTGCGCCCCACGCGCGACTCGCGCACCGGCGAGCGGACCCCCGGCGACGTCGGGCCGGGAGGACGCCGGCGCGTCGTGATCGACTCGCAGGCCTCCCGCCGCCAGCAGGGCGGTCCAGCGAACCAGCCGCAGCGCCGTCCGAGGCGCGGGCGCCGCCGACGCGGCACCTACGACGAGACGATCGCGCCGATCGACACCGCCGCGCTCGAGGCGACCGACCTGATTCGCGTCAACTCCGGCTCGACCGTCAAGGACGTCGCCGAGTACCTCGGCGTGCCGGTGCCCGAGGTGATCAAGAAGCTGATGTCGCTCGGCGAGATGGCAACGCTCACGCAGACGCTGTCCGACGATGCGATCCAGGTGCTCGCCGACGAGTTCGACAAGCAGATCGAGGTCGTGCACGCGGCCGACGACGTCGAGGTCGAGCCGGTGTTCGAGGATGCCGATGAGGACCTGATCGACCGCCCGCCGGTCGTCACGATCATGGGCCATGTCGACCATGGCAAGACGTCGCTGCTGGACGCCATCCGCGAGACCGAGGTGGTCGCGGGCGAGGCGGGCGGCATCACCCAGCACATCGGCGCCTACCAGGTGCACCACGCCGAGAAAGAGATCACGTTCCTCGACACGCCCGGCCACGAGGCCTTCACGGCGATGCGCGCGCGCGGCGCGCGCGTGACCGACCTCGCGGTGATCGTGATCGCCGCCGACGATGGCATCAAGCCGCAGACCGAGGAGGCGATCGATCACGCCAGGGCGGCGGAAGTGCCGATCATCGTCGCGGTGAACAAGATCGACAAGGAGGGCGCGCAGCCGGAGCGCGTGCGCACGGAAATGACCCAGCATGGCCTGCAGCCGGCCGAGTGGGGCGGCGACATCGAGTTCGTCGACGTCAGCGCAAAGACCAGGCAGAACCTCGAGTCGCTGCTCGACACGATCCAGGTGGTCACCGACCTCGAGGAGCTCAAGGCGAACAGCGACGTCCAGGCCTCGGGAACCGTGATCGAGTCCAAGCTCGACCCCGGGCGCGGGCCCGTCGTGACGGTGCTGATCCAGCGCGGCACGCTGCGCGTCAGCGACGCGCTCGTCGCCGGCGCGCACTTCGGCCGCGTCCGTGCGATGAACGACTTCACCGGCGCGCGGCTCAAGCGCGCCACCCCCGGCCAGCCGGTCGAGGTGCTCGGCTTCGACGGCGTGCCCGAGGCGGGAGAGCTCGTGCGCGTCGTCGAGAACGAGCGGCGGGCGCGCCAGCTCGCCGGCGAGCGCGCCAACCGCCTGAAGACCGAGGCCCTCGCACGGCGCTCGGGGCGCAAGGTCTCGCTCGAGGACGTCTTCAAGCTCGCCCAGGAGGGCACGGTCAAGGAGCTCGGCCTGGTGGTCAAGGCCGACGTCGCCGGATCGCTCGAGGCGATCGAGGACGAGATCGCCAAGCTGCCCCAGCAGGAGGTCAAGGTCAACATCATCCACCGCGGCGTGGGCGGGATCAACGAGTCCGACGTGATGCTCGCCGCCGCATCGGAGGGCGTGGTCCTCGCGTTCAACGTGCGACCCGTTGGCGACGCGCGACAGGTCGCCGACCGCGAGGGCGTGGAGATCCGCTCGTACGCGGTGATCTACCGGGCGATCGAGGAGCTGCGCGCGGCGATGCAGGGAATGCTCGAGCCCGCCGAGGTCGAGACCCCGCTCGGCCAGGCCGAGGTACGCCAGCTGTTCAAAGCCTCGCGGATCGGCACGATCGCCGGCTCGTTCGTCACCGAGGGCAACGTCACGCGCGGCTCACGAGTCCGCGTGGTGCGCGAGGGCACGGTCATCTACGACACCACTATCGAGAGCCTGCGCCGCTTCAACGACGACGTGCGCGAGGTGGCCACCGGCTTCGAGTGCGGGATCGTGCTGGCCAACTTCCAGGACCTGCATGAGGGCGACGTGCTCGAGACCTATGAGACGCGTCAGGTCGAGCGCGAGCTCTCGTCTTGATCGCCGGCTTCGCCGGCGCGGCGACGCGCGCCGATCCCCGCCCGGCAGGCGCCCGGGCGCCGCGGCGAGCGTCGTGCAAGGGAGCTGGCGAGGTTGGGCTCGGCCGCCATGGGAGGGGTAGGATGACCAGCGGACGCATGCGTCGGGTAGACGAGGCTGTTCGCCAGGTGATCGGGGACGCCGTGGCCGCAGACCTGAAGGACCCTCGAGTGGGATTCGTGACAGTGACCGATGTCAAAACCAGCGCCGATCTACGCCATGCTCGCGTGTACGTGAGCGTCCTCGGCGAGGGCGGGCGCCCGTCAGAGCCCGAGCAACGCGAGGCCACGCTGGAGGGTCTTCGCAGCGCCCACGGGTTCCTGCAGGCCCGGGTCGCGGGCGAGCTGCGCCTGAAGCGCACGCCGGCCCTCGAGTTCCACTACGACGACACGACCGATCGGGCGCTCCGCGTCGATGCGCTGATCGAGGAGATGGGCCGCTGATGAGCGTCGACGCGACCCAGGAGCTGACGCGGGAGCTCGTGCTCGAGCGGATCCGCGAGGACTCGCGCTTCGTGCTCGCCACGCACGAGAACCCCGACGGCGACGCGCTCGGCTCGCTGGTGGGGATGCACGGCCTGCTGAGCACGCTCGGCAAGGACTCGGAGATGTTCATCGCGCCCGCCGACCTGCCGCTCCCGGATGAGTACAGCCTGTTCCCGCTCGACGGCCTGATCCAGGCGCCGCCCGCCGACACGGCCGAGCGGACCGTCGTGTTCCTGGACTGCGGCAACATCGACCGCAACTCCGCGAGCGTGCTGCGCGATGGCAGGCACCTGCTGAACATCGATCACCACCACGACAACACCCGCTTCGGCACGCTCGACTACGTCGTCCCGAGCGCCTCGTGCACCGCGGAGATCATCTGGGACCTGATGACCGGTCTCGGGGTGCGCCCGGCGCCCAGCGTGGCCCAGGCGCTGTACATCGGGCTGATCACCGACACCGGGCGCTTCATGTACGAGAACGCCACGCCGCGCTCGCATGTGATGGCCGCCGAGCTGATCGAGGCGGGCGTCGACGTCTCGGCCGTCTACCGCCACCTCTACGAGGACATGCCGCCGGGGAGGCTGGCGCTGTTGGCGCTCGCGCTCACCCAGGTGCAGCGCTTCGACTCGGGCAGGCTCACACTGTCGGTGCTGAGCGCGGCCGACTTCGACCGGGTCGGGGCGGAGGAGAGCCATTCGGAGGGCATCATCGACCAGCTGCGCGCGCTGCGCGGCACGAAGGTGGCGGCTCTAGTGCGCGAGCTGCGTGACGGCGAGCGACGCGGTCAGCACAAAGTCTCGCTGCGCGCGACCGACGATGACATCGACGTGTCGGCGATCGCCCGCGAGCAGGGCGGCGGCGGCCATCGCCGCGCGGCCGGCTTCACCACGCCGCTCGAGCTGGGAGAGCTGATCGAGTTCCTGCGCGGCGCGATCGCCGCACAGGCTCACGCCACGCCCGACGGGCATGCGGCCGCGACCGTGGCCTAGCCCCGCGTCGTAGGCGGGCGAGCCCGACCCACCCGATGATGGACGGCGTCCTGCTGATCGACAAGCCCGCCGGGATGACATCGCACGACGTGGTCGCAGCCGTGCGGCGTTCGCTGCGCGGCGTGCGCACCGGGCACGCGGGCACGCTCGACCCCTTCGCCACCGGGCTGCTGCTCGTGCTCGTCGGCAGGGCCACCAAGTCCCAGCAGGCGCTGATGGAGCTCCCGAAGCGCTACCGGACCGTCGCGCGCCTCGGGGCCGTCTCGAGCACCGGCGACACCGAGGGTGAGATCACCGACACGGGGCGGCTGCCGCCCGATCCCCCCGCGATGCCGACCGGCGAGGTCCGCCAGCGCCCGCCGATGCACTCGGCCGTGAAGATCGAGGGCGAGCGCGCCTACCGCCGCGCCCGCCGAGGTGAGCAGTTCGAGATGCCCGAGCGGATCGTCACCGTCCATCGCTTCGAGCAGCTATGGCGCAGGGGCGGCGCGGGAGAGCCGCAGACCGCCGCGTTCGAGATCGAATGCGGCTCGGGCACCTATGTGCGCTCGCTGATCGCCGCGCTCGGCGACGCCTACTGCGTGGAGCTGAGGCGCACCGCGATCGGTCCGTTCGAGGTGCGCGACGCGGTGCCGCCCCCGCCGCGCGGGCAGGAGTGGACCGATCCTCCGCTGATCGCCCTCGAGCGCGCCCTCGAGATGCTGCGCCAATAGGCTGTGCGACAGTGAAGGTCACTCGGCTGCCCGACATCGAGCGGGGAAGGGAGCGCACCGTCGCGGTCGGCACCTTCGACGGGGTGCACCTGGGCCACCGCGAGGTCATCAGGAACTCAGACAGCGTCCTCACCTTCGATCCGCATCCGGTGTCTGTCGTCGCGCCGCAGCACACGCCGAAGCTGCTGACGACACTTGAGCGCAAGGCCGAGCTGATCGCCTCGCTCGGCGTGCAGGAGCTGATCGTGATCCCGTTCGACGCCGACTTCGCGAGGCGCTCCGCCGCTGAATTCATCGACGACGTGCTGGTCGGCGCGCTGGGCGCGACGCAGGTGGCCGTCGGCGAGAACTTCCGCTTCGGGCACAAGGCGCAGGGCGATCCGCGCCTGCTCGCCGGCGACACACGCTTTACGACGGTCGTGCACCCGCTGCTCGAGGTGGATGGCGAGATCGTCTCATCGAGCCACATCCGCGGACTGGTGCTCGCGGGCGATGTGAAGGAGGCCAACCGCCTGCTCGGCGCCCCGTTCGAGCTGAGCGGCGAGGTGACCCGTGGCGACGCGCGCGGCCGCGAGCTCGGCTTCCCGACCGCCAACATCGTCCCCGACGAGGCGCTCGCGTGCCCCGGCCACGGCGTGTATGCCTGCGTCGCCGACGGCCGCCCCGCCGCGGTCAGCATCGGCGTGCGCCCGACCTTCAAGACGGGGCGCGGCGAGCTGATCGAGGCCTATCTGCTGGACTTCGACGGCGATCTGTACGGCAGGCGGCTGACCCTGGAGTTCCTCGAGCGGCTGCGCGGTGAGCGGCGCTTCGATAGCGCCGAGAGCCTGATCGAGCAGATGCACCGCGACGTCGAGCAGACGCGCGGAATAGCCCAGCCGCATTGAGGCCGACGGCCGTCTGCTACCGTCCCGCCCATGGCCGCCATCACAACCGAGCGCAAGCGCGAGATCGCCAGCAAGTTCGGCTCCGATGAGAACGACATGGGCTCCACCAAGGTGCAGATCGCGCTGCTCACCGAGCGCATCAACCACCTGACCGAGCATCTGCGCGCGCAGAGCCAGGACCACCACTCGCGCCGCGGCCTGCTGATGCTCGTCGGCCGCAGACGCCGCTTTCTCGCCTACCTGCAGCGGCGCGACCTCGAGGGTTACCGCGCGCTGATCAAAGAGCTGGGCCTGCGCAAGTAGCAAGATGCCCGTGATAGCGCCGGGCAGCGCAGCGCCGAGCTTCCGGCTCGGCCGAGCGGATGGGGAGGGCTTCACCGAGCAGGATCTGCACCGGCGCACCACGGTGCTGGTCTTCTATCCGTTCGCGTTCAGCCCCGTTTGCACCGAGCAGCTGCAGCTCTACGAGGAGCTGACGGTGGAGCTGAGCGGCAGGGGCGACGCGCTGTACGGCGTCTCGTGCGACTCGAGCTGGGCTCAGGCGGCATTCAAGGAGAAGCTCGGCGTGAGCAGCGAGCAGCTTTCCGACTTCGAGCCCAAGGGAGCCGCGTGCGCGGCCTTCGGGGTGCTTCACGACGGCGGCTTCCCACAGCGGGCGATCGTGATCACCGGTCCCGACGCCGTCGTGCGCTGGAGCTATCAGGCGCCCTCGCCGGGCGATCTTCCCGGTCTCGAGCTGCTGCGCGACGGGCTCGCCACGGCCCTCGGCGGGACGCCCGCCGGCTGAGCAGGTCGGCGGCGGGGGCGCGGGAAAGGACGCCCGCGCGATCGGCGGGCGCGGGCGCGCCGCGCGGCCAAAACCACCCCGAGCGCTGATTCGCCGTCCGCTAAGCTGCGGGGGTTCGGATAATGAGAAAAAAGAAACGGACCGCCGACCGACGGGCGGAACAGGAAGGTAGTGAATATGAGTAGTGACGCCGTTACGCGGGTCTCCGTGGAGATCGCAGGCAGCGAGATCACGTTCGAGACCGGCAGGATGGCCAAGCAGGCCTCCGGCTCAGTCGTCGTCCGCCAGGGCGACACCATGGTGCTTTGCACGGCGGTGGCAGGCAGCCTCCGCGACGTCGACTTCCTCCCACTCACGGTGGATGTCGAGGAGCGCATGTACGCGGCCGGGAAAATTCCCGGCTCGTTCTTCAAGCGCGAGGGCCGGCCAGGCGAGAAGGGCACGCTCACGGCCCGCATGATCGACCGTCCGATCCGGCCGCTGTTCCCCAAGGAATGGCGCTATGACACCCAGCTCGTGGCGATCCCGCTCTCGATCGACCACGTCCACCCCTATGACATCCTCGCGATGAACGGGGCCTCCACCGCCCTGATGCTCTCCGACATTCCGCTGCCGACGCCCGTGGGCGCGGTGCGGATCGGCAAGATCGACGGCAACTTCGTCGTCAATCCCTCCGAGGCCGACCTGCTCGAGGACGCCGAGAACGCATCGGACCTCGACCTGATCGTGGCCGGCACCGAGGAGGCGATCCTGATGGTCGAGGCGGGGGCCAACGAGATCCCCGAGGCCGAGATCCTCGACGCGCTGGACATCGCCCACGCGGAGATCAAGAAGCTTTGCGCCCTGCAGCGCGACCTGGCGGCCAAAGTCGGCAAGGAGAAGAAAGCCTTCGCCACGATCCCGGTCGACGAGGACCTGCTCGAGCAGATCCGCGCCTCGCACGGCGCCCAGCTCGACGCGGCGACCCAGGTCGAGGACAAGCTCGAGCGCCAGGAGGCCACCAAGGCGGTCGAGGCAGCCGTGCTCGAGCACTACGCGCCGGCCTCCAACGAGGCCGCATCCGAGGAGCAGCTGATCGCCGCCAAGACGCGCCGCGCGGCGGTGCAGGCGGCCTTCGACAAGCTCGAGAAGTCGATCATTCGCGAGCGCATCGCCGTCCACAAGAAGCGCCCCGACGGACGCTCGGAGAACGAGATCCGTGATATCACGATCGAAGTCGGCGTGACGCCGCGGACGCACGGATCGGCGCTGTTCACCCGCGGTCAGACCCAGGCGCTGTCGGTCGTGGCGATGGGCACGCTCAAGGAGGAGATGCGCCTCGACACGCTCGGGCTGGAGACGAAAAAGTACTACTGGCACCACTACAACTTCCCGCCCTTCTCGGTCGGGGAGGCTGGCCGGATGGGCGGCGTCAAGCGCCGTGACATCGGCCACGGGGCGCTTGCCGAGCGGGCGCTTACGCCGATGGTGCCCTCGATCGAGGAGTTTCCCTACTCGATCCGCGTGGTGTCCGACATCCTCGAGTCCAACGGCTCCTCCTCGATGGCCTCGGTGTGCGGCTCCTCGCTGGCGCTGATGGATGCCGGCGTGCCGATCAAGCGGCCGGTAGCGGGCATCGCGATGGGCCTGATCAAAGAGGGCGAGAACTACATCGTCCTGACCGACATCGCGGGCGTCGAGGACCATCTGGGCGACATGGACTTCAAGGTCGCCGGGACCGAGCGTGGCATCACCGCGCTGCAGATGGACATCAAGATCACGGGCGTCACCTTTGACATCCTGCGCGACGCGCTCGCCCAGGCGAAAGAGGCCCGGACGTTCATCCTCGGCAAGATGGCCGACACGATCGGGACGCCGCGTGAGCAGCTCTCGCAGTACGCGCCGCGGATCCAGACGATCCAGATCGACCCGTCGCAGATCGGCCTGCTGATCGGCAAGGGCGGCGAAACGATCAGGGCCCTCTCGGACGAGTTCGAGTCCCAGATCGACGTCAACGACGACGGCCAGGTGCTGGTCTACTCGGCCAACGGCGAGCTCGGCGACGCGCTCGTCGAGCGGGTGCGGATGATGATGAAGGAGGTCGAGGTCGGCGACGAGTACGTCGGCAAGGTCGTCAAGACGACGACGTTCGGCGCCTTCATCGAGCTCGCGAAGGGCACCGACGGCCTGCTGCACATCTCCAACGTCTCGCCCGGCCAGCGGGTCGAGAGCGTCGAGGACGTGCTCAACAAGGGCGATGAGGTCAACGTGCGAGTGGTCGAGGTCGACCGCGAGCGCGGCCGCATCGGGCTGCGCCTCGCCGAGGACCCGGACATCGCCGGCAAGTCCGTCGAGGAGCTCGCCGGGGTGGGCACCGGTGGCGGCGGAGGCGGCGGGCGCGGCCAGCGCGACGGCGGCGGCGGCGACCGGCGCCCCTCGCGCAACGGCCGCGAGCGCTCTGAGCGTGGGCCCCGCGAGGGCGGCCCCGGAGCGGGCCGAGGCTCGGGACGTCCGCGCCACGGCCGTGACCGCGATTGATCCAGAGCGTCGGGCCTTGAACCCCGAGCATCGTATGACCACGCTGGAGTCCGGCGTGCGAGTCGTCACCGAGCCCGTTCCCAGCGTGCGCTCGGTGGCGCTCGGGTTCTGGATCGCCACGGGCTCGGTGGTCGAGCGGGAGAACGAGGCGGGGATCTCCCACCTGCTCGAGCACATGCTGTTCCGCGGCACCGAGCGCTTCGGATCGGAGGAGATCGATCAGATCTTCGACGCGATGGGCGCGGAGATCAATGCGGGCACCGACAAGGAGGCGACCTCGCTCTACACGCGCGTGCTCGACCGGCACCTCGAGCGCGCGTTCGAGGTGATGAGCGACATGATCTGGCACCCGCGCTTCGGCGAGCTCGAGGCCGAGCGCGAGGTCGTGCTCGAGGAGATCGCGATGTACGAAGACGATCCCCAGGACCGCGTTTTCGACCTGCTCGGCAGGGTGATCTTCGGCTCGCATCCGCTGGGCCGGCCGGTGATCGGGACGGCGGAGGTGATCGCGGCGGCCACGCGCGAGCAGCTCGCCGCCTTCCACGCGGAGCGCTACCAGCCGGGGAGCATCGTGATCGCGGCGGCCGGATCGGTCGAGCATGACGTGCTCGTGGAGATGGCGCGCGCCGTCGAGCAGGCCCGTGCCGCGTCCCGCCGGCCCGGCTCGCCGGCCGCCGTGCTCGCGCCGCCGCAGCTCGAGCGCCGCGTGCAGTTCCTGCAGAAAGACACCGAGCAGTACCACGTCTGCCTGGGGGCGCCGGGTATCGCGCGCGACGACGAGCGCCGCTTCGCTCTGCGCGTGCTCGAAGGAGTGCTCGGCGGAACCTCCTCCTCGCGGCTCTTCCAGGAGATCCGCGAGCGCAGGGGGCTGGCGTACTCGGTCTTCTGCTTCTCGAACCTCTACGCGAGCACGGGCGAGGTCGGCCTGTATGTCGGCACGCGCCCGGAGAACCTAGAGCAGGCGCTGGCGGTGCTCGCTCGCGAGCTCGCCCGCTGCGTCGAGGACCCCGCGACCGACGAGGAGCTCGTGCGCTCCCGCGAGAACCTCAAGGGCCGTGTCGTGCTCGCGCTGGAGTCGACCGGAGCGCGCATGAGCCGTCTCGGCAGCTCTGTCATGAACGAGCTGCCGATCCTCTCGGTCGACGAGATGATCGAGCGTATAGATGCGGTCGCCATCGACGACGTGAGAGCGCTGGCCGCCGAGCTGTTCACGCCGGCCCGCCTATCGGTGGCCGGCGTCGGCCCCGACGAGGAGGCGTTCCGGGCCGCGATCGAGCCGCTGAGCGCGCCGGTTGCGGCGGAGCCCGCGCTCGCCGACGGCGGCGCCGAGGGAGCGCCCGCGCAGGCCGCGGCGCAGGGTGCCGCCACGTGATCCGGGTGGCCGTCGCCGGCGCCGCCGGTCGCATGGGCCAGACGGTGTGCGATGCGGTGGAGGGCGCGCACGACATGGAGCTCGTCGGTCGGGCCGATCCGCGGCTTGCGACGACGCTCGAGGATGTCCTGCCGGACGCCGAGGTCGTAGTCGACTTCACGACACCTGAAACAGCCCTCGCCAACGCCCTCGCGTGCGTGCGAGCCGGCGTTCATGTCGTGATCGGGACGACCGGCTTTGACGCCGCGCCGCTGGCGCAGGCACGCCCGGCGGACGGGGGTTCGCGCGCGAACGTGCTGATCGCACCGAACTTCGCGATCGGCGCGGTGCTGATGATGCGATTCGCGGCCGAGGCCGCAGCGCACATGCAGCGGGCCGAGATCATCGAGCTGCATCACGACGGCAAGCTGGACGCGCCGAGCGGCACGGCGAAGCTCACGGCGGAGCTGATGGCCGCGGCCAGCGCGGGGCCGCCGCCGGCGATCCACTCCGTGCGCCTGCCCGGCCTGGTGGCGCACCAGGAGGTGATCCTCGGCGATCTCGGCCAGACGCTCACGATCCGCCACGACACGGTCAGCCGGGAGTCCTTCATGCCGGGCGTGCTGCTTGCCGTACGCCGCGTCGGCGAGCTCGATCACTCGCCTGTCGTGGGCCTCGAGAGCCTGCTCTTCTGAATGGCGATCCGCGTGAGATACTGCAGCGCATGAGCGGCCTAGGCACGATCCTGACGGCGATCGTCACCCCCTTCGACGAGGAACAGCGGGTCAACGAGGAGTCCTTCGTGGCCCTCATGCGCCACCTCGCGGAGAACGGCTCGGACGGGTTCGTCGTGGCGGGAACCACCGGCGAGGCCTCGACGCTGACCGACGAGGAGCAGCTCGGGCTGATCGGGCTGGCCGTCGACGAGCGCCCGGCGGGCAAGACGATTGTCGCCGGCACCGGCACCAACGACACGCGACAGGCGGTGCATCTGACCGAACGGGCGACCGAGCTCGGCGTCGACGCGGTCCTCTCGGTGACGCCCTACTACAACAGGCCGAGCCCGCTCGGCCTCAAGCGCCACTACGAGGAGGTCGCCAAGGCGACCGACAAACCGACCCTGCTCTACAACATCCCCGGGCGCACCGCGACGAACATGTCGCCGGACCTGCTGGCGGAGCTCGCGCAGATCGAGGGCATCGCCGGCGTCAAGCAGGCGAACGCCGACGAGCTGCAGCAGATCGAGGGCCTCGATCTGTACGCGGGCGACGACGCGACCTTCGCGCGCACGCTCGACATGGGCGGCGCCGGCGGGATCCTCGTCGCGAGCCACATCGTCGGAAACGAGATGCGGCGCATGGTCGAAGAGCCGGAGCGTCGCGAGGAGATCGACGCCACGCTCCAGGACGTCTACCAGACGCTCTTTCTGACCTCGAGCCCGACCTGCACGAAGGCGGCGCTCAACATGCTCGGCCACGACGTCGGAGGCCTGCGGCTTCCGCTGGTCGAGGCCACACCAGAGGAGAGCGCGACCGTGCGCGCGATGCTCGAACGTCACGGCTTGCTTGCCGGCGCGCCCGCGTGAGCTCAACGCTCCGTGTGCTCCCGCTCGGCGGGCTGGGCGAGATAGGCAAGAACATGACGGTCGTCGAGTTCGACGGCCGCATCGTGGTGGTCGACGTCGGCCTGCGCTTCCCGACGCCGGAGATGGTCGGCATCGATCTTGTCCTGCCGGATTTCTCCTACCTGCGCGAGCGGGCGCGGGACATCGAGGCGATCGTCATCACGCACGGCCACGAGGATCACCTCGGCGCGCTGCCATGGGTGCTGCGCGACCTCGGCCCGCGCCACATGCCGCCTGTATACGGAGGTCCGTTGACGATGGCGATGGCCCGCTCGAAGCTCGACGAGCACAAGCTGCGCGAGGTCGAGCTGGGCGACGTCGAGCCAGGCGACGTGCTCGAGTTCGGCCCGTTCACGATGGAGCTCGTGCACATGACGCACTCGATCCCCGACTCGAGCGCCGTGGCGCTCGGCACGGAGCTCGGCACGGTCCTGATCACGGGCGACTACAAGTTCGACCAGACGCCGGTGGACGGCCCTCCCGCGGACGTCTCGCGCCTGGCCGAGCTCGGGCGCGAGGGGGTGCTGCTGCTCTGCGGTGACTCGACCAACGTCGATCGCGAGGGCTTCTCGCCCTCGGAGTCGGTCGTCGGGCCGCATCTGGAGGAGGTGTTCGCTCGCTGCGAGGGACGCATCGTCGTGACGAGCTTCGCGTCGAACATCCACCGCGTGCAGCAGGTTCTCGACGCCGCGTATGCGCTGGACCGCAAGGTCGCGCTGGTGGGGCGATCGATGCGCAAGAACGTCGGCATCGGCCGTGCGCTCGGCCACGTCGACGTCCCCGAGGGCCTGCTGGTCGGTCCGCGCGAGATCGGCGACTTCGAGGACGAGCGCGTGGTGATCATCTCGACCGGCTCCCAGGGCGAGCCGCTCTCGGCGCTGCGGCGGATGGCCTACCGCGACCACCCGCAGGTGCAGCTCAAGGGCGGCGACACGGTCGTCTTCTCAGCCACCCCGATCCCCGGCAACGAGCGTGCCGTCAACGAGACGATCGACCGCCTCTACCACATCGGCTGCGACGTGATCACTCCTCGCGACGCGCCCGTGCACGCCTCCGGCCATGGCTACGCGGAGGAGGTCAAGCTGATGCTGAACCTCGTCAAGCCGCGCTATGTGATGCCGTTCCACGGCGACTTCAAGCGGCTGCGCATCCACTCCCAGCTCGCCGAGGCCGTGGGCGTGCATCCGCGAGACATCTTCCAGGGGGACAACGGCCTTCCGCTCGACATCGACGAGCGGGGCGCGCGCTTCGTCGAGCGCGTGCAGGCGGGCATGATCTTCGTCGACGGAGTCGAGATCGGCGACATGGCCGACGTCGCGCTGCGTGACCGCAGGATGCTCTCGGCCGACGGCATCTTCATCGTCGTCGTCACGATCGCCGAGCAGGACGGCAGCTCGGTCGCGGACCCCGAGGTGATCTTCCGCGGTGTGCCGTTCCTCGACGAGGCGGGCGAGCTGCTGGAGGAGATCCGCACGACCGTCGATGAGTCGCTACGGCGCGCCGCGAAGGAGGAAATCCGAGAGGTGGACCTGCTGGCGCAGGTGCTGCACGACGACCTCGCGAAGCTAGTCTACGACCGACTGAAGCGGCGGCCGATGGTGCTTCCCGTCGTCGTCGAGGTCTGAGTAGGCCGGCAGCCGCACGACGAAGCGGGCGCCCTTGCCGCCGCTTCGCTGCTCCAGCTGCACCGAGCCTCCGTGCGAGACGGCCACGGCGTGGACGATCGCCAGGCCGAGGCCGAAGGAGCCGCCGCGGTCACCTGAGCCGCGCACGAAGCGCTCGAACAGCGTCGAGGCCAGCTCCGGCGGCACGCCCGGGCCGTTGTCCTCGACCACGAGCTGGACCTGGCCGTCGGCGCTCGTCGCCGTCGAGACGTTGATCTCCGTGCCCGGCGGAGTGTGGCGCAGGGCGTTCTCCAGCAGGTTGATCGTGAGCCGGTGCAGCTCGTCGTGTGCGGCCTCGACGATCGCGGGGTGGACGTCGAGCGAGATCTCGTGCTGCGTGCTCACCGGCCCGAGCTCGCCGGCCGCCTCGACGACGACCCGCGCCAGGTCGACCGGCTCGCGGGGCACCACCCGCCCGACGTCGGTGCGCGCGAGCAGCAGCAGGTCCGCCACCAGCCGGCGCATGCGTTGCGAGGAGCGAAGGGCCGAGCGCGCCGCGTCTCCCTCGTCGCCGCCGAGGGACTCGGCGAGGAGCTCGAGGTTCGCGAGCACGCTCGTCAACGGCGTCCGCAGCTCATGCGACGCATCGGCGACGAACTGCCGCTGGCGGGCGAGCGCCGACTCCGTCTCCGCACGCGCGGCATCGAGCTCGCGGAGCATCCCGTCGAGCGTGCGGGCGAGCTCGGCGACCTCGTCGTCGGCCGCCGACTGCGGCAGGCGCCGTGACGGATCGCGCGTGCGGGCGATCTCGGCGGCGGCCGTCGTCAGCTCGGCGATCGGGGCCATCGCGCGCCGCGCGATCGCCATGCCGGCCAGCAGCGCGAGCGCCGTGCCCGCCAGCACCCCCAGCAGCAGGAACAGCTCGACGCGCTTGACCGTGTCCTCCGTGTCCGAGACGCGGCGGCCGTATTGGAGGATCACGCGCCCGATCGGCTCACCGTTGGAGAGCCGCACGACGGCCGGGACGCTGATCACGCGGTAGCCGCCCACGGTCTGCTCTCCCAGCCGCGGGCGTCCGAGCGCCGGGGCCTTGGCAGGCGCCTGCGCCAGCATGCGTTCGCCGATCGAGAGGATCCTGATCACGCTGTGGTTCGCCGTTGAGGCGAAGTCGCTCAGAGGCGGGTCGATTTTGAACGGTTCGGCGGTGATCACCAGCTGGGAGGGCAGCTGCCTGGCCGTGTCGGCGACCTGCCGGTTGAAGTCGGCCCGAATCCGGTGGACCGTCAGCGAGCCGATCGCGACGGCGAACGCGCACAGGATCACGAAGGTCAGCAGCGCGGAGACGCCGGCGAGGCGCGATCGGATGGGCAGCCGGTCGAAGCTGCCGGACATGCGGATGCTGAGGCGCCGCAGCGCGGCGAGAGGCCTATGCGCGAAGGACGTAGCCCGCTCCCCTGATCGTGTGCAGCAGTCGCGGCTCGCCCTCGGCCTCGAGCTTGCGGCGAAGGTTCGAGACGAACACCTCGATCGTGTTGGTGGTCGAGAACGGGTCATAACCCCACACCTCGTCGAGCAGGCGCTGGCGCGAGATCACGATTCGCTCGTTGCGCATCAGGTACTCGAGCAGCTCGAACTCCCGCTGGGTGAGGTCGATCGGCCGCTCGCTGCGAAGCACTTCATGCGTGTCTGCGTTCAGCGACAGGTCCCCGACGCGAAGCGGAGCCGAGCCGCGCGGCGGGCGGCGCCGCAGCAACGCGCGCAGCCGCGCCAGCAGCTCCTGGCGCTCGAACGGCTTGACGAGATAGTCGTCGGCGCCCGCGTCGAGCCCCTCGACGCGCGACTCGAGGGCATCCCGCGCGGTGAGGATCAGGATCGGAACGTCGTCCTCGGCGCGCAGCGAGCGCGCCACGTCGAGGCCGTCGACCTTGGGCAGGCCGAGGTCGAGGATCACGAGGTCCGGCGCGAAGCTGCGCCCCTGCTCGAGCGCCGACTCGCCGTCCGCCGCCGAGCGCACCTCGTATCCCTCCATGCGCAGCGAGCGCTGAAGTGCCTGGGCGATGTCCTCGTCGTCCTCGACGACGAGGACGCGGGGTGCGCGCGAGAAGTCGTTCATGCGTCTTTGTGTACCGATGCCGTGTAAAGCGATGGTAAGCCCCCCGGGAAGGTTCCGGCCCCCTGACGTCGAAGTTGCGCCTGATGGCCGGCACCCGCAAACGCGCGCCCGCGCGCAAGCCCAGCGCTGGCCGATCGTCGATCGGTCGGCCGCGTGCTGCCCGCAGCCGCTCCCGCCGCCGTCGTAGACGCGGGCTGCCGAGCCTCGGGCTGCCGCCGGCGCTGCGTCTTCCGAGGATGCCGGAGCTCGACCAGCGCGAGCGTGACGTGCTCGGCCTGGCGCTGCTCGCGGCCGGCGTGTTCATGGGATATGTGCTCTACGGATCGGGCGGCGCCTCCGCCTCGGGTGGACGTGCGGGACACGCGGTCGCCGTTGCGCTCGGCTGGACGCTTGGCAAAGCGCGTGTGCTCGCTCCGGTCGCGATCATCATCGGCGGCGGAGTTCTGCTCCTGCGTCCTGTGCTGCCCGCCCTGCGGCCAATGCGCGCAGGCGCCATCTGCCTGTTTGCCTCGATCACGCTGGCGCTCGCCGCCGGAACGCTCGGCATCAGCTCCGCGCCGGTGAGCGGCGCGGGGGTATGGAGATCGTCCTTCCTTCAGGCGCACGGCGGCGTGGTGGGCGAGGCCCTCTACCAGCTCACCCACCGGCTCGTGCAGGACGCCGGCGTCGACATCCTGGTCGTCTTCCTGATGCTCGCGGGGGTGATCCTGCTGACAGGGGCGTCGCTTGCGAGCGGGCTGCGCGCCACCGGCAACGGCCTGCTCGACACGACCCGCATGCTGCGCGCGCTTGGCGAGCGCGGCGCGGCCGGTCGTGCAGCGTCAGGGCCGTGGCCGCAGGAGGCCCAGCTCGATGACGAGCTCACCACGGGGATCCGCGGGGGCATGCGACCGCCTGAGCCTGCGGCGGCCGAGCTCGTGGTCCGCGCGACGCACGTGGAGGCGCCCTCGCAGAGCTGGATGGACGACGACCCGCCGGCCGACGTTCCGGGCGGCGAGATCGCGGCCGAGCGCGCCGAGCACCCGCCCGAGGGCGAGGAGGCGGGCGCCGAGGACCTCGAGGGGCAGGAGATCGCCGGCGTGGCACGCGCCGAGGCCGGCGCCCTCACCCCGCAGGGACGGCTGCGCGAGGCCGTCACGGACGATCCTGACTTCGTTTGGGATGTGCCGGACCCCGCGAAGCTGCTGACGCGCTCGACCGGCGAGCAGTCACGCCCGGACACCGCCGGGCAGGAGCGCATCGCCACGAGCCTCGTCGAGGCGCTCGGGCACTTCGGGGTGCAGGCGAAGGTGATCGGCACGGTCGCCGGACCGCACATCACGCGCTACGAGCTTCGCCTCGCGCCCGGCACGAAGGTGGGCAAGGTCGCCCAGCTCAAGGACGACCTCGCGTATGCGCTGGCTGCGACCGACATCCGCATCCTCGCGCCGATCCCAGGCAAGCAGGCGGTGGGCGTGGAGGTGCCGAACGCGCACAGGCGGATCGTGAGGCTGGGCGACGTCTTCCAGGAGCCGCCCAAGGACTGGTCGCCGCTGACGGTCTGGCTGGGCAAGGACGTCGCCGGCAAGGCGATCGGCGCGGACCTCGCGAAGATGCCGCACCTGCTGGTGGCGGGGACCACCGGCGCGGGGAAGTCCGGAGCCATCAACGCGATGCTCTCAAGCGTGCTGCTGCGCGCCACGCCGCACCAGGTCCGCCTGGTGCTGGTCGACCCCAAGCAGGTCGAGCTGAACCACTACGAGTCGATCCCGCATCTGCTGACGCCGGTGATCACGAGCCCGCGCATGGCCGCCAACGCGCTCCAGAACCTCGTCAAGGAGATGGAGCAGCGCTACGGGATCATGTCGCTCGCGCGCACGCGCGGGCTGATCGAGCTGAACGCATCTCGCGCGAAGCGCGGCGAAGCGCCGCTGCCGTACATCCTGTGCGTGATCGACGAGCTCGCGGACCTGATGATGGTCGCCCCGGCCGACGTCGAGGACTCGATCATCCGTCTGGCGCAGAAGGCGCGTGCCGTCGGCATCCACCTGGTGCTCGCCACGCAGAGCCCGCGCGTGGACGTGATCACGGGGATGATCAAGGCCAACGTGCCCTCGCGGATCGCCTTCGCCGTCTCCTCGCAGACCGACTCGCGCGTGATCCTCGACCAGAACGGCGCCGAGTCGCTGCTGGGGGCGGGCGACCTGCTGTTCAGCCCGGTGGGCACCTCGCGCCTCCAGCGCATCCAGGGGGCCTACATCGACGAGTCCCAGATCGCGAAGCTCACGGACCTCTGGCGCCGCCAGGGCGAGCCGGAGCTTCGCGAGGAGCTGCTCGAGGAGGTGCCGAGCGAGAAGCCCGAGGGCGGGGCCGATGAGTTCGATCCCGACGAGGACCCGCTTCTCAGCGACGCGATAGTGCTCGTCGCCGAGATGCAGACCGCGTCGACCTCGATGCTCCAGCGCCGGCTGCGCCTGGGCTACACGCGTGCCGGGCGCATGATCGACATGCTGGAGCGCAGGGGCGTGATCTCCGGCTACGAGGGGTCCAAGCCAAGGCAGGTCCTCATCACCGAGGCAGATCTGCCGCGCGTGCTCGCGGCGACGGAATCCCCACCCACCGGGTCCGCCGCGGCCGTCAACGACTAGCCTCTGCGTTGATATGCCCGAGATCGGAGCAACGCTACGCGAGGCGCGTATGCGCGCTCGCATCGACGTGTCGGAGATCGAGGCCCAGACGAAGATCCGGGCCAAGTACCTGCGCGCGCTCGAGAACGAAGAGTGGGGCCTGCTGCCCGGCTCGACGTTCGTCAAGAGCTTCCTGCGCACCTACGCCCAGGCGCTGGGCCTGGATGGCAAGGCGCTCGTAGAGGAGTACCGGCTGCACCACGAGCGTCCCAGCGAGGGCGCGCTCGAGCCGATCGTCGCGACGCCACGCGGACCGCGCGGACGCGTTCCGGGGGACGGCCCATCGCGCGGCTACATGGTGGCGATCGGCGTGGTCGGCGCCGTGATTGTGCTGCTGATCGTGCTGCTGGTGGCCGGGGGCGGGTCCTCGCCGTCGACGACCAGCACCGCCACCGCCACGGCCAAGCACACCACGCGCTCACGTCACAAAGCGACCAAGCCTGCGACCACGGGCACCACACCGGCGATCGTGACGCTGTCGCTGCGGCCGAGCGCGCTCGTGTACGTGTGCCTGCTCGGCGACAACGGCCGCAAGCTGATCGGGGGGCGTGAACTGCAGCCGGAAGAAACGACGACGACCTACCATGCGAGGCGCTTTGAGATCACGCTCGGGAACAGCTCGGTGACGATGTTCGTGGATGGGCGCGCTCGGACGGTTCCGCCGTCGAGCCAGGCGATCGGCTACTCGATCACGAAGGCCCGCGGCCGCCAGCGGCTGGCTGCCGGCCAGCTGCCGACCTGCAAGTGAGCGCGCGATGAGCGCGCGCGCAGGAATCGTCGTGACCGGCACCGAGGTGCTGACCGGAAGGGTCAGCGATCGCAACGGGCCGTGGCTCGCCGAGCGGCTGCGCGAGCTCGGCGTCGATCTGGCGTACACGACGATTGTGGGCGACCGACCGCAGGACATGGAGGCGGCGCTGCGCTTCATGGCCGAGCAGGGGATCGACCTGATCCTCACCAGCGGCGGGCTCGGCCCCACCGCCGACGACATGACCGCGGAGGTGGTCGGGCGCTTCCAGGGACGCAGGATGGTGCTCGACGAGGCGCTCGCGGAGCGCATCGCGGAGATCGTCAAGCCGCTCGCGACACGCTGGCCGAACCTCGATCAGGAGGCGATTCGCGCCGCCAATCGCAAGCAAGCGACGATCCCCGAGGGCGCCGCCGTGCTCGAGCCGGTGGGCACGGCTCCGGGGCTCGTCGTGCCGCCGCTCGAGCCGGATGGCTCGCCGACGGTGCTCGTGCTGCCCGGCCCGCCGCGCGAGCTGCAGCCGATGTGGCAGGAGGCGGTGAGGAGCGGGGCGCTGAGCGCGGCCCTGAGCGGTGCGACCGAGTACCGACAGCGGACGCTGCGGCTGTTCGGGCTCCCCGAGTCGGAGATCGCCGAGACGCTCCGGGTGGCCGAGCGAGAGGGGGTGGACCTCGGCTCGCTGGAGGTGACGACGTGCCTGAAACGCGGCGAGGTCGAGATCGTGACGCGCTACGAGCCGGACGCCGAGCGCGCCTACGAGGCGCTGGAGGACGTCGTGCGGGCCCGCCACGCCGACACGCTGTTCTCCCAGGACGGCAGCACGGTCGATCAGCAGGTGGCGGCGCTGCTGTGCGGAGACGGCTCTGCAGCCGGCCTGACGATCGCGACGGCCGAGTCTTGCACCGGCGGGTTGCTGGTCGCAAGGCTGACCGACCTGCCCGGCTCCTCCGACTATGTCAAGGGCGCCATCGTCGCCTACTCCAACGACGCGAAGGTGGCGCTGGCCGGCGTGCCGAGCGAGCTGATCGAGGCGCACGGGGCGGTCTCGGCCGAGGTCGCGCAGGCGCTAGCCGACGGGGCGAGGGCACGTCTGGGCTCGGAGGTGGGGGTCGGGGTGACGGGCGTCGCCGGCCCCGGCGGCGGCACCGCGGAGAAGCCCGTCGGCCTCGTGTGGCTGACCGTCGCGGTCGCGGGCAGGGAGCCGCTCACCCGGTCGGTCAACCTGCCCGGCGGCCGGGCCGACGTGCGCGACCGTGCGACCACGGTCGCGATGCACATGATCCGGCGCGCGCTGACGGGCGCCTGACCGGGAGCGCGTGTCGCAGGTCATCGCGCGAGCTCGGCCGCGCCGGCCGGCGTTAGCCTGCGGTGATGGCCCGCGCCGGCGCAGCCAGGCTGTTCGTTGCGATCGACCCGCCGCCAGAGGTGGCCGAGGAGCTTGTGGAGTGGGCGCGGCGAGCCGTCGCTGACTCGAGCTCGTGGCCCGCAAGGCCGCCGCGGCGCCCGCGGCGCGCGCCACGGGTGTTGAAGGCCGAGGCGCTGCACCTCACCCTATGCTTCCTGGGCAGCCGCCCGGCGGCGGAGATCGCGACGCTGAGCGCGGCGCTCGGCGCCTGCGTCGAGGAGGTCGGCGACCGGGCGCTCGCCGACGAGCTGTCGGTGGGCGCGCCCATCTGGCTGCCACCGAAGCGCCCGCATGCGCTGGCGGTCGAGCTGCACGATCGCAGTGGCGGGCTGTCCGCCCTGCAGGCGAGTCTCACGCGAGGCCTGTCCGAGGCGAGCGGCTGGGAGCCGGAGCGGCGTCGCTTCAGGCCGCATGTAACGCTCGTGCGCATGCGGGCGGGGACAGGCCCGGGCCGCGGCGCCGGGGAGCGCCCGCTGCTGCCGCCCACCCCGCAGCTGAGCTTCACGCCCGAGTCGGTCGTCCTGTATCGCTCCCTGCCGGCGGCCGGCGGCACGGCTTACGATCCGCTCGAGACGTGCGTGCTCGGGCCCGCGGGCGGCTGAGCCGCGGCTGCTGCGCTCAGTCTTCGGCTTCGGCGGTTGGGTCGGTCGCTTCAGAGCTCGTCGAGCACACGAGCGTCGGTGCGCGACGGCGGCCCACGGGAGTGGTGGGGCCTTCCGAGCGAACGGTGCCGGCTTCGCATTCGGCTTCGCCGGCGCCGCCGGCCTTCGGCGGGCTGCTGCACAGCAACGTCGAGCCGTCGCTCGAGACGCTCATTTCCGAGCTGTCCTCGCAGCCCGGTTCGCTGCCGTCTTCGCATTCGTAGACTTCATCCTGGGGATGCAGGGGACTGCTGCCGTCTTCGCAGCTGGCGGGTTCGGACGAGGATGCCTGCGAGGTGGCTGTGGCGCCGGCCTTCTTCGTTGCCGCTTCCGTCGTGGCCTTCGTCACCGCGGGCTGAGTGCCGTGGCGCTTGCCGCCATTGCGGGCATGGACCTTGGCCTTGGCCTTCGCCTTGGCCTTGTGCGGGGATTTCGCACAGGCGTGGCCGTGGTGCCTGGCGTGCGCTCCGGCGGAGTGCGGGCACGCGCCTCGGTGCGCCTTCGCCTTGGCCAGCGCCGGCGTCGATGTCGCAAGGCCCAGCGCGAGCATGCTCAACGAGAGCGCGAGCGCCAGCCCTGCTTGGAGGGCGCGGCCGGGGCGGGTGCGGGGGAGGAGGTTGGCGGGCACGGGATCTCGAGCGGAGGAGCGTCGGGTCCGTCTGTCATCGTCGCTGCTGCGCCGGACGCGAGCGCGAGCGTCGATTTTTGGACGAACTGCCTGCAAAATCGGCCTCTCAGAGATGCGCCGGGGAGGAGGACCGGAGCCGGCGGACGCGGTCGAATGCGAACAGCTGTTCCGTCCGGAGTGCCCTCTAACTTGCTCTCTCCATCTCGAACGGAGGAGTAAGACCATGTCCGTGACCGACCAGGAGAAGGCCGCGAAGGCGCGCGACGCCGCGCTTCAGGGCGCCCTCACGCAGATCGAGCGCGAGTTCGGCAAGGGCACGGTCATGCGCATGGGCGACGAGGGTGCCCAGGTGCGCTGCGATGCGATCCCCACAGGGGCGCTGTCGCTCGACCTGGCGCTCGGCATCGGCGGCGTCCCCCGGGGGCGCATCGTCGAGGTCTTCGGCCCGGAGTCCTCGGGCAAGACGACGATGATCTACCACGTGCTCGCCGAGGCGCAGAAACTCGGCGGCGTGTGCGCGTTCATCGACGCCGAGCACGCCATGGACCCCCTCTACGCCAAGGAGATCGGCGTCGACATCGACGAGCTGCTCGTGTCACAGCCGGACTACGGCGAGCAGGCGCTTGAGATCGCCGACATGCTGGTGCGCTCGGGCGCCGTGGACGTGGTGGCGATCGACTCGGTCGCCGCGCTGACTCCGCGGGTGGAGCTCGAGGGGCAGATGGGCGACCAGACGGTCGGGGCTCAGGCGCGGATGATGTCCCAGGCGATGCGCAAGCTCGCCGGGAACCTCAACCGCACCCAGACGCTCTGCATCCTCACCAACCAGATCCGCGAAAAGGTTGGGGTGATGTTCGGCTCGCCAGAGACGCAGCCGGGGGGTCGCGCGCTGAAGTTCTATGCCTCGCAGCGCCTGGACATCCGGCGCATCGAGACGCTCAAGGACGGCACCGAGGCCGTCGGCAACCGCGTTCGCGTGAAGGTCGTGAAGAACAAGGTCGCCGCGCCCTTCCGCCAGGCCGAGTTCGACATCGAGTTCGGCAAGGGCATCTCGACCTCCGGCTGCCTGATCGATCTGGGCCTCGAGCACAACATCGTGTCCAAGTCGGGCTCGTTCTTCTCCTACGGCAACGATCGCCTCGGCCAGGGCCGCAGCAACGCCAAGGCGCATCTCGACGCGAACCCGGCGGTGGCGAAGGAGATCGAAGACAAGATCTACGCGGCGCTGGGGCTCAGCAAGGACCTCGTGACGCCGATCGACCGTGACAAGGAGATCTCGCCGCCGGTGCCACTGGCGAGCGAACCGGCGGTTGCCGCGGCGTAGCGACCGGTAGTCCGATCTGGCTTTTGGGCACTATGTCCCCCGGCCGTTCGCCGTGGTCGCGTAGCGCCTCTTGAGGCGTGCCATCCTGCCAAGCGACTCGCCCGCGCCGGGTACGCTGTCGCCATGAAGCGCTACCACCTGACGAGCTTCGGCTGCCAGATGAACGAGCACGACTCAGAGCGGATGAAGGGGATGCTCGACTCGCTCGGCTACGCCGAGGCGCAGGAGCGGGGAGAGGCCGATCTGATCCTGTTCAACACCTGCTCGATCCGAGAGTCGGCGGACAGCCGCTTCATCTCGCATCTCGGCGAGGCGAGGCGTCTCAAGCGAGAACGGCCTGAGCGGGTCGTCGGGGTCGGCGGCTGCTGGGCGCAGTCGGTCAAGGAGGAGGTGTTCGAGCGCTTCCCGTTCGTCGACGTGGCCTTCGGCCCCGGCCAGGTGCACAAGCTCGCCGAGTTCCTGACCAGCGACTCGCTCACCGCTCAGGGATATTTCGAGTTCGAGGGCTTCACCGGCCGCCTCCCGGCCCGGCGTGCCCGCCCGTTCCAGGGATGGCTGCAGATCAGCGTGGGCTGCAACTGCGCTTGCTCCTACTGCATAGTGCCCTCGACGCGGGGACGGGAGGTCAGCCGCCCGCCGCAGGAGCTGGTGGCGGAGGTGGAGGCGATGGCGGCGGACGGGGTGCGCGAGGTGACGCTCCTCGGGCAGAACGTCAACTCCTACGGGCGCGATCTTGCCGGGCGATCGGTGGCGGGCGCGCCGTCCGGCCGCACCAGCTTCGCCGAGCTGCTGAGGCTCCTGGACGGGATCGCGGGAATCGATCGGATCCGCTACACGAGCCCCCATCCCAAGGACATGCGCGAGGACGTGATCCGTGCGCACGCCGAGCTCGCCAGCGTCTGCGAGCACATCCACCTGCCGTTGCAGTCGGGCTCGAGCCGGATGCTGAAGGCTATGCGGCGCACATACGACCGGGGGCGCTACCTCGACCGCGTCGCGCTGATCCGCGAGCATGTCCCGGACGCGGCGCTCACGACCGACATCATCGTCGGCTTCCCGGGGGAGACCGAGGAGGATTTCGCGCAGACGCTCGACGTCGTCGAGCAGGTCGGCTACGACGGTGCGTTCACGTTCATCTTCTCGCCGCGCCGCGGTACCGAGGCGGCGCAGATCAGCGACGGCCTCGTGTCCCATCCGGTCAAGGTGCAGCGCATGGAGCGGCTGCTCGAGATCGTGCAGCGCAGGGCGCGGGAGCGCGCCGAGCGCTTCATCGGTCGCACGCTCGAGGTGCTCGTGGAAGGGTCCTCGCGCACCGACCCCGATCGTCTGCGCGGGCGCACACGGCACAACAAGGTGGTGAACTTCAGTGGCCTGGCGGCCGCGGGGGAGATCACAGAGGTAGAGATCGTCGCGGCCACCAGCCAGACGCTCGCCGGCGAGGAGCGCCTGCTGGCGCGGTCGGCCGGATCCGCCCGCCCATGAAGATGCGCGCCGCCGTGCTGGAGGAGTTCGCGCAGCCGCTCGTCGTGCAGGAGGTCGAGCTCGCGGATCCGGGCCCGAGTGAGGTGCTCGTGCGACTCGTCGCATGCGGCGTATGCCACACCGACATGTACACGGCCTCGGGCGTCGATCCGTCGGGCTACGCGCCAACCGTGCTCGGACACGAGGGAGCGGGCGTCGTAGAGCGCTGCGGCGAGGACGTGACGCTCGTGCAGGAGGGCGATCACGTCGTGACGCTGTTCTCGCCCCAGTGCGGCGAGTGCATGCACTGCCTCAGCCCGCTGACGAACCTCTGCCTTGCGATCCGCGAGCAGCAGAACCTGGGCCATCTGCCGGACGGCACCACCCGCCTCGCCCGCGGCGGCGAGCCGCTGCGACATTTCATGGGGACCTCGACCTTCGCCGAGTACACCGTGATGCCGGAGATCGCGCTCGCCCGCATCGACCGCGACGCGCCGCTCGACCGGGCATGCCTGTTCGCCTGTGGTCTGTCCACGGGTCTCGGCGCCGCGATCAGGACCGCGCAGGTGCGGGACGGGTCGACCTGCGTCGTCTTCGGCGCCGGCATGGTCGGCCTCGGCGCGGTCGCCGGCTGCCGGCTGCAGGGCGCCGAGCGAATCGTCTGCGTCGATCTCGCCCCCGCCCGTCTGGAGCTCGCGCGCGGACAGGGTGCCACCGATGTGCTGCTCGGCGGCGCGGACGCCGTCGAGCGGGTTCTCGAGATGACGGGTGGCTTCGGCGCCGACTACACGTTCGAGGCGACCGGGAGCGTCGCCGTCATGGCCCAGGCGCTCGAGGCGGCCCGGATGGGCTGGGGCCTGTGCACCGTCTGCGGCGTGGCGGGGAAGGGGGAGACGCTCGACGTCGTGCCGCGGCTGCTGATCACCGGCCGGCGCGTGTGTGGCTCGTCGTTCGGCGGTTTGAAGGGACGCGAGGACGTCCCCATGCTGGTCAGCCGCTACCTCGCCGGCGAGATCGACGTCGACCCGTTCATCTCGCACCGTCTCAGTCTGGATGAGGTCAATCGCGGCTTCGAGCTGATCGCCGCGCAGGACGGCATCCGCAGCGTGATCGAGCTCTGAGTCTCCCGGGGCCGCCGCTCAGGCGACTGTCGCCATGGCCTCTTCGCCCGAGACGCAGACGCGGTTGCGGCCACTGCGCTTCGCCCGGTAGAGGGCCGAGTCAGCCTTCGCGAAGACGGCGGGGTAGTCGAAGCGTTCGCGCCATCCCGAGGCGCCGACACCGAGGCTCATCGTCAGCTCGAGGCCGCTGCCGACCTTCTCGGCGCAGATCGCCTCGCGGAGCCGCTCGGCGAGCTCGGCCGTCTGCTCGAGGTTCGAGCCGGGGACGAGGACCAGGAACTCCTCGCCGCCGAGACGGTAGGCGAGGTCGAACGCCCGCAGCTGCTTGCGCAGCAGGTAGGCGACGTCCTTGAGCGCCACGTCGCCCACGGTGTGACCGTAGGTGTCGTTGATCTCCTTGAAGTGGTCGAGGTCGCCGACGATCACGCCCACCGGGTCGCCGGTTACGAGCGACTGCTGGGCGAGCTCGTGGGCGCGCATGCTGAGGGCCTTGCGATTGAGCATTCCCGTCAGCTGGTCGATGACGGCGTCGCTGCGGTGCTGGATGTCCGAGCGCATCAGCGGGGTGGACAGGACCGCGACGCACACGATCAGCGCCAGCGGGGCGATCACGAGGTTGGGATTGTCGAGCACAGCACTCGGGTCGGCCCCGAAGCCGACGGCGACGACGAGCGTGCAGGCCGTCACGACGCCCCACACGACGCCCCTCATCGAGAAGCGCATGCTCAGCGTGATCACTGGGATCGCCAGCCACGACAGCGACGCTACGCGAGGGCCGCCCTCGAGCCAGAGCGCGCCGGCAATGGTGAGCTCACTGCCGATCCAGGCCGTGAACATCAGCAGCTCCGGCCGTTCCACGCGCGGCATCAGGGCGTCGGCGGCAGCGAAGAAACCGAACGCGGGGAGCAGAAAGAGCAGCGGCCACCATCCAAGCCATGGGGCGACCGCCGCGATCGCCACCGCCAGGATCGCAAACGTCTTGCGCCTGGAGGGACGCACGCGCCCCTCCATGTCGAGCATGCGCTCGCGATCGAAGTCATCGCGGCAGAGCCAGGACCTCGTGCTCGCCTTCGGCACGGCAGAGAGCGGCAGATCCACGTCCATGCGAACGGCTCGGCCTCCGCCATTCGAACTATTACGATCGCGTGCCCGCACTGGACACATTTCATTTACGCCGCGGTGCGTCCAGATACCTCCTCGCCGGCAGGCGCCATCGGCGATGACTGGGCCGCCGGCGCGTTGTTGAGCCGCCTTACTCCCGGAGCTGGTTCGCCCGCCGCCGCCGGCATGGCCGGAGAGGTGTCGGTCGAGTCAGGCGGCGTCGCGGCGCCTGCGATACCGGCCGCCGCACCTCCCGTGGCGACTGCGCCCGCCACCATGGTCGCGCCGAGCATCTTTGAGATGCGCATGAGGTGGAACCTCCTGAGTAGATGGATCTTGTCTCGGACCCAGCGTGGGGGAAGCGGCTTACAGGACGCGCAGAGTTGCGTAGGGATTGCGTAAGGGGTGGCGCAGCGCGTCCGTCGCCTATGCGAACATATGTTCGTGCGCTGGAACAACCTCACGCTCGATTCCACCGAGCAGCGCCATCTGCCGGGCTATCGCGACCCCGCAGCCGTGCGCCGATTCGAGGCACCCGAGGCCCTCGACATGCGCTTCTACGAGGTGCACGCCAAGTCGGTGCTCAACCGCGTGCCCGAGAAGTCGCGTATGCCGTTCCGCTGGACGATCAACCCCTACAGGGGATGCAGCCATGCATGCTCCTACTGCATATCGGGCGACACGCGGGTTCTGATGGCCGACGGACGCGCGGTGCGGATCGCGGATCTCGAGGTGGGTGACCCCATCTACGGGACCGTGCGCGAAGGCGCCTACCGCCGCTTTCGCGTCACCCGCGTGTTCGACAAGTGGTCGAGCATCAAGCCGGCGTACGCCGTCTCGCTCGAAGACGGGACCGAGCTGATCGCGAGCGCCGAGCACCGCTTCCTCACCGGCCGCGGCTGGAAGCACGTGATCGGCGCCGAGCAGGGGCCGCTGCAGAGACCGCACCTCACCCTGAACAGCAAGCTGCTCGGCCCGGGCGGGTGTGTTGATGCGCCGTTGGTGGACGACGACCGCCGGCGCGGCTACCTCTGCGGCATGATCCGCGGAGACGGTCACATCGGCTCTTACCGCTACCCGGGCCCGGGTCGCGCGAAGGGAGAGGTGCACAGGTTCCGACTTGCCTTGACGGACATTGAGGCGCTGCGTCGTGCCGGCGAGTACCTCTCGAGCTTTGAGGTGGCTACGCGCGAGTTCGCATTCGCCGAGGCGGCCGGCAACCACCGGGCGGTGACGGCGATCCGCACTCAGGCGCAAGGCAACGTCGAGCGCATCACCGAGCTGATCCGCTGGCCGATCATGCCGAGCCTGTCATGGATGAAGGGATTCCTGGCCGGCATCTTCGATGCAGAGGGATCGTGTGCGGAGCACGTTCTCAGGATCGCCAACACCGACCCAGAGATCCTCGCCTGGACAACCGCGTGTCTCGGACGTCTCGGCTTCGACTACGCCGTCGAGCCGACACGGGCGCCGAACGGCATGACATACATTCGTCTCCGCGGGGGCCTTCCCGAGCGCATGCGCTTCTTCCTCGGCACGGATCCGGCGATCACGCGCAAGCGGACGATCGAAGGCGCCGCGGTCAAGACAAACGCGAGGCTCGGCGTGACGTCGATACGTCCGCTCGGCATGGCCATGCGGATGTACGACATCACGACCGGGACGGGAGACTTCATCGCAAACGGCGTGGTGAGCCACAACTGCTTCGCTCGCCCAACCCACAAGTACCTCGACTTCGACGCGGGGCGTGACTTCGAGCGGGAGATCGTGGTGAAGGTCAACGCGCCGGAGGTGCTGCGGGCGGAGCTGGCGCGGAGGTCCTGGAAGCGCGAGCACGTCGCGCTCGGGACCAACACCGACCCGTATCAGTGGGTGGAGGGCCGCTACCGGCTGATGGAGGGCATCTGGGAGGCCCTGCGCGACGCCGCCAACCCATGCTCGGTGCTGACCAAGTCGCCACTGCTCTTGCGCGACCTCAAGCTGATGCTCGAGATCGCGCAGCGCACGAGCTTCAGCGCCTGCCTCTCGATCCCGACTCTCGACGAGAAGGCATGGCGGGCAACCGAGCCGCACACGCCGAGCCCGCGGGCACGCCTGGAGGCGGTGGCCGAGCTCAACCGCGCAGGAATCCCGACGGGCGTGCTCATAGCGCCGCTGATGCCCGGCATCAATGACGCCCCACACCAGGTTGAGCCGCTGCTCGAGCAGGCGGCGGCCGCGGGAGCGACGAGCATTGCCGGGATCGCCTTGCACCTGCGCGGCGAGGTGCGCGACGTCTTCATGGACTGGATGCGCTCGCAGCGACCGGACCTGGTGCCGCGCTACGAGGAGCTCTACCGCCGCGGCGCCTACGCGCCCAAGGCGGAACGCGAGCGCCTCTCTCGGATGGTGCGCCGCGGCGGCCGGCCGGGCGCGTTCTGGCGTGGCGGCTCATCGCAGGCCGGCGAGCACGGGCATGAAACGTCTCCATCGCCGCCCGACCGTCAGGACACGCTCTTCTGAGAGCACGTCCCGAGCGGAGTCGAGCGTTCAGCGCTTCTCGCGCTGCCCCTCCTCCATCTGTCGCGCGACCTGCTCGGAGCCGAACCTGCGGGCGACGCTTCCGGCGAGCTCGGGGGCGAGGCTCGCGAAGATCGTGCTGGCACGGAGCGGAAGCGGAGCGACGTCGACCTCGCCGCGGTTGCGCTCGATCGCGCTGACCGTCGCGCGGGCGACATGCTCGGGGGTGCGCGTGCCGACCCCGCGCGGAAGCTCCACGCCGGCGTCGGCGAACATGCCGGCGTCGCGGATGAAGCCGGGAAAGATGGCCGAGACGCCCACGCCGCTGCTGCGCAGGTCAGCGCGGAGCGCCGCAGCGAAGCCACGCAGTCCGTACTTGGATGCGTTGTAGAGCGCCGTGCCTGGCGTCGCGGCCTTGCCTGACAGCGAGGACATGAACAGCAGGTGTCCGCTGCCACGCTTCACCATGGCGGGCGCGAGTGCGTGCGCGAGGAGGATCGGCGCGCGCAGGTTGACGTCGAGCGCCCGGTCGATCTCCTGCACCGAGAAGGAGTCGAGCGTGCCCGCGGCGGGCAACGCGGCATTCGCCACGAGTATGTCGACCTTGCCCGCCTCGCCCACAAGCCGGTCGACCTCCTCCGGCACGCTGAGATCGGCCGCGAGCGCACGACCGTTCAGCTCTGAGGCAAGCGGCTCGAGAGCATCGACGCGGCGTCCCGTGAGGATCAGCTTGGCGCCGCGTGCGCCGAGCGCCCGCGCGATGGCATGCCCGATGCCTCCCGTCGCGCCCGTGAGCAGCACTGTGGAGCCAGAGATCTGCACAAGCTGTGAGCCTATCCGCATGCGGATCATCGCGCTGTTCGGACCGACGGGCGTCGGCAAGACCGCGGTCGCCGTCGCGCTCGCGCAGCTGCTGCGCGCGCGCGGCGAGGATCCCGTCGCGGTGTCGGCCGACGCGCTGCAGGTCTACACCGGACTGGAGACGCTCACGGGCGTCGCGACGCCGCAAGAGCGCGCTGTCCTCGAACACCGCCTCGTGTCGTTCCTCCCGATCGATGCCGGCTTCAGCGTCGGCCAGTACGCGGAGCTCGCCCACGCCGAGATCGACGGACTGCTGCAGACGGGCAGGCGCCCGCTCGTGGTGGGCGGAACAGGGCTCTACCTGCGCGCGGCGCTGAGTGAGCTGGACCTGCGCCCACCGCCGCCCGAGGGCGCCCGCGAGCGCTGGAGCGCCGAGCTGCAGAGGCGGGGAGCGCCGGCGCTGCACGCGAGGCTCGCCGAACGGGCGCGCTGGGCGGCAGAGGCGATCGACCCGAACGACCGCCAGCGGATCGTCCGCGCGCTCGAGCTCCTGGACCTCGGGGAGCTCGAGCCGCCCGAGGGACCATCCCAGCTGTGGGCGGATGACCTGCGCCATCCGACGCTGCTCGCCGGATTGACGATGGATCGCGACTCGCTCTACACGGCAATCGATGCGCGCGTCGAGGCGATGCTCGCCGCGGGAGCCCGCGAAGAGGTTCGCGCCGCGCAGGCGGCCGGAGCTTCCGAGACGGCCCGCAAGGCGCTCGGCTTCGAGGAGCTGCTGCGCGGCGACGTGGAGGGGATGAAGCGGCGCACGCGCAACTACGCCAAGCGCCAGATGACCTGGATTCGGAAGCTGGCAGGTGTGCGCGTGATCGATGTCAGCGGGCGTGACCCGGCTGCTGTGGCACGCGAGATCCTAGACTCCGGCGCCTTATGAGGTTTGAGAAATGGCAGGCGCTCGGGAACGACTATCTGATCATCGAGCGCGACCAGCTCCCGTTCGAGCTCACGCCGGCGCGCGTTCGCAGGCTCTGCGAGGGGCACTTCGGCGTCCACGCCGACGGCGTGCTGCTGCTCTCCGCGCCGGCTGACCCGGCGCACGTGGCCGACCTGCGCATCTTCAACCCCGACGGCTCCGAGGCCGAGCTCTCCGGCAACGGAGCGCGCGAGGCGGTCCTATACTTGCGCCGCCGCGGCTGGACCGAGCAGGACACCTTCTCGATCCATACGGCTGCGGGAGCGATCCGCCCGACGATCACCGGTCCGGACACCTGCACCGTTGACATGGGCATGGCGGCGTTGCGCTCCGAGGACTTTCCGGGCGGTCCGCCGGACGGCCGCGGCGAGGTCACCTCAGCGGGGCGCTCCTGGTCGTTTCGCCACGTCTCGATCGGAAACCCGCAGTGCGCTATCCGCATTGGCTCGGAGGAGGAGCTGGCGGCGCTCGACCTCGGGGCGGCAGGCCCGGCGATCGAAGCCGACCCGCGGTTCCCCAATCGCACCAACGTCTCCTGGTACGCCGAGCTTGACCCAGGAGCAAGCGGCGTCGCGCGCATCCGCGCGCGCATCTTCGAGCGCGGGGTGGGGGAGACGCTGTCGTCTGGCACGGGCGCCAGCGGCGCGGCGATCGCCTACGTGGAGGAACGCGGACGCAAGCAGCCGGGCGTGCGCGTGGCGGTCGTGCTCGACGGCGGCGAGCTTGTGGTCGACGTCGGAGAGGATCTGCAGGTCAACCTGACAGGCTGGGCGAGACCCGTGTTCGAGGGGCGCCTCAGCGAGGACTTCGAAAAGGAGCTGCATGCAACCGAGTAAGCGCCTCGAGCGCATCCCGCCGTACGCCTTCGCCCAGCTTGAGGGCAAGATCGCAGCGAAGCGTGCCGCGGGAGTGGACGTCATCAGCCTCGGCATAGGCGACCCCGACAGGCCCACGCCGCCGCTGATCGTGCAGGCCATGCAGGAGGCGGTCACCGAGCCAGAGACGCATCGCTACCCGTCGAACCGCGGGAGAGAGGACTTCCGCGCCGCGGTGCGCGACTTCTACGCACGCCGCTTCGACGTGACGCTCGATCCCGGCAGCGAGGTCATCCCCGCGATCGGCGCGAAGGAGGCGATCTTCAACCTCAACCTCGCCTTCCTCGACCCGGGCGACTACGCGCTCGCGGCCGACCCCGGCTATCCCGTCTACACCGGCGGTCCATGGCTGGCAGGGGCCGAGCCGGTGTTGATGGCGCTCGTGCCCGAGCTGGGCTTCGTGCCCGACCTTGCAGCGATCGACGAGGACGTGGCTCGCAGGGCGAAGCTGATGTACCTCAACTACCCGAACAACCCGACCGGCGCGGTGGTGCCTGAGGGGTTCTTCGAGCGCGTGGTCGAGTTCGCGCGCGCCTACGACATCCTGGTCGTCCACGACAACGCCTATTCGGAGATCTCCTTCGACGGCTACCGCGCGCCGTCGTTCCTCTCGACGCCGGGCGCGAAGGACGTGGGGATCGAGGTGTTCTCGCTGTCGAAGGGCTACAACATGACCGGTTGGCGCTGCGCGGTGGTGGTTGGCAACGCCGAGGCCCTCGAGATCTACTGGCGGCTGAAGACGAACATCGACTCGGGTCTGTTCGAGGCGGTCCAGCTTGCGGGCGTCGCGGCGCTCTCGCCCGACGCCGACGCGGAGGTCGCCTCGATGAACGAGCTCTACCGGCGCCGCCGCGATCTCGTCTGCGACGCACTGCGAGCGATCGGCGTCGACGTGCATCCGCCGCACGGGACGATCTACGTATGGGCGCCGGTGCCGGACGGGTTCGCCGGCTCTGAGGCGTACTGCGAGCACGTGCTCGAGCAGGCTGGCGTCGTGCTCTCGCCCGGCGCGATCTACGGCCCCGCCGGCGAGGGCTGGTTCCGGATCTCGCTGACGACCCCGGACGACCGCCTGATGGAGGCCGTGCGGCGTCTGGGAGCGCTCGCGTAGAGGTCCTAGACTTCCAGCTAGTGGATAGAAGTCGAAACGGCCGGAGCGCCGACACCCTGAGACCGTCGTCGGTCTCGGCCAACGGTTCCGAGCCGACACAGCGCGCGCGCCAGCGTGCGCTCTGCATCGCAGCGCTGCCCGACGGAGACGATCTTGCCGAGCTTGGAGAGCTGCTGCGCACGGCGGGCGTCGCGGTCGTCGGCGAGCTGGTGCAGCGGCGCGAGCAGCCGCACCCGAACACATACCTCGGACCCGGCAAGGTGCAGGAGGCGAAGACCCTCGCGTCGGAGTGCGACGCGAACCTGATCGCCTGCGACGACGAGCTCACAGCCCGTCAGGAGCGAAACCTCGAGGAGGCGCTCGGCCTGCCGGTGGTCGATCGCACGACGGTGATCCTTGACATCTTCGCCGCGCATGCCGGCAGCGCGGAGGGCAAGCTCCAGGTCGAGCTGGCCCAGCTGGAATACAACCTCGCTCGCATGCGCGGCCTGTGGAGCCACCTCGAGCGACTGGGCGGCGGCATCGGCACGAGGGGCCCGGGCGAGACGCAGATCGAGACCGATCGGCGCCTGGCACGCGACCGCATCTCCACGCTTCGCCGGCGCCTCGAGCACGTGAAGGGGACGCGCGCGGTCCAGCGCGCCGAGCGCGAGCGCGCCGCGCTGCCCACGATCGCGCTCGTCGGCTACACCAACGCGGGCAAGTCGACGCTGCTCAACGCGCTCACCGGCTCGGAGGTCGGGGTGCGCGACCGGCTGTTTCACACGCTCGACCCAACGGTCCGCACGCTGAGGCTCTCGGGCCGGCCTCACCTGCTGACCGACACGGTCGGCTTCATCAGCAAGCTACCCCATCAGCTCGTCGACGCCTTCGCGGCGACGCTAGAGGAGACGCATCGCGCGGACCTGCTGGCGCACGTGCTGGACGGCTCCGCACCGGAGGCGCAGCTGGCGCTCATGCGTCGCTCTGTCGAGGAGACGCTCGACGAGATCGGTGCGGGTGATCGGCCGCGGGTCCTGGTCCTCAACAAGATCGACCTGCTCGACGGGGCATCCCGCGAGGATCTGATGCTGGCCCATCCCGACGCAGTGCTCGTGAGCGGTGTCACCGGCGAGGGGCTCCCGGCGCTCGGCGAGCGCATCGAACGCGAGCTCGCGCACAGCCTGCGCAGCGTCGATCTGCTCGTCCCGTATGCCGACGGTGGCAGCCTGGCCGAGCTGCATGAAATCGCCGGTGAGGTCACCCGCGAGGACACGCCCGACGGTGTGCGCGTCCAGGCGCTCGTCCCGGCGCAGATGGCCGAGCGCCTTGCGCGCTTTGCGGTCGCCTCCTAGCGCTCGTCGCCGCTGCCCGAGAGCACACCGCGGCGCTGGCGGGAGAGGAGCTTCTCGAGGTTGGCCTGCGCGATGTCCTCGAGCTCCAGCCCGAGCTCGCTGGTGATCTGGGAGACGTACCAGAGCACGTCGCCGAGCTCCTTGGCCATCGCGAGGCGACGCTCGTCCGTGACCATGCCACCGTCGTCGCGGATCGCCTTCTTGGCGTGCTCGGCAACCTCACCTGCCTCGCCGGCGAGGCCAAGCGAGGGATAGGTGAGCCAGGCCTGCCTCGGGTAGGCGGCGGTCTGGCGCGAAAGGCGCTGGTAGTCCGATAGCTCGATGCGAGCGATCGTATTCGCCAACGCGGTCGGAGGGCGACCGCGACCTCCGACTTTGCGGGAGGCGGCGCCCCTCACCTACACGCCGGCGGCGTGCGCGGCGGTGAGGTGCGCCTCACGCTCGAGCGCGTCGTCCAGCGACGCCAGCTCGGACACCTCGATCCCGAGCGCGCGGGCGATGAGCCAGTCTGCGAACCACGAGTTCTTCGGCAGCAGCGGCCCGTGCAGGTAGGTCCCGATCGTGTTGCCGCGCATGGCTCCCTCCAGGCCGCTGCGTCCGTCGTTGCCGTGGCCCCTCAGCACCCGTCCAAGTGCCTGCTCGCCCTCGCCGAGGCTTGTTCGCCCGCCATGGTTCTCGAACCCGACGAGCAGGCGGGGAGCGGCATCGCCCGGGCCCGCGTCGAGCGAGACCTCGATCGCGACGTTGCCGATCAGGCGAGGGGCGTCCTCGCGGACGGTCTCCACGTCGAGCAGGCCAACGCCCGGGATGAGCTCCTCGCCGAGCGCGTAGTAGCGCCCCAGCAGCTGGTATCCGCCGCACACCCCGAGCACGACCGCGTCGCGCGCGGCCGCCGCGTGCAACGCCTCGCGCTTGGTTGCCACGAGGTCCTCCGCGCAGAGGCGCTGGTCGCGATCCTGCCCGCCTCCCAGATAGAAGAGATCGTGCGCGTCGGGATCGACCGGCTCGCCGAGGCCGCTGGCGGTGAGCTTGAAGCCGATCCCGCGCCAGGCGCAGCGGCGTTCGAGCATCAGCAGGTTGCCGCGGTCGGCGTAGATGTTCATGAGATCCGGGTACAGAGCGCACACGCGCAGGGTGCGCTCGATCGGCGCCGCGCCGCCGTGATCAGGCACGGAGCATCACCACCGTGCTGCCGACGTGATCCTCGGTGGCAGCGATCGATCCTGTGGGCGCAGGGGTGAGCCCGGCCTTGATGCCCTCCCGCGCGAGCTGCGACGGGCTGACGCGGGCAAGCTCTGCGACGTCGCGTTCGGCTGCCGTCTCGGCGCCCCGCCCGCCCACGAGAATCTGCCGCTCGCGCTCGATCACGATCCGTCTAACCCCGGCGCGCACGCGCACTGCACGGCTCCGGTAGAGATCGCCGCCGACGCGAGCCAGCTCGGCCGACGGCCCAGCGTCGCCGGCGGCGCAGTCGAAGGACTCGAGATCGGTGACGATCGCGCAGGCGAGCAGGCCCCCGGGACGCAGGTGCGCGTGCGCTCGGCGCAGGAAGGCGACGCGCTCGGCCGAGCCCGCGAGCAGCTGCACGGTTTGCATCGGCGCGATGCAGAGCGCGAAGTCGCGACGGCTGAGCGCAAACGTGCGGGCGTCCGCGCAGACGGTCTCGACCTGTGCGCCTGCGCCGGCGCGATCGCGAAGGGCGCTCAGAAGCTCGCGGTCGAGGTCGAGCGCCGTGACGGCGTGCCCGGCTGCCGAGAGATCCAGCGTCACTCGTCCGCTGCCCGCGCCGATCTCCAGGATCGCGGCCGGCCCGTCGGCGCGCGCAGCGTCCGCGAGGTCGCGCCAGAAGGGCAGATCGGCGCGGTAGGCGCCGCACTCGATGTCGTGCCAGATGACAGCCGGGAGCGCCCGCAGCTCCTCGGGGACCCGCAGGTGCTGCTCGTGTGACGAGCTCACGACCATGCGCTGCTCGCCTCCCCCCGCGCCACCAGCAGGTCTCGCAGGGCGAGCATCGCCGTGTAAGTCGGCAGCGCGTATAGGGGCTGCTCGCCGTCGCGCCGATCGGCGGCGGCGTCCCGCAGCGCGGAGGCAAGGTCGGGCTGCACCCGGATGCGGGACTGGTCGATCCCGGCATACTTCAGGCGCATCGCCATCTCGGCCGCGCGGCTCCCGCTGCAGGTCACCAGTCGGATCCGCCCGGCCAGCAGCTCGAAGTCGGCGTCCCAGATCCACGACACGTCGCGACCGTCGGCGATGTTGTCGTTGAGAGCCGCCAACAGGTCATGCTCCCCTGGCTCGAGCGCGAGCGTGCGCAGCACCTCGTTGGCGCCCGCCGGGTTCTTGACGAGCAGGATTCGCAGCTGACGGCGCGCTCGCGGCGCGCCGTCAGCGGAGGCGCCGCCGAGCTCGAGCGTGACGGTCTCCGCGCGACCGAACGCCGCCCTGGTAGCGGACAGCCCGGCGACGATGCTCTGGAGTGGGACCTCTAGCGCGGTTGCCAGGGCGGCCGCCGCGAGCGCGTTGTAGACGTTATAGAGGCCCGGCAGCGCTAGTTGGACGTCGGCTTCGCCCTCGGGGGTGTGCAGGGTGAAGCGGGCCGCCCGCACGCCTTCGAGCGTTACGTTCGTGGCGGTAACCGACGGGACGGGCCTCGCCTGAGCGCAGCTCGGGCAGTGGTAGCGGCCGAGATGGCCCAGGTACACCACGTCGAACACGTAGGGCGCGCCGCAGCGGCGGCAGTGCTTCGCGTCGACCGCATGCGCCATCCCCGACAACGCCAGCGAGTCGTCGTCCATGCCGAAGAACAGCGCTTCGGGATGGTCGCGCCCGATGTCAGCGATCATCGGATCGTCCGCGTTCAGGACGAGCTGCGCCTGCCCCTCGTGCAATGCCTGCTCCCAGCGTTCGGCGATCGTGTCGAGCTCTCCGTAGCGATCGAGCTGGTCGCGGAACAGGTTTGAGAGGAGGATCACGCGCGGCTGCAGCTCGGCCGCGAGCGAGGCGAGCCATGCCTCGTCCACCTCGAACAGCCCGAGCTCCCCCGCGATCTCGCCGTGGGGGCGAGCGGCGGCCAGCAGCGTCGTCGCGATCCCGCCGGCCATGTTCGCACCGGCCTGGTTGTGGACCAGCGGGACGCCGGCGCGCTCGAGGATGCTCGCCGCCATCGCCGCGGTGGTCGTCTTGCCGTTGGTGGCCGAGACGAGCACGCTTCCGCGTCTCAGGCGTCGGGCGAGGGCGCCGACAGCGCGTGGCTCCAGGCGCATCAGCACCTTGCCGGGCATGCTCGTGGCGCCGCCGCCGCGCAGACGCGACAGCGCGCCGACTCCCCGCGCGAGCGCGAGCTTCGCGGGCAGGGCGTCGGCCATCAGCTGTCCGCTGGCTCGCCGGCCGACGGCTCGGACGCGGCAGCCACGGCGCCGGCGGCTGCGAGGAGGGGGGAGGGGGCGCCGAAGGCCGGCTGCTCCGGGCCGGTTTGCGGAGCGAGCACCGTGACGGCGCCCCGCAGCGCCTTCGCGCGAACCGGGAGCTCGCCTATCGGGTCGCCGTCCGCGTACATGCTGAACGGCCGGTCGGCGCTGATCGAGACCTCATGCGCCCGAAACACGCGCACACACGGCTCGTCGACATGCGTTCCCTTGAACACCTTCGGAAGGATCCTCGTCAGGAACCTGAGCTTGCCGACGCTTTCCAACACCATCACATCGAGCAGGCCGTCGTCCAGCATCGCGTCGGGCGCCGCGCGCATTCCGCCGCCGTAGGCCTTGGAATTGGCCGCACCGATCGAGAAGGCTGTGAAGGCGTGGCGCTCTCCCGGAGGGTCGAGCTCGATCTCGAACCGCGCGGGACGCCAGGACAGCAGCGCGCGCAGCGCCCCGTAGACGTAGACGAGCCCGCCCAGCCAGGCGGGAGCCTCGTTCGCGATCCGGTTGGCATCGCTGTCGAAGCCGACCGAGGCGATCCCGACGAACGCCTGACCGGGGCGTGCGGAACCGATGCCGGTCACCTCGCCGAGGTCCATCGCCAGGGGAACACCGTTTGCGATCGTCGCGCAGGCCTTGACTGCGTCCTCGTCTATGCCGAGCACGCGTGCCAGGTCATTGCCGCGACCGCCGGGGAGCACGCCGAGCACCGCACCGGGTACGGCCCGAAGGGCGTCCGCGAGCGCGCCGAGCATCCCGTCACCGCTGAGCGCCACCACCGTCTCGCCGGCGCGGGCGGCCTCACGGCCGAGCTCGCGGGCGTCGTCGAGGTCGCGGGTGCTCACACGCCGGACGCTCAGCCCCAGCTCACGGAGTGTCCGCTCGACCTCAGGCGCGAGCCGCCCGGCCTTGCCGCCGCCGGCGGCGGGGTTGACGATCAGGCAGACGGGTGCGGCCACCACGCAAGACTAGGACGGTGGCGCGGCGCGCGCGCGATCGCGTCTGCGCCGTCCGATGGCCGCGACGATCCCGAGGACGGCGATCACGACGAACAGGCCCAGCAGAATGGCGGGAGCGAGGCCCAGGCCACCGAACGGCAGCGACACGAGCTCGACGATCCCGAGCCCGATGGCGAGCAGCGCGATGACCAGCACGAGGATCAGCAACGCTCCGCGAAGCCGCGCGGGGATGCCCGCGGAGCGAGGCGGTATGAGCAGGCCCATCGCACGCAGGGCGAACATCTGCCGGCCGGTGGGCGGCGTCTGACCGAGCCGCTCGACCGCGTCCTTCAGATCGCCCGCGCGGCGTTCGGCGAGCGCCAGCGACGCGTCCGCCATGCGACGCAGCTGCATCCGCTCCTGAGGCCTTGCCGCGGCGATGGAGCGCTGAAAGTAGCTGCGCGCCGCCTCGGCGTCGAAGCGCTCGGAGGCGCGCGCCCCCAGGATTGCCAGGGCGGCGGACTTGTATTTGGTCTCGGCTTCGAGCTCCTCATCCGACCGCTGCTCGAGCGCTTGGATGGCCTCGAGACCTCCGCGCTGCTCAAGCCGGACCTGGCGTGGTTTCGGGGCCATCGATGGCCATTCTATGGTGTGGCGGCTCCGGTGCGCGGGGGGCCCCAGGAACGGCCCTGCGCTGCTCTGCGCGTCCGCCGTCAGGCGGTATGCTCGCCGCGTGCCGAGCCCGCGTCCTGGACCCTCGCGTAGCCGTGCCGCCGTCTGCTCCATGGTGGTCGCGCTTGCTCTGGTGCTGGCCGGGCTCGCCGCTGCGCCCGCCCGCTCGGCCGGCCTCGGCGGCGGCAGCGCGTTCAGCGAACTGACCGAATCGCAGCCGGAACCGACCACCACGACGCCGAAGACGACCACGAACACGGCGTCGACCGAACCGACCAACTCGCACACGGTGATCCTGCTCGCGCTCGGTGCGGCGGTGTTGTTGCTGAGCGGCATCGCGGTGGTGATCGTGCGGGACGCCCGCAGGGTTGCGCCGGCCGGGGATCCCGACGCGATTGAACGCGATTCGGCACGCGATTCGGCGGCGAGGCTGCGCAGGCGGCGAGCCAAAGCAAAGGCCGCCCGCCAGCAGCGCAAGCGCAATCGTTAGCGGGTGCGGGGCGCCGCTGGACGTACAGCGTGCGCGCTCAGGGCGCGGCGCGCACCTGCCGCCTGCTCATCACCCTGGTGCGGATGCGCCGGGGGGCGGGCGGTGAGCTGCCGCCGTGGGGCCCGCGACGCGGGCTTCGGGGCAGCGGCGCGCGGGGGTGCGGATCGGTCGGCCCGCCGGGAAGCGCCTTTGAGCCACCGTCCTCTTCGGAGGAGTCCTGAGCCTCCTCGGGGGCGCTCATCGACTCGTCGTAGCGGAAGGGAATCCACAGCAGCAGGCCGGCGATCGGAAGCTTGATCAGCGCGGCCAGCAACACCATCCAGACCCACAGTGGCATCTTGCAAGCGATGCTACTACTGCGCTGTGGAAACGCAAAGGGAAACCGAGCTTGCGACGCTCGCGCAGGAGATCTCCGTCTGCGAGCGCTGTCCCCGGCTGGTCGCATGGCGCGAGAAGGTCGCGCAGGAGCGGCGTAGCTCATTCGCGCAGGAGCAGTACTGGGGCCGCCCGCTACCGGGCTTCGGGGACCCGCTGGCGCGGCTGCTCATACTGGGGCTCGCACCGGCCGCCCACGGGGCCAATCGCACCGGGCGCATGTTTACCGGCGACCGCTCGGGCGACTTCCTGTTCGCGGCGATGTCGCGGACCGGCCTGGCCAACCAGCCGCTCTCGAGAGCTCGCGACGACGGCCTCGCACTGAGCGGGGCATGGATCAGCGCCGCCGTGCGCTGCGCTCCGCCGGCGAACCGTCCCACGCCGGCCGAGCGCGACGCCTGCCTGCCGTGGACCGGGCGGGAGCTGGGGCTGCTCGAGAGCGTTCGCGTCGTCCTCTGCCTGGGCGCGTTCGCGTGGGACGCGGCGCTGCGGCTGATCGCGATGATGGGCCGGGGCGGAGCTTCGCAAAGGCCGCGCCCCCGCTTCGGCCACGGCGCCGAGTTGCCCGGAGAGCGGTACACGCTCATCGGCTGCTACCACCCGAGCCAGCAGAACACGTTCACCGGCAGACTCACCGAGCCGATGATCGACGCGGTGCTCGAACGCGCGCGTGCGCTCGCGGGTCTCCCGGGGTGAGCCGCCCTACGGGGGGACCGTTCGTCCATCCCGACATGGACGGCCGCTACATTTCTGAAAGTCGCTTCGATCCGGGGCGACTGGGGCCGAGGAGGTGTCGTGAAGAACACGATTGCAGCGATCTCGGGCGTGGCAGCCGCTCTTGTCGCGGTGAACATGCTCGGCGTCGCCTCGGCGGAAGCTCCCACCGGCACGTCCGTGCGCACAGTGAGCGTGGGCGGCATCGCGGTAGTGCCGATCGCGCAGAATGCGAACGCCGCGTCTGCGACGGCGGTATATCGGCAGGGGATGGCCGCTGCCGTGTCGGACGGCCAGAGCAAGGCTGAATTCCTTGTGTCCAAGGCGGGCGCCACGCTTGGCAGCGTCCAGAGCATCGTCGAGGGAGGCGGATACATCGGCTGCACCGGCGCAGACGAATCGGGCTACGCCGAATACCAGGGCGAACAGCCGGACTTCGGCTCGCCCGCGGCGTCGATCACGGGCACTCGCGTAAGTCCGGGCGTCGCTGCGCCGAGATCCGGCACGCCGCTTCACCGCCCGACCACCAAGCACCGCAAGCGCAAGGCTCCCACGGCGAAACATGCTGCCGCGCCGGGTTGCACACTGACCGCCCAGGTCTCACTCGTCTACAGCATCAGCTGAGCCGGCCAGTCCCGGAGAGTCGCAGTGGGCGCTTCGGTGCAACCGGCGTGAGCGCGTGCTGCTCGAACTAAGCTCACTGTTCGTGCCGTACACCACCGCCGACGCAAGGCAGCAGCTGCTCGATACCGTTGCGCAGGCGATCGAAGAGCTTGCGATCGCACTCGCGTCGCTCAGCGAGGCGTACGAGCTGCTCGATGAGAACACCGCCGACAAGCTCGAGCAGGAGCTCTTCAGGCCGGTGCAGGGAGCCTACGGGCGCGCGAAGCGCACGCATGCCGAGTTCGCCGAACGCCATGGGCTGGAATCACGCACCTTCCAGCCCGCGATACCGGGAGCTCCGTCGCAGGGCGTCAGGGGTTTCCTCGAGAACGCCGTTCAGGAGGTCTCGAGGGCCGACACCACACTCGCGACGCTGCAGGACTCGATGCTTCCGGTCGAGGTGGGGGACCCCGAGCTGCGCGCCGGCCTCGAGGAGGTGCGCTCGCTGCTGGACTCGGTCGGCGGGCGCGCGCGAGGCTTGATGCGAACCCTCGGCCGTTAGCGAGGGTCCGCCGCGAACACCGGCCTCACTCGACGGGCGCGCCGTTGGCCGTCAGGGCGACGTCGATGTTGCCGCGTGTGGCGTTGGAGTAGGGGCAGACCAGATGAGCGGCACGGACCAGCTCGACCGCCGCCTCGGCGTCCGGGACCTGCGGGAGGGTCACGTCGAGCTCGACGCCGAGGACGAAGCCGCCCTTGCCGTTGGGTGAGAGCGAGACCTTCGACTCGATCGCCGCGTCGGCCGCATCCGCCTTCGCCCGACGGGCGACGACGCCCAATGCGCTCTCGAAGCAGGCCGCATAGCCGACCGCGAAAAGCTCCTCGGGATTCGTCCCGCCACCCGGTCCGCCCATCTCCGTGGGAATCCGCAGATCCACCTCCAGCGCGCCGTCGCTGGTTCGTCCGTGTCCCTCTGCTCGCCCGCCTGTCACATGGGCCTCTGTCGTGTAGATGGGGTTCGCCATCGCTTCGCCTCTCGTTCGCGGGTCGGTTGTCCAGGACGATGCTGCGCGCGCAGATCCGGATGATCGCATCCGCCTGTCCGTGCGATGGTAGGGAGAACCCGAGGGCAGGGCCGTTTCTCATTTGCGACGAGCGGTGCGAGAATGCCCATGTGATCGGCCTCCGTCTCCTTTCACGCATGCGATGAGGGCAGTCGTCTGCAGCAACGCTGAGCTCGAGGTGCTCGAGCGGCCGGAGCCCGTGCCGGGGCGGGGCCAGGTGCGCATCGAGGTGCTGCGCTGCGGGATCTGCGGGTCGGACCTGCACGCGCGCCACGGGTGCGACGCATGGGCGGAGATGGCCGCACGCGCGGGCTATGACCGGTTCGCTCGCTCTGAGCAGCAGGTCGTGTTCGGCCACGAGTTCTGCGGCGCGGTCGCCGAGCACGGCCCCCAATGCCGGAAGGCCGCATCGACAGGGACGCGCGTCGTCGCGCTGCCGCTTCTGCGCTGGAGTAGCGGCGTAGACACCGTCGGCCTCTCGATGCACGCTCCCGGCGCCTATGCCGAGCAGATGCTCGTCGAGGAGTCGCTGATGATGCCTGTGCCGAACGGCCTCAGCTCTGATGTCGCAGCGCTGACCGAGCCGATGGCGGTGGCGTGGCACGCCGTTCGGCGCGGCGAGGTGCGCAAGCGCACAGTCGCGATCGTCATCGGATGCGGGCCGATCGGGCTCGCGGTCATCCTGCTCCTGAAGGCCAAGGGCGTGCGCACGGTCGTGGCGAGCGACTACTCGCCCGCCCGCCGTGCGCTGGCGAGCGCCTGCGGCGCGGATGTCGTGCTGGACCCGGCACATGGCTCGCCCTTCACCGCGGTGAAGGGGCGCGGCCACCTCACTGACGTTCCCGCGGCGCTCGAGCTCGCCGTCGGGACTCGCGAGAAGCTCGAGCGGCTCCCGTTCGGGTGGTGGCACGCGTGGCGGCTGGGTGAAGCGCTCGGCGCCGCGCCGAAGCACCCGGTCATCTTCGAGTGCGTCGGGGTGCCCGGCGTGATCGACAGCATCATTGACGGCGCGCCGCTGTTCTCTCGCGTCGTCGTCGTTGGGGTCTGCGTGGGTGTCGACCAGATCACGCCTGCGATGGCGATCAACAAGGAGATCGACCTGCGGTTCGTGTTCGGCTACACACCGCTCGAGTTCAGAGACACGCTTCACATGCTCGCCGAGGGCGACATCGACCCGCGGCCGCTCATCACCGGGACGGTGGGGCTCGACGGCGTCGACACCGCTTTCACCGCGCTCGCAAGCCCCGATGTTCATGCCAAGATCCTGATCAACCCGCGCGGCGAGGGCCTCAGCGAGCTCTCCGCGACGCCGCCACGGTAGGAGGAACGCGCTATGCCTGACGAACCACCGACCCAACATCCACCGATCGGATTTGACTCGGACGTCAAGCCACTGTTCCGCGAGCTCGACAGGACTTCGATGCTCCGCCACTTCGATCTGTGGTCACGCGATGACGTGCTCGCCAACGGCGACGCGATCCTTGGGCGCCTCAAGGCCGGGACCATGCCTTGCGACGGAGCCTGGCCGGCTCAGCAGGTCAGCTTGTTCGAGCGGTGGCTTGCGCAGGGCCGAAGCGCATAGACCGCACCGGACAGACGTTGTCTACGGCTTGATTACGCGTTGGTAGACATAACATGCATTATCGAGCGTAGATTGAACGCCCGGGCCGCGGCGCTATCGGGTTCGCCCCGCCCACTGCCGGGTAGATCGCCCGTTGGAGAAGAAACCCCGGTACCGGGACACCCTCTCTAGGGGCGGCTCTGCGCTTGCCCGCTCTTGCGAGGCGGTGAGGACAGCGCCGCCCCGTGTTTGCTGCGTTGTCAGCGTGACGTACAAGATCAAGAGGCCTCAGCCGATCGGCTCCGCCAGCTCGACGATGATCCCCTCGGGGCCGCGAACGTAGCAGAGCCGATAGCTGTCCTCGTAGCGCTCTACCTCGCCAACGAGCTCCGCGCCGTGGGCCTGCAAGCCAGCGACGGCGGCGTCGATGTCGTCGACTGCGAAGGTGACATGGCGAATGCCCGGGGTGTTCGCCGGCGCGTGCTGGTCGCCGCCCCCGCCCGACGGGGCGTGAAACTTCGTCAGCTCGAGCCGTCCGTGGCCGTCCGGCGTCTCCATCATTGCGATCTCCGCGCGGATGCCCTCGAGCCCCACCACGCGGTCCACCCAACCGCCCTCGACGCGCCCCTCGCCCTGCAGCTTGAGTCCGAGCTCGACGAAGAACGCCGTCGCGGCCGCGAGGTCGTCGACCACGATGCCCACGTGGTCCATCCGCTGGATCGTCATGCGCTCGACTGTAGCGACGGGACCCCGCTACCAGACGAACCAGAACCCGTGATGGTTGAGCATCGCGACTACGGCAATCGCCAGCACCACGGCGCGAACAGCCCAGCGCGATTCTCCGGGCCGGACTACCAGCCGCGGCACGCGACGGCGCCGCATACGGGCTCGGGGACGAGCTCGGGGACGCCGAATCGGAGCCGGCGGCGGACCTGAGCCCGGATACTCGCGATCTCGTGGCCAGGGCGCGCTCTGCCCGCTGCCGCCCTCCGCCTGCTCATCGCGGAGCCACGGATAGTCCCTGTGTGTTGGCATATTCCGCCTATCGGACGCATTGCATTATTGCTTTAGCTGGTCGGGTCCACCCCGTCCACAAGCCTCTCTGGGCGCAGCGCCTCCAGGGCCCGCTCAATCAACCAGCAGCCGCACGATCGCAAAGATGCCCACCGCCACGATCACGGCGCGCAGGGCCGGCGGCGGCAGCCTGCGGCCGTAGCGCGCGCCGATCTGAGCCCCCAGGATCGAGGTGGCGGCGATGATTCCGGCCGGGGCCCACTCGATATGGGCGGCGAAGATGAAGTACAGGCCGGCGACGCCGTTGACCAGGCCGGCCAGCACGTTCTTGAGGGCGTTCGTGCGCTGTAGATCCTGGGCCAGGGCGACGCCGAGGATGGCGAGCAGCAGGATGCCCTGCGCCGCTCCGAAGTAGCCGCCGTACACGCCCGTGAGATAGATGGCGATCGGCGCGAACACGCTACGCGGGTGCTCGAGGTCGATCTGGCGCGCCAGCAACCAGCGGCTCAGCCGCGGCTGCAGCACCGTGAGCACCACCGCCGCGCCGATGAAGGCGGGCACGATCGCCTTGAATGCCGACGCGGGGAGCACGAGCAGCAGGACCGCCCCGGTAATGCCGCCCAGCACGGACATGCTGCCGAGCCGCAACGCGCGCCTCCCCTGGCCGGCGAGCTCGCGCCGGTAGCCGAGCGCTCCAGAGACCGAGCCCGGCACGAGGCCGACCGTGTTCGAGACATTGGCCGTGACGGGCGCATAGCCGAACGCGAGAAGCACCGGAAACGTGATCAGCGTGCCGCTGCCGACCAGCGTGTTGATCGCACCGGCCGCCAGTCCCGCGAGCGCGATCGACAGGATCTCACCGGCGCCCATGTGTCAGCCGAGGGGACCAGCGCCGGCGCGTATCCGGCAGCAGCCCGTGGCGGCGGCCATCCGGCAGCGCTTCATGACGCTTCTCGAATGAGCCGGCATGCCGCCATCGGCGGACGATCTTGCCCTAAACGGCCGCCGACTGGCCGTGCGGGTGCGGCATCTGCTCCGCGGCTACTGAACGGTGAGGCTGCCTTCCATCCCAGCCGCGCGGTGTCCGGGCACCGAGCAGAAGAACTTGTATTTCCCTGGTTTCAGGTTCACCGAAAGAGTCTTCGAGCCGCCCTGGAAGGTCGGAGTGGCGCCGACGACCCCACCAGAAGCAGATTCGATATTCACGTTGTGAGCGAGCGGGGCGGCGTTCGTGAAGTTGATCGTCACGCTCCCGGCTTTCGCGGTGAGCGAGCTGGTGTCGTATTTCAGCTGGCCTTCCGGGTTGGCGGCCAGGCTCAGCTTCTGCGTCGCCGTCGTTCCGCCCGTCGCCGGGGCGGGAGTCGAGCTGGTCGTCGTCGTCGTCGGCGCCGGCGCGGCGGCTGTGGTACTTGATGAGGTGCTTTTGGAGGAGCTGCCGCAGCCGGCCAGGGCCACGAGGCCGGTTGCGAGCGCGAGCAGGGCCGGCACGGAGCGAATGCCTGCGCGCGCTGATGTCTTGGATCTCACGATGATCCTCCTTGGTTTGTGGCCGTCGACGACGCCGTCGCGGGCCGTTGGTCCCTCTGGGATGGACGAGGACCGGCGAGCGTGTCAGTTGCTCCTGACTTCGCTCGCCGGTCCCGTCGGCTGCCCTCAGGAGTTATCGATCTTCTTCCCGCTCGGTGCGAGGACGTACCAAGCAGCGCCGAAAGACTTGATTCCCTGCCCATAGCTGTCGCCATCGTCCTTGTCCTTGGCAAAGAAGTAAAGCGGGTGGCCCTTGTAGGTCACCTGCTTGGTCCCGTCCGAGCGCATGATCGTGCCGAGGTCCGCCGCGAGCGCTGCCCCGCCCGCCTTGGCCGTGCCGTTGGTGGTGACCGGCGGCCACACACCTGCGCACGCCCCCGAGCAGGCCGACTGGGCGCCCGCGTCCGCCTCGAACAGGTACACGCTCATCTTCTTCGGGCCGGCCGCGAGGACGGTCCCGACCTTGCTGGGCTTGCTGGTCACCGTCACCGCGCCGGCGCCTGTTGAGGCGCTCGCGCCGCCGGCCGAGCCTGCTCCATACGCCGACTTGGAAGCCGAGGAAGCCGGCGTTCCGGTGGCGCTGGCCGCGGTGGTCGCGGGGCTCGCCGTCTTGTTGCTGCTGCTTCCACAGCCCGCCAGCAGCGCGAGCGCCGCAGCGGCCGCCCCGAGCGTGAACGAGTTTCTCATCGTGACCTCCTGGTGTCGGATATCGCTGCCCGATGCCCATAGATCCCGCAGCCCCGAGAACCTTCCCGCCGGCGTGTCCCGGCTTCGGGCGCGAAGGCCGGCCGTCAGTAGCCGTTGCCGGGCGCCGCCGGGGTGCTCGGAGCGGGAGTCGTCGCCTGAGGCATGCTCGGGGTGCCCGAGCTCGTCGTGCCCGAAGCCTTGACCGCGTGCCACGTGCCACCGAAGCTCTTGATGCCCTGGCCGTTGGCCTGGCCCTTCGCGTGGTCGTTGGCGAAGCGGTACAGCGGCAGGCCGCCGAGCGTGACCTGGAACGAGCCGTTGCTGCGCCGCAGGATCCCGAGGCGTCCGTGCACGCCCGCTCCATCCTTGAGCTTGGTAGTGCGCGACGGCACGGTCAGCGGCGGCCAGAAGCTCAGACATTCACTGCTCTTGCACAGGAGGTGGCTCGCCGTCTCGGGGCTCAGCGCGTAGAGCGTGCGACCCTGTGGGTTGATCAGCACCCGCTCGCCGAGCTTCGAGTTCGACGCAGAGCCGACCGTCAAGGTCGTGCCTGCAGAGAGCGCCATCGCTGCGAACGCCGCGGCCACGCCCAGCGCCCCGGTTGCAGATATCGCCAAGGTGGACGCGCGCCCAAGGCGCCGCCGTCCCGAGCCCTGCCCATGCGAGTTGGTCATGAGAGTTCCTTTCGGTGGTTGCGGATCTCTCCTTAGACGCCGGGCGCGCCCGCAACCTTCCGAGCAGGCTGTCGACCCATCCACGCTCGCGCTCGGCGCCGGGCTCGGCCGGGCCGCCGCTAGGGCTCGGTGTGAACGATCACCTCGGCGATCGCCGGGACGCGCTGTCGCAGCTCGTCCTCCAGCGTCCCGGCCAGGTGATGGGCGTCGGTCAGTGACGCTTGCGGATCGACGGCGATGGTCAGGAACAGGACACGGCCCGCGTCGGTGGATAGGAGCCTCACCTTCTTCGGGTCCGATCCGGTTCGCTCGCGAACGAGCTGCTCGATCTCGAGGGTCGCCCGCCGGTCGGCGCTCTCGTCGGGCGGCCGGGCGACGAGCGGGCGCTCGAGCGGCTCGAGATGAGTCTGCACGTCGGCGACACCGGGTCTTGCGCGGATCGCCTGCTCGACGCGCTCGGCGGTCTCGTGCGCGGTCCTCAGGTCGAGGTCCGCCGGGAACTTCAGGTGCAAGGAGACGCTTGCAGAGCCCGGCTGCTCGAAGATCATGATGTCGTGCGCCTCCTTGACCAGCGGCTCGGACAGCGCGATCGCCAGCACCCGGTCGCGGAGCTCGAGCCCCTGGCGCCGCGGCTCGACGTGCACGACCACGTCGCTGCCCGGCAGCACGCGCTCGATCGCCTCCTCCACGAGGTCGGCGGCCTGGTGTCCCTCCACCACGGCCTGACCTGGCGGCACGTTCACGATCACGTCGGCGAAGTAGCGGCCGGCCGACTCGCGCAGCCGCAGCCGTCTGAGCTCGACGTCGGCTCCCAGGTCCCCGATCGCGTCCTCGGCGGCCGCTCTCGCCTCGGCCGGCGTGCGGTCCATCAGGACGTTGGCGTTCTCGGCGACCAGCCGCGCCGCCGCGAGGAAGATGATCGCGGCCACCAGCAGCGCGGCGATGGAATCGCCCTGTGAGAACCCGGCTTTGACGGCGAGCAGGCCCCCGAGGACCGCAAGCGATCCTGCCATGTCGCCGGCGAAGTGAAACGCGTTTGAGCGCAGCGCCGGGCTCGCGTAACGGCGGGCGGCTGCGAGCGAGATGCTCGTGCGACTCAGATCGACCACGATCGCGATCGCGATCACCGCGAACACATACCAGTGGATGCTCGGAGCCGTTGCTGCTGACATCAGGTGCGCGATCGCCTCCACGCTCACGATCACACCTCCCGCGAACAGGATCACCGACTCACCGAGCGCTCCGAGGTTCTCGGCGCGACGGTGTCCGTACGGATGCCCGGGATCGGCCGGCCGACCACCGAGCCGCACGGCGAAGAAGGTGAGCACGGCGGCGACGACGTCGCCGCTCGACTCGATCCCGGCAGAGATCAGGGCGAGGCTGCCTGTCGCCAGGCCGACTCCGAGCTTCATCGCGACGAGCAGCGCCGCCGCCGCGATCGAGACGAGCGTCGTGCGCTGCTGCGTGAGCACCTCGTTCTCTCCGGTCCGCGCCATCGCGGTTAGAGACTAAGGACCGCCCCCGTCGAGAGCCGCGTGGCGCTCACGTCGGCGAAAGGATTCCCGCGCCTGTGGAGTCTTCAGCAGTGCCGGCCCGAGAACCCTCCGCCAAACACCCGCTGCGACAACTGTCCCCGCAAAGGAGCCCGATGCGCTCAGTGAAGTACCTCCTCCCCACCCTCGCCGCATCGCTGACGCTGGCGGCGTGCGGCAGCAGCTACAGCGGTCAGGGCTCCTCTCCGGCGTCAAACTCGAAGTCGAGTGCCGCCGTGTCGGGCGGCTCGGGTGCCACGGTGCTCGTGAGAACCGCCTCGAACGCCACCCTCGGCGCGACGGTGCTGACCGACGCGAAGGGGATGACGCTCTACGCGCTCAGCGGCGAGCAGAACGGGAAGTTCATCTGCACGAGCTCCGCCTGCCTGCAGGTCTGGCATCCCGTTGCCGCGTCGGGCGCCGGCGCGGGCGGTGGCAGCGTCGCGTCGCTCGGTACGGTCAAGCGGCCGGACGGAGCCGTACAGGTGACCTACAAGGGCATGCCGCTCTACACCTTCACCGGCGATCGGCAGGCCGGCGACGCCAAGGGCCAGGGACTCAAGGACGTCGGCACCTGGAGCGCGCTGAAGGTGTCCGCAAGCAGCGCGCCGGCGACGCAGAGCGCCCCCGCCCCGCAGCCGGCGCAGTCCCACGGCGGCTACTGACCTGGCCACGCGCAGCTGCCGGTCGAGCGATCCGGCTGGTTGACCGCGCGCGGCGTATGGTGAGCCAATGCCTCACCTGCACGCGCCAGGCGCCGACGGAGCGAGCCGTGACGCTGACCGTGTCCGGCTGAGGCTCGCGCTCGCGCTGATCGTCGGCTTCATGGCCGTCGAGGTCGCGGCGGGGGTGATCGCCAACTCGCTGGCTCTGCTCTCGGACGCCGGGCACATGCTGGCCGATGCCGGTGCGATCGGCTTCTCGCTGCTGGCCCTGCGGCTAGCCTCGCGACCCGCCGGTGGCGCGATGACGTTCGGCTTCAGGCGTGCCGAGATCCTCTCGGCGCAGGCCAACGGCGTGACCCTCCTGATCGTCGCGGGGTTCATCGGCTATGAGGCCGTCCGCCGCCTGTTCGACGCTCCGCACGTCCGCGGCGGGTTGATCCTCGCCGTGGCCCTGTCCGGCATCCTCGTCAACCTGGCGGCCGCCTGGGCGCTGATGGGGGCCGACAGGCGCAGCCTCAACGTGGAGGGCAGCTTCCAGCACGTGCTCGTCGACCTCTACGCGTTCATCGGCACGGCGATCGCCGCGGCGGTCATCCTGCTGACGGGATTCCAGCGAGCGGACCCGATCGTCTCGTTGCTGATCGCGGGACTGATGATCCGCACGGGCTACTCGCTCGTGAAGGCCTCCGGGCGCGTCTTCCTCGAGGCCGCCCCCGAGGGGCTCGATCCAGACGCGATCGGCGGCGCGTTGATCGCTCAGCCCGGCGTGGTCGAGGTGCATGACCTGCACGTCTGGGAGGTCACGAGCGGCTTCCCGGCCTTCTCGGCCCACGTGCTCGTGAGCGCCGAGCGCGATTGCCACCTGGCGCGACGCGAGATGGAGGCGATGTTGCACGAGCGCTTCGGGCTCGATCACACAACCCTTCAGGTCGATCACGCGGGCAGCGAGCTGCTCGAGATCGCGCCGCGCCCGGCGACGTCGCAGCGGCGCTGAGCGTCGCGGCGACACGGCGACGGCGGCTGTCGGGGTTTGCGCTCGGCGGTGCATATCGTCAGGGTGATGCGGATCCTCGTCGGGGTGCTCGGCGGCGCGCTCGTCATCGCGATGATGATCGAGATCTTCGTGGCGTTCCTGTTGCCGCGGAGGGTCAAGCGCGACCCGCGGATCGTACGGTCGGTGTTCGACTACACCTGGCGCCCCTGGAGGCGCGTGGCACGTCTGCTGCCGGGGCAGGCCGCCGACACGATGCTCGGCATCTACGGGCCGATCGGCCTGGTGATCAACCTGATCATGTGGATCTCGTTGATGATGCTCGGCTACGCCTCCCTGCAGTGGGCCGGCGGCTCGCATCTTGCGGGCACGCACACGGTCGACTTCGGCAACGACTTCTACTTCAGCGCGGCGACGATGGCGGCGAGCGCGCCGGCGGGGCTGGCGGCACACACGACGTTCGCGAGGGTGATCCAGGTGATCGACGCCGGCAGCGGGCTCGCGGTCGTCGCGATCGTGATCGGCTACCTCCCCGCCCTCTACCAGGCGTTCTCGCGCCGCGAGACGACGGTCTCACAGCTCGACGCCCGCGCCGGATCCCCGCCGAGCGCCGGCAGGCTGGTCATCCGCTCGGCCCAGCATGGCGGCTGGCCGGCGCTGGCGGACTACCTGAGCGGCTGGGAGACGTGGGCGGCGGAGTTGATGGAGACGCACCTGGCCTATCCGGTCCTCGCGTACTTCCGCTCACAACACATCAACCAGAACTGGCTCTCGGCGATGTGCACGGTGCTCGACGCGTGCGCGCTGACAGTCGGCTGCGCGCCGCTCGGGACGGTCGACCCGGCCCGCTTCACGTTCGCGATCGCGCGCCACGCCGTCGTCGACCTCAGCTACAGCTTCCGCGTCGACCCGCTGCCACCCGCCGAGGATCGCCTCCCGCCGGCTGCGCTCGAAGAGCTGCTGAGCCAGCTGCGCGAGAGGGGCATCGAGCCTGCTGCGGAGCTCTCGACGGTCGAACAGCGTGTCTCGCGCATGCGCGGGCTGTACGAGCCCTACATCAACGCGCTCGCCGAGCGTCTGGAGCTGGGGCTGCCGCAGTGGCTGGCGCCGGAGTCGCCGACCGCCAACTGGCGCACGACCGAATGGCATTGAGGCTCCTCGGCGCGGCCCGCCGTCGCAGTCATCCGAGCTGGCCGCTCGGGCGCACGAGCACCTCGTTGACGCTCACATTCGGCGGCTGGCCGATCGCGTAGAGGACCGCGTTCGCGATGTCCTCCGCCGAGAGCGGCGTCACCCCGGCGAAGCGTTTGGCGATCTGCTCGAGCACCTCCGGGCGGTTGTGCATGGGGAGCTCGGTGGCGACCGCGCCAGGCTCGATCAGGGTCACGCGCACGCCCATCGCGACCGCCTCCTGGCGCAGCGACTCCGAGAAGGCGCCGACGCCGAACTTGGTGAGGTTGTAGACGCCCGAGCCGGCCCGCGCCACGCGCCCGGCGACCGAGCTTACGTTGACGATGTGGCCGGACTCCTGCGCGTGCATCAGCGGCAGGGCGGCGTGTGTGCAGTAGAGAACGCCGAACACGTTCACGTGGATCATCCGCCGCCACTCCTCCGTGGGCGCGTTCTCGATCGCTCCCAGCAGCATGACGCCGGCGTTGTTCACGAGCACATCGAGCCGGCCGAGCTCCGAGTGGGCGCGCTCGACGAACGCCTGCGCCTGCGCCTCGTCGCCGACGTCGGTCGCCACTGCGATGGCACGGCCGCCCTCCGCTGTGATCCGGTCGGCGAGCGCTTCGATGCGATCGACCCGTCGCGCGGCGAGCGCCACCGACGCGCCGGCCCGCGCACAGGCGAGGGCTGTGGCCTCCCCGATACCAGATGAGGCGCCCGTGACCGCGACGACCTGCTCGCGGAGGTCGATGCTCATACGCCGAGCTTAGCTCGCATGCCTCAGCTTGTTGTGGAAGCCTGCCGATCTATCGCCACCGTGAGGGCCGATCTTTTGGGCCCGCTCGCGGGTTTGGAGTCCAGTTAGCGCGGGAAGCCAATTCATGAGCGGCCCAGGCAGGTGGGCGTGTAGCGGCGTCGAAGCAGCACCCAGCGCCGTCGGCAGAGGATGGTTGACAACGCAACTATCGCGGCGTATAATTCCGACTCCAAGCATCGGATTAGAAGGACGCCAATGTCAGACTCATCGAAGAACACATCCCCCACCATCGAGCTGGAGCCTGTCCAGGACAGCGAGATCGAGACAGACGCCGTCGTCGACGGCGACTCTGGCGCTGCCACCGAGCGGCTCGACAGCCCCATCGAGCGCACTGACCTCGCTACGCCCGACACGTTCATCCCCGAGGCGGTCGACCAGCTGCTGTCGCACTCGCGCCGCTACCCCCTGCTCACGCCGGCACAGGAGATCGACCTGGCCAAGCGCATCGAGCGCGGCGACCTGCACGCCAAGGAACTGCTCGTCAACTCCAACCTGCGCCTCGTCGCATCGAACGCCAGGCGCTACCAGAACCAGGGCCTGCCGCTCGGAGACCTCGTCCAGGAGGGCATGCTCGGGCTGATCCGCGCTAGCGAGAAGTTCGACTGGCGCAAGGGCTTCCGCTTCTCGACCTACGCGACGCTGTGGATCAGGCAGGCGATCCAGCGCGGCCTCGAGAACTCCGGACGGACCATCCGCCTGCCGGTCCACGTCGCCCAGCGCTCCCGCAAGGTCGGGCGCGTAGAGCGCGAGCTCTCGGTCAGGCTCGGCCGCGAGCCGACGCTCGATGAGCTCGCGCAGGAGACCGGGCTGCCGGTCGAGCAGGTCGAGGAGGTTCGCCACCAGCGTGCCGCCCTCGTGAGCCTCGACCAACAGATCGGAGAAGACGGCGACACCGCCCTCGGAGACCTGCTGCCCTCGGACGCCGAGGTGCCCGAGGAGACGGCCTGGGACCACGAGCGCGAGCGCATCGTTCACGACGCGATCTCTCAGCTGCCCGAAACCGAGCGGACCGTGCTGACGCTGCGCTTCGGCACCGGGCGCGAGGAGCCGCAGACGCTCACCGCGATCGGCAAAAGGCTCGGCTTCTCCGCCGAGCGCGCATCGCAGCTCGAGCAGCGAGCGCTGAAGAAGCTCGCCGAGTCGCCCGAGCTGGCCGCGCTCCGCGAGGCTGCCTAACCGTCACCCCTGATTCGCAGGACCCCGGCTGGAAGCGCTCAGCCGGGGTCCTCGCGTTTAAGGACCTGCCATGCCAGAGAGGACGCGGAGAGCCGTCGCGGGAGTCGTCCGTATGGGCTATAGGATGGGCCGGTGAGCGAGGTGCAGGGCAAGTCGCTGTGGGACCGGGTGGTCGCCTGGACGATCAGGATCGGCGAAGCGGTCCTCGCTCCGGTCGAGCGCTTCATCGGCAGGCGCTCGCTCGTCGGCGACGCCACGTTCTTCCCGCTCGAGCGCTTCCCCTGGGTCAAGCACATCGAGGACAACTGGACGGTCATCCGCGAGGAGGCCGAGAGGCTGCTCGAGGATCAGGCCGAGCTCGCCAACTTCCAGGACATCTCCAAGGACCAGATCGAGATCACCGACGACGATCGCTGGAAGACGTTCTTCATCTACGGCTATGGCTTCGAGGCGAAGCTCGGCGTGGAGATGTGCCCGCGGACGGCGGCGCTGATGCGCGAAGTCCCCGGGATGAGCACCTCCATGATCTCGATCCTCTCCCCCCGCAAGCACATCCTGGACCATCGCGGCCCCTACAAGGGCGTGCTGCGCTATCACCTCGGCCTGATCGTGCCCAAGGACGCAGAGGCGTGCCGCATTCGCGTCGGCGAGGACATCCGCCACTGGGAGGAGGGCAAGAGCCTGATCTTCGACGACACGTTCAACCACGAGGTCTGGAACGACACCGACGAGACACGCGTGGTGCTGTTCGTAGATGTGCTGCGGCCTCTCCCATCGCCCGAGTCGCTGATCAACCGGCTGATCGTCAAGGCGATCGGCTACTCGCCGTTCGTGCTCGACGCCAAGCGAAACCAGGAAACCTGGGAACGGGGCTTTCTGGAGCGGCGCAGGACCGGCGCGGGCGCTGCGGATGCCGCCCAGCCCGTCAGCTGAGCTCGGCCTGCGCCGGCTGCACCGGATCGCCTCTCGCTCCCGCTGAGCGGCTGGTCAGCGCCCGCGCCAGATGTCGATCGCCTTGACTTCGAGCATGCGCGCCCTATTGACTCCTCGGCACAACATCTCCGGGAAAGGTCGGGCGCGAGGTGAAGCCGGCTGACACGGGCGCCGTTCAGCCCCGCGACACGCGCAGCGGGCAAGACAACCTGTCGCGCCGCCCATATCTCGCGCCGCTGCTGTTCGCGAACACCGCCCTGCACTACGTGATAGCCGTGGTGCTCCTCGTGGTCGCCGCAATCGTGCTGTGGCATGCCGTCCGCGATCTGGCCAGGAGTCAGGAGCCGCTCGTGACTGCCACGACGACGGCGGTCAACGCGGTGCTGTTCGCGATCATCATCCTCGAGGTGATGCGCACTGTCGTCGCGCACCTCCAGGACGCCGGCCTCCAGCTGCAGCCGTTCCTGATCATCGGGGCGATCAGCGCGGTCCGATCGATCCTCGCGGTCGGCGCCCGGCTCTCGCTGCAGGGCACCCAGCACGAACCGTCGGAAGCCGTGATCCACACGGCGCTTCGAGAGCTCACGGTCAACGCCGCCGTGGTCCTAGGGCTCGTCGTCGCGCTGACGCTCGTGCGGCGCGTGGCCGGTATCACCGAAGACTGACCGCCTCCTTCGTCGGTGGCATCGCGAGGTGAGGCTCGCGCGCTGCTAGATGGACGACTGCCAGGGCACGGTCTTCGACGCCCAGTTGTTCAGCACGGTGAACTCGCCGGTGAGGATCAGGACGCCGAGGGCGATCATCACGGCGCCGCCCACGCCGATGATCAGAGGGAAGTGGCGCTTGACGATGCTGAGCGCGGCGGTCATCCGCTCGAACGCGAGCGCGATCAACAGGAAGGGGATCGCCAGGCCGGCCGAGTAGAACGCCAGCAGCAGGGCACCGTGGGCAGCCGACCTGCTGACGGCGGCCTGGGTGAGGATCGCGCCGAGCGTGATGCTCGTGCAGGGCGTCCAGGCGATCGCGAACGCGGCGCCGGCGACGAGCGGGCCGCCCCGGCCGGCGAAGCGCAACAGCGTCTCGGAGTGCCACTCGCGGTTGAGGATCCGCACGAACGGGGTTGCGAGGAACGCCACGCCCATCAGCACGATCAGCACGCCGCCGACCTGCTCGAGCGCGTGTTTGTGCGTGTTTAGCGTCGAACCGATGACGGTCGCGCTCAGCCCCAGCAGGATGAAGATCGCCGAGAAGCTCGCAATGAACAGCAGGCTCGGCACGAGCACGCGGCGAGCACCCACGCCACCCTTCAGGTCGGCGGGCGTCACGCCGATCACCGTCGACAGATAGCCCGGGACGAGCGGCAGCACGCACGGCGAGAGGAAGGACACGAGCCCGGCGGCGAGCGCGATCGGGATGCCGACACCGGTGGCCGTGTCGGAGCTGGACGCAAGGATCGAGGCTGCGTGAATCATCGTTCTTGCTGAGAAGGATCGCGCATCCCCGCGTCCTGACCCGCCCTGAGCTCGGCGACTTCGCGCTCGAGCCGGTCCACGCGCGCGAGCAGGCTCTCGAGCTCCGGCTCCGGCTCCCGGGCTCGCTCTGCCGTTCCCTCGGCGCCGTTCGCACCCGCCGCGGGAGCGCTCTCACCCTGCTCCGCGCCGAGCAGCTGCGTGAAGCGCTCCTCCTTCTGGCCCGGCCTGCGCGCCATCCGCGAGACCAGGCCACGCTCGATCAGCGCCGTGAGGGTCTGCTGCACCTCGGCCAGGTCGCCGAACGCGTGCATGCGGTCGGTCCGCTGCTTGAGCTCTCCCGGCGTCTGCGCCCCCCTCAGCATCAGAACGGACATGATCGCCTGCTCGGCCGAGTCCATCGGAAGGGCCTCCGCCAGCAGGTGCCTGTACTTGGGCGCACGGCTACCGGCGCCGCTCGCCAGGCGCGTCAACCCGCGGCGCTCAAGGCGGTGCAGGGCGTCCCGGATGCTCGCCTCGTCGTAGTCGGCGACGGGGTCGCGGTTGGTGGACTGGTTGCACGCCAGCCGCAGAGCGTTGAGGGAGAGCGGATACGCGTCGGGCGTCGTCCTCTGCTTCTCGAGCAGACAGCCGAGCACCCGTATCTCGGCTGGGCTGAGCCCTGAAATGCCTGCAATGGCGCGGGCATCCGTGCTCACGCTGCCTGCCTCCTCGCGCTCGCGGGCGCCACTACATCGGCATCTGTGCCTTTGTGGGCGCAGAGGACGCATGCGAACGTCCTGCGCTTGTTCTCGTTCGCTCGCTTCACCGCCCCTCTAAGGGTAATGGCGACCTTGTGCTCGTACTCCCGATCCTTCACGCATCGCCTGTGCTCTTCTCGTCCGGCGGGCAGCCGAGACGAAGCGCCTTGACAAAACCTCGAAGCTCCTCCTCTGACGCCTCCTTCACCCAGGTCCTCTCGGCGGGGGTCATGTTGGCCGTGGTGTCGGATAGGTGGCGTAAGAGCTCGCCGTCCTGTTCCTGCTTTCCGTCTGCGACACGAGCTTCGGCCCGGAGTATCTCGGTCAACCGCTCGGTGGCATCCGTCATCGCCTGCTCCTTTCGTCGTCGGCTCGCCTGGCATTGCCGGCTCCGATGTGTACAGATGCGAGCTTCAGTACCCATCTCGCATCGTCTCTCTCGCCGCAGGACTCGGTTGCGTTGCACCAACTTGCCGTTTCCGCCTGCTTGACGTGGGTACTTAGCCGTCGGGGAAGGCCCTCCTCTCTGGGGAGCCGTCCCAGGGTCGCGGTCGGCCGAGAGGGGCCACCGCGGCACGACGGTTATGGATGCCTGCGGTGCGCGCCTCTTCCGCGCGCCGCGGGCGCCTGTTGGCTGCCCCGCCCCGCAACCTCCCAGCTGCAACTGGGGGAATGCGGATCGCCATGAGCGACATTCAGATCACCACGCACACCCAGGCGAGGATCTGCAAGGCAACGCGCCCTGCGGGATACTCGGCAGGCGATGTCTGAGACGAATCTCGAGATCGTACGGAGAGCGATCAAGGCCTTCAACGGGGAAGATCTCGATCAAGCTCTTGAATGGGCCGACCCCGAGATCGAGTGGGTGGTCGCCAGGGAGCATCCTGATGCCGCGACTCACCGGGGGATTGACGCCGTTGCCGCCTACTTACGAGAGTGGCAGGACACACTGGAAGACTTGCGGCTCGAGATGGCCCGCGTCGTGGAGGTGGGAGACACCGTCGTAACGGTCGGAAAGATGTGCGGTGTCGGAGCCGGAAGCGGCGCCCCTGTTGAGATCCCGATCGCCTTCGTCAGCTATGTGAGGGAAGGCAGGACCGTGCGTGTCGAGGAGTACCTCAACCAGGCGCACGCCCTCAGGGCCGTCGGGCTGTCCCAGATGGACGATGTCTGAGGGCCCCAGCCGCCACATGTCGCCCGGTTGAGCGCGGCGCCTGATCGAGGCATCCATTACCCGGTGCTTTGCCTTATGATCGGCATGTTCCAGGCACCGAGCCGCTTCTCGGACGATCGACAGACTTGGGGGGCCCGCAGGGATGCTGGGAGGAGGCATCAAGCGCCGACGCGGCGATCGCACCGGGCGTGCCGCGTTGAGGTCTCACCGGGCGCGCCTGTGCGCGCTGCTGCTGGTGCTCGCCGCGATCGCCCTCGCGGCGACGGCGCAGGCATTGGCGTCGGGCATAACCAACTCGGCCGACGACCTGCGAGACGGCTGGTATCCCGACCAGCCCTCCCTCACGCCACAGCTCGTCAGCGGCGGCACCTTCGGCCAGCTCTGGTCGACCCCGGTGGACGGCCAGGTCTACGCCCAGCCGCTGCTCGCAAACGGCACGCTGCTCGTCGCGACCCAGAACAACAAGGTCTACGGGCTCGACCCGGCGACCGGTGCGATGCGCTGGCCGGCGGCCCTCAACCTGGGGGCGCCGTGGAAAGCCGCGGACATCGGATGCGGCGACCTCACGCCGAACATCGGCGTGACGGCGACGCCCGTGATCGACCCGGTGACGAACACCGCCTACCTGACGCACAAGACGTATGTCTCAGGCACGTCGGGAACCGCGCGCTGGTACATGGACGCGATCGACCTCACCAACGGCACGGAGAAGACCGGCTTCCCGGTGCAGCTCAGCGGCAGCGCTCAGAACCAGCCCGGCATGAGCTTCCAGCCGACCACCCAGCTGCAGCGTCCGGGCCTGCTGCTGATGAACGGCGTGGTCTACGCGGCGTTCGGGTCGCATTGCGACATCCCGCCGTGGCAGGGGTGGGTCTTCGGGGTCTCCACCGCGGGTCAGGTCAAGGCGCGGTGGGTCTCGCTCTCCTCGGGGAGCGGCGCGGGCATCTGGCAGTCCGGCGCCGGACTGACCTCTGACGGCTCGGGCACGCTGATGGTGAGCACGGGCAACGGCGGCGCGCCGTCGACCGCCGCCCCGGGAAGCTCCCCGCCATCGAACCTCGGAGAGTCGATCGTGCGCCTCGCGGTACAGGCCGACGGGTCGCTGAAGGCCGTCGACTTCTTCGCGCCGTTTGACGCCGCGCAGCTGGACGAATGGGACGCGGACTTCGCCTCCGGCGGCATCACCGGCCTCAACGACCAGTACTTCGGCACGGCGAGCCTCCCCCACCTCGCGGTCGCGGTCGGCAAGGACGGCTACGTCTACATGCTGAACCGGGACAGCCTCGGCGGCATCAAGCAGGGCCCGGGCGCCTCCGACAAGGTCGTGCAGCGGATCGGGCCGTACGGCGGCGTGTGGTCGCGCCCGGGGGTGTGGCCGGGCGACGGCGGCTGGGTGTACATCCCGACCGCCTCCGGCGGCACCACGGGGAACGGCACATCGGGGTTCCTGCGCGTGTACCAGTACGGGCTCTCCGGAACCGGCCAGCCGAGCCTCTCGCTGCAGGCGACCTCGTCGGACACGTTCGGCTTCAGCTCCGGCGCGCCGGTGATCACGTCCGAAGGCACGACCTCCGGCTCGGCGCTGATGTGGCTGATCTGGGCCCCCAACTCGTCGGGTGCCGGCGCTCAGCTGCGTGCCTATGACCCACTCCCCGTCGCCGGCAGGCCGGTGCTGCGCTGGAGCGCGCCGATCGGGACCTCGTCGAAGTTCGCCACGCCCGGCGTCGGCGCCGGGCGGCTCTACGTCGGCACCCGCGACGGCAAGGTGCTCGGCTTCGGCTCGCCCGTGACGCCCGTCCTCACCGGACCCTCGACCAGCTTCCCGACGACGACGATCTCGAACAGCAGCCAGCGGACGCTCACGCTGACCGCCACGAACTCGCTGACGCTCAACAAGCTCACCTCCAGCTCGTCCCAGTTCGCGGTGGGCACGCCGTCGATCGCCCTGCCGGCACAGCTCTCGGCGGGACAGACGATCCAGGTGCCGCTCACCTTCACGCCGGCGCAGACCGGGCCCATAGGCGGCACGCTGACGGCGGAAACCAGCATCGGGACGAGCTCCTTCGCGATGTCCGGCACGGGCCAGTCCGCGTCCGCCCTGCTGACCACCACGCCATCGCTCGTGTCGTTCGGCGGCACCACCGTCGGCGGCCACCTGTCCGGCGCGGCGACGTTCCGCAACGTCGGCGGCGCTCCGCTGACGATCAACGCCGTGAAGCTCCCCTCCGCCCCGTTCGGGGCCTCGGGGGTCCCGGAAGCCGGAACCACCATCCCCGCCGGCGGGGCGATCACGATCAACGTGAGCTTCGACCCGACCGCCACGGGCAGCTTCAGCGATGAAATCGCGATGGAAACCACGGGCGGCAACGGCGCCATCGGACTGTCGGGCAGCGCCGGCGCGGCCGGGGTGCTGCAGGTCACGAGCGAAAGCAACGACTACGGCGCGGTCGCGGTCGGCGCCACGGCGACCAAGTCGTTCACGGTCACCAACACCGGCGGCACGAACGTGACGATCACCAAGTCCAAGCCGCCGAGCGGCGGCGCGTTCGCGGCGACCACCTCGCTTCCCGAGGGGTCGACCGTCCAGCCGGGGAGCTCTGTGACCGAGACGGTCACCTTCAAGCCGGGCGCCCCCGGCTACGCGAGCTCGAGCTGGCCGATCAACGGCGATGACACGAGCGGCCTGCACGAAGTCAGCTTCAGGGGCACCGGCACGGTGCCGGCTCCCGGCAGCGCGTGGTCGCACAACGGCTCGGCGACCGTCTCCGCCGGTGTCGTTCGCACGACCCCGGCGACCTCGATGCTCGCGGGGTCGGCCTTCTTCACGACGCCGCTTGAAAGCCGCCACCTGACGATCGAATTCGACCAGACGATCAACTCGGGTACCGGGGCCGACGGCCAGACCGTCGCGTTCGCCGACGCGACGAAGGCGACACCCGCCTCGCTCGGCTATCGCGGCGGAGGGCTCGGCTTCTCGGGCATCCCGGGCATCGCAGTCGCGTTCGACACCTACAAGAACTCGGTCAACCCGTCGAGCAACTTCGTCGGCATCACAGACGGCCCCGGGTCGTCCGCCGACCTGATGCACTGGCTGTTCACCGCGTCGCCCGCAGCGAGCCTGCGCTCGGCGACACGCCACGTCAAGGTCGAACTGCTGAACGGAGCGATCACCGTCTGGCTCGACGGCACCGAGGTCCTGAGCGGCTCGGCCGCGGTGCCGCCCCAGGTGCTGCTCGGCTTCACGGGCGGCACCGGCGGCCTCACCGATGTGCACCAGGCCGCGAACGTCCTGATCACCGGCGACACGGCTCCCAGCGGTGCCGCCGACCTGAAGATCTCGACCGCCGTCAACGCGCCCGCGGGCTCCCCGCAGGCGGCGACGAAGCTCATCTCGAGCGGCACCTGCCCGTCGAGCTTCACGACGGCGGCGCTGGGGAACGGTGAATCCGCCACGCCGACGCTGACCGGCGCGGTCGCCGGCGCGAGCTGCAGCGTCTCGGAGGCAGCGCCCACCGAAGCCGGCTGGAGCACCACGGCCTCGGTCAACGGCGGCTCCGCGATCTCGCTCACCCCGGCCGGAGGCTCGGTCACGGTCCCGTCGTTCGCGCTCGGCTCCGGCACCAACACCGTCCAGTTCACCAACACCTACACCAGCCCTCCCAGCCTCAGGATCTCGGCCGTCGTGACAGCGCCGGCCGGGTCCCCGCAGGCCGCGACGAAGCTCGCCTCGAGCGGCACCTGCCCATCGAGCTTCACGACCCCCGTTCTGGGTAACGGCGAATCCGCCACGCCGGCGCTGACCGGCGCGGTCCTCGGCACGAGCTGCAGCGTCTCGGAGGCAGCGCCCGCTGAAGCCGGCTGGAGCACGACGGCCTCGGTCAACGGCGGCGCCGCGATCTCGCTCACCCCGGCCGGGGGGTCGGTCACGGTCCCGTCGTTCGCGCTGAGCGCCGGCACGAACACCGTTCAGTTCACCAACAACTACACGAGCCCCGCGAGCCTGAAGATCTCAACCGCCGTGAACGCCCCGGCGGGGTCCCCCCAGACCGCCGCGAAGCTCTCATACAGGGGCGCCTGCCCGTCGAGCTTCACGACGGCGGCGATCGGCAATGGCGAATCCGCGACGCCTGCGCTGACGGGAGCGGTCGCCGGCGCTAGCTGCAGCGTGTCCGAGCTCGCCCCGGGAGAAGCCGGGTGGAAGGCGACGGCCTCGGTCAACGGCGGCCCTGCGATCTCGCTGACCTCCTCCGGCGGCTCGCTCACGGTGCCCTCCTTCACGCTCGCCGGCGGCGCCAACACGGTCCTGTTCACGAACACCTACACGCCACCGCCGCCCTCCGCGATCCCGGATCCGAGCGCGGGAGGCTGGCAGCTCAACGGGACGGCGGCGATCTCCGAAGGCGAACTGGCGCTGACCTCGGCGACTAACAACCAGGCGGGCAGCGCGTTCTGGCCGCAGACGATCGATCCGCGCAACTTCTCGATCGAATTCGACGCGTTCATCGGCGGAGGCACCGGCGCCGACGGGCTCGCGCTGGTGATCGGCGACGCGACGCGGGGCAGCGTGCCGACGTCGCTCGGGGCGAGCGGCGGCGGCCTGGGCTTCTCGGGAATCACGGGCCTCGCGGTCGCGCTGGACACGTACAAGAACTCGGTCAACCCGTCGAGCAACTTCCTCGGTGTCACCGAAGGGCCGACCAGCTCGACCACGCCCAACCTGCTTCGCTGGCTCGGCGCATTCAACCTGGCCCCGCCGCTGCGCAACGCAACGAACCACGTGAAGATCGTGACCGTCAACAGCATCATGACCATCTGGGTCGACGGGACGCAGATCATCAGCCACTCCGAGACGCTGTCCGCAAGCGCCTATCTGGGGTTCTCGGGCGGCACGGGCGGCCTCAACGACCGCCACGCCGTCTCGCATGTGGTGGTCACCCTCGGCGGGCCCTAGGTCCATCGCCGGCGTCGCCGAGACGCCCGCTTCCGTGGTCCACGGCACCCCCGTGGGCTAGCACGGCGCCGCTAGAGTCAACGTCGTGAGCAGCCAGCCCTTTGCCCAAGGCCGTTCGGGTGATGGGCGCCACCTGCCTCCACCCGCCCTGCGCCCGGAGGACGTTCCCTCAGCGCCCGTGTCGCTGCGGCGCATCGCGCGGCTGTTTGGCCCATACCGGCCGCGCCTGAGCCTGCTGCTCGGGCTGATCTTCCTGTCTGCCGCCCTCGGCGTGATCAGCCCGTTCCTGCTGCGGGAATTCATCAACGTCGCATACCCGAGGCACGACACCAAGCTGGTGATCGAGCTCGTCGCCGGCATGATCGCGCTGTCGGTGATCACGAGCGTGATCGGCGTCGCCCAGACGTGGATCTCCAACCAGGTGGGCCAGCGCGTGATGCACGACCTGCGCGCGGCCGTGTACGCGCACTTGCAGCGCATGTCGCTCGCATTCTTCACCCACACCCGCACGGGCGAGGTGCAGTCCCGGATCGCCAACGACATCGGCGGCGTCGACAGCGTCGTCACCTCGACGGCGACATCGATCGTCCAGAACGTCACAACGGTCGTGGCGACCGTCGTCGCGATGGTGCTGCTCGACTGGCGCTTGGCGGCGTTCTCGCTCTTCTTGCTGCCGTTCTTCGTGTGGTTGACGCGTCGCGTGGGAGAGGAGCGCCGCCGCATCCAGTCGGTGCGCCAGAGCCGTCTCGCGGACATGTCCACCCTTGTCGAGGAGTCCCTTTCCGTTTCGGGCATCCTGCTGGGCAAGACGATGGGCCGCTCGCCGGAGCTGGTGCGCCGCTTCAGCGGGGAGTCGGGCGAACTGGCCGACCTCGAGGTGCGCGCGCGCATGGCCGGGCGCTGGCGCATGGCCTCGGTGCAGATGAGCTTTGCCATCATGCCCGCCCTCGTCTATCTCTTCGCGGGCCTTTCGGGCGGCAACGCCATCTCGATCGGGACCGTCGTGGCCTTCACCACGCTTCAGACGCGCCTGCTCTTCCCGATCCAGTCGCTGCTGTCGGTGGGCCTCGAAGTACAGACTTCCCTCGCCCTGTTCGGGCGCATCTTCGAGTACCTGGACCTGCCCGTCGACATCGTCGAGCGGCCGCGAGCGCGCGCGCTGCAGGACGTACGCGGAGACGTGCGCCTCCAGGATGTCTGGTTCCGCTACGCCCCGGACTCGCCGTGGACTCTCGAAGAGATCAACGCCGAGATACCCGCGGGAACACGCACCGCGCTGGTCGGCGAGACCGGATCTGGCAAGACCACGCTCGCGTATCTCGTCGCGCGGCTCTATGAACCCGGGCGGGGCGGCGTCAGCATCGACGGCGTCGACATTCGCGACATGACCCTGCAGTCGCTCGCGGGAACCGTCGGCCTGGTCTCTCAGGAGACCTATCTCTTCCATGCGTCGATCCGGGAGAACCTGCGCTTCGCCTGTCCGGAGGCAACGGACGAGGAAATCGAAGACGCCGCCCGCGCGGCGCAGATCCACGACCTGATCTCCGGACTGCCGGAGGGATATGACACGCCTGTGGGCGAGCGCGGCTACCGCTTCTCGGGGGGTGAGAAGCAGCGCATGGCGATCGCGAGGACGGTGTTGCGCAACCCGCCCGTGCTGATCCTCGACGAGGCGACCTCGGCGCTGGACAACGAGACGGAGCGCGCGGTCCAGCAGGCGCTCGACGAGCTCTCACGCGGGCGCACGACCATCGCGATCGCCCATCGGCTCTCGACCATCCGCGACGCCGACCAGATCCTCGTGCTCGACGCGGGACGCATCGTCGAGCGCGGGACGCACGAGGCGCTGCTGCAGCTCGGCGGACGCTATGCGCTGCTGACGAGCGGCGCCGAGGCCGCCGAGGAGGACACCGCGGCGAGCGCCGGCGCCGCGATCGCCTGACCGGCCGCCGCTAGGCCGTGGCGTCGATGTTCAGACGCACGTAGTCCACGACGACGGGCTCTCCGAGCCTCGCGAGGACGTCGTCCATGAAGCGGTCGCGCAGCTCGTCCGGAAGCTGTTGCACGTGTGGGCCGAGGACGATCGTCGAGAGGAACTCGCGTGCGTGCTCCGGTTGGCGCGGGGCCGGCTGTAGCCAGCAGCTCGCCGAGGCGAAGCCGGCGGACAGCAGCCTCGCGGCCGCCTGCTCGGGCCCCGTATAGTTCCACGGCGCCTGCCAGTCCGCGAAGTGCTCGGCATACGGTTCCCCCGCGAGCACAGCCCGCGCCTCGCCCCGCAGGATGTCGATGTTGCCCTCTCCCCCGCACTGGGCCACCAGGCGCCCGCCGGGCCGCAGCGCGGCATGCAGCGCGCCGAACAGGCGGTCGTGGTCGGAGATCCAGTGGAAGGTCGCCGTCGAGAGAATCGCGTCGACGGGCTCCTCGAGCTCCAGCTCGAGCAGGTCGAGGACCCGCAGATCGACAGTGCCGCGGCGGTCGTCTGTGCTCTCGGGACTCGAGCGCTCGAGCCGCTCACGAGCCGCGTTTACCATCGAGGACGACTCGTCCACCGCGATCACGCGCCCGCGCGGAAGGCGCTCGAGCAGCGCCTCGGTGATACGTCCCGAGCCGCAACCGGCGTCGAGCACGAGCTCGTCACCGTTGAGCTCGAGCCGCTCGAGCACCTCGCGCCCGAGGGCCTCCATCGTCCCCGAGATGCGGTCGTAGCTCGCGCCGTCCCACTCGCGTACAGGCATACATTTGTACGCTATCACGTATCCGCGTCTGCGGCGAGCCGGCCCAGGACCTGCGACAGCCGTCCTCCCTGCCACGCGATCGGCGAGCGCGGCGGGGCGCCTTGCTCCTCGACGATCAGCTCCGCGCCGCGGATCGCCTCGGCGTAGTGCTCGCCGACGGCAAGCGGATGACCGGGGTCGGCTTCGTCCCGGCTCGCGACCACGACGGTCGGCACGTCGATCAGCGCGAGCTGGCCCATGTCCTCGAACGGCCGCGAGCGCGGCACCACTTCGAGCGCGTCCGCGACCGCCCCGGGATGCTCGTGCGCCGCGAGGCGCTGACGCAGCACCTTCTCGACAGTCGACCTCCAGGCCTCCGGCACAATGCCGAGGTCGTATGCCCGGACGAAGCCCTCGACGCCGCCCGTCCGCAGCCCTTGCGCGAGCGCGTCCCAGCGCGCGATCTCCTCGGCTGCGCGCGGCCAGGACGGCTCGTAGGAAGGCGTGATGATCCCAAGCGCGGCGACGCGTTCGGGCGTCTCGAGGGCCACGCGCACGGCGGTGTGGGCGCCCATCGAGGCACCCGCGAGGACCGCACGCTGCGCGCCGGCGGCATCGAGAACGGCACGGAGGTCCGCGGCGAGGTGCTCATAGCCATAGCTCCGGTCGGGCGCCGGCGTGGAGCGGCCGTGGCCACGGGCGTCGTAGGCGATCACCCGATGCCCGCTGCGCTCGAGCGCGCGCGAGCCCATCACGACGTAGCGACGCGTCGCCGTCAGGCCGTGCAGCAGCACGATCGGAACGCCGTCGCCGCTCTGCTCCCACGAGAGCGTGACGCCGCCGGAGAGCACGCTCGGCGATGTGGGCTCGCCTGCGCCTTCCACAGCTCCGGCCTCCGTCCGCTCGTGCCCTGCGGCTCCCGTGAGCGCCTCAGGCGCTCACGCGTGGACGGCGGCGTGCGAGCGAACGAGCCCGGCCGAGTGCTCGGGCTGCTCCCAGAAGAACATGTGACCCGCGCCGTCGAGGATCTCCAGCTGCGAGCCGCCGACGCGCGAGGCGATCAGCCGGCCGTTCGCCACCGGAAGCAGCTGGTCCTCCGTGCCGTGCACGACGAGCGTCGGCGGCTCGAGCTGCGACAGTCGCGCGTTGGTGTCATGGGCGATGCACGCCTGCAACTGGGCGAGAATCACCGGCACGGCGACCACCCGCTGCTCACCGACCGCCAGGAAGCGGGCATAGAGCTCGGCATCGGCGGCGGCGGCCGCCGAGAAGTTGATCTCGAAGGCGGTGCGCAGGGCGCGCTCGCGGTCGCCCGACATCATCGCCTCGGACAGCCGCTGCAGGACCTCCGGGGCCGCCGACACGCTCCCCTCGCCGCCGCAGTATGTGCAGCCCAGCGTGAGGGTTCGAACCCGCTCTGGATGCGCGAGCGCAAGCTCCTGGGCGATCATCCCGCCCATCGAGATGCCGAGCACGTGGACGGAGTCGAGCTCCAGCGCGTCGAGCAGGCCGACGGAGTCCTCGGCCATCTGAACGATCGTCGTCGCACCCTGAAGGGGAGTGCTGGCACCGACGCCGCGGTGGTCATAGGCGATCAGCTCGAAATCGTCTCGCAGGCCCGCGAGGAAGCGCTCGCCCCAATGAAGGATGGTGCCGCTCATGCCCATGATCAGCAGCAGCGGAGCACCGGACCCGCTGCGCTCGCAGTCCAGCTCGACGTCGCCGACGGGCACAAGGGGCATCGCCGGATCCTATCGGCCGCCGGCGCTGCGCTCCGCTGGCCGGGCGGCCGCTAGACCGGTAGGGCAAGCTGCGGCGAGCGCCCGCCCGCCGGCACCTCGGCCGGCTCGTGCCCGCCCGTCGCTGCCCCGGGAGCGCGCAGGCCCGCCACACGCACGCCGAGCAGCCTGACCGGCCGGGGCGGCGAGTAGTCGCCGAGCAGCCGCAGCGCCACGGCCGTGACCAGCGCCGCGTCACATGTCGGCTCGGCGACCGTGTGCGCCCGGGTCACCGTCGTGAAGTCGTCGAGGCGCACCTTGATGCCGATCGTGCGTCCCTCGCGGCCATGCGTCGCGAGGCCGGCGCACAGCTCCTCGGCCATCACCGACAGCGCTTCGCGAAGCTGGGCCGGATCGCCGATGTCGCTGTCGAACGTCCTCTCGCGCGACTCGGAGACGACCTTGCGCGCGGCCCCCACCTCGCCGGCGTGCTCGAAGCGCGCGCGCCTGCCGAGCTCGCGGCCGAGGTTCGGTCCGAAGCGCTCTATTAGCAGCTGCTCGGGCGCCGCCCCCAACGCGGCCAGCGTGGTCAGCCCCAGCTCGGCGAGGCGTGCCACCGTCTTGGGGCCTATTCCCGGCACGAGCCCCGGCGGTGAGGCCGCGAAGCGCGCGCACGCTTGCTCGCGGCTCAGCACGACGAAGCCGGCAGGCTTCTCGGCGTCTGAGGCGACCTTCGCGACGAGCTTGTTCGGGCCGATGCCGACCGAGCAGGTCAGCTGCGTGCTCGCGGAGATCTCGGCAAGGAGCCGGCGCATTGCCGCCCGCGGCGAGTAGAGGCCGTCGAGCGACACATACGCCTCGTCGAGCCCGACCACCTCCACCCGCTCGACGTGTGATCGGATCAGGTCCATCATGCGCCTTGAGATCTCGCGGTAGGTGGCGAAGTCGGGCGCCAGGAACACGGCTTGGGGGCACAGCCTGCGTGCCCGGGCGGCGGGCATCGCCGATCCGACGCCGTACCTCCGGGCCTCATAGCTCGCGGTCGTGACCACGGCGCGCGGGCCGCTCCCCGCGACCACCACCGGCCTGCCGCGCAGCTCGGGATGCCGCAGCAGCTCGACCGAGACGTAGAACGCGTCGGCGTCCAGATGGGCCACCTTCAGCTCTGTTCCCGCGGCGGGAGTCACGGACCGAATCTAGCGCTGCGGGCGGCGGCTGCGCTCCGCTTTTGGAGCCGTGGGGAAGATCGCATCTCGCTGCATCAGCGCTACGCGCCGCGGGCCTAGGGTAGGCTCCAAAAGACAGCCATGGACCTCACCTTCAGCCCCAAGGAGACCGCCTTCCGCGACGAGCTGCGCGCCTGGCTCGCGGAGAACCCCCCGGACGCCGAGCCGGTCGACGGCGGCGAGGACTCCCACTTCGCGTGGAGGCGCGATTGGCAGCGTCGCCTCTATGACGCCGGCTGGGCGGCTCCGAGCTGGCCGACGGAGTACGGCGGCCGCGGTGCCACGCCAACCGAATCGGCGATCTACTTCGAGGAGATCGGACGCGCGCGCGTCCCGTTCGCGGCGAACACGCTCGGGCTCCTGCTCGGCGGGCCCACGCTGATGGTGTGGGGAACGCCCGAGCAGAAGGAGCGCCATCTGCCGCCGATCCTCTCGGCCGAGGAGATCTGGTGCCAGGGGTTCTCCGAGCCGGACGCCGGCTCGGACCTCGCGTCGCTGAAGACGCGCGCTGTGAAGGATCCCGCCCACCCCGACGAGTGGGTCGTCACGGGCCAGAAGGTCTGGACCAGCGGCGCGCAGTACTCGAAGTGGTGCATGCTCGTCGCCCGCACCGACCAGGATGCCGCCAAGCACAAGGGCCTCACGTACTTTCTGATGGACATGGACCAGGACGCGGTTCAGGTGCGGCCGCTGCGACAGATCACCGGCGAGTCGGAGTTCAACGAGCTGTTCATCGAGGAGGCGAGGATCCCGGACGCGAACGTCGTCGGCGGCGTTGGCAACGGCTGGAAGGTCGCGCTGACGACGCTCATGAACGAGCGGGCCGGGCTCGGCTTCGCCCTGCAGATACGCCTGCGTCAGCTGCTCGACGACCTGATCGCCACGGCCGCTGAGCGCGGTCTGCTCGACGACCCGCGCTACGCCGACGCCCTCGCCGAGCTGCATGTGCGCTGCGAGTCGATCCGCTTGCTGGCCTGGAAGGGCCTGACGGACGCCGAACGCTACGGTCAGCCGGGCCCCGAGGGCTCGCTCGTGAAGTGGCTGTGGTCCGACACGAACCAGCGGCTGACCGAGCTGGCGGTGGACATCGTCGGGCCCGAGGCGCTGACCGCCGGCACCAGCTGGAGCTATGAGTTCCTGCGCGCGCGGGGGAACACGATCGAGGGCGGCACCACCGAGGTGCTGAAGAACATCGTTGCCGAGCGCGTGCTGGGGCTGCCGCGCCTGAAGGCCGCTGCCTAGGAGCACCATGGACTTCGGCCTGACCGACGACCAGCGCGAGATCCAGCGCACCGCCCGCGACCTGCTGGCCGAGCGTGCGCGGCCCGACCGGGTGCGCGAGCACGCCGAGGCGCACACGACCGACCAGGTCCTGTGGAGCGAGCTGTGCGAGCTCGGCTGGCCCGGCATCGCAGTCTCCGAGGACAACGGCGGACAGGGCCTCGGCCAGATCGAGCTCTCGATCCTCTGCGAGGAGCTCGGGCGCTCCCTGGCCCCCGTTCCGTTCCTGCCCACGGTGATGGCGGCGAGCCTGATCGAGCATGCGGGCTCGCGCGAGCAGCGCGAGCGCTGGCTCCCGGGCCTCGCCGCAGGAGAGCTCACAGGTGCGCTCGGCGAGGCCGTCGACGGGACGGCGGAGCTCGTGATCGGGGCTGCGGAGGCCGGCGTCGTGGTGCTCGTCGAAGACGATCGCAGCGCTCGACTGCTCGCAGCCGGCGAGGCGGAGGTGACGCCCGTCGCGTCGATCGACCCGACGCGCTCCACCGCGATGGTGAGCTCCTCAGCTGAGGCCGGCGAGCCGCTGGCGGGTGACGTCTCGGCGGCGATCGACAGGGCGCTCGTGGCGGTGAGCTCCGAGCTCGTCGGCGTATGCGAGCGCGCGCTCGAGATGACCGTCGCGTATGTCAAGGAGCGCAAGCAGTTCGGCGTCCCCGTGGGGGCCTACCAGGCGGTCTCACATCGCTGCGCGCAGATGCTGCTCGAGACCGAGAAGGCTCGCGCCACCGCCGCCTTTGCGGCCTGGACGGCCGACGCCGACCCGGAGCGTCTGCCGGAGGCCGCCGCCATGGCCAAGGCGGCCGCATCCGACGCCGCCCGCGAGGTCACGTCCAGCGCGATCCAGGCGCACGGAGGCATCGGGTTCACCTGGGAGGCGGACGTCCACTGGCTCTACAAGCGCGCCCACATCGACGTCGCGCTGCTTGGCGGCGGCAAGCGTCATCGCGCCCAGCTCGCGGCGATCCTCGCCCAGCACGCGGGCGCTCCGGCCGTCGGCTAGCGCGCGTCCGATCAGTCGGGCTGGCCCGTTGCGCCTGCCGGCGTGGACGGCGCGTAACGGTGGTGGATCGCCAGCATGTTGCCATCGGGGTCCTGGAAGAACGCCTGGTAGCAGACGCCTGAGTCGAGCGTCTCCCCTCTGAACTCGACGCCGCGCTCCTCGAGCGCAGTGCGCGCTGCCTCGAAGTCCTCGACGCGCAGCTCGATCGGGCTGTTGTTGGCCTGGAACTCCATGCCGAACGCGTCGGACTGCATCAGGGCGATCGTCAGGTTCCCGGTCTCGAACTCGCCCGCGGGCATATCCCCCCAACGCTTGGACGGCGTGAGCCCCAGGACGCCGCCGTAGAAGTCCGCCGCGGCCTCGAAGTCCCTCGTTGCGACGGTGATGAAGTCGGTGCCTGTGATCAGCGGTGTAGCGGAGGTCATGCAGGGGCTCCTTGGTCGTGTCGATCCGGGACGGGCCCGGATCATTGGTTGCGCGCACAGTAACGGCCGTGGCGAGGATGGCCCCCGGCCGCGCGTTATCGTGGCGCCGCATGGCGAGCCACGCGGCCTTTCTGAGGGGGATGAACGTCGGCGCCCACCACCGCGTGAGCAACGCCGAGCTGCAGAGGATGTTCTCGGAGTTGGGCTTCGCCGAGGTCAAGACGTTCCGCGCAAGCGGCAACGTGGCGTTCACGGCCGGTCCCGAGCCACTCGAGCGGTTGACGGTGCGTATCGAGGGCGCGCTGGCCCAGGAGCTCGGCTACGCCGTGCCCACGTTCCTTCGCACCGCCGAGGAGATGCAGGCGATCTGCGGATTTCAGCCATTTGAGAAGCGCCACGTCGATGCCGCCGGGGGAAAGCTCCAGGTCTCGATCCTGGCCAACCGACCGTCCGCGCCGGTGCGCAGGCGGGTCCTCGCCCTGGCGAGCGAGCGCGACCGCCTTGCCTTCGGCGAGCGCGAGCTGTACTGGCTGCCGAGCGGAGGTGTCCTCGAGACCGAGCTGGACCTGACGGCGATCGATGGGGCGCTCGGGCCGACGACGCGACGCACCAAGGGCACGATCGAGCAGATGGCCGCAAAGCACTTTGCCGAGTAGGCTCTGCCCGGACCGCGAAGGAGGGGAGTCCTGGCAGTGGTGAAGCCGTACCCGCGAGGGCGCAACCCATTCGATGAGACCGGCGTCGAGCGCGACGCCGATGGCCGGGCGCGCTACCGCGACCGGCCGGCCTCGCTCGTGCAGCTGCTGCAGGGCAGCGTCGAGCGCCACGCCAATGCCGCGGCGATCGTGGTGGTCGGCGGGGATTCGCTGAGCTATGGCGAGCTCTGGGAGCGCGCGGCTCGCGTTGCAGGCGGCCTGCGCCGTGCGGGCGTCCAGCGCGGCGACCGGGTGGCCATCCGCCTGCCGAACGGGATCGACTGGGTGCTCGCCTTCTTCGGAGCACAGCTGATGGGGGCGGTCGTCGTGCCGGTCAACACCCGTTTCACCGACGATGAGGTGGCCTATGTGGTCAAGGACTCGGGCGCGGCGTTCACCTTCTCCGCTGCAGCCGAGCTGCCCGACGGGGACCCCACCGCCGTCGAGGACCTGGCGCCGGAGGATCTCGCGGCGATCTTCTACACCAGCGGCACGACCGGCTTTCCCAAGGGCGCGATGACATCTCACGGCAACTTCACAACCAACAGCGAGAACGCCTTCAGATGCCTGTTCGTCGACCGGTCCGAGGGGCCGGCCATATCGACCCTCGTCTCGGTGCCGCTGTTCCACGTGACCGGCTGCAACAGCCAGCTGATACCGATGCTCGAGATGGGCGGGCGGGTGGAGATCCTCTCGAGCCCGCTGGACTTCGACGGCTTCTTCGAGGCCGTCGGCTCGCACGGCGTCAACCAGCTCGTCTCGGTGCCGGCGATCTATCACGCGGTGATCCGCCATCCGGCGTTCGCCGCCCTCGACGTGAGCGGCGTTCGCTGGGTCTCATATGGCGGCGCCCCGATCGCCGAGAGCCTGGTGCATACGATCAAGGAGGCGTTTCCGAACGCGCGCGTCGGCAACGGCTTCGGCCTGACCGAGACGTCTTCGCTCACATCTTTCCTGCCTCACGAGGAGGCGGCGGAGCACGCGGACTCGGTCGGCTTCGCGATGCCCGTGGTCGACATCGCGATCGAGCAGCCTAGTGGACCGGACTCCGATGAGGGCGTGGGCGAGCTGCTCGTCCGCGGCCCGAACGTCGTCGAGGGGTACTGGAACAAGCCGGAGGCGACCGCCGAGACCTTCGTGGACGGTTGGCTACACACCGGCGACGTGGCGCGCATCGACGAGGACGGCCTGCTCTACATCGTCGACCGCAAGAAGGACATGATCAATCGAGGCGGCGAGAACGTCTACTCGATCGAGGTCGAAAACGCGCTCGCCGGCGCCCCAGGCGTGGCCGAGGCGGCGGTGGTCGCCGTACCCGACGAGATGATGGGCGAGAAGGTGGGAGCGGTGATCGTCGCGCTGGCCGGAAGCGAGCTTGACGTGGACGCCGTGCTCGCGCACTGTCGCAAGCTGCTCGCCGACTTCAAGGTGCCGCAGTACGTCGTCGTGCGCGAGGACCCCCTGCCGCGCAACCCGAGTGGCAAGCTGCTCAAGAAGCAGCTGCGCGAGGAGACGCAGTGGGGAAGGCCGGTTCGCTGACCACACCACGAGGAGAGAGCCGAATGCCGACTGTAGAGACCGTTCAGGGAGCCATCGACGCAGACGATCTCGGTCTGGTGCTCGTGCACGAGCACGTCCGCTTCCGCGACGAGGCCGTCGCTGCGCAATGGCCCGACCGCTACGACGATGACGTCGAGCTCGACGCGGCGCTCGAGGCCGTCGCCGCGGCAAAGGCGAAAGGCGTGCAGACGATCGTCGATCCGACGGCGATGTTCGGCGGGCGCGACGTGCGCTTCATGAAGCGCGTGGCCGACCAGACCGGGGTGCGAATCGTGCCCTGCACCGGCATCTACAGCTACGACCACCTGCCTCACTACTTCGAGAACCGCGACGCGGACGCGATGGCCGATCACTTCATCTCGGACATCGAAGTCGGGATCCAGGGGACCGGCATCAAGGCTGCCTTCCTGAAGTGCGCGGCGGACGCCGCCGGCGTCACGGAGAACGTCGAGAAGATCCACCGGGCGGTCGCGCGCGCGAGCGTGAAGACGGGTGCGCCGATCATGGCCCACTCGATGCCGGCCGTCGCAACCGGCCCCCGGCAGGTTGAGATCTTTCAGGAGGAGGGCGTAGACCTGGCGCGGGTGCAGATCGCGCATTGCGGGGACACCGACGATCTCGACTACATCGAGGGCCTGATCGGCAAGGGCGTCTACGTCGGCCTCGACCGCTACGGTCTCGAGATGTTCCTGCCGATGGACAGGCGCAACATCACGACCGCCGAGCTCCTTCGACGGGGGCACGCCGAGCGCCTGATGATCTCCCAGGACTACTGCGCCACGATCGACTGGTACCCGCCCGAGGCCGTCGAGGCGATCGAGGCGAGCGGCGCCGTGCGCAACTGGTCGATGACGCTCGTCTTCGACGAGGTCGTGCCGGCGCTGCGCGAGCAGGAGGTGCTCGACGACGCGACCTTCAACACGATCTTCATCGAGAACCCGCGGCGCTGGCTGACGGCCTGAACGGCGGGCGCCCGGGCGGATCTCAGGCCGGTGCGAGCAGCAGCTCGGGCCCCTCGAGGTCCGGCTCGCCGGCCTTGTTCACGGCGGGGTTGGCGGCCTGGGCGGACAGCCGCCCGGCGGGCAGCGGACCACACAGCTCGAGCGCCTCCTCGGCGCCGAGGGCGGGATCGAGCCAAGCCCGCTGGGCGTCACGGTCGGCGAGTATCACCGGCATGCGGTTGTGGATCCCGGCGGCGACGCTGTTGGGCGAGGAGTCGCAGGTGAGCAGCGAGACGCTCTGCACCCACTCGCCCTGCACCTTCGCCGGCGTCCAAACCGACGCGAAGGCGAACGGGATGCCGCTGTCGACCTGGAAGAAGAACGGCTGGCGCGGCTCGCCGCGCCGCTCGGGTTTCAGCCACTCGAAGTAGCCGTCGGCGAGCTGCAGCGCGCGGCGCGAGCTCTTCGGTATGAGCGCGCGGTAGGCGGGCGTCGATGTGACCGTCTCGATACGCGCGTTGATCATGCGCCCTCCCCCTTTCAGATCCTCGGCCCACGGTGGCACCAGGCCCCAGCGCAGCAGGCGCGCCTCGGGCTCGCCTTTCGGAGCGACGATCGCAAGCACCTCCTCGGTCGGCGCGACGTTGAAGCGCCGGGTACCCGCATCGGTCGTGATGGGCACCCTGAAGCGGTCGTTCAGTTCTTCAGGGCCCGCAGTGTTCGTGTAGCGGCCGCACATCCCTCGAGGATAGGCGGCGGCATCCCCCGCTCAGGCCGGGCTGAGGCCTCCTGCCCATTGAGCCTGACGGGCAGCGTCTTGAGCTGGTTGATGAACGGCGATTCGACGTACACCGGGGTGCCGGCGAGCTCGACGTCGGGGTAGCGCGCGAGCGTCTCCTCGAATAGCACGTTCAGCTCGAGACGCGCCAGCGCGGTGCCGAGGCAGAAGTGCCGGCCCCCGGCGCCGAAGGCCTGATGATCGGGGTTGCGGCGCACGTCGAAGCGATCGGGGTCCTGGTAGCGCGTCTCGTCGCGGTTGGAGGAGACGTACCACATCACCACCTTCTCGCCTGCGCGGATCTTCTTGCCGTGCAACTCGGTGTCGCGCGTGGCGGTGCGCCGGAAGTGCGCGAACGCAGGGAACATCCGCAGCGACTCCTCGACCACGCCTGAGACGAGCGAGGGGTCCTCGAGCACGAGTCGTTTCTCCTCGGGGCTCTCCATCAGCGCCCGCATGCCGCTGCAATACGTCGCCTTCGTGCTGTCGTTCCCGGCCGCGACGAGCAGGAAGAAGCCCATCACTATCTCGTGTTCCTCGAGCTTCTGGCCGTCGACCTTGGCGTGCACGAGAACGCTCGTCAGATCGTCGGTCGGGTTCTCCTGGCGCTCAGCGATGAGCGTGCGGCAGCGCTCGAAGATCTCGGGTATGTCGCTCTGCAGCGCCCCGTCGATCCCATCGGGGTTCAGGTCCACGTCGCCGGCGCCGAGCGTCGAGTTCATCAGCCGCGCCCAGACGGCGTCGTCCTCCTCGGGGATGCCCATGAAGCTCCCGATCACGCGCGAGACGACAGGCTGGGCGACGTCGTTGACGAGGTCGCACGCCTCACGGCCGGCGAGGCCGTCGAGCACGCGCCGCACGATCGCCCTGATCTCGTCCTCGTGAGCGGCGATCCTCCTGGGCGTGAAGCCCGCCTGGAAGAGCGCCTTCAGGCGATCATGCTTGGGCGGGTCCATCCCGATGAACATCGCGCGCGTGAGCTCGAGCGGGAACACCTGCGAGACCGCGGTGACGCCTCCCAGTTCGGAGGAGTAGCTCTGCCAGTCGCGGCTGACCGCATGAATGTCGTCCGCGGTCGTGACCGACCAGTAGCCCGCCTCCTGCGGGAACTCGGTGATGCGCTCGGTGAAGTGCACGGGACACTCACGTCGCAGCCGCCCGAACAGCTCATGTGGCGGTCCCCCCTGCCAGAGCTCACGCTCGCCGACGAGCACGCTCTCAAGATCACTGTCAACCGCCGCCATCGAGACCTCCCCGTGATCGTTGCCGCAGACGCGCGATCGATGTTACTGGCTGGCCGGCCAGGACGGACGACGAGGCTGTGGGCGGGCGGATCCGCCGCGCAAACGTGCCTATCCCGGCCGGCGCCGATGTCGTCTCCGATCAGCCGGTGCTCCAGACCTGGCCGGTGTCGCCGAAGCGGAGTGCGCGCTTGGTCGCTTCTGTGAGGTCGAATTCGCGACCGGCGACGTACGGTCCGCGGTCAACGACCGGCACGCGCACGGAGTGCCCGGCGTAGCGCAGCGTGACGAGCGTGCCGCAGGGAAGGGTCTTGCTGGCGACGCCCAGCGTGTTGCTGCTCAGCGAGCCACCGCACGCCAGACCGCCTCCGCCTCCGTACCAGGATGCGTCGGCAAGGCGAAACACGTTCAGGCGTCCGAGCGGACGGCGCGTGCCGAGATCGCCGGCGTCGCCGGCGAAGCGCAACCGCACCCGTGCGCTTCCGATCCGGCGCGGCAGATACCGCATCCGGAAGAGGCCCTTCGCGCCGGTGCGCGCGCGCGTCAGCGTGCTCCAGCCGCGGCGCCCGCGAGCCTGCAGCGCGACGATGCGGCCGGGCAGCCCGGCACGCGAGCCGTCCAGCAACGTGCCGGTCACGCTGATGCGGTGATCGGCGAGAACGTCGAGCTGCGAGCTGCGCAGCTTCAGGGCGGTGCGCTCCAGTGGGGCTCCGGTCGCCGGCGCCCTGGACACGATCCCGACCGGTGCCAGGGCAGCCGTCGGCTGCCCGAGCGTTGCGGGGGCGTACATGTTTGAAAAACCTCCTTGCATGTTCGCCTACGGGGTTAGCTGTCGGGCTCACGGCCGGCACCCACGCGAACGGGACGCGTGTCAGCCGGGCGTTACGGCCACATCCTGTGGCCGATTCGCCCCATCCGGACTGCAAACTCGCGGTCCGGCTATGGGTCCCCCGATCGTCTCCATCCACGGCGACGACTCGGCGAGTCGAACAATTGTTCGCATGCTAGAGCACATAACCCAGCCCCCTGTGTGACCGACGTCACACATGGTCATTGACTGTATAAGCGGCCGAAACTCGCCGCGCTTAGTCCCCGGCCGATCGCGTCGCTTCGCTTCCTATCTAGCTACGCACCAGGCGGCCCGGGCTGGTACCCGGGTCGCCACCTACTCGGAGGGTCGGTCTGGCGAAACGACTAGCGAAACTCGCTACGGCTACTTCGCCAGGCCCACGGCTTTGAGGGCTTCATCGCGGTCCCTACAGAGACGCCACGCGACGATGCGCCCTTCGCGTACCGTCACGAGCACCGCGCTGTGCGCCTCCACCTCCACGCCGTCCCTGCCTCGCACGCGCGTCAGGTTTGGCACGACGACGTGCTCGCCACGGTCAAGAAACTCGTCGGCTTTGAAATCGAACTGGTCGAACATCTGAAGCCAGCCGCCCCAAAAGGCTTGGATCGCCTCTTGTCCGCGATAGATGCCCGCATCGACACCCTCAGAGCGCGACCAATCCAGCACGGCCTCGGCGTCCCAGTCCTGACCGGCGAGATCAAGGTCGCGCCTGGTGAAGGCGTCTATCGACCTCCTGACGATCTCCACGTTCTCCTGCGACATCGCCTCGCAGTATCGCGCAGCAGTTATGCCGCGAGGAGAACGGCTCGCTTATACAGCGAATGACCATGTGTGACCGGCGTCACACATATCAAGTCTCGGCAGCAGTGCGAGTCCGTCCGTGATACTCACCGGGTGATGCCCGAGGAGTCCACGACCCTCGACCTGGCGAGGCTTGCGCGGCAGGGGTACGAGGCCATGAGTCGCGGGGACCTTGACGGGGTGATGAGCTTGTTTGCCGCCGACGCGGTATATGACATGTCCGCCGCCGGGTTAGAGACCTTCGAGGGCGCGGAGGCGATCAGGGGCTTCATCGAGGACTGGCGTCGGAGCTGGG
>JAXDGO010000024.1:0-5183 GCA_034665005.1 Solirubrobacteraceae bacterium | reverse complement strand
CCGCCCAAGATGTCGCGAGCATGCACGCGACTCTTCCCGATAGATATATCTCTTGATCACGAGGCGCATTGGTTGTCTCTTCTCTCTCTACGCACCGGGCGGCTTTGGAGCTCCGGCGTCCGCCGCGTCGCTACGGGTCTCGATGACGCAGATGTTCGCGGGAAGGGTTGACCGCGGCGCGCGGTCGCGCCATTGTAGGCCGCGACGTCGTAACCCTGGGGGGCACGGTGGCGCTGCTGTTCGATCGCGAGGTGGAGGTGCGTGCCGGGTCGCGCTTCCTCGCCGCGGCTCGGGAGTCCGGGGCGGCGCTGCTCGTCGAGGGCTCCGCCGGGATCGGGAAGAGCGCATTCGTGCGAGCGGTCGCCAAGCTGGTGGGCAGTGACGCGTTCGAGGTGCTCTCGTGCGGCGGCCTCGAGGGCGAAACCGAGCTCGACTACGCGTCGCTCAGCGAGCTGATCGCGCCGCTCGTCGACGCCGGGTCGCCTGGGCTTCCACCGCCGCAGCGAACCGCACTCGAGATCGTCCTCGCCCGTGTCGAGCCCGGCGAGATGACGCCCGACCGTCTCGCGATAGCGCTTGCCTGCGCGCGCCTGTTCGAGGCAGCGTCGCGCCTCGCGCCGTTGCTCGTGCTCGTCGACGACGAGCAGTGGCTAGATGCCGCCACGCGCGAGGTGCTACGGATCGCGTTGCGGCACACGGCTGCGCACCCGGTCGGCTGGCTGGTGGCGCGTAGGGCGGACGAGCTCGGGCCGGCGCCGCTTGACGCCGAGCGGGCGCTCCCTGCTGAGGCAGTGACCCGTATCCAGCTCGGCGCAATCGGGCGCGACGGCGTCAGCCGCCTGGTAACGACCCGTGTCGCCGGCCCCTGGTCGCCCGCAACCATCGAGGAGATCTTCTCGGCATCGGGAGGCAATCCGCTTGCAGCCATCGAGATTGCACGCGACCTGCGGCGACGCTCCGCGGCGCGCACCTCCCGCGGGGCCATGACCCTGGCCCTTCCGGCGAGCCTCGCAGACGCGCTCCGCGCACGGGTCGCCAACCTCTCCCTCACCGCGCGATTGGCGTGCGAGGCGGCCTCGATCTTGCCTCGCGCACCGTACGGGGCGGTCGCCACGCTCGCGGGCGATTCCGCGACCGGCATCGCCGAGGCCGAGGACGCTGAGATGCTCGTACGCGAATCCAGCATGCTTGCCTTCGCCCATCCGCTGCTGCGCCTCGCGATCGAGGAGGGACTTACCCGGCCGCGCCGCGACGCCCTGCACCTGCTCGCTGCCGGGATCGTCTCCGATCCGGTCGAGCAGGCACTGCATCTCGCACTCGGCCACGTCGACCCCGACGCCGGCGTGGCCGAACGAGCCGGCGCGGCGGCAGTCGCCGCCCGGGAGCGGAATGCGATCGTCACTGCGTTGACGCTGCTCGAGCACTCGGTTCGGCTGACTCCACCGGACGAGCGGGAACTGCGCGACGCGCGGCGGGCCGCGCTCGCCGAGGCGCTGCTCGTCTCCGGCGAGTATGACCGGGCAAGGGCGCTTCTCGCGGACTGGCTGCCTGACACGCCGCTCGGTGCCTCCCGCGCAAAGCTCCTGATGACCCGGCACTACATCCACTTCGACCACGACCTGGGGCTTGCCGATCTCGCCGAGGCCGCTGACAATGCCGCAGCCGAGCCCGCCCTGCGCGTGTGGATCGAGCTCTCGACCTCCATGGTCGCGGGACTCCATCGCAACACGTCCCGCGGCATCGAGCATGCGAGCCGCGCGCGAGCAATAGCGGCCGAAATCGGTGACGTCGACCTCGAGGCAACCGCCGCCGCCATAGTGGGAGGTATGGCGTGCCTCGCCGGTGAGACGGGCGCAGACCGGATGGTCGAGGAGGCTGTGGAGCGCGCGCCGGAGCCGACGAACGGCTACGACATCTACCTCCAACCGCGCATGGCTGCCGGTCTCGTCGCGCTCTGGGCCGGTCGACTCGACGCGGCTGAGACTCACCTCGGGACGCTCTGGCGCGCGATGGAGGAGCGCGGAGCCGCCCAGCACACAGCGTTCGTGGCCCTCCACATGGTCGAGCTCTGCTGGAGAACGGGCGAGTGGGCGCGAGGGTTCGTGCTGGCCGAGACGATCTCGCGCTTCGACGCCGAGGCGGGCGACACCGAGCAGGGAGCCGCGGCCTCCGCACGTTCGATGCTGCTGGCTTCGCAGGGCGAAGCTGCCCGAGCGCGCGCCACCGCTGAACGCGGCATGCGGGCGTGCGAGGCAGCAGGCGACCAGATCTTCGCGCTCCAGAACCGCGTCATCCTCGGCTTCATCGAGTCGTCGATCGGCGACCACGCCGCGGCGCTGCGCTGGCTCGAGCCCGTCCCCGCCATGCTCGACAAGCTTGGCGTGCGCAACCCGGGCGCGTACCCGTTCGCGCCCGAGATGCTCGAGGCGCTCGTCGCGGCCGGCCGAGTCGACGACGCAGAGCGGCTCGTCCGTTGGATCAGCGACGGGACCCGCACCGGCGACCATCCGTGGGCCCGCAGCATGGCGGCACGGGGTCGCGGGTTGATCCTGCTCGCGCGCGGGGAGCACGAGGCGGCCGTCGCGGCGCTCCGAGAGGCCCTTTCCACGCACGATGAGCTGCGCATGCCACTCGAGCGGGGACGAGCCCTGCTACTGCTCGGCAGCGCGCAGCGGCGAGCCCGGCGCCGCAGCGACGCGGCGGCGACCCTCGAGCGGGCGGTCGCGACGTTTCACGAGCTCGGCGCGCTGAGCTTCGAGGCGCGCGCCGAGGACGAACGACGCCGACTCGGAGTGCGCAGCGCGACGGACGACGAGCTGACCCCGACAGAACACCGTGTCGCCGAGCTCGTCGCCGAAGGGCTCACCAACAGGGAGGTGGCCGCCGCGCTCTTCATGAGCACGAAGACCGTCGAGGCGAACCTGACCCGGATCTACCGTAGCCTCGGCCTGCGTTCGCGCAGCGAGCTTGCACGGCACTTCTCACGCGGCTGAGAGCCCATTTCACAATGAGCGTGTCCTGGCAGGCACGCCAGACACCGCGCGCATTGTGACATGGGCTCTACGTCGCTCCTCACGCGTTCGAGGGTCACGTCGAGGGATATCCCTCTAGCCGGCGTTCCGGCCGGCGAGCAGCATCGATGCATCAGCCGGCAGTGGGCCGGCTCGCACCGAGGGAGCGTAGATGCTGTTCATGCTGCACACCGGGGAGGGCTCGACCGAGGCCCGCGTCCGCACGCCTCTTCGCGTTGCGGCGCTGGCGCTGGCGACCGTGGTCGCCAGCGCGATCGGCGGGGCTGGCGCGGATGCAGCCCAGCCGGTGTACCGGGCGAATATGGGTCCGGTTCCCCGCTCGCAGGAGATTGATTCCTCCACGAAGCACAAGCAGGCCGTGTGCGCCGCGCGTCGCACGGACGTCTTGGCGCCCATCGATCCTCGCTCCAAGCTAATCCACGGCGGGTACCCACCGATCAGTACGGGCAGTTGCACGGCCACCACGCGCCGCATCCGCAGCAGCGCGACGGCGAGTGGGCGCGACCTGCACCGCTCCCGCGAGCCTTGGCGCGCGAAGTGATCGGGTGTCCCGGAAGCCCCGCCGCGCGCCGCATGCCCTCGCACACCGTCGATGAGGAGGACGAGTACAGGCCCTGCCACTCCGGCGGGCGCTGGCCTATCGCACTCGCGGCCGTGGCGGTCATCGCGTGGGTCGCGTTCATCGTGCTCCTGGCGCTCTTCGTCACCACCTCGACGGCGTAGATGTGGATCCGGCCGCGCAGGTCCGCGACCGGGAAGACCCTTTCGAGTTGTGAATCCAGAAGGGATGGAAACGTGACGACGCTCGGCGTGAAGCGGGACTATGCAGTGTGCGCGGGCCATGAGATCTCGAGCGAGGTGCATCTCGAGACAACGTCGGGCCTCCTTGTCGGACATACCCAGACCCGGTCGACGGTTGTATGGAACAGCTTCCAGAGCGGAGTCCAGGCGCTGGTGCTCGGCACCGGCGGCGTCGTGCTCGCGGCCGGACCGCTCAACACCTTCGACATCGGCAACAGCCGCATTCGACACCGCGAGCGCACCGATGTCTGGGTGTGGCACGTCCCGCCGGGCGTCGCCGATCAAGCCAAGGAGACCGCCCTTGTGCACACGTGGAATCCCCGTTGGCTGAGCAACCTGCGACTCACGCTCGGAACCGTCGACGCAATCGCCGATCTCCTCGGCCACTCGGAGATGGGAGATCTCACGGTCGGCGGTGAGATGCCGTGGCCTCAGGGTGAGATGCCGTGGGCGAGATGGCCGAATGGGCATGTGCGTCCGGGTGCCGATGACGACAAGACAATCCCGCTCCCCCGCCCGCTCCGAGTCGGCGATGTATGACCCCGGCGGCGGCCTTCGGATCGATGGCCGGGCTGACCAGCGCGCTCCAGGCAGCGCCATACATCCGCGACGTGATCCGCCGGACGACTCGGCCGCATCGCGGGACGTGGCTCATCTGGAGCCTACTCTCAGTACTTGTGTTGTCATCGCAGATCGCGGATGGGGCGGGCTGGAGCATCATCATGGTCGCGGCCGATGCATGCTTGACAAGTGTGATCTTCCTGCTCTCGGTGACTCGAGGTGAGGGCGGCCTCTCGCGATCGGACCTCATAGTCATCGCAATCGCTGCCGTCGGGCTCGCGGCCTGGGCGGTCTCCTCGACCCCAGTCATTGCGACGATGTTCGTCGTCTTTGCGGATACCCTCGCCGTCGGGCTCATGCTCCCGAAGACCTGGCGCGACCCGACATCTGAGACATTGGCTCTGTACGCACTCGCGAGTGTCTCGGGGGTGCTGAGCGCGCTGGCCGTGGGCGCGGTCGACCTCTCGCTGCTGCTCTTCCCGGTGTACTTCGCGCTCGCGAACGCGTTCCTCGCGACCGTCATCGCGTGCCGCCGCCGGCGGATGGTGATAGCGGCGATCCACCGACGCCCGTCACCCGCGAGCATCGGCGACAGCTGAGGCCAGCATCGGATGCTCGGATCGCGCGGACGCCTAGGACGGGGCGATCCTCGATCGCTTGACTGGGCATGCAGGTCGGTCTAGCCTCGCGTGCTCATCGAGCCGAGCGTTGAAGGGGGAGGGAGTTGCGACGCTCTTCGCGAATCGTGGTGCTCGCAGGTGCTGTTTCCTGCATTCTCACGCTCGTGAT
>JAXDGO010000023.1:0-2916 GCA_034665005.1 Solirubrobacteraceae bacterium | reverse complement strand
CGGCCGGTCGTCCCGGAGGTGAACAGGACGAACAGCGGATGGTTGAAGGGCAACCGCTCCCACTCGGAGTCGACCGCGTCGGGGGCCGCGCCCGTCATCAGTTCCGTGAGCGGATGGACGGGCGCCGGCAGCCGCGACGGCACCGGACCGTCGTCGAGCGCGATGACGGCGGTGAGCGACGGCAACCGGCGCGCCACCTCCCCGACGCGCTCGGACAGCGTCATCGACTCCGCCTCGCCACCGGAAAGGTTCGCCATCAGGACCGTCGGCTCCAGCTGCTCGAAGCGGCTGAGGACGGCGGGGGCGCCCATGTCCGTCCCGGCGCTGGAAAAGGTCGCGCCGATGGCGGCGGCCGCGAGGCCGCCGACCACCACCTCGGCGTTGTTGCCCGCCACGGCAACCACGCGATCGCCCGGCGCGACACCCAAACGCCGGAGACCCGTCGCCACGTTGCGCACCCGATCGCGTAGCTCGCCGCGGGTCAGCCGCTGGGGCGGCCGAGACGGGTGGTGAGCCACCAGCGCGAGACGGTTCGCGGTCTCCGACGAGTCGATCCGCAGGAGATTCTCTACGTAGTTGAGCCGCACATCGGGGAAGAAGCTTGCGCGCTCACACAGGTCGTCCGTGCAGACCGGCTCAGGCGATCCCTCGTGCAGGATGTCCGACCACTGAAGGAACAGCTGCCAGAACCGGCGGTACTCGGCTACCGAGAACTCGTGGAATGCCGTCTGGTCGCGGAACCGGCTCCCAGTGCTCGCCTCGCAGAAACGCATGAAGGAGCTGAGCTGTGACTCGCCCACGGCAGATCCTTCAGTGTCGAATCCCTGGCTTCGGCTCGAGCGGCAGCGTGGTCGGCTCCAGGGTCGTCGTCGTGGACCCGCTGACACCGCGCACAGATCCCGACTCGGCTCCCGCTTCCTGCCGACCTTGACCGACGAGCATGTCCTCCTCCTTGCGCAGCGTCTGATCCGGTCACAGATTCGCCGTAATGCGGTGCATTGTAGGCGACTCGCGCGGGCCGGGCGTTAAGATCGGCGGTTGAGCCGTGGGCTGTCAGCGCTGACGGAACCGCGGCTCGTGCCGCTCACTGACCGCGGCGGCCGAACACATGCGGGATCGTCCGCAGCAGGATCTTCACATCGCTCCACAGCGACCAGTTGACGATGTAGAGGTAGTCCAGCGCCACCATCTCGTCGAGCGGCACCCGCGCCGATCCCGCGATCTGCCACGCACCGGTCATGCCCGGAACGAGATGGAGGCGGCGGCGGTGCCAGCCCTGCACCCGCTCGTCTTCGTCGACGATCAGCGGCCGAGGGCCCACCAGGCTCATCTCGCCGCGAAGCACGTTGAAGAGCTGAGGCAGCTCGTCGAGCGACGTCCGCCGCAGAAAGCGCCCGACGCCAGTGGCGCGCGGGTCGTCGGAGATCTTGAATAGCCCGCGCGACTCGTTGAGGTGCAGCAGGTCGGACTTCAGCTGGTCGGCGCCGTGCACCATGGTGCGGAACTTGACGATCGCAAACCGCCGGCCGTCGCGGCCCACTCGAGTTTGCGTGAAGAACACCGGTCCGCGGGAGGTCAGCTTGATCGCCAGCGCAGCGGCGGCGATCAGGGGCGCACACACGATGAACAGGAGCGCGCCGCCGACGACGTCCAGCATCCGCTTGAGCAGCCGGGACGAGCGGGACAGGCCGAATCGGCGCACCCCGAGCAGCGTCGAGCCGTGCAACTCGTCGAACTCGACCGCGGAGCCGACGATGTCCAGCAGCCGCGGCAGCACGCTGACCTTGATCCCCAGGGCCTTGAAGTAGCGCACCGCCTCCAGCACCTCGTTCGTGTTGGCATCGGCCTGGGCGACAATGACGCGGTCGAAGTTGCTGGTGCGCAGGTACTCGCCCAGCCGGGTGCGCGCGTCGCTCCCGGCCGCGAACTGCTCGAACGGGATCCAGGCCGCCAGCTCGGCGTCGAGCTCGCGGTGGCGCTCGAGCTTCGCGCGCAGGCGGTCGGCGCTGTCCAGGTCGCCGAGCAGCACGCAGCGCTCGGGCGGAGTGAAGTGGCCGGCGATCGCGCGCGCCGCCGAGCGGGCCACGAGGGGGCCTACGCACAACAGCGCCCAGAGCACGACGACGTGCCAGGGGTCGATCGGCGCATTGGACGCGGCGCTCTCCACCAGCACGATCGCGAGCGCATACAGCGTGGCGAGGTGGAACAGCGCTGGGGCCTCGTTCAGCGTCGTCTTGGAGATCACCAGTTCGTCGCGGTCGTACAGGCCGATCGCCTTGGTCACGACGACGACGAGCGGCAGCACGACGAGCGCCCACAGTTGGCCCTGACCGCCGCCGCCGAAGAGCAGGTCGGCCACGAGCAGCGCGGCGGCCACGGCAGCCACGTCCGCCGTGGCAAGCCCGCGCCGGAACGCGGCATCCCGGCTCAGCGTGGTTTCGGACCGGAGGCCCTCGGTGATGCCCATGCCGGGGCGCCGGCGACGGTCGGCGCGCGCGCGCCCGTTCCCGTTCAGGCGTCCGAGGGAGAAGGGGAAGGACGAGGACGCAGCAGGCGCCTCGTGCTCTCCGACCGCGGGGGCGAATTCGATGAAGGATCCCGCTGGAGGCGGGTTCACCGTCCGGCCCGTCCGGTCTCGGGATGCAACTCGTGGTGCGCCGTGTCTGGCCGGCGCGTTCGCCCGTCCTTCAGCCCCATCGGCCCTCCCTGGTGTCGAACCCTGCTGTCCGACGGCGGAGTGCGGCAACCGGCGGCTGCCGCGAGCTCTGCGACCGTCGTCCGAGCCCCCTGCCCGGACGCGAGAGACTAGCGAACGCTCACCGGAAAGAAAAGCGGCAACTGCGGGGTGTTAATGCGTTCGCCAGGGAAGCGGTGGCGACGCGCGTTCAGACGTCGACTCCCCGCTCGTCAAGCCAC
>JAXDGO010000022.1:0-2950 GCA_034665005.1 Solirubrobacteraceae bacterium | reverse complement strand
CGCCGTCATGCGCCATCGCCTCGGCCGCCGCTGGGGACTGCATCGCGGCATTGAGGGCGTCCATGTCGGGGACGTCCATGAGCACCGCCACGCGGGTCGGGTTTTGCGGATCGATGAACGTCCTGATGTTGGTGATGCCGAGAGGCCCGAAGACCTCTTCGCGCTTCGGCGACGCAAGCCAGTGCTTCTGGTCCTTCACATCGTGGTGGCCGATCACAGTGGGCATTCTGGCTCCTCGGTGGGCGTGCCCAGCGGAAGCGCTGGACGGTGCGCGAATCCTACGCCTGTGGCGTCATGCCTGCCAAGACGTCAAAGGTCGGGACGCGGGCTACGGCTACACGTCCGGGAGCAGGATCTCCGTCAGCGATTCGGTGAGCCAGCGCACGTAGCGTGGTCGCGACCAGCCGCGTGCGTCGCGCATGAGCTGGTGCACCTCCGGGCTCGTGAGTGTCCAGATGATCGTTGCGGCGTCGCCGGAGGAGATCCCGCCGCGGAGCGGACCGTTGCTCGTCAGCCACGCGGCGAACGCTCGGATGCTCGAGAAGCGCTCTTCCTGGATGTGCGCGCGCAGCGTTGCGACGGCGGCATCGATGGCACCGGCGCTGCGCAGGATGTCGTCGACTGGGCGCACCCGCTCGATGATGGTGACGACGCCGCGCGCGAACATCGCGATCTGGCGGCGCTGATCCGTCTCGCGCCGAGCCGCCTGCGGCCCCGCCCGATCGATGACGGCGACGGGCGCGTCGTCGCCGGCGGCACGAAAGTACGCGAGCTGGGCCAGGAGATCGCGCTTGGTGCCGAAGGTCGCGTAGACCGTGTCAACGGCGACTCCCGCCTCCCGGGCGATGCTCTCCACGGTGGTGGCCGCGTACCCGTTGTCAGTGAACCGTCGCTGCGCCGCCTCGAGGATGCGGACCCGGGTGTGCTGGGCCTGGTCCTCGCGGAGCCGGGAGCTGTAGGTGCGCCGGGACTTGACATCGCCCACGAGATGAGCCTAGCATGAGCCGGACGATCCTAGTGACACTAGGACGAATCAACGCGAACTCGGAGCGAAAGCCGCCGAGATCGCGGGAGGAATCACCATGGCGTACGCATTCCAGCAGGACGTGCCGATCAACATGGATATCTACCGGACGATCGTCAAGCGCCTCGGCGAGACGCCGCCGCAAGGCCTGATCGTGCACCTCGTCATCGAGCAGGAGCACGGCCTGCGCTACATCGATGTGTGGGAGTCGCAGGCGCTCCATCAGCGCTTCGTAGACCAGCGGCTGCACCCGATCATCGGCGACGTCCTCCGCAACGCGGGCTTCGCGACGATGCCGCCCGAGCCGGAGACCGTCCCCCTCGAGGTCACGGACGTGTGGGGGGCGGCCGGTCGTCTCGTGGCCCCTGCCGTCGCGTGATGAGGCGGGCGGGATGCGTGGTGCGCAGTGCACCCCGCATCCTGCCGGCGTTGCGATTGGTCCACCACGGGATCGTCGCGTTCTCCCACCTGGTGAACGTGCCGGTCGGGCCATCCCGACCGAGGAGTGCAACGCGTACCACCTCGCGGGAGCCGTTCTCGACAGACTCCACGCCCGCGTATCCGTTGAGGTTCGTCTTGGTGAACCCTGGGGAGACCAAGTCGATCTTGATGTTGGTCGACTCCAGTTCGAGCGTGGGCCGTCGTCGAATCCAGACGCTCGCCGATCAACCGGAGCGGCGGACCATCGGCGCCAGGAGTGCGATCAACGCGCAGCAGACAACCACCACGATCAACGCACGCGTAAGGGTGAACGCCTGCGCGATGAAACCAATCAACGGAGGGCCGGCGAGGAGCCCTGCGTAGCCAGTTGACGCGACGGCGGCAATGGCCACCCGTGGCGCCTGGGATCTCGATCGACCGGCGGCGCTGAATAGCGTTGGGACCACGTTGGCGAGACCGAGACCAATCAAACCGAATCCGCCGACAGCGAGCGCAGGCCGACCAAGGAGCAAGGTCGCGGTCAAGCCGAGAGCAGCGAGGGCACCTCCGCTGCGCAATAGCTGCGTGGCGCCCAGGCGGCTCGTCAGCCAGTCGCCGCTCAAGCGTCCCACAGCCATCGCCACTGAGAAAGCCGCGAATGCAGTTGCCGCGAAGGCTGCGTCCGTCCCTAGCGATTTGTGGAGGTAGATGGCGCTCCAATCGCCGCTGGCGCCCTCTGCCAGGAGACTGCAGAAAGCCATAAGACCGAGCGCCGCCACTGGCAAGGACAGCCTCATACGCCGTATGCGCGCCTTAGGTGGTCCGCTCGCCGTGTGCGGCTGTGTCGGCGGAAGCCACTGGTGCGCGGCGACGGCGGCGGCACCTAGAAGCAGCGCAGGCCCGAGCGCGCGGTCGAACGGTGCAATGCTGAGCGCCGCGAGCGCGCCGCCTGTGAGTGCGCCCGTGAACCCTCCAATGCTGTAGAGGCCGTGGAACGTCGACATGAGGGGCCTCTGATACAAGGCTTCGACGACTGAGCCGTGTATGTTCATGGCGACGTCCATCGTTCCGACGGCAGCGCCAAAGACGACTAACGTGAGGGTGAGCTCCGGTAGCGTCGGCGCCAAAGGCAGGAGCGGCAGGACGACGCAGCCGACGATTGCGGCCAGGGTCACGACTCTCCGGCCGCCCGCTCGCCCGGCCAGCCAGCCCGTTGACGGCGTCGCGATCACCGCACCAACCGCCACGCCAAGGAGAGCGATGCCGAGCTCGCTGGGATTCAAAGCGAGCTTCTGCTGCACCGCCGGGATGAGCGACAGCCATGTTGCCAGGACCGCACCATTGAGAAAGAACATGGTCAGCACGGCACCACGCGCGGATCGATGGCGCGTCAGAGATTCCCCAGCGAGACTGCTTCCAGGTATCACCCCAGACTTACTGGCAATGCCGAATCCCATCAGCGGCTAGCGGGGTCGCGACGCCTCGGTCTTCACCCATTCGAGGCTG
>JAXDGO010000021.1:0-136927 GCA_034665005.1 Solirubrobacteraceae bacterium | reverse complement strand
GAGACACGAACGCGCCTCACGCAGATCTCTGGCAACTTCGACGAGCGCGCGGCGATGCGCGAGCGCCTCGGCGACGACGGCGCCAACCGCACGCTGCGCTACGTGCTGACGGCCACCGGCGACGTCTATGAGGACGTCGTGCACGCCAAGGCCGTCGCCGAGGCCGGCGGCGACATCATCGCGGTCATCCGCTCGACGGCGCAGAGCCTGCTCGACTACGTCCCCTACGGGCCGACCACCGAGGGCTACGGCGGCACGTTCGCGACGCAGGCGAACTTCCGGATCATGCGCGAGGCGATGGACGAGTGGTCCGAGCAGCACGGGCGCTACGTGCGGCTGTCGAGCTTCTGCTCGGGCCTGTGCATGTCGGAGATCGCGGCGATGGGCGCCTGGGAGGGCTTCGACAACATGGTCAACGACGCCCTCTACGGGATCCTCTATCGCGACATCAACATCGTCCGCGGCCTGATCGACCAGCGCGTCTCGCGCATGATCAACGGCTACTTCGGCGTCGTCATCAACACCGGCGAGGACAACTACCTGCGCACCGCCGATGCGCTCGAGGCGGCTCCGTCGGTCACCGCCTCCCAGTTCATCAACCATCAGCTCGCGCGCGAGTCGGGCGTGCCCGACTCGCAGATCGCGCTCGGGGACGCCTTTGAGATCGACGTGCCGGTGCGCAACGGCCTGCTCTATGAGTGGGCGCAGGCACAGCTCACCCGGGAGCTCTTCCCGGACTGCCCCGTCAAGTACATGCCGCCGACGCGCCACATGGACGGCAACCTGTTCCGCACGCACGCCTCCGACACGCTGTTCAACCTTGTCACGATCGCGACCGGGCAGGGGATCCAGACGATCGGCGTGCCGACGGAGGGCATCTTCACGCCGCACATCCACGACCGCGTGCTGGGACTGCAGAACGTCGACTACGTCTTCAACGCCGCGCACGACCTCGGCGAGGAGATCGAGTTCAAGCGCGGCGGCATCATCCAGACGAGGGCCCAGCAGGTGCTCGCCGGCGCGCAGGAGCTGCTGGAGCGGATCGCACAGACGGGCCTGTTCGCGGCGATCGAGGCGGCGAGCTTCGGCGACGTCAGCCGCAGGATCGACGAGGGCCGCGGGATCGAGGGGATCGTGGTCACCGAGGAGGGCTACCTCAACCCCGTGGTCGAGCTGATGCGCGAGGCCAGCTATGCCTAGGGAGGTGGACCTCTCCGCCGTCAAGCCCTATGCCGACCACCTCGGCGACGGCCTCGTGCAGCTGAGCTTCACGCTGCCGGTGCCCTACTCGCTCGCTGCGCGCAAGGCGGCGCTCGAGCTGGCCGGGAAGATGGGCTTCTCCGACCCGGAGGTCGTGCACTACGAGCAGCTGACCGAGGGTTACACCTACTTCGTCATGTACGGCGCGTGTGCGCAGACGGTCGACTTCACGGCGCTCGAAGGCGAGGGCTTCAACATCGAGTACATGACCGAGGACGAGATCGAACGGTTCGCCGCCGAGCACGTGGGCCGCAAGATCGTGGTGGTCGGGGCGAGCACCGGCTCGGACACGCACAGCGTGGGCATCGACGCGATGCTCAACCTCAAGGGCTACCACGGTCACCACGGCCTCGAGGGCTACCGCTCCTTCGCGACCTACAACCTCGGCAGCCAGGTTCCCAACAGCGTGCTGCTCGCCAAGGCGATCGAGGTGGACGCCGACGCGATCCTCGTCTCGCAGACCGTCACGCAGCAGAACCTGCACGTGCAGAACCTGACCGAGCTGGTCGAGATGGTCGAGGCCGAGGGGCGGCGCCGCCGGACGATCCTCGCGTGCGGCGGCCCGCGGGTCTCCAATGAGCTCGCGAAGGAGCTCGGCTACGACGCGGGCTTCTCCAAAGGGACCTATCCCCACCACCTCGCGACGTTCATCGTGCGCGAGCTCGCCGCTCGCGCGGCGGTGGCCAACTGACGCGTGCTGGTCTCGGAGCTGACCGGCTCGGTTAGCAGGCTGGCGCTGGTCGGGCTCGCGAAGAACACCGGCAAGACCGAGACGCTCGCGGCCCTCCTGCGGGAGCTCGAGGAGGAGGGCCGGCGCATCGGCGTCACCTCCGTGGGGCGCGACGGGGAGGAGCACGATGTGATCGACACGCGCATCGAGAAGCCGCGCGTGCGCCTGCCCGCCGACAGTCTCGTGGCGACGACCGACGGGCTCCTGAGCGCCAGCGGCATCGCTCACAACCTGCTTGAGAACACCGGCGTGCGCACGCCCCTCGGACCCGTGCTGATCGCGAGGCTGAAGGCCCCCGGGACGATCGAGGTGGCCGGTCCGAGCGCAGCGGCGGACGTGCGCGCCGTGAGCGACGCGATGCTCGGCCACGGCGCCGAGCAGGTGCTGATCGACGGCGCGATCGACCGGCGAGCGGCCTCCTCGCCGGCGGTGACCGACGGTCTGCTGATGTCGACGGGAGCGGTCCTCAGCGAGGACCTCCAGGAGGTCGTCTCGCGCACGAGGGACGCCGTCGAGCTCGTGCGCCTGCCGCAGCTCGAGGACCCGCGACTGCGAGCGCTCGCCGAGCGCGCACAGGCTGGTGGTCACGCCTCCGCCGCAGTGAGCCAGGCGGCGAGCGTGCTGGTCAGCTCCGACTATCAGCCGGTGGAGCTCGCGCCGCGTTTCGTCCTGCGCAGCGACGCCGAGCAGATCGCCGCCGCGCTGGGTGCGAACGCGACCGCGCGCTGGCTGATCGTCCACGGCGCGCTGCCCGAGCCGTTCCTGAGCGCGCTCCTGCGGGCCCGCCGAGCGCGGGACGGCGACTTCGGCGTCGTGGTGGCCGACAGCACGCGCGTGTTCCTCTCCGAGCGGGGGCCGGAGTGGTACCGGCGCCAGGGCCTTGAGATCCACGCGCTCGAGCCGATCGCCCTGAAGGCGCTCACCGTTAATCCGGTGGCGCCGCAGTCGCACCGGTTCGATTCGGCAGAGCTGCGCGAGCTGCTCGCGCGGGAGATCAGCGGCTTGCCGGTGTTCGATGTGCTCGACCCCGGCTATCTGGCGCTTGCGGCGTAGGGCGCCCCGGGCCGATCGCCCGGGCCCAGACTTCTGCGTGCGCTACTGGGCAGCCGCGGCCTGACCGCCGCCGGCGAAGTAGTCGGCGTTGATCTGCGTGTACTTCTGCCACTCCTCCGGGAGCTGGTCCTCGGCGAAGCAGGCATCCACGGGGCAGGCCTCCACGCAGGCGTCGCAGTCGATGCACTCCTCCGGGTCGATGTAGAGCATCTCGGCGGCGTCGTAGCCGGGCTCGTCGGGCGTCGGGTGGATGCAATCCACCGGGCACACCTCGACGCAGGAGTTGTCCTTGGTACCGATGCACGGCTCGGCGATTACGTAGGCCATTCGCTTCTTTCTGGATTGATTTGAGGTGGTCTCCCTGGGGAGACGCATATTGTACGAACCATGCTCCTGCTTACCGGTGCGACCGGCCTGGTGGGCTCCACGCTACTGCGCCATCTGCTGAGCGAAGGCACCGAGGTCCGGTGCCTGGTGCGCGACCCGCGCCGGCTGGGCGCCCAGCGCGTGCGCGTGCAGATCGCGATGGGCGACCTCACGGACCCTCCGTCCTTCCGCAACGCGATGCGCGGCGTGCAGACGGTCGTGCACCTGGCGGCCTCGATCCGCGACCAGCCGCGCGGGTCGATCGAGGAGCTCGACGGCATCGCGACGTGGCGGATGGTCGAGGCTGCAGAGCGCCAGGGGGTCGAGCGGTTCGTGTACTTCTCCGCCCTCGGCGCCTCCACCCATCACCGAACGCGGATGCTCCGCGCGAAGGCCGTCGCCGAGCAGGCCGTGCGCGAGGCGAGCCTCAGCTCCACCGTGTTCGCGCCCTCGATCGTCTACGCCCCGGGCGATGCCTGGCTGACGCTGCTCGAGCGCCTGGCGCTCCTGCCGGTCATGCCGGTGTCGGGGCGCGGCCGCGCGCTCTACCAGCCGATCTGGGCCGAGGACGTGGCCGACTGCGTCATCGCCGCCCTGCGGCGGCCCGTCGAGCAGGCTCGGGTCCGCTACGAGCTGGCCGGGCCGGAGACGCTCAGCCACAACGACATCGTGCGCACGGTGCTGCGCTCCCTGACCCGCAGGCGGGCGCTCCTGCACTTCCCCACGCCGATCGTCTCACGCGGGCTGAGGCTGCTGGAGGCGGCGATGGGATCGAGCGCACCCGCGACATGGGACGAGGCGGAGCTGATGGAGGTGTCGATGACCTCGCCGCGCGGGGCGGCGGACGCAGAGAGCCTCGGCGTCGTGCCGCAGCGCATGGCCGCCGTGCTCGGCGCGGGCTAGTCCCAGCTAGTCGAGCACGCCCTCGGCGATCGGCGCGCGCCGCTGGGCCCACGGCTCGGCCTCTTCGATCTGGGCGGCGAGCGCGAGCAGCGCCGCCTCACCGGCCGGGCGCCCCACGATCTGCACCCCGAGCGGCAGCCCGTCCTCGCCCTGGTAGAGCGGCAGCGAGATGCCGGGCTGGCCGCTCGCGTTGAACACCGGCGTGAACGGCGTGAACAGGCCCGAGCGCGTGAAGGTCGACATCGGCTGGGGCGCGGCCGTGTCGAGCGTGCCCAGCGGCAGCGGACGCTCGGCCAGCGCCGGCGTGAGCAGGGCGTCGTAGGGTTCCAGGAACGCGACCAGCCGCCGTGCGAAGGCCTGCAGCTGCACGGTCGCTCCCATGCCCTGGACCGCGCTCAGTTTCTGGACCATCGAGTAGATCGCCCAGCTCATCGGCTCCATGTCCTCGGCGGTCGGCTCGTGGCCGCCGACCATGCCGGAGTAGGTGATCGAGAGTGCGATGTGAATCGAGAAGACGGCGCCGAACAGCTCCTCCAGGCCATCGGCCTGCCACGGCGGATCGACCTCCTCCACCTCGTGGCCGAGCGAGCGCAGCAGCTCCCCGGCCTCGCCCACCGCCCGCGCGCAGATCGGGTCGACCACGGCGTTGGCGACCGGCGAGCGCGTGGTGGCGGCGATCCGCAGCCCTCCCGGCGACCGTGCGGCGCTCGCCGCGAACGGCTCGGACGCGGGCGGGGCCCAGGTGGCGTCGCCGGGCTCATAGCCGGCGAGCACGTCGAGGATCGCAGCGGTGTCGGCAACCGTGCGGGTCAGCATGCCGTCGATGCCGAGCGAGGAGTCGCCCAGTTCGGGCGCCGCCGAGATCCGCCCGCGCGCCGGCTTGAGGCCGACCAGGCCGCAGCACGCCGCGGGGATGCGCACCGATCCGCCGCCGTCGTTGCCGTGTGCGACCGGCACCATTCCGGCGGCCACGGCGGCCGCGGAACCGCCCGATGAGCCGCCCGGCGTGCGATCGAGGTCCCAGGGATTGCGCGTCGGCCCGAACAGGCGCGCCTCGCTGGTCGGGAGGATGCCGTACTCGGGCAGCGTCGTCGTGCCGACGATCACGAAGCCCGCGTCCTTCAACCGCCGCGTGATGTTGTGGTCGTAGTCGGCGACGTAGTCGGACATCAGCGAGCAGCCGTAGGTCAGCCGCAGTCCCTGGACCGCGCGGTTGTTCTTGATCGCGACGGGCACGCCGGCGAAGGGGCGCTCATCGCCGGCGCCGATCTCCTCGGCCGTTGCGAGTGCCCGATCGGCGTCGACCTCCACGAACGCGTTCAGGCTCGGGTTCAGTTCCTCGATCCGCTCGAGCGAGGTCTGCACGAGCTCGCGCGCGGAGATCTCCCCCGAGCGCACCATCTCCGCCAGCTCGGTCGCCGAACGAAACATCAGGTTGCTCTCGGACACGGCTCCTCCTTCAAAGGTTCGCAGTGCCAGCGCCGCTCCGAGCGGTGATGGCATCGATCGGCTGGGGCTCTGCCGGGAAGCGTACCCGCAGACACTTCCTGCGACGATATGGCTCTGCCCAGAAGGCAGTCACCCCGTCGAGCAGCGAGCCCAGAAAGCGAGTGCAATGAGCGAGGTCCAAAGCATCAGCGAGGTCCAGTCGGGCCTTGAAGGCGTCGTCGCCTTCGCCACCGAGATAGCCGAGCCGGACAAAGAGGGCGGCGCGCTGCGCTATCGCGGCGTAGACATCGAGAACCTGGTCGGCGCCGTCCCCTACGAGCAGGTCTGGGGCCTGCTCGTCGACGGGCGCTTCAAGCCCGGCCTGCCACCGGCCGAACCGCATGCCCTGACCGTGCGCTCCGGCGATCACCGGGTGGACGTCCAGTCGGCGCTCGCGATGCTCGCGCCCGAGTGGGGCTTCGGCCAGTTGATCGACATCACCGACGAGGAGGCGCGCGACAACCTCGCCCGCGCGTCGGTGATGGCCCTGTCGTTCGTCGCGCAATCCGCGAGGGAGGCCGGTCAGCCGCCGGTGCCACAGACGGAGGTCGACCTTGGGACCACGATCCCCGAGCGCTTTCTGATCCGCTGGCGCGGAGAGGCCAACCCCGACCACGTCAAGGCGATCGACGCCTACTGGATCTCCGCGGCCGAGCACGGCATGAACGCCTCGACCTTCACCGCCCGCGTCGTGGCCTCGACCGGCGCGGACGTCGCGGCGGCTCTGTCGGCCGCGGTCGGCGCGCTCTCCGGTCCTCTGCACGGCGGCGCCCCGTCGCGCGTGCTGAAGATGCTCGACGAGGTCGAAGAGACAGGCGACGCCGAGCGGTGGGTGTCAGACGCCCTCGACCGCGGCGATCGGCTGATGGGCTTCGGCCACCGCATATACCGCGCCGAAGATCCCCGCGCGCGCGTGCTGCGCCGCACCTGCAGCGAACTCGGCTCGCCGCGCTTCGAGGCGGCCGAGGCGCTCGAGAAGGCGGCGCTCGCCGAGCTCCACGCGCGAAGGCCAGACCGCGTGCTCGCCACCAACGTCGAGTTCTGGTCCGCTGTGGTCCTCGACCTCGCGGAAGTGCCGCCGGAGCTGTTCACGCCGATGTTCACCTGCGCACGCGTCGCGGGCTGGTCGGCGCACATCCTCGAGCAGAAGCGCGAGGCGAAGCTGATCCGCCCGACGGCGAAGTACGTGGGCGAGGGCCCGCGGACGGTCGCCGAGGTCTAGAGCGAGCAGAAACAGCGAGGGCCCGGCATCATGCCGGGCCCTCACCTCCACTCGGCGGGATCTCCCGCCGACCGGATGCTCTCTACATCATGCCGCTCATGTCAGGCATGCCACCGCCGCCGGGACCCCCGCCGTCCTTCTCGGGCACTTCGGCGACGATCGCCTCGGTGGTGAGGATGTTCTTGGCGATCGACGCCGCGTTCTGCAGCGCCGAGCGCGTGACCATCGCGGGGTCGATGACGCCCGCGGCGACGAGATCGACGATCTCGTTGGTCGCCGCGTTCAGGCCGTAGCCCGGTTTGGCGTTGCGCACCTCGTTGACCACGACCGAGCCCTCAAGCCCGGCGTTCTCGGCCAGCTGGCGCAGCGGCTCCTCGAGCGCCCGCAGCACGATCCTCGCGCCGGTGCGCTCGTCGTCCTCGCCGGTGTCGCCAGTGATGGTGACGGCCGACGCGGCCTGCATCAGCGCGACGCCACCACCCGGCACGATGCCCTCCTCGAGGGCCGCCCGGGTGGCCTGCAGCGCGTCCTCGACGCGGTGCTTCTTCTCCTTCATCTCCGTCTCGGTCGCCGCACCGACCTTCACCACCGCGACGCCGCCGGAGAGCTTGGCCAGTCTTTCCTGGAGCTTCTCGCGGTCGAAGTCGGAGTCGGTGTCCTCGATTTCGGCTTTGATCTGGTTGATGCGGCCTTTGATCGCGTCGGAGTCGCCCGCGCCGTCGACGATCGTGGTCGTGTCTTTGGTCACGACCACCCGACGGGCACGTCCCAGCTGAGAGAGCTGCGTGTTCTCCAGCTTCAGGCCGAGCTCCTCCGTGATCACCTCGCCGCCGGTGAGGATCGCTATGTCCTCGAGCATGCGCTTGCGGCGGTCGCCGAAGCCGGGCGCCTTCACGGCCACGCCGGTGAATGTCCCGCGCAGCTTGTTGACGACCAGCGTCGCGAGCGACTCGCCCTCGACGTCCTCGGCGATGATCAGCAGCGGCTTGCCGCTCTGGATCACCTGCTCGAGCACCGGCAGGATGTCGCGCACCGAGCCGATCTTCTGGTTGGCGATCAGGATGTACGGTTCCTCGAGCACCGCCTCCATGCGGTCCTGGTCGGTGACCATGTACGGCGAGATGTAGCCCTTGTCGAACTGCATGCCCTCGGTGAATTCGAGGTCCATGCCGAACGTCTGGCCCTCCTCGACGTTGACGACGCCATCCTTGCCGACCTTCTCGATCGCGTCGGCGATGACGTCGCCGATGTCCTCGTCGCCGGCCGAGATCGTCGCCACGCGGGCGATCTGGTCCTTGCCGGAGACCTCCTTGGCCTGCGTGGCGATGTTCGCCACCACCTCGTCGACCGCTTTCTCGATGCCGCGTTTGAGCGCCAGCGGGTTGGCGCCCGCCGCCACGTTCTTCAGGCCCTGGCGCACGATTGCCTGCGCCAGCACCGTCGCTGTCGTGGTGCCGTCGCCTGCGACGTCGTTGGTGGCGGTTGCCACCTCGCGCACGAGCTGCGCGCCCTGGTTCTCGAAGACATCCTCGACCTCGATCTCGCGGGCGATCGTGACGCCATCGTTGGTGATCGTCGGTGCGCCGAATTTCTTGTCGAGCACCACGTAGCGTCCCTTCGGGCCGAGCGTGACCTTGACCGCGTTGGCGACCGCGTCCACGCCTGCCTCAAGCGCTTTGCGCGCCTCTGAGCTGTACTTCAGTTCCTTGTGAGCCATTTGTTCAGATCTCCTTAAGCCTCGACGCGGGCCAGGACATCGGACTCGCGCAACACGAGCAGGTCCTCTCCGTTGTCAGGGTCAACAATCTCGGTCCCGCCGTATTTGCTGTAGAGGACCTCGTCGCCCTCCTTGACATCCAGCGGGATGCGCTTGCCATCGTCATCGAGCCTGCCGTCGCCGGCTGCGAGGACCTTGCCCTTCTGCGGCTTCTCCTTGGCGGTGTCGGGAAGGACGATGCCACTGGCTGTGGTCTCCTCCTGCTCGATCGCCCGAACGATCAGGCGATCCCCCAGGGGCTTGAGTTTCATGTCAAAAAACCTCCATCTAGAGACTGCGAGAGGCGGCTCGCGGGCCGTTGCCCGGGCGAGTCCGCTGTTTTGGCACTCTCGGGTGGAGAGTGCCAATTACAGCCTCAATATATAGAAGATCCGGCGCCGTTCCCCGGTTGATTGGCAGTCGAGCGGGGCGACTGCCAGGTCCAGCGTCAGTTCTGCGCGCCGCCGAAGCCCTTCATCGCCTCGGTCATGCCCGTCGGGTTGTCGAGGATCTGCGAGAAGCGCACGACGGTGACCGTGTCCTCCATCGACACCGCGCGGCCGTAGATCTGTTCGAGGAAGTTGATCAGTTCCTCGTGGCGGCGGAACTCCGGGTTGTCATGCTTGATGTCGCGCGGGGACAGCTCGGCGAGCCTCATCACCTCGACCTGGTCGATGACGGCTTCGAAGATCCGTTCGCGCGGCGAGTACTGGTAGCCGATCGTCACCAGCACCGACTGGTTCTTGCGGTACTTGCCGGACTTGTCGCCGAGCCGGATCGTGGCGGTCTTGCGGCCGCGCTTGAGCTCGTCGGCGAAGATCGTCGAATAGAAGTTGAGGACCTGCATCGCGGGTGTTCCTCCTGGGAGGAGGTGGGGGATCTGGAGTCTGGGCCTTTGGCGCCCGACGGCAGGCTACCGGTCTTTCTCCAGGTAGGCGAGCGCGAGACCCGCCATTTCGCGCTCGGCGGCGTGGGTGAGCCGCTCCTGCGCCTCGTCGAGCCTGATCCAGAACGCCTCTTCGACCTCGTCGTCATGGTCTGAGGTGTCGCCTTCCACGTATTTGAAGAGGTAGAAGGTGACCCGCTTGCCGATCGTGCGGCCGTCGCGCCTGTACCAGTAGCGCGATTCGCCAAGCTCGCAGACCGGCTCGGCGACGACGCCGGTCTCCTCGCGGACCTCTCGCTGGGCGGCCTGAAGTGGAGTCTCCCCGGGGTCGACGTGCCCCTTGGGCAGCGCGAGCACGCGCGAGCCGTCGGCCGCGCGGCGCGTGGGCACGATCACGACGACTTCATCGCCCCGGACCACCACCCCCCCTGCGGAGTACTCGCGCGCGGATGCCTTGTCGGGGGGGCCGCTGGCAGAGCCTCTGGAGCGCTTTGCCGCGGAGGCCTTCGCCGGCTGCTTGGACCTCGAGCGCTTCGCCGCCTGCTTGGACCCTGAGCCCTTGGCCGGCTGCTTGGACCCCGAGGCCTTGGCCGGCTGCTTCGACCGCGAGCCCTTCGCGGTGTCTTTGGCGGGCGGACGTTTGGCCGCCTTGCGCGCAGCCGACCCCGGCGTGCCCTTCGAGGAAGGGCGCTTAGAAGACATACTGCTTGAGCGCGTCCGGGTCATGCACCACGAGGCGTCCCCTGCCCTGCGAGATGACGCCGGCCCGCTCGAGCACCGCGAGGAAGCGACTGGCCGACTCGCGCGAAGAGCCCGCCAGCTGCGCGAGGTCGGATTGCGTGGCCGTGACGAGCACATCGGCGGGTCCCTTGCCCTCGGCCACCTCCTGGGCGACCAGCTCGCTGAGCACCACGGCCACCCGGCTCTGCACCGTCTGGAAGGACTGGCGCGAGAGGCGCTCGTTCATCTCGCGCAGCCGCCGGCCGAGCGCGATCACCAGGCGGGTGGCAATCTCGGAGTGTTCGCTCATCAGCCGCCGCATGTCCGGCCCCAGCACGGCGACAACGCTGGTCGGGTCGATCGCCTCGACCGTCGCTGAGCGGCGCTCGTCCTCGAACATGGCGAGCTCGCCGAAGATGTCGCCCGGGCCGAACGTGGCCAGCGTGATCGTCCGTCCGTCGCCATGCCTGCGGATCGCGCGCGCGTGGCCGTCCCGGACGACGTAGCAGGTGTCGCTCGCGTCGCCCTCGCGGAAGACCGCCTGGCCGGGCTCGAAGCGCCGGGGGACGGCGAGCTCGGCGATCCGCTCGAGGTCGCTGCGCTCGAGCGTGGAGAAGACGGGCACGCGCGAGAGCAGCTCTACCACCTCAGCTGAGCTCGTCGCGGCCATCCGCAGGAGATACCACACCGGGGCCGGCGCGCGCCGGGCGGCGCTATCTTCAACGGCATGGCCTCAGGCAAGAGCCTGCTCGCAGCGCTGGCGGGCGCCGCGCTGCTCCCGGCGCCGGCGCTCGCGGCGTCCGCGCCCAGCACGTCGCATGGGCCGAGCGCGCTGATGCGCGCGTTGCTGACGTCCCGTGAGCTGTGGGCGACGGTGGACGTGTGCAGCCCGGCCGACCAGCCATACACGGTGGGCATCCGCGGCTCGATGCCCGGCGACGGCCAGGGTCACGACAGGATGTACATGAGCTTTCGCCTGCAGTACCTCAACAGCGTGAGCAAACGCTGGGTGGACCTCGGGGGCGCCAGCTCGAGCTTTGTGGCGGTCGGCACCGGCAAGTCGGCGCGCCAGGGTGGCCGCAGCTTCCAGCTGGTCCCGGGCAAGGGCCCGTCGACGATGCGCGGCGTCGTCGGCTTCCAGTGGCGCCACGGCACGACCGTCCTGCAGTCGATCACGCGGGCGACGAGCGCCGGCCACCGCAGCGTCGCGGGCGCCGACCCGGCCGGCTTCAGCGCCGCTACGTGTCCGATCGGCTGAACAGCCTCGGATCGTTCGTGATGATCCCGTCAACGCCCATGGCGGTCAGCCTGGCGATCATCCTCGCGTCGTCGACCGTCCACACGTAGAGCTCGCCGCCGCCGTCGGCGACCGCCCGCACGAGCGACCGCGTGACGACTCGCCAGTGGGCCATGATCGCGTCGAAGCGGCCTTCCCTCAGAGCCGCGCGAACGCGGCGGGGGAGCGTCGCGCGGTAGCCGGTGAGCATCGCCAGCGCGGGGATCGCCGTGAGCATGTCGGTCGTGTAGTCGCGGCGCACGCGCGGCACCGACCACCCTAGGCGCAGCGCAGGCTCCGCCGCTCTGATCTGCGCGAGCGCGGCCGGGAACATGCCGCTCACGAGCGTGCGTGGCACGAGCTCGAGCTCCCGCAGGGTCTCGAGCACGCGCAGCTCATAGCCGGGCAGCTTCACGTCGACGTCCAGTTCGATGCCCGCGAACTCCTCGCCGGCGAGGTGCTCGAGCGCCTCTTCGAAGCTGACCGGCACACGTGAGCGCATGTCCTCGTAATCGTGCGCGACGAGCAGCCGCCCGCTGCCGTCTGAACGCTCGCTCAGCACGTCCAGCTCGATCATGTCGACGCCATGGCGCAGCGCCGCGTCGAAGCTCGCGAGCGTGTTGCCGGGCTCGATGTGCGCGGCGCCCTTGTGGCCCACGCGGCGCATGCGCTTGAGGGTTGGCTCGATCATCGCGTCCACCATGGCAGAGTCCTCCGGGCGATGCCGGAGCTACCGCGCCGAGCCACGGCCCGCGGCCATCAGGCGCCTCGCAGCCGGGTGCGCCCGGCCTGGATCTCCCCGACGGCGGCCTTCGCGCCTATATAGGGCGCGAGCACGATGAACGTCAGCTGGTCGACCAAGCCCGACAGGAGCGGCGGGCGCCGTCCGGTCGCATGGGCGCTGATCACCGTCCAGATCGCGCCGGCGAGCGCCTCGCGGGCGAGCAGCGGGGCGCGTTCCGGGGTGGGGGCCTCGCACGTCAGCAGCTGCGCGAGGGCGTCGACCGGCCGTGTGAGCCGGTCCGCGATCGCGGGTCCGACTTCGAAGAGGTCCACGAACGCGACCCTCAGCAGCCCCTGGTGCGCGAGGAGGTAGTCGACGAACGCGTGCATCGCGCGATCGACAGCTTCAGGCCAACAGGCCGCGCTCGCGAACGGACCGCTCGCCCGCCGCAGCGCCTCCTGCGCGAGCTCGTCGAGGAGCGCGAGGTAGCACTCCTGCTTGTCGCTGAAGTGCTCGTGGAAGCACTCGGTCGAGATCCCGGCGAACCGGGCGATGCGGGCGTCCGAGAGGGCCGCGTAGCCTCCGTCGAGGGTCAGCGAGATCAGCGAGCGGAGCGCGAGCGCCCGCTCGCCGGTGCCCTGCAGGAAGGCGGCAGGCGCCACTGCCGCCTGTCGCGGCGTCGGCGCGCCAAGCGCTCCCAGCCGCGCCGCGTACGGCGAGCGGTAGCAGTCGATCAGGTCGAGCATCTGGTCGCCAAGCTGGCGCAGCTCGAGCTCTCGTCCTTCGAGCATTCGCCTCGATGCGGCATGGCGCAGCCCGCCGACGATCGCCCTGCCGACGGGCGCCGGGATCTCGGCCCGATCGGGCGCCGCGCGAGACGCGCTCGCGAGCAGGCGCTCGAACACGAGCTGGGCGAGCTGCATGCGCTCTCGCGCCCTCGCTCCAACGCCGAGCGAGTCGACCAGCACGAGGTGGGCGGGGTTGCGGTCCATGGCGAGATCGTCGAGCAGCGCACCGCACCCCGCCCGCATGCGGCTCGCCCAGCCGCGCTCGCGCTGCCATGCCTCGATCACGCGCTTGCGGACACGTGCCAGGACGGCGTCGTGGGTCGCGAGGAAGCAGCGCTCCTTGTTCTCGAAGAGCTCATAGAACGACCTCCTCGAGACGCCTGCGAGCGCGATCACGTTGGCGACAGTGGTCCGCTGGTAGCCGTGCCGGGAGATCGACTCGATCATCGCTGCGCAGATGCGGGCCCGCTGGTTGCGGGCCACGTCCTCGCGCCCCATCCCGCTCGGGCCGTACGGCAGGCGGCGGTAGAGCGGCGCGACCCCGTTCGTGCTCTCGAGGGAGGTTTCATTGACTCTCACGATTCGAGAATGTAGAGGAGGCCGCCGCGGCGTTCAACGCCGGCTGGACGCTCGTACCAGGCGAAGCGCAGCTGCGCTCGGGAAGGGCTCAGGCGGTCAGCGTGAGGCGGCGCGGGCCCGAGTGGAAGCCGAGCTCCACGAGCACATCGGCGAGACTCGAGGCGATCGCGGGCTCGCCGTCGATCCGCTCCAGGGAGAGCTTCGGCACGCGCCCGGAGCGGACGGCGTCGGCGAGCGCCTGCAGCGCCTCGCGCAGCGGATCCGGCTCGCGGCCCATCGCCGGGGCCCCGCCGGCGGCCAGCGGCGCCGCATCGACGAGCGTGACGAGGCCCCGGCCGCCGCGCTCGACGTAGAGCAGTGGCTCGTCCTCGACGAGCACCACGTGGGCACCCGCGACGCGCGCCGGGCGCCGGTCCTGTCCCTCGCGTTTGGGCCAGGGCAGCGCGGCTCCGTAGGGCTGGGCCGGGTCGGCCGCGGCGAGCACCAGGGTGCGCGCGCGCCCCTCGGCGCCGTGGAGGGTGTGCGAGGCCGCGCGGGCGCCGGGCGCCGCGCCGCCGGACGCGCGCAGCCGCTCGACGGCGCCCGGCAGCGCGAACTGCGCGCCGCCCATCCCCTCAATGAAGTAGCCGCGTCGGCAGACGCCGAGCGTCTCGAGGTTGGAGAAGGTGTCGTAGAGCATCGCGAAGCCGCCCTTGATGCCCTCGGCGAGAACCTGCTCGCGGGTGACGATGCCGTAGCGCTCGAGCAGCAGCTCGGCCAGCGCGCGCCTCTGCTCGGCGCCGCCGGAGGCGCCGTCCGCGACGCCGCGGAACACGGGCCCGGTCAGCGACCAGCGGCCCTGCACCTGGCACTGCGCGCCGCTGCGCCGCCTCGAGCTGAATCGCGACCGGGCCGCGCCGGCGCCCGCGCGGCCGGCCGGCCGCAGCGCTCCGTGGCCGGCGGGGGAGCGCTCGGAGCGCGCGAGAGCGAGGCGCGGCGCGCGCAGCGGCGCCCAGGCGTCGTTCGTCGCCTCGCCGGCCCAGACGAGGTCCCAGAGCGCCTCGCGCACCTCCTCGGCCGGGGCGTCGAGCTCGGCGAGCAGGTCCGTGAAAAAGCAGGGGCCCTGTGCCAGGCGCTCACGCAGCAGCTCGTGCGCCGGGCCGCACGGCGGCGCCGCGGCCGCCCGCGATCCGCCGGCGGGCGGGCCGATCGCCGCGGCGTCCTCGCGGAAGTAGAGCGCAACGCGGCCGGAGCGCCCGAGCGGCCCGGCGCCGACCCAGACGACCTCGCCGCTTGCGCAGAGGCTGTCGAGCCAGGTCTGCGAGTAGGCGCCGGTGCGGCGCGGCAGCACGTCTCGCTCCCAGCTCTCAACGGGCAGCGCCAGTCCCTGCAGCGGCACCAGCACCTCGCGCAGACGGTCGATCCCGGCGCCTGCGCCCGAGTGGCGGTCGACGCCCTGCCAGGAGGGGAGGAAGGCTGCGAGGCGCCTCTGCTCGGCCGGCTCGATCTCCTTGCGCAGGACGGCGAGCGAGGCGCGCCGCAGGCGCCGCAGGACCTCGACCTCGCACCAATCGCGCTCGGAGCCTCCCGGCCGAAGCTCTCCGCGCACGAGGTCGCCGGCGCGCTCGAGCTCGCGCAGCGCGGAGCTTGCGTCGACGCGATAGCGCGCGCGCAGCTCCTCGCCGGTGAACGGGCCGTGCGTGCGGGCGTAGCGTGCGACGAGCTCGCGCAGCGCGTCGGGGACGTCCGCGAGGAAGGCCTCGGGCAGCCCTCCCGGGGGCATCGCCCCGAGCGCGTCGCGGTAGAGCCCGGCCTCGTCGGCTGCGACGTAGCGCTCCTCGCCGCCGACACGCAGCGGGATCGCCCGCCGTTCGCGCTGCAGCTCCCGCAGCAGGCCGTTCGCGTCGATGCCCTCGAGGACGCGTTCTGAGATCTCCTCTCGGGACAGATCGCCGACGTGGCGCAGCACGTCGTGCAGCGCGTCGCGGCCGGTCGCGCGCGTCATCTCGGAGCGGTGCTGCAGGTCGTCTTCGACGCGGCGCAGCGCACCCGGGTCGATCAGCTCGCGCAGCTCCTCCTGTCCGAGCAGCTCGCGCAGCAGGTCGCGGTCGAGCGAGAGGGCGGCCGCGCGGCGCTCTGCGTTGGGTGTGTCGCCCTCGTACATGTAGGTCGCGACGTAGTCGAACAGCAGCGAGGAGGCGAACGGCGACGCGGTCTGGGTCTCGACCTCGACGAGCGAGATCTCGCGCGTGTGAAGGCCGCGCAGGAGCTCCTGCAGGCCGGGGACGTCGAGCACGTCGCGCAGGCACTCGCGATAGGTCTCGAGCACGATCGGGAAGTCGCCGTAGCGGCGGGCGACCTCGAGCAGGTTCTGGGCCTTGAGGCGCTGCTGCCACAGCGGCGTGCGTTTCCCGGGATAGGCGCGCGGGATCAGCAGCGCCCGCGAGGCGTTCTCTCGAAAGCGCGCGCCGAACAGCGCCGAGCCGCCCAGCTCCGCGGTGACGGCCTGCTCGACCTCCTCGGGCTCGAGCAGCACGAGCTCGGCCGCGGACGGCAGGGACTCGGCTTCGTCGGCGTCGAGGTCGGGCAGGTGCAGGACGATCCCGTCGTCGCTCCAGATCGCGTCGGACTCGAGGCCGAAGCGCTCCTGCATGCGGGCAGACAGGGCTAGGCCCCAGGCTGCGTGCACGCGCCCGCCATAGGGGGACAGGACGCACAGCCGCCAGTCGCCGATCTCGTCGCGGAAGCGCTCGACCACGATCGTCCGCTCGCTCGGCAACACGCGGGTGGCCGCCTGCTGCTCGCGCAGGTAGGCGATCAGGTTGCGCGCGGCGCGCTCGTCGAGGTCGTAGTCGCGCTCGAGCGTCGCCGGCTCCTGCTCGACGGCCCAGCGGGAGAACGCGCCGATCGCCTCGCCGAGCTCCTTCGGGCGGCCGACCGAGTCGCCCTTCCAGAATGGCACCGCACCGGGTGCGCCGGGCGCGGGCGTCACGATCACGCGGTCGCGGCCGATTTCCTCGATGCGCCAGGTCGATGCGCCGAGCAGGAACGCCTGGCCCGGCCTGGCCTCGTAGACCATCTCCTCGTCCAGCTCGCCGACGCGCCTCCCGTCGGGGAGCGTCACCGCGTAGAGGCCGCGGTCGGGGATCGTGCCGGCGTTCGCGACGGCGAGCTGCCGCGACCCCTTGCGCGCGCGGATGGTGCCGGCGACACGGTCCCAGACGATGCGCGCGCGCAGCTCGCCGAACTCCTTGGAGGGGTAGCGCCCGTCGAGCATGTCCAGCACGTTCTCCAGCAGCTCGCGCGAGAGCTCGGAATAGGAATAGGTGCGCGTGATGAGCGCGTGCAGCTCATCGACAGAGATGCCTCCTGCGGTGGACTCGTCCGGCTGCCCCTCGGTGGCGCCTGCGCCTTTGTTCGATGCGGCTGGCGCCGGCTCGCAGGAGACGGCTATGGCGACGATCTGCTGTGCGAGCACGTCGAGCGCGTTGCGAGGCACGACGGTCGGCTCGATCAGGCCTTCGTGCATGCGCCGCGCGACGACGGCGCACTCGAGCAGGTCACCGCGGAACTTGGGGAAGATGCGCCCGACGCTGACCTCGCCAACGCCGTGGCCCGCGCGGCCGATGCGCTGGAGCCCGCGGGCGACGGACTTGGGCGACTCGATCTGCAGCACGAGGTCGACCGCGCCCATGTCGATCCCGAGCTCGAGCGAGCTGGTTGCCACGAGGCAGGGAAGCTCGCCGGCCTTCAGCAGCTCCTCGACCTTGGTGCGCTCCTCGCGCGCGAGCGACCCGTGGTGTGCCCGCGCGATCTCCGCGGGCGCAACCTGCCGCTCGCCGGGGGGGAGGTCCGACTCCGCCCCTTCGGCCTGCGCGGCGGCCAGCTCGTTGAGCCGCAGCGCCACGCGCTCGGCGGAGCGCCGGTTGTTTACGAAGATGATCGTCGAGGTGTGCTCGCGCACCTGCTTGAGCAGCTCGGGGTAGATGGCCGGCCAGATCGAGGACCGTGTCGCCTCGCCGCCTGCGATCGGCTCGAGCGGGTCGCGCTCTGGGTCCAGAGGGCCTGCGGGTTCCGCCATGGACTCGACCGGCACCTCGATCCGCAGGTCGAGCGGCTTGCGGGCGCCGACGTCGATGAGCTTCACCTGGCGCTGCGGGCCCACGAGAAAGCGGCCGATCTCCTCGAGGGGGCTCTGCGTTGCGCTCAGCCCGATCCGCTGCAGCCCCCGGCCACGGCCGCCGTCGAGCAGCTGCGCCTGCGCCTCGAGGCGCTCGAGCGTCAGCGCGAGGTGCGAGCCGCGCTTGGAATGGGCGACGGCGTGGATCTCATCGACGATCACAGCCTCCACGCCGCTCAGCGTGTCTCTCGCGCGGGAGGTGAGCATCAGGTAGAGCGACTCGGGGGTGGTGACGAGGATGTCGGGTGGGTTGCGCAGCATCGCCGCGCGCTCGCGCTGCGGCGTGTCGCCGGTGCGGATTCCGACACTCACGTCGTCCGCCCCGATCCCCCGCAGCGGGGCGCGCAGGTTTCGCTCGATGTCGTACGCGAGCGCCTTCAGCGGGCTCACATAGACGACGCGTGTGAGCCCTCGCGCGGCATCGCCGGAGGCGCCGGGCTCACCGGTGCTGAGCCGGTCCAGCGCCCAGAGGAACGCGGCAAGCGTCTTGCCGGAGCCGGTGGGGGCCGAGACGAGCACGTTCTCACCGGCAGCGATCGCCGGCCACGCCTCGGCCTGGGCGGGCGTGGGCGCGGCGAAGGCCTGGTCGAACCAGTTGCGTACGCGTGGCGTGAAGCTTGAAAGCGGCACGCGCTTGAGGCTAGCGTGACGTTTGCGAGAAGTCGGCCCTTTGGCGGCACTTCCCTGCGACTCTCGGGGGAGGTGGGCCAACCGTCGCGGCACCAGGGCCACGCGGGCCTCTCGTAGCCGCCGCGCCTAGACTTGAGGCGATGGGCAAGCGAGCATCCCTGTGAGCACCGCATCGGCCTCGAACGTCGGGGTCGAGGACTCGACGCTCGAGACGGAGCGCTCGACGGGAGTGCTGCCGTCACAGCGCCTGCGCGAGGCGATCGAGCATGAATGGATCGCCGCCGGGCCATGGCGGATACTGCCCGAGTCGGTGCAGCCGGCCAGCGTCGACCTGCGTCTCGGCGACCATGCATGGGCGCTGCGCTGCAGCTTCCTGCCCGACAGCGACTCGACGGTCGAGCAGAAGATCGAGGACGTCGCCTTCGAACGGATCGACCTGCGCGACGGCGCGACGCTGGAGCGCGACCGTCCATATCTCGTCCCGCTGATCGAGGAGCTTCGGCTGCCGGGCGAGATCCGCGCCAAGGCAAATCCGAAGAGCTCCACTGGGCGCCTCGACGTGTTCACGCGCGTGTTGACCGACCGCAACAATCGCTTCGACGAGATCGCCGCCGGCTATCGCGGCGGGCTCTATCTCGAGGTGGTTCCGCGTACATTCGCGATCCGCGTGAAGACCGGCCTCGCGCTCAATCAGGTGCGGCTGATGAGGGGCGAGGCGCGGCTGGGCGACGAGCAGATAGTCGCGCTGCACAACCGGACGCCGCTGCTCTACCGCGATTCGCATCCGCTCTCGGAGTCGGAGCTCTCGCTCGCCGACGGCATGTTCGTCCGGCTGGACGTCTCGGGTCCCGAGGAGAGCATCGTCGGCTACCGCGCCAAGAAGAACAGCCTGCCGATCGACCTCACGCGGGTCGGGGCGCTGAAGTGGCAGGACTACTGGGAGCCGGTGCACCCCGAGCGGGGCGGTCGCATCGTTCTCGAGCCGGAGATCTTCTACCTGCTGCTGTCAGCCGAGGGTGTGAGCGTCCCGCCGTCCTATGCCGCAGAGATGCTGGCCTACGACCCCACCGCGGGGGAGCTTCGCACTCACTACGCGGGCTTCTTCGACCCGGGGTTCGGCTACGCGCGCGACGGCTCGACGCATGGGAGCCGCGCGGCGCTCGAGGTGAGGGCGCGCGACGTGTCGTTCATGGTCGAGAACGGCCAGCCGGTCTGCAAGCTCGCGTTCGAGCGGATGGCCGAGGAGCCGGACGTCCTCTACGGCGAGGACGTCGGGTCCAATTATCAAGGGCAGCAAACGATGCTCAGCAAGCACTTCCTCGAGCGGCTGCCTCACGCGGGCACGCCCGACTGACCCTCTTACCGGATCTTTACCCCCCGCAAGGGTGAGCCTGGTTACGCTGTTTGAAACTTGAGTGTTTATGATTGTCGCGACCGATATATCGAACTATGATCCATCTATTAGTATTGCCAGTAGGGAACACGGACGTCTGCTCAAGACAAGAGGGGGGTTGCATGCCTAATGCCTAGAACGCGCTCTGCCGCGACCAAGGCCGCCGAGAACGGGAGCGAGCCCGCGTGGTCCATCCCGAGCCTGCGTGAGCCGCGCTACTCGCAGTCGCTCGAGCGCGGCCTCGCAATTCTCGGCTGCTTCACCGCGAAGCGGCCCGTGATGGGCATCGCCGACATCGCAGACGAGCTCGGAATGAGCCGCTCGACGACGCACCGCTACGTGATCACGCTCGTCGCCCTCGGCTATCTCGAGCAGGGCGCGTCGCGCAAGTATCGCCTGGGGCTGCGCGTGACCGACCTCGGGATGTCCGCGCTCAACTCGACCGGCCTGCGCGAGCACGCGCACCCCTACCTGGAAGAGCTCCGCCAGCGGACGTCCTACACCGCGAGCCTCGCGGTCCTCGACGCGACCGAGGTGCTCTACGTCGACCGCGTGCGAAGCTTCCGCCGCGCCCAGGGCGGGAGCGACCTCGACCTGCACCCCGGCTCGCGCCTTCCGGCCTACTGCACGGCTCTCGGCAAGCTGCTGCTGGCCAACCTGCCCGAGTTCGAGCAGCGCGATCTGCTCGCCTCGATGAAGCTGGCCAAACGCGGCCCAAACACGATCACCGGCAAGAAGGCGCTGAGCGAGGAGCTCGACCACATCGGGGACGCGGGCTTCGCCGTCGACGACGAAGAGCTCGCAGCGGAGCTCTACGCGATCGCGGTTCCCGTTCGGGACGCGGGCGCGGAGGTCGTCGCAGCGGTCGGCCTCTCGGCGCACAGCTCGATGATCTCGCTCGAGGAGATGGTCGACGCGCTCAGCCCGCACCTCCTCTCCACCGCCGACCGCATATCCGCTCGGCTCGGCTACCGCCGCGCCGACGAGCGAAGCTGAGCCCACGCACCTGGACGCGGGCCGTCCGCCGCGGAGGCCGCGAGCGCCACGCGGGCGGCTCACCGGTCGCGTACTCTCTGGCGCCGGTATGACGCGCCGCTCCCACGCCAAGCACGCGACGGCCCTCTTGTGCCTCCCGCTGGTCGCCCTCGGCCTCGCCGCATGCGGTACGACCGTGTCGACCTCCGGCTTCAAGGGCGAACAGCACGCGATCGCTCAGACGATCTCAGATCTCCAGTCGGATGCGACGGCGAGCGACGAGAAGAAGATCTGCGCCAACGATCTTGCGGCCGCCGTGGTCGCTCGTCTGGGAGGCACCAAGGGGTGCGAAAAAGCGATCAAGGACCAGCTCGCCGAGATCGACAGCATGGAAGCCAAGGTCGAATCGATCCAGCTCGGACCGGGCGGCACCACCGCGACCGCGCGCGTCAAGAGCACCCGTGCCGGCAAGAAACGCCTGAGCACGGTCGCACTGGTGAAGGAAGGCTCCAGGTGGAAGGTCTCAGCGCTGAAGTGAGCGGCCGTACTGGCGCTCGTAGTACTTGCGGTACTCGCCTGAGCGGATCGGCTCCCACCACCAGGCGCTCTCGCGGTACCAGTCGACCGTCTGAGCGAGCCCGTCGCTGAAGCGCACCCTCGGCTCCCAGCCGAGCGCGCGCACCTTCTCGGAGGAGAGCGAGTAGCGGCGGTCGTGGCCGGGCCGGTCGGTGACATGCTCGATCTGGGACCGCTCGGCGCCCGTCAGCTCGACGATGCGCTCGACGACGACGATGTTGGCCTCCTCGTCTGGGCCGCCCGCGTTGTACACCTCACCGGGCAGGCCATGCTCGAGCACGTGGCCGACCGCTCGGGCGAAGTCGGTCGAGTGGATCCAGTTCCTCACCTGCATGCCGTCGCCGTAGACCGGCAGCGAGTCGCCGTGGAGGGCGTTGAGGATCATCAGCGGGATCAGCTTCTCCGGATACTGGTATGGGCCGTAGTTGTTGGATCCGCGACAGATCGACGCGGGCAGCCCGTAGGTGTGGAAGTAGCTCTGCACGAGCAGGTCCGCCCCGGTCTTGGTGGCCGAGTAGGGCGAGGACGGTCGCAGGGGGCTCTCCTCGGTGAAGGTGCCGGCCTCGATCGAGCCATAGACCTCGTCGGTCGACACCTGCAGATATCGCAGGTCGTTCTCGCGCGCGGCCTCGAGCAGCACGTAGGTGCCGACGGCATGCGTCTTGACGAACGCGTCGGGCTCTGCGATCGAGCGGTCGACGTGCGTCTCTGCCGCGAAATTGACGATCGCGTCGGGTGCGCTCACCTCGATCGCGGCAGCCACCGCTTCGCGATCCTCGATCGCGCCGCGCATGAAGCGGAAGCGAGGGTCCTCGGCGAAGTCGTGGAAGTTCTCCTCGCGCCCGGCGTAGGTGAGCTTGTCGAGCACCGCGACGTCGTCGCCCTGCTCCTGCAGGCGCAGCCGGACGAAGGTCGAGCCGATGAACCCGGCGCCCCCGCACACGAGCAGTCTCATGTGCGAATCATCCCAGCGCGCGCCGCGAGGTAGCCGGCCAGCCCCTCGCGCCAGTCGGGCATCGGCAGGACGTCCGCGCGCTCTGACTGGAGCGCCGACCAGGCCGGGCGGGGGGCCGGGCGCGCCATCTGCGCGCTGCTCACCGGCTGCACCGCGCACTCGATCTCGGCCTGGCGGAAGATCTCGCTCGCGAAGCCGCTCCACGAGATCTCGCCGCCACCAGCAAGGTGCACGACTCCGCGGACCTCGCGCTCGAGCAGCCCCAGCACGGCGGGGGCAAGGTGCCCCGACCAGGTCGGCGAGCCGATCTGATCGTCTACGACCTGCACCACGTCGCGCTCGCCGGCCAGTCTCAGCATCGTGTCGACGAAGTTCGGTCCGTCGACCCCATACATCCAGGCGGTGCGCACGACGGTGTGACGGCTCGAGGCCGCGAGCACCTGGCGCTCGCCGTCGAGCTTGGTCTGACCGTAGGCCGAGCTCGGCCCGGTTGGGTCGGACTCGACATACGGACGCGGACGGCCCCGGACGTCGCGCGGCGCGAAGCCGTCGAAGACGTAGTCGGTCGAGATCTGCACGAGCGCAACGCCGCGACGCGCCGCCGCGCGCGCCAGGTTGCCGGCGCCGTCCGCGTTGACCTCATGCGCCTGCGCCCGCCGGGTCTCGGCGCCGTCCACATCGGTCCAGGCGGCGCAGTTGACGAGCCCGTCCAGCGATCCCGGCTCGCCCAGCAGGCGGTCCAGCAGGTCCTCCACAGCTGACGCGTCGGTGATGTCGATCTCGGGCAGGTCGACCGGCACGAGCTCGTGCCCCCCGCGCTCGCCCGCGCGCATTACGTCCCGGCCGAGCATGCCCGCGGCGCCTGTCACGAGCACCCTCACAGGATCGAGATGTCGGAGTTGTCCCCCACCATGAACCGGTAGGCGCGAGGCTGGCGTTCGCCGCGCCGCACCGTCACGTTGCGGCCGAGCAGCGAGGACTCCATGCGCCCGTCGAGATGCGAGACGATGCATCCGGCGAGCAGGATCGAGTGCTCGACCTCGGCTCCGGTGATCTCGCAGCGCTCGCCGATCGCCGTGTAGGGGCCTATGTAGCAGTCCTTCAGCTGCGCTCCTGCACCGACTATCGCCGGGCCCCGTACGATCGTGCGCTCGAGGCGCGCTCCCTGCTCGATCACCACGCGCCCGTCGATCTGCGAGTCCACCAGCTCGCCCTCTACGCGCTCGAGCATGTTGTCGAGGATCAGGCGGTTGGCCTCGAGCATGTCCTCCAGGCGCCCCGTGTCCTTCCACCAGCCGCGGACGATGTGTGGCTCGACCCGCATGCCCGCGTCGACGAGATGCTGGATCGCGTCGGTGATCTCGAGCTCTCCCCGCGCAGACGGAACGATCGCGCGTGCGGCGTCGTGGACGGCGGCCGTGAACATGTAGACGCCGACGAGCGCCAGGTCGGTCGCCGGCTCGACGGGCTTCTCCACGAGACGCACGACGCGCCCGAGCGCCGCCGGCTGGGGGTCCTCATCGCGCGGTCTCGCAGGGTCGAGCTCGGCCACGCCGTAATGCTCGGGGTCCGGGACCGGGGTGAGCAGGATCAGCGCGTCCGGCGCGCTCTCGCGGAAGGCCGCCACGAGATCCGAGATCCCGCCCTGCAGGAGGTTGTCGCCGAGGTACATGACGAACGGGCTGGCCGCCAGGAACGCCTCGGCGGTGAGCACCGCGTGCGCTAGCCCCAGCGGCTCGTCCTGCACGATGTAGGAGATCACCACCCCGAAGCGCGAGCCGTCGCCGACAGCGGCTTCGATCTCCGCGCCGGTCTCCGGCGCGATGATGATCCCGACCTGCTCGATACCGGCCTCTGCCATCGCCTCGATCCCGTAGAACAGCACGGGCTTGTTCGCAACGGGCACGAGCTGCTTGGCGCTCGTGTGCGTGATCGGGCGCAGGCGCGTGCCCTTGCCTCCGGAGAGGATCAGTCCCTTGAGCGGCTCCATCGCCGGATCACCCTACCGAGCGCCCCGACGGCCGCGTGCCGAGGGGCTCGCATCCGCCGCCACTGTCATGGCGAGCCTCAGTAGGTGCCGCCGAGCTTGCGATGATCCCAGCTGGCCCGCCGGCGCTCGACGAACTCGAGGCCGACGCGCTTTGCGGCCTGCCGCTCGACCATCGCGGCGACCTCCGGCGGAAGCTCAGGTGCGGGAGGCTCGCCGGGGGCGGCCGCATAGCGCCCGAATATCTCCCGTCCCAGGGCGGCGACCGTCTCCGGCGTGCGATGGACGATCACCTCGCACTCGAGCATCACCCCGCGCAGCAGCTGATACTCCTCGCCCGCCTCGACCTGCACAGTGGCGCGCGGGTCGCGCTCGAGGTTGCGGACCTTCTGCGACGCCGCGTAGGTCCAGGCCCACAGGCGCGGAGCGGCGTCGCCGGACGGCGGCTCACGCAGCACATACCAGAGCGGCATCAGGTGCGGCCACCCACGCGGCCCGGCCGTGGCGCACGTCATGATCCGCTGCTCGGCCAGGAACGACGCGACCTCCTCCGCTCCCATCCTGATCAGCTCGCGCCGGCTCACGCGCGGGAACGTACCGGCATGCGGTCGCGCACCGCCGTGCCGCCGCGCTACACGCCCGCCGGAGCCGCGTGCGACTCCCGCAGCCGAGCGACGGCGGCGCGCACGGCGTCGCGGGCGTCCTGCGGCTCGAGCACCGCCGCATCGCCGGCTTCCTTGAGTATCTCGCGGACGAGCCAGTCCACGCCGGCAAAGCTCAGCTCGACTATGACCGCCCCGTCGCTCCACTCCTCGACCACCCGGCGCGCCTCGCGCACCCAGCGCGCCCGCTCGGGCGAGACCCACACGCGCGCGCTGCGCGATGCCTCCACCTCACCGGTGCGCAGCCAGCCGTCGACCTCCGCCGCGGGGTCGACCTCGGGCCGCGGCTCGAACGTCTCCTCCGTCACCGTCGCGCGCTTGATGCGGTCGAGGCGGAAGTGGCGCACGCCGTCGCGCTCGGGGTCAAACGACGCCACGTACCAGCCCTCGCGGCCGTTCGTGAGCGCATATGGCTCGACCCTTCGCAGCGACAGCTCGTCCTCGTTCTCCTTGTAGTACTCGATCTCGATCATCCTGCGCCTCATGATCGCCTTGGAGACCAGCCGTGCGACGCCGGAGTCGTCGCCGCTCGCGCTGGCCACCTGCAGCCCCTGCTCCATCGGGTCCTCGCCGAGCGCGGCGACGATCTTCTCCCGTGCCGACGTGAGCGATCCCTCGGGGATGTGCTCGCCGATCAGGTCGATAGCCGCCACCAGCGCCTTCGCCTCCACGGGAAGCAGGCGGGCCGGCCGGTCGAAGTTGTCGCTGTAGGGCTCCGGATCGACTTCGATCTCGCCCTCCTCCTCCTTGAACTCCGCGTAGAGCACGTAGGAGCCTCCGCCGAAGTTGACAACGTTCAGCACGTTCACGTCCTCGCGCAGCTCCTCCTCGCTGATCTGCAGCCGCTCGCAGACGTCAGTGATGACGACCGGCTCGCCGGCGCGGCCGGCCTTGATCAGGATGCTCGCGAGCGTCACCAGGCGCGCGAAACGCTCGGGGCGGATCGCCGCGTCCGCCCGGCCCCCCTCCCCCTCGCCGACGCCCGCGCCGGCTCGGCGCCCTGCACGTGCGCGCGACTGCGCCGGCCTGGCCGGCTGCGAGGCGTCACCGGCCTTCGCGGCCTGCGAGCGGCTGCGGCGCGGCTGGCTCGGCGGGGTCTCGCCGTGGCGCTCCTCGAGCAGCTCCAGCCGCCGCTCGTACTCGCTCATCAGCTCCTCTGAGCCGAGCAGCCGCGCGTGCACGCCCAACCCGAGCACCCACGAGACGAGGCCACGCGGGCTCGAATAGCTGGTGACGAAGACCTTGTCCCCCTCCTCCGCGCCCTCGCTCTCGTCGGGCGACCGAATCTCCCCATAGCGCCCGAAGTGACGTTCGACCTGCCAGGCGATCCGCTCTGAGATGAGGACCTCAGCGCCGGTTCGCTCGTCGCCGAGCTGCCAGTCGGCACGCGCGGCATAGGCGCGTGGGTCGAAGTCCGCCGGACGATGAAAGTCGTGCTCGGCCTTCGTCGCATAGGAGACCTTGCCCCGGATGCGCGACAGGCGGAACACGCGAATCGCATCGCGCTCGTGCGCATATCCGAGGAGGTAGAACTGGCCGCCCTGGAACAACAGGTGGTAGGGATCGACCCGGCGCGGGCTCACCTCATCGCGCTCCATCGTGTAGTAGTCGAACACGATCGTCTTGTTGCGGAAGATCGCCGTCTCGACCTTCGCCAGGCGGGCGGAGAGGTCATGGCCGCCGGCGGACGCCGTGATCCCGAGCGCGACGGACCGCTGCTCGGGAGCTCGCAGAGGGCTGGGACGGCCCCACGTGATCTGCTGAAGCGCCAGGCGCAGCGGCTCGGCATAGGCGAATTCGCCATCGAGCAGGCTGAGCGCCGTCTGCAGGGCGGCGAGCTCCTTGTCGGTGAACGCGATCGACGGCAGGTGGAAGTTCTCCGGCCGCAGCGAGTAGTTCTCCTGCTCGGCCGCCCCGTCGGCCGGGCGCTCGACCGTCAGCTGAATGCGCAGCGACTCGAGCTCGGAGCGGTCCGCGTAGAAGCGCCGCGCGAACGCGTCCTCGTTCATGCCGCTGTAGCCCTCCACGTCGCGCCGGATCTCGACAGCCGTGACGGGCCGGCGCTCGGCCATCAGGTACGAGATCAGCGACAGCTGGCGGATCAGCTTCTCGGTGTCCTTTGCCATCGGTCACAAAAGATAGAAGCCGACGGCGAGACGGATGCAGCGGGGACCAACCGGCGTCCCGCTATTTGCGGCGTTTCAGGCCGCTTCGCGGGCCGGCTCCGGCAGCCGGCCCGGCTCCGGGCCCTCTCCGCGCCGCTCTGCGAAGAAGGCGCCGGCGCCGATCGCGCGGTCAAACGGCGACCAGCATCTGCCGGGGGCGAGCTCCTTCTCGAGACGATCGAAGCTGCCGAGACGCCCGCCGAGGTTGTCGATCATGTGCACGAGGGTCGCCTCGCGCGTGCACGGAACGACCGGGCTGCCGTGCTCCAGCGTGCCGTGGTGGGAGAGGATGATGTGCCCGACAGCCTGCGCCAGCTCGGCCGGGAACCCCTCGATCTCCTCGATCGCGCGGCGGATGCGGTAGTAGCCGAGCGCGATCTCGCCATGTAGCCGGCCCGCGTCGGTGAGGTCTATGTTGCGCGGCTCGTCCGTGTAGGCCTCGAGCTTGCCGATGTCGTGCAGCAGCGCGCCGGTCACGGCGACGTCACGGTCGATGCCGGGGAAGGTGGCGCTGATCGCGCTCACCGCCTGCGCCACGCCGAGGCAGTGCTCGAGCAGGCCGTGGCGGTAGGCCTGGTGGTAGTACTTCGCCGCCGGCGCCGCCCGGTAGCCGGCCCACATCTCCGAGCCCTCGCCGAGCACGCGCTCGAGCAGCATGCGCAGGTGCGGCTCCTGGATCGTCTCGACGAGCTCGCGCACCTCGCCCTCCATCTGCTCGGCCGAGCGCGCCGGACCGTCGCTGAGGTCCTCCGGCGCATAGCTCCCCGGCGCCGCCGGCTCGAGCTCTCGCAGGTTGATCTGCGGGCCGAAGCGCGGATGCACGGTGTAGCGGCCGCGAATCCTCAGCGCGGTGCCCGCGCGGGCCAGCTCCTCCACCTCCACCAGCTCCTCCCAGACCATGCACGCAACGGCGCCGGTTCGGTCGCCCAGCTGCAGCCGCAGGTAGTCGCCGCCGTCGCGCCGCTGGCGGCGCTCGGCCTCGCGGACCAGCAGCACCTGGTCGATCTCCATGCCGTCGCTGAGCTCGTTCAAGAGCATGACTTGAAGGTAGACATGCCCGCGGACGGGACGCTCCGGAGACGCGGCAACGCCGGCCAAGCCGGTGGCGGGCGTCCTATGGCTCGAGCCGGTGCGGACCGCGATACAGGAACGTCACCTCGCGCACGTTGTCCTGGCCGAGCAGCTGCATCAGCAGGCGGGTGAGCCCGAAGCCGAACCCCCCGTGGGGCGGGGCGCCGAAGCGGAAGAAGTTGAGGTAGTACTGGATCGGGCCGACGTCCACGCGCTTGTCCTCCGCCTGCGCCAGCAGCTGCTCATAGCGGTGCTCGCGCTGGGCGCCGGTCGTGAGCTCGACCCCCTTCCACAGCAGGTCGAAGCTCTTCGTCAGCTCCGGCCGCTCGCTGTGTCGCATGTGGTAGAAGGGCCTCACGGTGGTCGGATAGTCGGTCACGAACGCGAACTCGTGGCCCTGCTGCTCTGCGACGATCGCCGACAGCGCGCGCTCGCTGGGCGGGTCGAGGTCGTCCAGCGGGCCGGGGGCCTGGTGTCCATGCTCGCGCAGCAGCTCCTTGGCGCGCTCCAGCGTGATGCGCGGGAACGGCAGCGCCGGCACCACGACCTCCGTGTCGAACGCTTCTTCGATCGCGGCGCCATGCGTCTCCTTCACCCTCGCCAGCACGTGGGCCAGCCACCGCTCCTCGAACGACATCACGTCGTCGTGCGAGTCGATCCATGAGATCTCCACGTCTACGCTCGTGAACTCCGTGTCGTGGCGTGAGGTGAACGACGGGTTGGCGCGGAACACCGGTCCGATCTCGAAGACCTTTCCGAATCCCGCTGCCATCGCCATCTGCTTGTAGAACTGGGGCGACTGGGCGAGGTATGCCTCGCGCTCGAAGTACTCGACCTTGAACAGCTCGGCGCCCGACTCGCTCGCCGAGCCCATGAACTTGGGCGTGTGCAGCTCGATGAAGCGCTCTCGGCGCCAGAACTCGCGCATCGCGTGCTCGGCGGTCGTCTGCACCTCGAAGATGAGCCGCCTGTCGGGGCGGCGCAGGTCGAGGAATCGCCAGTCGATGCGCTTGTCCAGCGCCGAGTCCTCGGCGATCGGCACCTCCGGCTCGGCGAGCGAGTCGACCTGCAGCTCCTCCAAGCGGACCTCCAGACCCCCAAGATTGACGCGGTCATCCGCGATCACGGTGCCGTGGATCGTGACGGCGGACTCCGCCGTCAGCGCCGAGACCGCCTCGTTGAGCTCGCTCGGCGGATCCTCCTTCGCCAGCACGACCTGTGCCAGCCCGGATTCGTCGCGGATCACCAGGAACTGCACGCGCTTCTGGTCGCGCAGCGCATGCACCCAGCCGCGGATCCTCACCCGCTCGCCGACCTTCTGGCCCAGCTCGGCTATCAGCGTCCGCTCCACGCCGCGGACCCTACCCGAGGCGTCGAGCTGCGGCCACGGCGGCCGCGGCTACCGCTCGCCCCCGCTCACTGCGACGGGTCGGGCGCCAGCTCCACCTCGACCGCGAACCCCTCGTCCTCGACGGGCTCCAGGAGCTCGATCGCGCCCGCCGCGACCAGGTCGCCCGATCCGAGCTCAAGCGCCTGCAGCCGCTGCGCCGTGTCGCGCACGACCACGCGCCGCACCGGGGAGCGCATCGGGCGGCGGGCCTCGGACTTGGCCTTGCGCACCTCGCGCAGCACATCGGCCGTCACCGCCAGTGCCATCTCCTCGCCGTTGCGCTCCGCTGCCGTGGCTGCCGCCGCGAGCTCATCGGCGTCGGGCCACGCGGCGCGGTGCACGGAGCCCTCCTGCCACCACGACCACACCTCCTCGCAGACGAACGGCAGGAACGGGGCGAGCAGGCGCTGGAACACCGAGAGCGAGAGCCGCAGCGCGCGGCTTGCCGACGCGCTCACCTGCGGGTCGACGTCGTAGCGGCGGCCCTTCACCAGCTCGAGGTAGAAGTCGCAGTACCACCAGAAGAAGTCCTCGATGCGCTCGAGCGCCCGCGCGTAGTCGTACTCCTCGAAGCTGTCGGTCGCGTCCCGTACGACCGAAGCCAGCCGCGCGATCACCGCGCGGTCCAGCGGATGGCTGAGCGCCGGCCCCTCCGGCGGAAGGTCGGCGAGCGCGAACTTGGAAGCGTTGAGCAGCTTCACCGCGAGGCGGCGCCCGACCTTCATCTGCTGCGGGTCAAACGCCGTGTCGGTTCCGGGCCTGCCGTTGGCTGCCCAGTAGCGCACCGCGTCGGCGCCGTACTCCTCGAGCAGGTGCATCGGCGTGACGACGTTGCCCTTGGACTTGGACATCTTCTTGCGATCGGGGTCGAGCACCCAGCCGGAGATCGCGGCGTTGCGCCACGGCAGCACGTCGTAGTCGAGGTGCGAACGCAGGATCGTCGTGAACAGCCACGTCCTGATGATGTCGTGGGCCTGCGGGCGCACGTCCATCGGGAACACCTTCGCGAACAGCTCTTCGTCCTCGCCGGCATGCCCGGCTATCTGCGGCGTCAGAGAGGAGGTGGCCCAGGTGTCCATCACGTCGGGGTCGCCGATGAACCCGCCCGGCGCGCCGCGCTGCTCTGGCGTGTAGCCATCGGGCACGTCGGTCGAGGGATCGACCGGCAGCTGCTCCGCGCTCGCCGCGATCGGCTGGTCGTAGAGGACCCTTCCGCTCTCGTGGAGCGGGTACCACAGCGGAAACGGCACTCCAAAGAAGCGCTGGCGGCTCACGCACCAGTCTCCGTTGAGCCCCTCCACCCAGTCCTCGTAGCGCGCGCGCATGTATGGCGGGTGCCAGCTCAGCTCGCGACCCCTCGCCAGAAGCTCCTCGCGATGCTCGACCGTGCGGATGAACCATTGGCGGCTGGTGATGATCTCCACGGGCCGCTCGCCCTTCTCGAAGAACTTGACCGCCCGCGTGACCGGCTGCGGCTCCCCGACGAGGTCACCCGACTCGGTCAGCAGCTCGACGATCCGCTTGCGCGCCTGGTTGATGGTCCTGCCCTGCAGCTCGGCATAGCTCTCCCGCGCACGCGACACGTCCTGCGACTCCCAGCCGGGTGCGCCCCACGGCACCTCCAGGAGCCGCCCGTCGGGGCCCAGCACCGAGCGGACCGCGAGCCCGAGCTCGCGCCACCAGATCACGTCCGTGAGATCGCCGAAGGTGCACACCATCACCAGGCCGGTCCCCTTCTCGGGGTCGACGAGCGGATGCGTGAGCACAGGCACGCGGGTGCCGAACAGCGGTGTCAGCAGCTCCCCGCCGACGAGCCCGCGCTGGCGCTCATCGTCAGGGTGTGCGAGCACGGCGACACACGCGGCGATCAGCTCGGGGCGCGTCGTGTCGATCAGCGCCTCCGCGGCCCCGTCCACGGACGCGAAGCGGACGCGGTGCATCGCGCCGGGGCGCTCGCGATCCTCCAGCTCGGCCTGCGCGACAGCAGTCTGAAAGTCGACGTCCCAGAGCGTCGGCGCCTCCAGCTGGTAGGCCTCACCGCGGTCCAGCAGCCCGAGGAACGAGCGCTGGGAGATGCGCTGGGCGAGCGCGCCGATCGTCGTGTAGGTCATCGACCAGTCGACCGACAGGCCGAGCCTGCGCCACAGGGCCTCGAACACCTGCTCGTCACTCTCGGTGAGTCGCAGGCAGAGCTCCACGAAGTTCGGCCGCGACACCGCCACCGGCTCGCGCTCGGAGGGTTCGGCCGGCGGCGTGAAGTCCGGGTCGTAGGGCACAGACGGATCGCAGCGCACGCCGAAGTGGTTCTGCACGCGACGCTCGGTCGGCAGGCCGTTGTCGTCCCAGCCCATCGGATAGAAGACCTCCATGCCGCGCATCCGCCTGTAGCGGGCGACGGTGTCCGTATGCGTGTAGGAGAAGACGTGTCCCACGTGCAGCGACCCGCTGACCGTCGGCGGCGGCGTGTCGATCGAGAACACGCGCTCGCGCGGAGCGGCGCGATCGAAGCGATAGGAGGCGTCGCGATCCCAGGCCGCGCTCCACTTGTCCTCCAGGCCGTCCAGCGTGGGTCGCTCGGGCACGCGGGCTTGCTCTCTCGACCCGGAATCACCGGCTCGGTCGCGGGGGGGATCGCTCGCAGGTGGTTGCAACGGCGGCAAGAGTTGATCGTATCCGCACGAGCGCAGCGCGCCGCGGGAGCTCTCCCGGCGGGGAGCATGGGTCTCTCGGTCGACGTCGGACACCGAGACGACTCCGGGAACGTGTAAACCTTCCATGAAAATCCTCTTAGAAACCTCTAAGGTTGTGAACTCGCGCCACGGGCATATATAGAGTGGCGACACCGGGGGGAGCAACTGCTTCACAGGGAGAGCGTCGTGAGCTTTTGGGGAGCCGGTTGAGCCTTTTTGCAAAGAAGCTGGTGGCCGTGATCGTCGCCGTCCTCGCGGTGGGAGCGCTGATCGCGCTGTACGTGGCGGACTGGGCGACCAGCTTCCCCAAAGAGATCGCGGCGAGCACCGCGCCGGCCAACAGCGAAGGCGCCAACCTCACCCTCGAGACGGTCGCCGCGATCGGCCCGAAGTACAGCCCGAGGCACCCCGACTGGGTGTCATACCTCGTCAGGAGGAACGGAAAGTGGGTGCACAGCACCGACTACACCGTTCCCGCGCACTCCGTCGTGCACGTCACGCTCTATCAGTTCGACGGGGCCAGCGGGCTGCGCAACCCGTTCCTGGCCCAGGTGCAGGGCACCGTCGGCGGGACGGCCACCGTCGACGGCAAGGCGGTCAGCTCGATCGACCCCGAAGAAGCCTCGCACACCTTCGTGGTGCCCGAGCTGGGCGTGTTCGTACCCCTGCCCGGTGTCCCTGAAGAAGCGAAGAACCAGTGTGAATTCGCGCCCTGCGAAGGCGCCACCCACAGGACGGTCACCTTCAGCTTCCGCACGGGTAACAAGGGCCGCTTCAGATGGCAGTGCTTCGTTCCGTGCGCAGCCGGCTGGCTCGACGGAAACGGCGGCCCTATGCAGACGCTGGGATACATGGACGGGTTTATCGATGTGGTCTAGGTCGCGTAGGCGATGAGCGAACCGAACCACGCACGCCGCTTCGGCGCGATCTGGCTGCTCGCGACGGTCATCGCCACGCCGCTGGTCGTCGTGCTGCTGGCGCCGATCCTGCCGCCGGGCAACGCCACCGACCAGGCGTCGGGTCAGGCCACCGACAACACGGTGCTGCTGGCCATGGCCACGCCGGTGCTGCTGCTGGTCGTGATCTACCTGATCTACTCCTCGATCTACTTCCGCCAGTCTCGCGGAGCGGTGCTCGAAGGCCCGGCGATCCGCGGCGACGCCCGCCTGCAGACGACGTGGATCGTGATCACAACGCTGCTGGTGCTCTCGCTCGCCACCTACGGCACCGTGCGCCTGCTGTCCGACGACGGCGCCGGGTCGGGAAACGGTCCCAGTCCGCTGACCGTGCCCAAGGGGCCCAAGCTACCGGTCCAGGTGATCGGCCAGCAGTGGGCGTTCACCTACCGCTATCCCACCTACGGCGGCGTCGAGGTCCCGCACCTGGTGATCCCGGAGGGCAAGATCATCGAACTCCACGTCACGTCGCTCGACGTGATCCACTCCTTCTGGGCTCGCCAGCTCGGCGTCAAGGCCGACGCGAACCCGCAGGTCGACAACATCGCCTTCGTCGAGCCGACGCGCGTGGGGCAGTTCGAAGTCCGCTGTTCCGAGCTCTGCGGCCTCTGGCACGGCGAGATGTTCGATCACGGCCGGGTCGTCACGTCGGCTGAATTCGAAACCTGGATCCGCCAGGCGCAGGTGACCTACGCCCCGGCGACCAAGCTCCTCCCGAAGTACAGCACGACCTATCTCCCCGAACCGACGAGGCGCGCAGGATGACAACGACCACAGCAGCTGCCTACACCCCCCAGCCGGCGCGCAGGCCCATGTGGCGGCGACTGATCGGCTTCAACCTGCTGACCGCCGTCCTGCTCGGCGTCGGCGGCTACTACCTGGGCTGGTTCATCGGCCACCAGATATCGGGCAAAAGCTTCGAATTCCAATCGGCGACCGACGAGAACGACGTAGCGCTGCTCCTCGCCTACCTGTTCGGCGTCGTCGGCTTCCTGATCGGCCTCGGCTTCGCCAACTACCCGGTCTCGCGGATGCTCGGCCGGCCGGCGTCGCTGCGCGAGAAGGAGGAAGAGGGCATCGGGCGCTACTTCGGCCTCTGCACAGACCACAAGGTCGTGGGGATGCAGTACCTGATTGGAATCGGGGTCTTCTTCTTCGTCGGCGGCCTCAACGCGATGCTGATCCGCACCGAGCTGCTGCACTCGACGCCGACCTTCGTCGGTCCCGGCCAGTACATCTCGCTCGTCGGCATGCACGGCACGATGATGATGGGGATGATGACCTCGGGCATCCTCGGCCCGTTCGCGAACTACTTCGTGCCGATACTGATCGGCGCGCGGAGGATGGCCTTTCCCCGCGTCGAGGCGCTCACCTTCTGGCTGCTGATGGCAGCCGGCTTCATCCTCACCTCGACGATCTTCTTCGGCGGCTTCCCGACCGGCTGGACGGGCTATGAGCCGCTCAACGACCAGGCCGTGATGGGCATGGACTCCTACATCATCTTCTTCGCCCTCGTCGGCATCTCGATGTGCCTGCTCGGGCTGAACATGATGGCCACGATCCTCACCATGCGAGCACCGGGGCTCACCTGGTCGCGCCTGCCGATCTTCGTCTGGTCGGTGCTGGCGACGTCGGTGCTGATGGTGCTCGCCGCGCCGATGCTCGTGGCCACGCTGACGATGGCGGCGCTGGACCGCACGATCGACACCTCGTTCTTCGTCCCCGGCGGCGGCGGCAGCTCATACCTGTTCGAGAACCTCTTCTGGTTCTTCGGGCATCCCGAGGTCTACATCCTCGCGCTCCCCGGATTCGGGATCATCCTGGAGCTGCTGCCGGTGTTCACGCGCAAGCCGCTGTGGGGCTACCGATTGGCCGTGTCCGGGATGCTCGGCGTCACCCTGCTGAGCTTCTTCGTCTGGCAGCACCACCTGTTCGTCAGCGGCATCAACGCCGACCTGCGCCCCTTCTACATGCTCTCGACCGAGATCATCTCGATCCCCACCGGGTTCATCTTCCTGTGCGCGATGGGCACCCTGTGGAAGGCGCGAAGTACCTTCAGCGTGCCGATGCTGTTCTGCATCGCGTGGGTGTTCAACTTCCTGATCGGCGGCCTGTCTGGGGTGTTCGTCTCCGACGCTCCCAGCGACACCGGCACGCACGGGAGCTTCTTCACGATGGCGCACTTCCACTACACGATCATGGGCGGCCTGATCTTCACCTTCTTCGCCGCCATCTACTACTGGGTGCCGAAGATGACGGGCCTGCGCTTCAACGAGCGCCTGGCCAAGGTCCACTTCTGGCTGATGTTCATCGCTTTCAACTCAACGTTCATGCCGCTGTTCGTGCTCGGCATGAAGGGGCAGCCGAGGCGCGTGAGCGAGTATGCGAGCAACCTGCATGCGCTCAACACCTGGGTCTCGATCTCGGCGTTCGTGCTCGGCTTCTCGATGCTGATCTTCATCGCGAACACCGTCTACTCGATGATCTTCGCGCGTATCCGCGCCGAGCAGAACCCGTGGCGCTCGAAGTCGATCGAGTGGCAGATCCCGCACCCGGTGCCTGTCAACAACTTCGAGCAGATCCCAGTCTTCGACTCCGACCCGTATGACTACGGCGTGCCGCTGACGGTCACGGGGGCCCAGCCGGCATCGGCGGGGACCTGACGATGGCCTCGCCGAGCGAAAAGCTGCCGCTGGGCCTGCAGGTCCCGGCGGTTCCCGCGGGCGCCGAGATCCCGCCGGAGCCGCCGGACGTCGGGGCGCGCGCGCTGTCGGTCGCTGCGCGCCTGCTCGCCGGCGCCACGACGTTCTTCTTCCTGGCCTTCATCTTCGCCTACTTCTACCTGCGCTCGATCAACCAGGAGCACCTCTGGCGCCACGGGCACATCGACCCCAGCCAGGCGCTCGGCGCGGCGATCATCGCATGCGTGGTCGTGAGCGCCGCCCTGGCGATCGTCGCTGGCCGGCAGATGAAAGCCGGCTCGCGCAGCTGGCTCAACCCCGCGATCGGCGGCGTCGTGCTGGGCCTGGCCGCGGTCGCCCTGCAGTGCATCGAGTACACCAGGCAGCACTTCGGCCCGACCGACGGCGCCTTTGCCAGCGTGTTCTGCGCGTGGACGGCGCTCTACGTGATCGCCGTGCTCGGCACGATGTACTGGCTCGAGACGCAGGTCGCGACCGAGCTGCGCGCGCGCCGCGAACCCGCGTCCGCCGAGGGCGACATCAGACAGGCGGACCTACTGATCGCCCCCGGGCTCGACGCGGCGGTGTTCTACTGGACGTTCCTCGCCGCGATCGGCGTGGTGACGTACGTGGTCCTGTACCTCCTCTGAGCATGAGCGCAGCGGCAGCGACGCCGGGGTTCTGGGACTGGTCGCTGAACCCGCCGCTGGTCCTCGCGATCGACCTGGCGATCCTCTATTGGCTGGGCGACAGGCGCACGGTTACGCCCGCCCGGCTGGAGGCCGAGCACCGCTGGCGCGGTCTCTGCTTCTATGCCTCGCTCGTCGTGCTCGCCGTGGCGCTCAGCTCGCCGATCGAGGCGCTCAGCGAGAAGCTCTTCTGGGCGCACATGGTCCAGCACGTGCTGCTGCTCGTGGTGGCGCCCCCGCTGATGGTCGTGGCCCGGCCATGGGTGCGCCTGTGGCGCGCGCTGCCGCTCGCGACACGCCGTTCGCTCGGCCGCAGCCTCGCGCTGGGCGAGCGGATGGCGCCTCTGCGCTGGACGATCCGGACCCTGGGCAGGCCCGCGCCCAGCTTCGTGCTGTTCTCCGTCGTGCTGCTGGCGTGGCATCTGCCGGCGATGTTCGACGCAACGCTCCGCTCGGGCGCCCTGCATGCCCTCGAGCACACCCTGTTCTTCGGCACCGCGCTGATGTTCTGGAAGCAGGTGATCGACTCCCCGCCGCTGCATGCCGCGCTGAGCTCCGTGCAGCGCGTGCTCTACGTGGTCGGCGCGATGGTGGTCAGCTGGTTGCTCGCCGTCGTGCTCGCCCTCGCCCCGCATCCGCTCTATGCCCACTACGCACACCAGGTGGGACGCCCGGGCGGGATCTCGGCGATGGCCGATCAGCAGATCGCCGCCGGGGTGATGTGGGTGCCTGGATCCATCACGTTCGTGATCGTAATATTCGTCTACGTCCACCGTTGGCTCACGCCGGCCTCGATCCGGGCAAGGCCGTCCCGGCTCGCGGGCGAGCACTAGGAGGTTCCAATGTCAGGCACAATCGCGCCGCTCGCCACGTTCCTCGCCGGATCGATCCTCACGCTCGTGATTCCGATCGCGTTCGTGATCGTGGTGACGTGCTGGTACGTGTTCCTGTGGCGGCGCGGCATGGGCGAGCGCTGACGCACGCCGCCAACCGGCCGGCCCGCCGCGCATAAAGCTCGCGAGCTGGGCCCAGCCCGAGGCGTCCGCCGGCCGGTCAGGCCTTGGCGGCCGGCGGCTGGCGAGACGCGGCGAGGGAGCGAAAGCGCTCGCCGCGCTCCTCGAAGTCGCGGTAGTTGTCATAGCTCGGGGCTGCCGGCGAGAGCAGGACCACGGTCCCCGCGCGCGCACGCGCCCGGGCGAGCGTGACGGCAGCCTCCATGTCGGCCGCCTCGATCGCGTGCTCCTCCGACACGCCCGCTCGGAGGGCGGCTGCGATCAGCCGGGCTCCGGTGGAGGGCACTCCGATCACCGTCGCGCTCCTGGCGGCGATCGCGCGAGCGAGCTCCTCATGGTCCTGGCCCCTGTCCTGACCGCCGGCGATGAGCACGACCTCGCGGTCGGGAAAGCTCGCGAGGGCCGCGATGGCGGACTCGGGCGTCGTGGAGATGCTGTCGTCGACCCACATGACGCCGTCGTGCTCGGCGACCGTCTCGAGCCGGTGTGGCAGCCCGTGGAAGTCGCGCAATGCCTCGCGCAGCGGCGGCGGCGTCACGCCGAAGGCTTCGAGCGCCGCCAGAGCACCGCACAGGTTGAGCGCGTTGTGCTCGCCGCGCAGGGGCAGCTCGGCGCTCGGCAGCGCGATCTCGCCATTGAAGGCGATCCCGAGCGGCGCCAGGTCCCAGCCACCGGGCTCGCCATAGGAGGCGACGTGCCCGTTGGCGCCGGGCACCGCCGCCAGCTGCGGCTGACGGGCGTTCAGGACGCTCACCCGCACACCGGGAAGGCCGACGATCCTGAGCTTGTCCGCGCGGTAGGCCTCCTCTGAGCCATGCCAGTCGGCATGCTCGCGGAACAGGTTCGTGATCAGCGCGACCTCCGGCCCGATCTCCAGATCGGCGATCTGGTAGCTCGAGAGCTCCACGACAGCCATGTCCGTCGGCGCCTGCTCGAGCAGCTCGAGCGCCGGAACGCCGATGTTGCCGGCGAGATGGACGGTCTCACCGGCGGCGCGCGCGAGATGGGACAGCAGCGCCGCGGTGGTGCTCTTGCCCTTCGTGCCGGTGACGCCGATCACGCCGCGCCCTCCACGCTCGGCGAGCCACAGCGCGGTGGCGGTCGTTACGGGGACGCCCGCGCCGGCAAGCGCGCGCAGCTCGGGCCGGTGCAGCGACACGCCGGGCGAGCGAACGACGACGTCGCACTCCGCGAGCGCCGTCACTGCGCCCGCGCCCGTCACCACGCGCAGCTCCGGCGAGCGCAGAGCCGACCGGACGTCCGCGGACGGAGGGCTGTCGAACGCCGCTACCGCGATGCGCGCGGATGGCAGGCGCCGCCCCAGCTGGTCGGCGAACGAGCGGATCTCGCGGCCCGCGCCCCAGACCCCGACCTTGGCGCCGTCAAGCTCCGAGAACCGCACGTACATCCGCCATCAGCGTCGCGGGGACGGCATGCTCGTCGCTGAGCGCCAGCGCCTCGCCGGGATCGCCTGCGCTCGGCGGGAATCCCGGCAGCACCTCGGCCACCAGGCGGCGCACCACGCTGTGCTCGCTCCAGCGCGGATCGGCGGCGAGCATCCGGATCGCGGCGAGGCTCTCCTCCTCCTCGCCGACGCACTCGAACGGCTTGTGACCGCCGGTGGCCGTCAGCAGCGCGAACCCCGGGAACTGGCGCTCGTCGTCGAGCAGGTCGGCCCCGAACACGTCGCGGAGATCGGCGGGGCTCATGAAGGGAGCGAGCGCGAGGAACACGAACCTGCACTTGGGGCAGTCGCGGCACCACGACGCGGACCGCAGCGCGGGATCAGTCCTGAAGATCGCATTGCAGCTGGTGAAGGCCGGGTGGTATGCGTCGAGCCGCGCGAACGCGCGAGCGATCGCGAGCTCTGACGCCGGCCGCAGCACCGAGAAGATCCGCAGGCCATCCGCGACCTCGGCGACGGCGCCCTGCAACAGGCGCTCGGCGCGCAGGCCCTTGCTGAACTGGTGGTTGACCTCGATCCCCTCCCAGGCCACGTTTCCGCTGGAGGCGGAGCGCTCGTTGGCCATCGCCACCGTGTCGAACCCGCGCAGGGCGGCCGTGAGCAGCGCCACGCAGGAGACGATCGCGGTGACAGGGACGTGCCCGTTGAGCGCCCCGGCTCGGTTCAGCGCGCGCAGGCCCGGGTCGAGCCGGCGCTGCGCAAGCAGATGGGGCAGTCCCGCGACGGCCACCGTGCGGGCGATCGGCGGGGCGTCCCCCACCGAGAACAGCGCAAGCTCGCAGCCGGAGCGACGAACGATCTCCAGGGCAACGGCTGAGTCCTTGCCGCCTCCGACGGGTACGAGCACACGTCGCGGCCCCGCCTCCCCGGAGCCGGCCCGGCGATCGTGGATCGGCGCCCGCGGGAAATCCGGGCGCGGCAGCGCGGCCAGCCCGTTGGTGTAGGCCAGCTCTGCGAGGCCCTCGGAGTAGAGGGCCTCGAGCAGCGCGGCGGCGGCCGGCGCCGGAGCGCCCGTCTCGCAGGCGACGGCCGGTGGCACGGCTGTCTTGAAGTAGCTGACACCGGCGACCCAGTGCAGCAGCGAGAGCAGCCCGTCCACGCGCTCGCGGTCGGCTTCGCTGACGTCGTCGACCGGCAGGTCGAACTCCTCGACGAAGGAGACCTCCTCGTCGAGCGCGTAGTGCAGCGTCACCCCGCCGCCCGGATCGAGGCCGCGCGCGACGAAGCGGAAGCTCTCAAACGCGCTCGGATCGAACGCCCGCGGTGGCTGCCTGGCATCCGTGGCCATCGCTGCAGCGTAGAACCAGCGCCCCCGGACCGCGGCAAGGCAGGGCGCCGCGGCGTCTAATCGTTCGCGGTTACGGCCTCCAGCAGCTCGCTGAAGCGCTCGCGAGCCTCCCGCCGGCGGGTGGGCAGATGCTCGGTGGGAACCTCGCCGGCCGGCGGCTCATAGCCGTGCAGGATCTGGCGCGCGACCGTCTGGCGATGGACCTCGTCGGGACCGTCGTAGATGCGGGCCGCGCGCGCGAATCGGTACATCTGCTCGAGTGGCAGATCCGTCGAGTAGCCCAGCGAGCCGTGCACCTGGATCGCGCGGTCGACCACGTCGTGCAGGACCTTCGCTCCGTAGAACTTGATCATCGAGATGTCGCTGCGCGCGGCGCGCGCCCCCTGCGTGTCCATCACCCACGCTGCGTGCAGCGTCATGAGTCGCGCGGCCTGCATCTCGGCTGCGCTGTCTGCGATCCAGGTCTGGACGGTCTGCTTCTCGGAGAGCAGCGACCCGTGCGCGAAGCGGTATGTCGAGCGCTCGCACATCATGTCGAAGGCGCGCCGCGCGACACCGAGCCATCGCATGCAGTGGTGGATGCGCCCAGGGCCGAGCCGATGCTGCGCCAGCACGAAGCCCTCGCCCTCGCCGCCCAGCAGCGCGGCGGCCGGGACGCGCACACCGTCGTAGACGATCTCCGAGTGCCCGCCGTAGCCGCCGTACTGCTCCCATGGGTGCTCCATCGTGGGGACGTCTCGCAGGATCTCGACGCCAGGGGTGTCCGACGGGACGATGAACATCGAGGCGCGCTGCGACGGCCGCGCGTCGGGGTTCGTCACGGCCATGACGATCAGGAAGTCAGCGATCGAGCCGTTCGACGAGAACCACTTGTGGCCGTCGATCACCCAGTCCTCGCCGTCGCGCACGGCGCGGGTCCGCAGCTGCGTCGGGTCCGATCCTGCGGTGTCCGGCTCGGTCATGCTGAACGCGCTGCGCAGATCGCCGGCGAGCAGCGGGTGCAGCCAGCGGTCCTTCTGCTCGGGCGTGCCGGCCATGGCGAGGATCTCGGAGTTGCCGGAGTCGGGCGCGGCGTTGCCGAAGGCGAGCGGCGCGATCGGCGAGGTGCCGAGGATCTCGTGCATGAGGCCCAGCCGCACCTGCCCCATGCCCTGCCCGCCGAGCTCGGGCGGCAGGTGCGTGGCCCACAGGCCTCTCGCCTTGACCTCCTCCTGCAGCGGAGCAATGGCCCGCCGAAGCCCGTCGAGGCCGAGCTCGTGCCAGATCGACTCGAGCGGCCATATCTCGCGGCGGACGAACTCGGCCATCCAGTCGAGCTGCTCCTGGTAGTCGGGATCGGTGGAGAAGTCCCAGCTCATCAGCTGCCGTGGATTGTTGCAGGCCGGATCGAGCGCCGAGCGGCGACACGACTGCGGGGCGTGTGCCACGGTTTCACCTAGACCTTCGTCGAGCAGGGTTGACGCGCACGGCGCCGCCCACACTAGACATAGGTCCGTAGCGGCTGATGCGGGGAGCGGCGAGCATTAGGCGCGATGCATGGCTCAGCCGCCCAAGGCCTTCGCTGATGGCCGCCTCGTCGAGGAACGGTGTGAACGCTCGCGTGAGCGGGCTGCCCCTCCCGCTTGGGCTGATGACGGATGACCGGCTCGCGCGCCTCGTGCAGAGCGGGAGCGAGCGCGCGTTCGTGATGATCTACGAGCGCTACAACCAGCGCCTGTACCGTTACACCTGCTCGATCCTGCACGACGGAGACGACGCGCGCGATGCCCTCCAGTCGACGCTCGCACGCGCGTTTGCGGCGCTTCAGCGCGGCAAACGCGATGCGCCGCTGTGCCCGTGGCTGTTCCGGATCGCCCACAACGAGGCGATCTCGCTCGTCCGCCGGCGGGCCGCCGTATACGACATGGAGGCCCCCGAGCTGTGCGTGCCGTCGGCTGAGGAGAGAGCCGGCGAGCGCACCCGGCTGGCGGCGCTCGTCGCGGACCTGCGCGAGCTGCCCGAGCGCCAGCGATCTGCGTTGGTGTTGCGCGAGCTGAGCGGCTTGTCGCATGAGGAGATCGCGGTCTCGCTCGGGATCTCGGTGCATACGGTCAAGCACACCATCCTCGACGCGCGTCGCTCACTCGTGGAATGCGAGGAGGGGAGGCTGATCTTGTGCGAGGACGTGCAGCGCACGATCTCCAGCGCAGACAGGCGCATGCTTCGCCCGCGGAGCGTGCGAGCCCACTTGCGCGGCTGCACGGTGTGTGCTGCGCTTGCCGAGGCCATCCCGAAGCGAAGCGCCGATCTGCACGCCCTGTTCCCCGCGCTGTCGCCCGCCCTCGCCGCGAGCCTGCTCGCGCATCTGCTCGGCAGAGGAACCACCCACGGCCTGCAGAGCGCCAGCGTAGCCGGGAGTCTGTCCTGCAAGACGGTCGGTGCGACGCTCGCGGCGAAGACGCTCGTGGGGGTCTCGATCCTGGCGGCCACGGGAGCGGGCGTGACGGGTGCGCTGGCGCTGGCGAGCGCCGATCCCCGCACGCCGGCCACCGCGCCGACGCCGCACAGGACGCATGCCTCCGGCAGGGGGCCGCATGGCAGGCCCATGCGCAGCTGGCGTGAAGGCCGGCGCATGGCGGCCGCTCCGGTGCTTGGCGGTGGACCGCCAGGCGCACTCGGGGTCGAGCCGCGTCCGAGCGCCGCCGCCGGCGTCTCGCGTGGCTCCGAGGACACCTCTCCCGCTGCGAGCAGCGTCGGCCATTCGTGGATCTCGCTCGCGGCCGGCACGCCCGCTCCGAAGACGGCGGGCTCCCAGCGTGGTGTTCAAGCCTCGGCCGGCTCGCACGCGGGCGCTGCGAGCGGCAGGCCAGGCAGTCGGGCCCGACAGCCGAGTGGTCCCGGCGGGGCGCCGATCGCCGCGGGGCACCCCCTCGGCCCGGTTGGGAGGACCGGCGCGGGAGCGAACGCCGGCCATGAGCGCGCAACGTCGCTCGCCGAAGCGCCGGGCGGCCATCCGGCGTCGCTGCCGGTGCAAGCGCCCGCCGCGCCGGACGGCCTCGGCGGCCAGTCCGGCGAGAGCCACGGAGCCGCTGCCCCCGCCGGGGACGCGAGCGCGCCACCCCCGGCTCAGGGAAGGCCGCTGTCGGCACCGGGCAAGCCTCCCGTCGGCGCAGGCTGAGCGAGGTCACGCTGCGCGCCCCCGAGGTGCGTGCTTGGATTCCCGTAGGTCTAGGTCCAACCTAGAGGAAGGTGGAGGACTCCCTTCACCGGTCGGGCGTTAACCGAACACGCGGCTCCATCGGTGGGCCAGGGAAATCGTGGCGTTCTGGGAGCGTCCAATCAAATGGGGGGCAGTAATGGCTGACTTGAAGAAACTCGCTCAGCGGCACATCCGCCGCTGTGTGCTGGCCGGCATGACGCTGGCAGCTGCGTGCACGAGCGCGGTCGTCTTTGCCGCCGGCTCGGGGGCGCTCTCAAGCGCTGTGCAGGCACCCGCCTGCTCGACACCCAACACGCTCGACGCCGGCACCGTATCCGGAGGGCACAGCAACTTCGAGATCGACGCTCCGATCGTGGGCGGCACCGTCAAAAAGCCGGTGACGACCGCGGGCGCGAACCTGACACTTGACGGGGCATCCCCTTGCATCGACTGGACGACGTTCGCATCGGGCAACGGCTCGGGCGGCGCCGCTGACCTGACGAGCGGTGTGATTGTCAAGTCCGACAAGGAAAGCGGCAGCAACGATGACGCGTTTGGGCAGGGCACGAGCGAGAACAACCCGGTTCCGACGATCGTCAGTGGCTCTATCCCGCCGAACAAGAGCGATCTGCAGAGATTCGGCATCTATCGCGAGGCGAACTCGAGCGGCAAATTCCTCGACCTGTTCTGGTCGCGGGTCAACAGCCCATCCGGCACGGTCGACATGGACTTCGAGCTGAACAAGCTCGCGTGCGATGGCACGAAAACGAGCTGCGCGAACAACGCTACGAACTCGGGCTCACCGGTGTACGTGACGCCGATCCGGAGCGTCGGCGACCGGTTGATCACCTATGACCTCGCGAACGGCGGCACGCAGCCGACCATCTCGATCTACAGCTGGAGCGGGTCGGCGTGGACCAACGGGACCGTCATTAGCGGCGCCGCCGGCGAGGCCCTGGGGTCGATCAACTTCAGCACGATCACCGGGACCGACTCCGGTGGACTCGGTGCCAAGGACCCGTTCACGTTCGGTGAGGTGTCGATCTCCTACAAGGCGCTGTTCTCGGAAACCAGCGGCTGCGGCACGTTCGGCTCGGTCTACCTGAAGAGCCGCTCGTCGAACACGTTCACCGACGAGCTCAAGGACTTCGTCGCCCCGCAGGGAGTGCAGATCACCAACTGCACGCAACTGACGACGAACTCCTCCAACCAGTCGGCGGCGCAGACGCTGTCGAGCACCAACACGATCAGCGACACGGCCACGCTGAGCGGCGCGACCAACCCGACCGGCACGATCACGTTCAAGGCGTACGGGCCGTTCGACATCGCCTCGACCGCGAGCGGCGACACGTGTGTGGAGAGCGGCACGACGGCGAACCTCGCGTTCACGAGCGGGGCGCAGTCGCTGACGGGTCCTGACTCGGGCGGCAAATACGCGGCAACCGCGTCGTTCGTTCCGGCCTCGGCGGGACGCTACGAGTGGGTCGCATCCTACGGCGGCGATCCCAACAACGGCGCCTCGGCGACGAAATGCGGGGACGCCAACGAGGCGAGCCTCGTGATGGAGACGCCGGGCGTCAGCACGACGCTGTCGACCTCGAGCGCCAACGTCGGCGACAAGGTGCACGATGAAGCGACGCTCAGCTGGAGCTCGTCGTTCAAGCCCAGCGGGACGGTCACCTATACCGTCTACAGCGACGAAACATGCTCGACCGAAGCGACGACCGGTGCCGGAAAACAGATAAGCGCCCAGCCGGGTGCGGTGACGGTCAACAGTGACGGGAGCGTGCCGAAGTCGCCCGAAGTCACCTTCCAGCAGTCCGGCACGTACTACTGGCAGGCGGCCTACGGCGGCGACAGCAACTACAACGCCGCAAAGAGTGAATGCAAGAGCGAGACCCTGGTGGTCAACAAGCTGAACTCCACGATCTCGACGGCGCAGTCATGGGCCCCGCAGGACACGGCGACAATCGATCACGCCGGCGGCTCGGTGGTCTTCACCCTGCTCAAGAACGTGACGAACCCGGGCGCCTGCACGGGCGGGAGCACAGCCTACGGGCCGACGTCGGCCATCAGCGTGGTTGACGCGAGCGGCGCCGGCACCGGGCCGTTCAAGGCAACCACGTCGAACACGACGTTCTCGGTGACCTCGGTCACCGCCGGTGATACGTACTACTGGAAGGCCGAGTACACCTCTGGCGACGCGAGTCACAAGAACGTGGCGAGCAGCTGCCAGGAGGCGACGGGGTTCTCGTCGCTGAGCAACGGCAGCTCGGTGACGAGCCCGTAACGGCGCGAGAGCGCCGGCCAGTCCGCAACGAAGCGAACACGGGGGGCCCGGGCACGGATCAGCACGGGCCCCCCGACGCGCTCGCATCGATCTCGTTGCGCTCCCTCCCCCCAGGCAGAGGTGGCTCCAGACCTGAGAGTGCCGGCGCACGGCGGTCCCGCGAATATATTGGGCTGCATGTCGAGGCCGGCACCGCTTGAGATGACGCTCCTCCCGGGGGCTCGGGCCCTGCTTCAGATCCACGCCGCCGAGCTGCCCCAGAGAGACGACCTGTGCGGTGCGTTCTGCGCGGCGCTCGCACTGCGCACCGCCGGCGTGGAGGAGCTGGGCGGCGAGAGGGTCGACCAGGACGCGGTCGGGATCGCCGCCGGCAGCGTGGTCTCCCGGGTCGCGGATCCCGGCGTGCTCCCCCACGGAGAACGGGGGCGGCGCGACTACCGGCTGCAGCTTCCACTCGTCGACGACGCCAAGCTGTCCGGGACGACGGCGGCAGGCCTCGTCCAGGCGGTGCAGGAGCTCTCCGGCGGGCGGCTCGCCGCCATCCCGTTCACCGGCCCCTGGAGCGCCGAGACGCTCGGCGGCCTGTTCGACGCGGCCGCCGCGCTCGAGCATCCCGTGACGCTCGTCGCCAACTTCGCGACCCGGTACCTGTGGGGATCCCGCGCCGGCGTCAACGAGCTGCTCGATTATCTGCTCGAGGGCACTCTCGGCGGTCCCCCGCCGGACTGGGACGTAGGTCACTTCGCGTGCGTGGTCGGCCGCGTGAGCGGCCCCGGCGGAAGTCTCTACGGGATCGCCGACACCTATCCTTCGCTCGGCAGCGGCGGGCTGCACATGCAGCCGCAGGAGCGCCTCGCCGCCGCGCTCGAGCGACCCGACATGCCGGCCGGCGGCATGATCGTGATCGGATCCGCCGAGGATGCCTCCACCCTGCGGGCGGCAGCGGGCGCCCTCGGCCTGCTCGAGGGCATATGGGACAACGGCACGATCACCCAAGCGACGCTGAGGTGAGCGCAACCGGCCTGGTCGCGCTGGTGTGCTGCGACCTGGGCGCGATCGTGCGGGGCCGCTCGGTGCTCGCGGAGGATCTCGGCGAGCGGCTCGACGCGGGAGTCAGCTGGGTGCCGGCCAACCACGCGCTCACGCCGCTCGGCCCGCTCGCAGAGCCGAATCCGTTCGGCTCGGTCGGCGACCTGCGCCTGATACCCGACCCCGGCACGCGTGTGCGGGTCGCGGCGGGGACCGGCCAGCCGGCGCTCGAGCTGCTCCTGTGCGACATCACCGAGACCGACGGGCGGCCGTGGGAGTGCTGCCCGCGACGCTTCCTGCGCGACAGCCTGAAGGAGCTCGAGGCACAGCTCGACATCGGCGTGATCGCGAGCTTCGAGCACGAGTTCCAGCTCGTGCTCGATTCGCCGCCGTCGCTTCCCTTCTCGCTCGAGGCACAGCGTCGCGCCGAGCCGTTCGCGACAGAAGTCATGAGGGCGCTCGCCGAGGCGGGTGTGCAGCCCGAACGCTTCTTCCCGGAGTACGCCGCGCACCAGTTCGAGATCCCCGTCGCCCCCGCCGAGGGGCTCGCGAGCGCGGACCGCAGCGTGGTGTTCAGGGAGGTCGTGCGCGACGTCGCCCGTCGTGGCGACATGCGCGCGAGCTTCGCGCCGCTGATCGACCCGGCCGAAGCCGGCAACGGCGTGCACATCCACCTCAACCTGGTCGATGCGGCAGGCAAGTCGATTCTCTACGACGGCAGCCGTCCGGGGTCCCTGAGCGAGGTCGGCGGGCGTTTCGCCGCGGGGATCCTCCAGCACGCGCGCGCGCTCAGCGCCCTGACGGCGCCGAGCCCGGTCTCGGCGGCGCGCCTGCAGCCGCACCGCTGGAGCGCCGGGGCGCTCTGCCTGGCGCAGGGCAACCGCGAGGCGCTACTTCGCATCCCGCCGCTGGTCTCGATCGCCGGCGCCGACCCGGCGAGCCAGATGCATCTCGAGTATCGCGGCGCGGACGCGACCGCCAATCCGTATCTCGCCCTCGGCGCCGTCATCCGCGCCGGCCTCGATGGGCTGCGCGGCGATCTGCCCGCGCCGCCGATCCTCGACCGCGATCCCGCCGAGCTCGACGAGGCCGAGGCGGAGCTCTACGGCGTGGGCGCGCTGCCGTCGTCGCTCGAGGAGTCGCTGCAGGCGCTCGCCGAGGACGACGTCGCGCGCGGTTGGATGGAGCCGCTGCTCTATGACGCCTACCTGAGCGTCAAGCGCGCCGAGCTGGCGGCGATCGGCGAGCTCGAGCTGGAGGAGGCCTGCAGGCGCTATGCCACCATCTACTGAGGAGCTCCTGGGTCGGCTGCTCGAGGGCGTCGAGCGCGAGCTGCCGTCGGCCGTCGCGCTGCGCCATCGCCTGCATGCGCACCCGGAGCTCGCACACGCCGAGAAGCAGACGGCCGCCGCCGTCGCGCAGGAGCTTCCGGTAGCTGCCGTGCCGGCCGCCGGCACCGGGCTGATCGCACGCGTCGGCCCGGGCGGGCTGCCGGCGGTGGCGGTGCGCGCCGAGCTCGACGGACTGCCGGTGCATGAGCGCACCGGCGCCGAGTTCAGCGCCCGCGGAGACGCGATGCACGCCTGCGGGCATGACGTGCACATGGCGGCGCTGGTCGCGTTGACGCGCGCCGCCCAAGGGGTCGGCGACGCGCTGCCCGCGCAGTTGATCGCGGTCTTCCAGCCGAGCGAGGAGGACTATCCGTCGGGCGCCGAGCAGCTGGCTGGCGCGGAGCTCGCCGAGGTGCGACCCGCTGGCGTCGTCGCCGCTCACGTGCATCCGGAACTGCCGTGGGGGAGCGCCGCGATCGACCCCGGCACGGTGAACGCGTCATGTGACTACGCCGAGATCACGGTCGTGGGAGCGCCGTCGCACGGCGCCTACCCGCATCGTGGACGCGACCCGATCCTCGCGATCTCGCAGATCGTCGTCGCGCTGCACGCGCTCGTCTCACGGCGCATCGACCCGCTCCATCCGGCAGTGCTGACCGTCGGCGTGCTCGAGGGCGGCGGCGCGGGGAATGTGATCCCGGAAAGCGCGCGGGCGCTGGCGGCCCTTCGCGCGCACCGAGCGGAGGACCGTCTCACGCTGCGAACGCTGGTCGCGGAGGTCGCGGCCGGAGTCGCCGCCGCGCATGGCTGCCGCGCTAGAGTCGAGCTCGTGCCAGGCGAGCCCGCCCTCGAGAACGACCCGACAATCGCAACGCGTGCCAGAGAGCTTCTGCCGATCGCAGGCCTCGCCCCCGCGGGCGAGTGGCGATCGTGCGGCTCGGACGACTTCGCCTTCTACGGCGCGCTCGCCCCCATCGCGATGGCGTTCGTGGGCCTCGACGGTGCGGAGGGCTTCGCCCCGCGCCCCCTACACCATCCGGAGCTCCTGCCGCCGGACAGCGCCGTGGGGGCCGTCGCGCGCGCGCAGGCTGTGCTCTTCCTTGCCGCAGCCGGCTCGACGGACGCAGCGCTCTCGACGGCGGGGCCGGAGTGAGCGCGCGCGCCGGCAGTGTGCCGATGCCCGAGCTCGAGGGCGTCAGCCACCGCGATGTAGAAGCCGCGGGGATCCGCTTTCACGTCGCCGAAGCCGGGACCGGCGACCCGGTGGTGCTGCTGCACGGATGGCCGCAGCACTGGTACTGCTGGCGCAAGGTGATCCCCCTGCTTGCGGATGGGCACCGGGTGATCTGCCCGGACCTGCGCGGCTTCGGCTGGAGCGACGCGCCTGCCGGCGCCTACGACAAGCAGACGCTCGCCGACGACGTCGTCGCGATCCTCGATGCGCTCGAGCTCGAGCGAGTAGACCTGCTCGCCCACGACTGGGGAGCTTGGATCGGTTTCATGCTGGCGCTCGACCATCCCGACCGCATCGCCCATTACGTGGCCCTCAACATATATCCGCCCTGGGCTGAGCCCCCCTCCGCGCGCGGGCTGCTGGGCTTGTGGCGGGTCCTCTACCAGCTGGCGATCTCCGCACCTGGCATCGGTAGCGCGCTGATCCGCAGAACGGACTTCGTCAAGCGCCTGATCCGCGCGGGCGCGGTGCATAAGGACGCCTGGAGCGCTGAGGTCCTCGACACGTTCAGCGCGGTGCTGCGCGAGCCCGCCCGCGCAGACGCAACGGTGCACCTCTACCGCACGTTCCTGCTGCGCGAGCTTCGTCCCTACCTCGCCGGCGCGAACCGTAGCCGCAGGCTCCACGTACCGACCCTCTTGCTCCATGGCATGCGCGATCTGGCGGTCGACTACCGTCGCCTGGGCGAATGGGAGGCGCACGCCGACCAGATGGCCGTCGAGCTGCGCGAGGACTCCGGCCACTTCATCGCCGAGGAGCTGCCCGATTTCGTCGCAGCTCGCGCGCAAGCGCTGTTCGCCGGAGGGAGTCCGGCGGATGTCATAGCAAGCCCCGCGCCCGAACGCGGGTAGCGTCCGGCGCGAGGTCTCTCGTCGGCTCAGCTAAGGGACGCGACTGAACCGGCGGCGTCAGGCCGCCAGTTTTTCTTCGCGTTCTTTTTCCCGTTTTTCTTTTGCTTCCTGCCTCAGTTTTTCGCGTTCTTCTTTTTCTTTCGCGCGCTGTCTTTCCAGTTCTTTCTTTGCTTTGAGCTTCGCTTCTTCGATGGGGCGAAGTTCACGGGCCTTTTCTTTGGCTTTCGCGAGGAATTCTTTGTTCTTTTCCCTCGCCCGTTCCCTTACCGCCAAGGCGCGTTCCTTCTGTTTTTCTTTCAACGCCGCGGCCTTTTCCTTCGCCTTTTCCTCTTTCGCGAGCACTTCCGCTTCGGCTTCCGCAAGGCGCCCCTGTTCCTTGGCTTCGGCTAGCAGCAGCTTGTATTCTTCCTTTTCCGCGGCCCGTTTTTCCTTGGCCTTTTCCTGGGCCGCTTTGGCCTTTTCTTTGGCTTTTTCCCTCGCCTTCTGCTGCCGTTCCAGGAGCTTCGCTCTGGCCGCTTCGACGCGTTCCTTTTCCTTGGCCTTCGCCAGTTCCTGGATTTCGAGTTCTTCTTCGGAGAGGATCACCCTCGACGCCTGGGTGCCGCCTTCGGGAGCTGCCAAGGCCGCCGTCGTGAGCCCGGCGCTCATCGCGAGGGCCGCGAGCAGAACCAGGATCAGTCCTCTAGTCCGTGTCATCCGTTCATCCTCTCCGTGTGATTGACGACAGCCCGCGTTGGGCATCGGCCCGGGGCCTGCTTACCCCGACCGCAGCGAATCCTGGCAAGGAGACTACCCGATCGCCGCCGTTTCGGCCATGTTTTCTGGGCCTGTGGCCCGGGGCAGCGACGCCGAGCGGGCGGGCGCTGCTGAGCTACGATCGCGGCGTGCTCGATCGCCTCTACGCGACGGCAGAGCAAAGCCTGCTGCGATGAGTGTTCGCGGGCTGTTCGAGACGCACCTGACCGTCTCCGACCTGAAGCGCTCCGTGTCCTTCTATCGCGACACGGTTGGGCTCCCGGTCGCGCTCGAGCTTCCGGAGCGCGGCGCTGCATTCCACTGGATCGGCAAACCGGGGCAGGCGATGCTCGGGCTGTGGTCGATCGGCTCGGCGCCGCTGGGCATGCGCCTGCATATCGCCTTCGATATGGCGCTCGCCGACGTGCAGGCCGCTCCCGAGGCCCTGAAGACGCAAGGCCTGCAGCCGCTGTCCTTCTTCGGCGAGCCGGCTGATGAGCCGAGTGTGATCGGCTGGATGCCCGCGGCAGCCGTTTACTTTCGCGACCCCGACGGACACATGCTCGAGTACATCGCCATGCTCGACGGTCCGCCGAAACCGGAGCTGGGGATCGTGCCCTGGTCGCAGCGCGCCTGAAGGCGGGCGCCGGCCCGGCCGGCGAAAGCTAGGATCGGGTGATGCCCGATCGCCTCTACTTCACCGACTCCGACGAGGCCAACGCATTGATCGCCTCGGACCCGATGGCCCTTCTCGTCGGGTTCGCCCTCGACCAGCAGGTCAGCGTGCAGAAGGCCTTCTCCGGACCGCTGGCCATGCGCGAGCGGCTCGGCGCGTTCGACGCGGACACGCTCGCCACCGCCGATCTCGAGCCCGTGTTCCGGGTTAAGCCGGCGATCCATCGATTCCCCGGGTCGATGGCCCAGCGCGTCCACGAGCTGGCGCTGCACGTGGGCGAGCACTACGGCGGCGACGCTTCGCGCATCTGGACAGACGCGAGCGACTCAGACGAGCTGCGCGCCAACCTGTCCGCGCTGCCGGGCTTCGGCGAGATGAAGATCAAGTCGCTCAGCGCGGTTCTCGCCAAGCGCTTCGGCGTGGCCGTCGCCGAGGACCTCGTGCCGCCCCACCCCACGCTCGGCGACGTCGACTCGCCGCAGGCGCTGCTCGACTACCAGGCGGCAAAGAGGCTGCACAAGGCCGAGTGGTCGAAGCTCCGGGCCTGAGCGCTCTCCCGTGAGCGTCCCGCCGCCGACCGTCGCCGCCCGGCGGCGCGCCTCGGCCGCGCTCGCGGCGCGCCACCCGGGGATCGCTGCGAGCGCAGGGGTGTTCTTCGCCGCGCTGCTCGCCTTCCTGGCGATCGGCGCCGCGCTGCCGGTGCTGCCGGCCTACGTGCGCGGGCCCCTGCGTGCGAACGACCTCGCCGTCGGCATCGTGGTGGGGGCCTTCGCGATCACGTCGGTCGTCTGCCGCCCACTTGCCGGACGTCAGGCCGACCGGCGCGGACGCCGCCTGGTGCTCGTCGCGGGCGCGCTAGCGATGGCGCTCGGGGGCCTGCTCTACCTGCTGTCGAGCAGCGTGCTCTCACTGGTCGCCGCCCGCCTCGTGGTCGGGGTCGGCGAGGGCGCCGTCTACACGGCCGGGGCCACGTGGGCGGTAGACCTCGCCCCCGAGGATCGGCGGGGCCTCGCGCTCGGGCTCTTCGGGCTGGCCGTATGGGGCGGGCTCTCGCTCGGCCCGGTGGCCGGAGAGCTGCTGCGGTCGAACGTCGGCTACGACGCCGTGTGGATACTGACGGCGGCGCTGCCGCTCGCCGGCGCGGCGATCGCCGTGCGGCTGCCGGAGCCGGCGCGCGCGGGGGCGGCCGAGCGACCGGGGCCGCTCGCGTTCTTTCCGCGCGCGGCCCACCGTCCGGGGCTGGCGCTCGCCCTGGCCAACATCGGCTACGCGGCGCTGGCCGGCTTCGTCGTGCTGCACCTGCGCGCACGCGGGATAGGCGCAGGCGCGACGGTCTTCACGGCCTTCGCCGTCGCGGTGTTCGCGAGCCGCCTGGTCCTCAGCCGGGTCCCCGACCGCGCCGGTGCGAGGCCCACGGCGACGGCCGCCGGGCTGCTCGAGGCGCTGGGGCTGACGATCATCGCCCTCGCCCATTCGCTGCCGGTCGCCCTCACCGGCGCCGTCGTGGTCGGCGTCGGCTTCTCGATGCTGTTCCCGTCGCTCGCGCTGATGGTCGTCGGCGAGGTGGGCGACGATCGCCGCGGCTCGGCGCTCGGCGCGTTCACCGCGTTCTTCGACATCGGCGTCGGTCTCGGCGGCCCGCTCGCAGGCTTGACGGCCTCGCTCGCGGGCTATCCGGCGGTGTTCTTCCTCGCCGCCGCGGCAGCTCTCTGCACCGCCTGGCTAGCGGCCACGGCCGGCCGCGGCCGGGTCGGATTCGCGGCCTAGCTCGAGCGACCGAGACCGGCCGTGCGCCTAGCGTACGGGCGGCGGCACTCCCTCGGCAGTGGCGGCGAGCGACGGGTCCCATTCGCAGACGAGGCACGCATGACGGAACACGGAGCGTGCGAACTCGAGCGCCAGCTCGTGTGGGTCCGAGCCGGCGGGGATGTCGTCGAGGTCGAGGATGTACTCGCCGAGCGTGCCGTCCCAGCGCGCGGCTTCGGGCGAGAGCGTCGCCCCCGCGAAGCCGTCGGGCGCAGGGTGGGCGAAGGCGTAGAACGCCGCCCGTCCGTAACGTTCATCGCCGGGCCACCAGCCCACGGCGACCTCCTGCGCATCCATCGCGTTGCGCATGATGAAGTCATCCGACGGCGGCTCGGCCGGCTCACCGGAGAACAGGCTCACGGCGAGGTCGAACGAGCCCCACCAGGCGTTGACCGGCGTCGAGCGCCCGCGATAGGGAGCGCGGAACGCCGCCAGCACGAGCGCCGCGCGCGTCGCGGTCGCGAAGTACGCCTCGACCTGCGCGGGCTCGTAGCGTCTGTGCTGCTCGTCCTCGTCGAGCCCCACCGTCCACGGGACCTCCTGTGGAGTCGGGTCGATCTGCACCTCGCCGCCGAGCTCGCCCACGGCAGCCAGCAGCTCACGTGTCACCTCGCCCACCGGCCGGTCGGGCGCGAGCGCGACGCGACGCACCCGTCCGTCGCTGTGCTCGGCGAGCGCCTCGTGCGTTCGCAGGTCGAGCGCGACGACAAGCGCCCCCGAGCCGTCGGGCGCGGGCAGCGCCAGCGTCTCCCAGCCGCGTGCCGTGAGCCGCAGCGCGGCATGCTGCAGCTCGGGCTCGGGAGGCGCGAGACGCACCGCCAGCTTGCCGAGCACCTGCGTGTGCGCGTGGAGCGTGTCGCACGTCTCGCGCCATCCGTCATAGGAGAGCGCCGGCCACCCGTCGGACATCTGCGCACAGTAGCGCGCGCCCGGCGCTCGGACGGCCGCTCCCGGCGCGGGCTCGGCTAGCCCGCTGCCTGCGCCGCGACGGTCTCGCCAGGATCGCGGGCGAACCGTGAATCGAGGAACTCGCCGATCTCATCAGCCGGCAGCGGACGGCACAGGAGATAGCCCTGGACCTGCTCGCAGCCGAGCCTTCGCAGCTGCTGGAGCTGCGGCTCGGATTCGACCCCCTCGGCGATCACCGCGAGCCCCAGCACGCGGCACATCTCGACAATCGCCTTCATGATCGCCGCGTCCTCCCGGCTCGAGCCGAGGCCGTCGGTGAACGACCGGTCCACCTTGACGCCGTCCAGCGGAAAGCGCCTGAGATAGCTGAGCGAGGAGTAGCCGGTGCCGAAGTCGTCGAGCACGAGCCGCACCCCGCGCGCGCCGAGGTTGCTGAGCACGGCCATCGAGGCAGCCGTCTCGTCGACGAGCACGCTCTCTGTGACCTCCAGGCCAAGGGTTCCCGGGAGCATGCCGCTGCGGCTTGCGATCTCCGCCACTTCTGCCGGGAACAGCGGGTTCGCCAGCTGACATCCCGAGACGTTGACGAACATCTGCAGGTCGGGGTCATGGAGTCGCTGCCACGCGGCGCCCTGCTCGCAGGCGACCTCGAGCACATGCCGGCCGAGCTCGATGATGAGGCCCGTCTCCTCCGCGATCGGGACGAAGTCCAGTGGGGCGACGAGCCCGCGCTCCGGGTGCTCCCAGCGCACGAGCGCCTCGATCGCGACAGGCAGGCCGGTCGCCGCGGCGATGATCGGCTGGTAGTGGACGCGCAGCCGGTCGTGGTCGATGGCCTGGCGCAGCTCGGTCTCGGTGCGCAGCCTGGCGAGGACCTGGGCGCGGACGGTCGCGTCGAACAGCTCGTAGCGGCCTGGGCCGCGCTGCTTGGCGCGATACATCGCGGCGTCCGCATCGCGCAGCAGCGAGGCGGAGGTGTCCGTAGCGGACTCGGCCATCGCGATGCCGATGCTCGCGGTGAGGTAGTGCTCGCCGCTCGCCAGCGCGAACGGCCGGCTGACGGCGTCGGCGATGCGCTCGGCCAGTGCGACCACGTGGCGCACACCGCCGGGCCGCTCGCAGACGACGACGAACTCGTCCCCGCTCAGGCGCGCGACCGTGTCGCTTGGCCGCACGGCCCCCCGCAGGCGGCCGGCGAGCGCGAGCAGCAGATCGTCGCCGACCGCATGGCCCAGCGAGTCATTGATGATCTTGAAGCGGTCGAGGTCGAGCATCAGCATCGCGACGTCGATCCCTTCGCGCTTGCGCCTGGCAAGGGCGAGATCCAGGCGGTCGAGCGCGAGCGCGCGGTTGGGCAGCCCGGTGAGCGGATCGTGCAGCGCCGCATGCCGCGTGATCTCCTCTTTGCGGTGGCGTTCGATGGCGGCAGAGAGGACGTTGGCGACGGCGACGAGGAAGTTCACGTCATCGGCACTGAAATGACGCAGTTGGGTGCTGTGCGCGCTGACGACGCCGAAGGGTCGCTCGTTGCCCTCGATCACCGCGTTCATGCCGCTCACCATGCCCTGCTCGAGCAGCGACGCGGGGTCGAACCGCCTCTCGTTGCGAAGGTCCTCGGCGACGACCGGCTCGCGCGTTCGCAGCGCATAGCCGGCCTGCGTGCCCCTTCCGGACGGAAGGCTCGTCTCGACGCCGCGGTAGCCGATGATCGAGGCGAACTCGAGCGTCTGCTCGTCCTCGCTCAGCCTGAGCACCGCGCACAGCTGCGCATCGAGGGTCTCCGCGACCGCTGCCACGATCTCGTCGAGCAGCGTCTCGAGGTCGTGCTCGCGAAGCGCGATCTGGCCGAGCCGTGCGACCGCGTCGTGCTGGCGCGTGTGCTGGACCAGCTCGCGTTCGAGCTGCTCCCGAGCGTCGATGCAGGCGGCGTGATCGGGTGCGCAATTTGGAATTTCGTGCGGTTCCATGTCGCCTCTCGGCCCACCTCCGGTTCGGACCGGTCACCGCGACCTCTGGGGTAACGCGTGGGCGGTCCCTACTCATCGGCAAGCGCACCCGCGACCTGAAACCTCACATATGACCGTCGGACCCGCCCTGCGTGAGGCGAACGACGGCGGCCTCGGCTTCGGCGTGCGTCGGATACGAGGCGATCACACGATGCGCGAGCACGGACCCCGCAGCGGCCGACTCGGGGGGACCGCTGCGGGTACGTCCGTGTGCGCCGCGCTCATGCGTGGCTTGCGCCCTGCGGCTCACGCTCACCGGAGGCGTCGTGCTTGATCTGGATCCGGTGCGGCCTGGCCGGCTCGGGTCGCGGGATCCGAAGAGTCAGGACGCCGTCTTTGAGCTCGGCGTCGATCGCGTTCGGGTCAAGCCCGCGGGGCACGCGAAGCACCCGCTCGAACCTGCCGAAGCTCCGCTCCACCCGCCGCCAGGTGCGATCGCTCTCCTGATCGCCGTAGGGGAAGGGCCGCTCTCCGCGGATCGTGAGAATGTCGTTCTCGAGCTCGATGTCGAGGTTCTCCGCGCTCACCCCCGGGAGGTCCATATGGACCTTCACCTCCTGGTCGTTGACCAGAACGTCCGCCGGCGGGGTGAACGGGCCCGGACTCCCCGCTGAGACGAAGCGGTTGAGGTCCCGCAGCCACGGCGCCATCGGCTCCATCAGCATCGTCGTCATCTCTTTGCCCTTTCTCGATTTTGAGGCTGCCGTTACAGGCGCTTTCACGTTTGTCGCTAGGACGGCGCGGGTCGCTGTCAAACCGCCGCCCAGCCGCTCATGCGCAGTGCCCGTGGTCCTCGGGCGGGGATCGATCGATGCTCCTGGCCAGCAGCGCGGCACGAAGACCGTCGAGCGCTTGCTCCTCGATCTGGCGCACCCGCTCTGCGCTCAGGCCGAAGTGGCTGCCGATCTGTCGCAGCGTCTGGGGCGGCCGATCCAGCCCGTAGTGCTCGAACAGCACCTGGCGTTCGCGCTCGTCGAGGGAGTCTGCGAGAACGCGGACGTCGTTCGCTCCGGTGCGTTCGACGATCCGCTCGTAATCGTCCTCACCCACCGGATCGACCAGCAGGTCCTCCGCCGTCCTGCCGCTCGACGCGTCCCCGCCAAGCGGCTCCTCGAGGCTCCGCGGCACGCGCTCGAGGCACAGGAGGGTCTCGACCTGGTCGAGCGGAAGGCTCGTCGCCTCCGCGAGCTCGCCGCACGACGGTTCGCGCATGTGTCTCTGCAGGTGCGCGTGGCGCGCCCGCTTGACCCGCGCCATCGCGCGCAGGGCGCGATCGGACAGCGCCACCGGACGTGTGAGGTCGGCGACGAGGCCCTGCATCGCCTGGCGGACCCACCACGAGGCGTACGCCCAGAACGGCGTGTTCATTCTGGCCTCATAGCGGCGGAGCGCGCGCAGCAGCCCTACGACGCCCTCCTGCATCAGCTCGGCATGGTCGACTCCCGGCGAGTTGCGGTAGATGCGCGCGAGCGTGCCGATCGCCGGCATGAACACCTCGACGAGCTCCTCGCGCGCCTCGGCGTCACCGTCTGCTGCGGCGACCACCAGATTGCGCTCGGACGAGCTCGAGAGGGTCGGCCACCTCTCGACCTCGCGGGACGGCGGGCGGTACCGGCGCCGTGGCGGGCGCGGCGCCTTGGGGTGGGTGAGCGTGGCCTCCATGGTCATTCTCCTTTGACCTGGATCTGGCGCGGCCGTGAGCCTTCGGGCTTCGGTATGCGAACGGTCAGGACGCCGTCGCGCAGGTCCGCTTTCACGCGCTCGGCATCCGCCTCGCCGGGCAGCGCGACCCGATATTCGAACTGGCCCACACGCCGGGTGCGCCGGCGCAGGATGCCCTTGCGTTCACGCTCCTTGACCTCGCCGGAGATGACCAGCTGCGAATCGCGCAGGTCGACGTTCACGTCACGTCGGTCGACGCCGGGAAGCTCGGCCTCGACCACCCACGCGTCCTCCGTCTCCTCGACGTCAACCGGCGGTGCCCAGACGCCGCCGTTCAGTTCACCCGAAGCGACGCTGTCGAGCAGCTGCGCGAGCTGCAGCTGCAGATCCTCGAGTTCGCCGAAGGGATCCCGGCGCCTGCTCTGATCCGACTGTTGTTGGGTGCGACGAACAGCCAAAGCCATGTCGACTCCTCAGGTTCGATGCGGACGGTGAACTGACCGCTCCCGTCATGAGGCAGCCGTGGGAGCCGGAGCGCCTCATCGCGATGAGGGGAGATCGCGTGACGCCCCCGCCCGGCGCGGGAACCGCGCGCCGAGGCTCTCCGACACGCTCCGGCACGTTCCGGGCGCTCATCACGCCGTCGGGGCTGCGCTGGTGCGGAGGAGCGGGCACGGAACCCTCCAGGGAGAAGTCTCTATGGAGACTCGTTCCGGTGGTGCCCATCGCCATGACCTGCGGGTCCGGCGACCTCCGCAACCGTCACGCGTCCGAAGGGAGAGATCCGCCGTCGGCTCTCGCCTACCCGGATCCCAGCGTGGTTGTACCCCTGCGCTTCGACGCTAACGCGCGCGCATCGATCGCCGGTTCGAAAAGCTCGCAAAGAGCGCCTGTTTCGAGCGCGGCGCTAGCGGCTGGGAAGATCCGCCGCGCCGTGGTCGTCGAGGATCGCGTTGACCTTCGCCGCGAGCCGCAGCTCTGCCGCTGTGAAGCCCGCGTGATGCGGGTTGCTGATCGAGAGCCTCACATGGTTGAACTCCGAGATGCACATGTCGGGACGCCTGCCGAAATCGATCGCGCATCTGGCGAGGTCCTCGAGCAGGCGCAGGGCGTGCTCGAAGTCCCTCATCGTCAGCTCGCGTACGAGCACGCCGTCGCGCAGCTCCCAGCCACTCTCCTTGACCAGCGCGCTGCGCAGCTGATCCTCGCCCAGCGGCGTGGACTCGGACGCCTGGTTCATCGCATTGTCGGTAGGCCGCCGCGGGCCCGCGTCGAGCCGCGGCGCTTGAACCGCGGCGCGATCGACCTAACGCAACCAGGGCACGCCGACTGCGCGGCGCCAGGGCCGGATGCCTGCAACCGGCCACACGGAACGCAGCTGTAGGCCGCCCGATTCGTGAGAGAGACTTGAGAGGAGCTGCAAGATGCCGAAGGCAGTTGGAATCGATTTGGGTACGACCAACTCGGTCGTGGCAGCCGTGATGGAGGGTGGCCAGGCCGAGGTCATACCGAACGCAGAGGGCGGTCGCACGACCCCGTCGGTGGTCGCGTTCACCGACGATGGCCAGCGCCTGGTCGGGCAGGTCGCCAAGCGGCAAGCGATCCTCAACCCCGAGGCGACGATCTACTCGGCAAAGCGCTTCATCGGACGCAAGTGGGGCGAAGTCGACGAGGAGGCGAAGATCGTCTCCTACAAGGTCGTCAAAGGCCCCAGCGACGCGGTGCGCTTCGAGGTGCGGGGCAAGCAGTATTCGCCGGAGGAGATATCGGCGCTGATCCTGCGCAAGCTGGCGGAGGACGCCGCGAAATTCCTCGGCGAACGCGTCACCGAGGCCGTCATCACCGTGCCCGCGTACTTCAACGACGCCCAGCGGCAGGCCACCAAAGACGCAGGCAAGATCGCGGGCCTTGACGTGCTGCGAATCATCAACGAGCCGACAGCGGCTGCACTCGCCTACGGCCTGGACAAGAAGGGATCCGAGACGGTGCTGGTGTTCGATCTCGGCGGCGGCACCTTCGACGTGTCGCTATTGGACGTCGGCGACGGCGTGGTCGAGGTGCGCGCGACGAGCGGCGACGGCCACCTAGGAGGAGACGACTTCGACAAGCGCATCGTCGACTGGCTGGCCGAGGAGTTCAAACGCGACCAGGGAATCGACCTGCGCTCGGACCCGCAGGCCCTCCAGCGCCTCTACGAGGCGGCCGAGCGCGCGAAGGTGGAGCTGTCGTCAGCGACCACCGCGCAGATCAACCTGCCATTCATCACAGCCGACGCCGCGGGGCCGAAGCACCTCAACATCTCGATCACGCGCGCCAAGTTCGAGCAGCTCACCGAGGATCTGGTCGAGCGCTGCCGTGCGCCGGTGGAACGCGCGCTCTCCGATGCGAAGCTGACGGCCGACGACATCGACGAGGTGCTGCTCGTGGGCGGGGCGACCCGCATGCCGGCGGTGCAGGAGCTCGTGCGCCGGCTGACCGGCGGCAAGGACCCCAACATGGGCGTCAACCCGGACGAGGTCGTGGCGATCGGAGCGGCGCTTCAGGCGGGCGTGCTCAAGGGCGAAGTCGAGGACGTTGTCCTGCTGGACGTGATCCCGCTCTCGCTGGGGCTCGAAACGCTCGGGGGCGTGATGACGAAGGTGATCGAGCGCAACACCACGATCCCCGCGCGGCGCACCGAGGTCTTCTCGACTGCCGAGGACAACCAGACCGCGGTTGACATCGTCGTGCTGCAGGGAGAGCGGGAGCTCGCGTCGGACAACCGCCAGCTCGCGCGCTTCCGCCTCGAGGGAATCCGCCCGGCGCCGCGGGGCGTGCCTCAGGTCGAGGTGACCTTCGACGTCGACGCGAACGGCATCCTCAACGTGTCGGCGCGCGACAAGGACACCGGGGCAGAGCAGAAAGTGACGATCACCGAGACGACGAACCTCGACCAGTCCGAGATCGAGCGGATGATCCGCGAAGCCGAACAGCACGCGGAGGAGGACCGTCGGCGGCGTGAGGAAATCGACGCTCGCAACGAGCTCGATGCCCTCGCGCACCGCGCAGAGCAGCTCGTCGGCGAGCTGCAGGATCGGCTGCCGGTTCACGAAAAAGCGCGGGCCGAACAGGTCATCGCCGACGCTCGCCAGGCGATCGAGCAGGAGGCCGGGCTCGACCGCGTGCGCCCGCTGGCCTCCGACCTTCAGCAGCTCGTGCAGTCGCTGCCGAGCGCAGCGGCGGCCTCGGCGCCGGGCGACGGCGGCGCCGGGGGCAACGGCGCATCGGCGGAGCCGGCCGAGGACGAGGAGGTGGTCGATGCAGAGTTCACGCGCGAGTGACGCCCCGCAGGGCGCGCCGGACGACCGGCAGGGCGAGGACCAGCGGCGGCACGCGACCGAGCAGGGCGAGCCGGCGCAGCCGCTGCAGGGGGGCGAGCCTCCCGGGGGCGAGCCGCAGCAGGAGCGGCGGCAGGTGGCCCCGGAGCGTGAGCTGCGCGCCGAGCTTGCGGCGCTTCAAGAACGCTACAAGCGGGCGCTCGCGGACCTCGAGAACTACCGCAAGCGCTCAGCTCGTGAAATCGAGCGTCGGGTCGCCGAGTGTCGCGAGGCGGTCATCCGAGACTGGCTGGAGGCGGTCGACAGTGTCGAGCGCGCGCTCAGGATGGATCCCGACGGTCCCGCCGCGGAGGGCCTGCGCGCGGTGCTCGAGCAGATGGAAGCGATCCTTCGCCGCGAGGGCGTGCACCGGATCGGTGCAGAGGGCGAGCACTTTGATCCGCAGCGCTTCGAGGCGGTCGGGGTGCGCGCAAGCAGCCAGGTCCCGGACAGAACCGTCATCGAGGTCGTGCGGTCGGGGTTCGGCTCCGATGGCCACGTGCTGCGTCCGGCACAGGTGATCGTCGCGGACGCGCAGCGCCACGACGGCAGCTGATGGCCGTCGCGTTTCGCGATTACTACGAGGTGCTCGGCGTTGCCCGCGACGCGAGCACCGAGGACATCAGGCGCGCCTACCGCAAACTCGCTCGCGAATACCACCCCGACGTCAACAAGGATCCGGGGGCGGAGGATCGCTTCAAGGAGGTCTCGGAGGCGTATGAGGTGCTGCGCGACCCGGAGAAGCGAGAGCGCTATGACCGCCTCGGGGCGAACTGGCGCGCGGGGCAGGACGTCTCCGGCAGTCCGGGCTTCGACAACTCCACCGGCGGAGCAGGGGGCTTCGCAGGAAGGGGCCGGCCTGGCGGGTTCGGCGGATTCGGCGATACGCGGGTCGAGTTCGGCGACGGCGACTTCAGCGACTTCTTCGAGGGTCTGTTCGGGAGCCGCACACGTACCCGCGGCGGCGGGGGGTTCGATGGGTTCTCGGTGCGCGGCAGCGATCAGGAGGCGACGCTCGAGCTGTCGCTGGAGGAGGCGGCGCGCGGCGGGCGCAGGAAGATCTCGCTGGGCTCCGGGCGCGACTACGAGGTGAACATCCCGGCCGGCGTGCTCGACGGCCAGCGGATCAGACTTGCGGGCGAGGGCACGCGCGGCGCGGGCGGCGGCCAGGCAGGCGACCTGTTCCTGCGCGTGCGGCTGAAACCGGACTCGCGCTTCCGTGTCGAGGGGCGCGACATCCACGTCGACGTCCGCGTCGCGCCCTGGGAGGCCGCGCTGGGCGCGTCGGTCGAGGTTCCGACGCTCACGGGCGCCACGCAGGTGAAGGTCCCGGCGGGCTCCTCGAGCGATCGCAAGCTGCGGCTACGCGGCAAGGGCCTTCCGTCCCCCCGCGGAAAACCCGGCGATCTCTATGCCACGGTCAAGATCGTGGTCCCGAAAAAACTCACGAGTCAGGAACGCGAGCTGTTCGAGCAGCTCGCGTCGGTGTCGAGCTTCGACCCGAGGGCGGGACGCTGATGGCGAGCACGCGCGCGAGATGGAGCGTGGTGCTGCGGCGGCCCTCGCCGTACGCGTCGGCGGTCACGCTCGAGGTGCTCTCACGGGAAGCGGGGCTGCACCCGGAGCTGGTGCTGCGCCTCGTGCGCTTGGGCCTCGTCGAGCCGATCGGCGGCACGCAGCAGGAACCGCTGTTCGCGAGGGACGCGGCGGCGCGGCTCGCCCGCGCGGCTCGCCTGCGGCGCGACGTCGGCATCGACTATGCCGGCGCGGTGCTCGCGACCCAGCTGCTCGCGCGCATAGAGGAGCTCGAAAGCCGGCTCCTCCGCTACGAGACCCCGGTGACGCGACCGAACTCGCGCTCGTCGCCGCCCTACGGCGGCGGCGGCGGCGGGACGTCGGTCCAGCGACCACGCGCGAGCAAGTAGAGGCCCAGCACGAGGCCCAGGATCCCGACGATCATCAGCACGAGGCCGGCGGTGTGGATGTTGACGCCTTCGACGTTCGCGGTCACCGCGTAACGGAGGATCGCCCCTACGGCGATCAGGAAGAGGCTCGTACCGATGGTCATCTTGCGCGGCTCCCGGATGGCAATAGCGCGCGGCGCCACCTCACGCAAGCCTGCCGGCGAGCGTCTTTGGGCGGCGGCCGCCCGCTGGTGGGGGACGCGCACTTGCGAGGAGGAGCGACCCGGCCTAACTCCGCAGTGACGGCCGAAGCGTCGCGAGGTGGCGATGACCGACCTGCTGTTCGAGAATTTCGCCGACTACTCCGGGACCAGGGACTCTCGTGTGCTGGCGCTCGCTCGCGCGCGGGCCGATGAGGGCTTGGCCGGCAGGAGCGTGTGGTACGCGATGGCGCTTGCGAGCAGCGCCGGGCGCGCGCGTGCTCTGCAGGGATGTGTACCGGCTGCTCGGCGGGCGGGCCTCCTCCAGCTCGCGCCCGAGGAGCCGCTGCGGCGCATCGCCCGGCGCCTGGACACGATGCTCGCGCGGGCCGGCGCGGACGCCCTGGACCGAGCGGACGCGGATGAGCTCGGCGACGCGATCCTTCGTGGCGAGCGGATCGCCGGCGAGGAGATCGGCTCCGGCGACGTGGTCGTGCTGGACGACCCGCTCGGGCTGGTGCTCGCGCCGGCCCTCCGCGAGCGCGGTGCTCACGCGGTCCTCTATGTTCGCCCCGGCTCGGCGCATGCCAGGGCGACCGTCGGCCCCGCGGCGCCGGTCCTGCGCCCCTGCGGAGCCGCGGTAGACGCGCGAGTGATGGTCTGGCGCGAGCGCGGGCGCGTGGGCGCCAAGCGGATCGCCGCCTTGATCACCTCAGGGGACGTCGTCGCGGCGAAAGAGATCACCGCCCGGGGCTCGCACCCCGATGAGATCTGCTGGACCACCATGCTGGCGGAGATAGTCGAGCGCAACCACGGCGAGACGGTCGGGGGCCGCATGCACGTTCGACCAACGGTCGCGCCGCGATGAGGACGCGCTAGGCGCACCCGGCGCCGGGCGGCGCGCCGCTGATCCGCGGCCGGGTGCCGTGTGAGCGCCAGTCAAGCCCGAACGCCGTCACCGGATCGGCGAGGCCCTTGAGCTGGAGCGGGCCGAGCGCGATGAAGCGGTACTCGCCCCTGGCGCCCGCGAGTGAGCGCACGACATCCGACAGGAGTATCTGGCCGGAGCCGGCCTGATCGCACAGGCGCTTGGCCACCACCACCGGCCTGCCGAAGTAGTCATCCCCGGCGCTGATCACCTCTCCGGCGTTCAAGCCAACCCGCAGGCCCATCGCCTCGCCGCCCGCTTCACGCTCGAATGCGCTGACCCGCTGCTGCATCCGGACGGCGCATGCGAGGCCGCCGAGCGCGCTGCTGAAGGCCAGCATCAAACCGTCGCCGAGGCTCTTCACCTCCCGGCCGCCGTGCTCGCGTGCCGCCTCGCGCAGGATCGCGAAATGGGCGGCGAGAAGGCGATCGCCCGCCTCGTCGCCGAGCCGATCGATCAGCTCGGTCGAGCTGACCAAGTCGGTGAAGAGCAGCGTGACCGTGCCGGAAGCCCTCGACGCGTCGGTGATCGTCGTCGCGCCGCGCCGCTCGCTGCTCGGCTCGTTGAAGGACAGCTCCGTGCGGCCGACCCGCACGACATCGCGATGGCGCAGGCGGCGGCGCCCGCGCAGCCGCTCGCCGTTGACGAACGTGCCGTTGCGCGAGACGCCGTCGTCGCTGATCAGCCAGTGCGCCCCCAGCCTCACTGCCTCTGCATGCACGAGGGAGACGCTCGGGTCCCACGCCATGCAGACGTCGACGGCATCGCCGCGACCCAGGGTGACGGGGCGGTCGTGCTCGAGCACGAACACCCGCTGCGCGCCGGCGTCATCGCGGAAGAGGAAGAACGGCGCTCCCCGGCGCCTGGCCTCGACCACATCCTTGAGCTCGTGAGCGCTGGCGCCAGGCAACGGCAACTCGGCCCCCCACGCGCCGGGATTCAGCCGAGCGCTCGCGCCGCTCTCTCGGGCGCCACGTGAGCGGTCGCCTGCCGCCTTCTCTCGCCGAGGGCTTCGGCGGCTTCGGCGGCGCTGCATTCGAACAGCGAGCTTGCCGGCACGGCCTGCGCTCTGGCCTGGACAAGAGCCGCGGTGAAGACGAGCGTGTGGGGGCGTGAGCGCGGGCTCACCGCCGCGGTCTTCGTCGCGCCGCTCAGCACACCGCACAGCGCCGGCGCCGTCGCCGTCCCGGGCACGCTCTTGTTGAGCTCGCTGCGGTCGAGCACGCCGCTGTAGATGCCGCTGTGGTCGTAGTCCACGCCGTGCACGACGATCACGGCGTTGTTCTGGCGGATGTAGGCGGCGACAGGCGGAGGAAGCGTGATCGTGCGCGTGTAGCGGATCTTGCCGCCGGTCGGGTAGCGGGAGAACGTGAGGATGCTCGACGTGCTCGTGTCACCGCGTGTGGTCAGCGCCTGCACCGGCGCGCCGTAGTAGTTGATCCCGTCCGTGGTGCTGATCGTCCGGTGCCCGTTGTGGTCGCGTGCGGCGGACGCCGGCGGGCACTGGCCTTTGCCGTTCCCATGGATGTGGAGCGCGTGCCCGAGGGACTCGTTGTTGTCCAGCCCGTTCGTCGTGAGGGTCACCTTCGCCACGTTTCCGGTCAGCGCCACGGTGGCGTTCCCCACGCCCGTGACGTGGTTCGTCGGCACCTGAGCGAGTGCCGCCGAGGCGGGTTTGCCGCCGCTCTTCTTCGAGGAGGATGAGCTCAGGAGGACGACCGCGACGATCGCCGCGACGGCTGCGACGGCCAGACCGGCGTACAGCGGGCGCCTGGAGCTCCTCGATCCGCCCCCGCCGCTGCTCGTTCTGGAGTCCGACGGAGGGGGTTGGTCGGCGGGCGGCCAGGAGCCCCCGCCGCGTGCCACCGGTGCCGCGGGCTCGGCGGCCGCCATCTCCGGCCACCGCCCGGGCTCATCGGCCGCGGTGTCCCTCGCCGCGCTCGCCGGCTCGGCGACGGTCTCGCCCGCTGCGGCTCCCGCATCCGCGGTTCGCGCCTCCAGGACGTAGCTGCATGCGTGGATGAATTGCTCGCAGGTCGCGTACCGGTCCGCGGGGTCGCGTGACAGGCCCTTGGCGATCACGCCATCGAGGGCGGGCGGCAGCTCGGGGCGCATGCTGCTGACCGGCTCGAGCGCACCGACCGGCGGCAGCGCACCCTGCGCCAGTTCACGCTCGAAGGGGATCTTGCCGGTTATGCACTCATAGAAGACGCTCGCGAGCGCATAGACGTCGGTCTGAGCGCTGACACGCCCACCTTCCACCTGCTCGGGCGGCATGTACTCGACCGTGCCGATCAGCCCACCCGCTCGCGTGAGCCCGCTGATGGAAACGCTCTTGGCAATGCCGAAGTCGGTGAGGTACACGTGCTCGATCGCGCCCGTCTGGGCGGATCGCTGCAGCAGGATGTTGGCCGGCTTCACATCCCGGTGAACCAGCCCATGTGCGTGCGCGACGTCCAGCGCCTGCGCGACCGGCGTGAGCAGTGAGAGCGCCTGCTCGGCGTCCAGCGGCCCGGATGTCGCCAGCAACGTCTTGAGGTCGCTGCCCGAGACGTAGCGCATGACGATGTAGAGCGAGCCGTCGTGCAGCCCGGTGTCGTGGATCGGCACAACATGCGCGTGATCGATCGCGGCCGCCATCTGCGCCTCGCGCATAAAACGCTCTCTGAACGAGTCGTCGGAGCTCAGCTCCGGCGCGAGCACCTTGAGCGCAACGGACGTGCCCAGGCGCGCATGCTTGGCCCTGTAGACGACGCTCATGCCGCCGCGGCCTATCACCGACTCGATCAGGTAATTGCCAAGCTGCCCGCCTATGACGAGATCGTCCCCCACCGCGGGCGAGTCTACGCCAATCACCTGCCGCGGTGCAAGAGCAGCGATGGGTGCTCTTGGTGGCGGGTCTGGACTGAGCGTTTTGCGCCCGTTAGTGTGCACCCGAGGGGGGTGCTTCCGGTGCGCAGGACATGCTTTTGATCTTCACGTCGGGGCGGGACGGGCGGCCTGCGGTCGACATCGACCGCGGCCGGATCACGATCGGCCGGGTCGCCGAGAACGACCTGCAGCTCATCGACGACAAGGTCTCGCGCCATCACGCAGTCATCGAGCATGAGGACGGCGGCCGGGTCGTGCTGCGCGATCTCGAATCCCGCAATGGCAGCTTCGTCGATGGCGTGAGGTTGTCGCAGCCGCGAGTCCTGACCGGAGGCGAGCGGCTGAGGTTCGGCGATGAGGAGCTCCGCGTCGAGGCGCCCTCCGCGGGCGCCGCCGCGCAGCCGCAGGTGCGTGCCGAGACAGACGGGGAGGCGGCGCGGGCCGCCCGAGGCCCCAAGGCCAGTCGCATCCCGCGTGCCCGTGTGGGCAGGCGCGGCGTCGTGCTGGGCCTCGTGGCGCTGGCCGCGATCGTTCTGATCGGCGTCGCCCAACTGCTGCTGCCGGGCATGGCCGAACAGCGGGTGCGCTCGGACCTGTCGCGCTACGGTCCGGTGCGGCGAGTCCACATCGAGTCCGCGCCTGCGATCAAGCTGCTCTGGCACCGCGCCGACCGGGTGGAAGTCGCGATGGACAGCTACCGCTCCGAGCCGGGCGGGCACGGCTCGCTTGCCGACTTCCTCAGCCGCACGCGCGACACCGGCAAGCTGGGCGTCAGCGTCGGAACGCTTCAGACGCAGCTCCTGACGTTGCACGACGTCCAACTTCGAAAGGAAGGCGATGTGCTCGTCGGAAGCGCTCGACTCACCCAGCACGAGCTGAGCGCCGCCCTTCCCAGCTTCCTCGACCTTCACCCGCTCTCGACCTCGGAGACTGGGATCGTCGCGCAGGCCTCGGCGTCGGTGTTCGGTCACCGGATCGCGGCGCGCATTCGCGTGCTCGCCGACGGCGGGCGCGTGCTCGTGCGGCCGGAGGGCTTCCCCCTCGGGTCGCTGGCGAGCATCACCGTGTTCAACGACCCGCGGGTGTACGTCGAGAGCCTCGGCGCCGAACTGCACGGCGAGAACTACCTGCTCACGGCGCGGGCGCGTCTCAGGTAGCGCGCCCGGTGCGAGGTGGCGTTGCACGCCTCCAGGATGTCGGGTAGGCTCGTGCCGGCGTGAAAGGAGTCGCGGGTTGCGGGGCACGATTGACCGCAGGGGGGCACCTCCTGAATTGACGACCTTCCCACAACGGCCGCTTGCGGCCGCCGGGAGGTCACGCGCCGCCATCTCGACGACGGTCGACTGATGGAGTCGGGCTCGCGCGGAACGGCACCAGCGCCGGGGGGATCCGCCAGCGCTCCGGCGACCGTCCTGCACGCCGGCGAGCGCTTCGTGTTGCTGAAGGACGCGTGGGCGATCGGGCGGCTACCCGACAACGACCTCGCGATCGCCAAGGACGCCGTCTCGCGCCATCACGCCCGGATCGAGGCGGTGCAGGGCGGATATCGCATCACCGACCTGGGCGGCCACAACGGAACGCAGCTCAACGGCGAGCGCTTCCGCGACGAGTCGCGCTGGCTCGCCAACGGCGACACGATCGTGATCGGCGGCGAGGTGCTGCGCTTCCTCACCGGTGAGGAGACGCGCCTCGGAAGCGCGCCGCAGGCTCCCGTCAGCGGGACGGAGGTCGTCCAGCTTTCCAAGCGTCACCTCACGCTGGGCCGCGACAGGTCGAACGACGTCGTTCTCGATGACCCGAACGTCTCGCGCTTCCACGCCGAGGTCGCGCGCCTCGACGATCGCGTCGCGGTGCGCGATCTCGGCTCGCGCAACGGCACCCGTGTCAACGGCGAGCTCGTGCGCACGGCCGTGCTCGAGCCGGGCTCTGAGGTTGGCATCGGGCCTTACCGGCTCGTCTTCGACGGATCCGCGTTCGTGGCGCGCTCCGAGCAGGGCGCGCTGCGACTGGACGCCGAGGGCGTTGGGATGCGCGTGGGAGACAAGCAGATCCTCGCCGAGACGACGCTCAGCGTCGAGCCGGGCCAGCTGGTGGCGTTCATCGGCGAGAGCGGCTCGGGCAAGACGACGCTGCTCAAGGCCCTCGCAGGCGTTACGAGCCCCACGAGCGGATCGGTCAGCGTGAACGGCGAGCCGGTCGGCGCGCGCCTGACCGACATCGGCTACCTGCCCCAGGACGAGATCGTTCATCCGGATCTCACGGTCACCGAGTCGCTGCGCTACTCGGCCCGGCTGAGGCTGCCGTCCGACACCGGAGAGGACGAGATCACGGCCACCGTCGCCCGCGCGCTCGATGAGCTCGGGCTGGAGGAGCATGCCGACACGCGCATCGGCTCTCTCTCGGGCGGCCAGCGCAAGCGCGTCGGCCTCGCCACCGAGATCTTGAGCCGACCCAGCCTGCTCTTCCTCGACGAGCCGACGACGGGTCTCGACCCCGGTCTGGAGTCGAGGATGATGACGCTGCTGCGAGAGCTCTCAGACAACTCGCGCGCGGTGATAGTCGTCACCCATGCGACCAAGAGCCTCGGCCTCTGCGACAGGCTGGTCGTGATGGGCCGCGGCGGTGTGCTCTGCTTTCAGGGGTCGCCCGATGAAGCAATCGAGTTCTTCGGCGTCGAGAGCTACGACGACATCTATCCGTCGCTCGAGGAACACGACCCCCGCGACTGGCAGCGTCGCTTCGCCGGGGGCAGCCCGGCCGCCGCAGCGCGCGCCGAGCGCAACGGCGCCCGCCCGGCGAAGCGGGCCAGCCGCGCCCGCGGATCGGTCCTCTATCAGGCGCGCGTGCTCACCTCCCGCTACGCGCGCCTGTTCACGCGCGACCGGCGCAACATGCTCATCCTGCTCGGCCAGACCCCGATACTCGGGCTCGCGATAGCGGGGCTGTTCAAAATAACCGTGTTCAAGCGGCCCAGCACGGATGCCGGGCAGGCGGTCAAGCTCACGTTCCTGCTGCTGGTGACGACCGTCTGGATCGGGATGATCGACTCCGCACGCGAGATCATCAAGGAGAAAGGCGTCTTCTCCCGAGAGAACTCGGCCGGGGTGAGGCTCAGCGCCTATCTCATCTCCAAGGCGATCGTGCTCTTCACGCTGGCGGCGATCCAGGCGCTCATCCTGACCGGCATCGTGCTGTTCTTCCAGCCGCTTCACTCGCACCTCGATGTCTACGCGGCGGTGCTGCTGATCGTGGTGCTCACCGCCTTCGCCGCCGTGAGCATGGGGCTGCTCGTATCGGCGGTGGTTCGCAACCAGGATCAGGCCACCAGCTTCATCCCGCTCGTCCTGATCCCTCAGCTGTTCTTCGGAGGCTCGATCGTCGCCACGGCCGATATGAGCGGCCCGCTGAAGGCGATCACGAAGGTCGTGGTGACGCAATGGTCATACGCCGGCCTGGGCACAGCAGTCGACATGAACGGACGGATCGCGCAGAACGTCAACTACGCCCGCGTGAGCCGCTTCGGCCATGACTACTTCACGCTTTCCCGTGGCTCGACCTATCTCATTCTCCTGGGGTTCATCGTGGTTTTCTTCGGCCTCGTGGCGTGGATCCTGAGGCGTCGTGCGCAGGCCTGAGCGCAGCCCACGCGAGAGCAGCTCAGTAGCCGCCGGAGGGCGCGCGAGCACCCGGCTCCTTGACCGGCCTGCCGGTGGGCGAGATCGCGAACCACACGCCGAGGAAGCCCTCGCCGCCCATCTGCCCGGGCCTGGTGTCTTCCGAGAAGCCATACAGCGGATGCCCGCCGTAGACGAGTTGCGTGCTGTGGTCCAAACGCCTGATCGTCTTGAGTCTCGCGCGCGACACCCCGCTGGCCGCCGTCGGTCTGCCCGCGACGGTCGCGGGGGGCCAGACCCGCGCGCATGCGTCGCTGCAGAAGCTCACATTGCGCTTGTCGTGTCCGTAGGTGTAGAGCGTCAGCCCCCTGCTGTCGACGAGGATCTGCCCCAAGCTCGAGCGCCGCACGCTTACCGACGGGCCGGCGGGCTTGGTGCTGGTCGAGGAGCCGGACAGGCTCAAGACGAGGAGCGCGGCGATGGCGGCCACCACGGCGGCGAGGATCGCGGCCGGGATCCAGCGATGGCCGCTCAGCCATCTCGAAAGTGCCGAGCGCACGTTGTCCGAGGAGTCGCGTGCGTCGGGGTCGCCACCCGCCTCGCTAGCCATCGCCTTCGGTCATGGTCGTCGTCCCCCCATCCGAGGACACTCGCATGCCCTCCGCCGGTGCGTGTCGCAGTTGCCCGAGGCGTGGCTGACACCATAACGATGGCTCGGCATGCACGAACGGACGGCGATGAGGGGCCCTTGACTCGCCCGCGTCAACCGGTTAGGAATGGGTTGTGCGTCAAGGGGGGATGACGTCCGGGATCACTCGTCGCGAGGTGCTGCGCACGGCGGCGGCAGCCGGCGCGTTCGTCGGGCTCGAGGCCCTCTCGCCGGCAAAGGTGCTCGAGCGCGCTCTCGCCGCGCCGGCGGCGGGGCGCCTGTCGGACATCGAGCACGTCGTCATCTTCGTCAACGAGAACCGCTCGTTCGATCACTACTACGGGACCTACAAGGGTGTCCGCGGGTTCGCCGACCCGGCTGTCATGCGCCAGGGCGACGGCACGCCGGTGTTCGCCCAGCGCTTCGCCGACAGCCCGTTCGGACCGGCCTCCGCCTCATACGGGGAACACCTTCTGCCCTTCCATTTCGACACCACCAAGAACGGCGAGTGCGTCAACGACGTCTCCCACGACTGGGCCCCCCAGCATCTGGCCTGGAACGGCGGAAGGATGGACAGCTTCCTCCAGGTGGACATCGATCCTCGTGTCACAGGCCCGGCGAACGGGATCAACACGATGGGCTACTACACCCGCTCGGATCTGCCCTTCTACCACGCGCTCGCCGACGCCTTCACGATCTGCGACAACTACTTCGGCTCGGTCATCGGCCCGACCAACCCGAACCGCCTCTACGCGATCAGCGCCACGATCGACCCCGACGGCAAGCGCGGGGGTCCCGTGCTGACGACCGAAGGGCTCGTGAGCAAGGCGAAAAAGGCAGGCACGCTGCACTGGACCACCTATCCGGAGCAGCTGCAGGCCAGGGGCATCAGCTGGAAGGTCTATGCGAGCCGCGAGGCCAACCTGGGGGACAACCTGCTGACGTACTTCAAGCCCTTCCAGACGAATCCAAAGCTCGCGGCACGGGCGTTCGCGTCCTCCTTTCCGGGCCGCTTCGCCGCCGACTGCAAGGCGGGGAGGCTGCCGCAGGTCTCCTGGGTGCTCGCGCCGCTGCTCCAGACCGAGCACCCGCCTGCGCCGGTGAGCTTCGGCGAGGTGGCGGCGGCGCACATCCTGAAGGCGCTGACGTCGAACCGCTCGCTGTGGTCGAAGACGGCGGTCTTCATGACGATGGACGAGTGCGGCGGCTTCTTTGACCACGTCCCGCCGCCCGTCGCCCCTCCGGGCACGCCCGGGGAGTACCTGACCACTGCGCAGCTGCCGGCCGAGGCCGGCGGCATCCGCGGCCCGATCGGGCTCGGCTTCCGGGTCCCGATGCTCGTCATCTCGCCGTTCTCGCGCGGCGGCTTCGTGTCCTCGGACACCTTCGACCACACCTCGATGCTGCGCTTCCTGGAGACCAGGTTCGGAGCGGAGGTGCCCAACCTCTCGGCATGGCGGCGCGGCGCGACAGGGGACCTGACCAGCGCGTTCAACTTCGCCGCGCCGAACAGATCGGTGCCGCACATGCCGAGCCCCTCACTGTCAGACCCGCGTGTGCTGAAAAGCAACTGCCCGACACAGGCGCCGAGCTACGTCAAACCGGACTTCCCGACCGTCACGCCCTACCCCCTGCCGCCGCCGCCCCAGGCCCTGCCGGGCCAGGAACCCGGCTCACCGAGACGCCCGAGCGGCCTGCGCGGCGCGGCGAAACGGCGCCACAAGGCCAAACCCAAGCACTGACGCCGCTAGCCGGCCGGCGCCTGCCCCGCCGCCAGGTGCGGCTCGAGCCACTGCAGAAGCTGCGGCTCGGGCACCGCGCCGACGAGCCGGTCGAGCTCTTGGCCATCGCTCACCAGAACCAGCAGCGGGATTCCCTGCACGGAGTAGCGCCCCGCGATCTGAGGCGCCTCATCGGTGTTCAGCTTGACCACCTTCAGGTGCCCTGCGCGGTCACGACCGAGCTTCTCGACGAGCGGCGAGACCATGCGGCAGGGACCGCACCACGGGGCCCAGAAGTCGATCAGCACCGGCACCGAGGCGGCGATCTCGGCGTCGAAGCTCGATTCATCGGCGTCGACGATCCACGGCAGCGCCTCGTGGCAGACGGCGCAGCGCGGGACTCCTTCGCGCGTGGGACGAACACGGTTGAGCTTGCCGCAGTTGGTGCACCTGATCGTCGTCGCCATTGCTTGCCTCTCAGAGCCTCGAATGTCTCTCCACAGCGTGGCAGAGCACAGGCCCTAATGCGGACTTAGGCCGAACGACGCCGCCGGCAACCGCTGCGCTTGCTCACGGCGCCGCACGGCCTAAGGAACGGGGTAGCTGTGTCGCGAGTGAGTCGCGCCTGCAAGAAACGGCCATGGACCCCAACAAGCTGACGCAGAAGAACCAGGAGGCGCTGCACGACGCGCAGACCAAGGCGCTGCGCTACGGCCACCCTGAGGTCGACGTCGAGCACCTGCTGCTGGCGCTGCTCGAGCAGCCCGAGGGCCTCATACCGCGCCTGCTCGAGCGCATGCAGGCAGATCCGAGCGCGCTTCACGACGCGGTCGAAAGGCAGCTCGAGGGACGCCCGCGCGTGAGCGGCCCCGGCGCCGCGGGCGGCGAGGTGCGCGTGTCGCGGGCGCTGAGCCTGCTGCTCGACACCGCCCAGCAGGAGGCGGAGCGCCTGAAAGACGAGTACGTCTCGGTCGAGCACGTGCTGTTGGCGATGATCGAGTCCGGCTCGCAGACCGCGGCCGGCCGGCTGCTCGCAGAGCAGGGGATCACGCGAGATCGCTTCCTCGAGATGCTGACGGAGGTGCGCGGGAGCCAGCGGGTCACCAGCTCGACGCCCGAGTCGGCCTATGAGGCGCTCGAGAAGTACGGGCGAGACCTGGTGATGGAGGCACGTAGCGGCCGCCTGGACCCGGTGATCGGCCGCGACGCGGAGATCCGGCGCGTCGTTCAGATCCTCTCACGCAAGACCAAGAACAACCCCGTGCTCGTCGGCGACCCGGGCGTCGGCAAGACGGCGATCGTCGAGGGGCTGGCACAGCGCATCGTGCGCGGCGACGTGCCGGAGGGGCTCAAGGACAGGACGATCTTCGCCCTCGACATGGGCTCGCTCGTGGCGGGCGCCAAGTATCGCGGCGAGTTCGAGGAGCGTCTGAAGGCCGTCCTTCAGGAGGTCAAGACCGCCGAAGGGCGCATCCTGATGTTCATCGACGAGCTGCACACGGTCGTCGGCGCGGGCGCCGCGGAAGGCGCGATGGACGCGGGCAACATGCTCAAGCCGATGCTCGCGCGCGGCGAGCTGCACTGCATCGGCGCCACGACGCTCACCGAGTACCGCCGGCACATCGAGAAGGACGCGGCGCTCGAGCGCCGCTTCCAGCCGCTGCTCGTCGACGAGCCGACGGTCGAAGACACGATCTCGATCCTGCGCGGACTGCGCGAGCGCTTCGAGGTGCACCACGGCGTGCGGATCCAGGATGCCGCGCTGGTCGCCGCCGCCACGCTCGCGGACCGCTACATCACCGACCGGTTCCTGCCGGACAAGGCGATCGACCTGGTCGATGAGGCGTGTGCGGTGATCCGCACCGAGATCGACTCGATGCCGCAGGAGCTCGATGAGATCACACGACGCGTGATGCAGCTCGAGATCGAGGAGGCGGCCCTCCAGACAGAGACGGACGAGCCGAGCAGGGAACGCCTCGAGGCACTGCGCAGGGAACTCGCCGACCTGCGCGCGCAGGCCGACGCGATGACCGCCCAGTGGGAGTCAGAGCGCCAGGCGATCCACAAGCTGCAGGCGCTGCGCGAGGAGCTCGAGCAGGTGCGCCGTGAGATCGAGGAAGCCGAGCGCAACTACGACCTGAACCGTGCCGCGGAGCTGCGCCACGGCCGCCTCCCCGAGCTGGAACGCCGGCTGCAGGCGGAGGAGGAGCGCCTCAACGAGAAGCAGGGCGGCACGCGACTGCTGCGCGAGGAGGTCACCGACGACGAGATCGCGGCGATCGTCGCCCGCTGGACGGGGATCCCGGTGTCGCGCCTGCTCGAGGGTGAACGCGAAAAGCTGCTGCGCCTCGACGAGGTCCTGCACGAACGGGTGGTCGGACAGGACGAGGCGGTGCGCCTTGTGGCAGACGCCGTCATCCGTGCCCGGGCGGGGATCAAGGATCCGCGCCGTCCGATCGGGTCGTTCATCTTCCTCGGGCCGACGGGAGTCGGCAAGACCGAGCTCTCGCGTGCGCTCGCCGAGGCGCTGTTCGACTCGGAGGAGAACATGGTGCGCCTCGACATGTCGGAGTATCAGGAGCGCCACACCGTCAGCAGGCTCGTGGGCGCGCCACCCGGCTACGTCGGCTACGAGGAGGGCGGGCAGCTGACCGAGGCGGTCCGGCGCAAGCCCTACTCGGTGGTGCTGTTCGACGAGATCGAGAAGGCGCATCCCGACGTCTTCAACACGCTGCTGCAGATCCTCGACGACGGTCGCCTGACCGACGCGCAGGGCCGTACGGTCAACTTCCGCAACACGGTCATCATCATGACCTCGAACGTCGGCTCGGTGCACCTGCTGGATGCGCTGAGCTCCTCCGGCGGAATACCGGAGGAGGTGCGGGTCCGCGTGCTCGACGAACTGCGGGGGATATTCCGCCCGGAGTTCCTGAACCGCGTCGACGACATCGTCCTGTTCAAGCCGCTCGCGCTCGAGGAGATCGAGCAGATCGTCGACCTACTGATCGACGACCTGCGCAGCCGCCTTGCCGAGAGCCGGATCACGCTCGAGCTCACCGAGGACGCGCGTGCGCTGATCGCTCGCGAGGGCTATGACCCCGTCTATGGCGCCCGTCCGCTGCGGCGCTTCATCCAGCACGAGGTCGAGACGCGGATCGCCCGAGCGCTCGTCGCCGGGGAGGTGCGAGAGGGATCGACGATCGAGCTCGTGCTGGCCGACGGTGAGCTTCAGGTCCGCTGGCGAGGGGAGCGGCAGGCCGAGGCGCCGGAGCCCGCGGGAATGGCGGCTTGAGCTCGAGTTGGTTCTTGGCGGTGCCCGCCGGCGGCCTATCGCCACGCTTGACCGGCAGCTGCGAATGAGAGGAGTGAGCGATGGCTTCGAACTGGAGTGAATCCGCGCCACAGGACCTGGGCCGCGGTGGAAGCGAGGACTTCTGGCTGAGGGCGCTCGGACTGCCGCCCGAGCAGCTGCGCTCGGCGCGCCGCTGGCTGACCGTCACGGGAGTCCTCTCGATGGTGGTGGGGGTCGTCGCTCTCGCCGTCCCGGCCGCGGCGTCGGTGGCGACGTCGATCTTCATCGGCTGGGTGCTCGTGTTCGCCGGCATCGTGATGAGCGCCCAGACCTTCTCGCGCAGCTCGGCAGAGCGGAGCACGCTGGCATTCGTAAACGGCCTGCTCACGCTGCTCGTCGGCCTCTACATAGTCATCTTCCCCCTGTCGGGAACGGTCACGCTGACGTTCATGCTGGCCCTCTGGTTCTTCGCCATCGGCGTGCTCGAGGTGTACGCCGCGATACGGGCCTGGGGCGAGCCGATGTCGGCGATCTTCGGCTTCAGCGGAGCGCTCTCGGGCCTCCTCGGCGCGCTGATCGTCGCGGAACTGCCGAGCTCCGCCGGCTGGGCGATCGGGCTGCTGGTGGGCATCAACCTGATCCTCTTCGGTGTTCGCGCCCTGATCCTGGCGTCGCTGCTGAGGCGCGCCGCGGCGACATGACCTCCGCCCGCGGCAAACCTGCCCGCCCGGCGGCGCTCAGCTGAACTTGGTCGACGGCCGCCCCTGCGGCTCGCCGTCGACGAAGATGTCGACCTTCTCATCGAAGAAGGCGATCAGCCCGGCGATCTTCTGGCTCTCCCGCAGCGGGGTCGGATAGCACCACGCGAGGCTCTCGTGCAGGCGCTCGGCGGTGCGGACCGCGAACGACTGCGCCTCGCCCTTGTACGGGCAGCGGGTCACCCGCTCCTCGAGCTCGAGCAGATCCATCCGCACGTGCGGCTTGGGGAGGTAGTAGCGGGCCGGCAGTCCCGTCTCGAACAGGAGATGCGGGCTGCTCGACTCGGCGACCGTGACGCCTTCGACCTCGACGCGAACGTGCCTCGAGCTCGCGAGGATGTCGATCCGGTGGTGCGGGTCGCGCGCGTGCGCGTGCACCTCCTCGTCCTCCTCGAACCACGCGTCCATCGCGTCCCACTCGAAGCGGAACATGTCGCGAAGCTCGGGTATCGGCGAGCTCTCATAGCGCAGGGCCGCGCCGACGGCGCGCTTTCCGCCTGCACTCACCGTGAACGTGGTTCCATCCCCCCGGCTGGGCGAGTGAGAGACGCCGCCGTCGGCCTCGAGCAGCTCGTCGCGCACGTCCTCTGCGGGGAAGTAATAGGTCGGATAGAAGGGCACCTCCCAGACCAGCAGCGGACGCCGCGTGCTCGCGACGAGCTCGCCGCCGAGGTAGGTGCGCACCCACTTCGCGCCGCGCTCGAGCTTGATGCCGCGCTGCGTTGCGGAGGCCTGCTCCGGCGGGCGTGTGCCTACGGTGCTCATGCGTCCAGGGTAGTGGGAAATTCCGGTCTCGTCGACCGCTCGATTTCCTTGCCCGCGGCGGCCGCCGCCGTTCGTGACGACCTTCCTCGCCGGTCTTCGCTAATGCCTCCTAGGGGCTCGTCGAGAGCAGGACTTGCGTCTCGCGCCTCTCAGCTTCCTGCAGTGCTTCAGTGCCCGCGCGAGCCGCTGGGCTGTGGTGAGCGGCTTCGAAGCCGGCACCACGAGTCCCCTCGGCGCCGATGGGAAACTGGGCGTGCTCAGCAACGGGAACGTGGCGAGTGGCGAAACGGTGCTCGACAGGGCGGGGAACGGATTGGCCGGCTGGGGGGGCGTGGGAGCGTCGAGCGTGACGATGGCGTCCGAGCTGTAGCTCTCTCCACCGGCGCCAATGACGCTGAGCCGGTAGTGGTAGGTGCCAGGTGCGAGGCCGCTGAGCGTCGAAGTGACGGGCGTGTGTCCGGCTCCTTCGCCGGCGGCCGCGAGCGCCGTGGCTTGGCCGTAGGTGGTGCTGTGGCCGTATTCGAAGCGGTATTCCAGCTTGTGCCCGGACGGGCTGACATCACCTGCGAGAGTCGCGCCGTCGCTCGTGATGTTCGACGGCTGACCGACGAACGGCTGCAGCGGGAGAGTCGTGAAAGTCCGACCTTGTCCCTGCGCGACTTGCGGCGCGCATCCCGCTTCGCGTGGGGTGCTGCATTCCTTGGCTTCGGCGTCGCCGTTGGCGTTGCTGGCGAGAAGGCGGTAGTGGTAGGTCGTGTTCGGCGCAAGTTCTTCAAGGGCTGCCGCCACGGGCGCCGCGCCCGTGCCCATGCCCGCGTCCATCGGTGCCGGCCCATAGACGGTTTTGAACTCCCTCGGCTTCTCGTTGGCCGGCGCGAATAGACCGTAGCCGGCGCTGGCGCCATATTCGAAGTACCAGGTCGTGTCGGAGCTGGGGCCGGTGCTCCCGGGCGTGACGGTACCCGTCAGGTTCGCCGTGGTCTGGGTGATCCCGGAGACGGCTCCAGTGCCCGCGAGGGGGCTCGGCGGGAGCGTGATGAAAGCCGCTTCCGCCTGGCAGCTCGTGCCGGCGGCGTTTTCAGCCACTACCTGGAAATGGTAGGCCGTGTTCGGCGCGAGCGCGCGGGTTTCCATCCCAGGATGCAGCACGACGCTGGCCGTCGCGAGGTCGAGACTCACGCCTTCCGGACCTGTGCCTTCGCCGATGTCCAGCGGCGTCGCCGGTGCCGTGGCGTACGGGACGGTGCTCGGCGGCGTGCAGCCTGAGGAATCTTCGAGCGGCAGCCGGCTGTAGTTGAAGTAGTAGTGGGTGTCAAGATGCTGGGGGTTGATCGTGGCGTTGAAGTGCGCATCGTTCTGGGTCACGTTCGACGCGAACACTGAGCCTGCGAGCACGGCCGGCGGCGCTTGCATCGCGGTGAAGGTCATGTCGGCGCCGTCGAGCGTTTCGCCGCTGGAGGTCGTCGCGACGAGCCGGTAGTGGTATTCGGTGTTGGCCTCGAGGCCGGATACGGTCGCGGACTCAGGCTTGAACTTGCTCCCTTCGCCAACTAGGCCGCCGGGGACTGGCGCGCTCGCGCCGTAGCTAGTCGTGGTGCCGTATTCAAAGTGATAGAAGGTTTCGTTGCCCTTCGGGTTGACTTCGCCGTTGAGCGTCGCTTCGGTCGGCATGACGGCGCTGGCTGCATTTGTCTTGACTTCCGGCGGAATGCCGGGCTGGAAGATCCAGACCTTGCCGCTGCCTTCGCCGCCGTTGCCCGCGTCGGCCACATACACGCTTTCGGTTTTGTGATCGACTGCCAGTCGGTCCGGTAGTTCGGCAAAGCCTTCCCCTTTGATCACGCCCTGACCGAATTCTGCGAACGGTGCCGTTTCGCCGTAGTGGTACGCGTGCACGCGGTAGCACGGTTCCGGCAGCGGTCCGCAGCCCGGCTGACCGTTGCGGTCGAGCACGAACACGTCCCCGCTGACCGGATCGACCGCAACGTCCTGTGCGCCGCCTTCCTCGAGCGTGGAAAGCCACGTGCCGCCCGTGGCCACCGGTTCGGGGTTGAACACCTGCACGCTCCCGGAGTCCACCACGTACGCGCTTTCATGCGCCGAATCCACCGCGACGCTCGTCGGGTCAATGAGTTCATGTGACCCAGCTCCCTTGATCAGGCCGCTCGCCGCGGCCGACCCTTCCGCTGTCCCGGCGAACACCTGGATGTCCTTTGCTTCCCTGTTGGGATAGAAGATGCTGCCCGAGGGGTACGCTCCGCCGGCCATGGGGCCGGCGTTGCTCGCGATCTGCACCCACTTCCCGAACCCGTCGCCGCTCACGTCCAGCGATCTGATGGGTGTTTCTCCCGACGGTGTGAAGGTCTGGATCTTCTCCGCCGGTTCAAAGAACGCGCCCACGGAGTTGATGAAGACGTCTCGGGTGAGCGGATCGAGCGCGACGCCCGCGTAGTTCGGACCGCCGAACTGTGTGCCCTGTGAGGTGAAGCCGCCGGTCAGCGCATTGCCGGAGGAGTCATACTTTCCCACGGGCTCATAGAGATTGGTGACGTACAGTTCATCGCTCGACTGATCGACCGCGATGCTGCTGTTGAATTTGCCTTCGTTGAATGTGGCTTTGACGCTGTATGTGGTCGCGTGTGCAGTCGGAGCGGGCGCGAGGACAAGGCCCAGCGCGCTGGCCACGGCGAGTCCGGCCAGAACCTTACGCGACGCAGGCACTCGAGTGACGCGAATGCTCCAGCTGAACATCAGCGTCCCCTCTCCGCCCCGGCCCTCTTGACCTTTTTCGCCTTTCGGGCCTTCTTCTTTTCATGCTTGCCCTTGGCACACCCGGTGACTGCGATTCTGGTGGTTTGCGTGACCTGCGCACCGCTCTGAGCAGTGATCATCGTCGGCATCGTCAGCTTCTGAGCGCACATGCTTCCCTTCGCCTGCGCGGGGAGTGTTGCCGCAAGCACGGAGTGGGGACCGGCGGGGAGCTTCAGCTCGAACGTGCTGAACGGAGCGTCTGGGACCGCTTCGAAACGTGAGTAGGTGATGCCCTTTTTGATGTTGGTGTTGCCGACCAGCTCGATCGTGACGCCCTCGCCCTGGAGGACGAGGACAAGATCGGGGAACGCCGCGCCGCCGTGGGAGACGAGGTAGGCCGGGCCGGTGAGCGGCACGCTCAACACAGGTGTGTGCGCTGTCGCGATCCCGACGACGGACGCGGCTGGGCACGCGGCCGGATTGGCTGCGAACTGCGCTTCGGTGCATGCCTGCTGCAGTGTCGTCAGGCGGGACGGCAGGGCCTTCGGGAGGGAGACGTCCACCTTCGCGATGTTCGCCTGCCGCGAGCCGGACGCCACGTTGACGTCGAGGCTCGCTCCGCTTGTTTTGCTCGTCCTGGCCTGCGTCGAGACCCGGAAGGAGGGCTTGAAAGCCAGGCCCTGACAGCCGTCGACCTGAAACGGCGAGGACACCCCCGAGGTCGCGCTCCGGTTTGAGCCTAGTGTGCCCTTCACGGCCATCGGCTTGCAGCTCGTCGGATTGAACATGAAACCGGGACGGTCGACGTCGATGCTGACGCTGTGCAACGCAACCGGGACACCGCTGTCGGTCTGAGAGGTGTCCACCATCTGCGGCAGCGGGTCGCTTAGGACGGTTATCTGTGCCGTGTGCGGATCGACATAGATGGCCGAGCGCACCACGACGGTGCCGAAATTGAACGGACCTGCGACCGCTGGTATGGCGACCGACAAGCCAAACGGGGCTCCCTTGTAAGCGCCGGTGAGGAATACGGGACCGGACGCCCGGAACGGTTCCGAGCCGGCACCGGCCCCGGCTGTGGCCGTGCCGATCCTCGAAGCAGCCGGGCATGTGCCCTGCGCAGCCTGCAGTTCGGCGCATAGCGGGACGCTCGAGAGCATCCCCGAGATCCCGGGCGGCGTTGTCAGCGAGATCCCCGACAGCGCCTGTTGGCCGTCCGGCCGCGAGATATTCAAGACGAACGAGCTGAATGCGCCCGCGGCGGTGCTGGTGCTACCTGCAGTGAACGACGGCGCGAAGGGCAGCGGCGAGGGACAGGGTGCGCCGCCGCCGTCGAAGCTCGTGGCGAAGGTTGCGGACGGCGTCGCCCCAAGCTGGCTCGAATATGGCACGAGCTGCGACGTCGTCGTATAGCTGCCGCAGTCCGGTGGGGTAGCGAGCGCCGCGCGGGGGCCGCCGAACAGGTGGAGCTCGAGATCGTCGAACGGCAGCTGCGGGTTTTTACTGAAGGTGGTGGTCAGCTGGCCCGTCAGGGGGTTCGGACCGACTGTGCCCTGGAGCCTGATCGTCAGGCCGTAGCCTTCGGCGAGGAGGTAGATCGTGTACGGCGGCGCGGTGATCTGGCCGGACGCGGGCGCGCCGAGATACACGGAGCCGTTGATCGCGCCCTCGCTCCCGTCCGCGTTCCGCGGAAGGTCGGGCGACTGGACTCGCACTGTGCCGAGCTTGGAGGCGTCGGGGCAGGTGACCGGGTTTTCGGTGTGCAGTCCGATCTCGGTGGGGGTGCAGCCGGCGAGGCCGTTCGCGCCGGCCGGGGAGATCGCGACGCCTGGCGGCAGCGTGACGGTGGCGTCCCGCAGATCGGGCGTTGCGAGACCGTAGGGGTCTTCGCTCTGGGGGACGTGCAGGTTGAACGTGTAGCCCGACGGAGAGTCCACCCGGGTCGTTTCTGGCGTCACCTCGATGGATGGGTTGAACACCAGCTTCTCGCAGCCCGTCAGCGCAGGCTGGCTGACGGTCGCGCTGCGCCAGGCGGAGTCCGTGAGATCCGGTTCCCCGAAGGCGTCGAGCAGGCCGGGACGTTGCCAGGAGTCGACATGCAGGGCCGTGGTCGACGGCCCCTCGCATGCCGTCGGGTCGCGCAGCAGCGCTCGGGGCGGCGCGTCGCTGGGGCAGCTGCCGGTTGATTCACCACTCAGTTCCTGGACACAACCGGCTGTGACTGTGCCTTCCTGCGCATGGCTGCCGCGCCACGGATCGTGGCTGGGGTCGGCCGGGACCCCCCAGAGCGTCACGGCGCTTTCGATTGGACGGCCGATCTGGCTGATGCTCGAGACCGTTGCGGTCACGCCATAATCACTTGTGCTGCGCACCCGCACGTGGATGAATGCCGTCACCTGCACCCCCTTGCTCACATGGAAGCCGAACACCGCGAGCTCACCGCGGCTGGGAGACATGTTGTAGACCGGGACATAGAACGTTTTGTCGCTGGTGGCGAGAGCCAGATTCAGCCGCATCACGCCGACCACGGTGTCGTTCGGGCAGGCGTCGGACGTCCGCAGGATCGCCTGTGAGCAGTGCGGCGTGGCATTCGGGTCGCCGACCACACCTAGTGGCATCTGGACAACCACTTCCCGGGTGTCGCCGCCATCTGGGAGGCGTTCGCCCTGCGTGCTGCTTGTGGTGTTCATGCTGAAGCTGGTCGTGATCTCGTAGGGATGGTCGCTGGCCTGCGCGTCCGGCCCGGCGCCTTCCCCGAGAAAGCCTGTAGCGCCTGCGGAGGTGAACGGGCCCGCGGTGAAGCTGCCGGGTTCGATACCGAATTCCGCGTGCGCCGTCGCCGGCGAAAGCAGCAGGAGTGCCGCTGCCGCAAGCGCCAATGCGCGCATCGTCGCCGCGCGTCCGGCTGATGGCCTCATCGAGGACCCACCCGGGTCGAGGACCTCTTTGCCCCGGATAGCTGGCCATACGTGCGCCTCGCGTGCGCCCGGCACGAAACACGCTTCTTCTTGGGCTTCCTCCTACACGCCTTCAGGGCCTTCGATAGCTGCCGCGCCTGCGTGGATGGGTTTGGCTTGACGCCCGCGCCCAGTAACCGCGATTCGCCGACCGGAGGCAGATTGCCCGGGCGCGACAAGGCGATGCTCGCAGGTGCGACGGGCGCGGGCGGGGTGGCGAGCATGCTGCGACACGTCTCGGTTGCGCTGCAAGCCGCGGGGGGGCGGGCGGAGGGGAAGCCGCCCCCGACCCGCGCGTCGTAGATGTCATAGGCATGGTCGCCGTCGCGTGGCACGAGCGCGCTGGTGGTCGCGAAGAAGACGTTCGTCCCGTCCGGAGACGCGCCGAGCAGGTAGTCGTCGGATTCACTCACACCCGTGGAGATCAACGATAAAACGCCGTCGTGCCACTCGTAAACGTCGATCAGCGGAAAGCCCACTTTGCCTTCGGAATACTGTTTCGCTGGGTCGGCGTTGACGGCAGCGGGCAGCAGCCGGTCCGTGGACGCGAAGAACACGGTCGCGCCGTCGCTGCTCAGCCCGCCCAACCGTTCGAAGGACATGCCTTCCGCGCGTTCAGCCCCTGCTCGGGCCGGCGGCGTATCGTGCATATACACCACGCCTTCCGCGGGCGCGCCGGACGGGTTGCAGGAGACGCACGAGATCGTGGCGGACGCGGCGTCGTAGCGGTAGAGCTCGCCGTGACCTTCGTTGTCGTAGCTGGTCAGACGGCTCTGCGAGTTAAACACCAGAACAGACCCGTCGGACGTGATCGCCGCGACTTCGTCGAGCAGTGGAGACCTGATCAACGCCTCTGATGCGACGGCATGGAGACCCCCGTCTGTCCCTGGCTGGACGTTCGCGATGAACGAGATACGACCGTCCGCGAACAGGTACAGGTTCGCCGTGCAGCTCGAGGAGTGCGGACCGGCGCCTCCGCAGGCTGCTTCGTTCTCCAGCCGGGTTCGGCCGGCGCCGGGCACGAGCCGCCCCAAGGCCGTGAAGTAGGCGTGGGACCCGTCCGCCGAGACGATCGCCACGCCACTCGAGGATTGACCGAGTGGTGTGAGGCCGGCTTCTTCAGCGCCCCCCGAGAGACGCCTAATGACGCGCGTCTGCATGTCGAGTTCGTACAAGTCGGCGTAGCCGGGTCCGGAGTGCACCTTGTCAGGCGTGAGCGCCGATTCGGAGACGAAGAACACTTTTGAGCCGTCCAGCGTGGCGCCGACGAATTGCGCGCCGTAGTCGGACACGCCCGGCGGCGGCTTGGAGATATCGATCGTTGTGGCTCCGTCTTCGCGTACGTACAGGTCTGAGACGAATAGCTTGCTGGCGTTGACGACCGGCCCCAGCTTGCATTCTTCCGGCGCAGAGTTATCTTGAGGATCAGGGCTCTGGAAGAACACGCGCGACCCAGCGACGGAGACGCCTCCCCGAACGAGGGAGGCGCCACAGGCGCTGATTTGTTCGGTTTCACTGTTCACGCCGGCTAGGCTCAGGCCACGGGCCTTCGTCCATTCGTAAACCTGGCGGCTTTCGGCGTGGTGAGAGTCATCATGCAACAGATGCGCATACGTCTGGAGGAAGACGTGGCTTCCATCGGCACTGACTTCAGCGACGGGTTGGGCCGTCGAGGCAGCGGACGTCGTCGCGATCGCCGTGTAGATGCCGTCAGGAGCCAGCTCGAGGACACGCCCGGCGCCTCCCACGTGTTCGCCTTCGGTCAGTCGTTCTCCGTAGATCAGGACCGTGGAGAGGTCGGGCGTGGCGGCGGCGAGCATGAACTGCTCGTGGCCGTCGAGGGCGCCGCCTTCCACTTCCAGGCTTCGTGTGGTGAGCGTTGACATCGGCCAGCAGGTGAACACGGTGCAGGACGCCGGAGCGCGTACCGCTCGGTAGACGTTGCTGGCACCGTTGCTCGGCTGCCCGTACTGGGCAACACTTGGCGCACTCCACACGAGCTGGGCGCCGTCGGCGGCCGGCAGCGCCGAGCTCTGGATTAGCCGCGCCGAGATCGCGTCGGCGTCGTTCTTTTCGCTGGAGACCAGCTCATAGGCGGCGCAGTTGGGAAGTTCGGTCGAGTAGGGCTTTCCCGTCGCCGGGTTGATGCTCGATTCAGCCCGAACGTCTTCGTTCGGACATTGGGGAGTGGACGCGCGAGCGAACGACGGGACGATGAAGGACGCGAGAAGCAACGCGAGGAGGACGAGCAGCGCCAAGAGGGCTTTCCGGCGCACTCTCGTCGAACCCTCGGCGCCCCCATACGCCCCAGACATCACGGCGACGTTTTTGTTGCTGACAACTGTCGTCATTGATCTCAGCGTATGCCCAAGCGGGTCCACCCGGCGAGGGCGTGTCTTCAATGAGCCCGCGCGACGGGCAGCTAAGACCTAGTTCGGCGCTGTTCGGCCGACCGGGACGGCCGAGTTGCCGCACTGAGCGACGATGTATCCCGGAGCGCAGAGCGTGTGCCTTCTCCAACGCCGTTCGTATGCGCTTGTGAAGCGAGCGAGAGATCGCGCACGCTCCTGTTCGGTCAGCGTCTCGCGGATCTCAGCGGCGACGTCGAAGAGCGGCCGCTGAAAACCCCGCTGGAGGCCGACCACCGTGAAGACGTAATAGGTGGGGACCGGGTGCCCGGTGCCGGACGGGACCTCTATCGGGCCCAGGATCCGCCCGCGCCGCGCAGCGAAGCCCGCGTGCACGAGCGCCGATGGCTGCACGCCTTCCGCGATGTTGTACGCGCCTCCGGCGAGCTTGGATGAATCGTCCGACCAACGCTCGGCCACGGCTGCCCATGTCGAGCGGCGCAGGAGCTCCGCTCGGGCAGCGAGCGCAGCTGAGCGGCTGTGCGTCAGCACCATCAGCGTTTTGAGCACCGCAGGAACCGCGAACTGCTCCCGGTGCCGGGCGTAGTGTGCAGCGACCTGCGCCTGCGTCACCGGCGCGGCCCCGCTGTTGCGGTGCTGCAGCGCTTCGGCGATCAGATCCAGGCGCGCCTGGAACGACGCGTCTGCCCGTGTCATGCCGCCCTGGGGCTGCAGGTGCGCGGCCCGTTCGCTCACCAGACCGTTCAGAACTGACTCGTTGATCCCCTCACTGCGGCTCTCCTGCAAGAGCCACTGAGCCCTGATCAGGAACGCCACGGTGTCGCTGACGGCTCGGCGATGCCCGGCTCCCGAGCCGTGGCGGGGGTTTTGTCCGACGTCGACGATCGGCAGCCAGTGGGTCAAGGCAGCGACGGTCACGGGAGACGCGCCAATGGTGGCGACTGCGCCCGAAGGCAGGTGCCGCGGAACCAGCGCCGGCGAGCTGGGAGAGCCGCCGCAGCCCACGGCGAGGAGCAGCGCTGCCAGCAGGCAACCGGCGAAACGGAGGTCTCCGCGTGATGACATGGCTAACGCCGGGCCGGGACCCGCTTTGGAGAGCCCCGGCCCGCAGGAGCGGTCATTCCTTGACGACTCCGGCCTGGAGGACTACTTCTTCCAGATCTTCCCGGTCAGCGGCGCCCAGACGGGTTCTTTTTCGGGGAACAGGTAGTTGTTTGCCGAGACGAAGCAGATGAATGCGTTTTTCCCTGCTTCGCCGTTGTCGAGTTCTGGCGTGGTTGTGCTTGCCGGGGCCGTCGTGATGAGCGGCTGCAGCACGGTGAGTTTGACCCCGCCGGCCGGACAGTTCGCACCCGGCTGCTCGTAGACGCCCTGGAATGTCCCCGCTGCAGTGACGCCAGCGGACTCGAACAGAAGGGAAATGTTTTCGATCAGCACCCTGCCCGGGTTTTCGGTGGACAGATCAGACCTGATTTTGAACGTCCACGGCGTGGCCGGCTTGTCACCTGAGAACACGGGCGACGGGTTTGCTTTCTGAACATCGACGAACGGCACCCAACCGGTCGCTTCAGCGCCGTTGGCCGCCACCGGGTTTTTGTCGAGCTTCAGCCCAAAGAACGCATAGCCTTTCGGGTTTTCATTCAGTATGGCCACACCTGCGGGGCTCGCTTTGAACCGCAACTTTCCGACAGTGTTGACCGCCAGCGCGTCAGTGCCGAACCCGTTCGGAGCATCGGTCACGTCGTCCCGCAGATTCTGCGGCGCCACGTTCCCAGGCGGGTTGTTGCAGGGCGGGGCGGGGACTCCGACCCCCTGTGTCAGTATCCGGCATTCCGCCGCCGACGCCGCCCCTGGCGCGACAGAAAACGCGACTACCGCGGCCAGCGGAGCGAGGCTCACTAGCAGCTTCTTGGACATGAGATACCATTCCTTTGCTGTTGATTGTGGCCTCGGGGCGCTCGTCTTTTCCGAGAGGAAGCGCTCCGGGGCTATTTGGTTCGCTTTCTCCCGGCGGCCTGATCTTGGTGACGCCGTTTCCAGCGGGAGAAGTGCCATGTCTACCACACGATTTGCGTGCAGCGTTAGCGAAGCGGGAACCGAATCCACGCGGGCCGGCTGCCGCAAATTGCGGACAAGCGTGTGAATAGAGACGAAGGCTCCTGCAATCGCGGAAAGTCCAAATAGCAGGACGGCGTCAAAGGTCGCTCCCGGAGCCTAGATGAAAATGTTCTTATGTGTGGCGCTAAGGCTCCTGCTCACAGGGGCGGCGTGGCGCCAGCCGCCGGCGCGGGTTATGACCGACTTCCCCCAATGACCTCCAGTGCATGCTCGTGGCCGATGATCGGGGCAAGCGCGAGGTAGCTCGCGTCGTCGGCGAGCTCGTGGAGGCGGTGAACCTGGCCGCGAACCACGTAGTCGTGGACGATCGCCCAGATGCCGCCGACGATCGCCTCGGCGACCAGCTCGCTCGGCCGCTGCAAAGGCGGCAGGGTCTTGATGAGCTGGTCGGTGAAGCTCTTCATCAGGCTTGAACGGCGCCCGATTGCGGACGGCCCGGCCGAGAAGATCTCGATGAACGCCAGGCGGCCCATGAAGGGATCCGCGGCAATGTGATCCATTAGACCCGTTATGCCGCTGTGCACGCCATCCCCCCAGCTGCTCGCGTGACGCGCCGCTCTTGCTGCGCTCACCACGGCTTCTACGCCGACAAGGTCGAAGGCGGCAAGAAAGCAGGCTCCGATGTCGGCGCCGTGGAGTCCCGCGAACGTCTCTTCGCTGACCCCGGCAAGCCGGGAGATTCTCGCCGCGCTCAGGCTGGAGTATCCGTCGCGGGCGGCGATCGTTGCGGCCGCGCGCAGGGTCCGCAGACGCTCATCCCTGCCACGCATCTTCGGATGGGGCCTGTTGAGCTGTGTTTGCTTGTCCACCACCGGCGGGCGCTGCCAGACTCGATAGCTGAAGGCCCATGCCGTCAACTCGTCGGCCCTGGCCGGGAGCTCGTCGATCCTTCCAGCGAGCAGGTACAGACGCGTGACGCGCTCGACGCCGCCGACGATGCCCTTGGAGATCGTGGGCGACAGGGTTTCGCCGCCCGCCCGCTCCTTCAGGGTGGAGTTGATCATCGCTTCGAACATCGCTCGGCCGCGGTCCATCCGCGCGAAGGCCGCCGGACCCGCGCCAAGCATCTCCAGGAGGGCGAACCGAGCGGCTGCCGGGTCGCTCGCCGCCTCGACGGCAAACTGCTCGAGGGCGCGAGTGAGGCGGCGCTCCGGGTTATCCTCACCAACATAAGCGAGGTTGACATGCTCCGCGGCGCGGCTGACGATGTAGTCATATGCGCCGAGGAGGCACGCCTGTTTATCGGTGCCAAATAAGTCGTAAAAGGTCTGCCTGGACACCCCTGCGAGTGAACAAATCGCCTTGATCGTCGTGGCGTGGTAGCCGCGCGTCGCCGCGATCTCGACCGTGGCCTCATAGATCCGCGTGCGCTGGTGGTCCCGTACCTCCTTGCGGGTGAGTCCGTTGGGCCCACGCACGCCGCAACGCAGCTTCTGATAACGCGACTCGGTCGGTCCCCTGTGCATCACCTTGTTGAAGCTGTCATCGGTTTCGCGGTGGTCCTCACCGCTTGATCCGCATGATAACCGGGAACTTGTTCCCTGTACAGGTGGAGCACCGTCGCGGAGGGTTCCCGGGGTGCGCCCGAGTCCAACCCCACAAATCGCACTCGGTAGGGCGATCGGTCTGCGCCGGCGCGAGGTTGATCTCACCCAAGAGGAACTCGCCGACACTGCCGAGGTGGATGTGACGACTATTCGCGGGATCGAAGGCGGTATCGGCAACCCGACATGGGACCGCGCCGACCGCATTGCACGCGCGCTCAAATGTCCGCTGTGGGAGCTCGCCAGGCTCGCCGACGAGCTCGAGACCAAAAACCGCCGGCCCACGAACGCACCCCTCAAGCGGCGTGCCTGATCAAGCCGGAGTGGCCGCGTCGCGTGCTGGAACGGACCGGGACTCAGGCGACTAGCGCAGCGCTCAATGCGCCGATGACGGTCATCAAGAGGGCCAGGTCGCCGCTTACCTCGAATTGGCCGCTCCCGCGGAGGAGCGCGTCGCATAGGCCCTCGGCCGTTGCCTGGCCGATGACGCCAGGCGGAGCGCTCGGCAGTCCCTCGAGGAGATACAGCCGCGCCTCGCCCGCTTCGAGGTAGACGTCGTGGTCGGCCGGTTCGGCGGTCTCGACGCGCAGATGGCAAACGCCGGCGAGCGCCTCAGGGATGACGGCGATCGGGGCCAGCATCCGCAGCAGGTCAGCGAGATCGGTGACGCGCGTCGACTTCTCAGGCGGCGCCCAGCGTCGTTCCCAGCGCACGGCGAGCACCGCGACCAGCGCCAGGCGCCTCGCGGCAGTGGTCAACTCGTATTTGGGCACGCTTAGCCTTCCGTCCCGCTCGACGAGTCCAGCCTGGACCAGCTCGTGCAGGCGACGACGCAGCGCCGACCGGCCGAGGCCGCGCACGCACCGGTCCAGCTCGCGACCAGACTGTGGCTCGTCTGCGAGCCCCAGAAGGATGTCGCGGACGTGATCGTCGGCGAGGAGCCTGATCGCCAGAGAGCTGGCAACCCGAGGTTGCTCAGCCGACGGACACCAGGTGGCCTGCCAGCGCGCTGCTGCGGCGGTCACTTGGAGCAGCGCTCGCCCCGCCTCGGTGAGCCCGTATAGGGCCCGAGGGGCGACGCCGGCCTTGCATGCGTGTGGAGGGAGCCCCGGCTCATGCTCGTGGCCGACGAGGTCCCTTTCGAGCAGGTGATGAAGACGGCGCATGATGGTCGTGTGACCGGCGCCCGGGAGCGCCTGCTCGAGCTCTGCGGGGCGGAGCGCGTCGTCGGCCAGCGCCCGCAGAACACCGACCATCCACTCCTCGGCGAGCAGGGTCAACGTTGGTGATCCGAGTGGGTCTTGCCGGCGCATCTCTCCGCGGTTGGTGGATTCGCGTGACTAGAATAGCGCGAATATTGCGGGCCAACCGCGGTGGGGCAGTCATCGGGGCGTCGCCTGGTCGCGTTGACGCGTCGCCCGCTCGAGCCGCGCGCCGAGGTCGGTGAGTCGCCATGCATTCGGCGATCCCTTGTCCTTGACTCCGCCGCTGTTCTCGATCAGGTCGAGGCGCTGCAGCCGCATGAGGAGCCTCGAGATCTGGCCCTGGTCTGTGATCCCAGAGGCTTCGGCGACGGTGCGATTGCTGGCGCCCGGACGCTCGGCGATGGCCGTCAAGACGCACAGCGTCCGGTAGGTGAGACGCATCTGGAGTCCCGCAAGCGGGTCCTCGCCTTCGAGGGGAGGGGATGCTGGGCTCTCCTCGAGTCCTTCGCTCGTCGGCCTGTTCAGTTCATGCCGTGCCGCCCCAGGGCCCAGGTAGGGAAGCACGATCATGCTCATCAACGGCCCCAGCAGACTGATAAGCGGCTCCTCGCGTGGCCCCAGCAGGCGCGCGTAGAGCAGCGCGGCGACGGCGCCCGCTACGCCCTCGCCGGTGAGCTGGGCGGGTTCGCCGGCTGCGTCCGTCACGGAGCGCCCCAAGTCGATCACCTCCGCGAGCTCGCCGAGCAGCTCCAGCCGCCGCCATCGCACACGCTGTCCCGCCGCCAGAGACTCGACGAGCACGACCTTCGCCAGGCGAGGCTCTTCGTCCATCAGCACGAGCAGTCGCGCAAGCGCGCGGCGGGTTCCCTCCCGCCATCCGGGTTGACGGTCGTATGCCTGCCTGGCGCGCACCTTGGCTTCTGTCGTCGCGTGCTCGAAGGCGGCAAGGAAGCAGTCCTCGCGGTCGGCGAAGATGTCGTAGAAGGTCTTTCGCGAAACCCCGGCCCCGGCGATCACCTGCGCGACCGTCATTCGCGGGAAGCCGACTTCGTCCACCGCCTCCACGGCGGCGGCAAGGATGCGCTGGCGCTGAATGCTGCGCACTCGCGCGCGCGGCAGCCCGCTCGGACCGGAGTGCAGGGTGCCGCGCGCAGATGGAGTTCGCAGCGAGCAGCTAGCTGGCTTGTGGCTGTTTTCCATGATGAGCGGGCGCGCGGAACCGCGGGCGCCGCGGCCGACGCAGGCCACGGCGCCCGAGCACGTCAGCCCCAACGACATGGCGAGGGAGGGACCTCGCCGGGGGCGTTCTCGAGTGGTCACACCCAAGCATCTAAGCGTTGCTATTCCTTCCCGCCCCTCCTCTTGCGATGCCTCTTGCGCCTGTGAGCACGCCTTCTTTTTCGGTCCAGTATTTGGTGCGGCGATCCTGCATGGCGGAACCTTGCAGATTGATCACGCGATGTCAAGTACCAAGTATCCGACTGTTTCCCGGTCTGGGTAGGCGTGCGTTTCCTGACTCGCCTCCCGGCTCCGCCGGTTGGACCGGCTTGGATTGATGGCTGGCACCGGGGCGCTCGTCCTTTGATCGGAGGCGCCCCGCGCCCGCCCATCTGGAGCAGTCGCCGAACCGAGAGGCCAGCTGCCAGGAAGATCGATAGCCTGCCAACAGGGGGCTGGAAGCGCCTCGGCAGCGAGCGCGACGCAGCTCTGACGATGTCGATGGCGTCAAAAGCCGGGAAAACGCGCAGTCCCTCTCCGCACGCACGGCAGGCCCGCCGCGCCGCCAAGCGCGAGCAGGTCGGCGCGGAGCAGCGAGCTCGCCTTGCGCTGGCGATGATCGACGCTGTCGCCGAGAAGGGCTATCGGACAACCACAGTGGCGGATCTGGTTTCTCGTGCGGGGCTGTCGCGCAAGACCTTCTACCAGCACTTCGCCAACAAGCAGGAGTGCTTCCTCGCGACCTACGACCAGATCTCAGCGCGCGGGATCCGGCGCGTCCAGACGGCCTACGCAGAGGCGGACGGCTCGCCGGGTCGAGTGCAGGCGGCGATCCGCTCGCTGTTCGAGGCGGCGGTCGACAACCCTGGCGCGGTACGCCTGATGCTCGTCGAGATCAACGCGCTGGGAGCGGCCGGCGTCGAGCGGCGCGAGCGCTCGAACGCTTATTACGAACGCTTCATCCGCGACGCCCTCGAGCTCGCGCCCGGCCGGGGCACGTTCTCCGACCCCGTCCTGAGGGCGGTGATCGGCGGAATCAATCGCGTTCTCTACCGACGCGTCCTGCGCGGCGAGCGCGCGAAGCTGCTCGCGCTGGTACCCGACCTGGCCGACTGGGTCACCTCCTACTACCCGACCCCGGCGCGCATCCTCGCCGAGCCACCCCCGCGCAAGTCAGCCGCCGGCAGGGTCGGAGCGCTCCCGGAAGGAGGCCGCGCGCCCGGCACGCTGGCCCCGCACACCGGGCCGAGCGGACGGCGCGGCCTGCCCGGCGGCGAGCAGAATGTCTCGCGCAGCTTCGTCGTGCACAGCCAGCGCGAGCGGATCCTCGACGCGGTGGCGAACCTGACGGCAGCGAACGGCTACACCGATCTGAAGGTGGAGGACATAGCGGAAGAGGCCGCCGTCTCGCTGAACGCCTTCTATGAGCACTTCGCCGACAAGGAAGACGCGTTCCTCGTCGCGTACGAGGTCGGTCACGGCAAGGCGCTCGCCGCGACCGAACGCGCCTACACGGCGGCGGGCGACTGGCAGGTCGGCGTCCGCGCCGGCATCACCGCGCTGCTGCAGTTCCTGGCGGCCGAGCCGTCCTTCGCCCACATCGCGCTCGTGGACGCCGTGGTGGCCACCGATCTCACCGCCGAGCGCTCGAACGCCGGGCTTGACTCGCTCGCCAGGATGCTCGTGCCCGGCCTCGAGGAAGCTCCGAACCAGAGCCCCCGAGCGCCCGTCACGATCGAGGCGATCGCCGGCGGCATCTTCGACCTCTGCCTCCAGTACGCGCTGCACGACAGGATCGCGGAGCTTCCCGAGCTCACGGTCTCGGCCAGCTACATCGCGCTGACGCCCTTCCTCGGCAGCAAGGAGGCCGCGCGGGTGGCGGCCGGCGGCGGGAGGCGATCCAGAGCCCGAGCGCCATGACCGCATCGACGATGCCCCGCCCCGAGGAATGGCGGTCCTTGACCCCCGACTCCTCGACGGTCACGTTCACGCGCGCGGGAGACGCGCGCGTTCTCACCGCCGCCGGCTATGCGCTGCTGTTGCAGGTCTCCCATCCGATTGTCGGCGCCGGCGTCAGCGAGCACTCGCAGTTCCGGCGCGACCCCTGGGGACGCCTGCTGCGCACGCTCGACTACACCTGCACGATGGTCTACGGCGGCGCCCAGGCGGCCGGCGAGATGGGGAAGCGGATCCGCTCGTTCCACAAGCAGATCAACGGCACAGTTGGCGGCGTTCGATTCAGCGCCCTGGATCCAGACGCCTTCGCCTGGGTGCACGCGACCCTCGCCGACGGGATCGTCAGCGCTCACGAGCGCTTCGGCCGGCCGTTCTCCCGCGAGCAACGCGAGCAGCTCTGGTCGGAGTGGCGCTCGCTCGGCCGCCTGCTGGGCATCCGCGAGCGCGACCTGCCTGACGGCTGGCAGGCGTTCCGCGAGTACGTCGATGAGATGGTCGAGGTTCGGCTCGAGCACACCACGGCCGTGGACGAAGTGCTCGAGGCGCTCGCGCGACCGGCGCCGCCCTCGTCGAGGATGCTGCGCGGGCCGGCCTGGGCCGTGGCCGGCCCAGCGCTGGGCCACGCCTCCCTGCTCGCGACCGTCGGCCTGCTGCCGGCGGTGCTGCGCCGGCGCTTCGGGGTGCGTTGGGGCAGACGCGACGAGCTCGAGCTGCGGGCGGTCGGGTCTGCGATGCGGGCAGCGACACCGGTGATGCCGTCCTGGCTGCTGAACACAGGCCCCGGCTACCTGCGCTGGCGGGCCGTCGAGATCGCGCGAGGCGACGTCGCCTCGCCGGCCTTGCTTGCGACTGCGAGCAGTGACGGAGCGCTCGCGGCCACCGTCACATCGGAGTAGAGTCGCGCTCGCCGTGGTGCTTTCAGGAAGCCCGCATACGCCGGAGGTCGACCTTGGATCCCTCGACTTCTGGGGCAGGCCGGCCGAGGAGCGCGACCAGTACTTCGCCGAGCTGCGGCGCGACGCGCCGATCTCGCGCCATCAGCCGCCCGAGGACATCATGGAACTGCCCGACCAGGAGCGCATGAGCTACTGGGCCGTCGTGCGCTACGAGGACGTGCGGCGGATCTCGCGCGACCCCGAGAGCTTCTGCTCGGGGAAGGGGACGCAGTTCGCCGACGCGCCGCCGGAGTTCCTCGAGGCCTCGCTGTCGTTCCTCGCGATGGACGCCCCGCGGCACACCAAGCTGCGCGGGCTCGTCTCGGCCGCCTTCACGCCACGCCAGGTGGCCCGCATCGAGGAGGGCATCCGGGTGAACGCCCGGCGGATCGTCGCCGAGGCGGCGCCGAGCGGCGGCGGCGACTTCGTCGAGCTGATCGCCAAGCAGCTGCCGCTCGTGACGATCTCGGACATGATCGGCGTGCCAGAGCCCGACCGCGAGCGCGTCGTGGCCGCCGCCGACCTGCTGGTCACGGCGTCCGACCCCGAGGCGTTCGGCGATCGCCCGCCGGTCGAGGTCCTCGGCGAGGCGCTGTGGACCCTGACCTCGTTCGCCACGGAGCTCGCCGCCCACCGGGAACAGAAGCCGGCCGACGATCTGATGACGGCGCTGGTTCAGGCCGAGGTGGATGGCGAGCGGCTCACCCACGCGGAGATCGCGGCCTTCTTCGTGCTGCTGTCAGTGGCCGGCAACGACACGACCCGCCACACCACCTCGCATGCGATGCGCGCGCTCACCGTCCACCCGGAGCAGCGCGCACTGCTGATGGAGGATCTCGACGAGCGCATGCCGGCGGCAGTCGAGGAGTTCGTGCGCTGGGCCTCGCCCGTGATGACCTTCCGCCGCACCACGACCCGCGAGGTCGAGCTGCACGGCGAGCGGCTGCCCGCCGGCGAGAAGGTGGTGCTCTTCTACCACTCGGGCAACCGTGACGAGCGGGCGTTCGAGGACCCGTGGCGCTTCGACGTGACGCGCGACCCGAACCGCCACCTGGGCTTCGGCGGCGGCGGGCCGCACTACTGCCTCGGCGCCTCGCTCGCCCGCACGCAGCTTCGCTCGATCTTCGGCGAGCTGCTGCGCGTGATTCCCGACATCGAGGCCGAGGAGCCCGAGCTGCTGCGAAGCGCCTTCATCCACGGCGTCAAGCGCATGGACTGCAGCTTCTCAGCGCGAGCTTGACGCGGGATCTGTCGCACCTCGCGTGAGGCTCGCAAAGGGCGTACGCTGAGAGCGCGTCCGGCTTTCGGGACACCGCGTCGAGGAACCAGGGGAGTGACCGCGATGAGCACGCAAACGACCGTCGACAGCAACGAGCTCTTCATCGGGGGTGGGTGGATCGAGCCCCGCGGGTCGGAGCGCATCACCGTCATCTGCGCGAGCACGGAGGATCTCGCCGGCTCGGTACCCGAGGGCACCAACGCCGACATCGACGCCGCCGTGAGCGCCGCGCGCCAGGCGTTCGACGACCCAGACGGCTGGGCGTCCTGGCCGGCCGACGATCGCGCGCAGGCGCTCGAGCGGCTGGCGGACGCGCTCGAAAGCCGCGGCGAGGAGACCGCGCAGCGCGTCTCGCTGCAGAACGGCATGCCGATCTCGATCGCGATGCAGACGGAGGCGGTCTTCCCGGCAGTGCTCGCGCGCTACTACGCGGGGCTGATCCGCCAGACGACGCTCGAGGAAGAGCGCCAGGGGCTGCTCGGCGGCACGATCCAGGTGCTGCGCAAGCCGGTCGGCGTCGTCGGTGCGATCGTGCCGTGGAACTTCCCCCAGTGCCTGTCGATGTTCAAGCTCGGTCCGCTGCTCGCCAGCGGCTGCACCGCCGTGATCAAGCCGAGCCCCGAGACGGTGCTCGACAGCCTCCTGCTCGCCGACGCGATCATCGAAGCGGGGCTGCCGCCCGGCGTCGTGAACATCGTGCCCGGCGGGCGCGAGCTCGGCGCCTACCTGGTGGAGCACCCGGGCGTGGACAAGGTCGCGTTCACCGGCTCGACCGCTGCAGGGCGGAAGATCGCGCGGCGCTGCGGAGAGTTGCTGCGCCCAGTCACGCTCGAGCTCGGCGGCAAGTCGGCGGCGATCGTGCTCGACGACGCCGACCTCTCGCAGTCCGTGGAAGCCCTGTTCGGCGCGACGTTGCTGAACAACGGGCAGACGTGCTACCTCGGCACGCGCGTGCTCGCGCCCCGCGCCCGCTATGACGAGGTCGTCGAGATGTTCGCCGGCCTCGCCGGCGCGCTCGCGGTCGGCGACTCGCTGGACCCGGCGACGCAGATCGGCCCGATGGTGAGCGCCCGCCAGCGCGAGCGTGTCGAGGGCTACATCGAGCAGGGCCGAGCGCAGGGCGCGCGCATCGTCGCCGGCGGCGGTCGCCCGGAGAGCCAGGACCGCGGATGGTTCGTGGAGCCGACGGTCTTCGCCGACGTCCGCAACGACCACACGATCGCCCGCGAGGAGATCTTCGGGCCGGTGCTCTCGCTGATCCCCTACGACGGAGTGCAGGACGCGATCGCGCTTGCCAACGACTCCGAGTTCGGCCTCGGCGGCAGCGTCTGGACGAACGACCAGGAGCGCGGCGAAGACGTCGCCAGGCGCGTGCAGACCGGGAGCATCGGGATCAACCACTTCATGATCGACCCGGCCGCGCCCTTCGGCGGGGTCAAGGCCAGCGGCATCGGGCGCGAGCTCGGCCCCGAGGGCCTCGCCGCCTACCTGCAGCTGCAGACGATCTACACCTCGCCGCCCCCGCAGCCGGAGGCTTAGCGAGGCCCCCGCGCCGGCTCACCGGCCGGGCTGGCTGCCGAGCTTGACCTGGACGGTCGAGACCTGCCCGCTCGGCGCGAGCACCTGAACGGGCACGGTCTGACCCGGACGCAGCGTGGCGAGCACCGATGTGAGCACGTCCGCGCTCGGCGTCTGCTGTCCGGCGACCGAGACGATCACCTCACCCGGCTTGATCCCCGCCTTGGCGGCGGGGCCGCCCGGCTGAACGCTCTGCACGAGCACGCCGCCGGTGAGGATCGTCGTGATCGCGACGCCGAGGTAGGCGCGCCCAGTCGGTGCGACCGAGCCCGACGCGATCAGCTTGGTCGCGAAGTTCCTCGCGGTGTTGCTCGGTATCGCGAAGCCGATCCCAGGCGCGGGCGTTTCACCGAACTCCGGGTCGATCGCGGCGAGCGTGGGGATGCCGACGACGGCTCCTTCGAGGTCGACGAGCGCACCACCCGAGTTGCCGGGGTTGATCTCTGCGCTGGTCTGGATGACGGACGGCAGCACGACGCCGTTTCCCTCGGACACCGTCCGCCCGGCAGAGGAGACGATTCCCTGCGTGACGCTCGAGCGCAGGCCGAGCGGGTTGCCGATCGCGAGCACGATGTCGCCGACCTGGACCTTGGAGGAGTCGGCGAATGTCGCCGGGTGAGGCTTCGCGCCGCTGAGGCGGATCACGGCGATGTCGTTCTGCGGGTAGATGCCAACGATGCTCGCGGGGTGCGTGGCGCCCGTCGACAGCGTCACCGACAGCTTCTGCGCCCCGGTGACCACATGCGCGTTCGTGACTATGTCGCCCTTTCCGTCGAACACGACCCCCGAGCCGAGCCCCGTGTTGGTCTGGATCTGCACGACCTCCGGTGAGACGGTCTTGACGACGCTCCTGAACTCTTGCTGCAGCACATGTCCCGCGGGGGCCGACGTCGCCGCCGTGGCCGATGACGCGGGGGCGGCGACGGCCGCCGGGTGAGCGTTGTCGCCCTTCGAGCCGCAGCCGGCCGACACCGCGCAGGACACCAAACAGACGAGTGCGATCGCACGCCGTCGCCCAGCGCGATGATGGCCGGGCCTGCGATTTGCGTTGTCGAGGCGAGCGGCTCGTGCTTTTCGACCGATGGAGAGGTGAATAGGACGGCTCAGGCCGCGGGCAAACTGCTCAGCGGGAGGGGACTTCGAGCGTCAGCTCCCCCGCCATGTGCACGACATGGCGGTCGGAGAGCGTCGCGATGCGCAGCGCTATATCGCCGCAGGCGGGGCATCGGAGCACCGCGCCCGCCCCGCGGTAGGCGAGATGCGCGCCGAGCATGCTGCGCGTCCCGCACGACTGGCAGCGGCGCATCGCGAGCGTCATGTCGGCTCCGAACACCTCTTGCAGGAGCCCGGCGAGCGCATTGCCGTCGACCCACAGGAAGGAATCGCTCATGTCAACCTCATGTCGGGCCGAAACGCTCCGCGCGAATTGCCCCCGGCCGGTGGCCGAGCTCGACCAGCAGGTCCGCCGCACGCTCGACGAACGCCGTCGGGCCGCACACGAAGATCCGCGGCATCTCGGACACGCCCGGTCCGACCTCCGCGAGCATCTTGCCGTCGACGCGGCGGTCAAAGCCGCTCCAGCCGGAGGGCTGGACGCGGGTCAGCGTGAGCTCGACGCGCACTCCGCCCGTCGAACCGAGGCGCGAGAGCTCCTCGCGGTAGAGCACGTCCTCGCAGCTCCTCGCCGACACGAGCAGCCGTGTGTCGACCGCGGCGTCCTGGGCGATGCGGTGGCGCAGCATCGCCATCAGCGGCACGAGCCCCGAGCCGCCGCCGAGGAGGAGCAGCGGACCGCCGTCCTGCACCCGCCAGGTGAAGTACCCCCCCACCGGGCCCCGGATCTCCAGCTGATCCCCCGGGCGCAGCTCATCGGTGAGGTAGGGAGAGACCTCGCCGTCGTCGAACCGCTCGACGGTCAGCGCCAGCCGCGCATCCTCCGGGGCCGAGGCGATCGAGTACGAGCGCTGCGCCTGGTAGCCATCCTCGGAGGTGAGCCGCAGGTCGACGTGCTGGCCGGCCACATGTCCGGGCCAGTCGGCGACGTCGAGCACGATCGTCTTCGCGTGCGCCGTCTCCTGGACCGTCTCGCTGACGGTCGCGTCGTGCCACACGATCGGCGCCGACCCGGGCCTCAGTCGCTCCAGTACCGCTGCTCTTTCCATGGGTCCCCGCGGTTGTGGTAGCCGGCCGTCTCCCAGAAGCCCGGCTCGTCCTCGACGGTCAGCGTCAGCCCCCGCACCCACTTGGCGCTCTTCCAGAAGTAGAGGTGTGGGACGAGGAGCCGGGCCGGCCCGCCGTGCTCTGGCTCGAGCGGCGCGTCGTCGAAGGTGTGGACGACCCACGCGCGGCCCGCGGTGACATCGGCCAGCGGCAGGTTGGTGGTGTAGCCGCCGTCGCACCACGCGCTGAGGTACTCGGCCTCCGTCTGCACCCCCTCCAGCAGCGTGTCCACCGAGACGCCTGTCCAGGTGGTGCCGAGCTTGGACCACTTCGTGACGCAGTGGATGTCGACGGTGAAGGTCTCCGAGGGGAGCGCAAGGAACTCCTGCCACGGCCACGACAGCGGCTCGTCAACCGCGCCGCTGATCGTGAAGCTCCACTCATCGAGCGGCGTCCTCGGCGTCGGTCCGGCCGAGAGCACCGGGAAGTCGTCGACGACGTACTGGCCGGGCGGTACTCGCGATGGGTCCACGTCGCGTCGGCGGCGGCCGCGGAAGCCACGGGAAATTGGTGCCATCAGCTGCTCCGATCTCGAGTCACCGATGGTAGACGACGGGGACGCCTCGGTGCCGGACGGCGCCAGGTCTCCGTGCCGTCGAGCGGCCGGTCGCCGATCCAGTACCTGGGACCGGGCCCGAGGGTTAGGGTTGGCTCTCCTATGGAGCACATCACCCTGAGCGAGCACGACGGCGGCATGGCGGTGCTCACCGTCGACCGTCCGCCGGCGAACGCGATGGACCTCGCCCTCCTGGGCGAGCTCGTCGAGGCCGTCGAACATGTCGCGGCCGACCCGCCTCGCGCGCTCGTGCTCGCCGGGCGGCCGGGATGCTTCTCGGCGGGTGCCGATCTGAAGGCGGTCCCCGGCTACGGGCCTGATGAGCAGCGCCAGATGGTCGTTGGCATAAACGCGATGGCGCTCGGCGTCTACGGGCTTGCATGTCCGGTGGTCGGGGCGATCACCGGACACGCGATCGCCGGGGGCCTCGTGCTTGCGCTCTGCACCGACCTGCGCGTCGCACCGAGCGCCGGCCGCTACGGCCTCACCGAGGTCAAGGTCGGCGTCCCCTACCCGCAGGCCGCGATCGGCGTCGTGGCGGCCGAGCTCGCGCCGCACGCCGCGCGAGTGCTCGCCCTCGGCAATGAGCTGGTGGACGCCGCGGAGTGCCTGCGCCTGGGTGTCTTCGACGAGGTTCTCGAGCCCGACGGCGTCCTGGATCGGGCGCTGGAGCTCGCGGCAGCGCTCGCGACGCTGGCGCCCGAGGCCTACGGCGTCACCAAGCGCGGGCTTCGCGAGAGGACCACCGCGCGTCTGCGGGAGGCGGCCGCGCAGGACCCGCTGCTCGAGCGCTGGGTCGGCTGAGCTCTCGCTGCAGAAGGCCGGGCCCGCCCGCGGCCTGAGCACGCGGGCGGGTGACCGGCCTGGACGGGCCGCCGCTAGGGCAGCACACCCTCGATCTGGGTGGTGAAGTCGGCGTAGCCGGAGATGTTCGGGTGATAGGACTCCGAGAGCGGATTCGACTGGCCGTTGAGCCACTCCGAAGACGAGCAGACCTCATGAGGCAGGAACGCGTTACGCGGATCCACGAAGGTGAATCCATGGGCCGCCGCGCGCGCCGAGATGACACCATCGAGCAGGTCGCCGGTGTGGTTGAGTTCCTTCTCGTGCGAGGACGTCAGGAAGTTGGCGTTGCACGTCTTGCCTTCGGAGGTGAACAGGTGCGGGTAGCCGAGCACCACCACGTGCGCACTCGCCGCTCGTGAGCGGATGTTGTTGTAGGTCGTATCGAGCAGCGCCGGGAGTTTGGTCTGGATGAAGCTGTTGGCGTTGCTGATCGCGCTGCCGCAGGTGAAGTAGTAGAGCGCGCAGTTGACGATCACTTCGCTGAAGCCGGCGTCGTTGCCGCCGATCGTGATCGTCACCAGGTTCGTCGTGCTTGCGAGCGTCCCGAGCTGTTTGCTGTTGACGTCCGTCGTCTTGGCGCCGCTGCATGCCTGGAAGCTCAGTGAATAGCCCCGAGCCGCCGAGATCTTAGGTGCGAACGCTTCCGGGCTGCGTGAGCAGCCGGACCCGTCGTTGTAGTAGACGCGTGTGCCGACGCCCGATGAGTACGAATCCCCCAGCGCCACATATGGCGGCGCTGCAGACGCGACCGCCGCCGGCGTGAGCACGACGGCGCACAGCACTACGAAACCGATGAATCGGCCCTTGATTCCCATACCCTCTCCCTCTCGCTATGTGGATTGCGCACGCGCCTGCCCGCATCCACCACTTCCCCCAAGGCCTGCGAGCGCTGTGGCGCAAACCTAAACGGTCGGACTACGCGGCGTCAACCCCCAAATTCACGCAATTGCTGTAACGGCACGACGAAGAACACCGGGGCTCGGCGGCCGCGGCGGTCCAGCCGATTGAGCAGCGCTCAGAAGCGCTTGAGGGTGAACGATCCGAGCGCGTTTTCACCCGTGCAGTGCTCAGTCACCGCGTCGCAGGTTCCGGTGTACAGCAGATCTGCGCCCGGCGTGCCTTCCGGTCCTGTCGTTTCCGGCCATTTGAGGCGGATGCCATGCGTGAGCGTGTTGTAGGACCATTTCCCGGCGTCGAAATTCGCCCCGAAGATCGTCCCGCTGATCACGCCGTTGGCTTCGTGCTTGTTCGTCAGGAAGATGTTTTCGGCTTCGCGCGGCGGCCCTTCGTGCGGCGTTTCTTCCAGCACGAGCGCTCCGGTCGGGAAGCTTATGCCCCAAACGAGCGTGTAGAGCCTCACGGTGCGGGTCAGCCCGCTGCCGGTGTCCGTCGCGGTCACCGTGAATTTGGCCTTTTCGCCTTTCGTCGGCGTGCCGGTGATTTTTGCGCAGGTTTCTTCCGACGTCGCGGGTTCCAGGCTCAGCCCTTCCGCGAGCGAGCCTTCGCTGACTTCATAGACGTACGGGCCCGAGCCGCCGGAGGCGCAGATCGCCTCGTCATAGGGCTGCCCCGCGAACGCTTCCGGAGTTAGCCTGCCCGTGTCCGGCGACATGCCGAGGCCCACGTTGAGCTTGTAGGTGCGGGTGCCGGTTGCCGTGGAGGCCGTGTCGGAGGCCTGGATCGTGAAGGTGTAGCTGCCCGCGCGGAACGGGGTCCCGGTCAGCACGCTCGAGCCTGGTTCGGAGAAGAGTTCGAGGACTTCCGGGAGTGTGCCCGACACCAGTGTGAAGTTGTACGGCCCGGTCCCTCCCGTGGCGCTCAGAATGGCTCGGTAGGAAGTGTTGGCGTGAGCTCTCGGGAGCGACCTCGGGGCGATGTCGAGCTGCACCGGCAGCGTGTAGGTGATCGTCGCGGTGCGCGCGGGGGTCGAGGAGTCGGTGGCCAGCACGCTGAAGCTGCTCGTGCCGACGGCGGCCGGTGTCCCGGTGATCTCCCCGGCCGGGCTGAGGCTGAGACCTTCGGGCAGCGCGCCGGATTCCAGCGTGAAGGTGTAGGGGGCGGTTCCGCCGCTGACGCTCAGCGTGCGTGAGTACGGCTCGGTGACGGTCGCGAGCTTCAGCGCTTCGGGCCTGATCTTCAGCGGTTTCACGGCAACGGCGCCGGCGCTCGCGCAGGTAACGGTGAGAAGCAGGCCGGCGATCAGCGCTGCGGCGAGAGCGTGCGAACCCGGTCGCAGCCGTGTGACATCCATGTGGTGCATCTGATCCCCTCTTGGTCGTTGCCGGCGCATCCTGCTCCGCCATCCTATAGGCAGCTGTACAGACCTGTCCGGCCGGACGTCGCTGCACCCGAGCAGCTGCCGAGCCCGCCTGGGACCGCTCGCTGCGGCAGTCGCCGGAGGCGGCCGCTAGCGTCTTACAGCGATATGGCCTTGTCTCGACGCCTGCGGCTCGGCGGGGGAAGCGACCTCGCGATCGACCTCGGCACTGCGAACACGCTCGTGTACGTGCGCGGCCACGGGATCGCTGTGTCCGAGCCCTCGGTCGTCGCCCAGCACACCCAGAGCGGGCGGGTGCTGGCGGTCGGCGACGAGGCCAAGCGGATGATCGGCCGCACGCCGGCCACGATCACGGCAAGCCGTCCGCTGCGCCACGGGGTCATCGCTGATCTCGAGGTCACCGAGGAGATGCTGCGTCAGTTCATCGGGCGCGTGCACCGCGGACGCCTCACCCACCCGCGCGTGATCATGTGCGTGCCGTCCGGGCTGACGGGGGTCGAGCTCAGCGCGGTGCAGGAGGCCTGCCTGTCGGCCGGGGCGCTCGAGGTGCACCTGATCGACGAGCCGATCGCAGCCGCCGTCGGCGCCGGCCTTGACATCTCCGCCCCCACGGGGCGGATGGTCGTCGACATCGGCGGCGGCACCAGCGAGGTGGCGATCATCTCGATGGGGGCGATGGTCGTCCAGCGCTCGCTGCGCATCGCGGGCTACGACTTCGACGACGCGCTGATCGGTTGGCTTCGCCGCAAGCACGGTCTGATCGTCGGCCAGCCCACGGCCGAGGCCCTGAAGGTGGAGATCGGCTCGGCGGCGCCGCAGGCGCAGGCGCTGGAGGGCGAGGTTCGCGGGCGCGACGCGGGCTCGGGGCTTCCACGCGCGCTGACCGTGAGCAGCGACGAAGTGAGGGAGGCACTGCACGAGGCGGTCCAGGCGATCGTGGACGCCGTGCGGGGCGCGCTCGAGCTGACGCCTCCCGAGCTGTCGGGCGACGTGGCCGACACCGGCATTCTGCTGGCGGGCGGCAGCTCGCTGCTGGCGGGCTTCCCCGAGCGCCTGACCGAGCAGACGGGGATGCCGGCCCGGCTCGCCGACTCGCCTCTCACATGCGTTGCCGAGGGCGCCGGCCGCTCGCTGGAGGGACTGCGCGGGCTGACGCGCAAGGCACGGGTGTCGCGACGCTACAGCGTCACGTCGCCATACCGGCGGCCCCCGACCGCCGCCGACCGCGCGGCAAAGGCGGGACACCACGAATGACCGTGCGACGCGGGTTGTGAACGCCTACTGGATCACGACCACGCGTGGCAGCGTGGAGGTCGGGTAGCTCCTGCGGTTGCGCAGCGACTGGCGCACGGTGCTCGTCGCCAGGTACAGGGCCGCCGGCGTATGGGGCGGCGCCAGGAGCGTGACGCTGAAGCTTCCGTCGCGCCGCGGCTTGATGCGCTTGACGGTCACCATCGACGAGCACGAGACGCGCCGCTTGATCAGGATCGCCGCGACCGGCCGGCTCAGTGGCTTGACGATGCGGCCTCGGATGGCGACCTTCCCGGCGTGGCTGGCGATCGACTCGACCAGCATCCGACGGGTCAGCTTGAGATAGGCCGAGCGCTGGCTGCCGGCGCTCGCCTGATAGCTCGCCCCGTTGGAGAAGCGCACCCCCCGCGGGGGCAGCGCGGCGGTCGTCCCGAAGAAACCATCCGATCCGACCACCGCGCTCGCGACCCGCTTGTGGCCGGCACGAATCGTGATCGTCACGCTTCGCCCGACCAGGCTCTTGTCGGCCGCGCCGAGCAGGGCGACGCGTCCACCGCGCTGGAGCACGTCGATCAGCGCGATTCCGCGCCGCAGGCACCGGAGCGCGAGCTGGCTGGCGGCGAGGCGATAGGCGAGCGTGCCCCTGACCGCGCCGCTGCCGGCGCCGAGGTTGCTGCCGGCCGCTCCGGCGAGGTCCGCTGCGCCCGCGCCTGCGGCCGCGCCCGCGCCCGCGCCGATGCCGCCGCCGAGCAGCCCGGCGCAGGCATCGCCGCCGGCCTTCGCCTCGCCGAGCACGTACTCGCCGTTGGGTGTGTCGAGCACCAGGGCCTGGCGTGTATCTCCGTTGAGCTGGTTCGTGCGAATTCGCACCCCGGCGATGGACTGGTCGATCGACTGCCCTCCGATAACGCTCACGGGCGTGCCGGCGATCGTGAGGCCATCGACGCGCGAAGACCCGGAGGCGACGCTGATCCCGCCGAGGCAGCTCTCAACCTGCGTGGCGCTCACGTGGCCGACGCTGATCGGCGTGGTGCCTGTTACCTGCGCCGAGTCGTCACTCGCGCTCGATGCGATCGTGCCGCCACCGACTTCGGTCGCGGCACGCGGGTCGGTGACGGCGAGCCCGCCCCCCGCGACCACGCCGACGAGTTCCTGGCTCTGAGCGACGCAGGGCGTCTCCGCCGCGTTTGCGACGACAGGCTCGAAGGTGACCTGCTGCGGACCGGATGAGCGGGCGGCGCTTGCCCTGCACGAGCTGCTCGCGGCTTGCGCACCGGCAGGAGCCGCGGCCCACATGATGATCGCAGCGAGCGCGATGCAGCACCGCGTGAAACCACGAGGCACTCCGGGACGGTGAACAGTGCGCATTCTTGTCACAGTGAGCACTTACCCGCGTCGCGGGATCGGCTCGCGTCGCTGGACGTATGTTGACTTCACACAAATGCCGAGCGCGAGCGCCACGCTTGGGGTGGCTCATGCGTGCGTCGCCGCGAGCCACGCGAACAGAGCCACGGTCGCGGCGTGGGTCTGGAGCATGTTCGGCCTGGCTTCGTGCTGCGTGATCGGTGTCCCATCCCAAGCGCGCAGATACAGGCCGCTGTGCGGGTCGAGCGCGCGCGACTCCGCTGCGGTGGCCATCTGCCTCGCCAGCGCCGGCCAGCGGACGTCGCCGGTCTGTTGCCAGTAGACGAGCATCCAGTGCAGGTAGATGGTGTCGTACTGGGGCCCCATGTTGAGCCTCGCTTCGAAACGCTTCCAGCATGCGTCGGCAAGCTGTCTGGCGCGGGCGCAGGCCGGCTGCTGTCCTATCTCGCAGAGGACCTGATGCGCCTCGACGAGCGTCCCCTCGATGTAGGGCGTCGGCGTCGAGTCGGAGTCGGTGCGGTCATAGAGGCTCAATTCGGTGAGGAACTTGGCGTCGGCCCACCCCAGGAACTTGTTCACCTGGCTCAGGTAGGAGCTCTTGTGAGTGCTCTGGAAGAGCAGCGCGCCGAGCAGCGATCCGGCCGCCAGCGCCTCACCGGCCTTGTACGGGTGTGACGTGTTCCACCACAGCCCACCGCGCGCCGAATCCCACCCCTGCGCGGCAATGAACGCAAAGGCCCGCTCGGCGTCGCGCAGGTAACGCCGGTCCGCGGTGGCGCGGTAGGCGTCCATGAACGCAAGACCCCACCAGCCGTTGTCATCGAACCACGTCCGCACCTGGCCGCGGTCGTTGGGATAGGGGGCATAGCCGGGCGTCGGGCGCAGGCGGACGTTGAAGTAGCGCTCGGCGCCAGCGGCGAACGCGCGAACCGCGGCACGGTGAGCCGGGGACGGCGCCGCGATCGCGACCGCGTTGAGCGCCTCGAACAGGGGCGCGATGCCCCAGATCGTGGCCAGCGGGAAGCGGTCGCGGTCGTTGAGCCTTTCGTCATACCAACCCAGCCGCCGGTCGTGCCACCGGCCTTTGGCCCGGGCCACTCCGGCTTCGGCGAGCTGGAGATACGCCGGCGCGCTCGAGGCCGCCTCGAGCGAGGACTCGATCATCGGCGAAGCCACGCCCGGCGCCGCGGGCGAGGGCGCTCGCGAGGTTCCCCCGCCGGCTCGCGCGGGAATGACGGCGTGCACCGCGGCGGAGTCCCACAGGGATAGGGTCGCAACGACGATCAGCAGCGCGCCGCGCGCGCTAGCAGCCAGCACGCGCTCGATCCTAGCTGGCGATCGGCGGTCCAGCGGTCGGTGTCACGCGGCATCTTCGAGCGCCGTATCGGACGAGCGCAGCGGCGCGGCGTCGGCCGTTGCGGATGCCGCGGCCGCGAGCGGCTCCTCGCCCTCGCGGCGCGTGTTGGTGATGCGCAGGGCGACGAGCGCGGCTGCCAGCAGGAAGATGCTCGAGGCCAGCAGCGCCAGCTGAAAGCCCGCGGTGAGCGCGTCGGCCTGGGAGGCGTGTCCCGTGAGCAGAGGGCCGGCGACTCCTGGAGCAGGGGCGGCGGATGGCCCGTCAGGTGGAAGACGAAGTGCTCGGCGGGCTGAGCGCGGATGAGCGTCGCGAGATGCTGGCCCTGCTGCGCCGGGCCCTGAGCTCGGCACCGCCGCAATCGCCGTGGCGGGCGGAGGAGGGCGATTAGCGACACGCACTGAGGCGGACCCCCTCGTTGCAGGTCGTAGCATTGCCGGGATGGAGAGCTCAGCACCCGCGGTCAGCCGCTCCTTCGGCGAGCTCGAGGGCCATCGACGCGAGCTGACCGGCTACTGCTACCGGATGCTCGGCTCGCCGTTCGAGGCCGAGGACGCGGTGCAGGACACGCTGTTGCGCGCCTGGCGGGGGCTCGAGCGCTTCGAGGGACGCGCGTCGCTGCGGTCGTGGCTCTACAGGATCGCGACGAACGTCTGCCTCGACATGCTCAACGCCAAGAAGGGGCGGGCCCGCCCGATGGACCTCGGCGCGGCGCGCTCGCCCGACGGCCCGATCGGGGAGATCCTGCCGGAGGTCACATGGATCGAGCCGGTGCCCGACGGGCGTGTCCTTGCCGAGGACGATCCGGCCGCGGTGGCCGAGTCGCGCGAGACGATCCGCCTGGCGTTCGTCGCCGCGCTCCAGCACCTGCCGCCGCGCCAGCGCGCCGTGCTGATCCTGGCGGAGGTCCTGCATTGGAAGGCCTCGGAGGTCGCCGAGCTGCTCGACACGACCGTCGCCGCCGTCAACAGCGCGCTGCAGCGCGCCCGTGCCGCGCTCGAGGCGGCGGACGTGGCCGATGCGGGCGATGGCCGCCTGAGCGAGCACGACCGCGAGCTGCTGAGCCGCTATGTCGATGCCTTCCAGCGCTACGACATGGAGGCGCTCACCGCGCTGATCCATGAGGACGCGACCCAGTCGATGCCGCCCTACGAGCTCTGGCTCAGCGGCCGCAGGGACATCCTCGGCTGGTGGGTCGGCCCGGGCGCCGCCTGTCGCGGCTCGCGCGTGATCCCGACGGTGACCGCCAACGGCTCGCCCGCGTTCGGCCAGTACAAGCCGAGCGAGACCGGCACGGGCTATGACCCGTGGGCGCTGCAGGTGCTCGAGGTCGCTGACGGCCGGATCGTCGAGTTCACCTTCTTCCTCGGCACGAAAACGATCTTCCCGCTCTTCGGTCTTCCACCGCGGCTCGAGGCGTAGGTCACTCTCCCAGCACGCCCGCGAGCCCGAGGAACGCCACGAGCGCGCGTAGCTCCGCCGAGCAGCCGCACAGCTGCACCCGACATCCGTGACGGCGGGCAGCAAGCGCAAGCCGCGCAAGCGCGTCCACCGACACGGCGTCGGCCGCCACCCCGGCGACCTCGCAGCGAACCACATCGCCTCCGCCGCCTTCCAGCAGCACGCACGTCCGCTCGAACAGTCCGGCAAGGTCCCCGCGCTCCAGCGGACCCCTGATCGTAAGGCTGACTACCCGCGTGCTCACCTCGCCTCCGGCTCGGATCGGTTGTGTCCGACTTCTCGCGAGCTAGGACCGTGACGCGTCCGACTAGTCATCGGTCAACGCCGGCGAGCGCAGGGCCAACGGGTCGCGCGCGGCTGCTGTCGCTTGCCGGCCCTGATCCTTTTTGTTAGGTTGAGCCCCTAACAGCGTCGGTTACGGCCGAGACATCGTGAACGGGCGCGCAGCGTTCCAACTTGCATCCTGGAGACACGATGAGCGCGACGAAGATCGACGAACGACGGTCGCAGAGCCACGCCTCAGGGGGGGTCAGGGATGAGCGCTCGAGGGAAAGGCCCCAAGCGGATGCCCAGCGAGCTCGCGCCGCCAGTCCCGCGAGAGCAGCAGCGCCAGCTCCTGCGGACGCGACGGGTGCGTCATCACCTCGACGTCGGCTTCCACGGCGAGGTCCAAGGCGCCATCGAGCCCAGATCCACCGAGCTGGGGATGGATGTCCTCGATCGAGAAGAAGTAGTCGCTCATCGCGAACCGCCGTCGCAGCCAGCGCTCACGCGATCGCCGTAGCCGGCCGAGCACGGGAACGGCCCTGTCGACCGCGACCGTTCGTGCCGGGCGCAGCCAGACGTCGCGAGGCAGCGCGCGTGACAAGAGCACATCGGCACTGAGGTGCACATGCAGGTGGCCATCCAGCCGGGTCGGAGGAGCGCCGTAGAGTCGCTCGAACTCCTCCAGCTGATCGGCGATCGCGCGATCGACCCTGGCGCGGCTGGTGGGATCGTAGATCCAGCGACGCAGCCGCATGTTCGCGAACCTGCGCGCAAGCAACGACTGGCGGCGCCTCACCTCGCCGGGGACATCGGCGCCGTCGAACGCCTGGGACAGGTTGAGATGGAGGCCGACGGGCAACCGGCGCTCGCGCGCCAGCTCCGCGGCGCGGGCGGAGTCCGCCATGTGAACCATCGCGCTGGCGGCGCTCACCCCGCCCGCGTCAAAGCATCTCGCTATCGCATCCGTCGTGGCGAGCGAGGCTCCCCAGTCGTCGGCATTTACCATGAGCGCACCCATTCCGTCTGATCAGGATGCACTACCCGGGGTCATGACAGCGCGCCAGCGGGTGACAGCCTGCCTCATAGTCCAGGACGAGGAGAAGCGGGTGCACGATGCCTTGCGCAGCGTGGCCTTCTGCGACGACGTCGTCGTGGTCGACGGCGGCTCCCGCGACCGCACCGTCGACGTCGCTCGTGAGGCAGGCGCCACGGTCATCGAGAACCCGTGGCCGGGCTATGCGCGCCAGCGCAACATCGCGCTCCAGGCCGCGAACACGGAGTGGGTGCTCGAGATCGACGCAGACGAGCGCGTGAGCCCGGAGCTTGCCGACAGCATCGAGCGGTTTCTCGCAGATCCGCCGGCCGATGTCGACGTCGGCGCGTGCGCCATCCGCAATCACTTCATGGGGGGCATGCTTGGACCGTCGGCGAAGTACCCGCAGTATCGCTTCAGGCTCTTCCGGCGGGCCGGTCGCCTCCACGATGAGCAGCTCCCGGTGCACGAGGGGCTGCCGGCGAGCCGGGGCACCGTCGTGCTCGATGGCGAGCTCGTGCACGAGCTCGCCGAGTCGCTGGGAGAGGCAGCTCGCGATGTCTGGCGCTACGCCAGACTGCAGGCCCCGCACGTCGGCAAGCCTCACTCGCCGCTTCAATACCTCGTCGGAATCGTCGCGCGCCCGGCGGCCAAGCTCATGTACCGGCTCGTGCTCGAGGGGGGCTGGCGCGACAGCTGGCGCGGCACGCTGAAGATCGGGCTCGACTGCGCGTCGGACGCGCTCGTGTGGGTCTTCGTGCTGGGACGGCCGAGCGACGACGCGCCGCCGGCCAGGGAGGATCATCGGCCAGATCGCCAGCGCAGGGGCGCTCCCGCAGGGGGCCATTTCGGCGTGGCATGGGGAGAAGAGCAGCGGCCGGTGAAGATCGTGGCCGTGGCCGCCGGCGAGACGGCGACCGCAAGAGCCGCGCAGTGGCTCGCGGCGATCGGGTGCGCCGGCGCAGAGGTGGCGCTGGTCACCGACCAGCCCGCGGGGAAGCTCGAGGGAGTGCGGCTGCGGCACACCTCCCACCTTGGGCCCCTCGAGATCCTCAGAGCGCTCGAGGCAGAGCGCCAGCTGATGCGTCCAGACGCGCTGGTGGGCGTCGGGGGAGTGAGGGCGCGGCTGTTCGCCCGGCTGATGCCACGCTCGCTGCGCGGAGCCGTCGACGGCCTCGACGTCTCCCAGTCGGGGGCCGAAGCGATCTCGGCGTGCGCGAGGGCAAGAGCGCCCGAGGTGGACATCGAGCCGCGCAAGGCGACGGCTTGAGCCAGGCGAATGGGCTCGGCCGCGCCCTTTACATGCCGGTTGAATCCTGCGGGTTTGAACATCGAGATCACGGGTAACGGGCGCGAATTGCGGCACAGCACGTGCCCGCACGGACCTCGTGAGACCGCTCGGGAGTCGTCCAGGGCGGCTTTGGCTCGTCCGTGCCGGGTCTTGCCTTGCCGCTCATCTCGACAGAGGAAGGGGCGACACCTTGTTAGCAAAGCTCATGATCGCCGCAGGCTGCGGCTTGTCACTGTTCGTGACCGCCAGCGCGCCATCGCTCGCGCAATCTGCCGGTGGATGCCAGCTGCAGGGCACGGCGAACTTCTCGCCGGGGCTGAACTCGAACCCGCAGCCGTTCTCGTACAACTTCGCCGGCAACCTCACCGGCTGCCAGGGGACACAGGCAGGCGTGCCTGCGACGGGCGTCGTGTCGGCCGGTGACGCTGTGAGCATCAACGGCCAGCAGTTCCAGGAGCCGGTGCCGACGGGGAGCGGCGGATGCGCCAACAGCACCACCAGCGGCATCGCGATCGCCACGTGGGCTGATGCCACCCAGACCGTCATCCAGTACTCGACCGCCGGGGCCGCCGCCGCGGTGCAGTTGTCCGGCACGGCTGTACCAAGTGTCACGCTGCAGGCGATCAACCCGCTGCCCGGTCAGCCGACCTCGACGACGGTCACCACGACTCGCTACGGCGGGCAGGCGGCGAACGGCGTTCTCGCCTTCCAGCCGCCCGACCCCACCGCATGCAACACGCCGACAGGCGCAACCAGCGCCGGCATCAGCGGCGGCGTGACGTTCAGCGAATGAGCTGAGGCCACAGCTGGTAGGGCGGCGCACCTCGCGCCGCCCTACAGCTCGCCGGGCTCACCTGTCCTTGCCAGCCGGGGGCGCTGGCCGAATGAAGCCCCGACCGCTCAGTGCCCCCTCGGACAAGGGGCCTTGTATTTCGCCGGCACGGTCTGCTGTGACAGGCCGCCGAGACCTGCGAAGGTGAGTTCCGCCTTCACCGGGAAGCCGCCCTTTGGGCACTTCTTCGGCATCGTGCCGTAGTAGATGGTTTTACCGTGCGACTTCATCGCCGTCCCGACCTTGACGTTGATTTTCTCAACCGATGCGTCGGGAGCACCGGGCACCGTTTCAACGAGCGGCACCGTCGTCACGAGCTTGGGCCCGAAGCCGCCGGCGCCGGCGAGGTTCACATATTTGCCGGCCGAGAGGAATTCCAGCTGTACGGGCGAGTGGCCTTCGGTGTAGAACAGCAGCCCGTTGGGAGTGAAGAACGAGGCGATCGACACTTCCTCACGCACGCGTTCGTTACCGAACGCGACGACACCCTGAGCGTGGCCGATCGGCCCCGCGGCCGAACCCCTCGGGCACTTCGCCGGCCCACTCTGTTCGAGCGTGGCCTTCGAGCATGTCTTGAACCCTTGCGAGTGGATCTTCGCGCCCTTCGGCAGGTAGAAGGTGACACCGATCAGAGGCGGCGGGAACCCGCCGTATTCGGTGCCGGTTATCGTGAATTCAGCCTGAACCGCCGCGCCGGCTCCGAGTATGTTCCCGGTGTGTGGGAAGCCTGAGATCGGCACCGCCTTCGCCTTGAGTGTGACTACGGGCGCGGCCGTCGCGGCCTGCGCGAGGCAGAGTGACACGGTCGTGGCGAGCAGCACCGGCAGGATGGCTGTCTTTCGCATCTCTTCTCACCTCACAGGCGTCCGTTTGCGCCACGCTAGTCGTGTGGCTCGCGCGCACGTCCGCAGTCGGCATTGTCAGTTCGGGGCTTCACCTCAAAGACACCTGCGCCTGCCCAAAGTAGCGGTGCGTTCACGCGCAGAGGCCCCGCCCGCCCCTTACGCAATCAGAGTGGGCGCCGACGTCCAGCGAGCGGCTCGACTAGCATGCTCGGACTCCCGGCGAATAGGAGACGTGATGGCAGTAGACGCGAGCATGCCCAAGGCAGTCGCGCATGGCATAGAGGATGTCCGCGCGCTGAAGGACAAGGTCGTGGGTCCGAGCCGCTGGCGCGAGGTCACGCAGGAGATGATCAACCAGTTCGCCGAGTTGAGTGGTGATGACCAGTGGATCCACGTCGATGTCGAGCGCGCCAAGGTCGAGAGCCCATTCGGCACGACGATCGCCCATGGAAACCTCACTCTCGCGCTCATCGACGGCCTTCGCCGGGATCTGACCGAGTGGAGCGGCTTCAGGCTCGGTGTCAACTACGGATGGAACAAGGTCCGCTTCCCGGCGCCCGTTGTGGTCGGCGCTCGGCTGCGCTGCTATGCGGAGATCGTCGATGTGTCCGACGTCGGCGGCGGCTGGCACCAGGTCGTCACACGCTTCACCGTCGAGCTCGAGGGGAGCGAGAAGCCCGCCTGCGTGGCCGACAGCGTCGGCCGGGTGCTGGTGGACCCCCCCGGCTAGGGCCTCAGTCGGCGTCGCGCGGGTCCATCGGCCGCGTGTCGATCGGCCGGACGGCCGCCTCGACCGAGTGGGCGGTCATCTCCGTCGGTTGGGCGAGCAGCCCGTGCAGGTCGAACTGGAAGGCCGCGAAAGCCGCCGATCGATAGTGCGCTTCCAGCGCCTCGGCGCTGTCCCACTCGCTTACGAGGATGAAGCGGTCGGGGTCGACCAGCGTCGCGCCGAATGTGTAGCGCCGGCAGCCAGGTTCGGCAGCCGCGTCGCGCTCGAAGCGCTCGAGCAGCGCGACGAGCTCGCTGCGGCTGCCGCTCAAACCGAACATGTCAGCAACGACGATCATGGCCACGCGGGACAGCCTTGCATACGTGCCTCCGCGCGAGCGTGGCAGCGGCGGGCCGCGGGCCGGCGGTGCCAGACGTCTACGCGCGCAGGGAGTAGCCGGCCTTCATCACGGCGCGCCTGGCGCGGAACGACATGATCGACGCGAGCGAGACGGCCGAGGAGATCGAGAACACCGAGGCGAACGATCCAATCGACCCGACCGAGAGCGCCGAGCCGACAGAGCCGATCGACAGCACCGAGCCGCGGGAGGCGATCGAAAGCAGCGAGCGCTCCGACCAGAGCGACCACTTCGAGCTTGGGGGCCGCATGCTCCGCCCTCTCACCGGGCCTCGCCCGACCCCTCGGCCGCGAGCTCGTCGAGCAGCGTCGCCATCTGCTCGAGGACCGGCTGGTGCGAGCCGATCTCATAGGCCCCGGCCAGCTCCCGCGGGTCGCGGTAGCCGACCATCACGTCCTGCCCGTCCTGCCAGATCAGTATCCGCAGGGGCAGCTCGATCCCGATCCGCGGATCGCTCTGCATCAGCGGCGTCCCGCTCCGGGCGTTTCCAAACAGCAGCACCTGCTCGCTTGCGAGTTCCAGGCCCACCTCACGTGCGCCGGCGGCATGGTCGATTCGCGCGAACAACGTGAGGCCGCGCCGTTCGATGGCCTCGACGAGCGACCTCGTCGTCTCGTCGTAGCCGGACGCGCTTGTCCTGACGATCATCGACTGCATTGTTCCTCAACCGACCCCGGCAGCGATTGCTCGCGGCGCCGGGCCGGGGCACGGACCCCACTAGGCTGGTAGCGATCGAATGGGAGAGGCGAGCATGCACCGCGTCGTGATCGTCGGTGGCGGCTTCGGCGGACTTCAGGCCGTGGAGAACCTGCGCCGCGCGCCCGTCGACATCACGCTCGTTGACAGGCGCAATTTCCACCTGTTCCAGCCGCTCACCTACCAGGTCGCCACCGGCGCGCTCTCGCCTGGCGAGATCGCCTATCCGCTGCGCGCGATCTTCAAACGCGCACGCAACGTCCGTGTCCTGATGCTGGAGGCCACCGACGTCGATCTGGACGCGCGCGAGCTGCATGTCGAACGCGTCGACGGCCTGCCAGGGCCCGTGTCCATCCCATACGACACGCTGATAGTCGCCGGAGGCTCGAACTACTCGTTCTTCGGCCACGACGAGTGGTCCGAGTTCGCCGAGGAGGTCAAGTCGCTCGAGAGCGCGGTCCTGGCGCGCGGGCGCATCCTCAGCGCGTTCGAGGCGGCCGAGATGGAGGCGGACCCGCAGCGACGCCAGGCGTGGCTGACGTTCGCCGTCGTCGGCGGCGGACCGACCGGCGTGGAGATGGCGGGCCAGATCGCCGAGCTCGCACGCGACACGCTCAGCGGCGACTTCAGATCGGTGGATCCGCGCACGGGACGCATACTCCTGATCGAGGCCGCCGACCGTGTGCTGACGAGCTTCCCGCCTTCGCTGTCGGCGAAGGCCGCGCGCTCGCTCGAGCGGCTCGGCGTGAGCACGCTGCTCGGTCGCACCGTCGTCGGCGTCGACGCCCAGGGGGTGACGGTGGAAACGGGCGGCGCCCAGACGGAGCGCATCCCCACGCGCACGGTGATCTGGGCCGCCGGGGTCACGGCGTCGCCGCTCGCAGCACTGCTCGCCGATCGCAGCGGCGCCGAGCTCGACCGCGCGGGGCGCGTGACCGTCGAGCCGGATCTGTCGCTTCCCGGTCACCCGGAGGTCTTTGCGCTGGGCGACATGGTCAGAGTCCGCGGCGGAGATGGCGTGCCGTACGTCCTGCCGGGTGTTGCCCCAGCCGCGATGCAGGAGGGTCGCCACGCGGCGAAGGCGGTACGCGCGCGGCTTGACGGCGGGGCGTCGCCACCGTTCAGCTACCGCGACAAGGGCAACCTCGCGACGATCGGCCGGGCGGCCGCGGTGGCGGACATCAGGGGCCTGCGGCTGAGCGGCTTCCTCGCCTGGCTCACCTGGCTCCTCGTGCACCTCTTCTACCTCGTGGGCTTCCAGAACCGCATCGTCGTCTTCGTGCGCTGGTCGTTCAGCTTCGCCACGCACGGCCGCGGCGCGCGCCTGATCACCGAGCCTGCCCTGGCGGGCCGGGATGAGCCCGCAGAGACGCCCCGCCGAGCCGAGGGAGGATGAGATGACGGAGGAGTCGGCGAGCGGGCTGCCGGGCTGGACGTTCGAGCCAGGCCACACCGCGGCCGGCTTTCGCGCTCGCCACATGATGGTCACCTGGGTCCATGGCCTGTTCACGGACATACACGGCAAGCTCTCCTTGGACTGGGACGAACCGCTGACGGCCAGCTTCTCAGGCGAGATCGACGCGGGCAAGATCTGGACCGGGCAGGCCGAACGCGATGACCATCTGCGCAGCGGCGACTTCTTCGACGTCGAGAACCACCCGCTCATCACGTTCAGCGGAGGGTTCACGGAGCGGACGGGGGACATCGACTTCAAGGCCGAGGCCGACCTGACGATTCGCGGAGTCACCCGCCCGGTCGTCATGGACGTCGACTACCTCGGCCGCTGGAAGACCCCCTTCTGGGTGGGTGAGGAGAACAAGGGAACACTCACCCGCGTCGGCTTCGAGGTCAGGACGCGCATCAACCGTCACGACTTCGGCGTCTCCTGGCAGGACAAGATCCCAGGCGGTGGCGTCGTCGTCGGCAACGAGATCGATGTCACCCTCGACATCGAGGCGCTGCTCGACGCCGATCTCGAGGCGACAGGGTCGATCGAGTACTACCGCGGCGGCAACCGGGCCTAGCGACGCCGCGCTGCCGGCCGTGGTTAGCTCTTGAGCTGTGCTCGGCCTACCCGCTGGAGTGACGGCATGCCTGTTCGACCTCGACGGCGTGCTGACGCAGACCGCCAAGGTGCACGCGGCGGCCTGGGAGCAGACGTTCGACGACTACCTGCGCCGGCGCGCTTCGTCGAGCGGCGAGGCGTTCGTCCCGTTCGACCCGGTCCGCGACTACGACGAGTACGTCGACGGCTAGCCTCGCTATGACGGCGTGCGGTCGTTTCTGGCCTCGCGCGGCATCGAGCTACCCGAGGGGAGCGCCGATGAGAAGGCCGGCGCCGACACGATCCACGGGCTTGGCAATCTCAAGAACGAGATCGTGCTGAAGCTGATTCGAGAGCACGGCGTCGAGCCGTATGAGGGCTCGGTCCGCTACGTCGAAGCGGCCAGGGCGGCGGGCCTGCGCCGCGCCGTCGTCTCCTCGAGCACCAACTGCCGCGATGTTCTCGCCGCCGCCGGCATCCAGGATCTGTTCGAGCAGATCGTCGACGGCGTCGTGGCCGAGCGAGAGCACCTGCACGGCAAGCCCGCGCCGGACACGTTTCTCGCGGGCGCGCGCGCTCTCGGGGTCGAGCCGGCTCAGGCGGCCGTGTTCGAGGACGCGCTGGCGGGTGTCGAGGCCGGCCGGGCGGGCCATTTCGGCTATGTGGTGGGGGTCGATCGAGTCGGCCAGGCGGAGGCGCTGCGCGCGCACGGCGCCGATCTCGTCGTGCCGGATCTCGCCGACCTGCTGGAGGCGGGGTGATCATCCAACAAGAGGCGTTCCAGGTCGAGCCCTGGGCGGTGCACGAGACCGAGCTCGACCTCGTCCGTCTCGCGCAGACGGAGTCGGTGTTCGCCGTTTCCAACGGCCATATCGGCCTGCGCGGGAACCTCGACGAGGGTGAGCCCGCCGGCCTGCCGGGCACCTACCTGGCCGGCTTCTACGAGGTGCGACCGCTGCCCTACGCCGAGGCCGCCTACGGCGATCCGGAGCAGGGCCAGACGATCATCAACGTGACCAACGGCAAGATCCTCCGGCTGCTCGTGGAAGACGAGCCGTTCGACGTTCGCTACGGGAAGCTGCGCCACCACGAGCGGGTGCTCGATCTCCGCGCCGGGGTGATGCGCCGCACGCTCGACTGGGAGTCCCCGACAGGACGCTCGATCAGGGTTTCCTCGACTCGCCTGGTCTCCTTCGCGCAGCGCGCGGTCGCGGCGATCCTCTACGAGGTCGAGGCGCTCGACGGCAGGACGCCCGTCGTGGTGCAGTCGGAGCTCGTCGCCAATGAGCAGCTGCGGGTCGTCGAGGGCGATCCGCGCGCCGCGGCAGCGCTCGCCTCACCGCTGCACTGTGAGCTCTATCGGAATCAGGACACCCGTCTGTTGCTCGCGCACGCGACCCGCGCGAGCGGATTGCGGATGGCCGCGGCGGCCGATCACGTGATCGACGGCCCGCAGCGGACCGCTGCGACGGGCGAAAGCTTCGAGGACCTCTGTCGCCTGCTCGTGACCGCGGACCTCGCGCCGGGCGAGCCCCTTCGCGTCGTGAAGATGCTCGCCTACGGGTGGTCGCGTCAGCGCACGATGCCGGCGATCATCGACCAGGTCTCGGCGGCGCTGGCCCAGGCGCGGCAGACGGGCTGGGACGGCCTGCTCGCCGAACAACGCGCTTACCTGGACGACTTCTGGGACCGGGCGGACGTCGAGATCGACGGCGACGCCGAGCTGCAGCTGGCGGTTCGCTTCGGCCTGTTTCACACGCTTCAAGCCGGCGCCCGCGCGGAGAAAAGAGCGATCGCCGCCAAGGGCCTGACGGGGCCCGGCTACGAAGGGCATGCGTTCTGGGACACCGAGAGCTTCGTCCTGCAGGTGCTGACCTACACGGTCCCGCATGCGGCGCGGGACGCTCTGCACTGGCGTCACCGGACGCTCGAGCTTGCCCGGCAGCGCGCGACGCAGCTGGGGCTGGAGGGCGCGGCGTTCCCGTGGCGCACGATCCGCGGGCAGGAGTGCTCGGGCTACTGGCCCGCCGGGCTCGCCGCATTCCACGTCAACGCGGACATCGCCGACGCGCTGGCGCGCTACCTCGCGGCCAGCGGCGACGACGCGTTCGAGCACGACATCGGTCTCGAGCTGCTCGTCGAGACCGCGCGCATGTGGCGCTCGCTGGGGCATCACGACGCCGAGGGGCGCTTCCGCATCGACGGCGTCACCGGACCGGACGAGTACAGCGCGATCGCCGACAACAACGTCTACACCAACCTGATGGCCCAGCGGAACATGCTCGCCGCCGTCGATGGTGTGCAGCGCGATACCGACCGTGCCGCGCAGCTCGGCGTCGACAGCGAGGAGTCCGCCCGCTGGCGCGACGCGGCCAAAGCGATGCTGATTCCCTACGACTCCGCACGCAGCGTTCACCCGCAGGCGGAGACCTTCACCGAGCACCAGGTCTGGGACTTCAACTCCACAAAGCCGGAGCAGTATCCGCTGCTGCTGCACTTCCCCTACTTCGACCTCTACCGCAAGCAGGTCGTCAAGCAGGCCGACCTGGTGCTCGCGCTGCATCTGCGCGGCGACTGCTTCGACGCGGAGGAGAAGGCCCGCAGCTTTGACTACTACGAGCGGCTGACCGTCCGCGACTCCTCCCTGTCGGCCTGCACCCAGGCGGTCATCGCCGCCGAGGTCGGCCACCTGGAGCTGGCATACGACTACTTCGGCGAGGCGGCGTTGATCGACCTCGACGACATCCAGCACAACGCACGGGATGGCCTCCACATCGCGTCCCTCGCCGGGACCTGGATCGTCGCCGTCGCAGGCTTCGGCGGGATGCGCGACCACGACGGCCGGCTGAGCTTCGCGCCACGGCTCCCCGAGGCGATCACCCGGTTGGCGTTCCGCCTCGGCTTCCGCGGACGCCGACTGCTGGTCGAAGTCGAGCGTCAGCGGGCCACGTACTCGCTGCTCGAAGGCTCGCCGCTCGAGATCAGCCACCACGGGCAGCCGCTCACCGTCGCCGGCCGTCGTGTCGTGCGGCCGATTCGTGCGGCTCCGGCGCGCGAGGCGCCGAGCCAGCCTCCGGGGCGAGCGCCGCTGCGGCGGCGGCCGCCGAGCCCCACGGATGTGGCGTAGCGTTCGCCCGATGGTGGGAGGCAGCCGATGACCGCGCTCGAGCAGCAGGCCACGATCAGATGGCTGAACCATCCCCCCAGGGGCACGCCGCGCCTCACCGTTGGGAGCGAGTCGCTCACGCCCTCGCTACCGCTGAACGTGGATCGCCATGCCGCGCATCCGCTCGCGACATCGCCGGGCGAGCTGCTCGCCGGGGTGATCGGCGCCGCCTTCGCGACACTCCATGCCGAGCAGCTCGCGAGGGAGGGCACGCCGGCTCGCGAGCTGACAGCCTCTGTGACGCTGACGCTCTCGGATGAGACCGGTGATGGCGCAAACCTGATCTTGAGTGCGATCGGATGCCGAGTGCTGGCACGCGTGCCCCACATCGATCAGGAGCAGCTGGAGCTCGGCGCGAGGGCAGCGATGGGACGGTGCATCGAGGCGCTCGCCATGCGACCGGAGCGCCTCGCGGTCACGGTCGAGGCGCTGCTCGAGGGCGCCTGAAGCTGCGGCCCGGATGACCGAGATGCCCGGACCCGAAGACCCGGCACCGCAGCTACGGCGCGAACGCGGACGCGCGCTGCGCGCAGAGACGCCTCGCTCGAGCCACGGCACCTGGGAGCCGCCGGCGAGCCGCCGCGATCCTGTCGCCGTGCTCGCCGAGCAGGAGCTTCACCGAGTGCCGGAGCTGCTGCCGATCCGTCACCGGCGCATGATGGCCTCGCCGTTCTCGTTCCTTCGGGGCGCCGCAGCCGTGATGGCCGAGGATCTCGCCGGCACGCCCGCCAGCGGATTGCGTGTGCAGGCGTGCGGCGATGCCCATCTGCTGAACTTCGGCATCTTCGCGACGCCCGAGCGCCGGCTGGTGTTCGACGTCAACGACTTCGACGAGACGCTGCCCGCCCCGTTTGAGTGGGACGTGAAGCGCCTGGCTGCGAGCGTGGTCGTCGCAGGACGCGACCGAGGCTTCTCGGCCAAGCTGTGCGAGGCCGCCGCAAGGGCCGCGGCAGAGGCCTACCGAACACGACTTCGGGTGTTTGCCGAGATGGGATATCTCGACGCGTGGTACAGCCGACTCGATGTGGCCGACCTGCTCGCGATCATGCGCAAGGCGCAGGCGCGCAAGGTCGAGTCGCGGGTGGTGCGCAGGGCTCGCCGCGCGACCAGCCTTGGCGCGCTCGAGAAGCTGACCCGGGTGAAGGACGGCCGGCGGCGGATCGTCGACGATCCGCCGCTGATCGAGCATCTCGAGACGCCGAGCGACGGCGATCGTGCGCCGCTCGTCGTGCGCCGCTACCGAGACTCGCTGGCCGACAACGAGCGTGTGCTGCTCGATCGCTACCACGTCGTTGACTGGGCGCGCAAGGTCGTGGGCGTCGGCAGCGTGGGGACAGATGACGCCGTGGTGCTCGCGCTCGGGGATGGCGAACACGATCCGCTGTTCCTGCAGGTCAAGGAGGCGCAGGCGTCGGTGCTCGAGCGCTTCGCGGGCCCCAGCGCCTACGAGAACCACGGCCAGAGGGTGGTCTGGGGGCAGAGGCTGATGCAGGCCGCGAGCGACATCTTCCTCGGCTGGACGCGGATCAACACGCGCGACTACTACGTTCGCCAGCTGCGCGACATGAAGGGCTCGATCACCCTCGAGCGGCTCTCGCCCGGGGAGCTGGTCGACTACGCGCGCACGTGCGGCGTCGCCCTGGGACGCGCCCACGCGCGGTCGGGGGACGCCATGGCGATCTCGGCGTACCTCGGCAGGGGCGAGAGCTTCGACCGCGCGATCGGCCGCTTCGCCTCGGCATACGCCGACCAGACCGAGGCCGATCTCCCGCTGCTGCTCGAGGCGGTGCGGTCAGGACGCCTCGAGGCGACTGCTTCTGCGTGAGCTCGCGAGGCCTGCTCGTCTCGCCGGCTCGAGCTGTGCGAGGCGAGGGTCCCACGCCGCTGCCCGCTCTCGCGGTGGCGGCTCAGCCGCCGCCGCTGACCTCGGCCGATGCGATCTCGAGCGGCTCCTCCTCGGCGCAGGCCGCCGCAGGCGCCGACTGGACAAGCTCGAGCTTGGTCGACTCTGCGCTCTTGTGGCCGACCAGTAGAACCGGGACGCGGCTCCCGTGCAGGACGTGGAAGGAGACCGATCCGAGCAGCGCCCGGTGCAGTCGCCCATGGCCGTGGGAGCCCATGACGATCAGGTCGTGCCCGCCGTTGCGGGCAGTGCACAGGATCGTCTCAGCGGGCTCGCCTCGCAGAAGGAGGGTCGTCAGGCTGATGTCGGGCGGGACCGTCTCGGCAGCGCGGCGCTGGCTGTCGGCGAAGCAATCGAGCAGATCAGGAGTTGCCGGGGCGCTCATCGCGGCCGGCTGGTGCGGCAGCGGCGCCACGACGAGCAGCGTTAGGCGCGCGTGCTGGTCGCGCGCCAGGCGGGTCGCATGCTCGAGGGCGGCGTCGGCGTCGGCGGAGCCATCGTAGGCGACGAGGATGTGGCGATAGCAGCTCATCGGGGGTCCACCATCTGCGGCCTCTCAGCCCTGGACGCCCTCCGCCGTCGCAAGCTCGCCGACCTCTGCGCGAGCGGCCTGCACGGCAGGCCCCCTGGGCACGAGCACGCCGGCGAGCAGGCACACCAGCAGGAAGCCGGTCGCCATCAGGAAGGTCTGGGTGAAGCCGGTCACCGTGGGGTGCCCATGGGCCATGTGCCCCGCGATGAAGGTCGCCGACAGCTGGCCGCCGAGGGCTCCGCCGAGCGTGCGCATGACCGTGTTCATGCCGCTCGCCACCCCGGTCTGATGGCTTGGGACGGCCTGGATGATCAGGTTGCCGAGCGCCGCAAACGCCAGGCCGATGCCCACGCCGAGCAGCGCTGCCGATATCAGCAGGTCGTAGGGATGGCTGTGGGCGATCGTGAGCAGCGCGAAGGCCGCGGTGGTAAAGGCCGTTCCGGCGAGCAACGCGGCACGAGAGCCGAAGCGCCGAGAGATGCGCCCGGCGTACAGGCCGAGGATCATCATCCCGACCGTCGAGGGCAGCAGGTACAGCCCGGACACCACGACCGAGGCGCCGAAGCCGAAGCCGGTGCTCTTGGGCAGTTGCGCGATCTGCGGAAAGACGATGAACGACGCGTACATGCCCGCCCCAAGCAGGAACGCGGACAGGTTCGTGGTCCACACCCCTCGTATGCGCATCATCGTCATGTCGATCAGCGGGTTGGGGCTGCGCGCCTCCACCACGATCCAGGCGATCGAGAACGCCACGCCGACGGCGAGCAGACCGAGCGTCCTGCTCGATCCCCATCCCCATGTGCTGGTCTCGCTGATCGCGAGCAGCACCGTCGAGATGCCGATCGTCATCAGGGCAGCGGCGAGCCAGTTGATCCGTCCGGGAAGCCGTACCGGGGATTCGGGAATGAATCGCCATGTCGCGACCGCGGCGATCAGCGTGGCGACCAGCGGGATCCAGAAGAGCCAGTGGTAGTCGAGGTGCTCGACGATAACGCCGGAGAGCACGATCCCGACGCCGGCGCCGACGCCGAGGATCGCCGAGAGCAGGCCGATGCTGCCCGCCACCTTCTCGCGCGGGAACTCGTCGCGCACGATGCCGAACGCGAGCGGAAAGATCCCGCCGCTGGCCCCCTGGATGAAGCGCGCGAGGATGATCACCCCCAGCGAGCTCGACACGGCTGCGAGGAGCGTGCCCGCCGCCAGGATCAGGAGCGTCACGAGCAGCAGGCGCTCCTTTCCATACATGTCGCCGAGCCGGCCCAGGATGGCGGTCCCGACCGACGCCGAGAGCAGGTAGGCCGTAAGCAGCCAGGTGATCCCGGTCTCGGTGGTGTGCAGGTCGTGCTGCATCGTCGGCAGCGCCGGCACGACCGACGAGCTCAGCATCGCGTAGGCGACGCCGCCGAGTGCGAGCACCGAGAGGATCAGCGTGGGGTGCGTTCGATCTTGGGTGGTTGAGGTCAATGCGCGCCTGTCGTTCAGGTCCGGAATCATCATTCCGCCGTAGCGGTGAACTAGGATATCGGAATGAGCATTCCGGCCCAAGCGGCGACGACATGCTGGTCGGACCTGAACGCCGAGGACAAGCGCGCGCGGCTGCTGCGCACGGCGGGTGAGGTCTTCGCCAGGGACGGCCTCGATGCGCCGATGCCGGTGATCGCCGCTGCCGCCGGAGCGGGCATCGGCAGCGTCTATCGACAGTTCCCCTCAAAGCGCGACCTGCTCGCGGCGCTCGTGGTCGAGCGGCTGAAGGACGCCGAGACGGGGGCCGACGACGCGCTGGCGAGCGCCGCCGGCCCGTGGACGGCGCTAACCGGACTGCTTTGGACGCTGGCCGAGCGGCAGGCGACCGATGACGTGCTCGGCGAGGCGATGGCGCCGGTCTCCGAGCATCCAGCCGTGCAGCAGGCGCTCCAGAGCACAACCGACGCCCTGGAGCGCCTGCTCAGCGCCGCGCGGGCGGAGGGCCGGCTTCGCGCCGACGCCACGACGCTCGACCTGCGGCTGCTGTTCGCAGCGACCCGCGCCGCGGCGCCGCTCGAGGCCGGGGCATGGCGGCGGATGCTCGAGCTCGGGATCGACGCGCTCGAGGCGAACGGTTAGGCGCGTGCTTCGTCTGGCGCTTTTGGGCTGAGAACGCCGTCGAGCGCGAGCGCCGTCGAGAGCAGGATCACGGCGCCGACCTCGGCGATGGCGGCCACGGCCACCGGTGAGCGCAGGCCGGCCTCGTGCCAGCCGAACAGCCCTTGGCCGTAGCTCACGACCAGACTGCCGAGCGCGATCACCGAGATGCCGACGCCGGCCAGTGCGGCCGGCTGGCGCGTCCTGCGGTAGGCAAGGCCGGCCACCGCCGCGAGCGACGTCGCCGCGTTGGCGAGGAACAGCGGTCCGATCACGTTGACTTCGTGGAAGATTTCCACGTATTGCTGGATGTGCACAGCGGCCTCGCCCGCGAGCATCAGGGCACCGAGCGCGAATGCCGCGGACGCGACCGCCTCGAGGACGGAGGCGCTCCGCGACTCCAGCGCGGATTGGCTAGTAACCACCGCCACCAGAGCTCCCGCTCGATGACGTACCGGATGCCTGGACGCCCGCACCGGACAGCGCGAACCATGCAGCGCCGAAGGCCGATACGCCCTGTCCATTGGTTTCGCCGGGCTTCTGGTCCTGCGCAAAGAGATAGAGCGGGTGGCCGTTGTAGATCACCTGCGTCTTGCCTTCCGGACGCGTGGTGGTCCCGACGAGCGAGGCGTTTGCCCCGCTGCCGACGGTTGGCTTGCCATTCACCAGCAGCGGCGGCCAGGCCGCCGCGCATGCGCCGCTGCAGGTGCTCGTGGTGCCGGTGTCTTTCTTGAAGAGATAGAGGGTGCGGCCCTGTGAGTCGACCAGGATCTGCCCCAGGCTCGCGCTGGCGACGCCCACCGTGGCCGGCGCCCCGGTCGCGGTCTTCGGGGGCGCCGTTGCCGCCGTCGCGCCGCCACCGCTGCCACAGCCTGCGGCCAGCGCGACGAGGGCAATCAGCCCCGCGCCGGCAAGGAATGTGATGGGTCTCCTGCGAGTCATTGGTGGCTCCTTTGGTTCGCGGTTGCGCTCCTGTAAGGGTCCTCCGCGGGCGCCCGCGTGTCGTCGTCCGGGCGGCGACTCTTTCGTATAGGCCCGTCGTGGTAGCGGGTCCCATCGACTACTCCGCGAGAGGGACCCGGAAGAGGCATCTCCAGGCCGCCGACGGCGCCGCGGCGACGTCCGCGGCCACCGGGTGCAGCGGGTGCAGCGGTGCTCAGGACTTGCGGGCGAGGCGCTGCAGCGCGCGTCTGCGCGCCGGGTCGAGGCTCGCCACCTGGCGAGCGAAGTGGCTCAGTGCGACGTCGCCATACTCGGCCACCAGTCCCTCCACCTCTGCTCGCGCCCTCAAGGCCATGAACTCGTCCCGGTCGAGCTTCGGCGCATAGAAATCGGTCTTCCCCTCGCGGCGGCGGTCGAGCACGCCCTTTTTGTGCAGCCGCGCCATGATCGTCATGTACGTCGTGTAGGCGCGCGGTTTGCGCGTGCGCTTGTTGAGAGCGTCCATCACCGTGCGCACGGTCGCCTCTCTCTGGGACCAGAGCTCCTCCATCACCTCCGCCTCCAGCTCGTGCAACGGCGGTAGTGCCGGTTCGCCGGCCGCTCGGCTCTTCTTCCGGGACACCATCTACGACGAACTGTAGCAAGCAGGCGCGGCGCCTGTCAGGACGGCTCAGCAGGACGGCGCGGCGAGCGCCACAGACCTACGAGGTGATGTAGTAGGATAGCTCTCGGTATGCCTGCGATTTCAGTCCGCCATCCCGAGATCCGCTGTGGGCCGGCTGAGCCGTTCGGGCGAGGGTGGCGGGACGTCGTCGCTCGACTGCATCGATCGCGAGCGCGGCGACACGACCATCTGATCACCGACTGCTTCGGCACGCTCGACCGCAGGGACGAGATGGTCGTCAAGGGTCTCGCGGCAAGCCTGACGTGCTCACCCGGCCGATTGCTCGACGGATCGTGACCGCCGCGCGGTCACGAACGCCTTTGGCAGCGGGTCGGCTCGCACGCCCGCGTTCAGGCTTCTCGCAGCGGACACTTCTCTACGATCCACAGGCGGAGGGGATGCATCCTGTGTCATCTGCAAAGCCCGGCGCTCGACGGGCCAGAGCCGTGATCAAGCCGACCAGGGCCGGCGCGTCGCCTGAGCCGCAGCGACCGGCGGCGGCCGCGGCCCGGCGGGTCTTTGCCGTCAGCCTGCTGCTCGGGGCTCTCGGGTTGGCCTCGGCGGTGTTCGTGATCACCCGGCTGCTCGAGTCCTGGCGGGTGACCTCGCAGCCCGCCTCGCATGTGATCTCGGTCTTTGGGCATCGGCTCAGCTATCCGGTTGCCAACACAGGCGCGATCGTCGTGACGGTGCTTGCCTGCCTCGGGCTGCTGATGGCCGCGGCCGCCGCGATGCGCATCGGGCGTGAGCTCCTCGCCGACCGGCGCTTCAGGCGCGCGCTGGCTGCTCGCTCGCCGCTGCCGCTGCACGGCGCGTGGGTGATCAGCGACGAGCATCCCCAAGCCTTCTGCGCCGGCCTTATGCGACCGCGCGTCTACTTCTCGACCGGCGCGCTCGAGCTGCTGGACGCACCCGCGCTAGCGTCCGTTCTCGCACACGAGCGACACCACGTTCGCCAGCACGATCCGCTGCGCCTCGCCTGCGGGAGAGTCCTGGCGGCGGCCCTGTTCTTCATCCCTCCCCATCGTCGACTGGTCGAGCGCCAGCAGGCGCTCGCCGAGCTCAGCGCAGACGAGTCGGCGGTGCTAACCGCCGGCGGGGACCGCTCAGCACTTGCGAGCGCCATGCTCAGCTTCTCGCAGGCGAGCGGCGCGGATGCGAATGGGATCGACCCCGAGCGCGTCGACCATCTGCTGGGCGAGCGGACCCAGTGGCGGTTCCCGATCGTCCTCTGCCTGCTGATCGCCGGAACGCTCTCGTTGCTCGTCGCCCTTGCGGCGCTTGCGGCCCACGCCGCTGCCGGGTCGGCGACGCTGGCGCCTCCGTTCCTCTCGAGCCAGCCCTGCGTCGCGGTCCTGGCGATGATTCCCGCGGCCGCTGGGCTGACGGGCGTGGCCTATGCCCGCGCGCGGCAGGCGCGGCCGGCCGTCATGCCTGCACAGAAGTAGGCCCCGCGCCTGCATCAGGGCGCGCCTGCACCCGCCCAGGTGGGTAGCGCTTGACTTCCTACTATGATGCGTAGTAGACTATGAGGAGATGCCAGCCTCAACGGACCATACGATCATGCTCACCGGCGCATCCGGCTACGTCGGCGGCCGGCTGCTGCAGCGACTCGAAGCTTCGACCAGGCCCCTGCGCTGCCTGACACGCCGTCCGGACGTGCTGCGGGAGCGGGTGCCGCCTGAGACGGAGGTCGTCGAGGGCGACGTTCTCGATCGGGAGTCGCTCGATGTCGCGCTCCTGGGTGTGCACACGGCCTGCTACCTGGTCCATTCGATGGGCGGTAGCCGAGGCTTCGAGGAGATGGATCGCCGCGCGGCAGCGAACTTCGCCGAGGCGGCACGAGCCGCCGGCGTGGCGCAGATCGTCTATCTCGGTGGCCTCGGCCGCGACGGCGACCTTTCGACGCACCTCGCCAGTCGCCACGAGGTCGGGCGGCTGCTGCATGCCAGCGGCGTGCCAACGGTCGAGTTGCGCGCGTCGATCGTGATTGGCTCCGGCAGCGCGTCGTTTGAGACCGTGCGAGCGTTGGTCGAGCGTCTGCCCGTCATCGTCGCGCCGCGGAGCGTCGACACGCTCGCTCAGCCAATCGCGATCGAAGACGTCATCGACTATCTGCTCGCAGCAATCGAATTCGACCGTCCGGTGGACGCCATCTATGAGATCGGCGGCGCCGATCAGGTCACCTACGCCGACGTCATGCGCGAGTACGCGCGGCAGCGCGGGTTACACCGTCACGTCGTCCGGACGGCCCTGATCACGCCGCGCGCGTCGCGCGCGCTCCTGGGGCTGCTGACGCCCGTCTACGGGCGCGTTGCCGGTGCGATGGTCGACAGCCTTCGCAACGAGACGATCGTCACCAGCACGGCGGCCGACGCGGCCTTCAGCGTGCGCCGGCGAGGCCTGTCGGCGGCGATTGAGCGGGCGCTTGTCAACGAGGACCGGGAGTTCGCCGAGACGCACTGGTCGGACGCGCTGCCACAGGAGCGGACGTTGCGCTGGGGCGGCCTGCCGTTCGGCCGTCGCCTTGTCGCTTCGCGCGTCGTGCGTGTGTGCCACAGGCCCGAGGAGGCATTCGCCCCGATCCAGCGCATAGGCGGGAGCAACGGCTGGTATGCGGCCAACTGGTTCTGGCGGCTGCGCGGGCTTCTCGACACGGTTCGCGGCGGGGTCGGGCTGCGACGCGGGCGGCGCGATCCCTACGACCTGCGCGTAGGTGACACGGTTGACTTCTGGCGTGTCGAGCGCCTGGAGCCGGGACGCCTTCTGCGCCTGGCGGCCGAGATGAAGATCCCCGGACGGCTATGGCTGCAGTTCGAAGTCGATCCCGCAGACCGCGACTCGGTGGTTCGTCAAACGACGGTCTTCGACCCGGCGGGATACGTGGGGCTCATCTACTGGTATCTGCTCTATCCCGTCCACCGCCGGGTCTTCAGCCGAATGCTGCGCGGCATCGAAGGCGCAGCGCGCCAATGCCCGGCGACGGGCGGAGCCCAGCCGCGCGGGCACGCAGCCTGAGTTGCCATGCAGCGGGTCTGCAGGATCACCGTCCCCGGACTATCGGTAGAGAGGGACTTCACGGCTGCCCGTCAGCGCCTGCTGGCTGAGTTCCCGAACATCGACGAGGTCATCGCGACCACCGCTCCCGGCACGCTGCTGGTGCTCGCGTCGGGCCGCGCCGACGTCGACGCGTGGGTCGACGCGCTGATCGACTCGGTAACGACGCGCCCGGCGAAGGGAGGCGGCAGGCTCCCCCGCTGGCGTGTGAGGCGCCTGCGCGGCGATGACTCAGCGGCATAGCTATCCGGCCGCTCCCCGAGCCGGGGTAGCGCGTGGTCAGCGTCGCATACCGCGGCTGCGCGATGCGCGAGCGCTGCGAGGACTCGCCGCATCGGGGGAGGCTGAGCCACGTCTGCCCCACCCGGTGGAGCAGGCGCGGGACGCCTGGCGCCGCGTGGGATTGCTGGCGATCCTCGCGCTGGTCGCAGGCGCCGCCGTAGCGAGCGTGGTTGGGGCGGGCGCAATCGGCGGGCGGCTGGTGGAGGGAAGGCCCGGGTGGCTCGTGCTCGCCGCCGGATTCGAGCTGGTCTCGGTGCTTGGCTTCGTGGCCGCCTTCCAGCTTGTCTTCGGCGAGTGGCTTTCCGAGCGCAGGACGAGCGCGCGGATGGGCCTCGTGGTGCGGGCCGCCACGATCCTCCTTCCAGCCGGCGGGCTCGTCGCCATCGGCGCGTGGGCGAGAGCCCTCCGCAGAAGCGGAGTGCCGAACGCGAAGACCGGTTCTCGCATAACCGCCTTCCTGCTCATCACGAACGCCCCAAACCTGATCGTGATGAGCTTGGTGGGCGCGGCGCTGGGTGCTGGCCTGCTGCGCGGCCCGCACGGCCCCATCCTGACGATCGTTCCCGCCGCGATCGCCTTCAGCGTGATCGGTCTTACGGCGCTCCTGCCTAGGATCTCCCATCAGCGCCTCGCGGGCGCACAGCTCGGCTTGCCGCGCCGCCTGCTCTCGATGGCTGTCGCGCAACTCGAGCTCGGTGTCACAGAGGCGTGGGCGCTTCTGAGAGGGCGAAGCCGTGGGCTCCTCGGTGCGGCCGGGTACTACGCATTCGACAACGCCGTCCTCTGGGCCACGTTCAAAGCGTTCGGTCACGCTCACCCGCCGATCGCCACGCTCGTAATGGCCTATCTCATCGGCTCGGCCGCCGGGTCGCTCCCCGTTCCAGCGGGGATCGGCGTCGTCGAGGGAGGGATGATCGGGCTACTCGTGCTCTATGGCGCGCCGGCCACCTGTGCCGGAATCGCCGTTCTCGCCTACCGGGCGGTTTCGACCGGCCTGCCCTTGGCGCTCGGCGGCGTCGCTCTCCTGCCTATGCGCCGGCGAACGGTCCTCGAGCCGCGAGCTTCGGCGCATCCAGCACGAGACCCCGGCGACCGCGAGCCACGGCACGCCTGAGCCATATCACTACGACCTTGTGACGTACTATGATCTGTAGTATGATGCTCCAATGAGCCGCCTGAAGATCGACTCCGAGCAAGGTGAGCTGACGCGCAAGGCGCGGCGGGAGCATGCGCGGGCGCGACGCAGGGCGCTCGAGGAAGCAGAGGCCGCGGCTGTTACGCGGCGAAAGAGGCTGGCACTGCTCGGGATCGTCGTCGCGGTGGTGGCGGCGGGGATCGTCGTGGTCCTGATCGCATCCGCCGGGGCTGGCGCCGTCAGGAAGATCGCACCTGAAAGCACCGAAGCACGGAAGCTGGCCCAGACCGTCAGCTCGGGTCTTGCAGGCATCCCGCAGAACGGGAACGTGCTGGGCGAGCCGACGGCTCCGGTGACCCTTCAGTACTACGGCGACCTCCAGTGTCCCGTGTGCGGATCGTTCGCCCGTGGGGCGCTGCCTCCGATCATCCAGAAGTGGGTGCGCGGCGGCACGCTGCGAATCGAATACCGCTCTCTGGAGACAGCTACGCGGGAACCGGAAGTGTTCGCGGCCCAGCAGGTCGCGGCGCTCGCCGCGGGTAAGCAGAGCAGGCTGTGGGACTTCGTCGAGATCTTCTACCAGGAGCAGCAGGAAGAGGGCACCGGTTACGTGACCGAAAGCTTCATCCAGGGCATCGCCAAACAGGTGTCCGGCCTGAGCTTGTCCCGATGGACCACCGAACGTAGCGATGCCGCGCTGGCCAACCAGCTCACAAGCGACGCCCAGGTGGCCAACAGCGAGGGCCTGAACGGCACGCCTGCGTTTCTGATCGGGCGGACGGGCGGCGCGCCGAGCAGGCTCGAACCGAGCTCATTCACCCAGCCGAGCTCGTTCGACGAAGCGATCGAAAAGCTCGCCAAGGGCTAGGACGACTAAGAGAGGATCACGATGAGCGCGCGGACCCTGAGGGTCACATTGACCTTGCTGACGGTAGCCGGCCTCGGCGTCGCCGGCTACCTCACCTACGTTCACTACGCGGGCATCAATCCGGTGTGCACCGCCGGCGGAAGCTGCGAGAAGGTGCAGACCTCGGTGTACTCGAGGCTTGCGGGTGTGCCCGTAGCGCTCATCGGCCTGCTGGGCTACAGCGCGATCCTCGGCCTGCTGATCGCGAGGGAGAGCGAGAGGACCAGGTTTGCTGCGATGGCACTCACGCTCGTGGGCTTTGCGTTCAGCGCCTATCTGACCTACCGCGAGCTGTATTCGATTCACGCGGTGTGCGAGTGGTGCGCTTCGAGCGCAGCGATACTGACGGTGATGGCGCCGCTGTCTGTGTGGCGGTTCCTGCGGGTCGTCCCAGACCACTCCAATGCTGCGGGCGTCACGCTCGGGGGCCGAGCCGGCGGCCACGAGACGACGATGCCTATCGACGCGGCCTCGTAGCCCCGACAGCCGCTGCGGCTGGGGCGCGGTGATCGCGCCCCAGCCTCGGTGCATCTGTCACATGTTGCCGTCGCCGTCATCTGGGCCGCCGTTGTTGTCGGGGTCACCGTCGCCGCCGTTGCCCTGAGGGATCCCCGCGGCGGGGCTTTTCACCGTCTGCGCCGCCGGAGGCTTGCTCGCCGCCCTGGGCGCAGGGGCCGGCGCCGCAGGACGCGTGTTCACGGCGGGTGCCTGACCGGCCGAAGGCTTGGTCGCCGGCTTGGGCGCCGGAGCCGGCGCCGCGGGCCTCGTGTTCACAGCCGGGGCCGGAGTCGCCATGGGCTTGCCGGCCGGCCTCGGTGCAGCAGCCGCGGCAGGCCTGCTGGCGGCCCGCGGCTTGGGAGTCGCCGCAGCGGGCGGCGTTTTCACCCTCGCGGCCGGGGCAAGGGGTGTCGTCCGCGGCCCGGAAGGGGTGCTGGAGCTGCCGGTCGCCGAGCCGCAGCCGGCGACGACGAGGGCCACCCCGATCGCGCCGAGGCTGAGCAGTGCGCGGGGGGTGCGGTTCTTCGAGCGAGTCATGGGTCGGTCCCTTCTGTCTTGCAGTCCCCGAAAGCCGGTCGGTCACCGCGGCCTCTCGACGCTGCGTATTGCTTTGCGCAAGCGCGCTTTACGTCAAGGACTCATCCGGGACGAGATCATTCCTCGAGCTCCTACGAAGTGTCGTAGCACTTCCGGGCCGGACGCCCACCGAAGCCGGCGCACAGCCGGGCGGCGATCGACGCTGGAGCGATAGCCTGTGCACCACGATGGCCTCCTCGGACGATGAGCTCTTCGGCGACGAGCACGTTCGCGTCTATCGCGAGACTGCCGGCGAGCGCGGTTATCACTGGCGGGGAACGACCATCCTGCTGCTGAGCACGCAGGGACGGGCGTCCGGCGAGCGCCGGACGACGCCCCTCATCCACCGCACCGACGGTGATCGTTGGGTCGTCGTGGCCTCGAAGGGCGGGGCTCCTGCCAACCCCGGCTGGTATGAGAACCTCAAGGCGAACCAGGACGCCACGATCGAGGTCCTGTCCGAGGAAATACCGGTGCGGGCGAGCACCGCCGAGGGCGAGGAGCGCCAGCGCCTGTGGTCTCTGATGAGCGAGGTCTGGCCAGACTACGACGCCTATCAAACGAGGACCGACCGGGAGATCCCGGTAGTGGTGCTCACGCGCCGCTAGGCATCGAGCGAGGTAGAGAAGACTCGATGCCCGGACCGGTGTTGTTCTGCTACGACGGGTCGTCCGGTTCGCGCGGCGCGCTGGTTGCCGGCGCCGAGCTCGTGGCCCATCCCGCTGCGGCCTGTGTGGTGACGGTCTGGCAGCCCGCCTCGGTGCTGCTCGCGCGAGCCGGAGGCTTCGGCGCCAGCTATCTCAGCGACGAGGAGCGGGTCGATGGCGAGGAGGAGCAGCTGGCCCGTCAGGCCGCCGAGGAAGGCGTGGAGCTCGCGCGAGCGCAGGGGTTCGAAGCGACCGCTCGGGTCGAGCGGGCCGCGGAAGGCCCGGGACGAGCGATCATCGGGATCGCTGACGAGCTCGATGCGCGTCTCCTCGTTTGCGGCCGCCGAGGGCGCGGCGCTGTCGCCTCGACGGTGCTGGGCAGCGTCTCGCACGAGCTGGTCACCCGGTCCGGCCGACCGGTTCTCGTCGTGCCTGACCGCAAGGCCTAGGGGGCCGCGCGGGCGCTGCAAGCGAGCGTGCACGCGCCGCGCGTGCGCTTCACCGTCGGCGCGTCCGGGCATATCGTTGCGCAGCACACCGAGGCACCGATGTCCGTCTGCCCTTCCTGCAACCAGCAGAGCTCAGATCCCAGGGCACTGTTCTGCGCCTACTGCGGCTTTGCCCTTCCCGAAGGCCCGGCCGCCGGCGTCGGCCTGCCGGCGTTCACCGCCGACAGCCCGCCGGGCGCAGCCGGCGCCGCCGCCGCTCCGGGGTGGCATGCAGCGGGTTGGAGCACGGATGCCAATCCGCGAGCCGTGGCTGCGGGTCTCGGCGCGCTCGTGATCGCGGCGATCCTCGCGGTCGGACTCTCTTACAGCTCGACCCAGCCGGATCACGTGGCGCCGCCGGCCGCGGCGCCAAGCAACCGGTACGGCGTCGTCGGGACTCAGGTCACGACGGCCCTGGGGCAGTTTCTCGCGCCGCTGCATCACCTGCTGAGAACGGACGCCAAGGCGCCGCCCCGGCCGCTCCCCCAAATGAGCCGCTACCGCGCCACCGGCTACTCGTTCGCGTACCCGAGCCGCTGGCAGGTGGCGCAGGGCGACAGACCCGTGACCAGCTACCGCGAGACACAGCTCCAGAGCACCGACGGCACAGCCAAGGTGACTGTCGACTACTCGCCGGGCGAGACGACCGACCCCGCCTCCAAGGCCTCCCAGGTGGAGGCCCCCACGAGCAGCACGCCCGGATATCGGCGCATCTCGTTCGGGCCCACATCGGTCAACGGCCATGCGGCGTTCGCGTGGGACTTCGTCGTCGCCGACGCCGATCCGCGCCGCGCCGACCTGTTTCTCAGAACGCGAACGGGCGACTTCGCGTTGCTTGCGCATGGTGTCGACTTCGCCCGCGCGAGGTCTGCGGCGCGCCTGATCGCCGGCTCGCTGGACGCGGCGCGCTGAAACGCGCCGGGAACTGCAGCTAGGGCTCCGCGCGTGCGCCCCCGGTCGCGGAGCGGTCCGAGCCGACTTCACGGATCTCATACCGCTGTGCAGGCAGCGAGGCCGACGGCGGCCCGAACGCGACCTTCCGCCGCGCGCCGGCTTTGGCCGGGCTGCTGATCGCCGAAGTGCTCCAGGCCGTGGCCACGGGATTCAGCCGCAGCAGCGCCCGCCAGGTCGCCGAGTCGGCGCTCCCGGTCACCGCCAGGCGATGACGTGCCTGGAACGCTCGCAGGACGCCCAGCGTGAGCGATCCGAACAGGCCCGTCACACGCTGGCTCGCGAACTCGCGGGCAAGATGCTCCTGCATCCACAGCACGGCATCCCCCTTGGACCCCTCGCCGAGCGCGGGATAGCCGAGCGGCGGTGCGCCGGCCGGTGCGAACAGGCCGCTGAGCGTCGGCCAGAACCCTTCCGCGGAGGTCCAGGCGTAGTCCCACCAGGAGATGCCGGGAGAGCCGTAGCGCACTGCAAGGCCACGGAAGAGCTGGATGTCTCCGGCGGGCGGCGAGCCGTATGTCTGTCCGAGCGGGTAGATCGGGCGTCGGTAGATGCGGTTCTCGACGTAGGTGTGGCGGAACACCCCGCCAAGGCCGCGCCCTATTTCCAGCCAGTACATCTGCGGCATGTCGAACTGCGCGCCGCCCGGTCCGAGGAACACCGAGTAGGGAAATGCCGGGTGGTAGTCGACATATGGAAAGGACGCCAGGCCGACGGGGTAGTCGCGTCCGACGAGGCGTCTGAGCTGGTGCAGATAGCTTGCTGCCGATGCATACCGCCCTTCGTATTCGGCCTCGGCGTCGATGATCAGACACTCGGCGCCGGCTCTCACGGCGCGCGCGCCCATGTCAGCCTCGGCGACCGGTTCTGAGCCGTAGACGTACTGCCAAGCGCACACGTGCATGCCCCCGGCCCGGAGCTCGCGCACGAGTCCGGCGCTGAACTGCGACCAGTAGTTGGCTCCGTCGGAGCTCTTGACGATCAGCGTCGAAACACCGGCTGCACGCGCCCGCGCAATTATCGCCGGCACGCTTCCGCCATCGGACTTGGCCAGATACCAGATCCACATCGAGCGGCCATGTATGGGGCTGACCGACGCCTTGGCGGTTGCGGGCGACGACCAGGCGAGGACGACCAGCACGAGCGCCATCAGAAGCGAAGAGGCAGCCGTTGTCGCGTTCCTTGGACGTCCAAATGACAAGTGCTCTCCCTGCGACGCCTGCCGAGCAGACCCTAGGCGAGGGCCGTGCCGGCGCAACCGGCGCAAGCCGAGTTGCAGCCGGCTCACCCCCTCCCCGGTCGCGACCGCAGGCTGAGTCGGGAATGGAGCCTGGGAGGGCGGCGGCCTAGAGCAGCCCAGCGGCCCGGCGTGCCCGCTCCACAGCGCCTCGCGCCGGGCACTCGGCGAGGTGGTCGTCCAC
>JAXDGO010000020.1:0-2746 GCA_034665005.1 Solirubrobacteraceae bacterium | reverse complement strand
CGGCGCGCCCGCGTACTGGCCGTGGACGCAGTCGCTGCGCGGGCTGACGCGCGAGATGGAGCCCGAAAGGCTGCGCTGTCAGCTGGGGCGAGACGGGACCGAACTTGTGAGGCTCGTCCCGGAGCTTGGCGAACTGCTGCCTGACCTTTCCCTCTCTGCCGATCCGCATGGGGAAAGTGCCCGCTTCCGCCTGCTCGCGTCAGTGTCGGCTTTCCTTCGGAGGTGGTCGTCATCGAGGCCGCTGGCCATCTTCCTGGATGACCTGCACGCGGCCGATGAGCCATCGCTTCTCCTGCTCCGTTTCATCGTCGCCCAGCTCGCCGGCTCACAGATTCTGATCGTGGGCTGCTGCCGGGATAGCGAGATCGGGTCGGGACTCGCCGCGACGCTGACAGAGCTCACACGCGAGCCGGCGACGAGACGGATCACCCTAAAGGGGCTGAGCGCGACCGAGACGTTCCGGCTGCTCGAGGGGACGATCGGACGGGCGCCCGCAGACGAGGTCGCAGCACAGGTACAGGCGGAGACGGGAGGCAACCCGTTCTTCGCGACGGAAATCGGGCGCCTGCTCGGGTCCGAGGCCTCCGGCGGGGACGCCAAAGCTCCTCTGCCGATCCCGGAAACAGTGATGGAAGCAGTCGCGAGGCGACTCGAGCGGCAGTCGGCGTCGTGTCGGGAGACGCTCACGTTTGCGTCGGTGATCGGTCGAGAGTTCGATCCCGCCGTCGTGGAAGCAGTTAGCGGCGCGAGCGAGGACGAGGTCTACGGTGCGCTCGAGGAGGCGGCCTCAGCGCGACTGCTGGCCGGCTTGCCCGACGCACCTGAGCGACTTCGCTTCTCGCACATTCTCGTCCGGGATGCTCTCTACGAAAGCATCCCAGCGCCGCGGCGGGTGCGTCTGCACCGTGCGATCGGAGCGGCCCTCGAGATGCTCTACTCCGAGAATCCGGAGCCGCATCTGGCCGAGGTTGCCCGCCACTTCCTCGCTGGGGGGAGGCCGGTCCGGGACAAGGCGATCGACTACGCCCAGCGGGCAGGCGACCGGGCGGCTTCACAGCTCGCTTACGAGGAGGCGGTCCGCCACTACAAGGCGGCGCTCGAGGTGCTTGAGGCGACAGGATCGGGCGACGCCGACAGGGCCTGTGAGCTCCTGCTCTCGCTCGGCGAGGCGCTGAGCCGCGCCGGCCGCGGCCAAGAAGCCAGGGAGGTGCTCCGGCGGGCGGCGACACTTGCCGAGCGGACCGGCAAGACGGACCGGCTCGCTCGCGCGGCGGTCGAGTACGGCGGACGGTTCGCGTGGTCGCGCGCCAGCACCGACGCTTTCCTGGTGCCGCTCCTCGAGCGCGCGCTTGCAGCGATCGGCGCGACCGACAGCATCGAGCGGGTGAAGCTGCTCGCCCGGCTCGCGACAGCGATCCGCGACGATCCCTCACGCGCCCGCAGGGTCCAGATAGCCGAGGAGGCGGTGCAAATCGCGAGGCGGCTCGACGACCCGGAGACGCTGGCGTTCGCGCTCGAGGGCCACTGGACCGCCGTCGAGGGCCCCGACACCGCGGGTGGCGGGATCGAACCGGGCGCGATGCTGGTCAAGCTGGGAGAGCAGACGGGCGACAACGAGCGTGCGCTCATCGGCCACCAATACCGGCTGAACGGCTTCTGGACCCTTGCGGACCGAGTCGGTGTCGACGTCGAACTGGACGCGATCGCGGTACTCGCGGACGAGCTGGGCCAACCGGCCCAGCGGTGGATCCTCGGCACCGATCAGACGATGCTTGCGCTCATGGAAGGGCGACTCGCGGACGCCGAACATCTGATCTCCGACACGCTGGAGCTAGGCATGCGTTCACAGAGTTGGAATGCAGTGGTCAGCCAGAGATTCGCGCTGTTCGCCCTGCGGCGTGCCCAGGGCCGGCTCGCGGAGTTCGAGGTCACGATCAAGCGGTCCGTGCACAAGTACCCGCCGCTTTTTCGTTTCCGCTGCGCGCTCGCCCACACTTACGGAGAGCTCGGCTGCAAGCGCGATGCCGGCGACGCGATCGATGAACTGATGACACACGACCTCGGCAACGAGTACGTCGACGCCGAGTGGCTCCTCAGCATCACCACGCTCGCCGACCCGTGCGCGCTAGTCGGTCACCACGACGCCGCGGCGCGACTGCACGCCCTGCTCACGCCGTACGAAGGTCTTTACACCGTGGCTCCGGTCGAAGCTACCTTCGGCTCCGTGGCCCGAGCGCTGGGCGTCGTTGCAAGCGTCCTCGAGCGCTTTGACGCCGCCGAGGAGCATTTCGCGCTCGCGATCGAGACCGAGCGGAAGATGAAAGCACGCCCCTGGCTCGCCCACACGCAGCACGACCTCGCCACGATGCTTCTGCGCCGCCGGGCGGTTGGCGACACAGAGCGAGCCTGCGCGCTTCTTCAGGACACACACGACACCTACCGAAGGCTAGGCATGAAGTCCTGGGCCGCGCGCGCTCACGAGCTACTCAGAGATAGTCGCTCTCGGCCGTGATCGCTGACGTAACTCGTAAAGACACGGGCGGGCCGTGGTCCGCGTCCCCGATGACGAGCCCGAACGGCCCCGATCTCGCTGCCCAGTTGCACAACTCGTCCGCCCGCGCCGACTTCCGCATCCAGAAGGAGCCTCACGCACGCCCGCAGGTCGCGACACGCCCGCTCTTGGGGAGCTGCGCAATGAGATCGTCGGCGCGCTGGACTCTCGCTTTCATGCCGCGACGCGTATCTC
>JAXDGO010000019.1:0-104656 GCA_034665005.1 Solirubrobacteraceae bacterium | reverse complement strand
CGCTGTCGACACGCTCGATGACATGCAGACGCTCTTCTCCGGCATCGACCTCGGCGATGTGTCGGTGTCGATGACCATCAACGCGCCCGCCGCGATCATGCTCGCCTTCTACGTCGCCGCGGCGGAGTCCGACCCCGTGCACCCGGCCCCGCCGGAGGCGCTGTCGGGCACGATCCAGGCGGACATCCTGAAGGAGTACATCGCCCAGAAGGAGTGGTGCTTCCCGATAGATCCCGCGATGCGCCTGTGCGGCGACATGATCGAGTGGTGCACGCGACACATGCCGCGCTGGCATCCCATCTCGATCTCCGGCTACCACATCCGCGAGGCAGGCTCAACCGCCCAGCAGGAGCTCGCGTTCACGCTCAAGGACGGCCTCACATACGTCGAGCAGGCGGTCAGCCGGGGGCTAGACGTCGACGACTTCGCACCGCGGCTGTCGTTCTTCTTCAACGCGCAGATCGACTTCTTCGAGGAGATCGCCAAGTACCGCGCGGCCAGGCGCATCTGGGCGAGGGAGATGCGCGAGACGTTCGGCGCGAAGGACCCGCGCTCGTGGCAGATGCGCTTCCACACGCAGACCGCGGGCGTCAGCCTGACGGCGCAGCAGCCCTTGAACAACATCGTGCGGACCGCCATCGAGGCGCTGGCGGCAGTGCTTGGCGGCACCCAGTCGCTGCACACCAACTCCTACGACGAGGCGCTGGCACTGCCCACGGAGGACGCGGTCACGATCGCGCTGCGCACGCAGCAGATGATCGCCCACGAGACCGGCGTCACCAACACCGTTGATCCGCTCGGCGGCTCCTACTTCATCGAGTCGCTCACCGACGAGATGGAAGAGCGCTGCTACGAGTACTTCCGCAAGATCGACGACCTCGGCGGGATGGTCGAGTCGGTCAAGCGAAACTATCCGCAGCGCGAGATCGCGGATGCGGCATTCAGCCTTCAGCAGGAGATCGACGAGGGCGAGCGCGTCGTGGTAGGCGTCAACCGCTTCCTCGCGGTCGACGAGCAGCCGATCCCCACGCTCCGGGTGGACCCCGAGCTCGAGCGCAAGCAGATCGGCCGCCTGCAGGCCTCCCGAGCACGGCGCGACGGCGCCGCGGTCGAGCGCGCCCTCGCGGCGCTGCGCGAGGATGCGGCGCACGCCGACCGCAACCTCATGGACCCGCTGCTCGCATGTGCGCGCGCGCACGCCTCCGAGGGAGAGATCGTCGAATCGCTGCAACGGGTCTTCGGCGACTACACCGAGACGCCCGTCTTCTGAGCTTCGCGCTGCTCTTCGGCAGTTCTTAAGCAACTTCTTAGCCCCCGCCGTGTCCTCGGTTAGGATCGCCCCCCGCCGGCTCCCGCAGACACCGCTCCCTGGAGGCAACATGAACAAGCGCAAGCACACTGCCGCTCTCTGCCTCCTGGTGGCCGGGCTCAGCCTGACGGCCTTCGCCGGCGAGGCGTCCGCGGGTGTCACGATCTCGCCGCTTCCCGGCACGCCCACGGCGATGGCGAAGACCCAGATCAGCTTCCTCGGCGCACCGGCGTCGGCGCTCAGCTCGATCTCCGTCGTCGGCTCCTCGAGCGGCCACCACGCGGGCCGGCTGCGCTCGTACTCCTCGTCGGCGGGAGCCAGCTTCGTGCCGACCAAGCCCTTCAACCCGGGCGAGCGCGTCAGCGTCCACGCCCGGCTGAGGAGCGCGGCCGGCAGGTCGACGGCGTTGTCGAGCTCGTTCACCGTCGCGCAGCGCGCTTCCGTTGCCCTCACCGAGTTCCCCACCACGCCGGGCGCGCCCGCCGACGTGCAGAGCTTCCAGTCCGAACCCAAGCTGCATCCACCCGTCGTCACCGTCCACCAAGCGGCCGGGGCCACGAGCGCCCCCGGGTACGTGTTCGCGGGCCCTTTCATCGGCCCTGGGCAGTACGGCCCGATGATCTTCGACAGCGCCGGCAACCTCGTCTGGTTCCATGCGGTTCCCGACGGTGAGGACGCGGCCGACTTCCGCACGCAATCCTTCCATGGCAAGAACGCCCTCACGTGGTGGCAGGGGCACACCCTCCAGTTCGGCTACGGGCTCGGCGTGAACGTGATCGCCAACGCCAACTACAAGACGGTCGCCGTCGTCCGCGCCGGCAACGGTCTGAAAGCCGACGAGCATGAGTTCATCGTCAACGACGACGGATCGGCCTACGTCCTCGCCTACAGCCCCGTGCAGACCGACCTCTCCACCGCCGGCGGTCCGGCCAGCGGGATTGCCCTGGAGGGCGTGATCCAGCGGATCGACGTCCACACCGGGCTTGTGATGTGGGAGTGGCACAGCCTCGGCAACGTCGCCCTCGGCGAGTCCTACTCAAAAGTGCCCGCCGTGCCCACGAACCCGTTCGACTACTTCCACATCAACTCGCTTGAAACCGACAGCCACGGGAACCTGCTGATCTCCGCGCGCAACACCTGGGGGGTGTACGACATCAGCACGGCCAGCGGACGCGTGATGTGGCGGCTTGGCGGCAAGAAGAGCACCTTCGCGACCGGACCGGGCGTGTCCTTCGCCTATCAGCACAACGCGCTGTGGCTTCCCGGCGGGTTGATCAGCCTGTTCGACGACGAGGGCGCGCCGACTGTCAAGGCCCCCTCGCGCGGAGAGATCATCAAGCTTGATCTCAAGCTCAAGACCGCCACGCTCTCCAGCCAGCTGGTGCGCACGCCCCCGCTGGTCACCGGCAGCCAGGGCAACCTGCAGGCGCTGCCCGGAGGGGGCTGGATGGTGGGATGGGGCGGCCTGCCCAACTTCACCGAATTCAACGCCCAGGGACAGGTCATCTACGACGCGCAGCTCCCACGCGGCGAGTTCAGCTACCGCGTCTACCGCGAGCCCTGGGCGGGGCAGCCGACCACGCCGCCGGCGATCTCGGCACGCAGGGCGGGTGGCGCGACCAGCGTCTATGCGAGCTGGAACGGCGCCACGACCGTCGCCTCCTGGCAACTGCTCACCGGCACGAGCGCCAGCCAGCTGACCGCCGTCTCGACGACGCCGCGGACCGGCTTCGAGACGACGATCCCAGCACCAACCTCCGCCTTCGTGCAGGTCCGCGCGCTCAGCCCCTCGGGCAGGGTGCTGGCCACGTCGAAGGCGGTCGCGCCGACAGTCGGGTGACGCGGGCAGCTGACAGCGCGATGAAGGACCCGTGCCGATGAGGCGACGCGGCCTGTGGATCTGCTGGGGCGCGCTCGCCGCCCTGTCGGCGCTCACAGCGCTCGCGCTGGCGTCACTGAAGACCGGGACGCACCCTCTGGTCACCCACCGGGCGGCGGCCTATGCCGCACGCACCGGCCGCTGTGCTCCGACGACGCTGAACCGCTCGGCCGTGTTGCCCGGAACGAGCCTGGCGGTGTCCCCGCTCCCCGGCTCCTACGCCGCGTCCGCGCGCAGTCAGATCAGCATGCTCGGAGCGCCGCCGCAGGCGATCAGCGGCGTGCGCGTCAGCGGCTCGCGGACCGGGTCACATTCAGGACGCCTGCGGGCCTACTCGCAGGGCGATGGCGCCAGCTTCGTCCCCTCGCGGCCGTTCGTCTCCGGCGAGAGGGTGAGCGTGCGCGGGAAGGTGAAGGTGGGCGCGGGTGCGCGAGCGTTCGCCTACAGCTTCGTCGTCGCCCGCCAGGACGTCCTCCCCTACTCCACGCCGCACATGCCATCGGGTCGCGATCCGAACGAGGTTCAGCACTTCCGCTCGCGCGCCGACCTGCAGCCTCCTGCGCTGGTCGTCAGCGCCCGCTCAGCGCAGAGCGCGCCCGGATACATCTTCGCCTCGCCCTACGCCGGTCCGGGCAAGCCCGGACCGGAGATCTTCGACGAAGCCGGCAACCTCGTGTGGTTTCGCCCGATGCCGGCCGGGACCGAAGCGACGAACCTGCAGGTGCAGCAGTACGCGGGCAAACCGGTGCTGACGTGGTGGCAGGGATACATCCCGAAGCAGGGGTTCGGCCAGGGAGAAGAGGTGATCGCCGACAGCTCCTACCGTCAGATCGGCCGCGTGCACGCCGGCAACGGCTACAAGGCCGACCTCCACGAGTTCAAGATCAGTCCCGCCGGCACCGCGCTGATCAGCGTGTTCAATCCGGTCTCCTGCGACCTCTCGGCGTCCGGCGGGCCGAGGGATGGCGCGGTCACCGACACCGGCTTTCAGGAAGTTGACATGGGGACGGGGCTCGTCCGCCGCGAGTGGCACAGCCTCGACCACGTGGCCCTCGCCGACTCCAACATGCCGGCCCACGGCACCAGCCGCGAATGGCCGTTTGACTACTTCCACTTCAACTCGATCGACCAGCGGCCCGACGCGACGACGCTGATCTCCGCGCGCAACACGTCCGCGCTCTACGAACTCAGCACGCTCACCGGCCAGATCGTGACCCGCATCGGAGGCAAGCACTCCGACCTGAAGCTCGGGCCCGGCGCTGCCACCGCCTTTCAGCACGACGCTAAAGCGCTCGCCAACGGCATGACGAGCATCTTCGACAACGGCGCCACCCCGAAGGTCCATCCTCAGTCGCGCGGTCTGCTCGTCAACCTCAGCGCCGCAGCGCGGACCGAGACGGTGGTCGCGCAGTACGTCCACCCGGCCCCGCTCTCGGCCGGCAGCCAGGGCAACCTCCAGGTGCTCGAAAACGGCGACGCGTTCATCGGCTGGGGCTCGGAGCCGTATTTCTCGGAGTTCAGCGCCGGCGGCCAGCTGCTGTTCGACGCGCACATGCACGGCTCCTACGAGTCCTACCGCGGCTACCGCTTCGCGTGGACCGGCGCGCCGAGCGAACCTCCAGCGGTGGTCGCGGTCGCGGCCAAGGGCGGCGTGCCCGCGACGGTCTACGCGAGCTGGAACGGCGACACGCGCACCGCCACCTGGCGGCTGCTGGCCGGTCCGTCCTCGCAGCAGCTGGCGAGCGTCGCGACCGCGCCCCGGGCGGGCTTCGAGACGGCGATCACGGCACCGGGCCCCGCGCGGTATGTCGCCGTGCAGGCGCTCGACGCGTCGGGCGCCGTGCTCGGCACGTCGCGCACGATCGCCGGCTGAGATCCACTCCCAGCCTCCGGCTCACGCCGCGACGGCGGCTAGGTTGACCCCAGCGTACAGTTGGTCTACCCTCGGTCATACTTCGTGTAATGGAGGTTTTAAGATGGCGGCGCGCAAGGGCACTCCCAAGCCGTCGGCGCAAGACGGGCCACCATCCACCGTCTCGGACGGGGACTCGCGGGCAGCAAACGGGGACACGAAGGCGTCCGGCGAGCCCAACGAGCGCTACAGGCCGCTTCCCACCGGCATGCACGGCCTCGACCCGGAGGTCGTCAAGCAGGACCAGCGCGAACGGCTGCGCAGCGCGATGGTCGAGCTGATCGCCGAGAAGGGCTACCAGGCCGTGCGGATCGTGGACCTCGCCAGGCTTGCGCGCGTCTCCCAGCCGACCTTCTACTCCCTGTTCGGCGACAAGGAAGAGCTGTTCGTCAGCGCCTACGACGAGATCGCCGAGCGGACCGCGAGGACAGCGATCGCCGCCTACTCCTCGGACGTGCCCGACGACTGGCGCCTGCTCGTCGCGATGCGCGCCTACGCCGAGCTGTCCGCCGAGGAGCCGGAGGCGATGTCGCTGCTCGTGCTCGGCGCGTTCGGCGCGGGGGCCAAGGCGCTCGAGCACCGCACGCGCTCGCTCGAGGCGCTCGAGGCGCGCATCCGCGGCAGCCGCGACGGGGACCCGGCGATCGACCCCACCGACCTGACCGTGAAGGTGATCCTCGGCGGCGTTCGCGAGGTGGCCGCCATCCGCCTGTGCCGCGGGCGCGGGGGTGAGCTGCCAGACCTCGCAACGCAGCTCTCGACCTGGGCGTCCAACTACCCGCGTCGCGTTCCGTCCGGCTTGGAGGCGCCGCCGGCGGCGCCCCGCAGCGGCGCCCCGGGTCCGGTGCCCACGTCCGAGCGCGCCCGCCGCGCCGAGGGGCGCCTTCCCAGCGGACGCAGCGACGTTCCGCGCGAGCTCATCGTCCAGAACCAGCGCGAACGCATCATCGACGCGACGGCCGCGATCGTCGCGGAAAAGGGCCTCGCGGCCCTCACGATCCCCGAGATCGCCCGCCGCGCGAGCGTCTCCCATCAGACCTTCTACGACATCTATGCCTCCAAGCACGATGCCTTCCTCGGCGCGCAGAAGGTCGGCATGCTCCAGGCGCTGAGCCATGGCGTAGAGGCCTGGGAGGCGCGGATGCCCGACTGGCCCCGCGCGATCGCGGACGGATTGCGGGCTGTGATCGACTACATCGTCTCCGAGCCGGCCCATGCCCATCTGAGCATCGTCGACACCTTCGGCGCGAGCCCCGAGACGATCGAGACGCGCGATGAGATCCTCCGCGGTTTCGCGACCTACTTCACCCCCGGCTACGAGCTGGCGCCAGAGGGGGTCGAGGTGCCGGCGATCGCCGCCGAGGCGGTCGTCGGAGGCTGCTGGCAGGTGCTGCACTACTACGTCGAGAACGACCGCATCGGCGAGCTCCCGGCGGCCGCGCCGCAGCTCACCTACATGCTGCTGACGCCGTTCCTCGGGCCCAAGTGGGCCACCGAGGTCGCGCTGCAACAGCTGGAGGGCGCCGATCAGTCGGAGGACGACGCCAGCGCGTAGGCGGCCTTGCCTTCGCGGGTGGCGCGCGTGACGGTTCCCGCCGCCAGCAGGCGGCGCAGGTTCGCCCGGATGTTCGGCGCGGCCATCGCCGTGACGACGGCCAGCTCGCCGACCGTGTGCGAGCCGTGCTCGAGCGCCGCGACGATCGCCTGCTCGGCCGCGCCGCGCGGCGCACGGACGCGCTTGAGGGCCGGCTTGGCGCGTGACCGGGTCGGGGCGCGTGCCGAGCGCGCCCTCGGCACGCCGGCGGGCAGGCCGAGATCCTCGGCCGCCGCGAGCAGCTCCTCGTACTCCGAGACCGCGGGGCGCAGCTCGCGCAGCCGCGCGTCGATTTCGCCATGCACCCTTGCCAGCAGGTCGCCACTCATGCCAGATCCGTGACGCTCAGGTCAGCGGCGCGCCGTGCAGGCCACTGGCGGGCCGCTCGCGCGCAGCCCACCACTCACCGACGACATCGAGCGCGCCGCCGATGATCCCCTCCCGGAAGGAGTTCGTGTCGTTGAGGCGCGGCAGCGGCTCGGAGGGAACGTCGACCTCGAGGAACTCGCAGAGGGGATCCCAGCCTTCGCTCGGGTCCCACACGAGCAGGCGGTCCGCCGGCACCGTCTCCTGGACGCTCGCGTTCCAACGCTCCATCACCGCGGCGAGGCCCTCATCGCTGAACGTCTCGCCGGCGAGCACGCCCGTCTCCTCGTCCCACGTCATGCGGCGCATCAGCGTCGTGTAGCGCCGCCACAGCGGATCCAGCACGGCGCGGGCGTCACACATGTGGTGGATCACCGAGTCTCCGTGGAAGATGCCCCAGACGGTCTGGCGCATGCTGCGCACCCAGTCCTCGGGGTCGCGCACGCTCAGCAGCACCTTGGCCTCCGGATAGTGGCTCATCAGCTGCCGGTAGTAGCGGGCCGAGGGCCAGTCGACGGTGGAGCGCGCGTCGCCGAAGGTCCGCTCCCATTCGGGCGACCCCTCGTCGGCGCGCTCCCACAGCGGCAGGCCGCCCTCGAGGTCCACGAGCAGGTCGCGCATGTGGTAGCAGGGACCCGCGCCGAGCTGTTCGAGCGCGAACATCTGCGTCGTCGTCGCGGTACGAGGCAGACCGGCCCCGATCACTTTCATGAGGAGTCACTCATCTTTCGCACGGCGCTTTCTATCAGTTCCGCTGGCTGTGGGCGCCGGCCCCCGGACGCCACGCGGGGCGCTGCGCCGATCCAGGTACTGGCCGCCTCAGCGGGCCACGCGCAGATACGCGAGCACCGCCAGCACGCGCCGGTGATCGTCGTGACAGGCCGCGAGCTCGAGCTTGGAGAAGATGTTTGTGATGTGCTTCTCGACCGCCCCCGAGGTGACGACCAGACTCTCGGCGATCGCCGTGTTGGACCGGCCCTCGGCCATCAGCTCGAGCACCTCACGCTCGCGCGCCGTCAGCCGCGAGAGCGGGTCCATCGCGTCGCCGCGCTGGGCCAGGAGCTGGGTCACGACCTGCCGGTCGATGACGGTGCCGCCGGCAGCGACGCGCTCGAGCGCGTCGAGGAACGCGCGCACGTCGCCGATCCGCTCCTTGAGCAGGTAGCCGATCCCGGCCGTGTTCTCGCCGATCAGCTCGCTCGCGTAGGCAGTCTCCACGTACTGCGAGAGGACGAGCACACCGAGCGCCGGCTTGCGCCGCCGGGCCTCGATCGCCGCCAGCAGCCCCTCATCCCTGAAGCTCGGCGGCAGTCGCACGTCGACGATCGCCAGATCGGGGTCGTGGCCGTCGATCGCCCGCAGCAGGCCGGGGCCGTCCTGCACCTGGGCCACGACCTCGATCTCGTTCTCACGCAGCAGGGCTACGAGCCCCTCCCTGAGCAACGCGAGATCCTCCGCGATCACTACGCGCAAGGGAGGCTGACCTCCACGAGCGTCCCCGAGCCCCCCGGGCTCGTCACGCTCAGGCTTCCGTCAAGGGCCTGCACCCTTGCGCGCAGGCCGGCGAGGCCCGAGCCCTCCGGGTCAGCGCCGCCGCGCCCGTCGTCGCCGACGATCACGAGCAGCGACCTGCGCGCGCCGGCCAGCCGCACCCAGCTGCGCGCCGCTCCGGCGTGCTTGGCGGTGTTCGTGAGCGCCTCGGCGATCACGAAATAGGCGGTGCTCTCGACGGCCGGCGCGAGGGTGCGAGGCGCATCGGCCTCGACCTCGGTGCCGAGCCCGTAGCGCGCGGCGAGCGATTGCACCGCGGCCACCAGGCCCCGATCGGCGAGCAGCGGCGGGACGATGCCGCGCGCGAGGTCGCGGAGCTCCGCGATCGCATGGTGCGCCTCGCGCTGGGCGTCGTTGATCAGGCGCCGCACCTCCGGCTGGTCCGCCGCCCGCAGCTCCGCCCGGCCCAGCTGGAGCGTGAGTGCCACGAGCCGTGCCTGCGCTCCGTCGTGCAGGTCGCGCTCGATCCGGCGCAGCTCCGCCGCCTGGGTCGCGACGACCTGCCGGCGGGTGCTTGTGAGCAGGTCCACCCTCGCCTTCAGCGCGCGGCGGCCGTAGGCGAGGAGCACCCGATCGTGCAGCGCGAAGAGCGAGTAGCTGCTGACTGCCGTCGCGAGGCCGAACAGCGCCCAGGCAGGCCAGAACTCGCGCACGCCGGCGAGCAACCACGTGAGCAGCCAGGTGAGCAGCAGGATCACCGCGGCCACGCCGGCGAGCGCCCAGACGCAGGCGACCCGGCGCACGGCGCCGGGGCTCTGCCGCCAGGCCCAGCCGGCCGCGAGGTCGAGCAGCACGGGCGCCGCCAGCCCCAGCCATGCCCACGCCGGCCACAGGTATCCCTGCCCGGCCAGCGCCCAGATGGCGATCAGCAGAACGGCGGCCAGCGCGGCGACGCGATGCATCACCGACCGCGCGTACTGCCCGAGAGAGAGACCGGCGGCGAGGGTCGGCATCCATCGCCTGCTCCGCGCGCCGCTCGAGAGCGACAGGTCCGCGGTGAGCCGAACGCGCTCGCTCATGCCGGCTATCGTCGCACGGCCGCGCCGCCGGAGTGTGACCCTCCCGGTCAGAGCGCCTTGGCGAGGCGCCGCTCGGCAGGCACCCGCTGGACGTCCCAGACCAGCCCGGCGCGCTCGAGCGTCGAGATCAACATGCCCGAGAGGTCGACCTCCAGCCGGCTCATGCCGTGCATCGCCGAGGTGGGGAAGGCGTGATGGTTGTTGTGCCATGCCTCCCCGAAGGAGAGTGGCGCGAGCCACATGAGGTTGCGCGACTCATCGCCGGTCGCAAAGCGCCGCCGCCCGAAGAAATGGCACAGCGAGTTGATGCTGTAGGTCACGTGGTGCAGGACCAGGATGCGCATGGCGCCTCCCCACAGCATCCCCTCCAGCCCGGCATTGACCGTCCCGCCGAGGAGCGCGCCGAGGCCGAACGGGATCGCGAGGCCGGCGAGCGACCAGAGCACGAACGTCCTGTCCACGAAGGCGACCGGAGGATCGGCGATGAGGTCCGGCGCAAAGCGCTCGCGCGCCCCGCGCTGCTGGTGGTTGAACAGCCAGCCGACGTGCGCGTGACCGAGGCCGCGAAGCGCCCCCCGCCAGCCGCCCCCGTGATCGACGTGCGGGCTGTGCGGGTCTCCCACGCGATCGGAGTAGGCGTGGTGCTTGCGATGGTCGGCGACCCATGAGATCACCGGTCCCTCGACGGACATCGTGCCGAGGATCGCGAGCAGGCCGCGCATCCAGGCCGAGGTCTTGAAGCTGCGATGGGTCAGCAGGCGGTGAAAGCCGACCGTCACGCCGATCCCCGCCGGCACGTACATCACCAGGAAGATGCCGATGTCAAGCCAGTTGAGACCGTGGTTCCAGAGCTGCCAGCCGGCGAGCACCAGCAGCAGCGGCGGGACGCCCGTGATCAGGGCTGTGACGACGCGGTCGAGGTTGGCGAGCACCGGGACCTCGATCTCCTCGGGTGTCGGGCCATCATCGGTGGCGGAGCCGGCGCTCATTCCACTGATGTTGCCTGGAAGCACCGTGATTGTCGATGCGGAACCCCACCAGCCGCGGGGGCGGCGCTCCCCCGGCGCCGGCTTCGGGATAACCCCCGCCCGCGCGTCCGCGACCGCGTCTCTCGCTACTGTGAGAGGCCGGACAATGACCGCGAGGAGACCTTGAGCCCAGTCGACGAGCTCGGTCTGCGTGAGCTGACCCTGCATGGTCACCGTGTCGCATACCGCCAGGCCGGCAGCGGCCCGGTGGTGGTGCTGATCCACGGCATCACCTCCGACTCCTCGACCTGGAGGCGGGTGCTGCCCTACCTGGCGCGCCGCTTCACCGTGATCGCCCCCGACCTTGCGGGACATGGCGGCTCGGCCAAGCCCAAGGGCGACTACTCGCTGGGCGCCCACGCCAGCGGCGTGCGCGACCTGTTGCTCGCGCTCGGGCACGATCGCGCGACCTTCGTCGGGCACTCGCTCGGCGGCGGGATCGCGATGCAGATCTCCTACCAGTTCCCAGAGCGCTGCGAGCGCCTCGTGCTGGTGGACAGTGGGGGGCTCGGGCGCGACGTGAGCCTTCTGCTGCGGGCTGCGACGCTGCCGGGCTCCGAATTCGTCCTGCCACTGCTCTCCGCAAGCCGGCTGCTCGACGCCGGGCGCCTGGCCGGGAGCGCGCTCGGGCGCCTCGGGCTTCGTGCCGGAACCGATATCGAGGAGATGGCCCGCGGCCACGCCACCCTGTCCGATCGCGAGGCGCGCGCCGCGTTCGTCCAGACGCTGCGCTCGGTGGTCGAGCCCGGCGGGCAGCGGGTCAACGCCTCCAACAGGCTGTATCTCGCCAAGCATCTGCCGCTGCTGCTGGTGTGGGGCGAGCGCGACTCGCTGATCCCTGTCGCGCACGGCCGGGAGGCCCACGAACACGTGCCGGGCAGCCGCCTCGAGGTGTTCGCCGACTCGGGCCACTTCCCCCAGCTGGACGAGCCGGAGCGCTTTCTCGACGTGGTTGTGGACTTCATCGACTCGACCGAGCCGACCGCGCTGGATGCCGAGGGCTGGCGCGAGCTGCTGGCCTCGCAGGGAACCGGTTAGCCGCCTCCTGCCGAGGCGACAACACGCGTCCATCGCCTGTTTGGCGCCCGCCGGTGGTGGGTAGCGACCGCGCTGGCCCGGAGAACTTCCAGAGGAGGACAAACGTGTTGCGCTGCTTCCCTTCGACTCGTTCGCTCGTAGGCGCGATCGGTGCGCTGTCACTGCTCGGCACCATGCTCCTGGGGATCAGCGTCGAGCGCGCATCCGCTCAGACCGTGGGAAATTTCTCATACGGAGAGCTGCCATCGGGCACGATCGGGGCCAGCGGTTGCGCCACCAACAACGCGGGCGAGCCCGCGATCCACGTGTCGCGCGCCGACAACGTGTTTCTCGGCTCCGAGAACGGCCTCGGAGGAGGGAGCGATCTGTGGCGCGGCATCGGCGCGCTCGGCGGAACCGGCGCCTCCGGCTGCGGGCTGGAATATCGCGGGCAGCCGAACGCCGTCTCCGGCGTGGGTGCCTCCGGCGGCGACATCGACGTTGCCCTCGCGAGCGCCCCGAACGCGGCCGGCAACTACAACCTGTACGTCGCAAGCCTCAACCTCGCCTCCGTGAACGTGGCGACATCCACAGACAACGGCACCACCTTCAGCCAGACCCCTGTCCAGGGCGGCCTCCCCGTCGACGACCGCGAGTGGATAGCGGCATTCGGCGCGCAGACATCGCTGCTCACCTATCACGACGTTGCGACGAACAACATCGACGTCCTGCGCTCCGATGACGGCGGCACCACCTACACGCAGATATCGAGGGCGATCCCGACCGGCGACTACAGGGAAGCGAACAACGAGCTCGGCAACCTCGTCATCGACCATCGCAACCTGCCCGACCAGGCGGGCGGCTTCTACGCCTACCAGTCATTCGTCGCTCCATCGAAGTCAGGCGGATCGCACAACAACGAGGCGTTCCTCGCCGTCTCCGCCGACGGCGGGCACACCTGGAGCGACCGGCCGATCCCCTGCAGCTCGGCCTCCGCCTCGACCGATCTCAGCCACAACTTCCCGAATGTGTCGGTCGATCCGGCCGGCAACGTCTGGTACGCGTGGTCCAACAACCGCAGCATCGGGACCGCGAAGTCAAGCGATCACGGACAGACGTGGACCTGCTCGGGAGCCGTGAGCACCGGCTCGGCGCAGGCGATCTTCCCGTGGCTGGCCGCCACGTCGGCCGGCGTCGACCTCGTTTACTACGGCGCGCCGACGAAGAGCAACCAGACGTTCTACGTGAACTTCCTCCAGAACCCCACCGGGGTCCCCACCGGCTGGGGCAGCCCGCAGAGGCTGATGGCGGTACACAAGGGGGCCGTCTGCGAGGAAGGCGTCACGTGCAGCACCGGCCGTCAACTGTTCGACGACTTCGGCGTCGACACCGACAGCCACGGCTGGGCGCACATCGCCTACTCGCACGACAGCCCGGCCCTCGGCGGCTCCGCCACCTACACGGGATACGCGGTTCAGAACGCCGGCACGCCGCTGGGGCAGCCAAACAACTGACCCCCGCGGCAGCTCGAGCGCTAATCCGCCGGGGAGCCCTCGCGGGAGCCGCGCGGGAGTTCGCGACGTGGCGGCAAGGTCGGCGCCGCCGGGCCCGGTGAGTATTCGACCGCGGGAGTGCGGCCGCGAGGCTGCGGGTACAGCGACATGAGCGCGCGCTCGAGGTCGGGCACGCCGACGCTCACCGGGAGCCCCATGGCGGTCAGCTCCGGAACCTGGAGCGGGTGGTCGTGGGTCCACACGCCGGTCGACATCAGCCGCGCCACCTCGCGCGCGCGGCCCGGCTCCATGCGGGCCCCGAGGATCCGGGTCACGAAGCCCTCGACCTGGGCGATCGCCTTGCGGCCCACGTCGGCCATGATCAGCGTCTTGTCCTCGTGCTCGCCGGGGCGCTTGGCGACCTCGACGAGCGACGCCGCGGGGTACTCGCCGAGCTGCGGGTCGACCGGGCCGAGCGCTGCGTGCCGGTCGATGACGATCTCGTCTGCAGCCATCGCGATCAGCGTCCCGCCGCTCATCGCGTAGTGCGGCACGACCGCTGTGACCTTGCCCTCGTGGTTGGCGAGCGCGGCGGCGATCTGCTGCGCGGCCAGCACCAGCCCCCCGGGAGTGTGCAGGATGATCTCGATCCCGCGATCGGGCGCCGTTTCGCGGATTGCCCGAAGCACGCTCTCGGCGTCATCGATGTCGATGTAGCGCACAACCGGGAAGCCCAGCAGCGACAGCGACTCCTGGCGATGGATCAGGGTGATGACCGTCGCGTCGCGCTTGCGCGAGATCTCGGCGAGCGCGCGGCGACGCTGGACGATCAGAACCTGCCGCGCGACGGCCGGCTGCAGCGACGCGATGATGAAGAACAGCCACAGCAGGCTGAGCGGTTCCATCGCCGCCACGTTACTCCCGCGGCCGCGGCCGCGGTGGCGGACCTGTCCCCCTCTCGGATCGCATGGATCTCGCCCGCCGGGCCGACAGCCGGGATGCGAAGATGTGCTCCCGTCCAAGGCGAGGGAGCGCTTCTGTGTCCAGCGATCCGATGGGGCCCGTCGCGCCCATCCCCGAGCACCTTCATACCGTCACGCCGCGACTGGTCGTTCGCGACGGCGCCGCTGCCATCGACTTCTACATCGAGGCGTTTGGCGCCGAGGAGATCGGCGAACGCTTCGCCGGACCGTCGGGCGAGCTGATCCATGCCGAGGTTCGCATCGGCGACTCGGTGGTGATGATCTCCGACGAGGCCGACGGTGGCGGAGCGGCCGCGTCGCCGGAGTCGCTCGGTGGAGTGGTCAGCGCGATCATGGCCACATACTGGGAGGACGTTGACGCCGCCTGGAGCCGCGCGGTGGCGGCCGGGGCCCAGGTCATCTATGAGCTGGCAGACCAGTTCTACGGCGAGCGCGGCGGCCGCCTGCGCGATCCCTTCGGTCACCAATGGATGCTGAGCAGCCGCATCGAGCGGGTCTCGCGTGAGGAGATGGAGCAGCGAGCGGCCGCTTTCTTCACGTCCGGCTGAAGCCCTGCCGATGGCCGGGCGGCGTGGCACCGCCCGGCTTCAGCAGGCAGGAACCCTGCGTGCCCGCGGAGGGCCGCGCGCATAGGACTCGCGCCGTCGCAAGCGCGAGTGGAGGCCCTCACGATGCGCGCGGGTCGCGGTGAGGGCCCGGTGGCAACGGAGGATCCGCAGGCGAATCACGCGGACGCTTGCGAAGCGACTTCGCCTTCGCACACGCGCGCGCTCCGGGAGAACCGCAACGCCGATCACCGCTGGCGGGCCCGCGATGCCGTGTGCCGGCGCCGGCGGGCGCCCGACCGCCGGCATGCCGGCCGAGGCCAGAGCGAGCGCAACGACGAACGACCGTTTCCTGATGAGAAGCATCGGGGCCCTCCTTATTGCGAGGAGATCTACTGCGGTGAACGCAATATGGCAACGGGGCCTGAGGGTGGCCTTAGGGAACGCGGGGGATTTCCTGAGAGTCGGAACAAAGCGGAATGTCGGTCAGAAAATTCCCGCTACGAGCGAGACTTTCGGGGCCGTGGTGACCAGGCTGGTTATCGGCGCGCCTTGACGGGGAAGCGGCAGCGCGACAAGCCACCTGAACGGGGGTTCTCGATGAACCGGAGTAGAACAAGCCGGCGCACGGTCGCGGTCGGCGTCGTGGTAGGACTGTCACTGCTGGCCACCGCTTTGCTCGGCGGCTCGGCGTCGGGCGAAAGCGGCGGTAGCCCGGCGTCCGCGTTTGGCCCTGCGCCTGACCCTCCCGCGTCGTATTGGCAGATCGGCTACTACACGCCGTCGAAGGTCGGGACGCTCTCCTACGCCGAGGCGTTCAGGGGCTCGGGCATCGCCAGCCTCAAGTTCACGAGCCTGCCCAACACCGCGCTGCTGATCACCGGCCAGAAGGCCAAGTACGGCAGCCTGCTCGGCGACCGAAGTGGAGCCACATCCATCTCGACCACCGTCACGTTGAGCAGCGTCACCGGCCTCTTCAAATACTACGGTGAACCCTCGTGCGGACTACCGCAGGACGGCGGCCCAACGGCCAACTTCCGGTTCTACTTCCAGACCAGCAACGCGGGTGGCTTCGACGAGACCCACTACTGGTGGTCGAACCCGGTCTCGCGGCCTCTGACCGGGCCAAAAGCGCTGCCCGAAACCATGAACCTGGAAAATCCGTTCGGGTCCACGAGCGGCGCCTTCTGGTCGGACTATTACGGTCACTCCGGAGCTGACCCGTCCTACAAAGCGGGGTTCGAAAAAGCCATCAGCAACATCACGGATATCGGCGTGTCGTTCGGCGGCGGCTGTTTCTTCGAGAACGGTGTCGGAGAAACCAACGGGTCTGCGACGTTCACCCTCAACGCGTTCAACGTCCAGTAGGCCGACGCCTCGCCTATCCAGCTGGCGGAACGGTGGGTCTGACTCAGCCGGGCCGGACGTCGAGCACGATCTTGCCGGTCGCGCGACGCTCGTCGAGCGTCTTCAGCGCGTCGGCCGCGCGCTCGAACGGGAAGCGCTCGCCGACGACCGGGCGGATGAACCCCTCCTCGACCATGCGGCCGACCTGCGCGCCGATCTCGCGGTTGAGCTCCGGCTTGCCCATCACGTAGGCGCCCCAGCCGGCGCCGATCACCTCCGTGTTGCCGAGCAGCAGGCGGTTGACCCTCACCTCCGGAATCGAGCCGCCCGTGAACCCGACGACGATCAGGCGGCCGTTCTCGCGCAGCGAGCGCAGGCTGTCGGTGAAGCGATCGCCGCCGACCGGATCGAGCACAACGTCCACGCCGCCGCCCGAGAGCTCCTTGACCTCGTCCTTCCACGTCTCGCCGGCGAGCACCGTCTGATCCGCGCCGGCCTGCTCGGCGACGCGCCGCTTGTCATCGGTCGAGACGACTCCGATGGTGCGCGCCCCGAGCGCCTTGGCCACCTGCAGCGAGGCCGTGCCGACGCCGCCGGCCGCGCCGTGCACCAGCACCGTCTCGCCCGCCTTCAGCCGTCCCCGCATCGCCAGCGAGAAGTAGGCGGTGTGGTAGTTGAGGACCAGGCCGGCGCCCTGCGCGAAGTCGAGCTCGGGCGCCAGCGCGAAGGTGAAGAACTCGGGCGCCACGGCCGTCTCGGCGAAGCCGCCGAGCGCGCAGAACGCGGCCACGCGGTCTCCCGCCTTGACCCGCGCGCCCTCCGGCGCGCTGCGCACGACGCCCGCGACCTCGCTTCCAGGGACGAACGGGAGGGGCGGTTTCATCTGGTACTGCCCGCGCGTCTGCAGCAGCTCCGGGAAGGAGACGCCGGCGCAGTGGACGTCGACCAGGACCCCTTCGCCGGGCGTCAGCATGTGCGACGGCTCAGGCTCCGGTAGCTCGACGAGCGCGAGCGCTCCGTCGGGACCGCTCTCCTCGACGATCTGGATGGCCCTCATCGCGGGCATTATGTCCGAGCGCGCGCGCTTGCGGCGGGAGGGCGCTCGGCGGCGGCGCCGAGCGCTCAGCTGGCGCCGGCCGGCGCCCAGAGGTTGATGTCGCCCTCCTGGGCGTAGCGCTCGATCTCGGCGAGCTCCTCGGCGTCGAAGTCGAGCCGGCGCACGGCGGCCACGTTCTGCTCGAGCTGCTCGACGCTCGAGGCTCCCAGCAGCGCCGAGGTCACGCGGGGATCGCGCAGCGTCCAGGCGATCGCAAGCTGCGCGAGCGTCTGGCCGCGACGGCCGGCGATCTCGTTGAGCGCGCGGACCCGCGCGAGGTTGTCGTCTGTGAGCATCTCGGCCGAGAAGTAGTTGCCGCTGCGCACGCGCGAGTCCTCGGGGATGCCCTGCAGGTAGCGGTCGCTCAGCATGCCCTGCGCGAGCGGCGAGAAGACGATCGCGCCGATGCCCTCGCGCCCCAGCACGTCCAGCAGCTCCTTCTCGATCCAGCGGTTCAGCAGCGAGTAGGACGGCTGGTGGATCAGCAGCGGCGTGCCCAGATCGCGCAGGATGCGCGCCGCCTCTTCGGTCTGCCTCGGCCCGTAGGAGGAGATGCCGACGTAGCGCGCCTTGCCCATCCGCACGGCGCTGTCGAGCGCTCCCATCGTCTCCTCGAGTGGAGTCTCAGGATCGAATCGGTGCGAGTAGAAGATGTCGACGTACTCGAGTCCCATCCGCTTCAGGCTCTGGTCGAGGCTCCCGAGCAGGTACTTCCTCGATCCCCACTCGCCGTAGGGGCCCGGCCACATGTCATATCCGGCCTTCGAGGAGATGATCAGCTCGTCGCGGTAAGGCCTGAAGTCCTCGGCGAAGATCCTGCCGAAGTTGATCTCCGCGCTGCCGTAGGGCGGGCCGTAGTTGTTGGCCAGGTCGAAGTGCGTGATGCCCAGGTCGAACGCCCTGCGGAGCATCGCCCGGCTGTTCGCGAGCGGACGGTCGTCGCCGAAGTTCTGCCACAGCCCGAGCGAGATCGCGGGGAGCAGCACGCCGCTTCGCCCGCAGCGACGGTAGGGCATCTGCTGCTCGTAGCGCTCGGAGGCGGGGACGTAGAGGGACGGTCCGAGACGGCTGTTGTACGTCACAGCTGTATTCCATCATGGAACCGGCTCAATCGACGCGCAGAACGGCCTTGCCGGCGATGCGGCGCTCCCTGAGCGCCCCGATCGCCGCGGCGGCCTCCCGCCAGGACGATTCCTCGGCGATCGGGCACCGCAGAACCCCCTCGGCCACCAGCTCGACCAGCCGGGCGAGGTCCTGCGCCCCCGTGCGCTCGCGGCGCAGCTGCGCGAATATGAAGAAGCCGTGCAGCCGCGCCCCCGGTGCGCGCCCGAAGAAGGCCCGTGTCGGAAACTGAACCGGTCCCTTGTCGGTCGAGGCGAAGGAGACGATCGCGCCCCATGCGGCGACCCGCTGGATGGCCGCACCGAGGGTCGCGCCGCCGACGCCCTCGACGATCGCGTCGAACTCCGGCCCGGACGGCTCGAGCTCGGCGATGACGTCCTCGACGCCGAGGTCCTTCAGGCCGCGGGCCCGTTCGGGGCTCGAGGAAACGCCGGTGACGTGGCCGCCGGCGAGTCTCGCGAGCTGCACGGCGAAGCGCCCAACGCCGCCGCTCGCGCCCGTCACGAGAACCCTTCGGCCGAAGACCGGGCCGACGATCTCGATGGCCTTCAGGGCCGTGATGCCGGCGACGGGCAGCGTCGCGGCCTCCGCGTCCGAGACGCCGCTCGGAAGCGCAGCGAGCAGGTCCGTCTCGACGGCCGCGAGCTGCGCCCACGCGCCGCCCAGGCTGAGGCCGACCACGCGAGTGCCCGCGGGCGGGCCGCTGCCGTCCTCGGCGGGCCGCTCGATCACGCCGGCGAGGTCCCAGCCCGTGAGCTCGCCGTCCTCCATCTCGGGCAGTCGCCCGACCTCGCCGCGGTTCAGCGAGAACGCGCTGACGCGCACGAGTGCCTGGCTGGGCAACGCTCGCGGCTCCGGCACCTCGCGCAACTCGACGTCCCCGGGTCTCCCCGGCGCGGCGGTCAGAGCGAGCACGCTCTGCGACTACCCGTCGGCGTAGCGCGCAACCGTCGATCGCGGCGCGTCGGACAGCGTCCACGCCGCCGCGGCCATCGCAGCCGAGACAACCAGCACGGACGGCCAGGGGCCGATCGCGAGGGCCAGCAGGTGAGAGCAGACGAACGCGGCGACGCCTGCGCCGGCGAGGGCGGATGCCCTGCGAGGGCCGTCGCGTCGCAGCCAGACCCGCACGCACCAGGCTCCACCCGCGAGCAGCACGACGCCGCCGAGGGGGCGCGAGCCGCTGCCGGCCGCGACCGCATAGCCCGCGATCAGCGTGCCCGCCGCGACGGGGGCGGTTGGGATCCGACGCACGGCAGCCAGCCTAGCGCGGCGCTAGAGCACCCGCTCCATGCGCGGGTTGGGACGCAGCGCGCGACCGACCTTCGCGTGCGGGCGCCCGTCGACGAGCACCACGTCCGCGGTGAAGTCGTTGCTGCCGCGCAGCAGCGCCGAGCCGATGCCATAGGCGTCGACGGGCGCTCCGCACCGCTCGAACTCGCGGATCCGATCGATCGTGAAGCCGCCCGAGACGACGATCCGCACCCGCTGATGGCCGTGAGCGTCGAGCGCCTCGCGCACGAGCTCGGCGAGCTCCGGGGAGACACCCGGCGGCGCCCGCTCGCCGAGGCGCTCGCGCAGGTCCTCGTCGACGAGGTCCGCTGCGGTGTCGAGGCGCACGCCCCACAGCCGCGGGCCGAGTGCCTCGGCAACTGCGAGCGCCGTGCGCACCGAGTGATTCTCGAAGTCGACCAGCACCGTCACGTTCACCTGCTCGCCGAAGCGCCGCGCGAAGGTCACGGCCGCGGCCACGGTGTCGCCCTCGTACACGGCGATCAGCGCGTGCGGGACGGTGCCGACCCCGCGGCCGCCCCACCATGACGCCTGGGCGTCGGTCGAGACCCCGATCGCGCCTGCGATGTGCGCCGAGTAGCCGTCGCCGGTCTGCACCAGCCAGTGGTCGTGGCGGGCGGGGAAGAACAGGATCTGCTTGCCCGCGGCCGCGCGAACGGCGTCGCGGACGTTTCGCATGATCAGCGAGCGACGCGCCATGCAGCCGAGGTAGACGGTCTCCAGATGCGCGAACAGTGAGTAGTCGCCCTCGATCGTCATCACGGTCTCGAGCGGAGCTATCTCGGCTCCCTCAGCCAGAGCGTGCACGACCAGCCGCTCCCAGCCGGTCTCCCATCCGCCGTCCTCGCGCTCGCGGCCGCTGCAGAGCCTCAGCACCGCGAGTGCCTCGTCGATACCGCCGAGCAGCGAGTCCTCGCGCTGGAAGACCTGCATCATGACGTTCGGGTGGCGGCCCTCGAGCTCGAGCAGACGCTTGGTGTGGTTCAGGTAGGCGTCGCTGTACCAGCCGCTCCTGATGCGCTCGACGGGCAGCCGGAAGACATCTGGATCCAGGCGCTTCGCTTCGCTCATACCCTGCTCGCGGGCGCGGGGCCGACTCGTCCCGGCGCGCGCGGCGTGCACACCCTACAGTCACACCCGATGCCCAGCGCGGGGCTCTACCTCCACCACCCCGACTGCCTCCTCCACGATCCCCGAGAGCTGATCCCCGGGCATCCCGACACGCCCGAGCGGCTGATCGCGATCGAGCGGGCCCTCGCAGCGGAGGACTGGCTGGGATGGGAGCCGCGCGAGGCGCCGGCCGCGCAGGAGAGCCGGCTCGAGCTCGTCCACACCGCCTCCCACGTGCGGCGCATCCGCGAGATCTCGCTTGCCGGCGGCGGCGTGATCGACGCCGACACGGCGGTCGGTCCCGGCTCCTACAACGCCGCGCTGCGGGCCTCCGGGGCGGCCTGCGAGATGGCTCGAGCGCTGATGGCCCGCGAGGCCCAAGTCGGCTTCTGTGGCGTGCGCCCGGCCGGCCATCACGCCGAAGCAGACCGTGCGATGGGATTCTGCCTGTTCAACAGCATCGCGATCGCCGCCGAGCTTGCGATCCGCGAGCTGGGCGCGCGGCGCGTGTTCATCCTCGACTGGGACGTACACCACGGCAACGGCACGGCCGAGACCTTCCGCCGCCGCGACGACGTCCTGTTCGCGAGCATCCACCAGCACGGGATCTATCCGGGCAGCGGCCCGCTCGGCGACGTCGGCTCGGGTCCCGGCGAGGGGTACACGATCAACCTCCCCGTGCCTGCCGGCTCAGGTGAGGAGCTCTGGCTGTCTCTGATCGAGCACGTGGTGCTGCCCGCCGCGCGCACCTTCGCACCGGACCTCGTGCTGATCTCGGCGGGCTTCGACGCGCACCGCGACGATCCGCTCGCAGGCTGCGTCCTGGACACAGCGTCCTTCGCCGCGATGGCACGCCTGCTTCGCGACCTGGCCCAGGGGCTTGGCGCGCCGCTCGGCGCGGTGCTCGAGGGAGGCTACGCGCCGGACGCGGCCGCGCAGTCTGTGCGGGCGACGCTCGCCGCGCTCGCCGGCGATGAGCCGGCGCCATCCAAACCGCCCGAGCCGCAGCTCACGCCGCGCGCCGTCAAGCAGCTCAGCCGCTACTGGCCGCTATGAGCCGCGCACTCGCCACCCTGCGCCGCGTCCAGATGCTGCTCGTGGCATGCGCGCTGCTCGGCGCCACGCTGCTCGCCGCGAGCTGCGGGCGCGCCCATCCGGGGCCCACGCTGGCCGTGGGCACCGCCTCCCAGCTTCCCGGCTCGCGGCACTCGCACGTGGTCGTGATCGTGATGGAGAACGCCGAGTACGGCGAAGTCATAGGCAGCATCGCGGCGCCCTATGTGAACTCTCTCGCGCGCCGCTACGCGCTCGCGACCAACAGCTTCGCGATCACGCATCCGTCGCTGCCGAACTACCTCGCGCTGACGAGCGGCTCCACGCAGGGGATCAGCTCCGACTGCACCGACTGCCAGGCGCCCGGCCCGAGCATCGTCGACCAGCTCGAAGCTGCCGGCATCTCCTGGGGCGCCTATCTCGAGGACATGCCGTCGCCCTGCTTCCGCGGGGCCGGTGCCGGCGGCTACGCCAAGAAGCACAACCCGTTCATCTACTACAAGCGCGTCGCCGGCTCGGCGCGCCGCTGCCACCGGCTGGTCGGCTTCACACAGCTCGCGGCCGCCCTGCGCTCGGGAACCCTGCCGAGCTACGTGTGGATATCGCCGAACCTCTGCGACGACGGGCACGACTGCGGGGTCGCGGCGGGCGACCATTTTCTCGCCCGCACCGTCCCGGCGCTGCTGCGCGAGCTCGGGCCGCATGGCTTCCTGCTGCTCACCTGGGACGAGGGCGTCTCAAACCGCGGCTGCTGCGGGGTCGCGCACGGCGGGCACATCGCGACGATCCTCGCCGGTCCCGACGTCCGTCCCGGCGCACGCGGGCAGGCGCGGGTCGATCATTACGGCGCCCTCGCCACGATCGAGCGCGCCCTCGGCCTGCCGCCTCTCGCCGGCGCCGCCGACCCGCGCTCCGGGAGCCTGGAATCGCTCTTCCGGCACGCGCCTCGCTCGCTTCGCTGAGCCGCCAGCGCCCACGACCAGACACGGCGGACCATGCGTCAAGCCGGCGGCGGCGATTCGCCGGAGCCGATCTCTCGACACACAGCCCAACCGGTGAGCGGAGATTCTGGACAGCTGGCTATGCGAGGTGAGATCTAAGAATGAAAGTGTACAGGGCTGTCTGGTACACCAACCGGAGACAAGTTCACATGACACCCTAGGACCACACACCGCTCAACCGCTGCCGCCGGGCTGTAACGCGCAGCGCCCGCCTGTCACCACTCACCTTTAACCATCGTCCTCCACGGAAGGATTACCCGTGCCCGCGCTCTCTCCTCGTCGGTTTCTCTCTCTCCGCTCGCTGCTCAGCACCTGGCTCGCCGCAATCGCGCTGCTCGTCTCGCCTGGACTGGTGAGCCTTGTCTCACCGGCGAGCGCGGCCCCGTCGACGCTGGATCCCGAAACGCTCACCGGCATCGAAGCGGAGAAGATGTTGCAGAAGGGCCAGGTGAGCTCGGTGGAGCTGGTGAAGGCCTATCTTGCGCGCATCGAAGCCGTGAACAAGTCCGGCCCGGGGCTCAACGCGGTCACGCAGATCAACCCGGACGTGATGAAGGAAGCCAAGCAGGCCGACCGTGAACGCGCGCAGGGCAAGAACCTCGGCCCCGCGATGGGGCTGCCCATCCTGCTGAAGGACATCATCGACGCGACGCCCATGTTCACCTCGGCGGGCGACTGGGCGCTGCGCGAATCGTTTCCGCCCAGCGACTCGGGCGTCGCCAAGCAGCTGCGCGCACACGGCCTCGTGATACTCGGCAAGCTCGGGTTGTCGGAGTGGGCCAACAGCTTCGGCAACCAGCCCTCGGGCTTCAGCAACCTGACCGGCCAGGTGCTCAACGCGATCGACACCGCCGCCGGCCCGAGCGGCTCCTCCTCCGGCTCCGGCGCGGCCGCCGCGGCAGGACTCGCCACCCTGACGATCGGCACGGAAACGTCGGGCTCGATCATCAGCCCGTCGACGGCCCAGAGCGACGTCGGGCTCAAACCGACCGTCGGGCTCGTGCCCGGCTACGGCATCGCCCCGATCGACGCCTCCCAGGACACGGCCGGCCCAATGGTGAAAACCGTCTCAGACGCCGCGATCACGCTGCAGTCCATCGCGCAGGCGCCCGGGAGCGATCCCGAAGCGGACAAAGAGTATTCCGACATCATGGGCCCCGAATTCAAGACGAACGGCGACGTGCTCCAGGCGCCATTCACCACGCTGCCGAACTACAGCTCGGCGCTGACGCTCGAATATGTCAAAGGCAAGCGAATCGGCTACAACGGAAACACCTGCACGCCCGTGCCGCCCGCGACCACCTGCACGCCCACGCCCAGCCAGGAAGCCGTTCAGAAGGCCGTGACGGCCCTCGCGGCCGCGGGCGCGACCATGGTGCCCGACGCGCCCACCACGGTGGCGACGATCCCGTCCCTGCCGACGGGGTATGAGCAGCATGCGACGATCGACGAGTACTACAAACGACTCGGCTCCGCCGCACCTGTGAAAAGCCTCGTGCAGGAGATAGAAGTAGACGCGACCAACCCGCAGGAGGCACTGAAGTTCGGCAACGCGACGCACTTCAACGAGTCGCTGGCCGAAGACACCCCCGGGGGTCCCAACCAGAAAGGCTATGAAGAAAAGCTTCCCATCCGCAAGAAAGCCTTCCACGAAGCGATCGCAAAGATGATGAACGAACCGAGCGGTGGCGGCGGCCCCGTGATCGCGGTCGTCGGCTCGGTGCCGAGCGTCCCGCAGGCGGGGGAACCGGAGATCACGATCCCGATGGGCTACAACAGCACGCAGCGGCGCGCGGTTGCCGTCAACGTGATTGGCGGCGCCTACGACGAGCTCAACCTGCTCGGTGTCGGCTTCGTGATCGAACAGTCCACGAAACTGCACCAGCCACCCGCGATGGTCAACCCGGCGATGTACCGCTGCGCTCACACGGTGCCGGCCGAGCCGTTCGCAAAGCGCGGTCACTGCAACCCCGACTACCCGGCGAGCATGAGCCTGCCGGGCAGCGCGCGGACGATCCTGCCGGTCGCGCTGGAGAGCACCTCGGCGGCCGCCCTCGAGGCGATGATGAACGAAGGGACGCTGAGCTCCAAGCAGCTGGTCAAGGCCGAGCTCTACCGGATCGCCCTGACCAACGCGCAGGGGCCCGCGATCCAGGCGATCCGCAACATCAACCAGAACGCGATCGAGGAAGCCGGCGAAAGTGACAAACAGCGCAAGAAGGAAGGGTCGAACGCACCGCTCGACGGGCTACCCGTGCTCGTGAACGACTCGGTCGACGTGACGGCGCTGCCCACCAGTGGCGGCTCGATCGCCCTGCAGGACGCCCTCCCGGCTGCCGATTCGACGATCGTCGCAAAGCTCAAGGCCGCGGGCGCGATCGTCCTCGGCGACACCAACACCACCGAGCTCGGCGGCGCGTTTGACCCGAACATGCCGCAGGGCTACTCCTCGCTCGGCGGCCAGGTGCTGCTGCCGTCCGACACCAACAAAACGCCCGGAGGCTCCTCGGCAGGCTCAGCCGTCGCGGTGGCCGCCGGCCTCGCGCCGCTGGCCGTGGGCAGCGAGACATCGACCGACAGCGCGCAGATGATCGCCCCCGCCGGCAACGCCGGGGTGGTTGCGCTGAAGCCGACGGTCGGGCTGGTGAGCCGCGCCGGCGTCCTGCCGGTCGCCAGGTCACAGGACTCGCCCGGGCCGATCGGCCAGACGGTGAGCGACGTGGCCACCACCCTCGGCGTTGTGGCGGGGCCTGACGCGAGCGACCCGGCCACAAAAGGCCAGCCGAGCCCGCTGCCGGGTTACACGGCGGGCCTCTCGGCCTCCGCGCTCAGCGGCAAGAAGGTGGCGGTCGTCTCGAGCACCACCGTGCCCTACCCGACCGCGGTCAGCGAGCTTCAGACGCTCGGCGCCGCAACCACCGTGGTGACGCCCGGGCCGGGCACGGCGGCCGCGAGCGTCGTGCCGTACGAGCTGCACCGTGACCTGAACGTCTACCTGTCAGGCACCCGCGGCGGGGTGCCCAAGACGCTCCAGCAGATCATCGAATACGACAACGCCAACGCCACCGAGGGCCTGAAGTTCGGACAGAACGGGCTGCTCGCCGCGCAGGCGGTGGGCTACACCAGCCCCGCGACGACAGCCGCCTATCAGGCGAGCCTCAGCGCGGGCCAGAGCGAAGACCGCGCGGTGATCGACGGCATCCTCAACAACGGGACGCCGAGCGAAACCGGCGATGACTACTCAGCGATCATGGTCCCGAGTGGCAGTCCGCTGGTCGGCATCGCCGACCGCGCCGGCTACCCGGTGCTGACGGTCCCCGCCGGGTACGCGGTGCAGAACAGCTCGACCGGCGGCGACCCGATCGGGGTCGACTTCATCGGCACCGCCTACAGCGAGCCTCAGCTGCTGGACGACGGCTATGCCTTCGAACAGGGGCTGAACGCGCGCCAGTCGGGTCCGGCGTACATGCAGTCGATTGCGAACCCCACGTTCTCGGGAGCGCCGAGCGAGACCAACCAGAGCATGTGGCGGTGCGTTCCCGGGAGCGCGTTCTTCAAGCCATACGCTTGCAACGCGTTCGAACTGGAAAGGTAGCGGGCCTCTCCGAGCTGCAGGCGCCCGCCCGATCGGTCTCGAGCATCGATCGGGCGGGCGCTCAGCTTCGCCGAAGCGGCGGCCATGGCGCTCTGCGGCGCGGATATGATGCCGATCGTCCGGCCGTGCCGGCCGGCGGTGAACCTGTCAGGGGGGATTCATGTTCAGCTCGATCGTGGTCGGGACCGACGGCTCTGAGACCGCCACCCAGGCTGTCCGCGAAGCGGTCGACGTGGCGAAGGCGGTCGGCGCCAAGCTCGAGCTCGTGAGCGCCTACGCGCCGGTCTCACAGCAGCGCCTGCGCGCCGAGAGGCGCGACGCGCCGGCGGACGTGCAATGGGCCGTCCACCCGCGGCGCGAGACCGAGGCGGTGCTGAGCGACGCGGCCGAGATCGCGCGCGAGGCGCAGGTGGACGTCAACACCCATGCGCGCGAGGGAGACCCCTCCGATGCGATCCTCGACGTCGCCGAGGAGCAGAACGCAGACCTCGTGATCGTCGGCAACAAGGGCATGACCGGCGCCAAGCGCTTCCTGCTCGGCTCAGTTCCCGACAAGGTCTCCCACCACGCGCCCTGCTCGGTCCTGATCGTCCGGACCACCTGACCCCCCGGTAGCGACCGAGAACGGGCGCAGGCCGGCCTGCGAGCGTTCGTGCATGGGTTGGCTCTCGCCGGGTCCCTTCCGTTGAATGTCGTGCGTGTCCGACGAGATCAACGCATCCCGAACCCAGCTCTGGCTCGAGAGCCTCGGCGACTGGGCCTGGCCCGGAGAGGTCGCGGTAGCCGATGCGCTGCCGCTACCCCCATCGTGGGTACCGGCGCTGCCGCCGCGGATCGAGGCCGCCGCAGCGACCGCGTCCCAGCCCGGGCTGATCCCCTGGCGCGGACGAGCCACGCCGCGCCGGCTCCTGATCGCAGTGCTCCTCAGCGCCCTGGCGGCGGTCAGCGGCGCGCTTGCCCTAAGAGGGTCGCTGACGCCAAGCGCGAGCCTCGACAGGAGCGCTCAGAGCCCGCCCGCCCCCGTTGCGTCCAGCGCCAGCCCGACCATCCCGGCGCCGCTTCCCGCGCTCGTGCCCGTGAGCCACGACCGCGCCGGCAGCTCGATCGATCGATCGAGCTTCACCTCGCCGGCGCTCGGCGGCAAAGGCTCGTTCCTCGTATACCTGCCGCCGGACTACGCCAGCACCACGGCTCATTACCCGGTGATCTACCTCCTGCATGGGCGGAACGGGCACGCGACCGCCTTCCTGGAAATCGGCATACAGAAGAGCCTCGACCGCCTGATCGCCCGTCACGCGATCGCTCCGATGATCGCCGTGATGATCCAGGACCGCCCCGGTCTCAACAACTGGCGTGACCTGGGCGCGAGACACAGCGCGACCTATGTCGTCGAAGTGCAGGAACTGATCGATCGCATGCTGCCGACGATCGCCACGCGCGCAGGACGCGCGATCGCCGGCAGCTCGATGGGCGGCTTTGGCGCCATGCACGCCGCAATCGCAAATCCCTACCGCTTCGCGGTCGTCGAGAGCTGGCTGGGCTACTTCAACAACCTCGGCCGCGAACTCAGCTCGCAGCGGCCCATCCTGTCGCGCCTCGGGCTGAGCGCCTTCCTTTATGGCGCCGCGGCGGACCAGGCCACCGATCCGGAACAGAACCCCGCGTTCGCCGCCGAACTGCGCGCCGCGGGCGCCCGCGCGACGAGCCGCATCTATCCCGGCGACCACAGCCTGCGCAAAGTCGGCGAACACCTCGACTCCATGCTGTTGTTCGCCGGGCGCTCGCTCCGCGCCGCCCAGCGTCGCGCCGCCGCCGAAGAGGCGCAGGCGGCGGGCCCTCGCCGCGTCTCAGCGACGGGGCATCAGTAGACGCGCCCGCAGTCCGCCACGGCGAACTGCGAGGCACAGGAGGTCTGCGCCTGCCACTTGCGTTTGAAGTTCGCGACGAACGTCTCCAGGGCGCGTTGCCTGCTGCGCGTGCCGTGATGGCCGGCAACGATGTGACGCTGTATCCGTACTGAGGTGAGGGTCAGTCGGACGCGAAAGACGAGGTCCGCGAGCGTCTCGCCGGAAGACCGCAGAAACGCGTGGAACTCACGACGCGTGTGGAACACCTGATTGCGAAGGTGGTCGAACGTGCGGCGTACCTCGGCTTCGGTGACGTGGATCCTGAGATCCTGCGCTTCGGCCAGGACCCAGTCGGAGGAGATCAGGAAGCCCATCACCTGCTGCTTCACAGCCGCAGCGCTCGGCGGCGGATGCCCCTTGCTCGGCGGCCCGTCCCCCTTGGTGGCGATCACGGCCCAATGCGCAAACGCCGCCCCGGTGATCGGCTGAGAGCCGATGCACGCCACGACCTGTTCAGGCGGCGGAGCGAGAGGCGTCGCCGGCGACGGCACGGAAGCGGTTGGCGCACAAGCTGCCGGCATCGGCGTGCCGGCCGCCGCGCTGGAGGTCGCAGCCAGGAGGAGGCTCAGGATGAGGGCTCCCAGCGCGGCCGCGACGCACCGGCTCGTCAGTTCCGTGCGCAGGCGAGCCACGGACATCTGTGTGAGATACCCGGCGGTCCGGGCGGTAAACGACGGCCACCCACGCCCGCTGCGCCCCGCCCGAGATCGCTCCCGGACAGGCCGCTGCGGGGGTGCCGCGCTCCAGCGCGTGGGGAGATCAGCGACCGCCGTGGGCGTCCGAGCCGTGCTGGTCGCGGCCGCGATTGCCTTCCGAACCGAACGCGTTATCTGCCACGAAGTCGGCCACCTGGCCGCCGAGCGCCTGCCCGGCGTTCTCGTCGTAGCGGAAGTGCTGGCCGGCGAAGATGCGGCTCGCCGAGGCCTCCTGGGACGCTTGCGAGAAGCTGTCGAACGATCGCGTGATCTCGACCGTGGCGTTGGTCAGCGAGAACGAGAACGTGTCGGTGCCGAAGACGTCTCCGAGCACCGCCGCCGCCGCCTGGCTGAACTCCGCGTGGGCCCCGGGGTAGCTGGGGTCATTCGCCGTGTTGGCGAGCGGCAGCCAGCTGGGATCGGCCGTGGTGTTCTGGTTGCCCTGGTCGCTCGCCGTGATCGCCGTGATCGGACGCCAGCGATGGTAGGCGTACTTGGCGTCGTACAGGGAGATCGCACTGTCGGCGAGCGTCGTGTCGAGCACCGCCAGGACCCGAGCGTTCTGCTCGAGGCTGTTGGCGAAGCCGACTCCCGCCTGGTCGGCGATCTGGTTCCACACCACCCATACGGGTGCGGCGCCCCAGAATTTGCCGATCGCGGTCTGATCCGCCGTCCGCGTCGTGCTGTTGAGCTGGCCCAGCGAGTGGACCTCTGCGAAGTCCGTCGCGTACTGAGCGCTGGTGAGAGAGGGCGGCGCCGGCGGGCGGAACTGGCCGGCGCTCTCAAGCACGAACGGCACGACATGCTGCGTCTGCGTGAACCCGGCAGGCGCGAAGGCCGGCGCGGTCAGCTGGTATCCGCCGGGACCGCTTGCCGGGGTGAACACCGGCGGCGCGGCGACGGCGCCATCGTTGGCGCGCGCGGCAAGCACCGCGTCTGCCACCTCTTCGCCGAAGCGGACACCCCGTTCGACGTGCTCTCCGGAGCCGATCTGAGCGATCGAGCTCTGGAAGAACGCGTCGATCGCCTGCTGCTGGCTGGGCAGCAGCGCGTCAAGCGCGGTGCGTGCCGCGGCTGCCGCGGCTGCGTCGGCCGACGCGCTGCGGGGTCCCTGGCGGTCGACGAGGAACGGCTCGCCACCGCCGAGGATCCCGTTGACCGCGTCATAGACGGCGATCTGGGTGATCGCCAGCGTGCGGGTCGGGTGAATCGAGGCCGGTTGCGCGTTCGGCGCCACGAGCACTTTTTGCAGCTCCTGGTTCCACTGGATCACCTGGTCCGGCTGACCCGCTGCCACATGTGCCTTTACGGCGACGTGACGGTTCCGTGAGGGGCGAGCGACGGCGATGGCCGTCATCGCGAAGCTAACGAGAAGGACGGCGGTGCCCGCGAGAAGGGCGATTCGCTTGGTCATGAGTTCTCCGATCTATTGGAGGGAATACTCCTACTCGCTATAGGACGACACAGCGTAGTAGAACCTTCCCGCCAATTTCAGACTGACGCAGCGCGCGTCCTCTTTTCGCGGCCTGGGGTCTGCGTCGACACTCAAATATCAGTAGCGGAGGAGGGCGGTGCGGCTGGGTGGCCCGTCGGGGGCGCCGCCGCACCTCCAACCACTACTCGTAGGAGAGCGACGCGAGCGGATCCATGCGCGCCGCCCTGCGAGCGGGCAGCACCGCCGCCAGCACTCCGGCCACCACGGCGACCACCACGAAGGCGACCAGCGAGCCCAGCGGAAGCGCGAACTGGAGCCCCTGTCCACGCAGCGCGGAGGTGACAAGCACCGCCAGGAACGTCCCGACGGCGATGCCCAGGCAGGCGCCCATCAGCGCTGTGATCACGGCCTCGTGACGGATCATCCGCCGTACCTGACGCCGCGTCATGCCGATCGCCCTCAGCATGCCGAGCTCACGGGTGCGCTCGATCACCGACAGCACGAGCGTATTCACGATCCCGAGCAGGCTGATGATCACGGTCAGCCCGAGCAGCACGTAGAAGATGGCCAGCATCTGGCTCACCCACGACATCTGCTTCTTGGCGAAGGCCGCCGGCGTGGACACCGTCGCGTCGGGGAACCCGGCGAGACTATCCGCGATCGACCTCTCCGCGGCTAGATGCCTGCCGCCGGCCACCTTCACGAACGTCAGCCGGTCCCGCGCTCCCGGGAACGCCTTCGCGAATGCTCGGTCGGATAGCGTGATCGGCCCCAGGCCGAGCGCACCCCACTTCGGCGGCACGTCGATCCCGCGCACGACGAGCCGCAGCTGCTCGCTGGACGACGTCGTAACCGCAAACGGGCTGCCGAGGCGCAGGCGATGGTCGGTGGCGAACGCCTCGTCCACGATCGCCCCATTGCCGTCGAGCGACGCCAGGCCGCTGTCCGAGCCCGAGCTCCACTGATAGCGGTAGTCCGACGCGATCGTGCTCGGCTGCACTCCATTGACCGCGACGGTCTGGCCGAACGCCTTGACGGCGTCCTGCGCAATGCTCGATGTCGAGGTGACGCCCGCCGCGCTCGCCGCGGAGCGTCCGGCGGCCCGGTCGAGCGGTGCCTGTGCATCGGTCGACGCGACCACGTAGTCCGCCCGGATCTGGCGTTCCAGGGTGCCGGTCGTTGACTGCTTCAGGCCCTGCGCGATGATCGCGACGAACACGACCAGCGCGACCCCGATCATCAGAGCGGCGGCGGTCGATGACGTCCGTGCGGGGTTGCGCATCGCATTGCCGCGAGCAAGCGCGCCGGCCGAGCCGCCCAGGCGCCGCGCGGGCCACCCGAGCACAGAGGCCAGAGGTGCGGCGATCCGGCGCGACAGCAGCGCCACGCCGATGAACAGCAGCACGCAGCCGGGGCCGATGAGCATGAAGCGGGCACCAATGCCAAGGCCGGTCGCGAACATGCCCGCGAGCAGCAACCCGAGCGCCAGAGCGCCGGTCACCTTGGCTCCGCGCGATGCACGAACGACCTCGCCCGTCCCCGGCGCCGCCGCGCCCTCGCGCAACGCCATCACCGGCGCGATGCGTGTGGCACGAACGCCCGGCGCCAATCCTGCGAGCACGGTCACGACGACACCGATCGCAAGCGACGCGACCACCGTATGCGCGGCGAAAACGGTGCCGGCCTGCGGCAGATCCAGGCCGATCGAGGCCAGGATCGAGCTCAGCGCCACCGCGAGTCCCACGCCGGCGAACAGCCCGACGAGCGACGCCAGGACGCCGACAACCAGCGCCTCGAGCACGACCGAGCCCAGCACCTGGCGGCGGGTCGCCCCGACCGTGCGAAGCATGGCGAGCTCGCGCGAGCGTTGCGCGACGGTGATCGACAGCGTGTTGGAGATGGTGAACGCTCCGACGAACACGGCCACACCCCCGAACACCAGCAGGGCGATCTCGATTATGGAGATGAACTGCTTGAGGCCATCGAGCGTGAAGCGATCCTGCGCCTGTGCGGTCTGCACGCGAACGGACTGGGGAACCGCCTTGGCCAGCTCGGCGCGCACGCCGGCGGCCGAGGCGCCGGGCTTGCCCGCCACCAGGATCGAGTCGTACCGACCGGACTCAGCGAACAGCTTCTGGGCGCTGGCCAGGTCGAACACGGCGAAGGTCGCCGTGCCGATCGATTTCACACTGCCGAATGTGGCGATGCCCGAGACGGTGAACGCCTGCAGCGGACCATGGGCGCGTATTCGTACCTTGCCGCCCACGCCGACATGCTGACTGGACGCGGTTCCGGCATCGATCACCACCTCGTCGGGCTCGGTCGCGTAGCGGCCGGCCTTGAGCCGAAACGGCGTCAGGTGCGTCGCTCCCGGGGTGCGCGAATCGAAACCCACGCCGAAGTACGGGCCGCTCCCGAGCACCTTGCCCTTGGCGTCGACGATCTTCGTGTCGTAGTTGGTCAGATCCCCGACCGCCACGCCCACCTGGGGGAGCGCGCGAACCTCCGCGAGCAGCCCGGCGGAGACGGTCGGCGTCGTCGCCGTTTCGTTTTCGGTCGTATCGAACGCCGTGCGGGCGCTGACGACCGCGTCGGTGCCCTTGTAGGAGGAGCTCGTCAGCGAGTTGGCGGCGTGCCGCATCGTGTCCGACAGGGTCAGTGCGCCGCCTATCATCGCTACTCCCAAAACGATCGACAGAGCGGTCAATACGGTGCGCGTCCGGCGTGCTGCGATGCCTTTCAGTGCTGTGCGGATCATTGTGAGATCTCCTTCATCAGGTCGAGCACGGCGGACTCGGACGGGCCCTGCAGATCGGCGACGAGGCATCCGTCGGCGAGGTAGAGCACGCGGTCAGCAGTTGCCGCCGCGCGGGGGTCGTGGGTGACCATCACGGTCGTCTGACCGTGCAGGTCGGTCGCCTCGCGCAGCAGGGCGAGAATCTCCTGCCCGGTCTGCGAGTCGAGGTTGCCGGTCGGCTCGTCGGCGAACAGGATCGCCGGCTCGCTGACGAGCGAGCGCGCGATCGCCACGCGCTGTTGCTGGCCGCCCGAGAGCTGCGCGGGTCGATGCGATCGCCGGTCGGTCAGGCTGACCATCTCCAGCACGTTCTCGACCCAACCGCGGTCGGGTCGGCGTCCGGCGATCGACAGCGGCAGGACGATGTTCTCCTCCGCCGTCAACATCGGAAGCAGGTTGAACGACTGGAAGATGAACCCGATCTTGCTGCGACGTAGGAGCGTCAGCTCCTGATCTCCCATGCTGCCGATCTCCTGGCCGTCGATCGCGATCGAGCCGGAGCTCGGAGCGTCGAGGCCGGCGAGGATGTGCATCAACGTCGACTTGCCGGAGCCCGAGGGGCCCATGACGGCCGCGAACTGGCCGCTTGGGACATCGAGCGAGACGCCGCGGAGCGCCTGCACGCGCGACTCGTCCTCACCGTAGCTGCGGGTGAGCTCGTGCGCCGACACCGCAGACCGCGGGTGTGACGCCGCCGGCGCGCTGACGCGCACCGACTCGTCGGGGATTAGTACTTGGTTGGGGGTCATCTCTGGTGTTCTCCTTTGTGTGTTGGTGAATGAGTCAGGCAGCGGCCAGTGCCGGCTCGAGCTCCCGCCCGATGCGGCCCACTGCAACGTCGAGCGCGCCTGCGGCGAGCACGACGTCGGTCGCCCGAGCCAGCACGCGGCCCATCAGGCCGCGCCCGGCGACGGAGATCGAGGCGTGCAGCTGACTGCCTCGGTCGGATGGGCGCACGATGTACTCGACATCGATCGAGATCGGGCCGTTGGCCACGAGCGCCAGGCGACCGTCCTCGGCGTCCAGCACATCGACGTCGAGTTCGAGCCGTCGGCCCGCGAGAACTCCACATACGCGGGCACGGGTTCCGGTTCTGAGGCGCTCGCCCTGGCGGTCGAGGACCTCGAAGTCGATCGGCGCCCAGCGAGCGATCGCGTCCGGCTCGGTCAGCAGGTCGAGCACCTCTTCAGGTGGGCCTGCCAGCCATGTCTCGCTCGTCCAGGTTCTCATCGCTCCTCCGCTTCGATCGGGTCGTCGGCAACTGATGAGCAGCCTCACGTCTGGGCGGCGCGCTGTCGTCGGCCGCAGTGACGATCTGTCGTCGCTCTCACGGTGATCTCGACCGGCGGCGCGGGTGAGATCTCGTCCATCCGGGTGGAGCGGTGTCCTCCTTGGGTAGGAGACCGTGTCGCCACAGCGGAGGATGTGCAGATCACCCTGCCCAGGTACCGTGGGAAAGGTGAAGCGGATCGAGCATCTACTCGCAGCGGGGAGCGGGACCGACCCGCTGAAGAGGGACGCTGTCCTGGCGGCACCGCTGGCCGCTTGGGCGCTGATCGAAAGCTCTATCCAGCTGCAGCACCGGCCGCACGCGGCGCTCGCCGTGCTCACGTTCACCGCCGCCGCTGCCACAGTCGCCTGGCGGCGGCGTTGGCCGATCCAGGCAACCGCCGCGGCACTGGTGCTGTTCGCCATCGGCGAACAGCTCGCCGGCACGAATGAAGTGTCGGCGCCGGCCTTCGCCGCGCTGTTGAACTTCTACTCCGTCGGCGCTCACCTTCCCACCCGTCGGGGGAACATCGCCGAGCTCGTGCTGCTGGCGCAGCTGGCGCTGGTCGTCGCGATCGATCCGACGACGCATGAAGCGCTTGAAGTGATCACCTCGGTCGCCCTGTTCGGCGTGATGCCGTTCGCGGTCGGGCGGGCATTGGCCGGTCGGCGCGCTTTGATCGACGAGCTCAGGGCGCGCGCGAGGCGACTGGAGACCGAGCGCGAGGAGCGCGCGCGTGAGGCGGTCACAGACGAGCGCACCCGGATCGCGCGGGAGCTGCACGACATCGTCGCTCACTGCGTCAGCGTGATGGTGATCCAGACCGGCGCTGCCAGGCGCGTGGCCGACTCCGACCGAGTTGCCGCGCGCGAGGCGCTCGGTGCGGTCGAGAGCTCAGGTCGCGAGGCGCTCGGCGAGATGCGACGGATGGTGGGGGTCCTCCGCAAGGGCGATGCCGAGCTCGCGGACGCGGCTCAACCCGACCTCTCCCAGCTTGCCGCCCTGGCGGCACGGGCCCGTGCCGCCGGGCTGCCGGTCGAGCTCCACGTCGAGGGCCAGCCCCGAGAACTGCCGGCCGGCGTCGAGCTCGTGGCCTACAGAGTGGTCCAGGAGGCGCTGACGAACTCGATCAAGCACGCGGGAGAAGCCCGCGCCCGAGTCGTCGTGTTGTACGGCTCGAGCATGCTCGAGCTCGAGATCTCAGACGACGGGCGCGGACCGGTCCCGGCCGAGCAGGAGCACGGCTCGGGGCATGGACTGGTGGGCATGAGCGAGCGCCTGCGCCTCTACGGCGGTGAGCTGCGCAGCGGCCGCAGGCGCGGCGGGGGATACGCCGTGCGGGCGCGTATCCCGCTGGAGAGGGAGCTAGCGGCATGAGCACGGCGATGCTCGCGATCTACGAGCGCGCACGCGCGATCCGCAGGTCGTCCTGGCTCGAGCGACACCTGGACGAGCTGCTGGCCGTGCTGGTGTTGATCGCGGGCCTGATCTGGCTGGCGACGAGCAAGCTCGACGGGCCGGTCGCGGCGCAGGTGCTGATCGTCGCCGGATTGGCCGTCGCGATGAGCTTCCGTCGGCGCTCCCCGCTCGCCTTCGCCGCTGTATCGATGGCGCTGGCGATCATCGCAAGCGCGTGGGTGGCCGACGTCTCCCAAACGACCTGGACGCTGTATCTCCTGCTGATCCCCGCCTACACGGTGGCGGCCTACGATGCGTTGCCGCGCGCGCTCGGCGGACTCGCGCTCGTCGAGCTCGGGCCCTGGGTGGTCGACGCCCTCGCGAAGAACGTGAACTTCGGCGATTTCGCGTTCACGACGATCGTGGTGGGCATCGCGTGGGTGACCGGTCGCGCGATGCGCTCGCGTCGCCTCCTGCATGTCGAGCTCGTCGCGAAGGCCACCCGCCTGGCAGCCGAGCGCGAGGATCGAACGCGCCTGGCCATCGCCGACGAGCGCACACGGATCGCTCGCGAGCTGCATGCGATGGTGGCAAGCCACGTCAGCGCGATGGTGATCCAGGCTGAGGCCGCGAAGCGCATGCTCGACCACAGCCCCGAGGCAGCCGACAAGGCGATGCTCGCAATCGAGGACACGGGACGCGAGGCCCTTGGCGAGATGCGCCGAATCCTCGGCGTGCTCCGGCGATCCGGCGACGATGTCCCGGAGCTCGCGCCTCAGCCCGGTGTCGGTCAGCTGCACACGCTCGTCGAGAGCGCACGCACCAGCGGAGGAAGCGTCGAGCTGCATGTGCAAGGCGAACCGGGACCGTTGCCTTTCGCAGTCGACCTGGCCGTGTACCGCATTCTCGAGGAGGCGCTGGCGGGCGCGCCGGAGTCCACCGGCAAGCTCGCCGTGTCGCTGCGTTTCGCCGAGCATCTCGTCGAGCTCGAGATCGGCTGCGAGCGGGTCGGCTCCAGCAGCTGGCCGACGGTCGGGATGAACGAGCGGGTCGCTTCGTGTGACGGGCGCCTGCGAGTGGACGAGCGGCCGGGCGGCGGGCGCACGATTGTCGCGTCTCTGCCCCGCGCCTTCGAGGCGGCGTACGCGTGAGCCCGCGCGTGGTGATCGTCGACGACCAGGCGCTCGTACGTACGGGGTTTCGCATGATCCTCGACGCGGAGCCCGACATCGAGGTCGTCGGAGAGGCCGAGAACGGCAGCGAGGCGGTCGCGCTCGCGCGGTCGCTGGAGCCCGACGTCGTGCTGATGGACATCCGCATGCCGGAGATGGATGGGATCGAGGCCACGCGAAAGGTGGTCGCGTTGACCGGCTGCACTGCTCCGCGCGTGCTGATGTTGACGACCTTCGACCTCGACGAGTATGTCTACGACGCCCTCCGCGCCGGCGCCAGCGGCTTCCTGCTAAAGGACGTGCCTGCAGAGCAGCTGGCGGCCGGCGTGCGCATGGTGGCTGCAGGCGACGCGCTGCTCGCGCCCAGCATCACGCGACGGCTGATCGAGGAGTTCGCTGCGGCGCCCGCCGCCGCCGAGCCACCGAGCGGGCTGGATGAGCTGACACCGCGCGAGCTGGAGGTATTCAAGCTCCTGGCCAGGGGCCTGTCGAACGCCGAGATCGCTGAGCAGCTGATCGTCGGCGAGACCACCGTCAAGACGCACGTCACGCGCCTGCTCATGAAGTTGGGGCTCCGCGACCGCGTGCAGGCCGTAGTGCTCGCCTACGAGTTCGGTGTCGTCACTCCGGGACGGACCGACGCCGACGAGTAAAGCGGGAGCGACGGGACTCGAACCCGCGACCTCTGCCGTGACAGGGCAGCGCTCTAACCTGCTGAGCTACGCCCCCGCGATTGCTGCGAAGGCACCTCACCTTACGCGCCTGACCAGTATGCCAGGGCCCGGCGATCTCCCCCGCCTCCAAGAACTTGGCCGGCTGGCCAGTTTCGACTAGTGTTGGCGCCGTGGCGCTTGTCGGCCCACCCCCGCTGCTGAACTCGAGCCCGCTGTCGGTGCTGCTCAGCGACCTGCGTGAGGAGCGCGCCGCGAGCGTCCCCTTCCCGCCCGGCGAAACGCGCTTCTCGATGACCCGCACGCGGCGCTTCGCAGCCGACCCGCTGCCGATGCTGCTCGACGCCTATGAGCGCTTCGGCCCCGTGTTCACGCTGCGGCTGTTCCACAGCAACGTCGTGTTCATGCTCGGGCCGGCGGCCAACCACTACATCACCGTCTCGCACGCCTCCAACTTCCTCTGGCGCGAAGGGCACTTCCGCGACCTCATCGGCCTGATGGGCGACGGCCTCTTGACGATCGACGGCGACTTCCACCGCCGCTCGCGGCTGATCATGCTTCCAGCCTTCCATCGTGAGCACATCGCCGCCTCGGTCGATGTGATCACCGCCGAGACCACCAGGGCGCTCGAGCAGTTCGCGCCCGGCGAGGTGATCGACCTCTACGCCTGGACGCGGCGCCTGGCGCTGCGCGTTGCGATGCGCGCGCTGTTCGGCCTCGACCCGGAGGGAGAGCAGGCCCGCGCGATCGACGCCGCCGGGCTGTTCGAGCAGGCGCTCGCCTTCTACGCGAGCGAGTACGTGCTGCGCGTCTTCCGCGGCCGGCTGTCGCCCTGGGCACGGCTGCAGGCCGCGGCGCGCAAGCTCGACACGCTGATCTACTCGGAGATCTCAGAGCGCCGCGCGAGCGGGCGCCGCGGCGAGGACATCCTCAGCCTGCTGCTCGACGCCGCGGACGAGGACGGCAACACGCTCAGCGACCTGCAGATCCGCGATGAGGTCATGACGCTGCTGTTCGCCGGTCACGACACGACCACCTCGACGGTCTCCTTCATGTTCTACGAGCTCGCCCGTCATCCGCAGATCGTCGAGCGCCTGCAAGCCGAGCAGGACGCGCAGCTGGGCGATGAGCTGCGGCCGACCGCCTCGCAGCTGGTCTCCGGCGAGCTCTCAGAGCTCGAGATGGTGCTCGACGAGACGCTGCGCAAGTACCCGCCCGCGTGGGTCGGCCCGCGGCGGGCGATCGAGGCCTTCGAGTTCGAAGGCCATACGGTCCCCGAGCGCGCGTTCGTCAACTACTGCTCCTGGGCCTCTCACCACCTCCCAGACGTGTTCGCCGAGCCCGAGGAGTTCCGTCCGGAGCGCTTCACGGCCGAGGCGCGCGCCGAGCTCCCCAAGGGGGCCTACGTGCCGTTCGGTGGCGGCTCGCGCACCTGCGTGGGCATGCGCTTCGGCCAGCTCGAGGTGCGCGCGATCGCGACGCTGATCCTCTCCCGCTTCACGCTGTCCCTCCCCGAGGACTTCCAGCTGACGATCCGCCAGATGCCCACCATCAGCCCCAGGGAGGGCCTGCCGATGGTCGTCCACGCACGGAGCGCAGCACCCGTCGCCGGTCTTTCTGCGGCGGCCTGAAAGCGCCGCGTCGCGCCACCCAGCCGCGGACGGACGAAGCGTCGGGGCGGGCGCTCAGCGCAGGCTCGCCCTTATGCTCAGCCGGTAGCTCACCGGCGGCCCCGTTTCGGCGCTCGCGCCGACGCCTTCCACGTGGACATGCGGGTCCGAGAAGATCGTCAGCTTCAGTCCTTCTAGCAGCGCTCCCACGGGGTGGGCGACGAGCCTGCCCTCGCTCGCGAGAGCCACCGCATCGACCGAGGAGCCGACGCCGAACAGGCCGCCGCTCGCGCGCACTTCGACCCGCCCGCCTTCGCTGCGCAGCAGCCTCACACCGAGGCCTTCCGGCAGTGCCGCCCTCACGTCGGCTTCGCCGGTCCGGGCTTCCGCGCTCAGCGCACGGCCACGCTTGCGCAGGCGCGCTTCGCTCACACGCAGCGCGCCGACCTGCACGCTTGAAGCGCTGACGTCCAGCCTGTCCGCGCCGCGCGCTTCCCACAGAAGCTTCGCAGCCTGCGCGGGGCTCAACGACAGGCGCCCAGCCCTCACCCGCACCGAGTCCACGCTCCCCCACAGCAGCTTCACCGCCGGCCACGCGCTGACGCTCACGCTCTGCACGGCCCCGTAGCGGCCGAGCTTCGAGGAGACCCGGCTCGCGGCAATCCGCGGCAGCAGCAGCTGAGCGAGGACCAGCAGCACGAGCACGGCGCCCGCGAGGGAAAGACCGATCCTGGTGTTCCTCCGGCCAAAGGCACCGCGCCGCATCGCCTGCAAGCTTCGCAGGGGACGCGGCGCGGATGCGCGATGGAGAGGCGCCTAGCCGAGACCGTTTGCCGCGAGGAACTGGTGCGCGACGTTCGTGGCCGACTGCTTGTCGATGCTGACGGCCGCGTTCATCTGCTGGATCGCCTTGATCGTGAGCAGCGAGCTCACCTTGTTGAGCGTTTCCGTGAAGGCCGGCCCCTCCGCCGTGAGGACGCTCTGCTTGACGACCGGCGCGACGTTCTGGAAGCCGAACACGTGCTTCGGGTCGGCCAGCAGCTTGAACTTCCCGCCCAGCAGCTGCCCGTCCGTGGTGAACACGTTCTGCACGTTCACCTGGCCGCCTTCGAGCGCCTTGTATGACAGTTCGATCGCGATCGGCACGAACGTCGGGTTCGCGCCGTATTCCTTCTTGATGCCCGGCAGCCCCTGGAAGCGCGTGGCGAATTCCGGCGGCCCCCCAAGCTTCACGCCCCTGCCCAGTGGCTTGAGGTCGGCGATGCTCGCCAGACTGTGGGCGCTTGCATAGGCCGGCAGCGTTGCGAGCGCGTTGGAGTCGAAGAACGGCGTGAAGTTGAGCAGTGTCGCCCCGTGCTTTTCGGCGAATGCCTTCGCCTGCTGGTAGGCGGCGGTCGCGCTCGTCGGGAGCGTCGTCTGGCCCGCGACGGCCGAGAGGTACACGCCGGTGTACTCCGGATACATCTGTATCTGCCCCGAGGTGAACGCCTTGTAGATGATCTCCGAGGAGCCGACGTTTTCTTTGAGGTTGACCTTGTAGCCCTTCGCCGCCAGAGCCTGGGCGTAGAGCTGGCCGAGGATGTTCTCCTCGGTGAAGTTCTTGCTCCCGATCGTCACCGCCGGCTTGCCCACGCCGGGACCGCTGCTGGCTGCCGGCGTCGCCGCGGATTGGCTCGCGGTCGTCGCGCTCGAGCTGCTCGAGGACGATTTTTTGCTGCTTCCGCATGCCGCGAGCCCGACCGTCAGCGCGCTCAGCGCAAGCGCGATCGAGCCGCCGCGCGTGAACGTCCTCAAAATGCCCCATCTGCTGCGTGTCATCCGCCAGCCTCCTGATTGTTTACCTAGTTCATGGAAAAGGAATTGGAGACGCCCCCTACGCGGGCGCCGCCTCGGCCTGGCCGGCCCCCGCACGGCGCAGGTTCTCCAGACGCAGCCCGCGCGGGGTGAGCAGCCGCTGCACGAGCATCAGCGTCCCATCCACCACGAGCGCCAGCGCGGCGACGCAGATCGCGGCGCCGAGCACGCCCGAGAAGTGGTAGCTCGTCTGGTTGGCGATCACGTCGCCGAGGCTTCCGCTGAACCCCGCCAGCGAGGCAATCGTGGTCGTGCTCACCACGAACAGCGCCGCCGTGCGGATGCCGACGAACATCAGCGGCGCCGCCAGCGGGAGCTCGACGCGACTGATCGTCTCCCAGGCACTCATGCCCATGCCCCTGGCGGCGTCCACCAGGTCCCGATCCACCCCATCGACGCCAAGATATGCGTTTGTCACGATCGGCGGCACCGCGAGGATCACGAGCGCGAGCTCGACCACCGTCAGGCCGAGACCGAGGAAGGCGTCGCCGATGGCGAGCACGACAAGGCTCGGAAGCGCGCGGCCGATGTTGCCCACGTTGATCGCGAGGAACGAGCCGCGGTGGATATGCCCGAGCCACACGCCCAGCGGCAGGGCGATGGCGAGCGAGATCGCCACGCCGATCGCGCTGACCTTGAGCGTCTCGAGCGTCAGGTGCGCGAGGCTCGGCAGCCCCGGTGCACCCGGGACCGCACCGTCGCGAGCGATGAAGCGGAAGGCTTCGACGAATTCGTGCACCGCGCCCTCCTAGCTCGTTCCAGCCCGTGACCACGGGGTCAGCGCCCGCTGCAGGAGCACGAGCAGCCCGTCGGCGAGCAGCGCGAGCAGGATCGCGAGACCGCCGGCGGCGATCAGCTCGGTCTTGAACGGACCCTCGCCGAGCGCCGTGTGGATGGGGACGCCGAGCCCGTGGTTGTAGATGACGTACACGACCGTCGACAGCGCGATGATCGTGACAATCGCGATCCGCAGCCCCGCGACGATCGACGGCAGCGCCAGGGGCAACTCCACGCGCAGCAGCGCCTGACCCCTCGACATGCCCATGCCCTCAGCCGCGTCGAGCACCTCCGTCGGCACCGCGCGGAAGCCGGCGAGTATGTTGCGGAAGAGGATCAGCAGTGTGTAGGAGACGAGCGCGATCTCGGCCGAGAACACGTTGAGGCCGACCGGAGCCGCAAGCAGCTCGAACAGGGCCAGCGAGGGGATCGTGTAGAGGATCGTCGTCACGACGGTCGTCGGCCGCTCCACCCAGCCATAGCGGTGGGCCGCCAGGGCGAGCGTCATCGCGATGGCGAAGCCGATGCCGACGGCGACAAGCGCAAGCAGGATGTGGTCGCGCAGCGCCGGCCACAGCACCGGTCCCCAGTTGCGCGTCACCCACGAGGTGCAGAACAGGTGGTTGTGGATTTCGCAGCTGGAGCTCTGCGCGGCGTAGTTCGGTATCACCGGCTCGGTCGCCGCGGCGATCAGCGGCCCCGTCGTCGTGAGCGCCGCCAGCGCCATCAGCCCTCCCGGCCGGGGGTCGCGGGCTGCACCGCAGCGGGCGCCGAGTCGCCTGGCGCGTATGGCTCGGCGTTGTCATCGGCGAGCAGCCGCTCGACGAGCGTGAGCGTGAACAGCCCCTCGACGTGACCGTCGTCGTCCACGACCGTGAGCGGCTCTCCGTTGGCGCTCAGCATGATCGAGAGCGCGTCCCGCACCGAGGTGTGCAGCGGCACGCGGCGCGCCCCATCGGCCCGCACATCGGCGCGCAGGCCGTTTGGCTCGATCAGCTTCAGTTCCTCCAGCGTGGTGAGCGCGAGGCGCTTGAGCCCGCGATCGGCGCCCACGAACTGCGCGACGAACGAGTCGGCCGGGTGGGTGAGGATCTCGCGGGGGGTGTCGTACTGCGCGAGCACGCCGCCCTCGCGCAGTATCGCGATCCGGTCGCCCATCTTGATCGCCTCGTCGATGTCATGCGTGACGAACACGACCGTCTTCTTCACTTTCGCCTGCAGACCGAGGAACTCGTCCTGAAGCCGCGTGCGGTTGATCGGGTCGATCGCTCCGAACGGCTCGTCCATCAGCATCAGCGGAGGGTCGGCCGCCAGTGCTCGCGCCACGCCCACACGCTGGCGCTGCCCGCCCGAGAGCTGGGCCGGATAGCGCGCCTGCATCTCCCCGGGATCGAGGTCGATCAGCTCGAGCAGCTCATGCACGCGAGCGGAGACGCGGTCCTTCGGCCAGCCGAGCAGATGCGGCACGGTGGCGATGTTCTCGGCGACCGTCTGATGCGGGAACAGGCCGATCTGCTGGATCACGTAGCCGATCTCGCGGCGCAGCTCTTTCGGGTCGCGCTGCAGCACGCTTCGGCCGCCCAGCAGGATGTCGCCGCCATTGATCGGGATCATCCTGTTGATCAGGCGCATCGCCGTCGTCTTGCCCGATCCCGACGGACCGACCAGCACGCAGACCTCCCCCGCCGGCACCGTGAAGGAGAGGTCACCGATCGCGGGCTCCCGCTGGCCGACGTACCGCTTGCTGACGTGTCGCAGCTCGAGCTCGGCAGCCTGCGCAAATGCCGACGGCCCCTCGTTATGGGCGGTGTCTGCAGTATTCAAGGGAGGATCCCCGGCCGGGTGCGCCAATCCTAACCCACCCGCACCCTCACGGAGGGTCTCGGCGCTCCACGCTCGCTAGCCTTGGGTTCCCGACCCGGGCGTGTAGCTCAGTTGGCCAGAGCACCTCGCTTACACCGAGGGGGTCGCCCGTTCGAGTCGGGCCGCGCCCATCAGACCTCGACTCCCCCGCAGGCCACAGCCAACGCTCACAGGCACCATGACCGACGACGACACGCCAACCCGCATCGCAGTGATCGGCTCCGGCCCCGCCGGCTTCTACACGGCCGGGCATCTGCTGAAGGACTCCGCCGGCAACGTCGAGGTCGACATGCTCGAGCGCCTGCCGACGCCCTGGGGGCTCGTACGTTCCGGCGTGGCGCCCGATCACCCCAAGATCAAGTCGGTCACGCGCGTCTATGAGAAGACGGCCGCACATCCCCGCTTCCGCTTCTTCGGCAACGTCACCTTCGGCGAGCACGTCTCCCATGAGGATCTGCTGGCCCACTACCACGCGATCGTCTACGCGACGGGCTCGCCCGTCGATCGGCCGCTCGGCATCCCCGGCGAAGACCTCCCCGGCTCACACGCCGCGACCGAGTTCGTCGGCTGGTACAACGGCCACCCCGACCACACCGACCTCGAGGTCGACCTGCTCTGCACCGAGCGCGCCCTCGTGATCGGCAACGGCAACGTCGCCCTCGACGTCGCGCGCATGCTCGTGCTCGCCCCCGAGGAGCTCGCGCCCACCGATACAGCGGACCATGCCCTCGAGGTCCTCGCCCGCAGCCGCATCTCGGAGGTCGTGATAGTCGGTCGCCGCGGGCCCGCGCAGGCCGCCTTCACCAACCCCGAGCTGCTCGAGCTGGGAGAGCTCTCCGACGCCGATGTGATCGTCGACCCAGCCGAGCTCGACCGCGCGCTCGCCATCCACGACGAGGACGCCGAGGCCGACATCACCTCACGCCGGAATGTCGAGATCCTGCGCTCCTACGCCGAGCGCCCGCCGTCCGGGCACCCGAAGCGCGTCGTCCTTCGCTTCCTGCTCTCCCCGAGCGCGCTGGAGCCCGGAGACGACGGCCATCTCGGATCGATCGAGCTCGTGCGCAACGAGCTCGTTCCCGCACCGGGCGGCGGCCTGCGGGCGCAGGCGACCGGCGAGCGAGAGACGATCGCCGCCGGCCTCGCCTTCCGCGCCATCGGCTATCGCGGGATCCCGCTCCCCGGCGTTCCCTTCGAGGAGCGCTCCGGCGTCATCCCGAACGAGGGCGGGCGCATACTGGACCCGGCCACCGGCTCGCCGCGGCAGGGCGAGTACGTGGTCGGCTGGATCAAGCGCGGCCCGTCCGGAGTGATCGGAACGAACAAGAAGGATGCCCAGGAGACGGTCGACGCGATCCTCGCGGACCTCACAGTCGGCAGGCGCCGGCTGGACCCGGAGTCCTCCGATGCCGACTCGGTCGAGGCGATGCTTCGCGCCTGCCAGCCCGACCTGGTCACCTACGACGGCTGGAGCGAGATAGACCGCCACGAGCGCGCCCTCGGCGAGGCCGCGGGGCGCCCGCGCGTGAAGCTCACCCAGATCGACGAGATGCTCCGGATCGCCGCCGCAGAACGTCCCTCCGAGGACGACCTCGCCGAGGCCGAGGCCCCTTGAGCTGCCGATAGCCTCGCTGGCAGGCTCCGGCGATGTGCCAGACTGCCTGGCGCTAGCCCCGTTAGCTCATCTGGTAGAGCGCCGGACTTTTAATCCGGTGGGGCGGGTTCGAGTCCCGCACGGGGCATTCAACGCCGCGGTATAACCATCGTATTTCGGGCCTGCGCCGGCGGTCGCAGCACGTGTGACTACCACCGCCCCCGGTGCACCACCTCGTCGAACGGCCTCCGGTTGGGGTTGCGGATCGGCTTCAGCGGACGGTCGGCCGGATAGCCGAAGTCGATCAGGTAGGCGGCATAGCGGTCATCCGGAAAGCCGAGGACCCTGCGAGCCTGATCCTGGTCGCGGACGGCCGCGTGGCCCGAGCCGATGCCGAGGTCGGCCGCGGCGATCAGCATCGCCATGGTCGCCTGACCCAGGTCGTACTGAGCCCTGTCTCGCTCGGACGGGTCGTCGGTGTCCGGCAGGATCAAGGCGACGGTGGCCGCCGAGCCGGCGACGTGGCCAGCACCCTGCCAGACCTTTGCGAGGTCAGTCAGCTGCCGGCGATCGGTGACGAGGATGAAGTCCCACGGCTGCCAGTTGCGCGAGGAGGGCGCACGACGGCCTGCCTCCAGGATCCGATCGAGATGCTCGCTGGGCAGCTCGCGATCCTCGAACTCCCGTACGTTGCGCCGCGAGGTGATCGCATCCCACGTCTCCATCGCTCCCGACCACCTACACGACCGAGTTGATCTCGATTTTTTCTTCGTTGGTCTGCACCGTCACGAGCTTCAGCGCGGACTGTTCGAATGCAGCCCCCCCAAATGAGGTTTCCAGCACGTCCTTCGGCAGCCCTTCGAATTTTTCGGGTTTCTGCTTGCCCGATACCGCCGCGTATTTCAGCGTGGCGGTCAGGTTCATTTTGTTGGCGAGCGCGGGGTTGATGACCGAGCCCCTGATCGCGACAGGCGTGGCGCCGCAGCTGAATTCCGTGACGGGCCCGGTTCCCCCGACGGGGAACAGGTCCATCGCGATTTTGTTTTTCACGGGGCCTTCGGTCGACGCTTTTTCGATCCCAAGCGCGCCTTCGAGCGTGTTCGTGAGCACTTCTCCTTCTCCGGCTCCCGCGCTCGTGCATTTGACGCCGCCCATTTCACATCCCGTGAAGGTGAAGACGACGTTCCCCACCGTTTTGAGGCCGGTGTATTCGCCTGTGCTCGTCTCGCCTTTGCATACGACCAGCGTTTTTTTGACCGTTTCGAAGGTGGCGAGCGTCGCTTCTTTGATTTTGGTCGTGAACTTCGCTTTCGGGCCGGGGCCGGCTTCCCATTCATAGCCGAATTTCAGCGAGGTCGCGGCCACGGTGCACGCCGCGGTCGAGTACTGGCCTTTCACGCCTTTGGCGAGTTTCACGCACCTTCCAAATTCGGGAGGGTTCGCGGTCGTGAACGTCTGATCCGCGCCTTCGCTGGTACCGGTCGGGTTCGTCGCGACGATCTGGAAGTGATAGGTCGTATTCGGGCTGAGGCCTGTCAGCGCGGCCGACACAGCCACCGGGGTCGTGCCCGACCCGGGCAGCGTCGAGCAGGGCGCGCTGGTGCCATACGTGATCGATGTTCCGTAGTTGAAGTTGCAGTCGCTCACGGTTCCGCCATTGGGGTTGACGGTCGCGTTTAACGTCGCCGAGGTCTGAGTGACCGCCGACGCCGCTCCCGTGATCGCGGTGGGAGCCTCGAGTTTGTTCACAAACACCCACGCCGCCCCAACCGCGGTGTTGTCGCCCGCGCCCCCGATCAGCGCCGTGGTCCCGTCTGAGGAGAGCGCAACGCTGTAGCCGAAGAGGCCTTTGCCGACCTCGCCGCCCCCGGTCAGCTTGGCGCCCTCCGCTTCCCATGTCGACACGGGCCGCGTGAACGGCCAGGCCGCCCCGACACTCGTGTTGTCGCCCGCGCCGCCGATGAGCGCGCTTTTGCCATCCGCGGACAGCGCCACGCTGTACCCGAAGAGGCCTCTGCCGACCTCGCCGCCGCCCGTGATCTTGGGCCCCTGCTGTTCCCAGGTCAATGATTCGGTGCGGGTGAACGCCCACACAGCCCCGATTTCGCTGTTGTCGGCGAGCCCGCCCACCAGCGCCGTGCTCCCATCGGCCGAAAGCGCGACGCTGTAGCCGACGTGCCCGGCGCCGACCTCTTCGCTGCCCGTGAGCTTCGAACCCTGCTGGGCCCAGGTCGATCCCGTGCGCGCGAACACCCAGGCCGCGCCCGCGTTGCCGTTGTCGCCGCCGCCGCCGACCAGAGCCGTGTTGCCGTCTTCGGACAGCGCGACGCGGAAGCCTAGGTGCCCGGCGCCAACCTCGCCGGTGCCGGTGAGCTTCGGCCCCTGCTGTTCCCACGTCGATCCCGGCCTCGTAAACGCCCAGGCCGCCCCGGCGCCGACGTTGTCGCCGCCGCCGCCGACCACCGCCGTTTTCCCGTCAGCCGACAGAGCGACGCCCGTGCCGAATTCGCCTTTGCCGCTCTCTTCGCCGCCCGTCAGCTTTGGCCCCTGCTGTTCCCAGGTCGAGCCCGACCACGTGAAAACCCAGGCCGCGCCGGCTTCGGCGTTGTCCACGGGGCCGCCGATCAGCGCCGTGCCCCCGTCGGCCGAGAGCGCCACCCGGAAGCCGAAGCGGCCTTTCCCGCTCTCTTCCCCGCCGGTGAGCTTGGGGCCCTGCTGTGCCCAGGTCGTGCCCGACCGCGTGAAGACCCAGGCGGCGCCCACGTTGGCGTTGTCCGTCGGGGCGCCGATCAGGGCCGTGTTCCCGTCCGCCGAGAGCGCAGCGCTACCGCCGAATTCGCCTTTGCCGCTCTCTTCGCCGCCCGTCAGCTTGGCGCCCTGCTGGAAGAACGGGTCGATCCGGATTGGGTAGCGCGCGCCGGTGTCATTGATCAACAGCTGCACCGTCCCGTTGCGGATCTGCATCCGTGAGGGCAGCTGCCGGCCGGCGCCGTCGAGCGTGCTCAGCTGGCCAAAGCGGAGCACAGGCGCTCCCGAGCGGCCTCTGAAGATGATGTCGGAGCCCGCCTGAGTCGGCTTCAGCGATCCCGCGACCGGGAGCGCCAGCACGAGCGGCCCGGCTCCGGCGCCGGGGCGCCGGGCCACCGTGAAGGCCTGCTCCACGCCATAGGGCCCGTTTCGGTATAGCGCGGTGAGAGAGCCGTGACGGTAGACGACCTGGTTCGCGGCGCCAGTGGGTGCCACGGCCCTCAAATGCTCGACGTGGCCCCGGCGCCCGAAGGAGGGCACTGACAGGGCGACCGTTGCACCTGCTGTTCGCAGGCGCACGCCGGAGGCGTTGAAGGAGGTCTCGATGCCGCCGCCCGCGCTGCGCAGCGACGCACCCCGACGGTCCGGCCAGAAGGCATGCTGAGAGGCCCCGATCCTCACCGAGGCGATCGGGAGGAGGCTGACCGGCAGGCGACTCGCCGCATCGCTCTGAACGCTCTGGCGGGATGCCGGCCGGTCGATGCTCGGCGCTTTCAGCGCCGATGCCGCAAGCGCAAGCGCGGCGACACAGGCCGTCGCCGCTGCGACCCGCAGTGCCTTGATCTGCCGCCCCCTCAGACCGGTGTCACTCGCCACCGTGCCGCCGTCCGACACGGCCACGACTCGGGTCCGCCCGACTCTCCGCATCCGCAACCCCTTGCCCGTCGAGGCGCATCCCTCCACCTCTGCGCAGGTGCCGATCCCTCCTGGACGGCCCAGATCGCTGCTGCGCCCACGGTACTCGCATCGACAGCTAAGTCAATAGCGCGGCTCTCAACCCGTCAGCGGCTCTGCGGGAAAGCGCAGGCCGAAGCGCTCGATCAGGCCCGGCACGCTCTCTGGGTCCATCTCGAGGGCGTAGCGCTCGCATAGGCTTCCCATGAGCGCCGGGTCAGCCTGCGCGACGCCGCCGAGATCGACGAGCTCGGCGAAGAAGCGCTCGAAGCCCGCCGGCGCGATGATCTCGAGGATCCTGCAGGGATCGTCCCCCGCGTTCCAGAACGTGTGCCATTCCCCGCGGGGCTTGAAGACCAGGTCGCCCGGCCCCGCCTCGAGCACGTCGTCGCCGAGGAGCGCGCCCATGCGGCCCTCGAGCACGTAGCTGTACTCGTCCTCCCGCGCGTGACGGTGCAGGGGCGCGGCGAGCGCGTGCGCCGACATCGGGTGTTCCACGAGCGAGAAGCCCCCATCGGCGCGGTCGCCGTCGATCATGAACCGCACCCCGATGCTCCCGAGGAATCCTGCCTTGCCGTCCGCCGGTCCGAGGACCCGTGTCGAAGCCATCTGCATCATTTCCCCATTTCATCGAACAGTCTTGTCGCTCGAACCCTACAGTCGGGGTTGGCGCATGTCAATATTGAGGCGACACCCATGCCCGACAAAACGCGCTCCTACCGCATGCAGCGCCGCGCCGAGTCCCAGCGCCAGACCCGTCTGCGCATCACCGAGAGCGCCGTGGAGCTGCACGGGACGGTCGGCCCCTCGCGAACATCGATCAGCGCCGTCGCCGCGCATGCCGGCGTCCGGCGCTCGACCGTCTACCGCCACTTCCCCGACGAGGCGGCCCTGTTCGACGCCTGCTCTGCGCACTGGGCGGCCGCGAACCCGCCGCCGGACCTCGGCGCCTGGTCGGCGATCGAGCAGCCGGACGAGCGCCTTCGCGTCGCCCTCGCCGAGCTTCATGCCTTCTACGGTCGCGCCGAGCCGATGCTCGAGAACCTGTTTCGCGACGAGCAGATCGTGCCGGTCATCAAGGAGCGCTTCGCCGCCTTTCACGGCTACATCGCGGCAGCCTGCGACACCTTGATGGTCGGACGCGGGCTCCGGGGGACAGCCCGGCGACGCGCGCGCGCCGCCCTCGGCCACGCCCTCGCCTACTCGACGTGGAGGTCGCTGGTCCGCGAGCAGGAACTCGGCGACGCGGACGCGGCGAGGCTCCTTCTCGCGCTCGTGGCCGCCGCGCGGTGAGCAACCGCGGCGGGGCGAAGGCTCGCTGCGTCACCATTACCTCGTGCGCCTAGTGGCACTGCCGCCGTCGATGCTGGTCCTGGCCGCCATGCATCCCCACACCGGCGGCTCTCGGGTCGACTACCTCGGGCTGTTCGTCGCGGCCGTGATCAGCTGGGTGGCGGTGCCGGGTCCCGGCGAGGCCGCCCTCATCGCGGCGGGCATCTCGGCCGCGCATCACCACCTCGATCTGCCCTCGGTGCTGGCGATCGCCTGGGCCGGGGCCATCGCCGGCGGCAGCGCGGGCTGGCTCGTCGGCCTGAAGGGCGGCAGGGGACTTCTCACCGCGCCAGGGCCGCTGTACCACCTGCGCCTCCGCCTGATCGCGAGAGGCGATCACTTCTATGAGCGCTTCGGCCCGCTCGCCGTGCTGTTCACGCCGTCGTGGATCGCCGGCGTCCACGACATGCGCTGGTCGCGCTTCCTGGCCGCGAACGCCATCTCGGGACTGGTGTGGGCGCTCGCGGTCGGTCTCGGCGCCTACCTGATCGGCCCATCCATCACCGACATCGCAGCCGATGCGGGCCTCGCCGGGGGCCTGTTCGTCCTCGTGCTGTTCGTGCTTTTCGTCGCGCTGGTCCGGCGGCGGCGCTCGCACCGCTCGCCGACGCGCTGACGCGCCGGGGCGAAGCCTAGGTCGCGACGGCCGAAGGGCGCCGCTCGGCCCACGGCCGCGCCTCTTCCAGCTGGGCTGCGAGTGAGATCAGAGCCGCGTCCTGCCACGGTCCGGCGGTGAGCTGGACGCCCACGGGCACCTCCGCGTCGGTCCAGTGCAGCGGCAGGCTCACGGCCGGCAGGCCGCTGACGTTTCCGAAGGCGGTGAAGGCGACGCTCGCCACGACGTCGAGCACGGGCTGGTCGGGCGCGGCATGCTGCGCCTCGAGGACCGCACCGGCCTGCGGAGGGAGGATCGCCGAGGTCGGCGTCAGCAGCATGTCGAAGTCGCGCCCCCAGCGCGCGACCTCCCTGCGGCTGAGCAGCTCGAGCGTGCGCGCCGCGAGCACGTATTCATCGGCGCCGAGCTCGTGGCTCGCGCGACGCTGGTGAGCGATGTGCGGCTCCACCTTGGACCAGTCAACGCCTTCGTACTCGGCGAGGCCACCCTGGGTCAGAGCGATGAACGGCGGCACCATCTCCTCGGAGATCGTCGGCACCTCGACCTCCTCGACGGAATGCCCGAGCTCCTCGAGCAGCGCAGCGGTCTCGCGCGCCGCCTCGACACAGGACTCGTCGGTGGGCATGCCGAGCGGCGCCTGTGCCATCAGCCCGATGCGCAGGCTGCCCGGCGCCGTCGCCGCCTCCTGCGCGAACGCCCGGGCCGGAGCGGGAGCGTTGTACCAGGCAAGCGGGTCGAAGCCTGCGATCGCATCGAGCACGACGGCCGAGTCCGCGACCGTGCGGGCGACGACGCCCTCGACCACGGCCCCCAGCCAGCTCTGCGCGAGGCGAGGCACGCGGCCGCGGCTCGGCTTGAAGCCGACGAGCGCGCAGTAGGAGGCGGGGATGCGGATCGAGCCGCCGCCGTCGTTGGCGTGAGCGATCGGGAACATGCCGCCGGCGACCGACGCCGCGGCGCCGCCGCTCGAGCCGCCGGGCGAGCGCTCGGTGTCCCACGGGTTGCGGCTGATCCCGTAGCGCAGGTTCTCGGCCACGGTGACCACGCCGAACTCGGGCGTGTTCGTGCGGGCGCAGAGGACGAACCCGGCGCGCGCGAGAGCATCGACGACCAGCTCGCTCTCTTCGCTCACTCCGGCCGGGCCGCCGCGCGAGCCGAAGCTGACGGGCCATCCCGCGACGGGCGTGAGGTCCTTGATCGGGATCGGCACGCCCAGGAAGGGCGCGTCCTCGCCGGCCGCGAGACGGCGGTCGGCCTCCTCGGCCGCGGCCCGCGCGTCGTCGTCGTTGCGCCAGATGACCGCGTTCAGCTCAGGGTTGCGCTCGTCGACCGCCGTGAGGCACGCGTCGAGCAGCTCCACGGCCGAGATCTCGCGGCGACGCAGCCCGTCGGCAAGCTCGAGGGCCGAGGATGACGGGCCTAGAGGAGCCATGCGGCGACCCTACCACGGTAGGCTTGCGCCGTGCCCGCGACCGCGAGCCCCCTGATCAGCGCGCGATCGGCGCCATGAGCCGCGCCTCCGAAGCGCCGTTCGACGTCAGCGGACGCACGGTCTTCATCACCGGCGCGGCGCGCGGGATCGGCGCGGCGAGTGCCGAGCGGCTGCACGCCAAGGGCGCGAACGTCGCGCTCGTCGGCCTCGAGCCCGAGCGGCTGGAGCAGAACGCCGCGCGCCTGGGTGACCGCGCGGCCGCGTTCGAGGCGGACGTCACCGACCTCGGCGCGCTCGAACGCGCCGTGCGAGCGACCGTCGAGCGCTTCGGCGCAATCGACGTGGCGATCGCGAACGCCGGGATCGCCTTCACCGGCTCGCTCGCGAAGGCGCCGGTGGAGCAGGTCGAGCGCACCCTCGCGGTCAACCTTCTGGGTGTGTGGCGCACCGACCGTGCGGTGATCGAGCAGATCACGCAGCGACGCGGCTACCTGCTGAACATCGCCTCGCTGGCGGCCATCGCGCACGCCCCGCTGATGGGGCCGTACACGACGGCAAAGGCCGGCGTCGAGGCGCTCACCGACGCTCTGCGGATGGAGGCGGCGCCGAGCGGCGCGCGTGTCGGCTGCGCCTACTTCGGCTACCTCGACACGGACCTCGTGCGAGCCGGCTTCGCGCAGCCCTCGGTTCAGAGCCTGACCGCACAGCTGCCGGGCTTCATGCGCAACCCGGCGCCGCTGTCCAAGGCGATCGACGCGATCGAGCGCGGGATCGAGCGCCGCTCCGCGCGTGTCTGGTTCCCTCGCTGGGTGGGGCCGCTGCTGGTGCTGCGCGGCCTGCTGCAGCCGCTCACCGAACGCCGGACGCTCAAGGACAGCGCGCTGCTCGAGGAGGGAATGCGCATCGCCGAGAGCTCCGGCGAGACGCAGACCCAGGACCCCGTCCTGGGCGTCTCGGCCCAGGCGATCGACTAGCCCGCGAGCAGCGCGCCGACGCGGATCGTCCGTCAGCTGCCCTCACCGCGCTTCGCGCCCTCATCGCCCTCATCGCCGGCATCGCCGGCATCGCCGTCGGCGAGGATCTGGTAGAGGTCGCGGCGAGCTCCCGCCAGCACCTCGCGCGCCCTGCTCATCTGCGCCTCGCTGCCGGTGCGCATCACCTGTACAAAGGCGGAGGCGACCTCGCGCATCAGCCTGCCGAGCTCGAACGCCTGCTCGCTCACGTGGCCGCTCATCTGCTCCCACGGCGCTGGCTTGTCGCTGCCCCGCTCCTCGACGAGCGCGCGTCCGGCGTCGGTCAGTGCGAAGACCTTGCGCTCCTCGAGCTGCTCCGAGCGGATCAGGCCCTCGTCCTCGAGCTGCTGCAGCGCCGGGTAGACGGAGCCGGGGCTGGGGCGCCAGACGCCGTCGCTTCGCTCCTCGATCTCCTGCATGATCTGGTAGCCGTTGCGCGGCTCCTCGGCGAGCAGCAGCAGCGCTGCGGTGCGGACGTCGCCGCGGCGGGCCTTGCGACCACGGCCGCGCGGCCCGCGGCCACCGGGAGGCCCGCCGAACGGGAAGCCGCCCTCGCCGAAATGCCCGGGGCCGAAGCCGTGGCGCCGGTGCCGGGGGCCATGGCCGTGGCCGCAGCCCCCCTGGTGTGCCTCAATCGCTTGCGCGAACATATCTAACTCCTATCGTGTACTGTCGTAGTACGCTCACGATATATCGTTACTGTTCGGGTTTCAACCCCCCTTTCGGACACAGCGCCGGCGTCGCTCGCCTACTACTAGTGGCGGAAGTGCCGCCGACCGGTCGCGACCATCGCCGCGCCGGCCGAGTCGACGGCGGCCACGACGTCCTCGTCGCGCACCGAGCCGCCTGGCTGGATGATCGCCGTCACGCCCGCCTGCAGCGCGAGCTCTGGTCCGTCGGCGAACGGGAAGAACGCGTCCGAGGCGAGTGCCGCGCCGGCGAGCAGCTCGGGCTGGGCGGCGCCGGCCTTCTCGATCGCGATGCGCACGGCGTCCACGCGGCTCATCTGCCCGGCACCGATGCCGACCGTAGCCCCTGACGCGGCGATGACGATCGCGTTCGAGCGCACGTGCCGGGCGACCCGCCAGGCGAACAGCATGTCCTCCCACTCCGAGCTGGTCGGCTGCCGCGCGCTGAGCACGCGCATCTGCTCGCGCGTCTCCGAGACGATGTCGCGATCCTGGACGAGCAGGCCGCCGATCACCGGCTTGCCTTCGGGTTCGAGCGCGCGCTCGGGCCACTGCGGGAGCGCGAGCAGGCGCACGTTCTTCTTCGCTTGCAGGACCTCGAGTGCGTCGGCGTCGTAGCCGGGAGCGAGGAGCACCTCGATGAACTGCTCGGCCATCCGCTCGGCACAGGCGCGGTCGACCTGCCGGTTGAGCGCGATCACGCCGCCGTAGGCGCTCAGCGGGTCGCACGCGAAGGCCCGTTCGTAGGCGGCCCGCGCGCTGTCGGCGACGGCGCAGCCGCATGGGTTGTTGTGCTTGACGATCGCGCAGCACGCCTGGCCGGCGAAGTCCTCGACGAGCTCTCGCGCGGCGCTCAAGTCGAGCAGGTTGTTGAACGAGAGCTCCTTGCCATGCAGCTGCTCGACGCCGTCCAGCAGGTGCGTCGAGGCGCCGGCCTCGGCGTAGAAGGCGGCCCGCTGATGCGGGTTCTCGCCGTAGCGCAGGTCGCTGACCTTCTCATAGGCGCTGGCCCAGCGGTCGGGGAAGCCGTCGCTGGTGCGCGAGGCGAACCAGCGAGAGATGGCCGCGTCGTAGCGCGCGGTGCATGCGAAGGCCGTCGCGGCGAGCCGTTTGCGCGTTTGCAGCGACAACCTGCTCCCGGACTCCCTGAGCTCGCTGAGCACCGGCGCGTAGTCGGCGGGATCGACGAGCACGGCGGCGAACGCGCTGTTCTTCGCGGCCGCCCTGATCATCGTCGGTCCGCCGATGTCGATGTTCTCGATCGCCTCGTCCTCGCCGACGTCGCCGCGGGCGACGGTCTGCTCGAAGGGGTAGAGGTTCACGCAGACCAGATCCACCGGCTCGATCTCCTGCTCCGCGGCCGCCTGCAGGTGGCCTTGATCGTCGCGCCGTGCGAGCAGCCCGGCGTAGAGGCGCGGGTGCAGCGTCTTCACCCGCCCATCCATGATCTCGGGGAAACCGGTGAAGTCCTCGACGGAGCGCACCGCTATGCCCGCGGCGGCGAGCTCCCGCGCGGTCCCTCCGGTCGAGACGATCTCGACGCCGAGCTCCTGCAGCCCGCGCGCCAGCTCGACGATTCCCTGCTTCTCGGACACCGACAGCAGCGCCCTGCGCACGCGCACCTCGCCGGGCGCCGCGTGCTCGACGCCGGCCCCGCGCGTTGTCGCGACATCGCCCTTGGCGGACATGCTCAGAGCCTATCCCTCGCCTGTGCGACTGGCCGGGCGAGCCTCGATCGTGCGGCGCGGGTGCTCAGGGTCGGTGCTCAGCGCGCCGCTCGCGATGAGCCTCACGGCGCGGGGCAGCAGCTCGTGCTCGAGCGGTCGCAGGGCGCCCAGCACCTCCTCCGGCGCGCGCGCCGACGGCAGCTCGACCGCCCGTTGCAGGATCACCGGACCGGAGTCGACACCGGCATCGACGAAGTGCACGGTCACGCCGAACACCTTCACGCCGTAGTCGAGCGCCTGCTCGATCGCCGCGAGGCCCGGGAAGGCCGGAAGCAGCGAGGGATGCACGTTGATCACCGCGCCCGGGAAGCGGGCGAGGAAGGCCTCGCCGAGCAGCTCCATGTAGCCGGCCAGCACGACGAGCCGCGCGCCGCGCTGCGCGAGCCAGTCGGCCATCGCCTCGTCGCGGGCACGTCGCTGCGGATAGTCGGCGCCGGCGAACACCGCCGTCGGCACGCCGCTCGCATCGGCGCGCGCGAGCGCGGGCACACCGGCGACGTTCGAGGCCACGGCCACGACGTCGGCCTCCTGCCCATGAACCGTGTCCAACAGCGCCTGCAGGTTCGTGCCGGCACCGGACACGAGCACCGCGATGGGAAGTCTCTCGCTCACGCGCGGCGCACGATAGCTTCTGAGGCCCTGTCTCTCTCAGGCCGCCGCTGCTGTCGCTCAGAGGCGGGCGCAAGTCCGGTTCCGTCCGGTGTGGACGGCCGTCCTTGCGCCCACCGCAGCCACTCTTCCCGCTCGCCGGCACTACCTAAACGTAAGCCCCTCAGCGTGACCCACGTCACAGTGGGCACGGCGCCGGTGATCTTCAATGAAAGGCGGGGTCGAGAGGCACGATCCAGCGACCACAGACGGGGGAACAAAGCAATGCTCACAGCCATCATCGTCAGCCTCATCATCACCGCGGGGCTCGCCTACGCCATAGGGTCAGGGCGTGACGGTGGGATGATCGCCCGCCGCCCGTACAACAACCGCTACAACGACGCCTCCGGCGCGCGCGAGGACAACGACCTCTAGGCCCGGACGAGCGGGAGGGGCGCCGTCTCCGGCTCCCCCTCCTCCAGCGAGTACTTGCCGCCCGCGGCGTCGCTGCCGGGCAGGGGGTAGTCGCCGGTGAAGCAGGCGTCGCAGTGGGTGGCGCGGGTTCCGCGGACGGCCTCGTAGACGCCGGCCAGCGAGAGGTAGTGCAGAGAGTCGCAGCCCAGCTCGACGGCGACCTCCTCGGTCGTGCGCCCGTGGGCGATCATCTCCTCGCTGGTGGACATGTCGATCCCGTAGTGGCATGGATGCTTGATCGGCGGGGCGGAGATGCGCATGTGCACCTCGGCCGCGCCCGAGTCGCGCAGCATCTGCACGATCTGGCGGGTGGTGTTTCCGCGCACGATCGAGTCGTCGACGACCACCAGGCGCTTGCCTGCGATCACCTCGGGAAGGGGGTTGAACTTCAGCCGCAGCCCGTGCTTGCGCAGCTCCTGGCCGGGCTGGATGAAGGTGCGGGCGACATAGCGGTTCTTGACGAAGCCGTCGTCCTGCGGGAGCCCGGCGGCGCGCGCCAGCCCGCGGGCGGCCGCGTTGCCGGAGTCTGGCACCGCGATCACGAGGTCGGCCTCGACGGGCGACTCGCGCCAGAGGATCTCGCCCATGCGCCCGCGTGCGACCTGGAGCACCTGGTCGTTCATGCGCGAGTCGGGGCGGGCGAAGTAGATGTACTCGAACACGCAGAAGGCGCGCCTGCCGCCGGGCGAGACCATGCGGCTCTGCAGTCCCTCCTCGCCGAGCGTGACCAGCTCTCCCGGCTCGACGTCGCGCAGGTAGCGCGCGCCGATGATGTCGAACGCGCATGACTCGCTCGCGACGCAATAGCGGGGCTCGGCCTCGGGCTCGTCACCGTGGGCCGGGTCGGGATCCAGCACGCCGAGCGCCAGCGGGCGCAGGCCGTGGGGATCGCGGAAGGCGACGACGCGGTCCTTGGTCATCGCGACGATCGAGAAGGCGCCGCGCAGGCGCGGAAGCACATCGGCGATCGCATCCTCGACGTGCACGGCGGGATGCGTGGCGATCATCGCGGCGATGATCTCCGAGTCGGAGGTCGAGCTGAACGTCACGCCTCGCTCTGCGAGCTCCTCGTGCAGCTCGAGCGCGTTGATCAGGTTGCCGTTGTGGGCGAGTGCGACCTCGCGGCGAGAGCCGTTGGTCCCCTCCGAGCGCTGCACCGGCTGGGAGTTCTCCCAGGCGTTGGATCCGGTGGTCGAGTAGCGCACGTGCCCGATCGCCAGCTCGCCGGCGAGCGTGCGCAGGTCGTTCTCGCTGAAGACCTGGCTGACGAGGCCGAGCTCGCGGCGCGTGACGATGTGCCCGCCGCGATCGGCTGCAGCGATGCCGGCCGACTCCTGCCCGCGGTGCTGCAGGGCGAAAAGGGCGAAGTAAGAGAGGCGCGATACGTCGTGTCCGGGCGCATACAGCCCAAACACTCCGCACTCGTCGCGTGGTCCGTCACGCGTTGTGCTCACGTTCATACGTTATCAGGCGAAGAACGCCGCAAAATCGTCGGAGTGGGCGCTGGAGAGCTCCGCGAGCGTGAGCGCCAGGCTCGCGGTCGCCGTCCCGTCTGAGAGCTCGATACTCAAGGCCTCGCCCCCGACGGCCCCGAGCCGCTGGACCGGCACGCGCTCGGAGAGCGCGGCGATCGCCTCCTGCGATCCGCTGACGAGGAATCCGCCGGGCGCCTCGCCGAACAGCATGTCCGTCGCGGGCCTCGCCGAGCTCAGGGCGACCGTCGCGCCGAGGCCGCCGGCCAGGCAGCACTCTGCAAGCGCGACCGCGAGGCCGCCCTCGGCGATGTCGTGGGCGCTCGAGAGCGCGTCCGCGCGCACCGCGTCGCGGACCGCGGCCTGCGCGGCGAGGACAGCGCCGAGGTCGAGCTCGGGCAGGCCGTCGGGGAGCAGCTCGCCGCGCAGCTTCGCAAGCTCGCTGGCCGCCGTCGAGGGCTCGAACGAGCCGACCAGCGCGATCTCGTCGCCGGTGCGCCCGAAGCCGAGCCGCCCGGCGTCGCGCGCGTCGGGGAGCCGGCCGACCATGCCGATCACGGGCGTCGGGTAGATCGGCCCGGCGGGGCCCTCGTTGTAGAGCGAGACGTTGCCGCCGACGATTGGCGCGGCGAGCGCCCGGCAGGCCTCGCCGAGGCCGCGGACCGATTCGCTCAGCTGCCAGGCCACATGGGGCTTCTCGGGATTGCCGAAGTTGAGGTTGTTGGTCGTGCCGAGCGGCTCGGCGCCGACGCAGGCGAGGTTCGCAGCGCACTCGAGCACCGCCATCATGGTTCCGCGATAGGGGTCGGCGGCCACGCGCCGCCCGTTGCCGTCGATGCTCGCCGCCAGCGCGCTGCCGTCTGCGAGCACCAGCACGGCCGCGTCGGCCTCCTCCGGGCGCCGGACCGTACGCGACTGGACGATCGGGTCGTACTGCTCGAACAGCGGCCGTCGCGAGGCGAGGTTGGCAGAGGACAGGAGGGCGAGCAGCGTGTCAGCCGGCGGCGCCCCCGAGCCGAGGCTTGCCGGCGCGGCGGCGTAGATCTGCTGCGCCGGCCGCTGCGGGTCGAGGTCATAGAGCGGGCAGTCGTCGACGAGCGCCTGCACGGGCATCTCGCCGACGAGCTCGCCGTCGCAGAGGACGCGCATCCGCCGCGTGTCGGTGACGGCGCCGATCGCCGCCCCGCCCACCTCCCACTTCTCGCAGAGCTCCATCACGGCGTCCACGTCGCCCGGCTCGACCACGCACAGCATGCGCTCCTGGGACTCGCTGACCATCACCTCGAAGGGCTCCATCCCAGGCTCGCGCAGAGGCACCCTGGCAACGTCGATGTCGATCCCCACGGCGCCCTTTGACGCCATCTCGGAGGCGGAGGAGGTGAGCCCGGCGGCCCCGAGGTCCTGCAGCGACACGAGCAGCCCCCGCTCGAGCAGCTCGAGCGAGCACTCGAGCAGCTTCTTCTCCTCGAAGGGGTCCCCGACCTGCACGGTGGGGCGGCGGTCCTGCGCGCCGTCGTCGTCGAGCAGCTCGGCGGATGCGAGCACGGATGCTCCGCCGATCCCGTCGCGACCGGTGGAGGCGCCGAACAGGATCAGCACGTTGCCGGGGCCGGCCGCCGCGCTGCGCACGAGCCGCTCGCGCGGCGCCAGGCCGAGCGCCATCGCGTTGACGAGGCAGCTCTGCTCGTAAGGGGCCTCGAAGTAGACCTCGCCGCCGACCGTTGGGACGCCGATCGAGTTCCCGTAGTGCGCGATCCCCGACACCGCCCCCTCGAGCAGGTAGCGCGCGCGCGCGCCTGTCGGCTCGCCGAAGCGCAGCGAGTCGAGCACAGCGATCGGCCGCGCGCCGATCGCGAAGATGTCGCGCAGGATCCCGCCGACGCCCGTCGCCGCCCCCTGGAACGGCTCGATGGCGCTCGGATGGTTGTGCGACTCGACCTTGAACGCGCACACGAGGCCGTTGCCGACGTCCACCGCGCCGGCGTTCTCGCCGGGTCCCATCACCACGTGCGGGCCCTCGGTGGGGAGCGTTCGCAGGAGCTTCTTCGAGTGCTTGTAGGCGCAGTGCTCGCTCCACAGCAGCGAGTACATCGCGAGCTCCACCTGGTTCGGCGGCCGGCCCTGCTTGACACAGACGAGCTCGTACTCGTCTCGCGTGAGCCCGAGCGCGAGCGCGTCCTCGACGCTCGGCAGCATCGCGGCCTCAGCCATGAACAGCGGCCTCGCTCGCCAGCCGCATGGACTCGAAGATCGCGAGGCCGTCGGCCGAGCCACCGAGCAGCTCCTCGACGGCGTGCTCGGGATGGGGCATCAGCCCGAACACGTTTCCGGCCTCGTTGCGCACGCCGGCGATGTCGCGCAGCGAGCCGTTGAAGTTCTCGCCGGCGGCGTAGCGCAGCACCACTTGGCCGGACTCCTCCATCGCGTTGAGCGTCGCGTCCTCGGCGTAATAGCGCCCCCAGGCGTGCTTGGCCGGCATGCTCAGCCGCCGTCCGCTCGCGCAGGCGCAGGTGAACGGGGTGTCGGGCTGGACGACGTCGAGGCCGACCTGCCTGAAGGTGAATCGCAGGTTGGTGTTCGGCAGCAGCGCGCCAGGCAGCAGATGGGCCTCGCAGAGCACCTGGAACCCGTTGCAGATGCCGAGCACGAGGCCGCCTTCGCCGGCGAAGGCGATCACCGACTCCATCGCCGGGGAGAAGCGCGCGATCGCTCCCGCGCGCAGGTAGTCGCCATAGGAGAAGCCGCCCGGGACGACGATCGCGTCGGCGCCGCGCAGGTCGCGCTCGCGGTGCCAGATCAGCTCGGCGTCACCGACGAGCCGGGCCGCCTCGAGCGCGTCGACCTCGTCGCAGGAGCCTGGGAACTGGAGAACGCCGAACTTCACCTGGCGTCAGCGGCTGCCGTCGAGCAGCTCGACCTCGTAGTCCTCGACGAGGGGGTTGGCGAGCAGCTTCTCGCACATCGGTCGAAGCTGCTCGGGGTCCTCGACGTCGAGCTCGACCAGTCGGCCGACGTGGACGGCGGACACGCCGCCGAACCCGAGCGCCGGCAGCGCGCGCTCCACCGCTACGCCCTGCGGGTCGAGGATCCCGGCCTTCGGGCGGATCAGCACGCGAGCCCTCATGCCGCCGACCCGGCGGTTCGGTCGAGCCACGCCTGGAAGGGCTCGCCGGTGATGCGCTCGTAGGCCTCGACGTAGCGCTCTCGCGTTCCCGCCACGACCTCCGGCGGGATCTCCGGCGCGGGGGGCCTGCGGTCCCAGCCGCTGGCGGTCGCCCAGTCGCGCACGTACTGCTTGTCGAAGCTGGGCTGCGCGCGACCGACCTCGAAGCCGTCGGCCGGCCAATAGCGGGAGGAATCGGGCGTCAGCACCTCGTCACCGACGACCAGCCGGCGATCCTCGTCGAGGCCGAACTCGAACTTGGTGTCGGCCAGGATCACGCCGTTGGCGCGCGCGTGGTCGGCGGCGAACGTGTAGAGCTCGACCGCGAGGTCGGCCGCGCGCCGCATCAGGCCGGGGTCGCCGACCAGCTCGGCGGCGCCGTCGAAGTCGATCGCCTCGTCGTGGCCCTCGTCGGCCTTGGTGCTCGGGGTGAAGATCGGCTCGGGCAGGCGCTCGGACTCGCGCAGGCCGCGCGGAAGCTCGATGCCGGACACGGCGCCTGTCGCCTGGTAGTCCTTCCATCCCGAGCCGGTGATGTAGCCGCGCACGACGCACTCCACCGGAAGCATCTCGAGGCGACGGACGGCGAGCGCGCGCCCGCGCACCTGCTCGGGGACGCCGTCGGTCGCCGACAGCAGGTGATTGGGGACGATGTGGCCGGTCTTCTCGAACCAGAAGACCGACAGCCCCGTCAGCACCTTGCCCTTGTCGGGGATCGGCGTGGGGTGCACGGCGTCGTAGGTCGAGATGCGGTCGCTGGCGACCATGAGCAGGCTCGCGGGCCCCTGCGTGCGGGCGCCGTCCGGCCCGCTGAGGTCGTACATCTCGCGGACCTTCCCGCTGGCTATGAGGGGCAGGTCGGCGAGCGTGGTCACGTGGCTCGATGCTACCAGCGCCGCCGGGCCGATCGGAACCCCGACCCGCCCCGCATTCAGGCGATCTCGTCCAGCCGGGCGACGATCTCGCCGGCATGGCGAACGTAGTGGGAGTAGTCGAAGATCTCCTCCAGATCGAGCTCGCGCCCGCGCTCGCTCTCTGCGAGCAGATCGCGCAGCGGGATGCCATCGTCCCAGGCACGCTGCGCCAGCTCCTGGACGAGCCGGTAGGCATCGTCGCGCGAGGAGCCGGCCTCGACGAGCGCGAGCAGCACGCGCTGGGAGAAGAGGGCGCCGTGCGTCAGATCGAGGTTCGCTCGCATCCGCTCGACGTCGACGGTCATGCCTTGCACCAGCTCGATCGTCCTGTACTGGAGGTAGTCGATCAGGATCGTGGAGTCGGGCAGGATCACGCGCTCGGCGGATGAGTGGGAGATGTCGCGCTCGTGCCAGAGCGCGACGTTCTCGAGCGCCGCCTGGGCGTTCCCGCGCAGCACGCGCGCGAGGCCGGCAACCTGCTCGCTCTTGATCGGGTTGCGCTTGTGGGGCATGGCCGATGAGCCCTTCTGGCCGGCACGGAACGGCTCCTGCGCCTCGCGCACCTCGGTGCGCTGCAGGTGGCGGATCTCGGTCGCGAAGCGTTCGAGCCCGGTTGCCGCGACGGCGATCGCGGTGAGCAGCTCGGCGTGGCGGTCGCGCGCCACGACCTGTGTGGATACGTCCTCGCGGGCGAGGCCGAGGCGCGAGAGGACCCGCTTCTCGAACTCGGGACTGGTGGCCGCGTACGTCCCGACCGCGCCGGAGAGCGCCCCAACGCCCGCCTGGGCGAAGGCGCGATCGAGGCGCTCGGCGTTGCGGTGCGCCTCGAAGGCGAAGCCGGCGAGCTTCACGCCGAACGTTGTGGGCTCGGCGTGGATGCCGTGGGTCCGGCCAACGCAGAGCGTGTGCGTGTGCTCCCGCGCCCGCGCGGCCAGGACATCGACGAGCGCGTGGGCGCCGGACGCGATCACGTCGCCGGCCTGGCGCAGCTGCAGGGCGAGGGCGGTGTCGAGCACGTCGGAGGAGGTGAGCCCGAAGTGGATCCAGCGGCCGGCCTCGCCGGCGGATTCGGCCAGCACGTCGACGAACGCGGCGACGTCGTGCTCTGTCAGGCGCTCACGCTCCTGCACGGCCTGCACCGTGAAGCCGGCGGCGCGGATCGCATGGAGCTCGGACTCGGTCGGACCTCCATCGCCGAGCAGTGCGGGCAGCTCCTCGCAGGCCGCCAGCTCGACCTGCCGCCAGGCGTCCATGCGTGCCTCGTCGGTCCACAGGCTGCCGAGGGCGGGGCGGGTGTAGCGGGCGATCACTTCTATTGATTATCGCCGCCTGCCGGCGGCGGCGTCCTCACCGCGGATCGCGGACAGTCGCCGTCGGTATCGGTCCGAGCGCGCTCAGGCCCCGAGGATCTGCACGGCGAGGATCGCGGCGTTGCGCGCGTTGTCCAGGCCGACGCAGGCGACCGGCACGCCCGGGGGCATCTGCACGATCGAGAGGATCGCGTCGAGGCCGCCGGCCGCCGTGAGCCGCCCTTTGAGCGGAACGCCGATCACCGGCAGATCGGTGTGCGCGGCGACTGCGCCGGGCAGCGCGGCGGAGATCCCGGCGCCGGCGATGATCACGCGCAGGCCGCGCATGCGGGCGTTCTTGGCGTATTCGGCGACGACGTCCGGTTCGCGGTGGGCGGACATCACCCGCATCTCGTGCAGGATGTCGCGCTGTTCGAGCTCCTGGGCGGCCTTCTCCATCGCCTCCATGTCGCTCTTTGAGCCCATCACGATGCCGACGCGCGGCGCGTCTACGTCGATGTCATCAAGCTGTGCCTGCACCTCGGCCTCCTGCATCGGCTCTGGCACGAGCGATATGCCGGGGGGGCCCGAGGGGCGGCCCTCCTGCGCGGAGGGGTCCTCGTCCCAGCCGGGGCCGTCGGGCGTCATCTCGTACGTGCCTCCTTGTCCATGGTGCGCACGGCGACAGCTGCTCTCAGCTGAATCCCGCCGCGCGACATCATCCCGCGCGCAGCATACGCCGTCCGCTGGGCGGAACCGGCGAACCTGCGCTTCCCGCAGCCTGGCTATAGAGAGGCGATGAAGTCGTCGATCGGGATCGCCGCGAGCGTCTCGTAGCGGCCGGTGCCGCGCGAGCCGAGCTCGAGTGAGACGCGGGCCATCGTGCCCTCGTCGGGCGCCTCGATCACGGAGATGAAGTCGACGTGTCCGAGCGTCGCCCACTGCGCCTTGACCGTGGCGCCGAGCTGCTCGACCTCCTTGTTCACCTCGCGGATCCGCTGCGGGTTGTTCTTGACCGTCTGCACTCCCTCGGGCGTGAGGGTCGAGAGCATGATGTAGGTGGGCATGGCCTTGGTTCCTCCCGGACGTTGGCGATTGGGGCGCGCGAGCATCTTCTAGCGGATCAGGGACGTTTGCGCGGTCAGGACCGCTCCTCCTCCCCAGGAGAGCCTCGTGGACGAACGTTGGTTGCGCTCCGGAGGAGGTGGGACCATCCCCCGAAGCTCACGGAACAGGGGGCTCACCCGCTGAGACTGGAGGTACACCCATGTCCGCACTGATCACACGCGGTCGAGCGGCCACGCTCGCCGCAGCCGTGGCCGCGGCGACTGCGCTGGCGCTGGCCGGGCTGCTCGCGGCGCCGCACGCCGACGCTGCAACCATCTACGCCTGCTTCAAGAAGAGAACGGGCGCATTCCGCATCGTCGGCAAAAGGTCGATATGCCGGAGGGGGGAGAGGAAGCTGGCGTGGAACCTGGTTGGGCCGCAAGGTCCGAGCGGACCCAGCGGAGCCACCGGGCCGCCGGGCTCGAACGGCGTCAACGGCGTGACCGGCTTCACCAGCACGCTGCCGACCGGCAAGACCGAGGAGGGCATCTATGCGGTGACGCGGACAGGCAACTCGAGCGGTCTTCCCGCATGGGCGGGGGTCTCGTTCGTGATTCCGCTGGCGGCCGCGATCCCCGTGGCGAACGTCTCACTGATTCCCCCGGGCGGCGGTCTGACCCTGGCATGCCCCGGGACCTCGAAGAATCCGCAGGCCGCATCCGGTCACCTATGCGTCTATGAGGCGGCGAACTTCAACACGAGCGGACCGCTCGTGTTCAACCCGGACACCGAAAGCGGTGAAGAAGGGGCCGGGCCCTTCGGCTTCGTCGTTCGCTTTCGCCCGACGGTCCCGACGATGGACTGGGGCGGTTATGGGACCTGGGCGGTGACGGGGTAGATGCTCCCTTCCGCGCGTCGATCTCATGTCTCCGCATGACTGGAACGATGCCTGAAATCAAGGCATTACTGCATCGCTACTCGCCAAAAGCCGTTACATGCGATCCGGTCGCGTGCGTAGGCTGGCGGCTCCACGCACGAACAGGAGGGCATCATGCGCAGACACATAAGTTACGCAAACGTCGCCGCGACGCTTGCGCTGGTTTTGTCGATGGGGGGTGGCGCACTTGCCGCAAACCATTACCTGATTAACTCAACAAAACAGATTAACCCGAAGGTGCTCAAGAAGCTGAAGGGTAAGACTGGCAAAACCGGCCCACAGGGCGTCGCGGGACCGATCGGTCCTCTGGGCTCCACAGGACCACAGGGTGCAAAAGGGCCCCAAGGCACAGAAGGGGCGAAAGGCGCGGCAGGCGAAACGGGGCCGCCCGGCCAGGCGCGGGCGTATGCGACGATTACTCCAGGGTCACCAGCAACGATACAGCCTGGTTCGCGCGGGATTGCCTCGGCGACGACGTTCTCAAACATTACATGCGTGTTCCCAGACCCGTCGATCGAACTCGCGACTATCGTGGCAGTCGTCACGAGCCAATTCGGCGATCTCACGTTCTCCGCCGATCCGGGGGGTTGCAGCACAGGCGGCAAAACAGGCATCCAGGTCAACGGTTTCAATCAGACCGGGACAGCGAACATCACCGGAGCGTTCTCGATCGTGATTCCATAGCCTTCGTGGCAAGCGGCGGCATCAGGCATTGACGGCTGGGCCGCCGCTACCGCCACCTTGGGCGGCCGACAGACATGCAAACGCACTCACCTTTATCCCCGCCGAATCCCAGTGGAACACGTGGATTCACCCCGCATCCGGGACATGCAGGAGTTGCGGCGTTATAGCCAGCCCGCCGGCACGGCTCGCGAGATCAGGCCGGGGCCGCCGCCGCGGCCCCGACGGTCTCCAACACGAGCTCACCATCAACAGCATCCACCCGCAGCTCATCGCCCGTGCGGACCTCACCCTTCAACAGCGCGAGCGCGAGACGGTCGACGAGCTGCTTCTGGATCACGCGCCTTAGCGGCCGTGCGCCGTAGGCCGGGTCGTAGCCCATGTTGCCGAGGAGCTGCTTGGCATCGTCTGTGAGGGTCAGCTGCACACCGCGCTCGGCGACCCGCTCGATCACGCGGGCGACCTGCAGGTCGACGATCTCTGCGAGCTGCTCGCGCGTGAGCGCGTGGAAGCGCACTATGTCGTCGAGCCGGTTGATGAACTCGGGCTTGAACTGCTGCAGCAGCTGCTCGCGCACCTCGGCTTCGGAGAGACCCTCGCCGACCGGGATGTTCGAGGTCATGATCAGGACCGTGTTCTTGAAGTCGACCGTGCGTCCCTGGCCATCTGTCAGCCGCCCGTCGTCCATCACCTGCAGGAGCGTGTTGAACACGTCGGGGTGGGCCTTCTCGATCTCGTCGAGCAGCACGACCGCGTAGGGACGGCGCCTGACTGCCTCGGTCAGCTGCCCGCCCTCCTCATAGCCGACGTAGCCGGGAGGAGCGCCGACGAGGCGCGAGACGGAGTGTTTCTCCATGTACTCGGACATGTCGATTCGGATCATCGCGTCCTGCGAGTCGAACAGGCACTCGGCCAGCGCGCGCGCAAGCTCGGTCTTGCCGACGCCGGTGGGCCCCAGGAACAGGAAGGTGCCGATCGGGCGATCGGGGTCCTGCAGGCCGGCACGCGAGCGGCGCAGCGCCGTCGCGACGGCCTCGATCGCCTCGTCCTGGCCGACCACGCGCTCGTGCAGCCGCTCCTCCATGTGGACGAGCTTCTCCGTCTCCGCCTCCATCAGGCGGCTGACCGGGATCCCAGTCCAGCGCGCGACGACCTCGGCGACGTCGTCGGCGTCGACCTCCTCCTTGAGGAATTGAGGCCCACCCGCCGCGTCGCCATCGGACGGCGCGGCCTCTGCCGATTCGAGCTCGGCGAGCCTTTTCTCGAGCTCCGGTATCTCGCCGTAGCGCAGCTCGGCGGCGCGCTGCAGGTCGGCCTCGCGCTCTGCACGCTCGGCCTCGCCGCGCGCCTGCTCCAGGCGCTCCTTGAGGTCGGAGATCTCCTGGATCGCCTGCTTCTCGCTCTGCCACTGCGCCTTCATCGCCGACGAGCGCTCGCGCAGCTCGGCGAGCTCGCGCTCCAATGAGCGGCGGCGCTCGGCCGAGGCGGGGTCCGTCTCCTTCTCCAGCGAGGTGAGCTCGATCTCGAGCTGCATCACGCGCCGGTCCACCTCGTCGATCTCCGTCGGAACCGAGTCGATCTCGATGCGTACGCGCGAGGCGGCCTCGTCGACCAGGTCGATCGCCTTGTCGGGCAGGAAGCGGTCGGCGATGTAGCGGTCCGAGAGGGTCGCCGCGGCGATCAGCGCGCTGTCCTGGATGCGGACGTGGTGATGGTTCTCGTAGCGCTCCTTTAGGCCGCGCAGGATCGCGATCGTGTCCTGCACGGAGGGCTCGCCGACCATCACCGGCTGGAAGCGCCGCTCGAGCGCCGCGTCCTTCTCGATGTACTTGCGGTACTCGTCGAGGGTCGTCGCCCCCACGCAGCGCAGTTCACCGCGGGCGAGCATCGGCTTCAGCAGGTTGGCGGCATCGACGGCTCCTTCGGCCGCGCCGGCGCCGACGATCGTGTGCAGCTCGTCCAGGAAGAGGATCACGCTGCCCTGCGCCTGGGAGACCTCTGCCAGCACCGCCTTGAGGCGGTCCTCGAACTCGCCGCGGTACTTCGCGCCCGCGATCAGCGAGCCGATGTCCAGCGCGATCACGCGCCTGTCGCGCAGCGACTCGGGCACGTCACCCGAGACGATCCGCCGCGCGAGCCCCTCGACGATCGCCGTCTTTCCGACGCCCGGCTCGCCGATCAGCACGGGGTTGTTCTTGGTCCGCCGCGAGAGCACCTGGATCACACGCCGGATCTCCTCGTCGCGGCCGATCACCGGATCGAGCTTGTCCTGCTCGGCCAGCTTCGTGAGGTCCTGGCCGAAGCGCTCGAGGGCCTCGTACTTCTCCTCCGGGCTCTGGTCGGTGACGCGGCCGGGCCCTCGCACCTCGGCGAGCGCCTGCAGCAGCTGCTCGCGAGTTGCCCCGGCGGACTTCAGCGCGCGGCCCGCGGGGCCGTTGTCGGCGGCGAGCGCAAGCAGCAGATGCTCGGTCGAGACGTACTGGTCGCCGAGGGCCCCGGCCTCGCGCTCGGCCGCTCGCAGCACCGCGAGCAGCTCGGAGCCGGGCTGGGCCACGGCATCGCCCGAAGCGCCCTCGCCGAGCACCGGCAGCTCGCCGAGTGCCTGCTCAACGCTCTGGCGCAGCGGCGCGACCTGGATGCCGAGCTTGGCGAGGACCGGCAGCACGACGCCGCCGGGGGTCTCGGCGCTCGGCGCCGGACCGGCCGCCTGCGGACGCTCTGCCTCGGCCAGCAGGGCGGCGAGCAGGTGGGGCGGCGCCACCTGCGGGTTGCGACGCCCCTCGGCCAGACGGGCCGCCGAGGCGAGTGCCTCCTGCGACTTGATCGTGAATCGATCGGCCTGCATCTACTGGCGACCTCCCGACGGGTCGCGGAACGGCGAGCGCGCGTCGGAGGCACGGACCAGCTCGCCACCCCGGTAGGGGACGAGCTCGGCGCGGAAGGAACGGCGCACCTCCTCGAGCTCCTCCGCCAGGCGCACCTGCGCCTGGAGCGCCTCGAGCTCCATCTCCTCGATGCGCGTGTGCATGCTCTCGATCTCCTGCTCGAGCGTCAGCACGCGCTCCACGCCGGCGAGGTTCAGGCCGAGCTCGGCGGTCATTCCCTGGATCCGCCTTAGCCGCTCGACGTCCTCCTGCGAGTACAGCCGCGTGCCCTTGGGAGAGCGCATGGGCTCGATCAGGCCGCGCGCCTCGTACACGCGCAGGGTCTGGGGATGCATGTTGGCCAGCTGCGCCGCCACGGAGATCATGAACACGCCCCGGTCGGTCTCGAGCTCGACGCGCGTCACGGTCGTGACCCGGTCCGAGCGTCGGCGCGGCGGGGCGGGCGCAGGGGTGGAGTCGCCGCGTTCGCCGCGCATCAGCTCTCACCGGCCTTGGCGGTCGGGGCATCCTGCTGGGCGGAGCCGGCGGAGCCGTTCTCGTAGAGGCCGGCGCGCGGGTTGGCGCCCATCGTCTTAGACAGCGCTTCGACGGCCTGCGCCTGCTCCTCGCTGAGGTTCTCAGGGACGTCGATCACGAACCGGTAGTGGATGTCGCCCCGTGCGCCGCCGCTCGCGCTGCCCAGCTTCGGCGGCCCCTCGCCTCGCAGGCGCTGGACCGTTCCGTGCACGGTGCCCGGCTGAACGCGGAGCGTCTTGGTGCCGCTCAGCGTGGGCACCTCGACATCGGCGCCGCGCAGCGCCTCGGGGATGCTCAGCGGCACCTCGACCTCGAGGTTGTCGCCCTTGCGCTTGAACAGCGGCGAGGGCGCGACGTGGGTGATCAGGTAGAGGTCGCCCGGCGGTCCGCCGCCCGGACCCGGCTCGCCCTTGCCGGCGAGCCGGATGCGGCTACCGTCGCGCACGCCGGCCGGGATGTTGACGCGCAGGCGCTTGACGGTGCGCACCGCACCGGCGCCCTGGCACGTCGGGCAGGGATCCTCGATCACCGTGCCGGCGCCGCCGCAGCGCGAGCAGGGCTGGGAGATGGAGAACATCCCCTGTCCCTGCGTCTCGATTCCCCGGCCCTCGCAGCGCGGGCAGACGATCGGCGTCGTTCCCGGCTTCGCGCCGGTGCCGCGGCAGGTGGGGCAGGTGGCGTGCATCGGCACCTGCAACGGGACCTGCGCGCCCGAGATGGCCTGGTCGAAGGTGATCGAGACCTGCGCCTCGAGATCGCCGCCGCGTTCGACGCGTGGCTTGCCGCGCGTGCGGCGGCCGCTCGCAGAACCCCCGAAGAGGTTCGAGAGGATGTCGCCCATCGAGGAGGCATCGAAGTCGAAGTTGCCGAAGCCGCCGAAGCCGCCGCCGGGGCCCGCCCCCGTCGCGAACGGCCCGCTGCCGCTGTCGTACTGCTTGCGCTTATCGGGATCGCCGAGCACGTCGTGCGCCTGGGAGATCTCCTTGAAGCGCGCCTCGGCCGCCTTGTCGTCGGGGTTGCGGTCCGGGTGGTACTGGCGCGCGAGCTTGCGGTAGGCCTTCTTGATCTCCTCGGGAGTCGCCTTCTTGTCGACCCCGAGCGTCTTGTAGTAGTCGGGACGCGTCGCCATGGGATCCCCGCGATCTATGCGGCCACCACGACGCGGGCGGGACGGATCACGCTCGCGCCGAGCCGGTAGCCAGGCTGGTAGACCTCGACGACGATTCCGCTCTCGCAGCCGCCCTCCGGCTGCGGGGCCGTGGCGACGGCCTCGTGCAGGGAGGGGTCGAACGCCTCGCCGATCGGCGAGAACGACTCGATGCCGGCCCGCGCCAGCGCCGCGCTCAGCTCGGAGCGCACGAGGCGCACGCCCTCGAGCAGCGGGTCCTTGCCGCCGTCGCCCTCGCGGCCGTCGCCGGCGTCGGCGAGCGCCCGGTCGAGGTTGTCGAGGGCCGGCAGCAGCTCCTTGGCAAGCCCGCACATGCCCCGCTCCTGCGCCGCCGAGGACTCGCGCGCGACCCGCTTTCGGTAGTTCTCGAAGTCCGCCTGCGTGCGCTGCGCGAGCGCCAGGTACTCGTCGCGCTGCGCTGCCGTCTTGACCAGCTCGTCGAGGTCGCCCTGGACCTCGGCGGCCCCGCCGTCGCCTCCTGAGTGGCCGGCGAGGGGATCGCCCTGAGGCGGCGCGGTGTCGGTCTCGCTCACCTTCGGCCGGTCGGCCTCCCCCGGCGCGTCCGCGCCGGGGGTGCCGGGCTGCTCAAGCGTGCGCTCGTTGTCGCTCATCGCGCGCTATGCCTTCGGCTCGTCGACGACCTCGGCATCAACCACGTCCTCATCATCCTGAGAGGACGTGTCGCCGTCGCCGGTGGAGGCGCCGTTGCCGGACGCGGCGGCCTGCTCCTGCGCCCTCTGGTACATCGCCTCCGAGACGGAGTGGAACGCTGTCTGCAGCGCCTCCGCCTTCTCGTTGATGGCGGCGGCGTCCTCGGACTCGAGCACCTCGCGGACCTCCTTGATCGCATCCTCGATGCGCGACCTGGAGTCCGCATCGACCTGGTCGCCCAGGTCGGCGAGCTGGCGCTCGGCCTGATAGGCGGCGTTCTCGGCGTTGTTGCGAGCCTCCGCGAGCTCCCTGGCGCGGCGGTCGTCCTCCGCGTGGGACTCGGCGTCGGAGACCATGTTCTTGATTTCGTCCTCCGAGAGCCCGGAGCCGGCCTTGATCTCGATCTTCTGCTCCTTGCTGGTGCCGAGGTCCTTGGCCGAGACGTTGAGGATTCCGTTCGCGTCGATGTCGAACGCGACCTCGACCTGGGGAATGCCTCGAGGCGCCGGCGGAATCCCGGTGAGCTGGAACTTGCCGAGCGACTTGTTGTACTGAGCCATCTCGCGCTCGCCCTGCAGGACGTGGATCTCAACCGACGGCTGGTTGTCCTCGGCCGTGGAGAAGACCTCGCCCTTGCGGGTCGGGATCGTGGTGTTGCGCTCGATCAGCTTGGTCATCACGCCACCCTTGGTCTCGATGCCGAGCGTCAGGGGGGTCACGTCGAGCAGCAGGACGTCCTTGACGTCGCCGGCGAGCACGCCCGCCTGGATCGCTGCGCCGACGGCCACGACCTCGTCGGGGTTGACGCCGCGGTGGGGCTCCTTGCCGGTCAGCTCTTTGACCTTCTCCTGGACCGCCGGCATGCGCGTCATGCCGCCGACGAGCACGACGTGCTCGATCTCCTTGACGCCCTTGTCTTTCGCGTCATCGATCGCCTGGCGCACCGGTACGACCACGCGGTCGAGCAGCTCTGACGTGAGCTCGGAGAGCTTCGCGCGGGTGAGGCGCGTGTCGAGGTGCTTCGGCCCGGAGGAGTCGGCCGTGATGAACGGCAGGTTGATCTGCGTCTCCTGGGTCGTCGAGAGCTCGATCTTCGCCTTCTCGGAGGCCTCGTAGAGACGCTGCAGCGCCATCGGGTCGGCACTGAGATCGATGCCCTGGCTTCGCTTGAACTCCGCGACGAGCCAGTCCACGATCGCCTTGTCGAAGTTGTCGCCGCCGAGGTGGTTGTCGCCTGCGGTGGACTTGACCTCGAACACGCCGTCGCCGATCTCGAGAACGGACACGTCGAAGGTTCCGCCGCCGAGGTCGAACACCAGGATCGTCTGGTCGGACTCCTTGTCGAGGCCGTACGCGAGGGATGCGGCGGTGGGCTCGTTGATGATGCGCTTGACGTCAAGCCCGGCGATCTTGCCGGCGTCCTTGGTCGCCTGGCGCTGGTCGTCGTTGAAGTACGCGGGGACGGTGATGACCGCCGAGTCGACGGCCTCGCCGAGGTAGGCCTCGGCGTCGGTCTTGAGCTTCTGCAGGATCATCGCCGAGATCTCCGGCGGTGAGAACTGCTCGCCGTTGGCTTCAACGCGCGCGTCGCCGTTGGGTCCCGCGACGACCTTGTAGGGCACGATGGACTCCTCCTCGCGCACCTCGGCCTCCTTGCGGCCCATGAAGCGCTTGATCGAGAAGATCGTGTTCTGCGGGTTGGTGACTGCCTGGCGCTTGGCGACGGTGCCGACGAGACGCTCGCCGGATGAGGCGAACGCGACGACGGACGGCGTCGTGCGGCCGCCCTCGGCGTTCTCGATGACGGTCGGCTCGCCGCCCTCGAGCACGGCCATGCATGAGTTGGTCGTCCCGAGGTCGATGCCTATGGTCTTGGCCATTTGAGGCTCCTTCGAATAAGCTTTACAAATCTGAGTCTCAGTCTGGCAGATTTCCTTAGGCGTTTCAAGGCGACGGTCGGTTCGGCCCGGGTTTCCGGGAAATCGGCGCTCCCACTGGGGGCATCTTGTCGCGATTTTGTGACTTCTCATTGATTTTGTAACGTTTCGCGCTGGGCGGGTAATGCTCGATAGGTGACCCGCCTCGAGCGCAACGTCAACATCGCCGCCGTCGTGATCCCGTTCCTCGGCGTGATCGCAGCCGCGACGCTGCTGTGGGACAGCTTCCTGGGCCCGCGCGACCTGGTGATCTTCGGCGTGATGTACGCGCTCACGGCGCTCGGCGTCACCGTCGGCTTTCACCGCCTGCTGACCCATCGCGCCTTCGAAACCCACCGCTGGCTGCGCTACGCGCTCGCGATCCTCGGCTCGATGTCGGTGCAGGGACCGGTGATCGATTGGGTCGCCGACCATCGCAAGCACCACACGTTCACCGACGAAGAGGGCGACCCGCACAGCCCGCACGCCGGTCACGGCAAGGGGCTGCGGGGCATGTTCACCGGCCTCTGGCACGCACACGTCGGCTGGTTGTTCGAGACCCACGGGCAGGCATCCTCGAAACGGTTCGCGCGCGATCTGCTCGAAGACCGGACGATGCGACGCATAAACAAGGGCTTCCCGCTGATCGCCCTGTACAGCCTCGGGATCCCCTTCCTGCTCGGCTTCGCGCTGAGCGGCGGGTCGCTCGTCGACGGCGGCCTCAGCGCCCTGCTGTGGGGCGGTCTCGTGCGCATCTTCCTCGTGCATCACGTCACCTGGAGCATCAACTCGATCTGCCATTTCTTCGGGCGGCGCCGGTTCGAGACCGACGACGAGTCGACGAACGTCTTCTGGCTTGCGCTCCCGTCGCTCGGCGAGGCATGGCATCACAACCATCACGCCTTCCCGCAGTCGGCGTTCCACGGACTGCGCTGGTATGAGCTCGATCCCTCGGGCTGGCTGATCCTCGGGCTCGCGCGCGTGGGCCTGGCATGGGACGTGGTCAGAGTCACGCCCGAGCGCGCGAGGGCGAAGCTCGCCGGCGCCAATCAAGCGCGGCGGGAGCCGGTGGCGATCGGAGCAGACGCGCGGCCGCAGTGACGGCCGGCGGGTGACAGCCTCCCCGCCGGGCGCTACCTTGTCGATGTGAGCCCTGTCACGAGCGCCATTCGCGCGCTGGGCGCGAGCGCCCCGGTCAAGCCGCGCTGGCGCGGCGTCTCACACCAATACGCGTTCTTCGTCTCGGTGGGCTGCGGCGTTGGGTTGATCCTCGCCGCGTCCGGGGGCCGCGCGCGGCTCGCGGCGACGATCTACGCGGTGGCGGTCTCGGCACTGCTGGGCACGAGCGCGCTCTACCACCGCGTCACCTGGCGGCCGGCTGCGCGCCGCTGGATGAGGCGGCTCGACCACTCGATGATCTTCGTGCTGATCGCCGGCACCTACACGCCCGTCGCGCTGCTCGCCGTCAAGGGGTCGCTGGCGAACACGATCCTGATCGTGCTGTGGGCGGGCGCGCTCGGCGGCGTCGTGTTCAAGCTGCTGTGGATCGACGCGCCGAAGTGGCTGTTCGCGGGCGTCTATGTGGCGCTGGGCCTCGTGTCCGCCGCGGTGTTCGGGGAGCTGCCCGCGGCGATCGGCTGGCTGGGGGTGGCCGGCCTGGCCGGCGGCGGCCTGCTCTATGTGGTCGGCGCCGTGATCTACGCGAGCGAACGTCCCGATCCGTCACCGAAGGTGTTCGGCTACCACGAGGTCTTCCACGCGCTCGTGCTCGCCGCCGCGGGGCTCCACTACGCGGTGATCGCCTTCGCCGTGCTGCCGCGCGGCTGAGTCACGAACAGGCCCCGGCTCGGGCACATGCGCGCGAGCGCGCATTCGTCGCAGGCGGGCATGCGGGCGTGGCAGGTCCGCCGGCCGTGGCGCAGCAGATTGACGTGCAGCTCGAGCTCCTCCCCGGGCGGCGTGAGCGCGAGCATCTCGTCGTGCAGCTCCTCGAACGCGGCTCCGGGTCTCAGCAGGTGCAGGCGCATCCCCACTCGTGAGACATGGGTGTCGACGGGCACCTCGTGCAGGCCGTAGGCGAACAGCAGCACGCATGCGGCGGTCTTGCGCCCCACGCCGGGCAGCGAGGTGAGGTAGTCGCGCGCCTCCGCGAGCGGCACGCGCGGCAGCCAGTCGAGTGACAGCTCCTCGGGGCCGTCGCGGCGGCGTGCAACCGCCGACGGTGGCCCGCCCACCGAGATCGCGCGCAGGATCTCCTGGATGCGGACCGACTTGACCTTCGAGATCCCGCCCGGCCGGATCGCCTCCTCGATCTCGGCGGTCGGCGCGTCGCGCACCTGCTCCCAGCTCGGCAGGCGCTCGCGCAGGCGCAGGTAGGCGACGTCGCGGTTGCGGTCGTTCGTCGACTGCGAGAGGACGGTGAGAACGAGCTCCGCGATCGGATGACCGTGGGGCTTCATCAGCGGCACGCCGTAGACGGCCCGCAGGCGATCGCGAACCCTCACGACCCGCGCTCGCGTCGGCGGCTTCCAGTCTGTCGAGCGCATCGCATCAAGGTATCCGCCGATCGTGGTCGCGTATTCTCGCCCGGTGCCCGAGGTGAGCGACCACAGCGGCGAGATCGACGGGCTGCCGGTCTTCTGGCGCAGCGCGCCGGCGCCCGGCGACAGCGGTGGCGGCGCCGTCCCGCTGTATCTGCACGGCGTCCCCAACAACTCCGACGACTTGCTCGCGTTCCTGGCGCGCACCGGCGGGCTCGCGCCCGACCTGCCCGGCTTCGGGCGCTCCGGCAAGCCGGGCTCGCGGCTCTTCACGATCGACGAGTTCGACGGCTTCATCGAGCGCTTCCTGCAGCAAACGGGCACCGAGCGCGTGAAGCTGGTGATGCACGACTGGGGCGCCGTGGGCCTCGCCTTCGCCCAGCGCCTGCCTGCACGTGTGGAGCGGCTCGTGATCATCAACGCGGTGCCGCTCCTGCCGGGCTATCGCTGGCACCGCACGGCACGCATGTGGCGGACTCCGGTGCTGGGCGAGCTCGTGATGGGTGCGACCTCGCGCCCGCTGCTGCGGCTCCTCTCCCGTGAGGCCAACGCCGCGCCCGGGCCGATGCCCGACGCATGGCTCGACAGCGTGCTCGACCACTTCGACCAGGGCACCCAGCGAGCGATCCTGCGCCTTTACCGCAGCTCGCCTCCCGGGGTGCTCGAGGCGGCCGGCGAGCGGCTCGGAAGCCTGAACATGCCGGCGCTGGTGGCGTGGGGCATGAAGGACCCATACATCCCCGCCCGCTTCGGCCGCGCATACGCGGACGCGCTGCCCCGTGCGGAGCTGCTCGAGCTGCCCGACGCCGGTCACTGGCCGTGGCTTGACCGCCCGGACCTCGTCGACCGCGTGGCTGGCTTCCTGAGCGCCGAGTGAGCGAGGGCGTGCGCCGAGCGAGCGCGCTGGCGCGACGAACGCCCGCCTGGACCATCACGGCGGCCCTCGGGCTCGTCTACGTGATCCTCGCCCCGCCGAGCACCGACCTCTCGGCGGCCGCCTACCGCAGCGACCTGTTCGGGCACGCAGGCTTCACGCTCTGGGACAACTCCTGGTACGGCGGCCATCATCTGCCCGCCTATTCGGTGCTCGCGCCGGCGCTCGGCGCGGCCGTCGGCCCGCAGCTGCTCGCGGCGGTCTCGATGACGGTCGCCGTCGCGCTGTTCGCGTCCCTCATCGACGGCCGCTTCCCGGCGAGGGCGACGCGCATCGCGGCGGTCTGGTTCGCGCTCGGCGCGGCCATCGGGCTGCTCTCCAACCGTGTCCCGTTCGACCTCGGCCTGGCGCTCGGCCTCGGCGCACTGGTGCTCGCGGACCGGCGCCGAGACGGGCTCGCGCTCGTGCTTGCGGTACTCACCTCGCTCGCGAGCCCCGTGGCGGGCGCGTTCCTGGCGCTCGCACTGCTCGCCTGGGCACTCACCAGTCGGCGGCGCTTCCGGCCGCTGGCGCTGACGCTCGCGGCGCTCGCGCCGATCGCCGTGCTCGTGCTCGTCTTCCCCGAAGGGGGCTCGCAGCCGTTCGTCGCCTCCGCCTTCTATCCGGCGCTCGCGGGTGTGCTGCTGATCGCGCTGCTGATCCCGAGGGAGCGGCGCGCGCTGCGCACCGGCGCGCTGCTCTACGCCGCGGCGCTGGTCGGCTCCTACCTGATCGCGACGGCCGTCGGCGGCAACGTCGACCGGCTCGGCGCGCTGGCGGCGGGGCCGCTCGCGGCATGCGTGCTGGCCGGCGCATCCGGGATCGACCGCCGCGCGCGGCTGCTGCTCGTGCTCGCTCCGGCGCTGCTCTACTGGCAGGCCAACGCGCCCGTCGCCGACTTCGTGGCCGGCGCGTCGGACCCCTCGGTGCACCGGTCCTACTTCGCGCCGCTGCTCGGCGAGATGCGTGCGCTCGGAGCCGGCTACGCAGGGCGCCCGGCGCGCATCGAGGTCGCCCCGAGCGTCGACCACTGGGAGGCGCGCTGGGTCGCGCCCCACGTCATGCTCGCGCGCGGCTGGGAGCGCCAGCTCGACCGCTACCGCAACGGCCTCTTCTACGATCGCCGGCCGCTCACCGCCGCTCGATATCGCGCCTGGCTCTCAGAGCAGGGCGTCTCCTACGTCGCGCTACCCGACGCGCCGCTCGACTACTCGGCCAAGGCCGAGGCGCGCTTGCTGACGGGCGCTCGGCCTCCCGGCTACCTGCGCGAGATCTGGCGCTCGCGGCATTGGCGGCTCTATCAGGTGCTCGGCGCGAGCCCGCTCGTGCAAGCGCCCGCCACGCTCACCAAGCTCGGCAGCGACTCCTTCACGGTGAACGCGCCGAGCGCCGGCGCGTTCACCGTGCGCGTGCACTTCACGCCCTACTGGGCCCTCGCCGGTGGGCGCGGCTGCATGGCGCGCGCGCCAGGCGACTGGACCGAGGTCAGGGCGCGGAGCCGGGGAGCGCTCCGCGTCGTGATCCGCTTCTCGCTCGCCCGCATCTTCAGCGACGCCCCTCGCTGCCGTTGAGCATCGATTAGGCTGTCGCTGATGGTCGCCCGCGCTCGTCTCCTGCAGGCGCGCGTCCTGCCGCATGGCTGGCTGGATGCGCTGCGGCAGGTCTCGCTCTTCGCCGCCTCCTATCTCGCCTACAAGCTCGTACGAGGAGTTGTCGAGGGAGACGCCAACGCTGCCTTCGCGCACGCACGCGACCTGATCTCGATCGAGCGGGGGATGCACCTGTTCGTCGAGCCCTCGATCCAGGCGTGGGCCTCGGGCAGCCACTTCGTGATGGTGCTCGCGAGCTGGCTGTACGTAAACGCTCAGACCTCGGTCACGATCACGGCGCTGCTCTACCTGTACCTGCGGCGCAACAGCAACTTCTACTTCGTGCGCAACATGTTCATGATCGCGATGGCGATCGCGCTCGTCGGCTACATGGTCTTCCCGACGGCGCCCCCGCGCTTCATGCCCGAGTGGGGCTTCATCGACAGCGTCTCGGACTTCACCGGCGTGCACGTCTCGCACACGAGCGCTTCGATGACCGCGCTGTTCAACCCGTACGCCGCCGTGCCCTCCATGCATGTCGCGTTCGCGCTGATGATCGCCCTGCCGCTCGCGCGCCTGGCGCGGCGGCCGATCGTGCGCGTGCTCTGGCTGCTCTACCCGCTGCTGATGACCTTCGTGATCGTCGTCACTGCCAACCACTTCATCGTGGACGCGCTGCTCGGCGCGCTGACAGCCGGCGCCTCCGCCTACGGCGCGACCTGGCTCGCACGCGCGAGACCGACCGTGTGGCGCTTCTCGACCGTCCGTCCCGCCCGCCTGACCGTGAGCGGGTAGACGGTCAGCGAGGATGACACCGCCCAGGCAAGAGGCGCCCCCGCGCCGGTCCCGCCGCCGCTCCGACCGCCCCGCCGCGCGCACGCTCGCGCCGATCGGAGCGGGAGAGCGGCGCGAGCTGGTCCGCAACCGGCTGATCGAGTCGCGCCTCACGCCGAACACGATCTCGCTGACCGGCTTCGTCCTGAACGTCGTGGCGGCCGTGCTCGTGTGGGAAGGGCTGTTCTTCCTCGGCGGCCTGGCCTTCATCATCGGCTCGATCATGGACACGCTCGACGGCCGCTACTCGCGCATGTCGGGGAAGGGCACGCCCTTCGGCGCCTTCCTCGACTCGACGCTCGACCGCATCGAGGAGGGGATCGTGCTGACGGCCGTGGCCGGCTACTTCGCGCTGCACGGCAATCGCGTCGCCGCCGCCGCGGTGGTCGTCGCCGTGCTGGCATCGCTGATGGTGAGCTACACCCGCGCCCGCGCCGAGGCGCTGGGCGTCGAGTGCAAGGTGGGGATCGCGACGCGGCCCGTCCGCGTGGTGATCCTGGCGATCGGGCTCGTCTTCGCCAAAGGCGCCTCGCTCGGCGACTTCGAGCTGTTGCAGCCGGCCGTTTACGTGCTCGCGGCGCTCAGCGTGATCACGGTCGCGCAGCGCATCTGGCACGTGCGCCGCGAGCTCTCCGTGTGACCTTGGGCCTGCTGCGGAGTAGTCTCTCCCGGCGGCTCGATCCGGCATCCGGCCGTCCTAACTGAGTAGCAGGAAGGCCTTTCGAGGCTTCCTCGACCGGACCTTCGCACCCTCACAAAGGACATCTCACTCGTGATCAAGGAGCAGAGCAACGGTCGCGCCGCAGGCAACGGCGCGTCCTCAAAGAACGGCGCAGCGCGCTACCAGTCCGAGAAGGTGCGCGTCGCGATCATCGGCGTCGGCAACTGCGCCTCGGCATTCGTGCAGGGCGTCCAGTACTACCGCGACGCCGACCCCTCCGAGCGCGTGCCCGGCCTGATGCACGTCGACCTCGGCGGCTACCACGTGAGCGACATCGAGTTCACGGCCGCGTTCGACATCGACGCCGCCAAGGTCGGCAAGGATCTGGGCCAGGCGATCTGGGCCGGCCAGAACAACACGATGCGCTTCGCCAAGGTCCCCAAGAGCCTCGGCGTGCCCGTGCACCGCGGCATGACCCACGATGGCCTCGGCAAGTACCTCAAGGAGAAGATCACCAAGGCCCCGGGCGAGACCGCCGACATCGTGAGGATCCTGCGCGAGACCCACACCGACGTGGTCGTCTCCTACCTGCCGGTCGGCTCCGAGCAGGCCACCAAGTGGTACGTCGAGCAGGTGCTCGAGGCCGGCTGCGGGTTCGTCAACTGCATCCCCGTGTTCATCGCGCGCGAGGACTACTGGAACAAGCGCTTCAAAAAGGCCGGCCTTCCGATCGTCGGCGACGACATCAAGTCGCAGGTCGGCGCCACGATCGTGCACCGCACGCTCGCGCGCCTGTTCGCCGACCGCGGCGTGAAGATGCTGCGCACCTCGCAGCTGAACGTCGGCGGCAACATGGACTTCTACAACATGCTCGAGCGCGAGCGCCTCGAGTCGAAGAAGATCTCCAAGACCAACGCGGTGACCTCGATCATGGACGAGCAGCTGCCGGCGCAGGACGTCTACATCGGCCCCTCGGACTACGTGCCGTGGCTCACCGATCGCAAGTGGGCGCACATCCGGGTGGAGGGACAGGCGTTCGGCGATGTGCCGCTCAACGTCGAGTTGAAGCTCGAGGTGTGGGACTCGCCCAACTCGGCCGGCATCGTGATCGACGCGGTGCGCTGCTGCAAGCTCGCGCTCAACCATGGCGTGGGCGGCCAGCTGGACGGGCCCTCCTCATACCTGATGAAGTCCCCCCACAAGCAGCGTCCCGACGACCAGGCGCGCGCCGACACCGAGAAGTTCATCGCCGCCTACAAGGCGAGACCGGGCGCGAAGGGCGCCCGGAGCGCTCGCCCGCTTGGCGCCGGCGGCGCCGGGCGCTCGTCGAAGGGCGCGGGGCGGGCACGCGCGGCCAAGGCGCCCGCCGTCAAATAGCCAGCGGGCCGAAGCTCGCGCAGACGCCATAATCGTGGAGCCGATGGCCCCGCAGTTCTCCATAGCCCACGTGACCCCGTATCCGTGGGAGACCGAGGACAACGAGGTCAACGCCTACGTGCGCGACGCAGCGGAGCAGCTCTCGCGCCGCGGCCACCGCGTGCTCGTGCTCGCCCCGTCGCGCTCACAGGAGCGGGTGCGCGCCTCGCGAAAGGCGCTTCGCGCGGCGCGCGGCAATCCTCAGAGCCTGCTCGAGGGAACCGACGGCGGCAGCCCCCGGGTGATAGCCGTCGGCGAGGTCATCGATGTCGCCGGCGCCACGCGCCGGCGACCGTCCGCGCTGCCGATCGACGTCGCGAGAACCGTCGAGGAACTGCTGAGCACCGTCGAGCTCGACTTCGTGCACGTGCACGAGCCGTTCGCGCCGAGCACGTCGAACGCCGCGCTGCGCCACTCGCGCGCCCTCAACGTCGGCTCGTTCCACTCTTCCAACGAACGACTGCTCTCGACGCTGCTCGCGCGGCGGTTCGTCGAGAGCTTCTTCGGCCGCCTCGATGCCCGCACGGCGAGCCTTCCCGAGACCGCCGAGCTGATGGCGCGGCACTTCCCCGGCGAGTACCGGCTCGTGCCGCGCGGGGAGGCGACCGCCGCGCAGCTCGAGGAGATCTACATCGCCCTCGCCGCGCGGCGCCACGCCAACGGAGCGGATCCCGCGGTGCGTCGGCGGCTCGCGGGCCGGCCGTTGATCGAGGTGGACCTGCACATGCACACCGACCACTCGCACGACTGCGCGACCCCCGTCGAGGTGCTGCTCGCGACCGCCCGCGAACAGCGGCTCGGCGCGATCGCCGTGACCGACCACAACGAGATCTCCGGCGCGCTCCAAGCGCGCGCGCAGGCGGACGGCGCCGGCGTCAAGGTGATCGTCGGCGAGGAGGTCAAGACGGCCGATCAGGGCGAGGTGATAGGCCTGTTCATCGAGGAGAAGATCCCGCGCGGCATGAGCCTCGAGCAGACGGTCGCGGAGATCAAGCGCCAGGGCGGCGTCGTCTACGTGCCGCACCCGTTCGACCGGATGCACTCGGTCCCCGACTACGAGCATCTGCTGAAGATCCTCGATGACGTCGACGCGATCGAGGTCTTCAATCCGCGCGTGGCGATCGGGGCATTCAACGAGGAGGCCTCCCGCTTCGCGGCCAAGTACCGGATCCCGGCCGGCGCGGGATCGGACTCGCACGTCGCCCAGGGCCTCGGGTCGGTGCGGATCAGGATGCGCGACTTCGACGGGCCGCAGGAGTTCATGCAGTCCCTGCGCGAGGCCGACATCCTCACGCGGCCCTCCTCCCTGCTCTACGTGCAGGCCCTGAAGTTCCTGCAGACGCGCGCGACCCCGCCGTCGGCCCGCCGCGCCGCCAAGGCGCGACGCCTGAAGCGGCTCAAGCGAGCGCATGGGAGCGGTGGGCGGAGGTAGCGAAAGCGCAACTACTGATGCACCGTCAAGGACAAGCAGACGCGTCGTCAAATCCCTCGGGGTCGATGCCCGTGACCGATGACGAGATCCGCGAGAAGTACCTGGAGCGTGCCATCCGTGAGCTGAACACGCTCACGAGAGAGCTTCAGGCATGCCCGCACTGTCCCCGCGGCAACCTCATGCCGGTGCTCGGTTCGGGGCACCCGCAGGCCGACATCATGCTGCTCAAGTACTCGGCGATGCCCTCTGAGATTGAGGAGGGCGTTGCCTTCTACGGCCGCGCCGGGAGCGCGCTGATGAAGTCGCTGAAGCGCCTGTCGATCGATCCGCTGGCCGTCTACGGAACGCTCTGCGTGAAGTGCCCTCTGAGCGACGCCTCGCTCGCGGACTTCGCCTGCGTCTCGAGGGTGGTCGAGGAGATGGCGATCGTGCAGCCGAAGATCGTCGTGGTGATGGGAGGCGAGGCGCTGACGGCGCTCGGCGAGATGGACATCCCGCTCGCTCGTCCGCTCCAGGAGCGGCTCGGCGAGGTGCAGCAGCTGACGCCCACGATCGATGCGCTGTACGTGCCCAACATCGACGACTCGCTCGACGAGCAGGACGCCAAGCGAGAGTTCTGGGCCGCCTTCCGCGCCCTCGGCGACTGGTACGAGGCTCAGCCGCCCTACTGAGCGACGAGCACGATCTTGCCGAGCTTGCCGCCGGCTGCGAAGCGCTCGTAGGCGGCCGCCGCCTCGCTCAGCGGGAAGGTCTCGGCGATCGGCACCCGCAGGGCGCCCGTCTCGAACAGCGGTAGCACCTCGTGCTCCATCCTGCGCGCCACCAGCGCCTTCTCCTCGAGCGGTCGCGAGCGGAGCATCGACCCGTGGATGCGTGCGCGCTTTCCCATCAGCGCGAGCATGTTCAGCTCGCACTTGGCGCCGGCGGACACGCCGATCACGACGATGCGCCCGCCGAGGGCCAGCGACTGGAGGTCCTCTCCGAGGTTCGGCGCGCCCACGAGCTCGAGCACCACGTCGAACGGCCCGTGCTCAGCGAAGCCCTCGCAGGCCACCACGTCGGCGCCGAGCTCCGCCACCGCCTCGCGCATCTCCTCCCGGCGGACGGTCGCGGTGACACGCGCCTCCAGCGCGCGCGCAAGCTGAATGGCCGCGGTTCCCACGCCGCCGGCCCCGCCGTGCACGAGGAGCCGCTCGGCGCTGCGCAGCTCCGCCTGCGTGATCAGGGCGTCGTGCGCGGTCGTGAAGACCTCCGGGAGCCCGCCCGCCGACGGCCAGTCGAGGACGTCCGGGACCGGCATCAGCTGGCGCTCGTGCACGACGGCGAGCTCGGCCTGTCCGCCGCCTCCGACGATCGCCATCACCCGGTCTCCCACTCCGAAGCGCTCCGCCCGCTCGCCCAGCGCCGCCACCTCTCCGGCCAGCTCGAGACCAGGTATGTCCGCATGCGACCCCGGCGGCGCCGGATACAGACCGCGGCGCTGCATCATGTCGGCGCCGTTCAGCCCCGCCGCCCTGACGCGAACGAGCACCTCACCGGCGCCGGGCACCGGGTCCGGGTGCTCCTCGATCACGACCTCGTTGTCGCGGACGGTGACGGCGCGCATCGCCGGAACCCTACTGGCGCTCGAACAGGGCGACGCACTCGATGTGGTGCGTCTGCGGAAACATGTCGACTGGCTGCACCCTGCGCAGCTCCCAGCCCGCCTCGACCAGTTCGGCGGCATTCGGCGCGAGCGTGGTCGGGTTGCAGGAGACGTAGACGATGCGCTTCGGGGAGGCGTCGATGATGCGGTGGACGACCTTCTTGGAGAGGCCCGCCCGGGGCGGATCCACGACGACCACGTCGGGGCGCCCGGCGCGCTCGAGCAGCTCGGGCAGCGCCAGCCGCGAGTCGCCTGCGAAGAAGCGAGCCTTCTCGATCCCGTTGCGGCGCGCCCCGGCGATCGCGTCCGCGACGGCCTCCTCGACCAGCTCGATCCCCCACAGCTCTCCCGCACGCGGCGCGAGGGTCAGCGCGATCGTGCCTATGCCCGAATACAGGTCGTAGACGCGCTCCCAGCCCTCGAGGGCCGCGTAGCGCACGACGACGTCGTAGAGCAGCTCGGCCATCTCGGTGTTCGTCTGGAAGAAGGCCTCCGGCGAGATGCGCAGGTCGAGCTCGCCCAGCCGCTCCGGCAGCTCGGCGTCGCCCCACACGAGCTCCGTCTCCCCGCCGGCGGTCGTCTCGGCGAGGCGGTGCGAGCGCGTCCAGAGCACCCCGCTGAGGATCTCGCCCAGTGCCTGGCTGAGCTTCGCCGCGAGTCCGCCCGCATCGATCTCGCCATGGGTCGTGACGAGCCGGACCTGAAGCTTCTGCGTGTGCCGCCCTTCGCGCACGACGAGGTTGCGCAGGCGCGCCTGCCCGTCGGCAGCGGGTCCCGTCCGCTCGTCGCGCCCCCGCTCGGCGCCGCCGCGGCTGCCGCGGCCCCGATCCCACGCGCTGAGCCCCTGCTCGCGGCACCACGCAAGCGCGACCTCGCGGGCGCGATTGCCCGCCTCGGAGGCCAGCAGGCAGTCCTCGATCTGAGCGACGCGGTTGCCGCCGGCCGGCACGTGAAAGCCGCAGACGAGCAGCTCGGGGGCGCCGCCGCCCTCGCCGCCGCCGCCACCCCCGAAGGAGTACTCGAGCTTGTTGCGATAGCGCCAGGGCGAAAGGGCCGGGACGATCTCCTCCAGCTCGAAGCCCTCGAGCCGGCCGATCCGCCTGAGCGCTTCGTCGACCTGCTCGCGCTTGATCTGCAGCTGGCGCTCGTAGGGAAGCACCTGCCAGGCCACGCCGGGGTGGTCGGCCAGCGGCGCGATGCGCTCGGGGCTCGGCTCGAGCACCTCGAGCGTGCGCGCATGGGCATAGCTGCGCTTGCGCTTGTGGACGACCGCCCGCACGCGGTCCCCGGGGATCGCTCCGGCGACGAACACCACGTAGCCGCCCTCGCCCAGCCGCGCGACGCCCTCGCCCCCGAAGGCCAGCGACTCGATCTGCAGCTCGAGCTCATCTCCGCGCTGCGGTCGCGGCATGCCGTCCGGCAGCACGGCGGGCTCCACGGTCATCGCGGGGCCACCAGCAGCTCGAGCAGCGCCTTCTGGGCGTGGCGGCGGTTCTCGGCCTGCTCCCAGATCCGCTGGCGAGGGCCGTAGAGCACCTCGGCGGTGATCTCCTCGCCTGGATGCGCGGGCAGGTCGTGCATCGCGAAGGCCCCGGGCGCGGCGAGGTCGAGCAGCTCGTCGTCGACCCGATATCCGGCGAGCGCCGCCCGGCGCTCCTCCGCGGCAGGCTCGTCGCCCATGCTCACCCACACGTCGGTGTAGACGGCGCGCGCTCCCGCGACGGCCGCCCGGGGGTCCGAGAAGTGCTCGACGCCTCCGCGCGCCCCTGCGGCCAGGGTCAGATCCTCGCGCAGGTCATAGCCGCCGGGCGAGGCCAGCGCCACGTCGATTCCGGCCAGCGTGCCGAGCACCGCGAGCGAGCGCGCGACGTTGTTGCCGTCGCCCACATAGGCCACGCGCAGGCCCTCCAGCGAGCCGTACGCCTCGCGTAGCGTGAGCAGGTCGGCGAGGGCCTGGCACGGGTGGTGGCGGGCCGTGAGCATGTTGATGACGGGGACGGCGCTGTCGGCCGCGAGCTCCTCGAGGACGGCATCGGGGCCGGTGCGCACCCCCACGGCGGCGACGTGCCTGTCGAGCACCAGGGCGGTGTCGCGCAGCGCCTCGCCGCGCGCAAGCTGCAGTTCGTCGGAGCGAAGCACGACGGCATGGCCGCCGAGCTCGTGGATGCCCACCTCGAAGGACACGCGGGTGCGCGTCGAGGGCTTCTGAAAGATCAGCGCGACGCTACGCCCCGCGAGCGCGCGGGAGTCAAGCGGCGCCGCCTTCAGCTCGATCGCACGGCCGAGCAGCGCGTCGAGCTCGCCGGCCGTCAGCTCGGCGCCGGTGAGGAAGTGGCGTGGCGTCATCGGAGCGGCCAGTCTAGGCCCTATGCGCTCGGGTCCCCGAGGGCAGCGGAGCGCGAGCAGGGTGGCGCGGGCACCGCTACGGTCGCCGCCGCCGTGTGCCATCGTCCGCACACGCGAACACGTCGAGAAAGGATCGTCACCGAATGAACAGAGGCATCGCCGCCCTCATCGCCTGCTCCGCGCTGCTGGCCGCCGCCGGCTGCGGGTCCTCGAGCACGTCGAGCAGCACGAGCAGCAGCACGGCTGCGACGGCGACCGCGACGACGCCCGGCGCGACGAGCGCGATCAAAGCCAACACGAAACCGAAGTACGCCGCTCCGTCCACCTCCGCCCCCGTGCAGAGCGGCACCGTCTCGATCGCCTACCGCAACATCGCGATCAACCCCGACACGCTCAGGGTCAAGGTGGGAAGCACGATCAGATGGACCGACTACGACTCCGTCGAACACAACGTGACGAGCGACGGCGGCCCGCAGAAGTTCGCGTCGAAGACCTTCGGCGAAGGCGAAACGTTCGAGATCAAGGCGACCAGGCCTGGCGTGATCCACTACCTGTGCACGATCCACCCCGCGTCGATGAACGGCTCGATCGAAGTGGTGAGGTGACCCGGCCGGCCTAGCCGAGCTCGGGCATGCCCTGATCCGGGCTCGAGGCGGTCGCGTGAAGACGGCGCGGGATGCGCCCGGCGGTGCGCGCCAGCCGGCCGCCCTCCACCGCTGCCCTCATCGCCCGCGCCATCCTGACGGGATCCTGCGCCCGCGCGATCGCCGAGGCGGCGAGCACGGCGTCGCACCCGAGCTCCATCGCGAGCGCCGCATCGGACGCAGTGCCGATTCCCGCGTCGAGCACGACCGGCACGTCCACGGCTTCGCGGATCAGCGCGATGTTGTAGGGGTTGCGAATGCCCATGCCGCTTCCGATCGGCGAGCCGAGCGGCATCACCGCAGCGCAGCCGACGTCGGCCAGGCGCCGTGCGAGCACGGGGTCGTCGGTCGTGTAGGGAAGCACCACGAAGCCCTCGTCCACGAGCTCCTCGGCGGCGCGCAGCAGCTCGGGCGCGTCCGGCAGCAGCGTGTCCTCGTCGCCGATCACCTCGAGCTTGACCCAGCTCGTCTCGAACGCCTCGCGCGCAAGCCGCGCGGTCAGCACCGCGTCGCGCGCCGTGTAGCAGCCGGCCGTGTTCGGCAGCAGCTCGACGCCCGCCTCGGAGAGCACGTCGACGAGCGACCCCCGTGCCGCGGGGTCGATGCGTCGCAGAGCCACCGTCACCAGCTCGCTGCCGCCCGCCGCTATCGCCTCGGAGAGCAGCTCGAGCGAGGGGAAGCCCCCGGTGCCGAGCAGCAGTCGCGAGCGCATCGTCCTCCCGGCGATCGTGAGGACGTCCTCGGACGCGCTCGAGCCCTCTCGCGTCGTGGCTGCGGGCGTGCTGATCGTCTCGGCCATAGCCCTCATCATCCTCCCTGCATCGCCGTCAGCACCTCCACACGCGCATCGTCCTCCAGCGCGAACATCTCCCAGGAGGCACGCGGAACGACCTCGCCGTCCACTGCCACCGCGATGCCACGCGCGGCCGGCGGGAGGCCGAGGCGAGCGAGGACGGCCGAGACCGTCTCCCCCGGGCGCACCTCTGAGCTCTCGCCGTTGAGCAGGATCACGACGGCGCCCCCACCGCCGTCGCGGGCCGGCCGTGCGCGAAGCGGGCGGGTGCGCAGGCGTCAAGCAGGGGGGCGCAATCGGGGCTCGCTCCCGCTCCGGCGAGCAGGCCTGCGAGCAGCTCGGCCGTGAGCGGGGCGAGCAGCACGCCGTTGCGGTGATGGCCCGTCGCCCACGCCAGCCCCTCGAGCGCTCCCGGTCCGATCGCGGGCGCGTTGTCCGGTGTGCCCGGGCGCAGCCCAACCGACAGCTCCTCGATCTGCAGCTCGCTCACGCCCGGCACGAGCTCATGGGCCTCGCGCAGCAGGTCGTGCACGGCGCCGGCGGTCGGCGTCAGCTCGAAGCCGCGCTCCTCGACGGTGGCGCCCAGCACGTAGCCGCCATCGGCGCGCGGCAGCAGGTACCCGCCTTCGAAGCGCACCGCGCTGCGCAGCAGCCCGGGCCCTTCGGGGTCGCGCAGCCGCAGGATCTGGCCCTTGACGGGCCGCACCGGCACGAGCGCCTCGGAGGGCAGCCCGGCGAGCTGCCCGCTCCACGCGCCCGCCGCGATCACGACCTGGCCGCCGAAGACGCGCTCGCCGCCCGCTAGCGCCACGCCCGTCACGCGAGCGCCCACATCGTCGAGGTCCAGGCCTTGCACGTGCGCATGCTCGCGCAGCCGCACGCCCTCGGACACGCACGCACGGCGCAGCGCCGCGAGCACCGGTCGCGGATCCACCGAGTGGTCGTCCGGCGCGGCGAGCGCGAGACGCACGGTCGGAGCCAGTGCCGGCTCGCGCTCCCGCGCCTCGCTCGGACGCAGCCGCTCGACGCTCACCCCGAGCGAGCGCCGGAAGGCGAGCTGACGCTCGAGCTCGCGCGCCTCGTCGTCGTCGCGCGCCACCAGGAGCGTCCCCCTCCTCATCAGGCCGACGTCAACGCCCGACGCGTCCTCGAGCTCGGCCGCGAACGCCGGCCACATCTCCGCCGAGCGCAGGCCCAGCTCCAGCAGCCTGCGCCCGCTCTCGCCGAACTCGACCTCGGCCACCGGCGCCAGCATGCCGGCCGCCACGCGCGAGGTCCCCGCTCCGATCGCGTCGCGCTCGAGCAGCGTCACGGACATCCCGCGCTGGCGCGCGCGCCAGGCCACGGCCAGCCCGATGATGCCGCCGCCGACGACGAGCACGTCCGCTCGCTGATCGCTTGGCATGCGACTGATGCTAGCCCCAGCCCGCGCCAGGGACACACCCCCACATGCCAGACTTCCAGCCGATGCCCAGCAACGACCTCGGCTCCGAACGGCGCGAGCGGCTGGCCGGCACGCGCCTGTACCTCGTGTGCGATTCGGCGCCGCGGCGGCACGAGCTGCCCGACCTCCTGCGGGCGGCGAGCGCAGGCGGCGTCGACATCGTGCAGCTGCGCGACAAGCAGCTCTCCGACGACGAGCTCGCCGCCGTGGCCAACGCCGCGCGCGCGCTGTGCGAGCGGCTCGGTGTGCTGCTGATCGTCAACGATCGCCCATCGGTTGCCTATGAGGTGGGCGCCGACGGCGTGCACGTGGGTCAGGACGACATGGCCGTCGATGACGTCCGCGAGATCGTCGGTCCCGACATGCTGATCGGCCTCTCCACCCACACGGCGGGCGAGATCGACGCGGTCGACGCCGAGCTCGTGGACTACATCGGCGTGGGACCGGTCCACGAGACGCCGACCAAGCCGGGCCGGCCGGCCGTGGGCCCCGAGCTGGTTCGCCACGCGGCCGCGCATGCCGCCGTTCCCTTCTTCGCGATCGGCGGCCTCGACAAGGCCAACATCACAGAGGTGGTCGCGGCGGGGGCCTCGCGGGCGTGCGTGCTGCGAGCGATCTCCGACGCCGAGGATCCCGAGCGGGCTGCGCGGGCGCTTCGCGACGCGCTCGACGTCGGCCCACCGGAGCGCTGAGCTTGCCCGGCGACAGCGGCGAGCGCGCCGCGCCGGAGCCCCTCGGCGAGGGCGAGCGACCCATGGCCCTGCGCGTCGCGGTCGGCGTCGCGGCGCTGCTCGCAGCCGGCGTGATCGCCGGGGCGCTGACGGTGCACGACCTCGCACGTCACGGTGGCTCGCTGCCCGGAGCGATCTTCCTCGCGGCGTTGCTCGCGTCGCTCGCGGTCGGCATGTACCGCCTGCGCTACTGGGCCGTGCTCGGCTTCGAGGCGCTGCTGGCCTTCCAGATCATCGTCACCTCGCTCGCGCTGGTCGTCGCATCGACGCTGACCGCGGCGGCCGCCTGCGTGGTGAGCGTGGGGCTCGCGGGCTGGCTGTTCTGGAAGCTGGTGAGGGTGATGGGACGCATCCAGGCGGGCGAGCGCCGCGACCGAGAGCGCTCGCCCTAGGCCCCGGGCGGCATGGCACGCTTCGATAGGCTCACACCCCGGATGGCTGACTCCTCCTTTGACTGCGTCCTGATCGGCTCCGGACCCGGCGGCTACGTGGGCGCGATCCGTGCCGCACAGCTCGGCATGAAGACGGCGGTCGTCGAGCGCGACAAGGTGGGCGGCCGCTGCCTGAACTACGCCTGCATCCCGGCCAAGGCGGTGCTGCGCTCGGCGGACCTGCTCTCGGAGGTCCGCGACGCCGGGGAGTTCGGGCTGCGCGTGGGCGGCGTGGAGGTCGACTTCGCGGCGATCCAGGCTCGCCGCGACAAGGTCGTCTCGACCCTGACCTCCGGGGTGGCGGGGCTGTTCAAGAAAAACAACATCGAGCTGATCGAGGGCGCCGGCACGCTCGGCGCCGACGGGCAGGTGCTGGTCGGCGGGGACTCGATCACCGCCGGCTCCGTGATCCTCGCCACCGGCTCGGTTCCGCGCCCCATTCCCGGCGTCGAGTTCGGCGGCCGCGTGATCGGCACCGAGCAGGCCTGGGCGCTGCCCGAGGTCCCCCGCCGTCTGGCGGTCGTGGGCGCGGGCGCCTCGGGCGCCGAGATCGCGTCCGCGTACGCGCGGCTGGGCAGCGAGGTGATCCTCACCGAGCTGCTCGAGCGCCTGCTGCCCACAGAGGACGCCGACATCTCGCGCCTGGTCGAGCGCGGGCTCAAGCGGCAGGGGATCAACGTGCAGACGGGCGCCCCCGTGCGTGACGTGAAGGCGTCGAAGTCCGGCGTCAGCTTCGCGTACGGCGAGGAGTCGGCCGAGGTCGACTATCTGGTGGTCTGCGCCGGACGCGCCGCCGACGTCGACGGGCTCGGCCTGGACGACGCGGGCGTGGAGCTCGAGCAGGACGGTCTGGTGAAGGTGGACGGCGCGATGCGCACATCCCGACCGGGCGTCTATGCGATCGGCGATCTCGTGCACGGCCCAGCGCTCGCGCACAAGGCCTCAGACGAGGGCATCATCGCCGTCGAGGACATCGCCGGTCTGCAGACACATCCCATCTCCTATCCGGACATCCCGCGTGCGACGTTCTGCACGCCGAACGTCGGCTCGTTCGGCCTGACGGAGGCGCAGGCGCGCGAGCAGGGCCACGAGGTCATCGTCGGCAAGGTGCCCTACGGCGCGGTCGGCGGCGGAACCGTCTACGGCGACCGCACCGGTCTGGTGAAGATCGTGGGCGACAGCAGATACGGCGAGCTGCTCGGCGGGCACATCGTCGGCTCGCGCGCGACCGAGCTGATCCAGGAGCTCGTGAACGTGCGCGCGCTCGAGGGCGGCTTCCCGGAGGTGGCACGCATGATCCACGGCCACCCGACGCTGTCGGAGGCCGTCATGGAGGCAGCGCGCGCGGCCGACGGCTGGCTGATCCACGGTTGAGGAGCCGGGCCCGAGGACGTGTCCTCACCCGCGGCCGCCTTCTACTTCGATCTCGCGAGCCCGCTGGCCTACCTCGCGGCGGAGCGCGTCCTGCACGAGCTGCCGCGCCCGGCGGAGTGGCAACCGGTGCTCGCCGCCGAGCTTCCCGGCGCCGAGTCCTTCGACGCGTTCCGCTGCCGGGAGGAGCTCGAGGTCTTCCGCGCCGAGGTCGCGCGCCGCGCGGACAGCCTCGGCCTGCAGCCGCTGCGCTGGCCGGAGCCGTTCCCGTTCGACAGCGCGCTCGCGATGCGGGTCGCGACCTACGCGAAGTCGATCGGCCGCGCCGTCCCGTTCGCGCAGGCGGCCTTCCGGCAGGCCTTCGCCGGCGGGCGCTCACTCGAGGATCCCGACTCCGTGCTGATCGCCGCCGCCGCATGCGAGATGCATCCTGCAGCCGTGCTACGGGGCTCACGGCTGCGCTCCGTTGCCGAGCAGCTGACGGCCGCCACTGCGGCGGCGGCGCGCAGCGGCGTTCTCGACGTGCCGGCGATCCGCGTCGGCGAGCGGGTGTTCGGCGGCGAGCGCGCCGTCGAGCAGGCGACCGCTGAGATGCACGGCCGGCTGCAGGAAACCTGGTCGTGAAAGCCAACCACGCCTACCGCCTGATCGTGACTCGCGCGGGACGCACGCCGGCGGCGCTCGCCGACCCCGGGCGCGTCGACCACGTCGAGGTCGTCGAGATCGACAGCGGCGAGGTGATCCTGTTCTGGGACCGTCCCGCACACGCGGCGTCGAAACTCGCCCGCGCGCTGCGCGCGGACCTGGCTCAACTGGAGGCGGAGGAGTTCCTCGCGCGCTGGAGTACCGTGGAGCCCTGATGCCCCAACTGCCAGAGCCGGCGCTCGCACGCGAGTGGCTGTCGACGATGACGCTGATCCGCCGCTTCGAGGAACGGGCGGGCGAGATGTATGCGCGCGCGAAGGTCGGCGGCTTCCTGCACCTCTCGATCGGCGAGGAGGCGACCATCGTCGGCAGCGCACGAGCCCTGCGCGAGAGCGACTACCTGATCTCGACCTACCGCTCCCACGGCCACGCGCTCGTGCGCGGCACGCCGCCGGAGAACGTGATGGCCGAGCTGTTCGGCCGCGTGGACGGCTGCTCCCACGGGCGCGGGGGCTCGATGCACATGTTCGACCTCGCCCGGCGCTTCATGGGCGGCTATGGCATCGTCGGCGGCAACCTGCCGATCGCGGCCGGCATCGCGCTGGCCGGCGACTACCGGGGCACGGACGACGTGACGCTCTGCACGTTCGGCGACGGCGCCTCCAACCAGGGGACCTTCGGCGAGACGCTCAACCTGGCCGCGCTCTGGAAGCTGCCCGTCGTCTTCATGGTCACCAACAACCAGTTCGGCATGGGCACCGCGCTGCGCCGCCACTCGGCCGTCACCGACCTGCAGCGCAAGGGCGAGAGCCTCGGCGTGCCCGGCATGCGCTGCGACGGCATGGACGTCCTCGACACACACGCCGTCGTGGCCGAGGCGGTGCGACGCGTGCGCGAGGAGCGCAGCCCCGTGCTCGTCGAGGCCGTCACCTACCGCTTCCGCGGGCACTCCATGGCCGATCCCGAGCAGTACCGCAGCAAGGAGGAGGTCGCCCGCTGGCGCGAGCGCGACCCGATCCCGGCGTTCGGCGAGCTGTTGGTCCGAGAGGGCGTGATCGACGAGGGCGAGCGCGCGCTGATCGACGAGCGGGCGCTCGCCAGGGTCGACGCCGCCGTGGCCTTCGCCGACGCCTCGCCGCTGCCGGCCCCCGAGTCGCTCTACGACAACGTGTACGTGCTCGATCAGGACGTCCGCGGCTGGTACTCGGTCGAGACCTCCGACGACCGCGCCGGACAGGCGGCTGACAGGGGCGCCGAGCTGGGCGGCGCACAAGGCGCGGCGGACGAGCAGCCGGCCGCCAACGACGAGATCTCACAGCAGCTCACCGAGGCGCTGGCCGCCGGCGAGGACGGCCGCGAACGATCCGAGGACGTCGCCTGATGGCCGAGATGCGTTATCGCGAGGCGCTGAACGCGGCACTCCGCGAGGAGCTGCGGCGCGACGAGCGAGTCGTGCTGATGGGCGAGGACATCGGCGTGTTCGGCGGCGCCTTCAAGGTGACCGAGGGCCTGCTCGACGAGTTCGGAGAGCGCCGCATCCGCGACACGCCGATCTCCGAGAACACGATCGTCGGCGTGGGCGTCGGCGCCGCGATGACCGGCCTGCGCCCGGTCGTCGAGCTGATGACGATCAACTTCGCGCTGCTCGCCTTCGACCAGATCGTCAACCACGCGGCCCACATCCACTACATGTTCGGGGGTCAGGCTCGGGTGCCGCTCGTGGTGCGCATGCCCCAGGGCGCCGGCCACCAGCTCGGGCCGACGCACTCGCATTGCCTGGAGGCCCTGTTCCTGCACGTCCCCGGCCTGCTGGTTGCCGTCCCATCCACCCCCGCCGACGCCAAGGGCCTGCTCAAGACGGCGATCCGCGACGAGAACCCGGTCATCTTCATCGAGCACGAGTCGCTCTACGGGCTGAAGGGAGAGGTGCCCGACGACGAGGACGAGCTCGTCCACTTCGGCCGCGCACGCATCGTGCGCGAGGGCTCGGACGTGACGATCGTCGGCATCTCCCGCATGGCGCTCACGGCCGAGCGGGCCGCCGAGCGGCTCGCCGCCGAGCATGGCGTGCAGGCCGAAGTGATCGACCCGCGCACCCTGCGCCCGCTCGACCTCGACACGATCCTCGCCTCCGTGCGCAAGACGAACCGCTGCGTGATCGTCGAGGAGGGCTGGCCGCATGGCGGCGTCGGCGCGAACCTCGCGGCGCTGATCACCGAGCAGGCCTTCGACGACCTCGACGCCCCCGTGCAGCGGGTCACCGGCGCCGACGTCCCAATGCCGTACTCCAAGCCGCTCGAGGACATCGCCTACCCCCACGAGCCGCAGGTCGTCCATGCGGCGCTGCTCGCCCTCGGCCGCGAGCCCGCCATCGCCGGCAGCGCCGCAGCCGCGGCCGCCGGCGTGCACGGCGCAGGCGCATGATGGCCGAGATCGTGATGCCGCGCCTGTCGGACACGATGGAGGAGGGAACGATCCTCCGCTGGCTCAAGCAGGACGGCGAGGAGGTCGCGCGCGGCGAGGAGCTCGTCGAGATCGAGACCGACAAGGCGACAATGACCTACGAGTCCGATCAGGCGGGCGTGCTCCAGACGACCGCCTCAGAGGGCGACACGCTCGCCGTCGGAGTGGTCATCGCCCACGTGGCCCAGGCGGGCGCAGGCGAGGCGCAGGCGCCGGCCGCAGGAGCGGCGCAGGCCGATGCCGGCGCCGCAGAGCCTCCGCTCGCATCAGCGGCGCCCGAGCGCGAGGCGGTGGCCGCGCCCGACGCCGCCCCGGCACCGCCCGCGAGCACCGGTTCGGCCCCCCCGCCGGACGGCGAGGCGGACGGCGGCCGCGTGAAGGCGTCTCCCCTCGCCAGGCGGATCGCGAGCGAGCGGGGCGTCGACCTGCAGGGCATATCGGGCAGCGGCCCTGGCGGGCGCATCGTGAAGGCGGACGTGCTCGCGCCGTCGGCGCCGCCGACAAGCGCCGCCGCAGCGCCCCCGGGCGCCGCCGCACCGGCCTCGGGCGCGGCCGGCCAGGCCACCGCGCTGCAGGATGTGATGACCGCCAAGGGCGAGACCAGAGACGTGGAGCTCTCGCGCACGCAGCAGACGATCGCGCGGCGCATGGCGGAGTCGAAGGCGACGATCCCCGACTTCCCTCTGCAGGTCGAGGTCGACATGCAGCAGTGCGTGGAGCTGAGGACCGAGCTCAAGCGCCTGTCCCAGCAGCGCGCCGGCGGGGAGCCGGGCGCATCGGCGCAGCGGGAGGTTCCCACCTACAACGACATGGTGGTCAAGGCGAGCGCGCTCGCGCTTCGCGAGTATCCGCGGGCCAACGGCAGCTACCGGGACGGGCGCCTGCAGCTGCACTCCCGTGTCAACGTCGGGGTCGCGGTCGCCGCAGAGGACGCGCTGCTCGTGCCGACCGTGTTCGACGCCGACTCCAAGGCGCTCGGCGAGATAGCGCGCGAGACGCGCGCGCTGGCCGAGCGCGTGCGCGCCGGGACCATCACCCCGCCCGAGCTCGGCGGCGGCACGTTCACCGTGTCCAACCTCGGCATGTACGGCATCAGGAGCTTCGCCGCGATCATCAACCCGCCCCAGGCCGCGATCCTGTCGGTCGGCTCGCTCGAGATGCGGGCCGTGGTGCTCGGCGGCGACATCGGCGGTGGCGGCGAGCTGGCGGCTCGCGCGACGATGGCGCTCACGCTGTCCTGCGACCACCGCATCCTCTACGGCGCCGACGCCGCGCAGTTCCTCGCGCGCGTGCGCGAGCTGCTGCAGACGCCGTCCGCGCTGACGCTCTGATCGGCCGGGCCGCGGTGGTCCGGCGCTAGGCTTGAAGGCAGCTGACGATGAGCTACACGCCGAAAACACCAAGCCTCGCTGCGGAGATCTGGGTGTGCCATCTCGGCGTCGTGCCATATCGCGACGCGCTCGCGATCCAGCATGCGATCCGTGACAGGCGCCAGGCGGGCGAGCTGCCGGACACGCTGCTGCTGCTCGAGCACGAGCCCGTCTACACGCGCGGAAGGCGCTCCGCCGAGGGCGATCTGCCGCTCGGCGAGGACTTCTATCGCGCCAGGGGCATCGATGTGATCGACACCGACCGCGGCGGGCGGCTCACCTACCACGCCCCCGGGCAGCTGGTCGGCTACCCGATCATGGGCGTCGAGGACATCGGCCGCTACCTGCGCACGATGGAGTCGGCGATCGTCGCCGCGCTGGCCGACGAGGGCATCGAGGCGCGCGCGCGTCCGCAGGACGGTCCCGACTACACCGGCGTGTGGGTGCAGGAGCGCAAGATCGCCTCGATCGGCGTGCACGTCTCGCGCGGGATCAGCACCCACGGGTTCGCCGTCAACGTGGAGGTCGACCTCGAGCCGTTCGCCTGGGTGGTCGCCTGCGGGCTGCCCGCGGTGACCATGACCTCGCTCGAGCGCGAGCAGGCGCCAGGCTGCTCGACGGGGCTGGCCTGCATGCGCCGGCGCGTGGCCTTCCAGTTCTGTGAGGCGCACGGGCGGCGCCAGCGCCTGGTCTCGCCGCATCGCCTCGGGATCGACACCGCGAACGCCGCAGGCCTCGAGGCGGTGCTCGCGTGAGCGGGGTGGGTGGGACCCGGTCCCGCGCCAACCCGGGGGGCATGGACGTGCTGAGCGTCCTCGGCCCGGACGTGCGGCCGCTGCGCGAGCGAAAGCCACCCTGGTTCAAGGTGCCGCCCCCCGGCGGCGAGCGCTACCGCGAGCTGACAGAGCTGATCCGCTCGGAGAACCTGCACACGGTCTGCCAGGAGGCCGCCTGCCCCAACGTCGGCGAGTGCTGGGAGCGGGGCACCGCCACGTTCATGATCCTCGGTGACACCTGCACCCGCAGGTGCGGCTTCTGCAACGTGAAGACCGGCAAGCCGACGTGGAACGACCCGCTGGAGCCGGCGCGCGTGGCGCGGTCGATCGCGCGGATGGGCCTGCGCCACGCGGTCATCACGTCCGTCGACCGCGACGACCTGCCGGACAAGGGAGCGTCGGCGTTCGTCGGCGTGATCCGCCAGATCCGCCGCCAGGCGCCCGGCTGCCAGGTGGAGGTGCTGACCCCCGACTTCCAGGGGCAGGAGATGCCGCTCGCGAAGGTGATCGCCGAGCGCCCTGACGTCTTCAACCACAACGTCGAGGTGGTGCCGCGCCTGTACCCGCTCGCGCGGCGCGGCTCGCAGTTCGCCCGCTCCTGCCGGGTGCTGCGGCTGGCGCGCGAGCTCGGCGAGGGTGAGGTCGTGACGAAGTCCGGGCTGATGGTCGGCCTCGGCGAGACGCATGAGGAGATGATCGATGCGTTCGCGGCGCTTCGACAGAGCGGCGTCCAGGTCCTCACGGTGGGGCAGTACCTGCGCCCGTCCGAGCGCCACCTGCCGGTCGTGCGCTACTGGCACCCTGACGAGTTCGCCGAGCTCGAGCGCGCGGCCTACGAGCTCGGCTTCGACCACGTCGCCGCGGGCCCGCTGGTGCGCTCCTCCTACCACGCCGACCAGCACGTGGGTTGGGCGGGCAAGCCGTCCCTCGCAGGCGTCGGCCCACTGGCAGCCCGGGCATAGGGCCGCCAGTAGGCTCTGGCACACCCGCGCCCCGCGTGGGCGCGAAGCGATGATCCCGCTCAAGGACAACATCCCCAACGAACGCTTCCCGTTCGCGACGGTGGCGCTGATCGTGATCAACGTCATCGCCTACCTGCTCTCGATCCGTCACGGCGGAAGCCTGCTCGGAGGGCCGAGCACCTCCACGGTGCTGCACGACGCGGCGATCCCCTATGACTTCACGCACCCCGGCAAATACTGCTCGCTTGAGCCGGGAGTGACCGAATTCGGCGGCGCGGGGGTCCAGGCCGTCTGCAAGAACGGGCCCTTTCCCGGCCAGATCCCCACGTGGGAGACGGCCTTCACCGCCATGTTCCTGCACGGCGGGATCCTGCACATCGGCGGCAACATGCTGTTCCTCGCGATCTTCGGGCCCAACGTCGAGGAAGCCGTCGGGCGCCTGAAATACCTCGTCTTCTACCTCGCCGGCGGCCTCGTGGCGCTGGCCGCGCAGATAGCCGTCGGCCCGAACTCGGTGGCACCCACGCTCGGCGCATCCGGGGCGATCGCGGCCGTGCTCGGCGGCTACATCGTGCTCTATCCGCGGGCGCGGATCCTCTCGCTCATATTCATCATCTTCTTCGTGACGATCATCGAGGTGCCGGCCGTGCTGATCCTCGGGTTCTGGTTCTTGGAGCAGTTGCTATTCGGAGCCGCCGGGCTCGCCAACCCGGCCGGCGGCGGCGGAGGCGTCGCCTACTTCGCCCACGTCGGCGGCTTCGCCTTCGGCCTCGCGCTGATCCGCCTGTTCGCGGTGCGCCGGAAGTCCGAGCCGCCCAGCTACCCGGTCTACTGATGGCCCCGCCGGCGGGCGCGCCCGCATGAGGCGCATCCTCGTGCTCGGGGCGGTCCTCGTGTTCATCGCCGGCCTGGGCTTCCTCACCTTCCGCGCCGTGGCCGAACAGGGGTTTACCCTGGCAAGCCTGCTGTCGATCTTCATTCTCGTGCTGCTCGGCGTCGGAGTCGTGGGCGCGCTTCTGAACCCGCCCCGATGAGCACCTCGCCGTTCATCAGCCCCGGGCGCAGCGCCGGTCGGCCACCCGGCCGCAGGAAACGGCGGCGGCTGATGGTGACCGGCGCGCTCGGCCTGGCGCTGCTCGCCGCGATCGCCGGGGCCGTCGCGCTCGCCGGGCGCTCCAAGGGCCGCACCCATCACGCGCCCCGCGCCGCCCACCGGCCCGCCCCGAGGCCGGCCCCGGCGCCGACCGTCTCTCCGTCCGGCCTGCCGCTCGGCAAGCCCTCCTTCGCGCTGGCCGGCCTGGGCACGCCCGGGCGGGACCTTGTCAAGGTCCCCTTTCACAGGCCGCCCAGAGCCGGGCTCCTGTTCAACCTCTCCAGCGGCAGGGTCCTCTGGGAGCGCGGCGCCTCCACACGCCTGCCGATCGCGAGCCTGACGAAGATGATGACCGCCCTGCTCACGGTCAAATCGGCGCCGAGCGACGCTCCGGTGCTGGTCACGCCAGCGGCGGTCAAAGCGGACGGCTCCAAGGTCGGCGTGCTGCCCGTTCGCAGGCACGTGCGGCTCGAGAGCCTGCTCTACGGCCTGATGCTCCCGTCGGGCAATGACGCGGCCGTGGCGCTCGCCCAGCACATCGCCGGAACCGTCGCGCGCTTCGTGGAGCGCATGAACGTCGAGGCGGCGAGGCTCGGCATGGGCTGCACCCACTTCACCTCGCCCCACGGCTTCTACGACCAGGGCAACTTCTCGTGCGCGGCCGACCTCGCCGTCCTAGCCCACTACGACCTCGCCCAGCCGCGCATCGCGAGGGTCGCCGGCGCCTACCACGCGGTCATGCCGTTCCCGATCAAGGGCGGCAAGCTCTACCTCGCCAACAACAACCCGATGCTCATCTGGGGCTATCCCGGCACAACCGGGCTGAAGACCGGCTACACGGTCGCCTCCGGCAGGTGCCTGGTGGCCACCGCGGAGCGCCACGGCGTGCGTCTCGGCGTCGTGCTGCTGCACTCCCCGAACCCGGCGACCCAGGCCAAGAAGCTGCTCGACCGGGCGTTCGAGCGCGTCTACGGCCAGCGCCCGGTGCACGAGCCGCCGATCCCGCCGACGGCCTGAGCGCGTCGCAGCATGCCCTTTCGCGGTGGAGTACCGTTCGCGTAGCGACGGATTGACTGGCCAGTCAGCCAAAGGAGGAGCCGTGGATCTAGACGACACACCGGAGCAGGCCGCCTATCGCGCTCAGGTTCGCGCATGGCTCGAGCAGCACAGATCCGAGGCACCCGTCCTGCAGGGGCCGGGAGCGCTCGAGGACGAGGCCGAGATACTCGCCGCCCGCCGCACATGGCAGGGCAAGCTCGCCGAGGGCGGGCTCGCCGGGGTGACGTGGCCGAAGGAGTACGGCGGCCAGGGCCTCGGTCCGATCGAGCAGGTCATCTGCAACCAGGAGATCGCCCGCGCGAAAGTGCCCGGCATCCTCGACGCGATCGGCGTCGGCATGCTCGGGCCGACGATCATCGCCCACGGAGCCGAGGAGCAGAAGTCCCGCTACCTGCCCGCGCTGCTCCACGGCGACGAGGTCTGGTGCCAGCTGTTCTCCGAGCCTGCCGCCGGCTCGGATCTCGCCGCGGTGCAGACGCGCGCGCGTCTGCAGGAGGACGGCAGCTGGCGACTTACGGGCCAGAAGGTGTGGACCACCAACGCCCAGTTCGCCTCCTACGGGCTGCTGCTCGCGCGGACCGACGCCGACGTCCCCAAGCACAAGGGCCTGACGATGTTCATCGTGCCGATGGACGGCGAGGGCGTCACGGTTCGCGGACTGCGGCAGATCTCCGGTGAGGCGGAGTTCAACGAGGTCTTCTTCGACGACGTCGCGCTCGATTCGGGCGCCGTGGTCGGCGGCGTCGGCAACGGCTGGGGGACCGCGCTCACGACGCTGATGTTCGAGCGCGTGACGATCGGGCTCGGCAGCGAGGGGCTGGGCTACAACTCGGGCCGCTTCGCCGCCGCGATCGCCTCCGACGAGCACGCCCGGCGCGACCCCGAGGTGCGCCATCAGCTCGGCGAGATCGGCAGCGAGCTGCTGGCAGTCCGCTTCACCGGGTACCGCACGCTGACGGCCCTCCAGAAAGGCCAGGTTCCCGGGCCGGAGGCCGGCCTGGCGAAGGTCACGATCGTCAGCGGAGCGATCAAGGCGGGCGATCTGATCGCCGACATCCGCGGCCCCGACGCGCTGTCCGAGGACAGCGAGTGGGCCTACATGATCTCGTTCCTGCCCGGGCTGAAGTCGGCCGGCGGGACCGAGGAGATCCTGCGAAACACGATCGGCGAGCGCGTGCTCGGCCTGCCCCCCGAGCCACGGCTCGACAAGGGCATCCCGTTCTCCGAGCTGCGCTCCAAGGAAGGAGCCGCGGCATGAACCTCGCCCTCTCCGACGAGCAGGTGTTCCTGCGTGAGGCCGCGCGCGGCACGCTGTCGCGATTCAAGACGCTCGAAGCGGCCCGCGAGGCGCTCGACGGGAACGACGGCGCGCTCCCCGACCTCTGGCCGACGGCCAAGGAGGCCGGCTGGCCGGGCCTGCTGATCGACGAGTCCCACGGCGGCGCCGGGCTTGACGTCTTCGACGCGATGCTCGTGCTGAGCGAGTGCGGCCGGGTGCTTGCGGGGATCGCCCTGCTCGGCCATCTCCCGGCGACCGCGATCCTAGGCGACGCGCCGAACGCCTCCGGCATGCTCGAGGCGCTCGCGACCGGCGAGCGCCGCGCCGCCTACCTGCCGGTCAGCCCGCCCGACGATCTCGATCAGAGCTGGTCGGTCGACCCCGCCGGCGGGGCGGCGCGCGCGCCGGCGCCCACGGCGACCGGCGGCGGCGATGAGGCGCGGGTCAGCGGCGAGCTGTCGTTCGTGCCGGACGCGCCGGGCGCACAGCTGCTCGTCGGCGTCGCGCTGCTCGACGGCAAGCCCGTCGGCGTCGCCATCGAGGCAGACGCCGAGGGCGTCTCGGTGGCGCCCGTGCGGCGCTACGACGCCACCCGCTCGCTGGGACACGTCTCGTTGAAGGACGCCCCGGCAACGCTGCTGGACGCTCCCGCCGAGTCCCTGGCGGCGGCCTGGCACCTCTCGCAGGCGCTGATCGCGGCCGAGTCGCTCGGCAGCGTCGAGACTGCGCTCGACGTCTCGGTGGCCTACGCCAAGGAGCGCCACACGTTCGGTCGCGCGATCGGCTCCTACCAGGCGGTCAAGCATGCGCTGACCGAGGTGCTGCGCCAGCTGGAGAACGGGCGCTCGCTGCTCTACTACGCGGGCTGGGCCCGCCACGGAGGGCCCGCGGAGTTCCCGCTCGCGGCCAGCGCAGCGCGCTCGGTGGCCGGGCGCGCGCTGGATGACGCGGCGCGCACGATGATCTCCGTGCACGGCGGCATCGGCGCGACCTGGGAGCACGACGCCCCCCTCTACTTCCGCCGCGCCCAGCTCTCAAGGCGCCTGCTCGGCGGTACCGCCAGGGCGACCGACAGGGTGGCCGGCGAGCTGATCGCACAGGCCGACGCCGCCTGAGGCGCCCGCGGCTCAGCCGCGGCGCCGGGCGGCGCCACGGCGGGCCCGTGGCGCCGGCGCAGGCGGTCGCGCCGGCCGGGTGAGCGTCGCGAGGACCGGCGCTCCGTAGGCCGCATGCACGGCGTCCACCATCGCCGTGTCCACGCCGCAGTTGATGCAGAAGCCGTGCTGTGACCAGCCGATCGCGCGCGCGAGCACCTCGTCGGCGTAGACGACGCCCGTGGCGTCGTGGCCGTAGTAGTCGTATGCCGCCGCCCAGGCCGAGCCGTCGAGCGCGTAGGCCGCCCCATCCGCCGACAGCAGGTGCGCGCCGGCCATGATCGAGTCGAAGTCGTCGTAGATCGACGGGTGCGTGGCCGTGGGATGGTTGTAGCTCGCCGGCCGGCGCCCGTAAATGTAGGAGTTGGCGACGAGGTCCCAGGTCGTGACCGAGCCGTTGGTCACGTTGAACTGCATCGGGCCACCGCAGCAGTGCGCGAAGTTGAGGCCCTGATAGGTGCTGGGCGCCGTCGAGAACGCGGTCTCCTGCATGTGCACCGAGGCCAGCAGCAGCCAGTTGACCCCGAAGGTGCCCTGCGCCGCCTCGTAGATCGGATAGAAGCCCTCGAGCCACCTGCGCGCGATGTGCGCCCGCGTCGCCGCCGCCAAGCGCCTGGCATCGAGCTGCTGCTGGCGGCTGCCCGGACGCGTCACCACCGCGGCCGGGCGCCGGCGCGCCTCGGCGCCGGCCAGGGCGGAGGAGCCGTGGCCCGCCACCGCGGCGAGAGCGCTCGCCGCCGCCGCCGGCCCCGCGACGGGAGTCTGCGCGACGATCAGCACGGGCGGTGGCGGCGTCGCCGGCGAGCTGCGGCCGATGACCCCCGTGAGGACCGCGACCAGCACGGCGAGCCCGAGCACGCCGGCCGAGGCGGCGAGCAGCCAGGCCCTCAGTTCAGAGGGCGGGGCGGGGAGATGTGCGACTGGGGCTGTGGCTTCGCTTGGGTCCGGCATGGTCGACCGGCGCTACACGCTAGCGCCGCCGGCGGTGCAATTCGATCGTCAAGGCGTCCAGCGCACGCCTGTCCCGCGGCGCCCGCTCAGACAGCTCACACCCCGAGCGCGCGGCGTATGACCCGGTCGAAGACGAGATCGGGCAGCAGGCGCCTCAGGACGATCATCGCTTTCGCGTCGCGGCCGACCACGTAGCGGGCCCTCATGCGCCGCGCGGTGAGCGCGCGCTCGATCGTCGCGGCGACCATCTCGGGCGGGACGCCTCGGCGCGCCGTGTCCTCGAGCACCTTCTCCATCGCGGCCGCAACATGCCCGTACTCGCCCTCGAGCTCCGGCGGGATGCTCACGAGCTTGGCTTCCGCGCGGCCCTTGTCCCAGATCGGCGTCGCGACCGACCCCGGCTCGAGGAGCGCCACCTGGATCCCCGAGCTGTGCAGCTCCACGCGGAGCGCGTCCCCGAACGCCTCGATCGCGTGCTTGGAGGCTGCATAGGGCGCCGTGAAGGCCATCTCCACGCGCCCGCCGATCGATGACAGGAACACGATC
>JAXDGO010000018.1:0-2895 GCA_034665005.1 Solirubrobacteraceae bacterium | reverse complement strand
CTGCAAACGCGCGGATCTCAGGGAAGACGGGGAGATCCCGTCGCTCGACACCGTCGCGCTGGTCGGCGAACACGCTCGTGGCGAGATGCGGGTCGCGGCGCCGTTTGGGCTTGGCTCCTGCTTCGATGTCGGCGCGGTACTCACGCCGAACGCCGACCACACCCTGAGCTTGTTCCAAGGCAGGTGTGTCGCGAGGCTCCGAGAGGCCCGGCGACAGATCTGATGTCCACCAAGATCGGAAGTGTGACTCGTGCGGTGGCTCAAGCCAGCGAGTCGATCCAGCGGTCTAGGCGGCGCGCCTCTCGGACGATCAGTTCGGGTTGGCGGAACGTGTTAGTCAGCAACATGATCCCCTGGTAGGAGGCGATTAGCGCGACGGCGAGGTCGCGAGCGTCGCGTCTGCCCATCGCCCGGAACTGCTCCTCTGCCCAGTCGATCCACAGCTGCATGAGCTTCGTGCCGGCGTGCCCGAGACCATCGTCTCGCTTGTTGAGCTCCGAGCACAGCGTCCCGTGCGGGCAGCCATATCGCGCGGCTACGTCGCGCTGGGCTGTGATCAACTTCAAGAACGCCTTCAGCCGCGCCTTGGGGCTCCGGTGGCGATCGAACGACGCGAGCGCCGTCTCGATGTCCTGTGCTCGAGCGTCGATCGCCGCCTGCACGAGTTCGTCTTTGGTCTTGAAGTAGTAGTAGACGTTGCCCACGGGCACGTCCGCCGCTTGCGCGATGTCCGCGATCGTCGTCTTCTCGACCCCCTGCTGATGTAAAACCAGGCGCGCACTCTCGACCAGCCGCTGGCGCTTGTCGGCTACGGGTTGCCCCTGCCGCGTCTCGAGGCCGGGCCGGCCGCCATCAGTCGTGCCTTCTGAGTCAGTCATCTCACTATCAGGATAGCGGGGGCGGGGACCCTCTTTTCTTTTTGCTAAGTTAGTTAGCCAACTAACTTAGACCCCCCTTGCTCAGGAGGACCTTCTGCATGGCGGCATCATCCCCTCGCTCGTCGCTCCTTGCTACTCGTCGCGGCAAGTTCACCCTGGCGTTGCTGTGCGTGGTCGCGTTCCTCGACTTCGCCGACGCCTCGATCGTCAACGTCGCGCTTCCCTCGATCCGGCGCGACCTGCATTTCTCGGTTCAGAGCCTGCAATGGGTGGTCAGCGGCTACCTGCTCACGTATGGCGGCTTCATGCTGCTCGGGGGCCGCGCCGCCGACCTGCTCGGCCGCCGGCGGATCCTCGTCGCGGGAACGTCGCTGTTCGCGCTCGCTTCGCTCGTCGGCGGCCTTGCCGGCAGCGAGGGGACGCTGGTAGGCGCGCGCCTCGCGCAGGGCCTCGGCGCCGCGGTGATGCTCCCGGCGGCGCTATCGATCCTGACAACGACGTTCAGCGACGGCACCGACCGTAACACGGCGCTCGGCGCCTGGGGTGCGATGGCCGGCCTTGGCGCCGCCGTCGGGGTGTTCCTGGGCGGAGTGCTCTCCGAGGGGCCTGGGTGGCGGTGGGTGATGTTCGTCAACCTGCCCTTCTGCGCGCTCGTGCTCGCCGGGGCATTCCGGCTTATTAGTGGAGAGCGGCGCCGCGCGCGGTTGGCGAATTTCGACACGCCGGGCGCGATCCTCGCGACCGGCGGGATGCTGCTACTGGTCTACGCGATTGTGAAGGCGCCTGACGTTGGCTGGGGTGCGGCCCGCACGATCGCCGAGCTCGCCGGCGCGCTCGGGTTGCTGGTCGCGTTTGTGATCAACGAGCAGCGTCACCGCAACCCGCTGGCCCCGCTCTCGATCTTTCGCATCAAGGGCCTTGCGGCAGCCAATGCCACCCAGCTGATCGCGATCGCGGGCTTCTACTCGATGTTCTTCTTCGTCACCCTCTACATGCAGAACGTGCTCGGCTACTCGCCGATCCAAGCGGGGTCCGCGTACCTGCCGGTCACCGTCGGCGTCGGGATCTCCTCCGTCGTCGTGTCGCAGCTGTTCGTCCGCATCGGCACGCGGCCGGTGATCGTCGCCGGCTCGCTGCTGGCCGCCGGCGGCGTCTACTACCTCTCGCGCGTCCCCGTCCATGGCTCCTACCTGCCCGATCTACTGCCCGGCCTATTCGTGATGTCGCTCGGCTTCGGGGCCGTCCTCGTGAGCGTTCAGACGGCGGCAAACGCCGGTGTGCCACCAGACAAGGCCGGGCTTGCCGCCGCGCTGGTCAGCACCTCACAGCAGCTCGGTGGCGCGCTCGGACTCGCGATCTTCTCCGCGCTCGCCACGTCGCGCACCCACCACCTACTGGTCGCCCACGCTGCAAGAGCAGACGCACTCACCTCGGGATTCCAGCGCGCGCTGCTCGCCGCCAGCATCTTCCTAGCCGCGGCAGCGGTCATCGCGCTACGCGCCACGAACACCCGCGGCGAAGCGCCCGCGCCCGCGCTCAGAACGATTCCGGACCCAGCCGTGTCCTGAGCGCAAAACACCTCACCGCACGCACACCTGACACCGACAAAGGAGACCCACCATGAAATGCCCGCCCCAGATCCGCCTCAACGGCGAACGGAACGCCCGATGAGATTTGACGGCAAGGTCGCGGTGATCACCGGCGGCAGCAGCGGGATCGGCCTGGCGACCGCGCAGCGGTTCGTGGCCGAGGGCGGCTACGTGTTCATCACCGGCCGGCGGCAGTCCGAGCTCGACAAAGCCGTCGCGACAATCGGTCACCAGGTGACGGCAGTGCAGGGCGATCTGGCCGATCTGGACGATCTCGATCGTCTCGTTGCCACGGTCAAGTCGGAGAAGGGCGGGCTCGACATCGTGGTCGCCAACGCCGGGATTCAGGAGTTGCGCACGCTGGCGGAGGTGACACCCGAACACGTCGAAAAGCTGCTCGAGGTCAACATGCGCGGCCCGCTGTTCAC
>JAXDGO010000017.1:0-48590 GCA_034665005.1 Solirubrobacteraceae bacterium | reverse complement strand
TGCCGTTCAAGCCAGGGCTCACGGCGCTCACCCAGGCCAAGCACAGCAAAGCCGGCGGCGAGAGCCTTCACGTGAAGGTCACCTCCGGCTCCGGGCAGGCGAACATCGCCAAAGTCAGGGTGCTACTGCCGAAGGCGCTGCCGTCCAGGCTGACGACGCTGCAGAAAGCATGCCCGGAAGCCATGTTCAGCGCCAACCCCGCCTCATGCCCGGCGGCATCCGTCGTGGGGACGGCCGCGGCGATAACGCCCGTGCTCGCACAGCCTCTCAAGGGACCCGCGTATCTGGTCTCCCACGGCGGCGCTGCCTTCCCCGATCTCGTGGTCATCCTCCAGGGCGAAGGGATCACGCTCTACCTGGACGGCAACACGGACATCAAACATGGGATCACGAGTTCGACGTTCAACTCGGTGCCTGACGCTCCCATCAGCACGTTCGATCTGGTGCTCCCACAGGGCCCGCATTCGGCGCTCGCCGCCAATGGCAACCTCTGCAAGGGCGCTTTGAACATGCCGACCACGATCACCGGCCAGAACGGCGCGCAGATCACCCAGACCACCAGGATCGCCGTCTCCGGATGCCCGAAGGCCAAGAAGCACGGCAAAGTCAAACACGGGCGGAAGCACAAGAAGAAGTAAGCAGCACGCACCAACATCAAGAGGGGGTTCGCTGCCTGCCCAGCTTGGGCTGCTCCTGTCTGCCGAAAGCTTGAGCGCCGCTCCTCCCTCCTTGCGGCGCTCAGGGCCCCGAGCGCACGTCCGGCCCCACCCTGCGAGCGCTCAGGGCTGCCTGTGGGGGTGCCGTGGCCGTCCCTGTGGCCACGGCACCCTCGACTACTCCCACTCACAGCCCGAACAACACCCGACCTATGAATCAGCGCACCGGACATCCACACGAACGCCGCCGCATCCGCGCCACGCCACGCCGCACGCAGAGCCGTCTGATCCTCTACGGCGAGCCGTCGTGGGACCCAGCGCGCCGCCCAAATCGTCGCGAAAGCAGGGAACGATGGCTCACGCGCCTCATCCCGACGGCGATCTGGGCCGTCGCGGCACTCTGGTGCATGCTCGTGTGGACGGGTGTGTATGTCGCAGCCGGCGGCGCGGTGACACTCTGATGCCGGTCGCCGACCGGCAGCGTCGCGCCCGCCACGCAACCGCCTCGGGAGCCCGCCCACGCCGACGGGAGGGCTCCGCACGCAGCGACCGCGACCATGTCAGAGACGCGCAGCGCACCCGGATCCTCACCGCGATGGTCCACGTCGCCGACGAGCACGGCGTCCGGAGCGCGAGCGTCGCGCGGGTCGTCAAGCGCGCCGGGGTCTCCAGGCCCACCTTCTACATCTTGTACCGCGGCCTCGACGACTGCCTCCTCGCCGCGATCGAGCAGACCGTCCACACCGCCCTCATCCGTGCCAACGCGGCCTATGCCGCCCACGACACTTGGGCCGGCTCGGTGCGCGCCGGACTTCACGCACTCCTCGCGTTCTTCGACGAGCAGCCCGCGCTTGCCCGCCTGTGCGTGCTGGACGCCCCCGCCGGCCACGCCGCGACACTCGCCCGCCGCCGCGACGTGCTCGACCAGCTCGCTGGCGTCATCGACCGCGGACGCCGCGAGAGACGGGCAGCCGACCCATCTCCCCTGACCGCCGAGGGGGTGGTCGGCGGTGCGCTCGGCGTGATCCACACGCGGCTCCTCAACCCCGACCCCGAGCCGCTCATCGGTCTGCTGAACCCGTTGATGAGCATGATCGTCCTCCCGTATCTCGGGCCGCGAGCGGCGCGCCGAGAGCTCACCCGGCCGGTCCCCGCCCCGGCGCCTCCACCGGCCGAGCGCGAGCATCCGAACCAGCCATTGGAGGGGCTTGAGATGCGTCTCACCTACCGCACCCTCATGGTGCTCGGCGTCGTCGCCGAACAACCCGGGCTCGGCAACAACCAGGTCAGCAGGCGGGCCGGCATACGCGACCAAGGGCAGATCTCAAAGATGCTCGCCCGCCTCGCTCACCTCGGGCTGATGGAGAACACCGGCAAGGGACAGCGAGCGGGCGGGTCGAACGCCTGGCGGCTCACGGCAAAGGGCGCGCAGCTCGAGAGAACGTTTCGGCGCGAGGCAGGCAGTGGCCGAGCCTGAACCAGCCGCGGACACGGACCGGCGCCCGTGGATGCCCGCAACGGCCGAAACCCCGCCGCACGTCTGGGTTTCCTTCGAGCTCACCGGCGTACCGTTCGACCACGACTACGTGACAGCACAGCTCGGAATCCAGCCCACGGCGCCCGACGCTCCCATCGAGCCCGACCACAGCGAGAACGGCCGGCACGTAGGCGGCACATGGGGGGTCGCGGTCGGCCCGCTGAACGCGCTCGAGATCACCGCCATGCTGTCCGAGCTGATTGCGCTCATCGCTCCCGCGCAGAACGAGCTTCGCCGGGTTCGCGACGAGCTCCACCTCGATGCCACCATCACATGCGTAGTGGAGCCCACCTCCACACAGACGCCCGAGATCCGCTTCCCGCGAGACACGATCCGCTGGGCAGCCCAGAACGACGTCGCGATCGCAGTCGAGCTCGCACTACCCCGAACGTAGGCGGCACGTTTGCTCGCGCACCTACGGTGAGATCGGCGAGGGCTACACGCTCACCCGACGAGCGGACCCGCGCACCCAGCGATACCCGGCCTTGTCATGTCGTGGTCCAGGGGGTCGGGGGTTCGAGTCCCCTCGCTGACCCCCGTGTGATGTGCAGCCTCAGGCTGACCGGAAGGCGTCCGCCGCTCGCGTCCTGTGGGAGACTGGGGGCGGATGTCCGAGGAGAACGTCGAAGTCATGCGGCGGATCATCGATGCCATAGAGGGAAAGGATTGGCCGGCAGCCCTGGCCGACCTCGATCCAGAGGTGGAGATCGACGATGCCGACATCCCCGAGGCGACCGGCGGGGATTCCTTTCTCACTTGGATCGCGCGCTGGGAGGAAGCCTGGGACAGTTGGCACATTGAGAACATTGAGATTCGCAACGCCGGTGACGACGAAGTGGTAGCGCTGTTCACGATGGTCGTAGAGGGGAGGGGTAGTGGCATGGAACTCAGGCGCGCCGATGCCCTTGTTGCGTCGTTTCGTCGCGGTAAGGCGGTGAAGCTGGGCTACTACAACGACCAAGCACAGGCCCTTCAAGCCGCCGGGCTCGAGGATTAGGAGGAGCCGGGTTTCAGGCAAGGACCCGGCCACCCGGGCGGTCGAGCTCGCCGATGAGATCCGAGACGGAGTCGACGACGCGCGAGGCACGGTACGGGTAGCGCTCCGCTTCCTCGCGTGTGGTCACGCCGCTCAGGACGAGGATCGTCTCCAGGCCCGCCTCGAGGCCGGCAACCACGTCGGTGTCCATCCGGTCGCCGACGATGGTCGTGCTTTCCGAGTGGGCGCCAAGTGTGTTGAGGGCATAGCGCATCATCAACGGGTTTGGCTTTCCGAGGAAGTAGGGGGAAACGCCCGTGGCTCGGCTGATCAACGCCGCTACAGACCCGGTCGCCGGGAGCGGGCCTGCTGCTGATGGCCCGGTCGGATCTGGGTTCGTGGCGATAAAGCGGGCGCCCTTGATGATGAGCCGGATCGCGCGCGTGATCCGCTCGAAGCTGTAGGTCCGGGTCTCGCCCAGCACGACGTAGTCCGGGTTGTGCTCGGTGAGCGTGTAGCCGGCCTGATGCAGCGCGGTCGTGAGGCCCACCTCGCCTATCGCGAACGCGCTCCCACCCGGGCGCTGCTCTTCCAGGAAGCGCGCGGTGGCGAGCGCGGATGTCCAGATCGTGTCCTCGGTTACGTCGAGTCCGCTGGCCCGCAGACGCGCCGCCAGGTCGCGGCGGGTGTAGATCGAGTTGTTCGTCAGAACGAGAAACGACATCTCCAGGTCGTGCAGGCGCGCGAGGAATCGGTCGGCCCCCGGGATCGCGAGCTCCTCGTACATGAGCACGCCATCCATGTCGATCAGCCACGAGCGCGGCCTGGCAGGTCTGCCGTGGGCGCTCAAGCCACTGCACCTTCGCGCGGCTGGCCGAGAACCCTGCGAATCACGGCCAGATGGTCGAGCAGGCTGCGCGGGCTCGTGAACCGGTCGCGCACGCGCTCGCGGGCCCTGCGGCCCATCAGCTCAGCCTGCTCTGAGTCACGGAGAAGGTCCGTCACCGCCGCGCCGAACGCTTTCAGGTCTCGCGGGTCATCGAGCAGCACGCCACTCTCGTGGTGGACGATCTGATCCTGGATGCCGCCGATCCGCGAGGCCACGACTGGCCGTGCCTTCCACATCGCCTCGGCCACCGTGAGGCCGAAGCCCTCCGCGAGGCTCTTCTGGACGATCACACGTGCATGACGCTGGAGCGCGTTGACGATGATCGCGTTCTCCTCCGGGTCCTCCATCGGGAGGGAAGCCAGATGCAGGCGGCTGCGCGGCTCCGGCGGCAGACGCTCCCGCAGCTCGAGCGCCTCGTGCAGCATCTTCGCGCCCTCGGGATCGTCGGCAACGGCCGACACCGCCGGACCGGCGTAGAGCAGGTGGGCGCGCGTGCTTTCTGGCACGTGCTCCGCGAAGCCCCGTATGACCCCGAGCGGGTCCTTCAGGACGTCCCAGCGCGACACCTGCAGCACGACAGGCATCGCGGCCGTCAACCGCTGCTCCTCGAAGAGCTCGACGCGGCGGCCGACGCGCCCCGGGGTGCCGTCCTGACGCCGGTACAGGGCACTGCCGGGGTCGCCTGCGTCAGGGAGCACGCCGCTTGCTCGCAGCACGCCCATGACCGTCTCACTCGGCAGGTCCTCGTTCTTGGGGGAGAACACATCGATTGAGGGGGCGATCACTGCGATCCGATCTCGGTCCAGGTCCTCCCACGCGAAGGAGTCACGCGAGAAGACGTACACCTCGGCGGGCTCGACATAGCGGTGCAGGAACCACCACGCCTCGCGCGCCGTGTCGTTGGGATGGTCCAGGCCCACGTGGCAGCGCCAGATGACAGCCGCGCCCGCCTCACGCGCCGCGGCGATCAGTCCCGCCGGCTGAGGGTCGTGGACGATCACCACGTCCCCCTCGCGAACGCGGCCGCAGAACTCCGGCACGTTCTGCGCGAGCGTCGTCTCGTAGATGCGCCGGGCCGCCTCGTCGAGCGGGCCTCCGTCGCCGGGGGCGCCGTGCAGCCGGTTGTGGATTCTCTTGGTGACGGCGAAGAACTCCGGCGAGCCGTCGATGACCAACCAGCGGGCGTCCACGCCCGCGCCGCGCGCGTATGCGACCAGCGAGGACAGCAGCTCGGCGACGCCCCCTCCCCGCGCGGTCGAGTTCACGTTCCACACCACGCGGCCGTCGAGCAGCTCGCGCGCCTCGCCGACGCCACGTTCGAACGCGGCGAACTGCTCCGGGGTGGAGACCTCCCGGTAGCGGTCCGGGCTCATTGAGGAAATCGCAACTTCGTGCATCGCTCCCGTAGGCAAAGGTAGACCGCTCGCCGTCCGCGCCAACTTGAACACGAGACGGTAGGAACTACTGGCCCAGACATGGCGTCGCGCCACTACCGATTCGAAAGCGGCCACAACGAGGTCCAGCTCGACGACCGGCACGGTGTCCCCGAGCGCCAGCGCGCGGAGCCGGGCGACGAGGCGCGCATGCGGATCGCGATGCTCGCGCCGCCCTGGATTCCCGTTCCCCCGCCGGGCTACGGCGGCATCGAGTTCGTCGTCGCCCTCCTCTGCGACGCGCTCGTGGAACAGGGACACGACGTCGAGCTGTTCTGTGCTCCGGGGTCGAGGTCGAAGGCGCGGGTGCGCCCGCTGCTGCAATCCGCGCATCCCGAGGAAATCCAGCGTGCGCTGATCGAGGCGGACCACGTGGCACGAGCGTTCGAGGCCGTCGACGCGGCGGCCGAGGATCGCCCGTTCGACGTGGTGCATGACCACTGCGGCTACACGCCCCTCGCGATGGCCAACCGCCTCGCCACGCCGCTGGTGCACACGGTCCACGGGCCGTTCGACCACGACACCAGCCCCTACTACGCCTACCACGGACGCAAGGGGCGGATCGTCTGCATCAGTCGCTCGCAGGCCGGCATGGCACCGCCCGATACAGGCGTCGATGACGTGGTCTACAACCCCATCGACGTCGATTCCTGGCCGGTGGGCTACCACAAGGAGGATTACCTGCTGTGGGTCGCGCGGATGGTCGCTGAGAAGGGTCCTCAGCGGGCGATCAAGGTGGCAAAAGCGGTCAACCGGCCGCTGATCCTCGCCGGACCGGTGCAGCCGGGACATGAGCGCTTCTTCGCCACCGAGGTCCAGCCCCACATCGATGGCCGCATGATCCGGTACGTGGGCGAGGTCGGCGGTGCGCGAAAGCAGCGCCTGTTCGCCGACGCGTTCGCGTTTCTGATGCCCATCACATGGCCGGAGCCCTTCGGGCTCGTCATGGTCGAGGCGCTCGCGGCCGGCACTCCGGTCCTCGCCTTCGCCAACGGCGCTGCTCCCGAGATCATTCAGCACGGCGTCAACGGCTTCCTGGTGCAGAACGAGGACGAGATGGCGGCCGTCGTGGAGCAGGCTGGCGAGATCTCTCCCGACGAATGCCGGCGAACGGCGGCGGAACGGTTCGCTCCGGACCAGGTCGCCTCCGCCTATGAGCGGGTCTACCGCCGAGCGGCGCGCCGGGACGCCGGGTCGCGCGTGGGCGAGCCGGCAGCATCGCGCTGAGCTCCGGGGCTTGGCGGGCGACCTGCGCGACCTAACGGTTGCAGCAGGGATCGGGATTTCGGCGAAGGGATCGACTTGGAGTTGGCCGCTTGGTCACTGCTGCTTCTTCTCGCTCCGGGGGTCCTATGGCTGTGGGCATCGTGGGCCGCCGGACGGCGCGCGGCAAGGTCGGCCCAAGCGCGGCGTGAGAGCCGACGCGCTGCGCCACAAGCCGGGAGTGAGCGATGAGCGCGCTCGCCGGGCGCACGATCCGAACTCAGGTCCCGGCGCGCCTGGACCGCCTGCCGTGGTCGCGATTCCACTGGAGGGTCGTGCTCGGCCTGGGCACGGTCTGGATCCTCGACGGCCTGGAGGTCACGATCGTAGGCGCGATCGCGCCACGCCTCACGGAGCCGGGCAGCGGCATACATCTCAACGCCGCCGGGGTCGGGACAGCTGCAGCGATCTATGTCGCCGGGGCGTGCATCGGCGCACTCGTGTTCGGGCAGCTGACCGACCGGCACGGTCGCAAGAAGCTCTTCATGGTCACGCTCCTGCTCTACCTGACTGCCACCGTGGCCACTGCCTTCGCCTTCGCGCCCTGGTACTTGTTCCTCTGCCGCTTTCTCACCGGCATGGGCATCGGCGGCGAGTACTCGGCCATAAACTCGGCCATCGACGAGCTGATCCCCGCACGCAACCGCGGGCAGGTCGACCTGGCGATCAACGGCAGCTACTGGGTGGGCTCGGGCATGGGCGGACTGGCGGCCCTGCTGTTCCTCGACACTGCCATCTTCCCCACGGACGTGGGATGGCGGCTCGCGTTCGGCGTCGGAGCCCTCATCGGGCTCGGCATCCTGATCCTGCGCAGGGCACTTCCCGAGAGTCCGCGTTGGCTGTTCATCCATGGGCGCGAGCGCGAGGCCGAGCGGATCGTGGAGCAGATCGAGGCCGAGGTGCGCGCCGAGACCAAACAGGGGCTGCCGGAGCCGGGCGAGTCGATCGTGATCCGCCAGCGCGACACGATCCCGTTCCGCGAGATCGCACGCGTCGCGGTCAAGCGGTATCCGCGCCGTGCGATCCTCGGTCTCGCGTTGTTTGTAGGGCAGGCGTTCCTGTACAACGCCGTGGTGTTCGACCTCGGCACGATCCTGCACCAGTTCTTCCACGTGCGGACCGGTTCTGTCCCGCTCTACATGACGATCTTCGCGGCCAGCAACTTCCTGGGCCCGCTGCTGCTGGGGCGCCTGTTCGACACCGTTGGTCGCATTCCCATGATCTCGGGCACCTACCTCGCGTCATCTGGTCTCGTGGTGGTGCTCGGGGTGCTGTTGATGAGCGGCTCGCTCACCACCTGGTCGTTCATGGCGCTCGTGCTCGCCAGCTTCTTCCTCGCCTCGGCGGGAGCGAGCTCGGCCTACCTCACCGTCAGCGAGGTCTTCCCGATGGAGACGCGGGCGCTCGCGATCGCCCTGTTCTTTGCCGTGGGCACCGCCGTCGGCGGGATCACCGGCCCCGAGCTCTTCGGCCAGTTCATCCACAGCGGAAACGTCGACGAGGTCGCACTGGGCTTCTTCATCGGCGCCGCTGCGATGGCCGTCGGGGGGATAGCGGAGCTGTTCCTTGGCGTGCGTGCCGAGCAGCAGTCGCTGGAGGCGATCGCGAAACCGCTCACCGCCGAAGAGGCAGAGCTGCTGCTGCCGGTGCCGGTTACGGTGCCTCCCCGCCCCGCGCCTGAGGTCTACAGCGAGCGCCGCGAGGCGGTCCGCGCGAGGGAGCAGGCGGAGTCGGAACGCGCGGCGGCGGCCGAACACCGTGCCGCGCTGCACGCCCTGCGCAGCCAGGCCGACGCCGGCGATGCGGACGCGGCGGCACGCCTGCGGGTCGAGGAAGCTCTCGCCCAGATCACAGAATTGAATGCGCAGTCCCTCGACCAACGAGCGCTTGCACACGAGGAGCGCGCAGTCGCGGCTCAGGCCGTGACCGAGGCCGACCGCCGCGCGGCCCAGGAGCGAGCCGCCGCGGCCGAAGCGCGAGCGCGAGCGTACGAGGAGCGCGCCGCCGCGCTGGCCGCCGAGCACGAGCCCGACGCCGAAGCTCACGCGGCGCTCGCCGAGGCTGCAGCCGAGCGGGCGCAGGAGAAGGAGCAGCGTGCGCTCGCCGAGGAGGCTCGAGGCGAAGCTGAGCACCTCAAAGGCGCCGGCGCGGAGCTGGCGCGTGCCCGCGCGGAGATGTCTGACCGCTGGGCGGACGTGCACGCCGCCAGGGCGAGGGCCTTCGAGGCCCGCGCTCGACGCGATCCCGACGAGGCGTCGCGGCTCGAGCGCGAAGCGCGCGCCCACGAACTCGCCGCGCTCGCCGCCGAGGAGCGGGTGGAAGCCGCCCAGCACCGCGTGAGGGCGGAGGAGCTTCGCACCGAGGAGGTCATTCTCTCGGAGACCGAGCGCGAGGAGCGCATCAGAGCGCGGAGGGAGCGCAAGCTCGGGCGCGAGCGCGAGGGAGTTCGGCGTTATCTGCCCGGCCCCGGCAGCGCCTTCTACTCGCCGGGCATGATGGCGACTTCGGGCACTGCCAGCAGGCTCATAGCAACCGCGAGCCAGGACCTGGACCGCGAGATCGAGATCATCGCCCGTGCGCTGCAGGAGCACGGACCGCTCGAGCGCGACGAGCTCGAGCGGATCGTCGGAGCCCGCTACTGGGGCCCCGGGCGCTTCCGCGCAGCGCTCCGCGAGGCGGTGGAGGAGGGCCGCGCCGTGCGCCTCCCGGGCGGCGTGTATGGACCCGCCCCCGCGGCCGACGCGCCGGCCTCGACCGGCGACGGCGCGAAGACCAAGGACGACGGGACGCTCGTAGCCACGAGCACTGCTCGAGACGATTCCCCCGCCGGCTAACAGGAGGTAGGGCATGTTGGACCAGGCGGTCGGGGGGCCCCGAGGCCCTCGCTCACCCTCGAGACTCTGCGCTAGAAGACCGAGTTGACCTCCATCGCCCCCCGGCACCATCCACAGGTACCGGGCGCTTGCCTTTCGTTGGTCTGGATCATCGTCAGGCTGAGCGCAGAATGTTCGAACGCTCCAGATTCCCCGAGTTTGGTCAGAAGCACATCTTCTTCCGCGCCTTCGAAGCGCGTCGGGTTCTGTTTGCCCTTCGAGATCGCGAATTTCAGCACCGGTTTCAACGTCATGCTGTTTTTCGTGACCGTCGCGATCGCAGAGCCGCGCACCAGCACGGGGGTACCGGCACAGGCGAATGCCGCAACAACTTCCCCGGACGACGGCTTGAGGTCCGCGCCGACCGTGTTCTTCGCGGGTTCCACTTTGCTCGTCTTGATGACGCCAAGTTCGCCGTTGAGCGGCACGGAGACGACTTCGCCTTCGGCGGCTCCGGTGCTCTGACAGCTACCGAGTTCGCCAAGATGGCAGCCTGTCAGCCTGATGGTCACGTTGCCGGTCGTTTTCGGCCCGGTGTATTCGCCGGTGCCGGTCTCGCCCGTGCAGGAGATCGTCTGACCCCCGACGGTCTGCAGCTTGACTTCGGTGAGTTCCTTCATTTTTGTCGTGAAATGCAGGCTTCTCAGCGGGTGCGGCCCTCCAAATGCCGGGTACCACTGGTACGCGCCGGGGCTTCGCTCCGTCGTGCATTTCGGGCCTTCGAACCGGGCTTCTGGTGGGTTGGCCGCCAGGCACCTGCCGTATTCGGGCGCGCTCTCCACCGGGAAGGTGATGAACGAAGGGCCGTCGGCGCTGTAGGTGGTGCCACTCGCGTTCGTGGCGACGATCCGGTGGTAGTACGTGGTGTTCGCGGCGAGGCCACTGATCGGCGCGGAGACGTTGACCGGGGTGGTACCGGAGCCGGGCAGGGATGTGCATGCGACGCTGGACCCGTATGAGGGCGAGGTCCCGTAATCGAAATGGCAGTCGGTCACCTGGCCGCCATTCGGGTTCACCTCCGCGCGCAATGTCGCGGTCGAGTCCGTTACCGATGATGGCCCGACATCGACCACCGAAGGGGCGGCTTTAGGTAGCGTCGTCATGACGCGATCGGCACCGGTGGCGCTGCCGCCGGCGTTCGCAGCGACGATCCGGAAATGGTACGTCGCGCCCTGGGTGAGCCCGCCGATCGAAGCCGAGACTGCCACCGGACTGCTGCCCGCACCGGGCAGCGCGGCGCAGGGAGCGCTGAAGCCATACGAGACCGACGACCCGTACTCGAAATGGCAGTCCGTCACGTTGCCGCCGTTCGGGTTGACCGTCGCGTTGAGCGTGGCCGATGTCTGCGTGATCGACGTTGCTTCGCTCGTCACGACGGTCGGCGGCGTCACGGTGGCGAGCGCCTGGTCTTTGCCATAGCCCGTCCCTCCGGCGTTGCTCGCCACGACCCGGAAGTGGTAGATGCCCGGGGTGAGTCCGCCGACCGTCGCCGATACCGCAACCGGACTGTTGCCCGCGCCCGGCAGCGCCGAGCATGGAACGCTCGACCCGTACGACGTCGTGGTGCCGTATTCAAAGTGGCAGTCGCTGACGGTTTCGCCATTCGGGTTGACGGTGGCGTTCAACGTCGCGGAGGTTTCCGTGATCCCGGACGCCGCGCCCGTCACGACGACCGGCCCGGTCGCGAAGAGCCAGACCGCGCCGGTCGGTTCAGCGGTGCCGCCGATCAGCGCGGTGCTCGCGTTGGCAGAGAGCGCCACGCTGGCGCCGAGCTTCTGTTCTGCTCCTTGCACGCTGAGCGTTTCGCGCTTGGTCCAGGTCGACCCGGAGCGTGCGAACACCCGCGCCAGGCGTTCTGTCGGGGCACCTATCAGCGCAGCGTTGCCGTCAGCAGACAGGGCGACGCTGGCTCCACCGGCCAGCGCGGCCTGCTGCGCCCATGCTCCTCCGGAGCGGCTCCACACGAACGCGCCGACAAGCGCGGTGTCGCCATCGGAGGAGAGTGCGACAGGGCCGGAGCCGAGTTCCTGTTGCATGGACCAGCTTTCGCCCGAGCGAGCGTAAGCCGTGCCACCGACGAGCGCAGTGGCGCCGTCGTAGGAGAGTGCCAGAGGTTCGCCCGTCGGGGCGCCAGCGAGCGGGCCGCCCTGCTGAGTCCAGGTTGAACCGGTGCCGGTGAACGCCCAGGTCGCCGCGCCGCCTTCCGGCGGCGCCGAGCCGATCAGCGCCGTATGGCCGTCGCCCGACAGCGCAACATTCGATCCATATCTCTGGCACGCTTCTTCTTCGAGGTTGCACGGGATCGTTTTTCCGGTGTCCCAGGCGGATCCGGAGCGGGTGAACAACCACGCCACGCCGGTGCCTTCACCTGCTTGCGGGGCGCCCAGGAGCGCGGTGTTGCCGTCGGCGGAGAGCGCGACGCTCGCGCCGAGTTCGTTTTCGGCTGGAAACGGGCCGCGAAGCTTCGCCTGCTCGGTCCAGACGCCTTCCGAGCGATGGAACACGAACCCCTCGCCCACCGTGTTGACGCCCGCCGTAGGCGCACCGACCAGTGCCGTGTTGCCATCGGCGGACAGCGCCACGCTTCCGCCGAATTCGCCTCCGGATTCGAAGTGGTCCTGCTGCAAGAGGGGGTCGATCAGCAGCGGATAGCGCGCGCCGCGCGCATCGACGCGCAGCAGCAGCCGGCCGCGCTGAAGCTCGAGCCAACTGCGCAGCACGTGGCCATGGGCGTCGGTCGCCGACAAGCTTCCGTAGCGCAGCACAGTCGTCCCGGCGAACGCCAGCGCGATGGCCTTCCCGCCCTCCGCCAACGACGCATGGGCGTTGCCGGAGAGCGCCAGCGAGACCGTCAGCGGACCGGCCACATCGCCGGACGGCGCGGCTCCCACCGTGAAGCCCTGCTCCAGCCCCAGCGGGCCGTTCGCGTACCACTCGCTCAGGCCCGGCCGCGAGTACAAGATGTGGTTGCCATGCGCACGCGGCATTACAGTCGCTGGCGAGGTCAGCGAGGAGCCGAAGCCCACGCCGCGCACACTCAGCCCCAGCCGCATCGCCCCCGAGTTGACTGACACCCCTGCGCCCGTGAAGCTCGCGCTCAGCCGCTGCTTCGGGTTCGCAGCGCTGATGCCGCGCCGACCGGACCGCGCACGGTAGGCGCGGCTGTCGGCCCCGAGCGCCGCCGACACCGACCCGCGCGCTGCCAGTGGAAGACCCACAAGGCGCGTGTGGGAGAAGCCATGCGAGCGTGGCGCGACCGACACCGCAGAGCCCGCGCCGCCGCTTAGAGGCCCATGCAGAACAGGGCCCAGCGCTATCACCGCCAGCACCGCAACGACCATCGCCGCGCGCCGGGAAGGCCGCGCCCCGCTCCGCAGCGCTAGCCCGCCGCCAGATGCGCGCCACACCCAGCCCCCAGAACGAACCAACACGTCGTCACGAGGCTGACTGGCCTCCGCCCGCAATAGCTCCATCTCTTTTACCTCCCAACCCCGCCTACCGGACACCCAGCACAGGCCGGCTCCCCTGACCGGCCGATCCTACAACGCCACATAATCAGTGGCCATCCTCCGTTTGCCCTATGGGTCCAGGCGGTCCGGCTTTGACTTCGGCTGGCGGCGGCGGAAGGATCGCCTCGGCGATGTCACCGGAGAACGTGGAGGTCGTCCGACGGGCATAGCGGCGTCTACCGCTAAGCCACCGGACGTTGAGACCGTGAACGCGCTCTATCTTCACAGCTCCCGCTCGTAGACGTACATGGTGGGACCGTCAGGCCCGCCTTCACGGTTGGTGAACCCGAGGCTCTCGTATAGAGCACGGGCAGCGACATCGCTCTCGCTCGTGCCGAGTTCGATGTGGTCAGCGCCGTGTCGGCGAGCGGCTGCCAGCGCGGCCTGCATGAGTGCCCGTCCCAGTCCAAGGCCGCGTCGGCGCGGGACCACGTAGAGCTCCGCCAGATAGCACTCGAGACCTTCGCTCCAGATCGCCGGGCGAAAGCGGAGCACCGCGAGGCCATCAGGCCCTGTCCCTGCGAGGAGCACCATGATCTGTTCTTCGCCAAGCAGACGGCTGACGCGTCGGGCGAGCTTGTCCGGACCAGGCGTTTGATCGCCGAACTCCTTGTTGAAGTCGTGGAGAAGCTTTCCGATCGCCTCGGCGTCCGCGAGCTGCCCCAGTCGCGCGCCGGACTGCGCCGAGCCGCTCACTCATGTTCTCCGCGAGGCAGCACGGGACCTGTCTAGCACTTCCCGGGGCCTGTCGACGCACGCCTCCAGGTGGATCGAGCGAGTCTGGCGCGGATGGGCAGATGGCGGTCTCGGCGCGCCCAGCGGTCGATGGGGAGGATTGTTGCGCTTCGACGCGGTTGGCTGCCTGCGTCTACGGGCTTGGCCGCGTCCTCTGGTCCCCCATCGGGCGGATGTGGAATCTGGCCGCAAATACTCAAGGCCGTGGTGCGCCGGCCCGACTCGTGAGTATGCACGCGGAAGCTGGCGGGGGACGGGCTGCGCAAGAGCAACCTTCGCAGGACGCGGATCGGGAGATCTGCTGCTCGATGACGAGCGTTTTGCTGCGACTGGTGCGCAGCAAGGGTGGCGAGACGGCGGTTGCCCAGCTGCTTGACCGAGCCGGGATCACGCGCGAGCTCTCCTACCTCGAAAACGTCGACAACTGGATCTCGCTGGCAGAGGCGACCGCGATGCTGGGAGCCGGCGTGCACCAAACCGGCGATCCGCTGTTCGCGCGACGCGTTGGTGAGAACACGCTGCGCCAGCACGCCGGGACGCAGGTCGCCACCGTGCTGCGCTCGCTCGGCTCGACCGAGGCGGTGCTCAAGGCTGTAGCGCTGAGCGCCGCGAGGCTCAGCGCCGTCACGAAGATGGAAGCGATCGAGGCCGCTCCCGGCCGCGGCGTGGTGACCGCCTGTGCCCGCGACGGCTTCACGCGGGAGCGACTGCACTGCGACTGGACCACGGGGCTGCTCGCTGGGCTGCCGATTCTGTTCGGGCTTCCCCTCGCGCGGGTGGAGGAGAGCGAATGTCAGACACGTGGCGACGACCAGTGCCTCTACACGGTCTCCTGGGATGCCGAGCTGGCCGCGGCAGCGGCCGACCCCCAGCAGCGTGTTACCTCGCTGGAGGCACAGCTCGTGGCGATGTCCGAGCGCCTGCATGGCGCCTACGCCACGGCGGGCGACCTTGTCTCCACCGACGACCTGGACACGGTGCTGTGGCGCATCGTCGAGCGCGCCGCCGACGCCGTCCGCGCTCCGAGCCACATCCTCGCCGTGCGTACCGAGCCGACCGCCGAGCTGCAGGTCTATAGCCACGGTATCGACGCGCGCAAGGCGGGGGAGCTCGCGAGCGCCACACTGGCGCACGAGGCGCCCGTCGGCGACTCAACCCTGGTCGTCGAGGTGGCCTCGGCCCGGCGTGAGTACGGGCAGCTGATAGCGCGCTATCCCGGGGCAGTCGAGTTCTTTCCGCAGGATCGCGAGCTGCTCAGCCTCTACGCCAAGCACGCCGCCGCCGTGCTCGACATGTCGGTGGCGCTCGAGCAGTCCACGCGGCGCCACGAACAGGTCAGCTCACTCCTCTCGCTGTCGCAGGCCGTGGCGCAGGCCGGAACGAGCGGGGAGGTGGCGGACCGCCTGGTGGCCGTCGTTCCGGAGGTCGTTGACTGCGACCGGACCGGGGTGTGGCTCTGGGACTACCTGGAACAGAGCCTGAGATCCCTTGCGATGTCGGGACGGACACCCGAGCAGGTGGAGTACTTGCGCGAGATGACCATCTCCGTGGACGACACCCCATACCTACGTCAGATGATCGCGGTGCCGGAGCCCCAGTTCTTCGACGATCAGACCGAGGACCCATTCATGCGCGATCTGATGTCGACCCTCGGGGTCGTGGCGCTGACCACCGTGCCGATCGTCGCACGCGACATCTTCCTCGGCGTCCTCACGGTGTCGGTGACACACGACCAGGAGCGTCTGCGCTCAGATGGCGAGCTCTCGGAGCGGCTCACCGGCGTGGCGGCGATGGCCGCGACCGCGATCCAGAACGGGCAGCTCGTGGACAAACTCCGACACAAAGCAAGCCATGACTCGTTGACCGGCCTTCTGAACCGGGTGGGCTTCCGGCAGCACCTCGACCGCATCGTAGGCTCAGCTCGACCGCAGCCCGGCCACGTGGGGCTGCTGTTCATCGACCTCGACGAGTTCAAGCATGTCAACGACGCCTACGGCCATGACGCCGGCGATGAGTTGATACGGAAAGCCGCCCAGCGTCTCGAGGCGACCGCCCGCGCCGGCGACGGCGTCGCGCGCCTGGGCGGAGACGAGTTCGCGATCATCCTCGCGAACGTGAGCGACCGTGCTCACGTGCGCGCTGCTGAGGCGCGCGTCCGGACCGCGTTCCTGGAACCGTTCATGCTGGGGGACATCGCGATCTCCATCGGCGCGAGCGTCGGAGGAGGCATCTGGCCGGACGACGGCGACACGCTGCCCGAGCTGGTCAGGCACGCCGACGAAGCGATGTATGCGGACAAGACCAAGGGCCGCTCGCACTCGCTCGAGGTATAGGCCTCAGACGCGGGCGACCACGCTCCGCCTCGGGGTTCGACGTAGCCGCGATATCGGCTCGAGGCTTGCTGCGATAGCAAAGCTGTATACGAACGACCGCCAGGCGCGCCCAGACTCGAGCTCTTCGAGGTACTCGAGGTTTGACAGCGGTGCGAGGATGCCCTGGTAGGGCCCTCGACCGCGCGGTCGTAGATGCGGTCCTTCGACGGGAACGGGTTGCCACCGACGCCTCTGGGGTTCTCGCGGACTGATCGGTCCGGCGTCAGGAGCCGGATCGGCAAACTCAATCGAAGGGAGCGTCATGCCCTACGTCAGTGTCGGTAGCGAGAATTCTGCGTCGATAGACCTGTACTACGAGGATCACGGCTCGGGGGCGCCGGTGGTGTTGATCCATGGCTATCCGCTGAGCGGGCGGGCGTGGGACAAGCAGCTCCCGGTGCTGCTGGAAGCCGGACACCGCGTGATCACCTACGACCGGCGCGGATTCGGCCAGTCCAGCCAGCCGACCTTCGGCTACGACTACGACACCTTCGCCGCTGACCTGTCTGTGCTCATGGACGAGCTCGACCTTCACGACGCAACGCTGGTCGGGCACTCGATGGGCACCGGCGAGGTGACCCGCTATCTGGGCGCCCACGGCTCCGCGCGGGTCGCGAGGGGTGTTCTCGTGTCCCCGATTCCGCCGTTCCTGCTTCAGGCCGACGACAACCCCGAGGGCCTCCCCGCCAGCCTGTTCGACAGGTTCATGAAGGAAGCCAAGGCGGACGCGCCGGCATTCATGAAGGGCTTCCTGGAGAACTTCTACAACTTCGACGAATTCCGCGGGACGCTCGTCAGCGATCAGGCGTTTCAGGCGAGCTGGAACGTCGCGGTCGGCGCGTCGGCGATCGCCGACGTGGCATGCATCGCGACCTGGGAGACCGACTTCCGCCAGGACCTCCCCAAGATCGACGTGCCCATGCTGGTCATACACGGTGACGCGGATCGGACCCTGCCGTATGAGAAGACCGCGAAGCGCCTGCCCGGTCTGATCAACGACATGCAGCTGGTCACCATCGAAGGAGGCCCGCACGCCATCGCCTGGACGCACACGTTGCAGGTCAACAAGGCCCTGCTGCAGTTCGTCGGCGCGGACGCCCGGGTCGCGGCGAACTGAACCCTCACGGCGACCGGTCCCGCGGCGTCAGCGCGGGGCCGGTCCCACGATCGAAAGGATGCGAATGCCGCTTGCCACGTTCACCTTTGGAGACGCTGTGCTCACGGTCCTGGAGTTCGCGTTCCTGTTCCTCTGGATCTGGATCGCGGTCGGCGTGATCTTCGACATCTTCCGCAGCTCTGACCTCTCCAACTGGGGCAAGGCGCTGTGGGCGCTCGGGATCATCGTGCTCCCGTACCTCGGCGTCCTCGCCTACCTGGTCATCCGCGGCCACACCATGCACGAACACCAGGAACAGGACCGCGCACGCCAGCAAGCATTCGAACAGTTCACGCGCGGCGGAACGTCGGCCGGCCCTGGCGAGGACATCGCCAAGCTCCTAGACCTGAGGGAACGCGGCGTGCTCACAGCCGAGGAGTTCGAGCGCGCGAAGGCCAAGGCTCTCGCCTAGCAGGCAGCTCCCGCGGCGGCGGCCGGCCGAGGTTGCAGCTCGGCGGGCCAGGCAGGCTGGTCACTAGCCCCCGCGGGCCGCTGGCGCGCCCGCCACGGAGCTGACGCACGACCGGCGCTCAGTACGATGCGCGCCATGGCGCTGCATCCCCTCGCCGAGCACTTCGCTTCCGTCGCCGGCGCCTACGAGCGGGGCCGGCCGGAGTATGCGCCGGCGGTCGTGGGCGCGCTAGCCGCCGAGCTGCGGATCGCGCCGGGAGCGGCCGTTCTGGACCTAGCGGCGGGGACCGGGAAGCTCACCCGCGCGCTGCTCGCCGCCGGCTTCGACGTGGTCGCCGTCGAGCCACAGCGCTCGCTGCGCGAGGTGCTGGCCGCGAATGTCGGCCCCGAGCGAGCGCTCGATGGGCTCGCGGAGGCGATCCCGCTCGGCGACGGCTCGGTTGATGCCGTGACCGTGGCCGATGCGTTTCACTGGTTCGATCAGGTCGCGGCGCTGGCGGAGATCCGCCGCGTGCTACGCCCTGAAGGCGGATTGGCGCTGGTCACGACGATCCCCGACTTCGGCGGGGCGTCCTGGGCCCATGAGCTCGGCACGCTGCTCGAGCGCGCGCGTCCTGAGCATCCCGGCTTCGACGGCCCGTCGTGGCGGGATGCCGTAGCGGCTGCCGACGGTTGGAGCGCCCCGCGCGAGATCCGTGTCACCACCTCACAGCCCCTCGACCCGGGGCGGATGGTTGACCTCGTCGCATCGGTGAGCTGGATCGCCGCGATGCCGCATGAGCAGCGCGCCGAGATCCTCGCGCAGGCCGGTGCCCTCGTGTCGGCCGGCGACTCGCCGGAGGAGCTGCCCCTCCACGTCGTCGTCGGCCTCACAACGCGCGCGTGAGGCGCGGCGGCGTCACTTCAAAGGCGCCCGGCGGCTAGCGTTAGCGACGATGTCGCTTCCAGTCGAGGGTTATCAGCTCACCGGGATCTCCTCCAAGGCCTACGAGCATCCTGCCGACCGCGCGGCGACGGCGGCCCTGAAGGCGATTCCCCGCCTTGACACGGTCGTGCGCAAGATCATCGAGTTCGGCTACGAGCGAGCGCTGCGCCGCGGCGTCCTCGGCTCCGCCGTGCGCCTGGGCGATGACCAGCTCGGACACGTGTGGCGGGCCCACGCGAGCGCGTACGCGACGCTCGACCTGGACCCGGTGCCAGAGCTCTACCTGACGCAGTTCCCGATCGCCAACGCCATGACGATCGGTGCGGGGCAGCCGATCGTCGTGATCAACTCCCAGCTCGTGCAGCTGCTCGATCCCGAGCAGCTGCGAGGCGTCTTCGCGCATGAGGCGGGGCACGTGCTCTCCGACCACGTGCTCTACGGCACCGCGCTGGCGATCCTCACGAGGCTGACGACGCTGCCCGGCATCCCGGTGCCGCTGTTCCCGCTGCGGGCGGCGCTGATGGAGTGGTTTCGTGCTGCCGAGCTGAGCTGCGACCGCGCGGCGGCGCTCGTGATTCGCGACCCGCTCGCCGTGTGTCGCACGCTGATGGTGATCGCAGCAGGCGCCGAGGCCGCCAACCTCGATCTCGACGTGTTCATGAAGCAGGGTCAGGACTACCGCGAGAAGGCATCCCCGTTCGACCGTTTCTCACGGCTGCTGAGCGATCTCAACCTCACACACCCGATGTCCGTCCAGCGGGTGCATGAGCTGACGGAGTGGGTCAAGTCCGGTGACTACGACCGCATCGTGGGAGGCTCCTACGTTTCCCGTGACGAGCCGCAGAGTCCCCGCGCCGAGGCGGGCGATGCGGTTGCCCACTACGCCGAGCGCTTTCGGGACACCTTCAAGGAGCTCGGTGACACGATCGAGGACACCGGCAAGCAGCTGAGCGAGTGGCTGCGCGCCGGGCGCAGAAGCGACGCCTGAGAGCCGCCGCCACGAGAGCGCCTCGTTACGCGCGGTGCCTGCAGACGCGCAGCTAAGGTGCAGATGCAAGCTCTGATCGCTCTCGCAAAGGAGACCGCCGTGTCGCGCTTCAGCACCGTCAACCTGTTGGAAGTCGAGGACTCCGTGGGCGATCGTGCTCCTGGAGTCGAGGGCCGCTTCGCTCGCAAGCACCTTGACTCGCGAGACCTTGGGATAAGCCACTTCCGCTATGCGCCGAACCTGCGCAGTCCGGTTGCTCACAGCCACCGCGAGCAGGAGGAGGCCTACATCGTCGTCGGGGGTGGCGGGCGAATCCTGCTCGATGATGAGGTCCGCGAGCTGCAGCACTGGGACGTCGTGCGCGTCTCGCCCGAGGTCGTGCGGGCCTTCGAGGCGGGACCCGACGGACTGGAGATCATCGCCGTCGGCGGCCCCAAGCCGGCAGATGGGGATGGTGTCGCGGGCGCCGCCACCTGGCCCGACGCCGCGTAGCGCCGGTGCGTCCTCGCTAGCGCGGCAGCCCGACGGCGTCGAGCGCCTGCTCGCGATTGCGGTACTCCTTCACCCGCACGATCTTTTCGTCTCGGAGGGTGTACACCACCGCGTACCGAAGCTCTGTCTCGACGCCGCTGAGCCTCGCGCGGCCTGTGACGTGCTGCACCGCGATGACGCGCTCATCCCCCACGTCGAGCAGTTCCTGCGGGACGTTGACGATGTCCTCGAACATGTCGAGCCAATCCTGGACGTAACGGCGCGCGGCGGCCACCCCGTGCATCTCACCGACGTCATCCGGAGCATCCTCGATGGCGCGCCAGCTGATCTCCTCATCCCAAAACTCAGCCATGGCATCCAAGCCGCCGGTGGCCAGCGCTGTCCACGAATCGCGTACCAGCTCGACGTTCTGCTGCGACATCGCGACGCAAGTATCCCGCAGCCTGACTGTCGCGGCACGGCCTCAAGCAGACCGTCCCGGCCATACCCAACTCGTATGCCTTGAGCGCCAAACGCCATTGCCCTGCTCGGCCACCTGTGCCACGATGCGCAGGTGGGCTTCGACCAGTACCACGAGCCGCCCGACGAGCTCCCGGACGAGACACGAACCTTCGCCCGTCTCTGCGCGTCGCTTACCGAGGAGGCCGAAGCGCTCGGCTGGTATGAGCAGCGCCTGGCGGTCGAGACCGATCGCCAAGCGCAGGCCATCATGCGCGACGCACAGGGCGAGGAGTTCAAGCACTTCTCCATGGATCTCGAGTTCCTGTTGCGGCGCACGCCGCTGTGGCGTGAGATCGCCCGCGGGATCCTCTTCCAGGAGGGCGACATCGTCGAGCACGGGGAGGAGTCCGAGGAGGAGGCCGTCGAGGGCGAGGCGGCTCGGGGCGCGCCAGTCCCCGGCAGCACATCGCTCGGCATTGGCAGCTTGAAAGGAGCCCCATCGTGAGCCATCTCCTGCGCGAGTACGCCCCTATGACCCAGGCCGCCTGGGAGGTCATAGACGACGAGGCCCGCGAACGGCTGAAGCCCGCCCTCGCCGCCCGCAAGCTCGTCGACTTCGGGGGGCCGCACGGCTGGGAGCACTCAGCGACGAACCTCGGGCGTTCGCGCTCGCTGTCCGATGGGCCCGTCGACGGCGTGACGGCGGAGCAGCGCCGCGTGCTGGCCGCTGTCGAGCTGCGCGCGCCCTTCGTGCTGGCTCGCGAAGAGCTGCGCGACGTCGACCGGGGCGCGCGGGACACCGACCTGGTTGCACTCGACGAGGCGGCCCACCGCATGGCCAGGGCCGAGAACCGCGCCATCTTCCACGGCTGGGAGGCGGCCGGCATCACCGGGGTTGCCGAGGCCTCGACGCATGACGCGATCGCGCTCGGCGAGGACTGCGAGCGTTACCCGCGACATGTCGCGCGCGCGGTAGAGATGCTGCTCTCCTCGGGGATCGGTGGGCCGTACGCGCTCGCGCTCGGGCCCGAGGCCCACACGCGCGTGCTCGAGACGACCGAGCACGGCGGCTATCTGCTGCTCGATCACCTGCGCAAGATCGTCGGCGGGCCACTCGTGTGGGCGCCGGGCATGCAGGGCGCGGTGGTCATGAGCCAGCGAGGCGGCGACTTCGTGCTCGACGTCGGCGAGGATCTCTCGATCGGCTACGAGCGTCACGACGCCGAGATCGTCGAGCTCTACCTACTCGAGAGCTTCACCTTCCGCGTCCTCACCAACGAGGCCGCCGTCGCGCTGACGCCCTGATCCTTACCAGGACCCGCGGCGAACGCTATTGCCAGTATCGCTCGACCGTGTTGGGATCCCGTGAGTTCGCCTGATCGGGGTCCCCACCGCCGTCGCGCAGGGCACGCCGCTGACGCAGCAGATCCCAGCAGACGTCGAGCTCGATCTCAACGGCGCGCAGGCGCGCCGCGTCATCCTCGAGTGCCTCCGCGCTGTCGCTCTGCTCGCGGCTGCGTAGCTCGTGCTCCTCGGTTACCAGCCGCTCGATGCGCGCCGCAATGCTCTCATCGCTCATGCCTCCATGCTACGCCTTCGCGCCGGCGGCGCCGTTAACGTCCGGTGGTCTCCAGGTCGCGGCGGCCCAGGGCAAAGATGGACGAGCGCGCGACCAGGCGTTGAGACAATTCTGACCAGTTGACGGTGTCCGCCGTTTGACCGATACAGCTGGACGTTTTGCACGTCGATGTTTAACGCATGGCCACAAGGGCTGGCAAGGAAGCGCGGATCAGCAGCATCAACCGCGGCGGCGCGAGTCTGCGCGGCCCGCCGCACGCACCGGCCACTGAGGCAGCGGCCGAGCGTGGGCTGCGCCCGGCTCCCTGGAGCGACGCGCAGATCGTGGAGTCCGCGATCGACGCGATCGTCGCAACCGATCCGAGCGGCCGGATCAAGCGCTGGAACCAGGGAGCGGAGGCTCTCTACGGCTACTCCGCGAAAGAGGTCCTCGAGAAGCCGGTCAGCCTGATCCTTCCGCGGGGCCGGCCGAGCGAGCATGAACAGCTCTTTCCGCGTGTGCTGGCCGGCGAGCGGATCGAGCATTACCGAACGCAGCGCCGGCGCAAGGATGCAAGCACCGTCGACGTCTCCTTGACCATGTTCCCGCTGCTCGACGCTGCGGGTCAGATCGTGGGCGCGGCGTCCATCGCCCGCGACATCTCCGCGCACCTGGTCGCCGAGCGCGAACTGCGCGCGAGCGAGGGGCGCTACCGCCAGCTCCTTGACGCGGCCTACGAGGGCGTCTGGCGCATCGACACCGAGCTTGTCACGGACTACGCCAATCAGAGCATGGCTGAGATGCTCGGGTACAGCGTCGAGGAGATGCTCGGCCGCGGCCTGTCCGACTTCCTGGACGAGGAAGGCACGCGCAAGGCCCAGGCCAGCACCCTCAGACAGCGGGAGGGGGCGAAGGAGCGCCTCGAGGTGTACTTCCTGCGCAAGGATCGCACCCGCGTGCCGGCGCTCATCTCGGTCAGCGGGATATTCGACGAGGCGGGGCAATATGTCGGGAACCTGGCCATGTGCACCGACGTCAGCGAGCAGCGCGAAGCCGAAGCCCGGCACCGAGAGACCGAGGCGTTCCTCGAGAGCGTGGCGGCAAGCATGGATGAGGGACTGCTGACACTGGACGGCACCGGGCGGATCACGGTGGTCAACGACCAGGCGAGGCGGCTGCTCGGCTATGAGGAGCATGAACTCGTGAACAGGACCCTGTGCGAGTCGGTCGGGCGCGAGCCGGGCGATGGGCCGCCGTCCCAGCGGGCTGGCTCGGGACTTGCTTCGATCAGCTCCAGCTCCTCTCCCATGCGCCTCGACGATGAGGTGTTCACCTGCAGGGATGGGAGCTGCCTTCCCGTCGCGCTGAGCGCGGCCCCACTCGGAGAGCGCGCCGGCGCGCTCGGCCACGTTGTCGTGTTCCGGGTGCTGACCGAGCGTCATGCGGCCGAGGAGAGCGCCCAGCGCGAGCTCGAGGAAATGGGCTGGATCGGGCACCTGCGCGACGCGATCGATGAAGAGCGCCTCGTGCTCGCCGCGCAGCCGATCGTCTCGCTGCTCACCGGCGAGGTCACCCGCCAGGAGCTGCTCGTGCGCCTGCGCGACCGTGCAGGCAGGCTCGTGATGCCGGGCGAGTTCCTTCCCGCGGCCGAGCGCTTCGGGCTCATCCGCGAGCTCGATCGATGGGTCCTCGGCCAGGCGGTCCGCCTCGCCGCCGAAAACCAGATCGTCAACGTCAACCTCTCGGCACATTCGCTCGGCGATCCGCATCTGGCCGATGCCGCCGAGCGGATGCTGCGCGAAGCCGGCGCCGAGCCCTGGCGGATCACCTTCGAGATCACCGAGACGGCCGTGGCCGAGCACCTGGAGCGTGCGTGCAAGTTCGCGACGCAGATGTCGGAGCTCGGCTGCCAGTTCGCGCTCGACGACTTCGGAACCGGATACGGCGCGTTCACCTACCTGAAGCTGCTCCCGATCAACTATCTGAAGATCGACCGCGAGTTCGTGCACGACCTTCCGGAGAACCCTGCGAGCCGTCACCTGGTGCAAGCGATGGTGAGCCTCGCCCGCTGCTTCGGGCAGCAGACGATCGCCGAGGGCGTCGAGGACGCGGGCACGCTCGAGATCCTGCGCGAGCTCGGAGTGGACCATGCGCAGGGCTACTACATCGCCCCGCCGGGAGGCGCCGCGAGGGCGTCGGGAAGCATCTCCGGCACGCACTAATAGCGCGGTTCAGGACCCCCGAGGTGGAGGGTCCTCACCGGCGCTCAGCGGGCTACCGACGGGCCGATGGGGGGCTGGCCCACCCCGCTCCGGGTGCGACGAAAGAGCGGAGCTGTCGATAGCCCGCTCAACGTCGTGCAAGGCCCTACAGACAGTTCTGTGCATTATAGGAAGCGGTCGTAGAAGTGGCCCCCGGTCCCTCCATGCAGGCTGCGAACCTAGACTCTCGCGCGTGATCGACCTGGACGCATATCTCGAGCGGATCGGTCTGCGCGGGCGCCCGACTCTAGAGCAAGTGCACCGGGCGCACTCCACCTCGATCCCCTTCGAGAACCTCGACCCGCAGCGCGGCGTGGCCGTTTCGCTGGAGCCCGAGGACGTCGAGCGCAAGCTTGTGGCCGAGCGCCGCGGCGGCTACTGCTTCGAGCAGAACCTGCTGTTGAAGGCTGCGCTCGAGGCACTCGGCGCCGAGGTGGACCTGCTGCTCGCGCGCGTGCGCTCCGGTGCGGCGCCCGGCACGATGCGCCCGCGAAGCCACCTCGTTCTGCGCGTGCGCGCCGAGGGCGCCAGCTGGCACGCGGACGTCGGGTTCGGCCTCGGCACGCTGCTCGAGCCGCTGCCGTTCGGCGTCGGCCCCGAGCACGAGCAGTCAGGCTGGCGCTTCCGCGTCGTCGCGGACGGCGCGGAACTCGTGCTGCAGACGGCCGACGCGACCGGTTGGCTCGACCAGTACGCCCTGCTGGCCCAGCCGGTGCCGCTGATCGACGTCGAGACGATCAACTGGTGGGCCTCGACCCATCCACGCTCACCGTTCGTGACCGGGCTGATGGTCAGCGCTCAGGCCGACGACGGATCGTGCGTGTCGCTGAGCGACTGGAATGGGCTCGCGCTCACCGAGCGCACGCCGCAGACCACCAGCGTCACGCCGGTGACGCGCGAGGCGCTGCCAGGGCTGCTCGACAGCCGGTTCGGGATCGAGGGCTTCACGCTCGGCGCCGGCGGTCGGCTCGTGCGCGAGGCCGACGCGGGCTAGTGCCCGGGCGCCCGGCGACCAGAAGCTAGGCTAGGCAGCTATGGCCGAGTCGGATGATCTGGCGTTCGCGTCTCTGGAGCTGGACAGCGCCGAGCGCTTCGTGCTGCTGCGCCGCGCGCTCGGGGTCAGGGCCTTTGGCATCAACCTGATCGTGCTGCAGCCCGGCGAGCGCGGGCGCATCCACGCGCACGAGCGTCAGGAGGAGGTCTATCTGGTGCTCGAGGGCGAGCTGACGCTCTCCGTCGAGGGCGAGGAGCACGTGCTCTGCCGCGGCGAGCTCGTCCGCGTGGCTCCCTCGGTGCGGCGGCAGCTGATCAACCGCGGAGCCGAGCGACTCGGGCTGCTCGCGCTCGGCGGCTCCGGCGAGCACGTCGGCCGAGACGGGCGTGCGTGGGAGTCCTGGGAGGAAGACGGCGACGGGCGCCCGCCGTCGGAGATAGCCCTCCCGGATGATGTCCCGGCGGGCACGGCGCTCGACGCCTCGCGGGAGCCCCGCTAGTCAAGCGGCGTCGTATACGCGCCGCTAAGCCCGCCGTCCACAAGGAAGGTCGAGGCGGTCACGTAGCTTGAGTCCTCGCTCGCGAGGAACAGCGCGGCGCGTGCGATCTCCTCGGCGTGGGCGAAGCGGCCCATCGGCACGTGCACGAGCCGCCGCGCCGCCCTCTCGGGGTCCTTGGCGAACAGCTCGCGCAGCAGCGGCGTGTCGACGGGACCGGGGCAGAGCGCGTTGACGCGCACGCCACGCCGCGCGAACTCCACGCCGAGCTCCCGCGAGAGGGCCAGCACGCCACCCTTGGAGGCGGTGTAGGAGATCTGCGAGGTCGCAGCGCCCATCACGGCGACGAACGAGGCGGTGTTGATCACCGAGCCGCGTGAGGGGCCCTGGTTCTCGAGCAGGTGCGGGATGCCATGCTTGCAGCAGAGGAACACGCTGCGCAGGTTGACCGACTGGACGCGCTCGAACGCCTCAAGCGTCGTGTCGAGCACCGAGCCGTCGTCTGTTGGCGAGATCCCGGCGTTGTTGAAGAGCACGTCGATGCGGCCGTAGTCGCGACGGACGGTCGCGAACATCTCCTGCACCTGCTCCTCGCTCGTGACGTCCGCCTCGAGCGCGCGGTCGCCGGGAGAGTCCCCGAGCAGGTCCACGCCGATCACGACAGCGCCCTCTTTGCGAAACAGCTCGACGGTCGCCGCGCCGATGCCGCCGTGCGCGCCCGTCACGACGCACACCCGCCCAGGTAGTCGCCCGGCGGCGCTCACCGTGGCTCCGTCGCGTAGAAGATCGTCTTGACCTCGGTGTAGGCGTCGAGCGCGTGCGGCCCGAGCTCGCGGCCGTACCCGGACTGCTTGAACCCGCCGAACGGCGTGGTGACCCGCACCGAGGTGTTCGCGTTGATCGAGAGCACACCCGTCTCCACGGCGCGCGCGACCCTGAGCGCGCGCGCGCCGTCGCGGGTCCAGATCGACCCGGACAGGCCGTAGATCGAGTCGTTGGCGAGGCGGACCGCGTCGGCCTCGTCGCTGAAGGAGATCACCGCGGCGATCGGGCCGAACACCTCCTCTCGCGCTACGCGGTCGCTCGGGTTCACGGGTGCGAGCACCGTGGGCGCGAACCAGAAGCCGGCGCCGTCGGGTGCATCTCCGCGGAAGGCCACCGGCGCCTCGCCGTCGAGGAACGAGGCCACCGCCTCGCGCTGGGCGGCCGAGATCAGCGGTCCCATCTGCGTGCTCTCCTGGAGCGGGTCGCCGACGCGCAGCGCCTTGACCTGCGGCTCGAGCAGCTCAAGGAAGCGCTCGAGCACATCCTCCTGCACCAGGATGCGCGAGCGCGCGCAACAGTCCTGTCCCGCGTTGCCGAAGACGGCGAGCGGCGCCGCGGCCGCGGCGGCCTCGAGGTCTGCATCCGCGAACACGATGTTCGCCGACTTGCCGCCGAGCTCGAGCGTGACGCGCTTGATCGTCTGCGCGGCGCCGGCCGCGATCGAGCGGCCGACCTCTGTCGAGCCGGTGAATGCGATCTTCGCGACGTCCGGGTGCTCGACCAGTCGCTGGCCGCACGTGCGCCCGGGACCGGCGACGACGTTGACGACGCCCTCCGCAAGGCCGGCGTCGGCTGCGAGCTCGGCGAAGCGAAGCGCGCTCAGCGGCGTCAGCTCTGCCGGCTTGAGCACCACCGTGTTGCCCGAGGCGAGAGCGGGAGCGAGCTTCCAGGAGGCGATCGTGAGCGGAAAGTTCCACGGGGTGATCAGCCCCACGACCCCCAGTGGCTCGCGCACGGTGAACGCCTGTCCTCCGGCGACCGGGATGGTGTCGCCGACCAGCCGCTCCGGGGCCCCCGCGTAGTAGCGGAACGTGTCGATCACCATCGCGATCTCGCCGCGGGCATCGCCGATCGCCTTGCCCGCGTTGCGCGCCTCGAGCACGGCCAGCTCCTCGTGGTGCTCGGCGAGCGTCTCGGCCAGCGAGCGCAGCGCCGCGGCACGCTCAGCGGGCGCGAGCGCCCGCCAGGCCGGCAGCGCCGCCTTTGCGCGCGCGACCGCCTCGTCGACCTCCTCGGGGCCCGCGCGCGGGATCTCGGCGAGCACCGCCTCGGTTGCGGGCTCGATGACGGACAGCGTGGCGCTCATGACTCAGGGGCCCAGGTACGGCCGCCTGCCGCGCAGAGGCGCCTTGCGTGGCTCGCAGCCACGACGGCTAGGGCGATTGCGCGACAACCGGGACGCCCTGTATCTCCTGGTCGAGCTCGGAGATCGTGTGACGGGGTCCGGTGAACGTGCGGCGTGCGCTCAGCAACCACCAGATGCCGACCGCGAGCGTCAAGCCGCCGGTCACGATTGGCGCGTAGTTGACGAGGCTCCACTGGAACTCCTTGCGCCATGGCACGCCGCCCGGCGAGAGCGGCAGGATGAAGATGATCGTGATCAATGCCACCCAGATAGTCGCGAACGGGTTCATCCACTTGTACTTCCTGCCGTTGTTCCACGGGCCCACCTGGAACTTGTCACCCATGCGCCAGCGCAGGAATATCGGAATCACATATGCGACGTACAGGCCGATCACCGCGATCGAGACGACCGCGTAGAAGGCGACAGGTTCGATTGCTGTGCCCTTTTTGCTCGGGAAGTACGCCGGAACCGTGATCAGGCCGGCGAGCACAGCCATGAAGATCACCGCGTTGGCCGGCACGCGGCGCTTGTTGACCCGGCTCCAGACCCGCCAGCCGGGGATCGCGCCGTCGCGGCTGAAAGCGTAACACATGCGCGAGGCTCTCGTAAGGCACGCCGCCCCGCAGAAGAGCTGTCCCATCGTCGAGATGATCAGCACGAACTTCACCCAGCCGGTGCCGAGCGCCGTTTCGAGGATCGCGATCGAGACGTATGCGCCACCGGCTGCTTTCGTGTTGATGGCATTGACGTGGGTCGCCGCGAACGTCAGCGCCAGCAGCAGGATCCATCCGGCTATCGCCGAGTAGAAGATCGAACGCCAGACGCCCTTCGCTGCCGAGGTCGAGGCGCCATGGGTCTCCTCGGATATATGGGCGCACGAATCGAAGCCGGTGATCGTGTACTGCGTCAGCAGGAACCCCAGCGGCAGAATGTAGAACCAGTACATGTGCATGCCGAAGCCAGAGTTGTTGAATCGCTGGGTGAACACGAACTTGACGCTCTGGTGGTGGGCCGGCACGAACGCCAGCACGAGCAGGATCGCGAGCACTCCCGCGACGTGCCACCAGACAGACACGCCGTTGATCCGCGCGACGAAGTGGCTGCCGGCGATGTTGACGATCGCGTGGAGCGCGAGGACCACCATGAAGAGGAAGAACGTGCCATGCAGGAACGTGGTCGCGTTGGTGGACGCGCCGTTGAACCAGTCCACCTTGTAGAAGCCGAGGGTCGTGTTGAGGAACAGCGACGCGCCGTAGTCGACAGACGCGGTGACCGCGATCAGGCCGATCAGGTTGAACCAGCCGGTGAACCATCCCCACGCCGCGCCGCCGAGCTTGGACGCCCACCAGTAGATCCCGCCCGCCGTGGGGTACGCCGAGACGAGCTCTGACATGCAGAAGCCGATGATCAGGATCGGGATCGAAATGAGCGGCCAACCCCATGAGATAGCGACCGGACCGCCGTTGTTCCAGGCCTGGCCGTACGTGGTGAAACAGCCGGCCAGGATCGAGATGATCGTGAACGAGATCGCGAAGTTCTGAAACCCGCTCCACGAGCGGCTGAGCTCCTGCTTGTAGCCAAGCTCTGCTAGACGTTGCTCGTCGGTGCTGGCTGTGCCGGCTGCTGTGCTCATTCGCCCCCCTCGAGGAGTAAAAGGTTTGTTCTTCCGTCCTTCGATCGTGACAATACGCTCGAATCCGGATGGAAGTCAAGGCCAGAATGACCAAATATTGCGCAAACAGGTTCGACAGATGGCCGACGATCACCTGCCGGCCGACGGTGCGCCCTGGGTCAGCCCCCCGGCAGCAGTCCGGCGAGCACATGCTCGGTGCCCTGCAGGTGCTCGGCCATGACGCGCGCGGCGCGCATCGCATCGCGCTCGCGCACGGCCGCGAGCAGCCTGCGGTGCTGGCCGTTTGACGAGGCGAGGATCTCCGGCGGGTGCGCGATGTAGGAGATGAGGTCCGTCATCGCGCCCTGCACCTCGGTCATCGCCCGCACCAGGCCCGTGGAGCGCGTCGCCTCGGCGAGGCCCATGTGCAGGCGGATGTCCGCCTCGCGGTAGGCAGCAAAGTCCTCGACCGCGCGCTCGAGCGCCGCGGCGACCACATCGAGCGCGTCGAGATCGCTGCTCCGCGCGCGTTCGGCGGCGAGCACCGCGACCCCGAGCTCGACGGCGAGGCGCCGATCACATGTGTCCCGCCAGCGTCCCAGCATCTGCGCCGACGGGGGGTCGGCGGGCGGCTGCGGGTCTGACACGAACGTGCCGCCGCTGCGGCCGCGCGTCGCGAAAACGTGACCGCTCTGCGCCAGCGCGGTGAGCGCCTGGCGCAGCGTCGAGCGCGCGATGCCGAGGCGCCCGCACAGCTCACGCTCGGCGGGCAGACGCGATCCCGGCGTGAGCAGGCCGAGCTTGATGGCGGTTCCGAGCCGGTCGACCGTCTCCTCGAAGGCAGTCTGCGAGCGCACCGGCGCGAACACGCTGTCGGGCGGCGCAGGCGCGGCGGGGGAGGCCTGCTTGCGAACGCTCGGCATCACCCTATGACCCCAGGCCGCTCACAGCCGCTCGAACCCCCTTACGAGCTCCCAGTTCGTCACCGCCGACTGAAATGCCGCGAGCTCGACGTCGGCGCCGTTCAGGTAGTGCGCCACGACCTCCTCACCGAACGCCTCCCGGGCCACGTCGCCCGCGGCGAACAGCTCGCGCGCGTCGCGCAGCGTGGCCGGCACTCGCGGCCGCTCGCGATCGCTGTACGCGTTGCCCTCGAACGCCGGCTCGAGCTCCAGGCCCGCGTCGACTCCGTGCAAGCCCGAGGCGATGATCGCGCTCAGCGCGAGATAGGGGTTGAGGTCGGCGCCCCCGACCCGGTTCTCGAAGCGCCGCGACGGGCCGTGGCCCACGACGCGTAGCGAGCAGGTCCGGTTGTCGTGACCCCACGCGACAGCCGTCGGCGCGAAGCTCTCCGCGGCATAGCGCTTGTAGGAGTTGATGTTCGGCGCGAGGAACAGCGTCATCTCGCGCAGGCACGCGAGCTGACCCGCGAGGAATGAGCGAAACAGCGTCTCGTCGCGCTCGAACAGCGGGGTGGGTGGGTCCGAATCGTCGGCGAGCGAGAAGTGGATATGGCAGGAGCTGCCCTCGCGCTCGTCGAACTTGGCGATGAAGCTGAGCGCCATCCCCTCGTCGGCGGCGATCTCCTTCGCCCCGTTCTTGTAGATCGCATGATCGTCGGCCGTGCGCAGCGCGTCGGCGTAGCGGAAGTTGATCTCGTGCTGGCCGAAGTTGCACTCGCCCTTGGAGTCCTCGACGGCCATCCCCGCGGCACCCATGCTGTTGCGGATCCGACGGATCAGCGGCTCGACGCGGGCGGTGCCGAGCAGCGAGTAGTCGACGTTGTAGAGGTTTGCCGGGCGCAGGTCGCGATAGCCCTTGTGCCACGCCTCCTCGTAGGTGTCGAGGAACACCAGGAACTCGAGCTCCGTGCCCGCATTCGCCGTCCAGCCGCGCTCGGCGAGCCGCGCGAGCTGGCGGCGCAGGATCTGCCGTGGCGAGGCGACGACTTCCGAGCCGTCGAGCCAGGCCACGTCGGCCAGGCACACGGCCGTGCCCTCCTGCCAGGGCACGCGGCGCAGGGTGTCGAGGTCTGGAACGAGCAGCATGTCGCTGTAGCCCCGCTCCCACGAGGACATCTCGTAGCCCTCCACCGTCCTCATGTCGACATCCACCGCCAGCAGGTAGTTGCAGCTCTCGGCTCCGTGTGCAACCACCTCGTCGAGGAAGTGCGTCGCGGTGAGGCGCTTGCCCTGCAGGCGCCCCTGCATGTCGGTCATCGCCAAGAGGACCGTGTCCACCGCTCCCTGCGCGACCGCCTCTCTCAGCTCATCGAGCGTCACGGGCGTGAAGGTACTGGAGAACGCACCCGTACCGGCGCCTCGCCCCCGGATCGACGATGTCGAGGCGCCCGGCGCTGCTCGGCCGCGCTGACGCGCAGGCAACCTGAGATCGCGAATGAGCCCGCACATGTGCGGGCATAAGAGGGGCATGAGCGGCAATCCACGTGCCATTGAGCCCCGCGACGAGCAGCAGGCGCGGCTGATCGAGAGGCTCCAGGCAGCTCGCGGGGAGCCCGTTGACTTCGAGGAGCTTCGAGCGATCGGCATCGAACATCCGGCCGTGCTCTCCTACGAGCTGGAGGTCGCCGGGCTGCCGATCGTGCAGGCGCGCGACGCAACGCGGCGCACGCTCGCGCTCGACCAGCCGCTGGAGGCTGCGCCTGACGAGCCGCATCGGGTCACAGAGCAGATCACCGCGCTGGGCGCCTCGCACACCGGGCACGCGGGCGAGGAGATCAGCCTGCATGCAGCCCCGCCGCGCGGGCAGGTGGCGGCCGCGGTAGCCGCCGACATCATCGGCTGGCTGCTGGCGCTGCTGGCGCTGCTGGGGCGGCTGGGCCGGCTGGCGGTGGCCCTCGCCTCGCACGCGAGGGCGGTCGAGCTGCGCGGCAGCTCTCGTCGGCCGCGTCGCCTGACAGTCAGGCTGCGCGGTACCCGGCCCGGCTTCGCGGCCGGCGCCCATCAGCTGATGCAGCGGCTGGATCGCCGCATGCGGGCGATCGCCTCAGCACGAAGCGCTCGCGCGGCCCTGCTCTCCGGCGTGCTCGCATTCTCGACAGCGGCCACCGTCGCCCTCGCACTGGCCGTGATCGACCTCGCCGGCACGCCTCCTGTGAGCCATCGAGCAGACTCCAACGGCGCCCGCGCGCCGCAACGACAGAGCTCCGGCGGCGCCGGTGGCGAGCCCGCGGGCGCGCCGGCGCCCAGGCACAACCCGGCAGCGGCTCCCCAGGCCTCCGGGGGGACCCAGGCTCCGGCGGCGCCCGTCCGGGTTTCTCCAGCCGCCGCGGCGTCGCTGGAGGCCGAAGGTCATCAGCTGCTGCTCGCCGCCAACTACGCCGCTGCCGTCGAGCGCCTGCTCGGCGCGATCCGCGCCAGCGGCCAGTCGCCAGCGCGCTGCGCGGAGCCCACGACCGAAAGCTGCCTGACGTTCGCCTATGCCCTCTACGACCTCGGCCGCGCGCTGCGGCTGAAAGGAGATTCCAGCGCCGCGATCCCCGTTCTCAGCCGGCGGCTGCAGATCGACAATCAGCGGGCGGTCGTGCAGCACGAGCTCGCCCTGGCCCGTGGAAGCGGGACATGAGCTCGGCGGCTGACAGGAGGAATCGGGCGGGCAACGTGATCATCCTGTGTGCAGCGCTGCTGGCGCTTGTTGGCGGAGTCGCGCTGCTGATAGCCGGCGGCGGCGTTGCCGTCACGGTCGCCGGCATTCTCCTGGTCGGGCTCGCCGGGATCGCGCTCGTGTCGCTCGTGTTCCTGATCGTCGGGCAGGGCGAAGACTCCGAGCGCATGCGAAATCCCCACGGCTGACATGCAGGCGCCCGCGGCGCCCGAAACGGCTGCGGCCTGGTCCGCGCACGTGAATTGTCGCGCCTTGACAACGAGGTTTTGTTATGCCTAAAATATTGTCATGGCCAGTGTCGACTCTATTTCTGCGTCTGTTCAGGACTACGCGAAGGCCGTCTACGCCCTCGAGGTGAGGGAGGGCGGCGCCGTCTCGACCAACCACCTCGCCGAGCGCCTGGGCGTCACGCCCGGATCGGTCTCTGCGATGGTGCGCAAGCTGTCGGAGGTTGGACTGCTCGAGCACGAGCCCTACCGCGGCGTGCGCCTCACCGACCAGGGTCGCCGGGTGGCGCTCGAGGTGCTGCGCCACCACCGGCTGATCGAGCTGTTCCTGGCCGAAGAGCTGGGAATGCCATGGGATCGAGTGCACGCCGAGGCCGAGGTGCTCGAGCACGTCATCTCCGAGGATCTCGAGCAGCTGATCGCTGCCCGTCTCGGGAACCCGACCCTCGATCCGCACGGCGACCCGATTCCCACGGCCGGGTTCGAGATAGACGAGCGGCCGACGCGCAGCCTCGACGAGCTCTCGCCGGGGGCGGTGGGGCGCTTCGTCCGCGTTTCGGACTCCGACCCCGAAATGCTGCGCTACCTCGCCGAGCAGGGAATCGCGCTCGGCGATCGCCTCGAGGTGACCGGTCGCCAGCCTTTCGGCGGCCCGATGTTCGTGCGCATAGACGAGCGCGAGCAGCCGCTCGGCGGGGAGCTGGCGCGTGCGATGCGAATCGAGACCGAGGAGGCCGGGGCGTGACGCTGCGACGCCGCACTCCCGTAGCGGCGCTCGAGGGCGCCGCTGCCGAGGGCGCGTCGGTCGCGCTACCGGATCCCGGGGTCGGCATCCCGAGCGCGCTCGAGCAGCTGCTGGCGAAAGGCCGCCTGCGCGCGACGCTGGCGATGCTCGGGCCGGCGTTCGTCGCATCGATCGCTTACGTCGATCCCGGCAACTTCGCCACGAACATACAGGGCGGCGCGAAGTACGGATATCTGCTGCTGTGGGTCGTGCTGGTCGCGAACCTGATCGCGATGCTGATCCAGTACCTCTCGGCCAAGCTCGGGATCGTCACCGATCGCAACCTGCCTGAGGTCGTCCGTGAGCGTTTCCCGCGCCCGGTGACGTGGGGGATGTGGATCCAGGCAGAGGTAATGGCCATGTCGACCGACATCGCCGAGTTCCTTGGCGCCGCGCTCGGGCTGAACCTGCTCTTCGGCGTGCCGCTGCTCCCGGCCGGCCTGATCACCGGGGTGATCGCCTTCGGGATCCTCGAGCTTCAGACGCGCGGCTTCCGGCGCTTCGAGCTCGCGATCACTGCGCTGCTGGGGATCATCTTCGCCGGGTTCCTCTACGAGACGCTGCGAATCGGGCCCTCATCGCACGACGCACTGCGAGGTTTCCTGCCGGGCCTGAGCGGCACGGGGTCGCTGTATCTCGCCGTCGGCATCGTCGGCGCGACGGTCATGCCGCACGTCATCTACCTGCACTCGGCGCTCACCAACGGCCGCATGCCCTGCCGCAACGACCGCGAGCGCGGCCGCGTGCTGCGCTTCGAGCGCCTCGACGTGATCATCGCGCTGGGCCTCGCAGGCCTTGTCAACATGGCGATGCTCGCAGTGGCGGCCAAGCTGTTCCATGTTCCCGCGCTGTCCGGTCTCAGCACGATCCCAGAGGCACACGCCCAGTTCGGCCATCTCGTGGGCGGCACCGCCGCGCTGGCCTTCGCGGTCGCGCTGCTCGCCTCCGGCGCCTCGTCTGCCAGCGTCGGCACCTACGCGGGCCAGGTGGTGATGGCCGGGTTCATCAACATCCGCATCCCGCTGCACCTGCGGCGCGCGATCACGATGATCCCGGCGATCGCGATCCTCGCCATCGGCATGAACCCCACGAACGCGCTGGTGCTCAGCCAGGTCGTGCTCTCCTTCGGCATACCGCTCGCGCTGGTGCCGCTGGTCATGCTCACACGCCGACGCGACGTGATGGGCGTCCACGTCAATCGACGCCCGACAACGATCGTCGCGTGGTCGTGCGTCCTGCTGATCAGCGGGCTCAACGTGTTCCTGCTCTACCAGCAGTTCTTCATGTAGCAAGTGGTCCCTGGCGAGCCTTCCTCAGGCGGCGGGGAGGTGGGCCGTGAAGCGACCACCGGAGGGGCTCGGCTCGGATTGGACCTCGCCGCCGGCCGCGCGCGCGAGCCTGCGCGCGAGCGCCAGGCCGAGACCCGCGCCGTCGCGGTGCCCGGCCGCATCCGGTGAGCCCCGTCGCCCCGGCTCGAAGATCGCCTCGTGCGCGGCCGGTGGAACCCCGGGCCCGTCGTCCTCGACGGTGAACGTCGCAACGCCATCACGCCGCGCGATCGTGACCGTTACCGAGTGCTCGCCGTAGCGGCAGCCGTTCTCGATCAACGGCGCGAGCACGCGCTCGGTGACGTCGGCGTCGACGCCGACCAGGACGGGCTCTCGCGGTGGCCTGACGTCGACCTCCACGCCGCGTTCGGCCGCGACCGATGCGCAGCCGTCGGCCGCCATGCGCGCCGCGGCGGCGGCATCACCGGTGCCGCGCGCCAGGTCAGACTCGACACGGGCGGCCGCGACGAGCGTGTCGAGCGTACGGTGCATCTGCTGGGAGCTCGCTAGTACCTGCTCGTAGCCGGCGCGGTACTCCTCTGTGGTTCGCGCGTGGCGCAGGGCCAGCTGAGCCTCGGCGATCACGTTCGCAAGCGGTGTCCTCAGCTCGTGCGAGAGCTCGGCCGAGAACCGCTGCTCGTGGCGCAGGCTCCTCGCGATGCGATCGAGCAGGCCGTCGAGCGTCGTGGCGAGCTGGGTCAGCTCGTCGCGGGGCGGCCCCATGTGGAAGCGCCGCCCGAGGTCAGCGTCGCTCCACTCGGCTGCCTGCGCGGTCATCCGCGCGACCGGGCGCAGCGCCCCGGCGATCAGCAGCCGCGCTGCCACGCCGACGATCGCGAGCACGGTGAACCCGAGCACTATCGAGGCGATCAGAGCCGTCTCCTCGGTGCGTTCATAGGGCCTCAGCGACACCGCCGCTACCACCGCCCCAAGGCGCCGGCCGCCGATCACGATGGGCACCGCGTACAGGCGGGTGTGCGTCGGAGCGACGTCGATCGAACGCCTGCCGCCCGTCGCCAGCAGCGCCGCGGCGCGGTCGTTCGCGCTCGGCGCGCGCGGATGCTCGAGCGTGCTGCGGCCGGAGAACACCCACGCCTGCCCGTCGAGCGCCGCCGCGTCGTGGACCTCTGGAACGGTCAGCCGGCCGCCATCGACACGCAGGGCGGCCAGCTCGGCCGAGGATCGTGCAAACAGCGCGCTGTCGGCCTCGTGACGCAGGCGCGCGTGCAGCACGAGGTTGAAACCGGTGATCAGCACGATCAGGGCGATCGTCACCGCCGCCAGCACCGACAGCAGCAGGCGACGGCGCAGGCCCGGCCCGGCGCGAAGCCCGCTCATCGCTCGAGCCGGTAGCCGGTCCCGTGAACGGTCACGATCGCCGGTGCGCCGGGTAGCGCGCGAAGCTTTCGTCGCAGGCGCGCGATGTAGACGTCGAGCGTGTTGTCGTGGACGATCGCGCCGTGCGGCCAGGCGCATCGCACGAGCTCGAGCCGCGCGAGCGCCCGGTTGGGGCGCGCCGCGAGCGCCGCGAGCAGCCGGAACTCGGTCGGCGTCAGCCTGACCGTCTCCTCGCCGTCCGACGCCGTGTGCTCGGCCGGGTCGAGCCGCAGGCCGCTGGCCTCGACCAGCGGAACCTCCCCGGCGCGGCGCACCAGGGCATGCAGCCTCGCGGCGAGCTCCTCGATGTCGAACGGCTTGCACACGTAGTCATCCCCGCCGGCGCTGAAACCGGCGAGGCGGTCCACCAGCCCGTCGCGGGCGGTCAGGAACAGCACCGGCGCGCCGACCCCCTGGGCGCGCAGCGCCTGGCACACGTCGCGGCCATCGGCATCGGGCAGTCCGATGTCGATCACGAATGCGTCCGGCGCGACATCGCCAGCCCGCTCGAGCAGCTCGCGGCCGGTCGCGACGGCGCTCGCCTGGAAACCCTCCGCGCGCAGGCTGCGCACCAGCACGTCGCGCAGGCGCGACTCGTCCTCGAGGATCAACAGGCGCGGCGCGGGCACCCCGTCAGTATGCCGCCGCCGTCCTGCTGGGCGAGGAGCCATTCAGGACCTGTTCAGGTCGGCTCGGCAGCATCCCCGCCGTGGCCACTCGCTCACCGCTAGCGATCGCGATCGCCGTGCTGACCGTCGCAGCTGCCGGCTGCGGCTCCTCCGGCCGCTCCTCGACGGCCGCCTCGCCGGCTTCCTCGTCGGCCGCCTCATCGTCGTCAGCGCCGGGCGGGGCTGCGCCGGGCGCGGGCGCGCTCACCGCCGAGGCTCGGTCCGTCGCCACAGGCGACATCCCCGACAACCAGGTCTTCCTGACGTTCCATAACACCACGTCCCGCTACAGCATTAAGTTCCCTGAGGGCTGGACGCAGAAGGGCTCGGCCGGCGATGTCACCTTCTCTGAAAAGAACAATCTCGTGCACATCGTCGTCGGTCCCGGGGCTCAGCCCACTGCGGCGTCGGTCGGGGCCGAGCTGGCGCGTCTGAAGGCGGCGACGCCGTCGATCAGCTTCACCTCTCCGGTGAGCGCACATGTCACCGCCGGATCGGCGATCAAGTCGACCTACACCACCCGCAGCGCGCCCAACCCGGTGACCGGCAAGCGCGTCGAACTGATCGTCGACCGCTACGAGCTGGCAAACGCCGGTCGGCGCGCGATCGTCGACCTGGCCACCGCCCACGGCGTGGACAACGTCGACGCCTACCGGATGATGATCAACAGCTTCCGATGGCAGTGAGCGACGGCGCCTCTGCACGGAGCCTCTACGTCGAGCCGGAGCGGCCTGTCGAGGAGATCCAGTGGCCCGCCCTTCAGTTCAAGGACGTCTTCAGGATCTATCGCTCGGGACCGGTCGAGACGGTCGCGCTGCGCGGCCTCGATCTGCGCGTCGAGCGGCGCGAGCTCGTGGCCGTGTTCGGCCCATCCGGCAGCGGCAAGAGCACGATGCTCGCACTGGGCGCCGCATTGGATCAGCCCTCTGCCGGCGAGGTTCGCGCGGGGGAGAGCTCGCTCGGTCTGCTCGACGACACGCGCCTGGCGCGCTACCGCGCGAGGGAGGTCGCGCTCGTCCTCCAGAGCAACAACCTGTGGCCGGCGCTAACGGCCCACGAGAACGTCGCCGTCTCGCTGCGCCTCGCCGGCCGGGATGACCCCGGCGAGAGCGCCGACGCGGCGCTCGCCGCGTTCGGTCTCGCCGAGCGTGCGCGCCACCGTGCCGGAGCGCTCTCAGGCGGCGAGCAGCAGCGCGTGGCGATCGCGGCTGCCGCCGGCCGCCGCGCGCCACTCGTGCTCGCCGACGAGCCGACCGGCGAGCTCGATGCGAGCAACGAGCGCATCGTGCTGGAGTCGCTGCGCGACCTGCGGGACACGTTCGGCAGCACGGTGGTGGTCGTGACCCACTCCTCGCGTGTTGCCGGGGCGGCCGATCGCGTCGTGGAGATGCGCGACGGGAAGGTGCTCGCGTGAGCGCGCCGCCCATCACCGGCACGCTTGTGGCCTGCCGGTCTGTGAGCGTGGTGCACGGTCATGGCGAGACGGCCGTGACGGCCCTGGCCGACGTCGAGCTAGCGATCGGCCCAGCGGAGGTGATGAGCCTCACCGGGCGTTCCGGCTCCGGCAAGACGACGCTCCTTCACGTGCTCGGTGGGCTGATCGAACCCTCGAGCGGCGAGGTTCTGCTCGAGGGCGAGCCGCTGTCCTCGCTCGACGCGGCCGCGCGCGGCCGTTTGCGTGCACGCTCGGTGGCATACGTCTTTCAGGGCGCGAACCTGCTGTCGACCTTCACCGCGTTTGAGAACGTGAGCTTCGCGCTACACGTCACGGCCGCCGAGCACGGCGATGGAGAGCGGAACGGCGCCGCCGAGCTGCTCGAGCTGGTCGGGCTCGACGGCAAGCTCGACAACCTCCCCGCGGAGCTCTCGGGCGGAGAGGCGCAGCGCGTAGCGATCGCACGCGCGCTCGCCCAGCGTCCCGCACTGCTGCTCTGCGATGAGCCGACCGGGCATCTCGACTCCGACACGGGTACCCGTGTCCTCGACCTGATCATGCGACTCCAGGAGGAGCTCGGCTTCGCGCTCGTGCTGGCCACCCACGACGCCGATGTCGCCGCGCGCGCGGCACGGGTCATCACGCTCGAGGACGGCCGCGTGATCGCCGACGGAGGGCTCGAATGAGGGCCGCCGCGGTGATCGCGTTCCGCGGTCTTGCGCGCGCGCCGGGACGAACGCTCACGCGGGTGCTCGTGCTGGCGGCCGCCGTCGGGCTGCTCGGCGCGATGCTGCTGTTCGTCGGCCACTCGCTTCGCACGATGACCGGGTCGGCGATCCGCGACGTCCCGCTCGACTGGCAGGGTCCTGTGGCGTCCTACGGTCAGGCCCAGGCGGTCGCGGCGGGTGTCGCGCGCCAGCCCGGCGTCGTCCAGTCCTCGGCGGCGGCGACCGCCTCGTTCGCCGGCGCAAGCCACACCGGCTCGGCCGGCATCTCCAGCGCCGGCTCGGGATCGCTGCTCGCGATCCCGCCCGGCTACCAGGCCCACATCAACACGTTCCGGTTCCTTCAGGGACACCTGCAGGAGGGCGGCGTGGTGCTTGACCAGCAGCTCGCGGCGACGCTTCAGGCGCAGATCGGCGACCCGATCACGATCACGCCTCGACCGGGAGCGCGACCGCAGACCTTCCGGGTCTCCGGCATCGCGTTGATCACGGCGCCGGACGTCCTGTTCCAGCCGCTGAACCCGCAGCTCGGTCCCGCACCCGCCCAGCCGCCGGCGAACGCGGCGATCATGCCGCTCGACACCTTCGCGCGGACGCTCGCGCGGCAGCTGCCTTCGATCGCGCCGGCCTCGGCTGGCAGCTCGGCCGTGCCCGGGGGCCAGAACGGCGTGCAGTGGCAGGTGCAGGTGCAGGCCGACCCGAGCGGGCTCGGCAGCACGCCGTCGCAGGCGTACACGCGCGCGACGCGGATGGTCAACAGGGTCGAGCGCTCGCTGCCCGGCCAGGTGACGTTCGTGGACAACCTCTCCGAACGGCTGAACGGCGCGGCAGGCGACGCGCTGTATGCCGAGGCGCTGTTCATCATGCTCGCGATCCCCGGCGCGCTCGTTGGACTCGGTCTGGCATATCTCGCATCGCTCGGCACCGTCGAGCGCGATCGCCGTGAGCTCGCGCTGCTACGCGCGCGTGGCGCGACGCGGCGACAGCTGCTGGGGCTGGCAGGGATCGAGAGCGTGGCGATAGGCGTGCTCGCCGGCCTGATCGGGACGGGCGCGGCGCTCGCGGCGGTCACCCTGCTGATCAAAGGCGGGGTGGGACTGACTCCCGCCCGCGGCATCGTCGCCGGCGTCGTGTGCGTGGCGCTGGCGATCGTCGGCGCCCTGGTGGCACGCCTCGCGACGAGCGCGACGGTGTGGCGCGAGAGCATCAGCACAGGCAGGCGCACCGCGCACAGGGAGGGCAGGCCGCTGTGGCAGCGGCTCTATCTCGACCTGCTCGCGCTCGCGATCAGCGGCCTCATCTACTGGCTGACGGCTAGCACCGGATTCGCGGCCGTCGTGAATCCGGACTCCAACCAGACCCTCTCGCTGTCCGTCTACATGTTCTTCGCCCCGGCGCTGCTGTGGATCGGCGCGGCGCTGCTGCTGGTACGCGTCCGGGGCCGGGCGCTGGCCTGGGCGGCAAGGCGCGCCGCCGGCGGCAGGGCGCAGACGCCGCGGGGGTTCCTGCTCGTGAGCGCCGGACGGCGCGGCGGCGCCATCAACCGTGGACTGCTGCTCGTCGGGCTGCTGCTCGCATTCGGCGTCAACCTCGGCATCTTCACCGCGACCTACGATCAACAGGCGGGCGTCGACTCGCAGCTGACGATCGGCGGTGACGTAACGACGACGGTGCCGCCGGGCGTCGCCGCCGGGCGCAACCTCACCGCCAGGATCGCGTCTACGCCCGGCGTGCAGGCCGCCACGGCCGTAGACCACTCCTACGCCTATGTCGGCCCCGACCTGCAGGACACGTTCGGGATCGACGCATCGAGCTTCCCGCGCGCCACGACGCTTCGTGACTCCTACTTCATCGGCGCCGGCGCGGCGCAGACGATCGCGCGCCTGAAAGCGCGGCCCGACGGGATCCTCGTGTCAAAGGAGACGATCGCCGATTACTCGCTCAGCATGGGCGACCTGCTGCGCCTGCGTGTGCTCGACCATCGCAGCGGGCGCTTCCACGTCGTGCCGTTCCACGTCGTCGGAGTCGTCCAGGAGTTTCCGTCGGCGCCGCGTGACTCGTTCATGGTCGCCAACCTCAGCTATCTCGAAGCAGCCGACCACGCCGGAGGTCCGAACGTCGTGTTCGCGAAGGCCGGTGATCCGCCGACGGTTGCGCGCCGGGTGGCCGCCGCCACGCGCGGCGACGGCACGATCGTCAAGAACGTCGGCGAACAGACCCAGCAGACGGTCAGCTCGATAACGACGGTCGACCTGCGCGGGATCAGCCGCATTCTGGAGGCCTTCACAGTGGTGCTCGCCGCGGCCGCCATGGGCCTGTTCGTCACGCTGGGAGTGGCCGAGCGGCGCCTCGATTTCGCGACGATGACCGCGCTCGGCGCGCGACTGCGCGACGTCGGCGCGTTCGTCTGGAGCGAGGCCGGTCTGGTGCTTGTTGCTGGCGTCGCGCTGGCGGCCGGACTCGGGCTGCTCCTGTCCGCGATGCTCGTGGCGATGCTCCAACACGTCTTCGACCCGCCGCCCGACCATCTGGCGGTGCCGTGGGGATATCTGGCCGCGCTGATCGGCGCCGCGGTCCTTGGCGCCGTCGCCGCGACGGCCGCGGCGGCACGCGGCCTCGCGCGCCTGCCGCTCGGATCGATCCTGCGCGAAGAGTGAGCCGCTGAGCCACCGGGAGCGGTATCGGCCCGAAATCGGTCGGCGGGCTTGACCGCGGAGCGGCGTTCAGGGAGGATGCGACTGCGGCCGGCCGATGAGGGGAAGGTCGCAGGCCAAGCGGCCATGGGTGGGCAGCAGTCTCAGGCTGCTCGAGGGTGGACAACCGAGGAGGAATCATGGCGACATCCGTGGATGTCATCTCTGGCAGCGACCGGCTGGCGGAGTCGTTTCGGGGTGCGCTGGTTGATCCGGAGCACGCGGACTTCGACAGCGCGCGGATGGTCTGGAATGGCATGTTCGATAGGCGCCCCGGGCTGATTGCGCGCTGCACCGGACCGGCGGATGTGATCGCCGCGGTCAACTTCGCGCGCGAGACGTCCATGCCCCTCGCCGTTCGAGGCGGCGGACACTCCGCATCCGGCTACGGCACCTGCGACGACGGCCTGGTGATCGACCTGTCGCCGATGAAAGGTATCCGTGTGGACCCGCAGGCGGGCACCGCGCGGGCGGAGGCGGGCATGACCTGGGGTGAGTTCGACCGCGAGACGCAGGCATTCGGGCTGGCCGTCACCGGCGGTCGGTTCTCGACGACGGGAATCGCCGGGCTGACGCTCGGCAGCGGCAGCGGTTGGCTCGAGCGCAAGTGCGGGCTGGCGGCGGACAACCTGCTTTCCGTCGACATCGTGACCGCCGATGGCAGCCTGCTGACGGCCAGCGAGGCCGAGAACGAGGAGCTCTTCTGGGGTCTGCGCGGCGGCGGCGGCAACTTCGGGGTGGTGACCTCCTTCGAATATCGCCTGCATGAGGTAGGCCCGATCGTGTATGGCGGCATGCTCGTCTGTCCGCCCGACCGCGCGGGCGAGGTGCTGAGGTTCATGCGCGAGTACATGGCCGACGCGCCGGACGACCTCGGAGGCGCGGTCGCGTTCGTGAGCGCGCCGCCGGAGCCCTCCGTGCCGGCGGAGATGCATTTCAAGCCGATCCTGGGTGTCGTGATCTGCTGGACGGGCTCGATCGAGGAGGGCGAGCGCGTGCTCGAGCCGATCCGGCGGGTCGCGCAGCCGCTGATGGACATGGTCCAGCCGATGCCCTACACCGGGTTGCAGAGCATGCTTGACGGGGGCGCCCCGCATGGAACGCGCGCATACATGAAGGCCGAGTTCCTCCCGGAGCTCAGTGATGAGGCGATCTCGAAGCTCGTCCAGCACGGCAGCAATCGCGCCGGCCCGATGGCGCAGCTGCTGCTGGAGCCGATGGGCGGGGCGATCAGCCGCGTCGGCAACGACGAGACGGCCCTCGGCCGGCGCGATGTGCCGTGGTGCTACCACGCGCTGGCGATGTGGATGGAGCCTGACGGGGATGCCGCCGCGGCACAGACCGCATGGGCGCGTGGCCTCGCCGAGGACCTGAAGCCGCATGTCGTCGACGGCGTCTACCTCAACTACACCTCCGACGAGGGCGAGGATCGCGTGCGCTCGAGCTATGGCGAGGAGAAGTACTCGCGTCTGGTCGCCCTGAAGGACAGGTATGACCCGACGAACCTGTTCCGCCTGAATCAGAACATCAAGCCGTCGGGGGGTTGAGCTCGACAGCCGCCGTTTGCAGATCTCATGCCGCGGGAAGGGTGTGAGTGCCGACGCACGAACTCGACCTCGGCGCTCACCACCCTCTCGTAGTCCTCGCCGCCGTGGTAGACGTCGTAGTGATCGCCGCGGCTGCGGAACAGCTCCGCCCTCGGAGCGCGCTTCCCAACGCGGAGCGCCGGTCCGACCGGAGCGATCGTGTCGTTCTCCGCGACCACGAGCAGGATCGGGCAGCGGATCCCGGCGGCCTTTCGCGCCGGGCGGTGCGCGCCGATGCCGAGAAGCGACCGAGCGGCCACGCGGTTGTGCCACTCGGCGCCGTCGGTGGGGCGGATGATGTCGAGACCGGCGAGGGCCTCGGCGTTCGCCACGGCGCCGAATTCGCGAGGCCCGACGCCGGCGGGAACATACCGCGGCGGGCGTCCGACCAGTGAGCCCGCTTGGTCCAGCATGCCCACCGCGAGAGCATGCACAGCGTGGGTCGGCGGTGCCATTGTCAGGGCGGCGAGTCCGTCGACGAGCGGGTTCTGCGCGATCGCACCGCGCAGCCTGGCGTCGGTCGCTGCGATCTCGACCGCGTGAAGCCCCGAGAACGACGTGCCCCAGATGAAGATCTGCGTCTCATCGATGTCGCGCTCGGCGATCGCCCAGTCGATCACGGTGCGGTAGTCCTCGCGCTGGCGGGGGACCGACGCCTCTTCGCGGGGCTGGCCGCTGGAGCCGCCCCACTGGCGGTAGTCAAATGCCACGGCTGTGAACCCCGCGCCGCGGAATCGCTCCGCAAACGGGGCCAGCCCTCCGGCCTTGACTGCGGCGAATCCATGGGCCATCACGATCGCCGGGTGGGGTCCTTCGCCCTCGGGTCGATAGACCCATGCCTCGATCTCGTCTCCCGACGCCGTCGGTATGCGCACCGTGGCGCGAGGTCGGCTGGTGGTGTCGTTACTGATGGCCATGGTCATGCTCCTGTGATCGGGGAAAGGCGGTTAGGCCGCCGGCGGTCGTCCGGCATGGACTCAGTCTCGTGACGCCCGCGCGCGCTCGCATCCCCCGGGCCACAGTCGCAGTGGCCAGTCCGCGCAGCGCGACGACGCGCCCTTAGGCAGCCCGGGCGGTCGCTATCGAGCGCAGCCGGTGAAGGGCCTCCCGCTCGAGCTGGCGACTGCGCTCCTCGCCCACTCCCAGCCATTCACCTATCTCATGATGATTCTGCTTCCTTGCGCCTCCCAGTCCGAAGCGCCGTAGGAGAACCCCGCGGTGTCTGGCCGGAAGCAGTTGAAGCATGGAGGACACCTCGCGTTGGCGCTCTCCGGCGATCGCGCGCTCGGAGGGGTCCGCGGCCCGCCGGTCGGCGACGAAGTCCCCAAGCGGCGCGGAGTCCTCGCCAACGGGCTGGTCCAGCGATGAGGTGACGCGGGCCGATCCGAGCAGAGACTGAACGGTCCTCTCGCTAAGTCCTGTGCGCTCCGCGATCACCGCGACCGCCGGCTGGCCGCCCCCGCGGTCGACGTCGCCCTGGGCCCGGCGCACTGCCGCCAGCTGCCGTTCGGCCCTGGGCGGGACGCGGATCAGCTGGGCGTCTCGAACGGCATCGAGCAGCGAACGCCGGATCCACCAGACGGCGTAGGTCGAGAACTTCATCCCGCGCCGGTGATCGAACCGTTCGACGGCGTGGACGAGCCCCACGGTGCCCTCCTGCACCAGATCGGCCATCGGCACGTTCCGGCCGCGATAGTGGGCAGCGAGCGCGAACACCAGCCGCAGGTTGCTCTCGATCATCTTCTCCCTCGCTCTGAGATCGCCACGCTCGATGCTCCTGGCCAGCCGAACCTCGTCGCTCGCCGACAGCAGCGGCGGTCGCCGCGCATGGCGCATCAGCGCCCCCAGCGGCTGATCAGCGCTCATCGACATATCGCGAACCGCGGGTCTGTGAGCAGGCGCAGACGGGTCTCGTCCTCCGCTGCGATGGGAGCGTGCGCCAACCGCTCCCAGAGCGATGCGCCGGCTACCACGCGCGCGATGTGCCCCGGTCCGCCCGGCTCCTGGGCGATCGCGTAGAGCCGCTTCAGCTCGCTGCTTCCGGCAGCCGGGACATCGACCTCCGCGAGAAGCTCGATCGCCCCACGCTCCGACGATGTCAGCCCGACGCTCGCCAGATCTTGCGGGAGTGCAGCCGCGTCTCGGGCGTGGTGCAGCCAAGCGACCCGGCGAAACCTCGGCGGCACCGCGCGTGCGACGTGCCTCAGGTGCTCGAGGAGATCATGGTTTCCGCTATGGATCCCCTCGGCCATGGCGCGTGCAAGCGTCGGGTGCCGCGCGCGCCGGCTCCTGAAGGTCATCTCTGCGAGCACCGCGCGTTCGAGGATCGGGTCGATGCTCATCTGCTGCTCCTCACGCGACCGCCGCCAGCTTTCGCCGGTGCGCCGGTGCGTCGCGCTCGACGCATGACGACGCCGCCTCGACGAACGCGGTGAGCGCCGGCGACGGCGCCTCATCGCGCCACAGCAGCCTGAACGGCAGCGTTCGCGAGGGCTCCAGCAGCCGCGCCATCACACCGGGGGCGAAAGTCGATGGCGCTGTCGTGAGCGCGATCGCGCCTTCGGAGACGCCTGCGTGCAGCGCCGGCTCAGGCGCTCCGCGAACGAGCGGCGCGTCGATCTCCAGGTCGCGGAGCAGCTCGGCCACGGCCGCGTCGACGCCCGCTGCGTCACGGTGGCCCGCCACCGTGATCCGCTCGCCCTGCAGCATGTGCGCGGCCAACGGCCCAGGCCCGGCGAGGCGGTGCCGCCGCGAGACCAGCACGACCCACGGCTCGGCGCCCAGATCGAGGGATCGCAGATTGGCAGACCCGCAGACGGCCGGCGCAAGCATCGCGTCGAGCCGCCGCTCGTGCAGATCGCGCCAGAGCGTCCCGCCGTGGGCCTCGACGACTGTCACCTCAACTCCGGCGCGCTCGCGCGTGAAGCGGTCGAGCAATCCGGGCGTCTGGCTCCAGCGGGCGCCGGTAGCCAGCCCGAGCCGGAGGGCTCCTATGAGACCGGCCTCGAGGTCGCGGCCCGTCGCTTCGGCCACGGACGCGGCTGCCAGTACGAGCCGTGCTCGCTCGAGGAACAGCCCGCCGGCCTCGGTGAGGTCGACCCCGCGCCTGTGGCGGACGAAGAGCCGAGCTCCCAGCTCACCCTCCAGGCGCCGAATCTGGGTTGACAGCCCTGGCTGTGCCACCCACAATCGCTCGGCTGCGCGTGTGAAACTCCGCTCCTCCGCAATCGCGACGAAATAGCGCAGGTGACGTAGCTCCATCTCTACCACCTCATTCCACGTTTGGTCGACGGAGGACGGCACGCGCTCGCTTGTGAGGGGAACATCGAACCGAAACCTCCAGTGACGGTGAATGTGGCGACGACGCTACGCGGCATCGGCGACGTTCGCATCCGTCGATTCAACAGTCCTCGCTTGCGATCGGTTAGCCGGTTGACAGCGGCGACGTCGCGCTATCGCAGGTCCGGGCCGGTGCACCGTTGTGCCGTAAAGAGGACGTATGTCACACCATGGCGATCGTTCTGTGTCGCCGGCGCCCACGGCGCCAGCCTCGGCTGTTAAATCCCACCGAGAAAGGAGCAGTCGTGCTCACATCACTTGAGAACGGTCCGCTCGAGGAGGCAGTCATCACCCGGCTGAGGCTGGACCCGAGGATCCCGGAGTCGACGGAGATCGCCGTTGGCGGGTCAGATGGCCGTATCACGCTGCGAGGCACCGTCGAGAGCTTCGGTCAACATCGTGCCGCCATCCGCGATGCCCGTGGGACCGACGGCGTATACGAGGTGGACGACCAGCTCAGGGTCGACCTGCTGGGCTCGAGCGTCCGCGAAGACGACGAGATCCGCGGGGCCGCCCTGCAGATGCTGATCTGGGACGCAGAGGTTCCCGCGGAATGGGTGGATCTGAAGGTGCAAGAAGGCTGGGTCACGCTCACAGGGCGTGTCGACTACCAGTTCCAGAGCAACGCCGCGTTCGAGGACGTGGCCGGCCTCTACGGCGTCGTTGGCGTGAACAACGACATCAGGGTCAGCACGCCCTGAAGACGGGTTGCGCGTGGGGCGGCCGCGGCCGCCCCACACGTGCCACGGCCGCGGCGTGGCTCAGCCCGGCGGTTCACAGCGACGCATCCGTCACGGCGTTGCCCCTCGGACGTCGGCGCCGCTCGGGCTCTCGCGGCGAACGCGGCCGAGACCATGACCACTCGTTGAGTCGTGGAACGATCAGCGTCGAAGAGGCTCACGCGCTTGTCCGGGCTACCGCGTCGCGTCAGGGTCGCTGGGTAGCGCGCGGGCGAGCTGCATTCGGGAGTTGATGTCGAGCTTCATGAATACCTTGCGCAGGTGGTATTGGACGGTGCTGGGGCTGATGAAGAGCCGTGCGCCGATCTCGGGGTTTG
>JAXDGO010000016.1:0-160251 GCA_034665005.1 Solirubrobacteraceae bacterium | reverse complement strand
ATCGACAGGTAGCGGTCGAGCTCCCACTGCGTGACCTGCACGCGGTAGTCGTCCCACTCCTGGCGCTTGATCTCGACGTAGCGGTTGAACATGTGCTCGCCGAGCGTGCGCAGCACGAGCTCTGACTCGGCGGTGATCTCGATCGCCTCGCCGAGGCTCTCCGGAAGCTGCTCGACGCCGAAGCGCCTGCGATCCTCGCCGGACAGGGGGTCGAGGTTCTTCTCCATCGGCTCCGGCAGCTCATAGCCCTTCTCGATCCCCTCCAGCCCGGCCTGCAGCAGCACCGCGAACGTCAGATAGGGATTGCAGGCCGGATCGGGGCACCGAAGCTCCATGCGCGTCGCCTTCTCGCGTCCAGGGTGATAGAGGGGCACGCGCACCAGCGCCGAGCGATTGCGCCGCGACCATGCCACGTAGACGGGCGCCTCGAAGCCGGGGACGAGCCGCTTGTAGGAGTTCACCCACTGCGCGAAGATCGAGCAGATCTCGCGGGCGTGCTTGAGCTGTCCGGCGATGAACGCCTTGCCGACATCCGACAGGAAGTACTGGTCGTCCGCGTCGTAGAACGCGTTCTGCCCGTCGCTGAACAGCGACTGGTGCGTGTGCATCCCCGACCCGTTCTCGCCGAACAGCGGCTTTGGCATGAAGGTCGCGTGCCATCCGTACTTCATCGCGTACTCCTTGACCGTGATGCGATAGGTCATGCAGTCGTCGGCCATCTTCAGCGCGTCGGAGTAGCGCATGTCGATCTCGTGCTGGGAGGGACCGACCTCGTGATGGGTGTACTCGACGTGGATCCCGAGCTCTTCCAGGGCGAGCACGGTCTCACGACGCACGTCGGAGCCGGCGTCGAGCGTCGTCAGGTCGAAGTAGCCGCCCTGGTCGAGCACCTCCGTGGAGCGCGAGTCGCGGAACAGGAAGTACTCGAGCTCCGGGCCCACGTTGAACGTGTCGAAGCCCATCGCATGGGCCCGCTCGAGCGCGCGGCGCAGCACGTGCCGCGGGTCGCCCTCATAGGGGTTGCGCTCCGGCGTGATCACGTCGCAGAACATCCGCCCCACGCCCTGCTCCTCGGGGCGCCACGGCAGCACCGCGAACGTGCTCGGGTCGGGCATCGCGATCATGTCCGACTCCTCGATCGCGTTGAACCCGGTGATCGAGGATCCGTCGAATCCCATGCCCGCCTCGAACGCGTCGTCCAGCTCGGCTGCGTTGATCGAGAAGGACTTGAGCTGGCCCAGGATGTCGGTGAACCAGAAGCGGATGAAGCGGATCTTGCGCTCTGCCACCAGAGCCTTCACGTCCTCAGCTGTCTTCGGCTGCTCCGGTGCCATCGAGCCTGACCTTACCGATGGCCCTCGCACATCGCTATCGACGGTTGGCCAAACCGGCAGTCGCTGCCACTCGCCTCAGTGGCCTGCGACGGCGGCGACGAAGCCGGCGACCGCTTCGGCTTCCTTGCCCTGGTACAGCTGAGCCGGCATCTGCCCCAGCCCGCGCGCGCGACCTTCGACTATCGCGCTCAGCACGAGCGCCTTGCGCCCGGCCGGCGTCGCGATGTCGTCGCCGACCCGCACGTCGAGGTTCGGCCCGACCTTGCCCACCCCCTTGACGGCGGCGAGGGTGTGGCAGACGGCACACGAGCGCGCGAACAGTTCACGGCCTTTCTGCTGTTCGGCGCTCAGGCGCAGGCCGCCGACCGCAACGCTCGCCTTGTGCTCGCCGTTGAAGGCCAGGACAAGCGCCGGAACGGCGAGGCCGAAGGCGAACAGCACCACGACGCCGAGGGTGACCAGACGCTGGCCGGCCTTCGACTCGGTGTGAAGCGACTGGCGCGCGCCGCGAGGGCCGCGGTGCATCGCGACGAAGAAGACGCCGAGGCCGACGAGCAGCCAGAGGAGGATGACGGCGATGGCCATGCCGGCGGGAACATATCGCCTGGCGCCGGCGGACGGTCGATCGCCGGCCGCGCGCAGCGCCCGGACGCGGGCAACCAAGATGAGAGCTTGCCCACCTTTAGGGGGCCCAAAGCTCGGGCGCTAACCTGTCCGTAGGCCGGTCAAACCAGATGGAACTGGACACGTAACGTGAATATCTTCCGCCGCCTCTCCCTCTACCAGCTGCTCTTCGCGTGTGGTCTCGTGATCGCGGCGGGGATCTCCGCCACTGCAATCGCCTCGGCGGTCGGCTCCGGCCCCACGCCCCCCGCCAAGCCGCTGGCCAACGCCGTCCACGACGCGCTCAGCGCTCCGCACGTTCAGGGCGTGAGCGCGAACATCAAGCTGACCGACCATCTGCTCGAAGGCGCGAGCCTGGCAAGCGGAAGCGGGCAGGCCGGCGAACTTGCCTCGAGCCCGCTCCTCACCGGCGGCTCGGGCCGGCTCTGGATCGCCGAAGACGGCCGCGTTCGGATGGAGCTGCAGGCCGAAAAGGGCGACACCGAGGTGCTCTACGACGGCAAGACGGTGTCGGTATACGACGCGGCGAACAACACGCTCTACCGTTACACGGTGCCCGCCGGCACACAGGCCCACACGCCCTCCGGCCACCCCGAGGTCCCGACGGTAGCGAAGATCGAAGAAGCGATCTCGCACCTGCAGCAGCACGCGGGGGTCTCGGGCGCGACGCCCTCAAGCGTCGCGGGACAGCCGAGCTACACGGTGCGCGTCTCGCCGAAGGAAAGCGGGAGCCTGATCGCTGGCGCCGAGCTATCCTTCGACGCCGCCCACGGAGTGCCGCTGCGCGCGGCGGTCTACTCGACCTCCAGCGCCTCGCCGGTGATCGAACTGGCGGCCACCGAAATCTCCTATGGCCGCGTGGAAGACTCGGTGTTCGCGTTCACGCCGCCGCCGGGAGCCAAGATCGAAGAAATCAGCAGCTCCGGCGCCACAGGCTCGAAGACCCCTGAGGCACCCGGCGCCTCGAGCAAGCCGAAGCTCACTACCCATGGCAGCGGCGTATCGGCGATCACCGTGCTCGAAGGCAAAGCCAAGCAGGGCGCTCAGTCCGGCGCCGCAGAAGGCCTGCCGAAGGTCGACATCAACGGCACGAAGGCAAGCGAGCTGCGCACCGCGCTCGGCACGGTCCTGAGCTTCGAGCGCTCCGGCGTGCGCTACCTGGTTGGCGGCGCTGTCGCGCCCGGCGCGGTCGAGGAAATCGCACGGGGCCTCTAGCGTGACCGACGAGGCGGCGCCTCCGGTCAAGGCGCGCGGACTGGTCAAGCGCTACAAGGAGGTTCTCGCGGTCGACCACATCGACCTGAACGTGCGCGCGGGCGACGTCTACGGCTTTCTCGGCCCCAACGGCGCGGGCAAGACGACCACGTTGCGCATGGCCATGGGACTGATCTCCCCGACCGAGGGCACGGTCGAGCTGTTCGGTCGCGACCCGATGCGCCACGGCGCGCGCGCCCTCGAGGGCGTAGCCGGGTTCGTCGAGGCGCCTCGCTTCTACCCGTACCTCACCGGACGCAAGAACCTCGAACTGCTTGCGGCGCTCGACGGCGACGGCGCGGCCGAGCGGATCGACGAGGTGCTCGGGATCGTCGAGCTCGCCCCCCGCGCGGGCCACCGCGTGGGCGGCTACTCGCACGGGATGCGTCAGCGGCTTGGGATCGCGTCGGCGCTGCTGCGCCGGCCGCGCCTGCTGATCCTCGACGAGCCTGCAACAGGCCTCGACCCGGCCGGGATGCGCGACATGCGCCGCCTGATCCGCCGCCTCGCGGATGAGGGTATGACGGTGCTGCTCTCCAGCCACCAGCTTCCGGAGGTCCAGGAACTGTGCGACCGCGTCGCGATCGTCGACTCCGGGCGCGTGGTCTATGAGGGCGCCCTCAGTGAGCTGCGCCGCCAGGGCGGCGCCGGCTACCGGCTGCGCAGCACCGATGACGCACGCGCGCTGTCGGTGGCGCGCGAGCAGCCCGGCGTCGAGCATGCGCTCGCCGAGGAGCACGGGCTCGGCTTCCAGGCCGACGAGGCGGCCGTAGGCGCCCTCTCGCTCGCCCTCGGCCAGGCCGGCATCGGCATATTGGCCCTCACACCCGAGCTCGCTACGCTCGAGGACCTGTTCTTCCGGCTCACCGAGGACGGTGACGGGACCGGCGAGATGCCGACCGCCGTTGGCGAGCGGCCAACGAGCGAGGCCGAGCGGCTGGTCCCGACGCAATGAGCAGCGTCGCGGCGACAGAGCGAGCGCCGGCGGCCCGTGCCGTCCGGTCCCGAGGGCCGTCCACCGCGACGGTCTACCGCTGGGAGCTGCGCAAGCTCATCTCGCAGAAGCGGACCTACCTGGGCCTCGCGCTGGTCGTCATCCTGCCGGCGTTCTTCGTGGTCTTCCAGAACGTGCACCAGAGCCACGATCGCGGCGGGGACAACATCTTCGCCGCGCAGATCACGCAGTCGGGCCTGGCGACGCCGGTGCTGATGCTGCTGTTCCTCTCGGTCTTCATGCTGCCACTCGCCGCTGCGCTCGTCGCCGGCGACATAGTCGCCACCGAGGACGGCAATGGCACCCTGAAGACGATCCTCACACGCTCGGTCAACCGCGGCCAGGTGTTCGCCGCGAAGGCGTGGGCGGCGATGACCTACGCGACGATCGCCGTGTTCCTCTCGGCCGCCGTCGCGACCGGCGCCGGCATCGCCTCATGGGGCTTTCTGCCGGTGAGGACGTTCTCGGGAACGGTCGTCTCGGCGCCCGAAGCGTTGCTCCTCGTGTTCGCGTCCAATGCGATCTATCTGATCCCGCTGCTGACGGTCGTAGCCATCGGGGTGCTGCTCTCGACTGCGACGCGCAACAGCGCCGCAGCTGTGGTCGGCACGATCGGCCTGGTGATCCTGCTGTTCATCGTCGCTCAGATCCCGGGGCTCGAAGGCATCCGGCCGTACCTGCTGACACAGCAGTTCGAGAACTGGCACGGGCTCCTGCGAACACCGACGGATTGGGCGCCGATCATCCACTCGGCATGGGTGTGCGCGCTCTACGCGATCCCCGCGCTGTTCGCCGCATACCTCGTCTTCCTGCGCCGCGACGTCGCCGGCGGATAGCCGGCTGCTGGGTTCAGCTGACCTCGGCCGGCAGCTCGACGATCGACAGCTCGACGTCGCCCATCAGCCGCCGCGCCTCGCGCGCGTCGATCAGCCCCGCTCCCAGGCGCGCCGTCGACTCGGCGCCGCAGGCGACCCCGAAGCGAAGGCAGTGGTCCGACGCGCGGCCTTCGTAGCGCGCGGCCAGATAGCCGGCCAGGAAGGCGTCGCCCGAGCCTCGTTTGGCGATCGGCTCGCGCGGTTCGATGCGGGCGCGCTTCAGTCGCCGCTGGCCGTCGAGAAGCACCTGCGCGACGCACCCGTCGGGCAACGTCATGATCGCCTCGCGGGGCCCGAGCGCCGCGATCTCGGCGACGGCGAGCGAGCGCTCCTCTTCGCCGGCGAACTCGTGTCCCACGAGCTCCTCGGCCTCCAGCACGTTGGGCGAGACGACGTCCGGTTCGGCGCGCACTGCCTGGCGTAGGGGCTCGCCGTCGGTGTCGACCACGGTGGTGACCTCCATGCGCTCGAGGTCGCGGATCAGCGCCGCGTAGATGTCGGGCTCGACGCCGCGCGGAAGCGAGCCGGCGAACACGACTATCGCGGCCCCCCGCGCGAGATAGAGGAGCTTGTCGCGGAACAGCTCGACCTCGCGCTCGGACACCGACGGGCCGCGTTCGTTGATCTCGGTCTGCTCTCCGGTCGTCGGGTCGAGCACCGAGGTGTTCGTGCGCGACTCCTCGCGGATGCGGACGAAGTCATTGAGGATCGACTCCTCGGTGAGCTGCTCGACGATGTGAGTGCCCGTCGCTCCACCGGCGAACCCGGTGGCGATCACCGGCTGGCCGAGCGCCTTCAGCGTGCGGGCGATGTTGACTCCCTTGCCGCCCGCCATCGTGCGCTGTTCGACGGTGCGGTGACGCCGCCCCAGCCTGAAGTTCGGCACCGCTAGAGACTTGTCGATCGCCGCGTTGAGCGTGACCGTGATGATCATCGTGGCTCCCTACCCTGCTTCAAGCCCGCCTTAACGGTGGACGTCTCCGTGGCGCGCACGACACACAGGCTAGCGGAACGATCCAAGACGACTGACGGGCAATCGGCGCGCGTTGGAAGCGGAGGCCGCCCGCGCCGCATTCGTGCCGGCTAGGGCTCTGCGCCGATGTCGCCGGACAGGCTCCAGGCAGCCTCGCGCAGGCGCTCGGCCTCCTCGCGCGCCGCCGCCGCCGGCTCACCGCCGCGCGTGCGGTGGGCATCGGCGATGCTGCGCGAGGCGCTCACGAGCCCGCCTGCGCGGCCCGCTGCGAACGCGGGCGCAAGGCTCTCGACGCGGCCGCCCTGAGCGCCCACCCCGGGCAGCAGGAACGTGGCGCTGGGCATCAGCTCGCGGGCTCGAGCGAGGTGCCTCGGCTCGGTCGCGCCGACCACGGCGCCGACGTCGCTCAGGCCCGACTCGCCGACGCCAGGACGCCCGAGCTCGTCCACGATGGTGGCGATCCGCTCCCACACCGCTCCTCCGCCGTCGATCCGCAGGTCCTCGATGTCGGAGGCGCCGGGGTTGGAGGTGCGCACGAGCACGAGCACGCCGCCGCCGGCTTCGCGAGCCGCGCTGATGAACGGCTCGAGCGCGTCCCGGCCCATCAGCGGGTTGACCGTCAAAAGGTCGGCGCCAAGTCCGTCGACCCTTCCGAACGGAGTGTCTCTGCCTCCGATCAGCGCGTCGGCGTAGGCCCGAGCCGTCACGTCGATGTCGCCGCGCTTGGCGTCTGCGATCACGAGCAGGCCGGCCCGGCGCGCGTGGGCGGTGAGCGCGTTGAGCGCCGCCCAGCCGGCTGCGCCGAGGAGCTCGAAGCGGGCCAGCTGCAGCTTGACCGCGACGCACGCCTCCGCCGTCGCGTCGATCAGCGAACGGCAATGAGCGAGCACCGACTGCGCAGCCACCTCGGCCGCCGTCGCATCCTGCTTCCGTTCAGCCTCTGCCCCGGGCCACAATGCGCCGGGATCAGGGTCGAGGCCGAGCACGATCTGCGACTCGCGCTCGCCCACCCGAGCGGCAAGGATGTCGCCGAAGGAACGCGCCGGCGTCAGCGACCCTTCACCGCGCTCTTGAGACCGCTGCCGGCGGTGAAGCGGGGCACGCGCGACGCGGCGATCTGGATGCGCTCGCCGGTGCGCGGGTTGACGCCGAGCCGGGCGCCGCGCTCGCTTACGTGGAACTTGCCGAATCCGGACACCGTCACGTCGCTCCCGCGGCGCAGCGCGTCCTCCACGGTGGCGAGCACCGCGTCAACCGCGCGCGCGGCATCCTGCTTGGTCAGATCAGCGCGGTCCGCCACCTGGTCGACCAGCTCGGACTTCGTCACTTCATCCTCCTCGTTCGTGAAACCAGTGCAGCGAAGCTAACACCACCTGCGGACGGGCGCATACGTAAGAATGTCGCGATGGCCATGACCCGCATCGCATGGATCGCCACCGTCTTCGTGGCGCTGCTCACGGCGCTGCTGCTGCTGCTGTCCGGCTACACCGGCTACGCCGGTCTCGGAGTGGCCGTGGCCGCCTCGGCGGCCATCAACCTGCTCTAGCTCGCTGCCGCCGTCGCGGCGGCCTCGCCGCCGACCTAGGTGCTCGCCTGCAGCCAAGCGGCGAACGCGCGTGCAGCGCGGCCGCGGTGGCTGATCGCGTCCTTCTGCTCGTCTGAGAGCTCGGCCATCGTCAGGTCCGGCGGGCCGTCGTCCGGCAGAAACGCGGGGTCGTAGCCGAAGCCGCCCTCGCCGCGTGGTTCGGCCGCCAGGCGTCCGCTGCAGCGGCCCTCGAACACGCGCCCCTCCTCGCCGCCGCCCGGATCGACGTAGGCGAGCGCGCACACGTACTCCAGAGCGCTGCCTGCAGGAGCCTCGCCAAGAAGCTTCGCCAGGTTCTGCTCGTCGCTGGCGTCCTCGCCGGCGTAGCGCGCCGAGCGCACTCCCGGCGCGCCTCCGAGCGCCGCTGCGGCGATGCCGGAGTCGTCGGCGATCGTCGCGCGGCCGGTCGCACGCGCCGCGGCCTGCGCCTTGACAAGCGCGTTCTCTGCGAACGTCTCCCCCTCCTCGGGCGGCAGGATCACGCTCGCGGGCAGCGCGTCGAGCTCCAAGCAGCTCGCTGCGCCGGGACCGCAGAGCAGGCGCGCGAACTCGCGCCGCTTGTGGTCGTTGTGCGTTGCCAGCAGCAGCTTCAACGGCGGATGACCGATGCTATTGCCGAGCACCGGCGGCGCCGTCGTCGGCCGGAAGGCCGGCAAGCGCTTTGGAGATCGCCTCGTCCTGCGTCGTGCGCAGCCGCTCGATGCCCGCCGCGGCGAGCGCCAGCAGCTCGTCGAGATGGGCGCGGGAGAGCGGCGTGCGCTCGGCGGTGGCCTGGACCTCTATCAGCCCGCCGTCGCCGGTCATCACCACGTTGGCGTCCACCTCGGCGGTGGAGTCCTCGGAGTAGTCGAGGTCGAGCAGCGCCGCTCCGTCGATCATGCCGCAGGAAATGGCCGCCACGGAGCCGCTCAGCGGCGAGGCCTCCAACAGGCTCCGTGCCTGGAGGCGCTCGCACGCCAGCGCAAGCGCGACGTACGCGCCGGTTATCGAGGCGCAGCGTGTGCCTCCGTCCGCCTGCAGGACGTCGCAGTCGAGGTAGATGGTCCGTTCGCCGAGCGCCTTGAAGTCGATCACGCCCCGCAGCGAGCGCCCGATCAGGCGCTGGATCTCCACTGTTCGGCCGTCGAGCCTCCCGCGGGTCGCGTCGCGCTGCTTGCGCTCACCCGTGGAGGCGGGCAGCATGCCGTACTCCGCCGTGACCCACCCTCTGCCCTGGCCGGACATCCACCGCGGCACGCTCTCCTGCGCCGACGCCGTGCAGATCACGCGCGTCTCGCCCATCGAGATCAGGGCGGAGCCGGTCGCCGTGCGGACGAAGCCCGGCTCGATCGTGGTCGGGCGCATCTCGGACGGGGTGCGCCCGTAGCTGCGCTCGCGCGTGCTCTGCATGCGAGCCATCATTCCAGAGCGCTACGGTCGGAGGATCGTGCGCGCGCTCGTGGTCTCGAACATGCTGCCCGACGCCGCACATCCCGAGCGGGGGAGCTTTGTACGCGACCAGGTCGCGGCGCTCCGGAGTCTCGACGGTCTCGAGGTCGAGCTCTACGAGTTCCCTCCCGGGGGCCGGGCGCTCGGACGCGCGGCCGTGGACCTTCGCAGGCGTTTCGGCCGCCATTCCGAGAATCACCCAGAGCCGCGGTTTGAGATCGTGCACGCGCACTTCGGCCTGACGGCATGGCCGGCGCTCGCGGTTCCCGCACGCGTGCGCGCACTGACTGTGCACGGCACCGACGTGCGTCATCCGCGCACGCGGCTTGCCACCGCGGCGGTGCTGAGGACGGTGGATCTGCTCGGCGCCGCCTCGGCCCCGCTCGCACAGGAGCTGCCGGGGCGGGCGGCGCGGCGGCGGGCGCTGGTGCTTCCCTGCGGGGTGGATCTCGGGCGCTTCCGCCCGCTGGCGCGTGCGCGCGCCCGAAGCGAGCTTGGCCTCGACCCGGCACGGCCGTACGTCCTGTTCCCGGCCGACCCGGCACGGCCGAGCAAGCGCCACGACCTCGCTCTCGGTCTCGCGCGAGAAACCGGCGCAGAGCTGCTGGTACTCGGCTGCGTCGAGCCCGAGCGCGTCGCGCTCTGGATCAACGCGGCCAACGCAGTCCTCGTGCCATCCGACAGAGAGGGATTTGGCCTGGCGGTGCTCGAGGCGCTCGCATGCGACGTGCCGGTGCTGGCCACGCCGGTCGGCATCCATCCGGATGCGCTGCACGGAGTGAGCGGGACGCTCTGCGCGCCGTTCGATCTCGCGCGCTGGCGCGCAGCGCTCGAGCCGCATCTGCGCGCGTCCGATCCCCGCATCGAGGGTCGCGCCGCCGCCGGCAGATTCTCCGCGCGGGCCATGGCCGAGAGCGTGGCGACGGCATGGCGCGAGGCGCTGGAGCGCTCCGGCCATCGCTCTGGGTAGCATGAATCGGCTGTGAATCAGATATCCGGCACAACTCCTGTCGATGCTCAGGCGGAGCCGCAGGACGAAAGCCGGCCGGCGGACGCCGGCACGCCGGTAGGGCCATTGGAGGCCGGCCAGCCCGGCTTCGGTGCACGTGGGCGCATGCGCCGGCGTGCGCGCTTCCTGCGCAAGGCGCGCGAGCTCGCATATCGCGACCTAGGTGGACTGGTGTTCAACCTGCATCGCTTTGGTCAGCGAAACGACACGCTCGTGATGGCGAAGCTCACCACGCTCGGCCACATCGACGCCGAGCTGCGAACTCTCGAGGGCACGCTCGACGCAGACCAGCCCGTCACGGTCCTGCGCGAGGCCGGCATCACCGCCTGCGCTCGCTGTGCGGCGATCCACTCGAGCGAAGATCACTTCTGCCCGAACTGCGGCCTCTCGATGGGGCCGCACGTCGATCTGCCGATCGCAGGAGCACCGGCCGCGCCCGCGCCGGTCGCGGCGGAGCCGGCGGCCCCCACCCCGGATACAGCTGCCGCCGCGGCGCCCCTCGCCGATCGGGGCCCGGCCGCGACCGGCGCGTCGCCGGCTCCAGCGTCGGCGAGCGCATCGCCACCCACCCAGCCCCCGTCGCCCCCCACCCAGCCCCCGTCGTATCCCGCGGAGCCGACACGCGAATGGCAGCGGGGCTCTGAGACCGCCGACCAGGGAGCCGGCCCCGCCGGCGACCCCGGCGCCCACCCTCGCAAGGGCGCGCCTGCGACGCCGTCGCCCGGGCCGTCTCCCTCCGGGGATGACGAACCGACCGAGATCCTGCATCCACCGTCGAGCGACACATGAGCGTGGCGAGCGCCCATCCACCGGCGACCGCCTGGGAACAGGCGGCGAAGGCCTCGGCCTCGCCGCCGCCCCATGCCCGCGACAGCTGCCCCCTCTGTGGCGCGTCGCTGCATCCGGAGCAGGAGTGGTGCCTGCGCTGCGGCGCCGCCGCACGCACGCGACTCGCCGCGGCCCCGAACTGGAGAGCCCCGGTGGCGGTGCTCGCGGTTGTGATCGTGCTGTCGCTCGGTGTGCTGGCCGTCGCATTCGTCAAGCTCGCCGGCTCCGGCTCCGTCGCGACGACGACCACGACCGTCACCACTCCTGCGGCCGCCGCCGCTCCAGCGCCGACCGCCCCAACCCCGGGCACGCCGCTCCCGGGCAGCAGCTCCCCGGGCGCCACGACGCCGGGCGCCGCGCTCCCGGGCGGCGCCTCACCCGGGACGGGCGCTCAGGGCAAATGAGGCGGCGCAGCTAGCGGTCCTCTCGTTGCCGGCCTGCGGCGGCGGCACGGGGCAGGCGGCCCTGGAGGGATACGGTTCCCGGCGATGCCAGCCCTTCCCATGGCGAGCTCCTTCGAGGTCGACGTAGTCGTCGTGGGCGCGGGTGCGGCAGGGCTCTACACGGCGCTGTGCGCCGCGCGCGAGCGCGCCGGCGTCGTGCTCGTCTCGGCGACCCCGCTGGCGCGCACCGCCAGCTACTGGGCGCAGGGCGGCCTCGCGGCGGCCCTCGCGGCCGACGACAGCTTCGAGTTGCACCTGCACGACACCGAGCTCGCCGGGCGCGACATGGTGCGCCGCTCTGCGGCGGAGATCCTCGTGCGCGACGCCCCGCAGCGCGTTCGCGATCTCCAGGCGCTGGGTGTCAGCTTCGACGCAGACCGCTTCGGGCACCTCGCCCTGGGACTGGAGGGCGGCCACTCGGTAAGGCGCATCGTTCACGCCGGAGGCAGCGCGACGGGCCGCCGGGTCGTCCGCCAGCTCTCTGCGCTGGTCGCCGCCGAGCCGCGCATAACGGTGCTCGAGGGCACTCGAGCGCAGGCGCTGTGGCGCTCAGAGGACCGCTGCCGCGGCCTCGTCTGCGATGACGGGCGCGTGATCGGCGCCGGGGCGGTTGTGATCGCGACGGGCGGCGCGGCGGCACTCTGGGCCCGCACGACCAACCCGCCCGGCTCACAGGGCGTCGGCCCGCTGCTCGCGCACGCGGCCGGAGCGGCGCTGGCGGATCTCGAGATGCTGCAGTTCCATCCAACGGCCGTGATCGGCGTGCGCGGGCGGGAGGGGTTCCTCATCACCGAGGCCATTCGCGGCGATGGCGCGACGCTGCTCGACGGCGCGGGCAGGCGCTTCGTTGACGAGCTGGCGCCGCGCGACGAGGTCTCGCGCGCGATCCAGACGCTGCTGGACGCATCGGGAGAGCGATCGGTCGGACTCGACATGCGGACCATCGACCCGGGGCGCTTTCCCAACGTGTTCGCGTCGCTGCGGGAAGCCGGCCTCGACCCGACGCGCGAGCTCATCCCGGTGGCTCCGGCCGCGCATTACACGATGGGCGGGATCGCCACCGACCTGAACGCCGGCTCGACGCTCGCGGGCCTATACGCCGTCGGCGAGTCCTCCTGCACCGGCCTGCACGGCGCCAACCGCCTCGCGTCGAATTCGCTCAGCGAGTGCTTCGTCTTCGCCCGCCGCGCCGTCGCGCACGCACTCTCGGCGCCACCGCCGAGGCTGCCCTCGGCAGGCGCCGCCGAGATCGATGCCCTGCGCGCGCTTCCGGCGCCGGCGGTCACCGCCGCGTCGACCCGCGCCGCGCTGTCTCAGAACGCCGGGATCGTTCGCTCGAAGGAGAGCCTGACCAGCCTGCTCGACGATCCACACCCGCTCGCGCGGCTGATCGCGCGCTGCGGCCTCGCGCGCAACGAGAGCCGCGGTGCGCACCAGCGCGTCGATTTCCCCGAGCGCGACCGTTCGCTCGACCATCGCCACACGGTGATCGCGGGCGATGGCTCGCTGTCCTGGGAGACCTGGAGCTGACGCTCGCACGCAGCTCAATCTGCGGCGATCCAAAAGGGAGCAGCCGGTGCGGTTGGACACGCCGTTTCATAAAAAATTCGCCTGCTGATCTTTATCTCGATCCTTTCGGCGCGCAGGAGTGTTGTGCGTGTGAAAGGTCTCAGTGCGATCGGAGTCTTTGAGGAATGGCGGGTGTGCTCCAACCACGAGATCCAATAGAGAGGGTCAGGAGTACTCCATGTATCAGTTCAGTCGGGCCATCTATCGGGAGCTTGCTCCGCATATCATGGCCCCGCCGGCTGGAGCCCCCGCCACCAGCCACCACACCGCCGTGCTGCGAGCCTCCGAGCACGTGATCACCCGCCTCGCGACCGACCGACATTACTTCGCCCGGCCGGCCCGCACGCTGTTCTGCGATATCCGCAGCTACTTCCCAATGTCGGCTCAGGCGCATGTCCACCATGTGGTCACGCGCTACGTCGGCTACGCGCAGCAGTTCCTCGCCGAGCATCCGCACGAGGGCTACACCGCGGTGAGCGGCGCGCCGCCGCAGTGTCGGGCGACCACCCGCAAGGGGGCGGCCTGCCAGCGCGTGCCTCTCGCGCACAACGGCTACTGCCCGTCCCACCAGCACCTGGCGGACACAGAGGATCGCGAGCTCGCGGCCGCGTGAGCCTCGCGTAGGCTCCCGGGGATGCTCCTGGGGGTCGATGTCGGCGGCACCTTCACGGACGCGGTGCTGGTCGGCGATGACTCGGCGATTCACACCGCGAAGGTCCCGTCCACGCCGTCGCAGCAGTCGGTTGCCGTGCTCGAAGCGGTACGCATCGTGCTCGCGCGGGCCGGCGCGCAGCCCGAGGAGGTCGAGCGCTTCGCCCACGGCATGACCGTCGCCACCAACGCCCTGCTCGAGGGCCGAACGGCGCGTACTGCTCTGATCGCGACAGAGGGCTTCACCGACGTGGTCGAGCTGGGTCGCCAGGCGAGGGCGCATCTGTACAGCCTGTGCGTCGCCGCGCCGCAGCCACTGGTCCCGGCGACGCTGCGATTCGCGGCTCCGGAGCGGATGGGGCCGGAGGGACCTCTGCGCGCGCTCGAGCACGCGCCGGCCCGGAGCGTCGTAGAGGAGGTCGCCGAGGCCAGACCGGCGGCGGTGGCGGTGTCGCTGCTGCACTCCTACGTCGACTCCTCGCACGAGCGCCTGCTGGGAGAGCTTGTCCGCGAGCTGCTGCCGCAGGCGCACCTGTCCCTCTCGTCGGACCTCGTCGGCACGTTCCGCGAGTACGAGCGCACGGCGACGACCGTGCTGGACGCCGCGCTGTCTCCCCTACTCGAGGATTACCTTGGCCGGCTGTCAGCCGAGGCGCGGAGCGCCGGGCTGTGCGAGCCGCAGATCATGCAGTCCTCCGGCGGCCTCACCGACGTGGAGCGTGCTGGGGCCCACGCGGCGCTGACCGTTCTCTCGGGGCCCGCGGGCGGGGTCGGCGGAGCGCTGCTGCTCGCGGAGCTGGCAGGCGAGCCCGACGTCCTGTGCTTCGACATGGGTGGCACCTCGTGCGACGTCTGCCTGATCGACGGCTCGCAGGTCCAGGAGACGGCCGAACGCGTGATCGCAGGACGTCCGCTCTCGCTGCCTGCGCTCGACATCCATACGGTCGGCGCCGGCGGCGGGTCGATTGCCTGGCGCGATCCCGGTGGAGCGCTGCGCGTGGGACCGGCTTCGGCCGGAGCGGTCCCGGGGCCGGCCTGCTACGGGCGCGGCGGGCTGGCACCGACGGTCACCGATGCCAACCTGCTGCTCGGCCGGCTGCTCGAGGACTCGCCGCTCGCGGGCGACGTCGTGCTGGACCGGAGCGCCGCCGAGCGCGCGGTGGACGGTCTGGCGCGCGAGCTCGGCCTGGGGCTGCTCGCCTGCGCGGAAGGCATCGTCCGGGTCGCCGAGGCCGAGATGCTCGGAGCCCTGCGCGTGATGAGCGTCGAGCGCGGTATCGATCCCCGGGGCTACGCGCTGATGCCCTTCGGGGGAGCAGGCCCGCTTCACGCCGCCGCCCTGGCGGGTGCGCTCGGCATCGCGCGTGTGCTCTGCCCGCGCGCCTCTGGCGTGCTCTGCGCGCTCGGCCTCGCCGCGGCGGCGCCTCGACGCGACGTCTCGCGCACGGTGATGCTCTGCGGTGACGCGTTCTCTGCGCAGCGGCTCTCGCGCGAGCGCGACGCGCTCATCGCAGAGGCCCGCGACGCGCTCTCCGCCGAGCCGGCCGGGATGCGCGTCCGGCACGAGCTCCGCTACCGCGGCCAAGCGTTCGAGCTGCCGGTCGAGGAGGAGATCGACCTCACGGCGCATCCGCTCTGGCTCGGTCCTGAGGAGCTGCGCGCCGCGTTCGCCCGCTCACACGAGCTGCGCTACGGCTACAGCGAGGACTCGGCGGAGGTCGAGCTCGTCAACATTCGCGTGTCGATCTGGGGCGGGGCGCCGGCGATGCGCCCGCGCCCTGCGGGACCCCCGGCCGCCGAGCGCCGCGAGCTGCGAGAGATCGTGTTCGACGGAGCGCCGCTGCAGGCGTCGGTCCATCGCGGCGAGCTCGCCCCCGGCACGGTCCTGGAGGGCCCGGCCCTGTGCGCCCTGCCCGAGGCCACCCTGCTGGTGCCACCTGGCTGGTCGGCCGCGGTGGACGAGCACGGCACCGTCCATCTGCGCCGCGCAGAGGCCGGCTGAGGATGCTCGACGCGGTCGAGCTGCAGGTCGTCGTGGGTGCGCTGCGCGCGGCCTGCGCGGAGATGGGCGTCGCGCTGATCCGCTCGGCGCACTCGTCCAACATCAAGGAGCGCCGCGACGCCTCGACGGCGTTGTTCGACCGCGACGGCGAGATGGTGATGCAGGCCGAGCACATCCCCGTGCACCTCGGCGCGATGCCGGCCGCGGTCGCGGCGGTGCTCGGCGAGGAGCACGCGCCGGGTGTCTCGTGGATCCTCAACGATCCCTTCGCCGGCGGTACGCACCTGCCCGACATCACGGTCATCACGCCCGTGTTCCTCAACGGCGGACCGCTGATCGGGTTCGCCGCAAGCCGCGCGCACCACGCCGACGTGGGCGGGCGCGTGCCGGGATCGATGCCCGCGGACAGCCGCTCGCTGCTCGAGGAGGGAGTCGTGATCTCGCCGCGCCCGTTGAGCGAGCGCACGCTCGATGATCTCGTGGCGCGCATGCGCCAGCCGCAGGAGCGCCGCGCCGACCTGCGCGCGCAGCTCGCGGCCAATCGCACGGGGGCGCTACGTCTCGCCCAGCTCGCCGATCGCGTTGGGCTGGACCGTCTACGAGAGGCCACCGACGCAGTGCTCGACTACTCCGAGCGGCGCACGCGGGCCTGCCTCGCCGCGATGCCCGACGAAGAGCTGCATGCCGAAGACCTGCTCGAGGCGCCGGAGGGCGACCTTCTCCTGCGGCTGCGCGCCGTGATCGACGGGTCACGGCTGCTGCTCGACTTCACGGGGAGCGCTCCGCAGCACGAGGGCAACCTGAACTGCCCGCTGGCCGTCACCCGCTCGGCATGCCTGTTCGCCGTGCGAGTCCTGACGGATCCCGACATCCCGGCGTCGGCGGGCGCCCAGCGCCCGCTGGAGCTGCTCGCCCCGCCGGGGACGGTGCTGAACGCTCGTGCCGGCGCGGCCGTCGCCGCGGGCAACGTCGAGACCTCCTCGCGAGTGGCGGACCTCGTGCTGAGCGCGTTCGGCCGGGCGCAGGGCCAGGGCACGATGAACAACCTCACGCTCGGCGACTCGAGCTTCTCCTACTACGAGACCCTCGGCGGAGGCCAGGGCGCATGCCCCGATGCGGACGGGCCGAGCGGCGTGCACGTGGCGATGAGCAACACGCTCAACACCCCCGTCGAGGCGCTGGAGCGGGAATTCCCGCTGCGTGTCGTGGAGTACGCGCTCCGCCGCCGGTCGGGGGGCGAAGGCGCGCACCGAGGAGGCGACGGTGTCGTGCGCGAGCTCGAAGCGTTGCGCGAGATGACCTTCTCGCTGATCGCCGAGCGCCGCCGCCACGCCCCGCGCGGGGCGCAGGGAGGGCGTCCGGGCGCCTGCGGCCGGGACACACTCGACGGCCGGTTGCTTGCCGGCAAGCAAACGGGGACGATTCATCCCGGTCAGCGGCTGCGCATCGAAACGCCCGGTGGAGGAGGATTCGGAGATGCCGGATGACGACACGACCGGGAGGATCGGGTTTCTCGGCCTGGGGATCATGGGGTCCCGCATGGCTGCCAACGTGGCCCGCTCGCACTTCCCGCTGACCGTCTGGACGCACACGCCGGGCAAGGCCGAGCGCTGGGCGGCCGAGCACGGCGCCACCGCACGCTCCACGCCGGCCGAGGTGGCTCGCGAGAGCGACATCGTGATCAGCATGGTCGTCGACGGCGAGCAGGTCGCCTCGGTGCTCCTCGGCCCGGAGGGCGTCATCGAGGCGCCCCGCCCGGGACTGCTGTGCATGGACATGTCCACGATCGCGCCGGCGCAGACGCGCCGGATAGGCGCCGCGCTCGCCGAGCAGGAGGTTCGGATGATCGACGCGCCGGTGACCGGATCCGCGCCGCGGGCGCAGGACGGCTCGCTGACGATCATGGTGGGCGGCGCAGAGGAGGACTTCGCCCGGGCGCGCCCGGTGCTCGAGGCGATGGGAGAGCTAATCGTGCATGTGGGGGACCTCGGCAAGGGCGAGATGCTCAAGCTGATCAACAACGCCCTCGGCGCCGCCAACGCGGGCGCCGTCGCCGAGGCGCTGCTGCTGGCGCGGGCGACCGGGATCGACCTCGAGGCCCTCGTGAGCGTGGTCTCCCGCGGTTCCGGCGCCTCCGCCCAGCTCGAGCTGAAGTCGGCTGCGATGCGCGACCACGACTACACGACGCTTTTCAAGACCGCGCACATGCTCAAGGACGTGCGCCTCTGCCTCGAGGAAGCGCAGACCGCCGGAATGCCGTTCCCCAGCGCCGCACACGCGCGGGACCTGCTCTCGGCGACAATGGGCAGGGGCCATGCCGAGGATGACTATGCCGCGATGATCGAGGCCGCGGAGGGGTTTGCCGGGCGTCGATTGTGATCGCCTGCCTGGCAGATTCCTGGCCAGGCAGCCAAAAAAATAGCGCATTTGCAGGGGATTTGGGATTTTCGCCAGGGTTTCGTATCTTTAACGAGTCCGGCAGCGCTTACCTAACGGTCAAGTGCGCGGTCAGCTTCAAAGTCCCTCTCATCCCCGTCGGTCCCTTTTCCCATGCCAATTGCTTTCAAAGAATGGGCTGTCACCGTCCGCGCCCTGGCGGAAGGCGAGCAGCTCATAACTCTCCGTAAGGGCGGTCTCCAGCAGACCGGCAAGCCCGTCAAGCTCGCTCACGAGCGCTTCTTCCTGTACCCCACGTTCGACCACCAGCCAGGCGATCTCGTTCGCGAGTCACATCAGCCCGAGCTGCGCAGGGCGCTCGAGGAGGGGGTATGGAGCGACGGCGAGCCGCCTTTGCACACCTTTGTCTCCGGCGCTCCCGTCCAGCAGCCCGATCGCGTTCGCATTCGCGCATGGGCCGAAGTGACCGACCACTTCACCATCGTCGATCCGCGCTGCGTGGACGCTCTTTCACCGTTCTACGTGTGGACGCCCGACTACGCCGAAAAGCGTCTCGGCTGGCGCAGGCGTCAGCCGCTGCACGTCCTCCTGCTGCGCACCTACCGGATCCCCCGGCCCGTGACCGTGAAGGTCAAGGACGAGTACATGGGTCCGACGTCCTGGATCGAGCTGCAGCGCGAACTCCCCTTCGAGGGCACTCCCGTCCTCTCCGACGCCGAGTTCGAGCGCGCCTCCGAGGAGATCCGCGCCATCACCAGCGAAGCCGGTCAGCCGGTTCTGGTCTGAGCCGGCTCCCGGTCTGCAACTAGGGCTTCTCGAAGGCGAGCGCTTCGCGCGCGGCCTGGGCTCCCGACTCGGGCACCAGCACGTCGCGCGGCCCGGCGGCGAGGAAGTCGGGCACGTCTGACCCACCGGAGCGGCGCAGCATGCTCGGGATGCCCTCCTCGAGCAGCAGAGCCTCGATGAACTCCGCCTCTGGCTGGTTCTGGGCCCGGGCGACCTTCACGAGCTGACCGTCGGCATATTGGGGCTTGATCTTGCGCGCCCTGCGCTGACGCTCGCTCGCCGCGCTCTCGGCTCCGGGTACATGGACGAGCGGCATGCCACAGGCCTCGCAGAAGCGCTCGCGCGCAGGATAGGTGCGCGCGCAGCCGGGACAGACCAGCGGCTTCTCGCTCACGTCGACGCCTCGCTGATCGCCACCTCGTCCACCTCTCCACCCGTGATCAGATAGGAGCGCACCTCGGGCGCCGACCCCGGGGCGAGCCCCACGATTATCCACTCCACGCCCGGCCAGTTGGCGGCGAAGTTGATATCCGTCTGTGAAGGGTGAGGAGGGCTGCGCACGTGCGAGTGGTAGATCGCGCCGATCTCCTCGCCGTGCTCCTCGATCGTGTTCGAGAGCTCGAGCAGTTCCTTGGGGTCTATCTCGAACTTCAGCGGGCTGGCATGAATGTTGACGGCACGATGAACGCGCACCGCGTGCGCCGTGCCGGGCGCCGATGCGTCGGCCTCGACGGCGACCACCCCACACACCTCGTTGCGCGGGTCATCGAGCGCATGCGCCACGACCTCGTCGAGCAGCTCCCTCGAGATGTTCATCTCAGCCGAGAGTCCCGGCGGCCGTCGGAGCGGGCTACCACCAGACGGTCGACTCGAGATTCTCTACCTCCTCGACCGGCAGGGTGTAGATGCCACTCGAGAGGTACTTCCAGCCATCGTCCGCCACGACGAACACGACGTTGCCCTCCTCCAGCTCGCCGGCGATGCGCACCGCGATGCTCGCGATCGCGCCGCTGGAGACGCCGGCGAACAGCGACTCCTCGTCGAGCAGCTTGCGGGTCCAGACGATCGCGTCCCGGTTGGTGACGAAGATCTTTCGGTCGAGCAGCGAGAGGTCGATGATCGGCGGGATGAAGCCGTCGTCGAGGGAGCGCAGCCCCTGCACCGGCTCGCCCTGCATCGGCTCCGCGGCGACGATCTTGACCGCGTCTCCAAACGTCTCCTTCAGCCGGCGGCCGTTGCCCATCAGCGTTCCGCCGGTGCCAAGGCCGGCCACGAAAGCGGTGACCTCGTCCAGCTCTTCGAGGATCTCCAGCGCGGTGCCGTTGTAGTGGGCGTTCGGGTTTGCCTGGTTTCCGTACTGGTAGGGCATGTAATAGGAGGAGTCCTCGGCGGCCATCTCGAGCGCCTGGGCGACCGCTCCGTTTGAGCCCTTGGACCCGTCGGAGTAGACGATCTCTGCCCCATACATGCGAAGCAGCTGGGTGCGCTCGGGCGTCACGTTCTCCGGCATGACGACCTTCAGGGGGTAGCCCTTGCGCGAGCAGATCATCGCCAGCGAGATGCCCGTGTTGCCGGATGTGGGTTCCAGGATGGTCTGGCCGGCGCCGATCGCGCCCTTCTCCTCGGCGTCCTCGATCAGCGCCCGCGCGACCCTGTCCTTGACCGAGCCCGTCGGATTGCGCGACTCGAGCTTGGCCCAGATGTGGACGCCGGGCTTCGGCGAGAGGTGTGGAAGCTCGACCAGCGGCGTGTTGCCGATCGACTGCACGACGTCCCCATAGCGGCCTCCGCAGGGCCGGTTCCTAAGCCGCTGAGCAGCCATTACTTCACGGAATATAGCGGGGGTCGGGCGGCGGCGGTGGGGTTGGTTGATCCGTACGCCGGCGTTAGGCTCCTGCGATGGGATAGCGCACGTCGTCTCAGCGCCGTTTCGCGCCGCGGGCAGAGTCCTGACGGGATTGGCTCGACGCCTGACCGGCCGCGACTAGCAACTGCTGCTCCACCAGCCGGGAACCTCGTTACAGACGGGCGCGAGTCCTCGCACACCCGCCGACGGGTGTCTTCCTGTCCCCGCGCCCGCCGGCAAGGCGAATAGGCCGCCGGATCGCCCTGTCAACCGGTTTGCTGCCGAGCTCATTGGCACCGGGCCCACGCGGTCGTTTGGCTGAACGGCCAGCCAAGTAAGATCCGTTGTCGCGCTCGACGCGACCGTCTGCCGATCATGGATCCATCTCAGAACAGCTTCGACTTCGACTGGCTGGTCATCGGCTCGGGCTTCGGCGGCAGCGTGTCGGCGCTGCGCCTGTCCGAGAAGGGCTACTCCGTCGGCGTGCTCGAGTGCGGGCGGCGCTTCGCCGACGACGCGTTCCCGAGCTCGACCGGAGACCTGAGGCGCTACTTCTGGAATCCCCGTGTGGGCATGAAGGGCATATTCCGCCTGACGACCTTCAAGGACGTCGTCGTCGTGTCCGGCTGCGGCGTCGGCGGTGGCAGCCTGGGCTACGCCAACACGCTCTACGTGCCGCCGAAGCCATTCTTCGAAGACAGGCAGTGGGCGGGCATGGCCGACTGGGAGGAGGCGCTCGCTCCCCATTACGCGGAGGCGCAGCGGATGCTCGGAGTGGTTCAGAACCCCTACGACGACCCCGCCGACCAGCTGCTGCGAGAGCTTGGAGCGGAGCTCGGCGTGAGTGACACCTACAAAAAGACCCCGGTCGGCATCTTCTTCGGCGAGCCCGGGGTGAGCGTCGCCGATCCGTTCTTCGGAGGCGAGGGCCCGGACCGGACAGGCTGCAGGCTGTGCGGGCGGTGCATGGTCGGATGCCCGCATGGGGCCAAGAACACGCTCGTGAAGAACTACCTCTACTTCGCGGAGAGGCACGGCGCGCAGGTGATGCCCGAACGCACCGTCATCGACGTCCGGCCGCTCGGCTCGGGGGATGGCACAGACGGCTACGAGATCGAAAGCGTCCGCTCCGGCGCCTGGCTTCGCAAGGACCGCCGGATCGATCGCGCCCGCGGGGTCGTGGTGTCCGCCGGGCCGCTGGGAACGAACAAGCTGCTGCAGCGCTGCAGGCTGAAGGGCTCGCTGCCACGGATCTCGCCCCGCCTCGGCGAGCTGGTGCGGACGAACTCGGAGTCGGTCCTCACGGTCACCGTGCCCGAGGACTACCCCGACGAGCTGATCGAGCGCGTGGCGATCAGCTCATCGATCTACCCTGATCCGCACACCCACATCGAGACCGTGACCTACGGAGACGCGGGCGACTCGATGCACCGGCTGTACACGCTGCTGGTCGGCTCAGGGACGCGCATCACCCGCCCGCTGAAGCTGCTCGGTCAGATCCTGCTGCACCCTAGGCGGTTCGCCAAGGTGATGTTCCCGAGGCACTGGTCGCGGCGCACGATCATCATCCTGGTGATGCAGACACTCGACAACGCGATCGCGCTGCGCCCGCGCAAAGGTCCGTTCGGCACCTTCTGGCTGCAGACCGAGCAGGACGCCGAGCGGCCCAACCCCACGTTCATCCCGGTCGCCAACAAGGCCGCCGAATGGTTTGCCAAGCGAACAGGCGGGATCGCCCAGAGCTCCGTCTTCGAGGCGCTCTTCAACATCCCCACGACGGCCCACATCCTCGGCGGCGCGGTGATCGCCCCGGACGCAGAGCAGGGCGTCGTGGACGCGCGCCAGCGGGTGTTCGGCTACGAGAACCTGCTCGTCTGCGACGGATCGGCGATCCCCGCGAACGTGGGCGTCAACCCCTCGCTGACGATCACCGCGCTCGCCGAGCATGCGATGAGCCACGTGCCCGCGACCGGAGATACAGACGGCCAGGTCGAGCCCGACGGCCCGCCACTGCAAGGCCTGCGGCCCGAGGCAGTCGGCTAAGCCGCTGGAAGCTGCGCGCCGGGCCGGCGCTCAGCAGCCGCCGGCCATCGCCGGCAGGATCACCAGCGTGTCGCTCTCGGCGACCGCGGTGTCGAGCCCCTCGAGCACTCGCACGTCCTCGTCGTTGAGATAGACGTTGACGTAGCGGTTGAGCTCGCCCTCGGCGGAGAACAGCTGACTCTGGGTGGCGGGGTGGCTGGAGGCGAGGTCGCGAAGCACCTCGCCGACGTTGGCGCCGGAGGCGCCGACCTCCTTCTCGCCCCCCACCGAGGCGCGGAGGACCGGCGGTATCTTGATCGTCGCCATCGTCTCGGCGGAGACTACCCGGCGGCGGCGCAGAACGCCTCGTAATCGGGGAACACCCCGAGCTCCTCGTCGCTGATGTCCTCGGGATCGCGCGAGCAGATGGGGCACTCGGGGTCGCGATGGACCTTGACCTCCGTGAGCGTCGCGCCGAGGGCGTCGTAGAGCAGCAGGCGACCGATCGCCGGCTCGCCGATGCCGAGGATCAGCTTGACCACCTCGGTGGCCTGCAGCAGGCCCATCGTGCCGGGCAGCACGCCGAGCACTCCGTTGGCGCCACACGAGGGCGCGAGCTCGGCCGGCGGCGGCTCGCGGAACAGGCAGCGGTAGCAGGGGCCCTCGTAGGGCTTGAACACCGAGAGCTGACCATCGAAGCCGAGGATCGAGGCCGAGACCACGGGGATCTTCAGGCGAACGCTCGCGTCGTTGAGGAGATATCGGGTGGGGAAGTTGTCGACGCCGTCGACGATCACGTCGTAGCCCTCGATGATCTCGATGATGTTCGAGGCATCGATGCGCGTCTGGTACTTGACTACGTTCACGTCGGGGTTCAGCGCGCGGATCGACTCCTCCGCCGAGTCGACCTTCGGGACGCCGATGCGGGCTGTGTCGTGGATCACCTGGCGCTGCAGGTTCGAGAGGTCGACGACGTCGTCGTCGACTATCCCGAGCGTGCCAACCCCGGCCGCCGCGAGATAGAGGGCGGTGGGCGAGCCGAGGCCGCCGGCGCCCAGCAGCAGGACCTTGGCGTCGAGCAGCTTCTGCTGGCCGTCGGCGCCGATCTCGGGGATGAGCAGGTGGCGCGAGTAGCGCTCGCGCTGCTCGGCGGTGAGCGCGCGGGGGATCTCGACCTCGTAGCCGCGGTCCTTCCACAGCGCGATGCCGCCTGTCATCGAGCGCACGTGCTCGTAGCCGAGGTCGCTCTCGAGCGTCCGCGCGGCGTAGGCGGAGCGGTTGCCCGAGGCGCAGTAGAGGATCACCTGCGTGGCTCGATCCGGCACGACGCCCTCGATGCGCGACTCGAGATATCCGCGCGGCACGTGCTTGGCTCCCGGCAGGTGCCCTGCGGCGAACTCGTCGGCTTCGCGAACGTCGACGACGGCCACGCCCTCGTCGATCAGCTCGTGCACCTCAGACGGGTCCACCTCTTCGATCTGGCTCTTTATTCGGCGGAGCAGCTCCGCACCGGACGAGCTCATCGTGAAACTCCTAAACCACGGTCAGAATTCAAGGACTTCAAAAAGTATAGCGCCGGGCGGCAGCCGTCTGAAGGCCCTGCCCCTACCCTGGGGCGACGATGCGCCGGCGCCGCCATCTCACCGTGCTCGGGCTCGCGACGGCGCTTGTGCTGGCACTCGCGTTCGTTGTCGCCGTCAGCCTCAGAGGCTCTTCGTCTCATAGCCCCTCGACCGGTGCCTCCGCAGCGAGCGCGGCGTCTGCGTTCGACGGCGCGGCCCTCCAGGTGCCCGTCAGCGCCCCGGGTTTCGCGTTGACCGACCAGCAGGGCCGTCGTGTCACGCTCGCGCGATACCGCGGCCAGGTGACGCTGATCGCCTTCCTCTCTTCGACATGCGGTGCGACCTGCGTGGTCGTCGCCCAGCAGATCCGGGGCGCGCTCGACGAACTCCCCCCGGGGGTGCCGGCGCTGATAGTGAGCACGAGCCCCGGGACCGACACGAGCGCGAGCGTCGCCGGCTTCCTCGCGCGGGTCTCGCTCACCGGTCGCGTTCGCTACCTGACCGGCCCCGTCTCGCGCCTGCGTGCGGTCTGGCGCGCCTACCACGTCGCCCCCCCGGGACACGACAGGGTGGCCATCGAACGAAGCGTGTCTGTCGTGCTTGTGGACGGCCGCGGACGAGAGCGGGTGCTCTTCGGGCTGGAACAGCTCACGCCCGAATCGCTCGCCCATGACATCCGGAGGCTGGAGACGGGCTGATACCCTAGCTCCCAGGTAGGAAATCTTGCGATGATGTTCTCAACAAAGGCCGAGTACGGCGTGCGCGTGATGGTGGAGCTGGCTCGCCGAGCCGGCGAGGAGCCCATCCCGCTCGCTGAGATCGCGGCTCACGACGGCCTCCCGCTCGCCTATCTCGAGCACCTTGTGGCGCGTCTGCGCAAGGCCGGTCTCGTCGATTCGCGGCGTGGCTCACACGGCGGCTACCTGCTGGCACGCGCTCCTGGCGAGATCACGATGGCAGAGGTGGTGGAGGCGCTCGAGGGCTCGATCGCGCCCATCGAGTGCATCTCGGAGGCGGCCGACGGCTCGATCGTCTGCGCCCGCGAGGCCAGCCTCGAGCACGTCTGCCCGACAAAGCTGCTGTGGACGCGCGTGCGATTCTCGATCGTCAGCACGCTGCAGGAAACGACGCTCGCCGACCTGCTCGTCGGTGAGCGTGGGCAGCCGGTTCCCACGGGCCCGGCCCTGCCTTCCCTCGACATCCCACCCCTTACGACCGGAGCTTGACCACAAACATGGCCGACCTAGAGATCAAAGACCTGCACGTGCGCACCGACGACCGCGAGATCCTGCGCGGCGTGGACCTCGAGATCAGCCGTGGAGAGATCCACGCGCTGATGGGCCCAAACGGCTCAGGCAAGTCGACACTCGCCAACACGCTCCTCGGCCACCCGTCGTATGAGATCACCGAGGGGTCGATCACCTTCAAGGGCGAGGACATCACAGAGGCCGAGCCGCACGAGCGCGCCAAGGCCGGGCTGTTCCTCGCCTTCCAGTATCCGGTCGCGATCCCCGGCGTGTCCGTGGCGAACTTCCTGCGCATGGCGATCAACGCCAAGCGCGAGGAGCCGATCCAGGTCAAGGAGTTCCGCACGCAGCTGCAGCACGCGGTTGAGCTGCTCGACGTGGACAGGGCGTTCACCTCGCGCCACCTCAACGACGGCTTCTCCGGCGGCGAGAAGAAGCGGGCGGAGATCCTGCAGATGGCGATGCTCGCCCCCGACGTGGCGATCCTCGACGAGACCGACTCGGGCCTGGACATCGATGCCCTGCGCACCGTCGCGGAGGGCGTCCAGCGGCTGCATGACGAGCAGGGTCTCGGCGCGCTGATCATCACCCACTACCAGCGCATCCTCCACTACGTCAAGCCGGAGTTCGTGCACATCCTGATCGACGGCCGGATCGTGCTGGAGGGTGGCGTCGAGCTCGTCGAGCGGCTGGAGCGCGAGGGCTACGATCAGATCCGCCAGGAGGTGGGGGCAAGCGCCGCCGGTGCCCTCGCGGCTGGTGACAACGGTGTCTGAGCCGGCCGAGGCGACAGCCGCGGGCGCCCCCAACGGCGCCTCGCCGGTCCCGGCCAAGGCCGGGCGCCACCGCGAGGCCACGCTCTACGAGGCGCTCCACGGCGCGGGCGCGGGCGATGGGCGCACGCTGGAGCAGCTGCGCGAGGCCGCGCGGGAGGCCTACGAGAGCTCCGAGCTGCCCGTATGGCGCCGGTCCGGGTTCTGGACCACGAGCCTGCAGAGCCTCGACTTCGACGCCCTCGAGCCGCATCCCTCAGATGGCGCGGGCGAGGAGCAGCAGGCCGGCGTGCCGGACGTCGTGACGCGCACGCTTCCCGACCGCCCCCACGCCGGGCGCCTCGTGCAGAGCGGCGGCGCCGTCGTCGACGTCCAGCTCGATCCGGCGCTTGCCGCACGCGGCGTGATCCTGTGCTCGCTGGAGGACGCTTTCCGCGAGCACGCCGACCTGGTCGCCCCGTGGTACTCCAAGCGCATGACTATCGACCGCCACAAGCTCGAGGCCGCGAACGCGGCCTTCTGGAGCGGTGGCGCCTTCCTTCACGTGCCCGCGGGCGTCGTGGTCGAGGACCCGTTCGAGATCGTCTATGCGATCGAGCGCCCCGGCGTGGCCCAGTACGGGCGCACGCTTGTGCTGGGCGGGCCGACGAGCGAGTTCCGCGTCCACGAGTACGACCTCGCCGAGGACTTCGACGGCCAGGCGCTGCACGCCGGCGCGTTCGAGCTCTACCTGCAGGACGGAGCGCGCTGCCGCCTGGCCCAGCTGCAGGACTGGGGCTCAGGAGAGGTGTTCGATGTCTCGACCCGTTTCGTCGGCGTCGGCCGCGACGCATACTGCCACTGGCTGCCGGCGCTGCTCGGCGGTCATCTCGTCCGCCAGCACCTGGAGCTGGCGATCTCGGAGCCCGGCGGCGACATGGCGTTCCGCGGCCTGTTCTTCGCGGAGGAGCACGAGCACCTGGACCTGTTCGCGGTGGACCTGCACGAGACGGGGCCGTCCGGCGGCGACGTCCACTGGCGCGGCGCGGCGACCGGCGAGAGCCGGGCGAGCTTCGAGGGCCTGATCCAGATCGACCCGGGGGCGCAGCAGACGCACACCTATCTGCAGATCCACTCGATGATGCTCTCTCCGAAAGCCCGGATCGACGCGATCCCCTCGGTGCTCGTGTCCTCGGACGACGTCTCGGCGTCCCACGGCGGAACGGTCGGGGAGCTCGACGAGGCGGCGATCTTCTACATGCAGACGCGCGGCCTGGACCGCCCGGCGGCGGTGCGCATCATCGTCGAGGGCTTCTTCGAGCCGCTCGTGGCGGAGCTGAAGGACGAGGCCCTCGAAGAGGTCGTGCGCGCCAAGGTGGCCGGCAAGCTCGCAGCCGCCCGCGAGGACATCGAGGCGTATGCCACCAGTCGCTGAGAGCTCCCTCGACGTCCGCGCGGACTTCCCGATCTTCGCCCGCCGCGAGCACGAGCGCCCGCTCGTGTACCTCGACTCGGCCGCGACCTCGCAGAAGCCGCAGGTCGTGATCGATGCGCTTGCCGAGCATCTGAGCAGCCACAACGCCAACGTGCACCGCGGCGTGTATGCGCTCGCACAGGAGGCCGACGCGGCCTTCGACGGCGCACGCGCGAAGGTGGCCGCGTTCACCGGAGCAGACCCGCAGACGACGATCTTCACGAAGAACGCGACCGAGGCGATCAACCTCGTCGCCTACTCCTGGGGGCGGGCGAACGTCGGTCCCGGGGACGTCGTGCTGATCACGCAGATGGAGCACCACGCGAACATCGTGCCGTGGCAGGTGCTGTGCCGCGAGCGAGGCGCCGAGCTGCGCTACCTGGAGGTGGACGAGCGCGGCGAGCTCTCGCTGCAGGCGCTCGACGCCGAGCTGGCCCGCGGCGACGTGCGACTGGTGGCCTTCGCGCACGTCTCGAACGTGCTCGGGACGATTAATCCGGTCGCCGAGATGACCGCGCGCGTGCGCGCCGCCGGCGCCGTGTCGCTGATCGACGGCGCCCAGGCGGTGCCCCACATGCCCGTGGACATGCAGGAGATCGGCGCGGACTTCTACGCCTGGACCGGCCACAAGGCGCTCGGCCCCACGGGCATCGGCGTGCTGCACGGCCGGCGCGAGATCCTCGATTCGATGGAGCCGTTCCTGACCGGCGGGGACATGATCTCCTCCGTCGACTTCCAGGAGGCGACCTGGAACGAGCTGCCGTCGAAGTTCGAAGCGGGCACGCCGATGATCGCCGAGGCGGTCGGCCTCGGCGTGGCGGTCGACTACCTCTCCCAGCTCGGCATGAGCCGCGTGCGCGCGCACGAGCGCTCGTTGACCGAGTACATGCTCGAGGCCCTCTCGCAGGTCCCCGGGCTGCGCGTCGTCGGGCCACCCGGTGCGGAGGCGCGCGGAGGACTCGCATCGTTCACCGTCGAGGGCATCCACCCCCACGACGTGGCCGAGCTCGTCGACCGCGGCGGCGTGTGCATCCGCGCGGGCCACCACTGCGCGCAGCCGCTGATGCGCTGCCTCGGCGTGGGCGCGACCGCCCGCGCGAGCGTCGGCGTGTACAACGACTCCTCGGACGTCGACGCCCTGATCGACGCGCTCCTCGCCGGTCTCGAGGTCTTCGGGATCGACGGCCGATGATGGACGACCTCTACCGCGACTACATCCTCGAGCACTACAAGCGCCCCCGGAACTTCGGCGAGCTCGACCCCCACGACCTCGAGGCGCTCGAGCACAACCCGCTGTGCGGCGACGAGCTTGGCGTGCACATCCGCGTGAGGGACGAACGCATCGAGGACCTCCGCTTTCACGGGCACGGCTGCGCCATCTCACAGGCCTCGGCGTCGATCGCCTCGGACGAGCTGAAGGGGATGAAGCTGGCGGAGGTCGGCGAGCTCGATGCCGACTGGATGATCGAGCTTCTGGGTATCCCCGTATCAGCGACCCGGCGCAAGTGCGCCCTGCTCAACCTGAAGGTCGTGCGGGGCGCGGTGACGGGAGACCACAGCTGGCCGACCGGGTCGGGCTGACCGTGTCGGTACAATTCCTACTTCAGAGCACAGGATTCTGAGAGCGACAGCAGCGAGGAGCCAAATGGCGACGATAGACCGCACAACGATCACCAAGCCAAGCCCGATCGTCGAGGACGATCAGGGTCAGCTGCGCGCTCGTCAGGGCATCTCACGCGAGGTGGTCAGCGAGCTGTCGAAGATCAAGGGCGAGCCCGACTGGATGGCCGAGAAACGAATCAAGTCGCTGGAGATCTTCGAACGCAAGCCGATCCCGACGTGGGGCCCGGATCTGAGCGGGCTGAACCTCGACGATCTCGTCCTCTACTCACCCCCCACCGCAGGGCGCTTCAATAGCTGGGACGACGTCCCCGCCGACATGAAGCAGACCTACGAGGACCTGGGCATCCCGCAGGCCGAGCGCGAGCACCTCGCGGGCGTCGTCGGCGTGTGGCGCCAGGAGCCCGTCTACGAGGGGCTCAAGGAGGAGTACGCCAAGCAGGGAATCCTCTTCTGCTCGATGGACACGGCGATCACCGAGTACCCGGAGCTGGTCCAGAAATACTTCATGAACAAGTGCGTTCCGCCGCAGGACAACAAGTTCTCCGCGCTCCACGGCGCCGTGTGGTCCGGAGGCGCGTTCTGCTACATCCCCAAGGGCGTCAAGTGCGACCTGCCGCTGCAGTCCTACTTCCGCATGGAGGGAGCCGGCGAGGGCACCTTCGAGCACACGCTGATCATCGCCGACGAGGGTTCCGAGGTGAACTACATCGAGGGCTGCACCGCGCAGACCTACAGCGTCAACTCGATGCACTCGGCGGTCGTCGAGATCTTCGTGCACGAGGGCGCGAAGGCCCGCTACACGACCGTGCAGAACTGGTCGAAGGACGTCTACAACCTCAACACCAAGCGTGCGGTGGTGGACGCCGAGGGAACGGTCGAGTGGGTCGGCGGCTCGATGGGCGCGAAGTACGTGATGCTCTACCCCGGCTCCTTCCTGATGGGCGAGGGTGCGCGCGCCGACCACCTGAACGTCGGAGTGGCCGGCAAAGGCGTGCACAAGGACACGGGCGCCAAGGTCGTGCACCTCGCTCCGAACACAACGTCGAACATCCTCGCCAAGTCGATCTCCAAGGACGGTGGGATCATGGGCTACCGGGGCCTCGTCAAGATGGGCCACAACTCGGCGGGCTCAAAGGCCCGCGTGCAGTGTGACGGCCTGATGATGGACGGCGAATCGAAATCCGACACCTGGCCCGACATCCAGATCCAGAACCCGCATGTGACGGTCGCCCACGAGGCGACGGTCGGGCGCATCTCCGATGACCAGCTCTTCTACATGGGATCGCGCGGCTTCACCGAGGATGAGGCGGCGGCGATGATCGTCAACGGCTTCATCGAGCCGGTGACCAAGGAGCTGCCGATGGAGTATGCGGTCGAGCTCAACCGGCTGATTCAGTTGGAGATGGTCGGCAGCATCGGCTGAGCGCGCCCGTTCTTTGCGCGCCCCTGTAGACACGATCTTCGCGCCGCTGTTTCCGACGCGGCTGCCCTGGCTCAACGTGCCCGGCGGCAAGGCGAGCACGATTCAGCGCGGACGGCCGTTGCTCGTGGAGTTCTGGGACTTCTGTCGCCCGAACTCGCTGCGCACGCTGCCCTATGTCAAGGCGTGGCATGAGCGCTACGCGCCGGCGGGTCTGCGGGTCGTGGGCGTGCACTGTCCGGGTTTCGACGTCTCCGGCGACGAGCAGGCGGTGAGGGACGCGGTGGCGCGGCTCGAGATCACCTATCCGGTGCTGATCGACAGCTCGTTCGAGCTGTGGGGCGACTACGAGAACGAGGGCTGGCCGGCGCGCTACCTGTTCGACGGGCGGGCCAGGCTGTTCGAGTACCACTACGGCGAGGGGGCCTATGAGGAGACCGAGCGCGCGATCCAGGAGCTCCTTGGAGTCGAGCGCGAGCCGCTTGCCCCGATCCGGCCCGAGGACGCCCCCGGCGTGCGCCTGCTCGCACAGACCGAGGACCAGCAGGGCTGCTACTCGGGCCCGTATGAGGCGGGCGGGGTGTGGGCGGTGCTCGACGGCGCCGGCGTGGTGAGCGTCAACGACGGCTCCCAGCACGGCCGCGAGGTGACGGTGACTCATCCTGGCGCCTACTCGCTGCTCGAGCACGATCGCCACACCGCGGGCGTGCTGGATCTCCGGATCGGCGCGGGCGTGAGCTGCCTTGCCACGTGCTTCACACCCGGGCTGGCTTGAGCCGGCGCGATGCCGGTGGCGTCGAGGAGCCGTGCATCTGGCGTAAGCTCGACGCTCGATGGCGAGCCACGATCCGGAGGACGATATGCCTGAGACCCCGACGCTGTTCGTTTGCCACGGCGATGACGGCGGCCCGCGCCTGCATCCATGCCGCCGCGTGCAGGAGGCGCTCCGGGCCGCGGACATCGAGTACGACAAGGTGCTCGCGGCCCACGGCAGCCCCATCCCGTTCCTGCGCAAAGGCTCGCGCGATGAGCTGCGCGAAGCTACCGGAGACACGAAGCTGCCGGCGCTGAAACTGGCCGACGGATCGGTCATCACCCATTCGCGCGGCATCCTGGCCTGGATCGGCCAGCAGGGGTGATCGGCCGGGCTCTAGCCTTCGGCGGGGGGCGTGGAGCCAGGCGACCATTGCGCCAGGCTCGTGGGATCGGCGGGCGCTGCGGGGAGCTCTGACTGCAGGACGCTCTCGACCGCGTCGGCCGGCGCGGGCCTGCCCATGAACGACCCCTGCGCCATGGTGCAACCCATCCCCTGAACGGCTCTGAGCTGCTCCTGCGTCTGGATACCGGTGGCGATCACCGTGAGCGAGAGCTCCCGCCCGACGATCAGGATCGCCTGCAGCAGCCAGCTGCGGTACTCCTCGTCCTCGGAGGCCGCGAGCGAGCTGCGATCCACCTTGAGGAAGTCGAGCGGCATCAGCTGGAGATCGGACTGCTCGGCGTATCCGCTGCCGAAGTCATCGACCGCGATGCGCACGCCCATTTCATGGATCTCCTGGAGCCGCGCGCGGGACCCCTCGATGTCGCGCATCAAGGTGGTCTCGGCGATCTCGAGCGTCAGCAGGGAAGGGTCGATGCCGGACTGCTGCAGCGCCCGCCGAACGTCGGTCGCGAATCCGTCTCGGTTGAGCTGGTTGGGCGACACCTCCACGGAGATGCCGACCCGATGACCCGCCACGTTCCAGGCAGCCGCCCGCGTGCATGCCTCCTCGAGCGCCCAGCGACCGATGGGCACGATCAGCCCCGCTTCCTCGGCGAGCGGCACGAAGTCCTCCGGGGGCAGGATGCCCTGCTTCGGGTGGCGCCAGCGCAGAAGCGCCTCGAAGCCCGCGACCTTGCGCGTGCCGAGATCGTAGATCGGCTGGTAGAGCAGGATGAACTGCTTCTCCTGCAACGCGGTGTTCAGCTCTGCCTCGAGCACTCCGCGGCCCTCGATCACCGATCGCATGTTGGCGTTGAACAGCGTGTAGCGGTCCCGGCCGGCCGTTTGGGCGGCGCGCAGGGCGAGCTGTGCGTCTCGGAGAAGATCATCGGGGCTGGCGTATCGGCCGAAGGCCACGCCGATGCTTGCGGTCATCGCGAAGCTCGGCCCGAAGCCCTCGAGCTGGACGGGCTTGTGCAGAGCCTCGATGACGCGCCGCGCGAGTGAATCGAGGCGGGCGCCCCGAGCCGCCGACTCGACCAGCACAACGAACTCGTCTCCTCCCAGGCGCCCGACCGTGTCGTGCGCTCGCACGACGTTGTCGAGCCTTTCGGCGACGATCGCCAGAAGCTCATCTCCTGCGTCCTCGCCGAGCTTCTCGTTGACGTCCTTGAACCAGTCGATGTCGATGAACAGGGCGCCGACGAGCAAGCCGGACTGGCGCGTCGCTCGCGCGAGCATGCGCTCGGCGCGGTCCATCATCAGAGCGCGGTTGGGCAGGCCGGTGAGGGGGTCGTAGAGGTCTGCGTGTGGCAGCTCGCGCGCCTGGGGCGCCCTCGCGGGGGAGCGACCGCCGCCGAGCAGGAAGACCAGCAGGCCGAGCAGCAGGCTGACGATGGCCCCGCCGATCAGCAGCGCGAGCGCGTTGCGGTCGTTGAGCACGGATGCAGTCGCGGGGGGAGGTCCGAAGGTCCGGACGGTCCAGCCGTTGTGAAGGTTCACGGTGCTGCTCTGGGCGCCTCGTTGAGCCGTGCCGCTGTTGAAGACGATGTTCGAGGAGTGGGCCTTGTAGCGCAGGCGGACGGCATAGCCGGCATGGCCGCGCAGCGCCTGCTGCAGCACAACGCTCGGGAGCAGGACCTCACGCAGCCAGCCGACGAACGCGCCTCTGCGGCTGACGAGGCCGGACGGCGGGAGGTTTCCCCGGTAGACGGGTGTCACGATCGCCAGCCCCTCGCTGCGCCCCACCGAGGTCCGCGCGTAGCCGCCCAGCGCGGAGTCGCGACTCGACAGCAGTGTCGGCGTGCGCGCGCAGTAGTCGAGGCCGGCCGGCGAGCGCCTTACGTGGGCGCGCGCCAGTTCAACCGCGGCAAGGCAGTAGAAGCCGCGGATGCCGGCCGGTACGACGTTCAGGCCGACGGAAGCGGGTGTCGCGAGCGGCACGATGCGTTTCACCGAGCGGCTGGTGAGCGCCGGCTTCAGCGTGTTGCCGGCCGGCGGCTTGACCACGTGGCCGGTGACCCGCGCCTGGAATGCCGCGATTTCCGGCGCTCGCACGAGCGTCACGAGCCCCAGCCGCTGGAGCTCGGGGTAGCGCCGCAGCATCTGCGCCCATTTCACCCACACGTTGAATTCCGCAGCCGAGGCTGTCGCGTTCCCGGAGAAGAAGGTGCTCGCGCTGATGAGGATGTCTTCGTCGTGCTGGATCGCCAGTTTCAGCTGGGAGCTGATTCCCGATGAGGTGCGGGGAAAGGCCTGTCCGGCTTTGGCGGCGTCGTTGCGCGCGACCGCCTGCGCGCCGAGCAGCGAGCCGATGACTCCAGCGGCGACGCAGACCACCGCCACTGCGGCCCACACGGCCTTGCGGCCGCGAGCCACGTCACGCAGCCGGCCCAGCAGCGGTGGCCCTGACGGCGTAGAGGTCACCGCGCCGTCGCCCTGCGCCTCAAGTGCGGTTGCAGCCGGGCTCTGGCCGGGCTGTTGGGGAAGGCCGCCGAGCGGCCCTCCTGCGGAGGCATCAGGAGCGGCGCCGGGCTCAGGGCTGTTCTCGGGGGGTTCACCGTCTGTCATGACGACCATTTCTTCCCTGAGGCATGCGCGCATGCCTCCCGTAGCCCTGATCGAGCGCGAATGCCGACGTCATCTGCATCGTGCCTCTATCTCGACGGATAGCCGACAAAGGTTTACTGCTGCAGAGCTGCGTGCCGTCGCTGCGGGCGAGGATCCGAGGCGCCCGCGGCGCTGATTAGGCCCTGACCGGCTTGATATCGGCGTGCGTGCGATCCTGGAGCAGGCGCTTGACGACCGGTGGCCCTGAATCCTCAACCAGGACGCAGGTGCCCGGCCAGTAGGGGCTCTCCCCCGGGGTCGCTGTCAGGAAGATCGACGCGTAGGTCCAGTTGCCGGCGTTCACCAGTCGCGCGCCGCCGCGGCCACGCCACTCCTGCTGCTGATCGCCTGGGAGCGGTCCGACCCGGTGGGTATGGCCGAACACGACGTAGGCGTCGCCGAGGTCCAGTCGCGCTGCCACCTCGCCCATCGCCTCGAGCCCGGCGCGCCGCAGCTCGCTCGCGGAGATGTCGGCGCGCAGCGGCCCGAAGCCGGCGCGGTTGAGCGCGGCGACGGCCAGCGGAAAGGCTCCGACCAGCGCGCGCCTTCGCAACCTTGCGACAGCGGAATGACGGCCGCCGGCTCCGTCGCTTGCATTGCCTGCAAGCGCCCGCCAGGCGGAGACGGTGGCGACACCGTTCAGCGCATCACCCGTCCGAACGTCGCGGGCGACGGCGTCTCTCCAGGCGAACACGGGAGCGCCGATCGACTCGTAGTCGCCCACCTCGGCGAACGCCCGCGCGGGCCGGCCAAGCAGACGGCTCATGGCTCCGACGCTGAGGCGCTCGAGCGTCGGGACGGTCAGATGACAGTCGAGGTAGTGGCCGTGGCTTGCGTAGACGTCGGGCCGCACCCACAGGCCGGGGTAGGCGACGCGCACGCGGGCCGGGGCGGCCCAGCCGGCGATCCGCTCTAGGGCCGCCGACGCGTCGCCCGGATGCATCAGCTGCTCGAGTCCGAGGGGCGCCGGCTCGGCCTCGTCGCCGCGACGCGCCAGCCATGGTTCGACGAGGGCGTGATCGTGGTTTCCCGCCGTGATGATCAGCTCGCGTCCGGCGAGCGCCCTTCCGAGATCCTCGAAGAACGGGCGGGCGGCCGCCATCGCATCCCGCAGCGGGCCGTGGCGCAGCTCGAGCACGTCTCCCAGCAGCACCACGCGGTCGACGTCCGCCACAGCCTCGAGGAGGGCGGCGCGCAGCTCGGGCCGGCGAAGGAGGTCGGCGCCGGAGACGCTGCCGAGATGCAGGTCTGAGACGATCAGCGTGCGCATAGGTCAAGCGCGCTCGCCGCGACTGCGGCGGTCGAGGATCGCGGGCTCCTGGTCGGGGGCCTCAGATGGGCCCGCCGGCCACGGCGGCTTCGCGTATCTGCTTGGGCAGCATGAAGCGCACGTCCTCGCGAATCACATCGAACTCGGAGATGTCGCTCACGCCACGCGCGCGGAAGAAGTCGACCAGCTCGGCAACGAGGTTCTCGGGCGCGCTCGCCCCGGAGGAGATGCCGACCACGCGCCGACCCTGCAGCCAGTCCTCCTGGACCTCGCCGGCGTTGTCGATCAGGTGGGCGTCGGTGCCGCAGTCACGGGCGACCTCGACGAGTCGCTTTGAGTTTGAGGAGTTGCTCGAGCCGATGACGAGCATGAGGTCACAGCTCCCGGCCATCTGCTTCACTGCGGCCTGCCGGTTGGTGGTGGCGTAGCAGATGTCGTCGGTGCGCGGCCCGACGATGCTGGGGAACCGCTCACGCAGCCGCGTGAGGATCGCGGTCGTTTCGTCGACCGCCAGCGTGGTCTGGGTGACGTAGGCGATCCGCTCGGGGTCGTCGACCTCGAGCGCCTCGACGTCCTCCTCGTTCTGCACGAGCACGATCCGCTGCGGAGCCTCGCCCATCGTTCCTTCGACCTCCTCGTGGCCGTCGTGGCCGACGAGCACGATCGTGTAGCCGTCCTGCGCGAAACGCACAGCCTCGCGGTGGACCTTGGTCACGAGCGGGCAGGTCGCGTCGATCGTCTGCAGGCGCCGCTCCTCGGCGCCCTCGCGCACGCTCGGCGCAACTCCGTGCGCGGAGAACACGCACACGGAGCCCTCGGGCACTTCGGTGTGCTCGTCGACGAAGATCGCGCCGCGCTCGCGCAGCTCCTCGACCACGTGCTTGTTGTGAACGATCTCCTTGCGCACGTAGACGGGAGCGCCGTGGATCATCAGCGCACGTTCCACCGTCTGCACCGCGCGATCGACGCCCGCGCAGTAGCCGCGGGGCGCCGCGAGCAGAAGCTTCTCAACCGTGTTCGACACGCTGTCATTGTAGGGGGCGTCCAGGTACGCTAAGCGCTGATGGCGCAACAGCACCTCGACAGGCTGACTCCCGTCGACGCCGCCTTCCTGCATCAGGAGGGGCCCGTCTCCCACATGCACATAGGGGGCGTGACGCTGGTCGAAGGACCGGCTCCGACGATGGACGAGTTCCTCGAACAGATCCGCATGCGGCTTCACCTGGTTCCGCGCTACCGCCAGAAGCTCGCCCACACGGCGCTCGACAGCGGACGGCCGGTGTGGATCGACGACCCCAGCTTCAACCTCGAGTACCACATCCGCCACACGGCGCTTCCGGCGCCGGGTCGCTGGGAGCAGATGCAGGACCTGACCGCGCGGATCTTCTCCCAGCAGCTCGACCGATCAAAGCCGCTGTGGGAGATGTGGCTGATCGAGGGACTCGAAGACGACCGCTTCGCGCTCATCACCAAGACGCACCACTCCCTGATCGACGGCATAGCCGGCGTTGACCTGGCCACGGTCCTGTTCGACATTTCGCCCGACCCCCCGCCGGTGACCAACTCCGGCCGGCCGTGGCAGCCGCACCCGGAACCCGGGACCGTGCAACTGGTTGCGGCGGGTCTCGTTGGAGCGATGCGCGCCGGGGTCGCGCTCGCCGAGGGCGCGATCGACGCCGTCGCACACCCAGAGCGCGCTCTCGCGCGGGCCCGCGAAGCGGCCGAGGGCGTCGGCGAGATCATCTGGGCCGGATTGAACCCCGCACCGGAGACGCCACTGAACGTGCCGATCGGACCGCACCGCCGCTTCATCGGCGTGACCTGCCGGCTGGAGGACTTCAAGGCGGTCAAGGACGCCTTCGGCGGAACGGTCAACGACGTCGTGCTCGCGGTCGTCGCGGGCGCGATGCGCGACTTCCTGATCTCGCGCGGCCGGCGCACCGAGGGCGTGGAGATGCGCGCGCTCGTGCCCGTGTCGGTGAGGACCGAGGGCGAGCGCCTCGGAGTCGGCAATCGCCTGGTCGTCATGCGCGGCCCCCTGCCCGTCTACATCGCCGACCCGCTCAACCGCCTGCGCTTCGTCAGCAAGGCGATGGACGGGTTGAAGGAGTCCAAGCAGGCGCTCGGCGCCGAGGTGATCGCGGGGGCACAGAACTTCGCGCCACCGACGATCCTCGCACAGGCCTCACGGCTCAACTTCTCCACGCGCCTTTTCAACCTGATCGTCACGAACGTCCCTGGACCGCAGTTCCCGCTCTACGTGCTGGGACGCGAGATGCTCCAGGCGATCCCCGTGGCCTTCCTGCCCGAAAACCACGCGCTGGCGATCGCCATCATGTCCTACAACGGCCAGATGAACTTCGGCCTGCTCGGCGACTTCGACGCGCTGCCGGACATCGACGCGATCGGCGCGAAGATAGCCGAAGAACTCGCGACCCTGGTGTCGCTCGCTCGCGAGTCTGTGCCCACGCCGGCCTGACAAGGGCCCGCACGCCCGGGGCGCCGGCAATCGGGCAGCCCGCGCTTGCCGTACCCCTCGGGCCCTCGGCCCGGCGAGCGATAGGGTCTTCGCGGACGGAAACCATCGAGCAGGGGGGAACCGATGACCGCAGACGAAAACGCCGCGAACCTTCGGCGCGCTTACGCCGCTTTCAACACGGGCGACATGGACACGCTCATCGAGGTTTTTGATGAGAGCATCGTGTGGCACTTGCCAGGTCGGAGCGCAATGGCCAAGGACTACGAGGGCCGCGACGCCACCTTGGCCTACTTCGGCCAGCTGGCGCAGGAGACGGGCGGCACGTTCCGGGCCGAACTTCTAAGCGCGCTCCCAGACGACGAGGACCGCGTCGTCGGCATTCAGCGCAGCATCGCCGACCGGGATGGCAAGCACCTGGATGCAGGCAACTGCATCGTCTTTGAGTTCAAGGACGGCCGGGTTGTTGACGGCCGGGAGCACTTTTACGATCTCTACGCCTGGGACGAGTTCTGGGCGTAGCCGCTTGGCGCCCCGCGTTTGCCGGCTCGCTCAGTAGCCGAGCGCGAACTTGGCGTCCTCGCTCATCTTCTCCGGCGACCAGGGTGGCGTGAAGACCATCTCGGACTCGATGGTCTTGACGCCCTCGAGTTCGCCGACGAACTCTTCGATCTGCTCGGTGACCTGCGGTCCGATCGGGCAACCGGGCGTCGTCAGCGTGAAGGTCACGCGCACGTGCCCATCGTCGACCTCGACGCCGTAGATCAGGCCCAGCTCGACGAAATCCAGACCCAGCTCGGGGTCGATCACGTTCGAGAGGGCGTCCATCACGTCGGTTTCGCTGGGCGCGCTGGCGGGCTCGGACATCGAAGGCCAGTCTAGCCCCTTCAACGCGCTGCCCCTTTCGGCCCGCGGCTTTCGCCGAGGACATGAGCCTGCAGCCCGGCTCTGCGGTCGCCTCTAGGCGGAAGCGGTCTCCGGGTCCGGGCGAACCAGGACGGTGTCCGCCACCTGGATGATCTCGTCCACGGGCAGATCGGCCCGCGAGGCATGGTCGCGAATCGCCTCAGGGCTGGTGGCCTGATAGATGCAGACGGTGCCAACCGAGCCGCCGCCCTCCTCCAGCACATAACTGCGGATCCAGCGGATGTCGTCGGACATCTCGGCGTCGCCCACTCTCGCGGAGCGCTCGGCCGCCGCCTCCAGCTCTTCGGGCGAGCGCCAGCCGCTCCGTCGCAGGATCACGTAGGTGTTCATCGGTGCCCTCCTGTCCGGTGATTTGCCTGGCGGACTTTACCCCGCTGGGCGCCTCCACGAGCGCGATCGGGCTAGTTGTCGCAGCCGAGGCGGTCCCACATATACAGCTGAACGCACTCGTTGGCGAGCTCGATCGCACGCTCGTTCGACAGGCGCGGGAGCACCGTGTCGAGCGCCTGATCCTCGGCCACGCCGGCGAGAAGGGCCTCCTCGCCGCGAAAGCCCGCCGCGATCTTCAGCGCCTCGCGCCGGTTCTCACCGAGGCTCGGGAACACGCCGACCAGGAACTCGGTGTTGGGTATCGGCTGGCCGATCTCCAACGACGCGTGCCAGGCGGCGAGCAGGTGCAGGTCGTCCTCGTCGAGATCTGCGATCGCCTTCGCGTAGTGGACGGACAGTTCCTGATCGGGGATGTCGTCGACCCAGGCGCGGACCACCTCGCCCACCAGCTGCCGGCGGGCCTCGCGCCCGACCGACTCGGCGATGACGCGGATCGCATCCTGTGGCTCAATGAAGCAGAGTGGCATCGGGACTCCCGAAGGACGGGGAAGAAGCTGACAGCCATGACTGTAGGCGGAGGTGTGGACGGCATTTTTCGCGACTGCCGCAGCACCGGCGCCGGAGGGGCCGGCTAGATCCCGAGCGCGTCCGCGGCGCGATCCAGGGCGCCCTGATCGCGCGTATCCGCTGGGAACCCGAGCGTCGCGCGCTGCGACGAGCCCCAGTTCGCGAGGGCCAGGTCCAGCGTCTCCAGCGGCACCGAGATCGCGCCGGCGAGCGTAGCGGCGCGGCGCTCGAGCAGCAGCGGATCGCCGATCCCGAACACCCGCTTGGCCGCCAGCGTGGTCGAGTCGGACGCCGACAGGCCGCGGGCACCGGCCAGGTGCAGCGAGTCAGGCCGCAGCTCGTAGATGCCCAGTGAGCCCAGCGCGACCAGCAGGTCGTAGCGCCCCATGCGGGCGAAGCCGGGAAGTGCCAGCCGCTCGAACAACCGCTCGAAGCGACGCTGTGCGCTCCACGCGGGATCGCCCGAGAAGGCGATCGCCTGAGGCCCCGCGTCGTTGCCTTCGGTGGTGGACGCGTAAGGGATCCGCGCGTCCGGGCCGGCGGCGCGCCTGACCCAATGGCGGTATGCGAGGAGTGTCTCGGTCCCGCGCGACGGGTCGTGAGAGCTGCGCGGGCCGAGCGGGATATCGCGCAGGTCCGGCATGCTCGAGGCGGGGAGCGCACCGCCAGGCTCGGCGTCCATCGTCGGCGCGGCGGCGAGCGCCAGCCGGATGCCCGCGAACGGATCCTCGCCCTCCAGCGGCGATAGGTAGGCAATCAGGAAGGACGCCCAGGTGGCGCGCTCGCGATCAGTCGCGGCGAGCCGGCGAACCTCGGCGTACAGGTCGGGGGGATCCTGCTCGAGCCCCAGCAGCCGTCCGCTCGAGAACGCGATCTCCTCCGCCAGACGGCTGGCATCGGCGGAGGCGCGCAGGCCCGGCACGAGCATCGAGCGATAGCCGTCGTCCTCGGCGCGCCCCTCGCGGCGCACGCGCAGCCGCTCGGCGCGTGCGGTTCGCCGCCTGGCCACGTCGCCCGACGTGGCTCCTCGCGCGGCGGGCGCGCGTCGCGCCGATCCCCCGCCGGACGCCTGGCCCGGGAGGGTCTTGCTGCAGATGGGGCAGCGCTCTAGGAAGCGGTTGTGGCGGCAGAAGGTCGGCATTGCCCTGCCGCTGTTTCATGCCCGTTTTGGGCCGGGCCGCTCATCATTCCGCGCCGATTCCGGGTCCAACGTGGGAGGGTGGGCCCTCGGGGCCCTCATCGGCGTCGGCATGACCGGCGAGCCCTGCGTCCTCGGGCGCCTGGGAGCCGCCGCCCGCTCCGTTTCGCTGTCCGGCGAGATGACGCTCGACCATGCGGGCGCACTGGCGTCCCTCATTGATCGCCCACACGATCAGCGACTGTCCGCGACGGGCGTCGCCCGCGACGAAAACGCCGTCGATTGAGGTCGTGTACGGCTTGCCCGCCTTCACGTTTCCGCGCGGGTCCCGCTCCACTCCCAACTGGTCGAGCAGCTCCTGCTCGGGGTGCAGGAAGCCCATCGCAAGCAGCACCAGCTGCGCCGGTAGCTCGCGCTCGGTGCCCTCGAGAGGCCCGAAGGGCGGCTCGGCCGTGGCCTGTGCCAGCTGGACGGCGCAGAGCGCTCCGCTCCCGTCCTCGACGAAGGTCGTGGTCGCGACGGAGTAGTCCTGCTCGCCCGCGCCGAGCTCCTTCGCCTCCTCCATCGCGTAGCTGAGGCGGTACTTCTGCGGCCACTGCGGCCAGGGGGTGCGCTCGTCCGGGCGCTGCGGGGGCGGCTCGGGCAGCAGCTCGAGCTGGACCACCGAGCGGGCGCCCTCGCGCACCGTGTTGCCCACGCAGTCAGCGCCGGTGTCGCCACCGCCGATCACGACGACATCCTTGCCATGCGCGGTGATCTCCTTCTCGACGGCGGGCTGAGGGGTGGTCGGCTCGGGCCCGAACTCGCGCGCCACCCAGCGGTTGCGCTGGTAGAGGTAGTCCATCGCGAAATGGACGCCGTCCAGGTCCCTGCCGGGCACCGGCAGGTCGCGAGGCACGCGTGAGCCGGTCGCCAGCACGATCGCGTCGAAGGAGCCACGCAGCTCCTGCACGCTGATGTCGCTGCCGACCTCGACGCCGCAGCGCATCTCGACGCCCTCTGCGACCAGCTGCTCCACGCGGCGCTCGACGACGGTCTTCTCGATCTTGAAGTCGGGCACGCCGAAGCGCACGAGCCCGCCGATCGCCTCATCGCGCTCGAACAGGGTCACGCGGTGGCCGGCCCGGCGCAGCTGCTGCGCCGCCGCCATGCCGGCGGGACCGGAGCCCACGACAGCCACTGCCTGCCCCGTCTCCCGTCGCGGTGGCTGTGGAGCGACCCAGCCCTCCTCCCACGCCCGGTTGATGATCGCGTTCTCGATCTGCTTGATCGTGACCGCGTCTCCTTCGCGGATCTCCAGCACGCAGGCTGCCTCGCACGGCGCGGGGCACAGCCTGCCGGTGAACTCGGGGAAGTTGTTCGTGGCATGCAGCTGCGCGATCGCGTCCTTGAAGCGGTCGTGGTAGACGAGGTCGTTCCAATCCGGGATCAGGTTCCCCAGCGGACAGCCGTTGTGGCAGAAGGGCACGCCGCAGTCCATGCAGCGAGCGCCCTGGTCGCGCAGCTCCTCGACCGGGCGCGTGAGCATGAACTCGCGGTAGTCGCGCGCCCGCTCGACGGGATCCCGCTGGGGGATGCCGTGGCGCTCTATCTTCAGAAAGCCCCCCAGCCTGCCCATCAGCTGCCCGTCTCGCCGACCGCGTCCAGCGGCCGGCTCGCCGCAAGCCCCCCGTTCTCCGCCGCGCTCGCCGCGAGCGCCTCTTCCTCGGCCAGCTCGCGCAGGACGCGCTTGTAGTCGTGTGGCATCACCTTCACGAACGCGCCGCCCGCAAGCAGCTCATCCCACCTGCCGAGGACGCGCGCGGCGACCGGAGAGTCGGTACGCCGCTGGTGCTCTTCGATCATCGTCCGCAGCTCGAGCGCGTCGGCCTCCGTCAGCGCGTCCAGCCCGACCATCCCCATGTTGCAGCGCTTGGCGAAGCCGCCATCCTCGTCCAGCACGTAGGCCACCCCGCCGCTCATGCCGGCCGCGAAGTTGCGGCCCGTCGGTCCGAGCACCACGACGCGCCCGCCGGTCATGTACTCGCAGCCGTGGTCGCCGACGCCCTCGACGACGGTCCAGGCGCCCGAGTTGCGCACGGCGAAGCGCTCGCCGGCGAGCCCGCGGAAGAACGCCCTGCCGGCGGTGGCGCCGTAGAGAACCGTGTTGCCGACGATCACGTTGTGCTCGGCCCTGAAGTGCTCGCCCATCCCGTCGCGGGGGCGCATCGCGAACACGCCGCCGGAAAGCCCCTTGCCGGCGTAGTCCTGCGCGTCCCCGCGCAGCGTGAAGGTGATCCCGGGCGCCAGCCAGCCGCCGAAGCTCTGCCCGGCCGAGCCCTCGAAGTCGGCCACGATCGTGTCCTCTGGGAGCCCCTCGGCGCCGTGGCGCCGCGCCACGTGGCTCGAGAGGATGCCGCCGACGCAGCGGTTGCGGTTGCGGATCGGGAGCGCGAGCTTAACGGGCTCGCGACGCTCCAGCGCGGCGGCGGAGCGCTCCACGAGCTGCCAGTCGAGGGCGTCCTCGAGGACGGCCGGCGGAGGCTCGACGCGCCGGCGCGGCGCGCCGTCGGGCACATCTATGTGGGTCAGGACGTGGGTCAGGTCGACGCCGCGCGCCTTCCAGTGGTCGATCGCACCGCCGACGCCGAGCAGGTCCACGCGTCCGATCGCCTCGTCGAGGGAGCGCAGGCCGACCGAGGCGAGGATCTCGCGCACCTCCTCTGCCACGAAGAAGAAGAAGTTGACCACGTGCTCCGGTGTCCCCTTGAAGCGCCTGCGCAGCTCCGGGTCCTGCGTCGCGATCCCGACGGGGCAGGTGTTCAGGTGGCAGGCGCGCATCATGATGCAGCCGGTCGCGATCAGCGGTGCGGTGGAGAAGCCCATCTCGTCGGCGCCGAGCATCGCGGCGATCACCACGTCGCGCCCGGTCTTCAGCTGGCCATCCGTCTGCACGGTGATGCGCGAGCGGAGGTTGTTCAGCAGCAGCGTCTGCTGCGTCTCCGCCAGCCCGATCTCCCAGGGCACGCCGGCCGACTGGATCGAGGACAGCGGCGAGGCTCCGGTGCCGCCGTCGTGGCCTGAGATGAGCACGCGGTCGGCATTTGCCTTGGACACGCCCGCAGCGACGGTGCCGACGCCGACCTCGGCCACGAGCTTGACCGACACCTGCGCGCCAGCATGCTCTGCTGTCCGCGGGTTCGAGCAGCGCAGGTCGTAGATCAGCTGCTTGAGGTCCTCGATCGAATAGATGTCGTGGTGCGGCGGCGGCGAGATCAGCCCCACTCCGGGCATCGTGTGACGGATCGAGCCGATGTACGCGTCCACCTTGTGCCCGGGCAGCTGGCCGCCCTCGCCGGGCTTGGCGCCCTGCGCCATCTTGATCTGCAGCTCGTCCGAGTTGACGAGGTAGTGGATCGTGACGCCGAAGCGTCCCGAGGCGACCTGCTTGATCGCCGACCGGCGCCTGTCGCCATTGGCATCGGCGACGAAGCGCGACGGGTCCTCCCCGCCCTCGCCGGTGTTCGAGCGCCCGCCGAGCCGGTTCATCGCGATCGCGAGCGTCTCATGCGCCTCCCGGGAGATCGAGCCGAGGCTCATCGCTCCCGTGCAGAAGCGCTTGACGATCTCACTCGCCGGCTCGACCTCCTCCAGCGCGATCGGCTCGCGCCCGGCGCCGCCGATCTCCAACAGCCCGCGCAGCGTGGCCTGCCGTGCCGCATCCTCGTTCACTGCCCGCGCGTACTCCCGGTACTTCTCGAACGCCTCGCTCTCGCGCACGGCCCGGTAGGACTCGCCGTCACCGTGCAGGGCCGCGTCAACGTCGCCGTTGGCAGCGCGCACGGCATGCTGGACGAGCGCGATCGTCTCGGGGTTCCACATGTGATGCTCGCCGTCGCGCCGCCATGCGTAGACGCCGCCGACCGGCAGAAGCTGGTCGTGCGGTGCCGGATAGGCGCGGGCATGGCGCTCGAGCGCCTCGATCGCCAGCACGTCTGTGCCTATACCGCCGATCCGCGAGGCCGTCCCGGTGAAGTGCGTGTCGATCAGCTCGCGCTCGAGCCCGACCGCCTCGAAGATCTGCGCGCCCCGGTAGGACTGGATCGTCGAGATGCCCATCTTGGAGATCGTCTTGAGCAGCCCTTTGCCGATGGCCTTGACGAAGTTCTGAGCAGCCTGCTCGAGAAGCCCGTTGAGCTCCTCGGTGCTCGGCGGCCGCAGCGACCCGTCGGCGCTGGGCCGGTCGATCAGGCCTTCCACCACCATCTCGTCGAGCGTCTCGAGGGTCAGGTAGGGGTTGATGGCGCTGGCGCCGTAGCCGATCAGCGTCGCGAAGTGGTGCACCTCGCGGGGCTCGCCGGACTCCACGATGATCCCCGCCTGCAGGCGCGTGCCCTCGAGCACGAGGTGGTGGTGGACCGCCGCGACCGCCAGCAGCGAGGGCATCGGAACGCGGCTCGGCCCGATCGCGCGGTCGGAAAGGATGATGATGTTGACGCCCTTTGCGATCGCCTCACGCGCCTCGCGGCAGATGCGCTCGATCGCGTGCGCCATTCCCGCCGGGCCGTCCTCGACCGGCCAGTTGATGTCGATCGTCTCGGCGGCGTAGACGTCATGCTCGACGTGCCGCAGCGTCTCGAGCTCGCGGTTGAGCAGGATCGGCTGGTCGAGCAGCAGCTTGTGGGCATGCTCGGGCGTCTCGTCGAACAGGTTGCGCTCGTTGCCCAGGCTGGTCGCGAGGCTCATCACGATCTCCTCGCGAATCGGGTCGATCGGCGGGTTCGTGACCTGTGCGAACAGCTGCTTGAAGTAGGAAAAAAGGGGCGGCGCCTGGTCGGAGAGCACCGCCAGCGTGAGGTCGTTGCCCATCGAGCCCACCGGCTCGGCGCCCTCGATGGCCATCGGCGCGAGCAGCACGCGCAGGTCCTCCTGGGAGTAGCCGAAGGCGCGCTGGCGCAGTCGCAGCGGCTGGTTTGAGAGCGTGACCTGCTCAGAGGGCGCCAGCTCGGAGAAGTGCACCGCGTTGCGCGCGTACCAGTCGCCGTAGGGGCGTTGCGTTGAGACGTCGCGCTTGACCTCCTCGTCCTCGACGATGCGGCCGCGCTCGAGATCGACGAGGAACAGCTTGCCCGGCTGCAGACGCCCCAGGCGCCGCACCTGCTCGGGCGGGATGTCGAGCAGGCCGGACTCCGAGCCGAGCACCACGTGCCCATCGGTCGTCTCCACCCAGCGGCCCGGGCGCAGCCCGTTGCGGTCGAGCGTGGCGCCGACCACGCGACCGTCGGTGAACGCGACCGACGCGGGCCCGTCCCACGGCTCCATCAGGCACGAGTGGAACGCGTAGAAGCCCTTCAGGTAGTCGGGCAGGTCGTAGCGGTCGCGGTAGGCCTCGGGGATCATCATCATCGCCGCGTGCGGCAGCGAGCGGCCTGCCAGCATCAGCAGCTCGAGCACGTTGTCGAACGTCGCGGAGTCCGAGTTGCCGGGCGCGACGACCGGCAGGATCTTCTCGAGGTCCTCTCCGAAGAGCTCGCTGCGCAGCTCGCTCTCTCGCGCGCGCATCCAGTTGACGTTTCCCATCACTGTGTTGATCTCGCCGTTGTGGCAGATCACGCGATAGGGGTGGGCGAGCTCCCAGCTCGGGAAGGTGTTGGTGGAGAAGCGCGAGTGCACGAGCGCGAGCGCGCTCTTGGTCCGCTCGTCGCTCAGGTCGGGGTAGAAGGCCGCCAGCTGGTAGCTGATCAGCATGCCCTTGTAGTTGATCGTGCGGGAGGAGCTCGAGGTGACGTACAGGCCGGGCTCCTCTGCGGTGAGGTCGGTGATGCGGCGGATCACATAGAGCTTGCGCTCGAAGGCGTCGCGGTCGCCCTCCTCCCTCGGGCCGGCGCCGACGAACAGCTGGCGGATCGCCGGACGGCAGGCGGCCGCGACCTCGCCGGTCTCCTCCGGGCGGACCGGCACGTCGCGCCACCCGAGCAGTCGCTGCCCCTCCGCCTCGACGGTGCGCTCGAGCAGCTGCTCGAGCCGCTTGCGCGCCGCATCGTCTCTCGGAAGAAAGCACATCAGCACGCCGTAGCGCCCGGGAACCGGCAGCTCGAAGTCGACGACCGCGCGCAGCAGCTCGTCGGGCATCTGGAGGAGGATCCCGGCGCCGTCGCCCGTGCAGGGGTCCGCCCCGGTGGCGCCGCGGTGCTCGAGGTTCTCGAGCGCCGTTATGGCGCGCCTGACGACCTCGTGCGTCGGGCGGTTGTCCAGCCGCGCGACCATGCCGACGCCGCACGCGTCGTGCTCGAAGCGAGGGTCGTAGAGGCCGACGGCCTGTGGCGGCTGCTTGGTTTGCGAGGTCATGAAAGTGCTCCCTTGGGGCGGTGCATCCCCCGTGGCGCGGGCAGGCGGGCACCTGAGGCGGAGCCAGAAAGCGTAGCAGCGAAGGGGGCCCGCAAACTGGCCGGCGCGGGCGAATATAAAGGCTGGCGAAGAAGGTCCGATGGCCACTCTGCCGGGCTTTTTCAGGCATAACGGGCGGCCCGGCGGGTCTAGGGAGCATCCTCCCTGAGCGTCTCGGACTCGCCCCACGAGCAGAGTCCCACCCGACCCGGGCAGGTAAGGCACAGACCGCGATGCGGGCGCGGGCTGACGGCGAAGCCGCGCTCCCGGGCGCCCGCGACCCTGTCTGCCAGCTGCCGCTCCAGCGCGGGTCGCTCGGCGGCGGTGTAACGAGCCCCCACCCACTGCTCGGGCCGCTCCAGGAACCAGTGCGCGACCTCGACCGCCGCGGCCCCGTCGCGCAGGACCGCGAGCGCGTAGAGCATGCGCTGGATCGCGTAATCGCGCTCGACCAGATCCTCCAGCTGCAGATCCGGCCCCAACCGGTCGCTCTTGTAGTCGACGACGAGCCACGAGCCGTCGGCCTCGCCGGCGAGCAGATCTATCACTCCCGTGATGAGCGGCTCGTGCGCGCCCAGCGAGAAGGCGAAGGGGTGCTCGCGGCGAACGGCGCTCGCCGCCGCCACGCGACGGGCGGGCGCGGCACGGCTCGCGGTCGCGATCAGCGCGGCGATCTCGGCTCGCTCGGCGGCGCTGGTGCGCATCCCCAGCTCGCCCGCCACTCCGGCCACGTCCTCGGGCGAGAGCGAGCGCGGCCGCGCGAAGTCGAGCGACTCCATCAGCCTGTGCACGAGCGTCCCCCGGTCGCGGGCCTCGAGGCCCCGCTCGCCGGGCGCCGAGCGCGCTACGCCGCGGTCCTCGGCGAGGCCGAGGACGCGTTCGAGGTAGTAGCGGTAGCCGCAGCGCTCGAGCTCGCTCAGCGAGCTGTAGCTGAGGGCCGGGATCCGGTCTCGCTCGAGCGCTGCTGCGCGCGGGGAGCGATCCTCGGGGCGATCCCCGCGCGGGCTCAGCGTCAGCACGCCCTGCGTGGCGCTCTGCGGATCGCGCGACTCGCGCTCGCTCACAGGGACGGGCAGGCTGGAGCGCAGCAGCGTGCTCGCCGCGCCGGGCGCCGAGTTCAGACGGCAACGCACCGTCACCGACGCCCCGGGGGGGCCCACCGGGAGGTCGAACAGCGAAGCCTCGCCGGCCTGGACGAGCCCCGGGAGATCCTCCGCCAGGGCCGGCCCCAGCCAGGAGACGGCCGTCTGGCGCGACCGAGGCCAGCGCTCGAAGTCGATGGCTCCGCTCAGCAGCAGGCGGTCGCGTGCTCGGGTCATGGCCACGTAGAGGATGCGGTCCTCCTCCGCGGCTTCCCGCCGCCGGCGCTCCACGACGAGCTCCTCGTAATCGAGCGCCGGGCTTGACCCGGCGCCGTCGAGACGCAGCAGCCGAAGTCCGATGCGATCGCCGTCCACGAGCAGATCGGGTGTCTGCGTGTTGGGCTGGCGCCCCAGGTCTGCGATACACACGACCGGGAACTCGAGGCCCTTGGCCGCATGGATGGTCATCAGCCGGACCGCGTCCGGCTCCACGCCGTCCACAGGAGCGTCGGGCTCCACCTTGGCGGCCTGCTCGAGGTAGGCGACGTGGTCGAGGAATGCCCGTAGGTCGCGTCCCTCACTCGCTTCGAAGCGGCGCGCGAGGCGCAGCAGCTTGTGGACGTTGGCGAGGCGTCGCTCGCCCCAGTCCAGCCTCAGCACGTGATCGCGGTAGCCGCAGGCCTCGATCGCCCGCTCGATTAGCTCCGAGATCGCGCGCGTCGGCGCCGTCGCGCGCTCTCGCTCCAGGTAGGCGGCGAAGCCGAGCAGAGCATCGCGCTCCCCCGCAGCCAGCCTCGCAAGCAGCTGATCCTCCCCCGCGAGCGCGATCATCAGCGTCTCCCACACTCCCCGGCGGTGCTCTCGTGCCGCGTCGGCGAGCAGCGCCAGGCAATCCCTCGAGCAGCCGGCCAGCGGCGAGGCGAGCGCGCCGTAGAGCGCCTCCTCGTCCAGGGGATTCGCGAGCGCCCGCAGGTAGGCGACGAGATCGCCGATCTGCTGGTGTCCCCAGAACGCGCCCACGGCGGCGAGCGTCCGCAGCCCCCGGAGCTGAAGCGCCCGCTCGAAGACCTCCAGGTCGCCGGAGGCACGCAGCAGCACCACCACGTCCCCCGCACGGGCCTGTCCTCCGTGGACGACCTCTGACACCCGCTGCGCCAGCATCCGGGCCTCGGCCTGCCGCCAGGTCTGCGCCGGAGGCAGCCCTGCGGCGATCTCGCCCGCGAGATCCTCCTGCTCCTCCCAGCCGTTGACGTTGGTCAGCAGCAGCTCCACGGCCGGCTCGCCGGCGTCTGCATCCGCGGCGGGCGCTCGCGGGCTCTCCGGCGCGCCCTGCTCTGCGGCGCCGGAGCGCCCGGTCACCAGCGGCGTGTAGTCGCTGAAGCGCGCGGTGAACACGGAGTTGACCACCTCGAGCAGGGGGCCGCGACTGCGGAAGTTTCGCGTGAGGGCAAGGCTCCGGCCGCCCTCCTCGAGCTCGGCGCGCCGGGCGCGGAACAGGCTCACGTCGGCGTGCCTGAACCCGTAGATCGCCTGGAGCTCGTCGCCGACCGTGAAGAGGTTCTCGCGGTCCAGGGCCCTCAGGATCGCGAGCTGGCGGGGGTTCGTGTCCTGGAACTCGTCCACCATGAGCAGCTCGAAACGGGCCGCCCATGCGGCGCGGACGTCGCCACGCTCGAGGAGCAGCTCCCGCGCGAGCAGCTCCAGGTCGTCGAAGTCAACGGCCGCGCGGTCGCCCTTGAGCTGCTCGTAGGCGACGCCGAATCGCTCGAGCATCTCGTCGAGCAGGATGCAGGCGCGCGCCGCCTCGACGTCGAGTGTCTCGGCCCCCTCCCCGAGCGGCGCCCCCGGCAGGCGCGGCTCGCGCTGGCCGCGGCTGCGCAGCTCGCTGTAGATCTGTTCGGTCATGGCGCGGACGCGGTCGACGCCGTAGGCGGCCAGCAGGTCCACCGCCTCGCTGCGCTCGCCGGCGAGGAACTGCCGCAGCGCCATCTTGAACGCGAGCTCCCGCAGACGCCCGGCGAGCCCTTCGTCGACGATCGCGAAGCCGGGGTCCAGCCCGGCGGCGAGCGGATGGGCTCGCAGCAGGCGGGCGCAGAAGCCGTGGAAGGTGCCGACGAATGCGGCCTCGGTGTCTCGCGCCGCCTCACGATCGCCCAGCAGCAGCAGCCGCGCCCGCACGCGGGAACGCAGCTCTCCCGCAGCCCTCTCGGTGAAGGTGATCGCCAGGATCTTCCCCGGCGCGATGCCATCCTCGCGGACGGCCCGCACGAAGCGCTCCACGAGCACCGACGTCTTGCCGCTGCCGGCGGCCGCCGACACGAGCAGCGGCTCGGCTCTGCGCGCGACGGCCTGCTCCTGCTCGCCCGTGAGGCCGAGCCCGCCCGCGGCCAGGGCCGGGACGCCGTCCGGCTCCATTCCGGGAAGCGTCTGGACCAGGTGCCCGGCGGCTCCGCCCGTCATCGCTCGCACCGGCAGATCGTGGGATACATGCAGCCACCCCTGAACCCGCATGTCTGCGGCCTGGGCTCGAGCGCCCCCCGGCCGGCCTGAGCGGCCACGTCGCGCGCCGCGGCGACCGCGTCGTCCAGCAGCTCGCGCACCTCGGCGTGCTCGCGAACGTCTGTCCCCACGCAGTCGATCTCGATCCCGGCGTCCCCGTCCAGCACGCCGCGGGCACGGAGGCTCTCACCGGAGAGCGGCTGGTAGAAGCCGCCGGCGGCCCGCACACCGAGGAGCTGCTCGACCGCCCGCATGTACAGGGCGACCTGAAGGCTCCCGTCCTTGATCCATCTCGCAACCGGCGGCGCCTGGCTGCCCTTGTAGTCGTAGATCACGGCCTCACCGCCCTGCCCCGTGTCGACGCGGTCGATCCGGCCCCTGAGCCTCACCCCGCCGCCGAGGTCGAACGCCGGCAGGCTGCTCGCCTCTCCTCGCTCGTCGCCCTCGGCGATCCCGAACCCGAGCTCGAGCTCGCTCGGCTCGAGCTCGCTGGCCGTCTCGGCGGCGTGCCTGAGATAGCGCTCGAGGTCCGCCTGCAGGCGACGCCGGACGGCCATGCGCCGCTCGGGCGCGACCGAAAGTGGATGGTCACGCTCGTTCTCGGCGAGCGCCTTCGCGAGCAGCTGCCGCGCGAGCTCCAGGCGGCCGGGCGTCAGGCGCGCCGTTCCGGTCTCGCGCCGAAGTCCCTCCAGCGTGTCCTTCAACGACGCATGGGCGAGTCCCCCGCGGGCGAGGGGCTCGGGGTCGGGCTCGAAGGCGCCCGGGTGGAGCATCCGCTCCACGTACCAGGCGACCGGACACCGGATCCATCTCTCGAGCGAGGAAGCCGACCAGACGTGCTCGCGCAGGCTCGCCAGCAGCTGCTCGTCGTGAAGCGGCTCGGCGGTGCGCGGCGCGGGTTGCGGCGAGCCGCCGGGGGCGATCCCGTCGACGGCGCCAAGCGGTCTGCGGACTCGCTCACGCGACAGGCTCTCGCCGAACAGATCGCAGATGTCATCGACGAACAGCGACCTCGAGGTTGCCTGCCCGTCGTCGTTGGCCACATGCCAGCTGAGAAACAGCTGCTCCTCTGGGCGCGACAGGGCGGCATACAGCAGATATCGCTCGGCGGCCAGCAGGTCCTCGTGCTCGCCGAGCCTCAGCCCGGAGACCTCGGCCAGCCGGCGTCGCTCCTCCTCGGCCAGCAGCGGCAGCGGGCGGGCGCGGGCCGGGAAGGCTCCCTCCTGCAGGCCGCAGACGAACAGGGCCCTGACCCTCCTCGCCCGCAGCGCGAGCGGGTCGAGTACCGCGACCGCTCCCGTTGACGAGGCTCCCGCGCCATCGCCGCTTGAGAGCTCGAGGCGCTCCAGGCAGCGTGCGAGGTCGCCCGCCTCCGACGGCGCCAGCCGCGGCGCGATTCGTGCGAGCTCGCGCAGCTCGCCGAGAGCGCGTCGGCCGGCTGCGAGGGCGCTCGCGTCGTCGAGCTCGTCGGGTGCGAGAACACCGGCGGCGGCTCGCCTGGGCGCGCAGAAGAGCCAGTAGAGCTCTCGCGCGACACGATCGAACAGGGCCGACGCGCCCCGGTCCTGGGCGTCGGCGAGGCGATCGATCGCCTCGAGGGGCCAGTGGCGCTCCTCCCACAGTCCCCGTGCCGCGCCGGCGCTCAGCACGCCGCTGCGCCGGGCACTGATCTCGAGCGAGTCCACCAGGGCCGTGCGCTCGATCAGGCCGGGGGCCCGCAGCCAGCCGAGCAGATCGCCGAGCTCTCCCAGCGTCGAGCCGTCGCGGCCGGGCACGCAGCGAAGCAGGCCGATCAGCGCCCGGCCGACCGCCGTGTCGGCGAAGGGACGCCGGCGCCTCAGCGTGAACGGGATGCCCGCCGCCGAGAAGACCTCCTCCAGCAGCTCCGCGGCGGTGCCGGCGGGACGGATCAGAACCGCGATCTCCTCGGGCGCCGTCCCCCGCTCGAGCAGCGCGGTGATCTCGTGCGCCACCAGCTCGAGCTCGGCGCGCTCGCCGCCTCCCTCGAGCAGGCGCACGGCCGTGCCGGGCTCGACGCGCGGGGCGTCGGGCTCGAACAGGAAGCGCTCGAGGTGGCTCAACGCCGCGCGTGCCGGCGCAGCGTAGTGGTCGGCGCGGGGCTCGCGCGCTCGGTGCTCATCCGCCAGCGGAGCCAGGGTCTGGAAGGTCGTGGCGCGCCCGGCGAAGGCGGTTCGGCCGGGCTCGTAGGCCAGGGACACGGTCACCTCGGCGCCAACGACCCTTCCGAGCGTCTCGATCGCATCCTGCTGCAGCCGGGTCAGGTCGTCGAACCCGTAGAACAGCACGGGCGTCCGACCCCACAGGGCAGGCCGCTCGCGCAGCGCATCGAGGGCGAGCACGGCGCGCTGCTCGGAGTCGAGGCGGCCGAGCCCGGCGAGCGCCGCTCGATACTCCGAGAAGAGCCGTCCCACCTCTGCCCGGGAGGCGCCGGCGCCATCGGCCTGAGCCAGGCTCGCGAGCGCCTGGCTCAGCCTTGCCGGGGTGACGCGCCGGACCTGCAGCTCGTCGAAAAGCTCCGCCAGCGCGTGCACGAACCCCGGAGCGGCCGGCCGTGCCCCCGGCCGCGACGCGAGCGCCTCGAGCAGCCGCTCGCGCGAAAGCCCGCCGAGGACCGGCTCGCTCACGCCGGCGCGACCGACTGCCTCGCCGATCAGTCCGGCGAAGCGCTCCACGCGCACGCCCACCGCGGCGCCCGCTCCGGCCAGCTCGCGCAGGTAGTGCTCGACGTCCGCGCGCGTGGGCACCACCAGCAGGGGCTCCTCGCCGTGCGCGAGATGGCGGCGCACGGCGTCCATCACCACCTCGGCCTTGCCCGCGTTGGCGGGTCCTGTGATCAAGGTGATCGGCATCTGCGCCCATCCTCGCGCAACCGCCCGACGCGGCTCCGGAGGACCCCGTCAGACTGGCTCTACGCGGCGCTCCGCTGGCCGACCTTCGAGCGCGCGGCGCTCGCCGGCACCGCCTCCGCGCCCTCGGCAGCGGCGTCCGCCTCGGCCTCCGGCGGCTTGGCCCCCTCGCGTGCCCACGCCTCGTCGAACTCGACGCGCCATTTGCCCTCATCGGTCTGGCTCAGCGCGAGATGCGCCCGGAAGCTGCGGCCGCTGCGCCCTCGGAAGCCCGTGACGGCCTGCGCCGTGTAGCCGGTCTTGATCAGCTCCTTGGCTACCGCGATCGGCAGCTGCTTGCCGGCTTTCGCCTTCCAGATCACGAACCCGCAGCCCGGATCGTCACGCGCCCAGCAGGAGTAGCCCTTGCGGTTCTCGACGATCTCGTGCCCGCAAACCGGGCACGGTCCGAGCCGCGCGCGCGGAATCCGGACGTCTTTGAGCGTCTCGTCGAGCTCCCTCACAGTCTCCCTGGCGAACCCGGCGATGTCCCCCATGAAGTCCTGTCGCGAATCCTCGCCCCGCTCGATCTTGCCGAGCCGCTGCTCCCAGCTGCCGGTGAGCCCAGGCGACGTGAGGGCGTGCTCGTTGAGCAGCCTGATCACATTCAGCCCCTTCTCGGTGGCCACCAGGGCTCGCCCGTCCCGCTCGAGGTATCCCACCGTTATCAGCCGCTCGATGATCGCCGCACGCGTCGCCGGCGTGCCGATCCCCGAGTCCTTCATGGCCTCGCGCAGCTCATCGTCGTCCACGAGCTTGCCGGCCGTCTCCATCGCTCCCAGCAGCGACGCGTCGCTGTAGCGCCGGGGCGGTTTGGTTTCCTTGCGAATGCTCTCGATCTTGCGTGTCTGCACCTGCTCGTCCTGGAGCAGTCGCGGGAGCTGCTGGTCGGTGTCCTCGTCGTCATCGCCGCGAGCATCGGCTTCGGCCTTCTCGCCGGCGGACAGCTCGTCGTACACGCCGCGCCAGCCCGGCACCACGAGAAGCTTGCCGCGCGTCCTGAACATGTGGGCGGCCTCCGCCTCGCCGTTTGCCACGGTCGTCTCCACGCGCGTGTTCTCGAACACCGCCTCCGGGTGGAACACGGCCAGGAAGCGACGTGTGGCCATGTCATAGATGCGTCGGTCGTCGGAGCCCATCTTCTCGAGGTCGTGCTCGGAGCGGGTCGGGATGATCGCGTGGTGGTCGGTGACCTTCTCGTCGTTGACAACCCGCGCGAGCGGCAGCACGTCGAGCCCGGTGACGTACTCGGCGGCCTTGCTGTACTCCTTGTGCGCGCCCACCAGCTGCGCGATCGGCTTGATCTCCTCGACCATGTCGCTCGGCAGGTAGCGCGAGTTGGTGCGGGGGTAGGTGAGCGCCTTGTGCTCCTCGTAGAGCCGCTGCGCGGCGCCCAGCGTGCGCTTCGCGGAGAAGCCGTAGCGGTTGTTCGCCTCGCGCTGCAGGGTCGTGAGGTCGTAGAGCATCGGCGCTTTCTCGCGCTGCTCTTTCTTCTCGACCTTGGTGATCGTGCCGAGCCTTCCCTCGCAGGCCGTGACGATCGCCAGGGCCTCCTGCTCGGTTGCTATCCGGGGGCCGCGTGCCGTCCCCGGCGGCCCACCGGCCGCGTGGAAGTGCCCGATGTAGGTCCGCTCGCCCCCCGCCGCCTCGCCCTCGAGCGGACCGGCGGCGAAGGTCGCGTCCACGAGCCAGTAGGGCTCGGGCTTGAACGCCCTGATCTCCTCCTCGCGCCGGGCGACGATCGCCAGCGTCGGTGTCTGCACGCGCCCGAGCGAGACCGCGCCGTCGAAGGAGCTGCGCAGCCGGATGGTCGCCGCGCGCGTCGCGTTCATCCCGACGATCCAGTCGGCCTCCGAGCGCGACCTGGCGGCCTGCTCGAGGCGCGCGAACTCCTCGCCGGGTCGCAGGGTCGCGAGCGCCTCCTTCATGGCCGCGCTGGTCATCGAGTTCAGCCACAGCCGTTTGACGGGCTTCTTCGCGTTGGCCTTCTCGTAGAGGTAGGCGAAGATCAGCTCCCCCTCGCGCCCGGCGTCGCAGGCGTTGACGACCTCATCTATGTCGTCGCGGGCGAGCTGCTTGCTGACGACGGACATCTGCTTGCGGGAGCGCTCGTCGCGCACGACCAGTTTGAAGCGCTCGGGGACGATTGGCAGGTCGGCCATCCGCCAGCTCTTGTACTTGGGGTCATAGGCTTCTGGCTCGGCGAGCTGCACGAGGTGTCCGACCGCCCACGTGACCACATGCTCGGGCCCCTCGAGGAAGCCCTCGCCCTTCTTGAAGGGGCCCGGGAGCGCCCGCGCGAGGTCCTGCCCGACTGAGGGCTTCTCGGCGATCACGAGCATCTTCGACATGGCGGCAGCGTAGCGGGTGGTCCCTCGGCGGCCTCGCCGGGCGGGTCATCCGGCCGCGCACTGCCCTGTGCCCACCTCGCCGCCGGCCCTTGCACGCAGGCTGGCTTCTCGCAGCACTGTGGCGACGGTCTTGTTGGCAACGCCGTATCCGCCATGCGAGCGCCCGCCGACGGTCCCGGCGAACACCGTGGTGAGGACGCCTCCGCCGACGTTCACGACGGGGCCGCCGGAGTTGCCCGGACGGACGAGGCCGCGCAGCGGTGTGAGCAGCCGGGACACGGGGCCCTGCCCGTAGGCGTTGTCGGTGAGCACGACCTGGGTGCGCCCGATGCGGGCCGGCTGCACGTCGAATGGTCCGTTTTCGGGATAGCCGAGGATCGCGCCGGACGTCCCGGGCGCCGGGCCGGCCACGAGGCTCAGCGCCGGAAGAGCCAGCTGCGGCACACGGAGCACGGCCACGTCGTTGTTGGGGTCGAACGCGATCGGCTGCGCCGGCAGGCCGGGCGGATGCCCTCCGACCTCGACGGTCGTGTCGCGCTCGCCGGCCACGACGTGCGCGTTGGTGACGACGAGTTCCGGTTCGCCCACCCAGCCCGAGCCCTCAATCGCGAGCCCGCAGGCCGTTCCAAGCACGCGCACGACGCTGTGCGACGCGCGTCGCACGCCGGGGGCGCGCGCAATGCGCGGTTCGGGCGGCGCGACGTCCGGCGAGGGCCCGGTGATCGAGGGGATCGGGTCCAGACGCGCGAGGGCGTTGAGGATCGAGCCCGAGGGGGGGAGGATTTCGTTGAGGCCGCGGAGGATCGCCGAGCGCTGGATGTCGGCGCGCAGCTGGGCCTCTCCCGGCGCCTGGGCTGCGACGGCGGCGACGATCCAGATGATCCCGAGGCCGAGCACCGCGCCGAACGCCGCTCCGAGCACTCCGTCGAGCACGCCGATGCCGGGGAGCGCGAGGGAGCGGCGCACCATGAACCCGACTCCCTCGAGGCCGCTCGCCAGGATGGCTCCGGCAAGAAGCGCGCCGACCAGGCCGAAGGCCGGCGCATACGGCGATGAGGAGCCCTGGGGAAGCAGAAGAGGACCCAGGCGGGTACCGAGGAATGCACCGATGACGAACCCCGCGAACGACAGGACGCCGACGATGAAGCCCTGCCTGAAGCCGAAAAAGGCCAGGAGCGTCGCGAAAGCGACGATGATCCAATCCACCAGCGTCACCTCACATGTTCTACAAGCTCCTTGACTGACGACCACAACATGCGCATGCGACGCGCGCGCCCGATGCTCGCCCTCGCCGGCGTGGCGTTCGCGCTCGGCGCGATCTTCGGGGCCGGACATTCGGGCTCGCGCGCATACGCGCTGGCCGACGGGTTCGTCAGGGCGTGGGCCAGGGGCGACTACGCGGCCATGTACTCGGACATCGACGAAGCGTCGCAGCGCAGCACCTCGGCGGGCTCGTTTGCGAGCACCTACCGACACGCGCTGATCACCGCGACGGCGACCGGCGTACAGGTCACGGGCAGGCCGCACGGCGGCGCCGCTGGAGTCGTCGCGGTGCCGGTGCGGGTTCGCACGCGCCTGTTCGGCTCGCTGGCGCTCAGCTTCGCCGTCAGAACCGTGAAGGGCGCCGAAGGCCTGCGCGTGGCGTGGTCGCGCTCGCTCGCGTTCCCGGGGCTGCGCAGCGGAGAGCGGCTCGCGCGCCACACGACGCTCCCGCGTCGTGCGACGCTGCTCGCCCGCGACGGAAGCGTGCTGGCTGAAAGCTCGCCCGGCGGCGCCGCGACAGCCTCCACCGAAGCCGCCCGCAGCTCGCCGCTGGGGAACTTCGCAAGCGCCGTGCTCGGCACCGTCGGGCCGCTGCCCGCCTCACGCCGCCAGGCGCTCGAAGCGCAGGGCGTCCCCGCCGACGCGGCCGTGGGTGTCAGCGGCCTCGAGCGGACGCTCGACGATCGCCTACGAGGCACGGCCGGCGGTGCGCTGCTTGCGAAGGGCGTACAGCCGGGCCTCGGGCGCGTGCTCGCCTACGCAGCCCCCCGTGCGGCGCCGCCGCTGCACAGCACGGTCTCCCCCGCGCTCCAGCGCGCGGCCGTGCTCGCGCTCGGCGGTCAGCTCGGCGGGATAGTCGCGATGCGGCCGTCGACGGGGCAGATCCTCGCCGTCGCCGGCATCGGCCTGAACGGCCTGCAGCCGCCTGGCTCGACGTTCAAGATGGTCACCCTGACCGGGGTGCTGCAGGCCGGGATCGCCAACCCGCGCAGCACGTTCCCCTACGCGAGCTCCACCACCCTCGATGGCGTGAGGCTGAACAACGCCAACGGCGAGAACTGCGGCGGCTCGCTGGAACTGGCGTTCGCGGTGTCCTGCAACTCCGTGTTCGCGCCGCTCGGCGTCAAGCTGGGCTCTCAGCGGTTGGTCGAGGCGGCTGAAGGATTCGGGTTCAACCACGACCCGGGCATCGAGGGGGCGAGCGAGAGCACGCTGCCCGCGGCGGCGCAGATCCAGGGCGAACTCGCAATCGGATCGACGGCGATCGGCCAGGGGCAGGTGCTGGCGACGCCGCTACAGATGCTGGTCGTCGCGGCGACGATCGCCGACGGCGGGCGCCGGCCGCGGCCGACGGCGGTCCTCGCGGGCGCGCAGACGGCGGCGGGGCGCGTGATGAGCGCCGCCGTGGCGCGCACCGTGCGGCGACTCATGACCGGCGTGGTGCGTGCCGGAACCGGAACAGCCGCCGCCATCCCGGGGGTCGTCGTGGCGGGCAAGACGGGCACCGCCGAACTGAAGACGGCGTGCTCGTCCGCGGCCTCGGAATCCGCGCCGGCGGAAGCGGCCGGAGGCGAATCGGGCGAACGCTGCCAGGGCGGGACGAGCGACCCCAGCAACACCGACGCCTGGTTCGCCGCGTTCGCGCCCGCGATCCACCCCCGCATCGCGGTCTGCGTGATGCTCGTCAAAGACGGCGCCGGCGGGGCGACCGCTGCGCCGGTGGCGCGGCAGGTGCTCGAAGCGGGCCTGCGGGCCGGCTCGGGCTAGACGTCGAGCTCGGCGGACGCGGTTTCCGCCGGGTTGCTCGGGCTGACGATCTTGATTTTGAGCGGGCGGTTGTCGAGCGAGAGGGTCTGGATCTTGTAGAGCAGCAGCGCGCCCTGCGTGGGCGCGTCGGAGGCGATCGAGTCGGGCACCGGCAGCCGGCCTTCGGCGGGGACGGGGCCGCCGCGGTAGACGAACGGGTTGGTCTGGTTGGGCGCGAGCGGGGTGTAGGCGTCGCCCTGCGTGTCGGTCACGGTCATGCTCGTGGCGGCCGAAGCCTGGAAGGAGTTGTTGTTGTAGACCTGGATGAACACGCCCAGCCACTCCTGGCCCGGCGCCAGCTGGCGTTCGGCCGGGCTGAGCCCCTCCAGATAGGTGGCGTCCTCGGTGTCGAAGGGGCTCAGCTGGCGCGAGAGCTGGACCTGGTAGATCAGCGGGCCGACGTCCAGGTAGGGCGCGCCGGCGCCGGACTCCCCAGCGTAGGTGCCGGTGGTCACCTTCGTATGAGAGTCGCCGCAGGCGCTGAGGGCGAGTATCGCGATCAGGCCGAGGGCGGCGAGCGGGAGCTTGCGCAGGCGGCTGAACATGCGACGCGGCAGTCTATCCGCCGGCGACCGTGACGCGCCTTCCACGTCCCTCGCCCTGCTCGAGGATGCTGCGCAGGCGGCGCATCGACCGCTCGTTCTTGCGCCTCGCCCAGGCCCTCGCGCCGAGTCCCTCCAACAGGCGGTCGGACAGCGTGGCCGGGATCGTCTCCAGTGTGAAGCGCACGCGCGTGGCCCCGGCCGCGGCCGGGGCGAGGTCGTAGACGCCGAGCGTGCGAATGCGGTTTTCCTTGCCGGTGCGACCGATCTCGACGATCCGGTGGGGCCGCTCGACCTCCGCGAACGTGACGTCTGCCCAGCTGAAGCGGCTTCCGGGCACCTTCACGCGAAAGCGCGCGCCGGCGCCTCGCCCGATCGAATCGATCCTCGTCAGATGCCAGTCGACGAGGTAGTGATCGGTGAACTCGGGGTGGTTGGCGATGTCCTGCAGGTAGTCGAACACCCGCTCGCGCGGGGCGGACACGACGATCGAGACGCTCACGGGATCCACAGCGAGCGAAAGTCTATTGGCCGGCTGCCGGCTGCCCTCGCTATGCGGCGCGGGTGAGCCGCACCGTGTGGCCGTGCTCGCAGTGGCGGACCAGCTCGCTGGCGACGGGCGCGTCGGGGCGTGTCAGGCGGCAGAGCTCGCATACGAGCCTGTGCGGGGTCTCGCGGTCGCCGCCGTAGAGATGCACGTGCTCGCCGGTGAGTGGGGTGCGCCCGCAGTCCGCGCAGCAGTTGCGCCCGGCCTCGAGCTCGCCGACGCCGCGCTGCAGAAGCACGCGCTCGAGCTGCTCGACGTCGGTGACGGGGAAGGCCATGATCGGTCTGGTTCGCCGTCGGTCGCGTCGCTCCTGCCGCCGCGATGGCGTCTCGAGATATGTCCCTCGGCCGTTTTGGACAAAAAATCGGGGGTACACAAAGGAGGCCATTTGGGCATGCGGGACGATCTGGCCCTCAGCCAAATATCAATATTTCGAATTTACGACCCCAATTGACAGCCTTGTTATGATCGCCACGAGTTTCCCATGGCGAGGGAGCGCCCCCCAGCAGCGGCAAGACATGAGGGAGGAGCAGAACATGGACTCATTGATTTCGGGCACCTTCGTCGGCGCGGGATCGTTCTGCTGTCGCAGCTGCGGATACGCCCTGACGCTCTCCGGCACCGACACGCTCACGGACTGCCCGGGCTGCGGAGGCACGGACTTCGTCCGCGCCTCGCTGTTCAGCACCGAGCGCATCTCGCACGGGGGCAGCGCCACCACCGAGGAGGGGGCTCTGGTCGAGCCGGTGTCCGCGGGCTGGGACGCGCAGCTCGCGAAGGCCAGGGAGCGCCTCATGCAGCCCGGCGAGTACCTCTGCTACGAGGAGGGCAGCGAACTTCGGACCGTCGCGCTCACGCGCGAGTGGACGCGGATCGGGCGCAGCCTGGCCGCCGACCTGCGCTTCGACGACCCCACGGTCTCGCGGCGCCACGCGCTGATCGTCCGCCAGCCGGACGGCGTGCGGCTGCTCGACGACCGCAGCCTCAACGGCGTGTTCGTGAACGGCGCGAGGGTGGAAGGCAAGGCGCTGCAGGACGGCGATGAGATCATCGTCGGGCGCTACCGCCTGATCTTCGTCAGGGTCACGACCGAGCCAGGCCTGCACGACGCGAATGCACCGGATCCGGCCTCGCTGCGCACCGGCGGCTGAGGACGCCGCGCAGGGCCGCCTCGACCGGCGCGCCCCGCCGGTTGCGGGCGCGTAGTATCGCGTCGATGCCCCACACGATCGCTGTCCTCTCGCAGAAGGGCGGCACCGGCAAGACGACCGCGGTGCGCACCCTCGCCGATGCATTGCGGCGAAGCGGCGTCCGCACGCTGGCTGTCGACCTCGACCCGCAGGGGAACCTGTCCGACTACTTCGACCTGCCGTCCGACGTCGAGCCGACGATCGCAGACGTGCTCGCCGGGCGCTCGAAGGCGGCCGAGGCGATCCACGACGACATGATCCCGGCCAACCTGACTCTCGCCGAGACGGAGCTGATGCTCGGCGGCCGGATGGGGCGGGAGCTGACGCTCAGGCGCGCGCTCGCCGGACTGCCCGCAGATTACGAGCTGATCTTGATCGACTGCCCGCCCTCGCTCGGGCTGCTGACCGTCAACGCGCTCGTCGCGGCGGATCAGGCGCTGATCACCGCCGAGGCTCAGTACTTCGCGCTGCAGGGGGTCGAGCAGGCAATGGAGGTCGTCGAGCTGGCACGCGACAGCCTCAACCAGGAGCTGTCGCTGCTCGGCGTGCTGCTGAACCTGGCGGACATGCGCACGGTGCACTCGCGCGAGGCGCTCGCCTCGCTCAAGGAGCGCTTCGGCGAGAAGGTGTTCGACACGGTGATCCGCGCCTCCATCGCCTATGCCGAGTCAGCCGAGCGCGCACGCTCGATCCTCGACTACCGCCCCGACCTCGGCTCGGACTACATCGCGCTCGCCGGTGAAGTGATCGCGCGCCTGCCGGGGCTCGGCGACGCGCAGAGGCGTGTCCGGCAGCTCGCTCAGAGCTCGCCGACGTAGGCTCCCTGCGGCTCGAAGGACGCGCGCAGCAGCGTCGCCCAGCCGTCGATCTCCGGTCCGAGCGCCTCGGCCACCGCGCCGGTCTGCTCGTAGAAGCACCAGACGAGCACCGACGGGCCGGCCCCGGAGATGGTCGCGCCCAGCGCTCCCAGCTCGCGGGCGCGCAGCGCGAGCTCGAACGAGCGTGGGAACAGGTGGGCGCGCGGCTGCTGGTGCAGATGGTCCTGCAGTCCGCGGGCGAGCAGATCCCAGTCGCCGCGCGCGAGGCCGAGGGTCAGCAGCGACGCATGCGCGATGTTGAAGACGGCATCCTCCATCGGCACCTGTGAGGGCAGGGCCGCGCGCGCGGCGTGAGTGCGCACCGCCTGCTGGGGCACGACCGCGAGCGCCTCCAGGCCCGTCGGCGGCTCGAACCGCGTCGCCTGTCCGTCGGCGCAGATGACGAAGCCTCCGTGCAGCGAGGCGGCGGCGTTGTCGGGGTGTCCCTCAAGCTCGCTCGCGGCCGCCAGCAGGTCGGCATCGAGCTCGAACAGGTGATCGGCGGCCATCAGCCCGGCGACCGTCGCCGCCGCGCTCGAGCCCAGGCCGCCCGAGAGCGGTATTTGCGAGCGGATCCTGAAGGTGAAGTCGTCCGCCGGATGCAGGTGCTCGAACGCCCGCACGCAGAGGTTCTCGCGCCCTCTGGCCACGGGCAGCTCCGACTCGACGGCGAACTCGCCGCTCTCGAGCACCTCGAGCTCGAGGTGCAGCGCGAGCGCCGCCGCCATGCAGTCGAATCCGGGGCCGAGGTTGGCGGAGGACGCCGGCACGCGCACCACGCGCCTACGGATCACCAAGCACCGCTTCCTCGATCGCCGCCGCCTCGGCCACGCACTGGATCACCCGGCCGTCGTTGTTGGCGATCGCCGTCTCCGGGTCCTTCAGCCCACGTCCCGTCAGCACGCACACGACCTGCTCCGCGCCGTCGGCGCCGTACTTGAGCAGGCCCGCGACCGAAGCCGCCGAGGCCGGCTCGCAGAACATGCCTTCCCTGGAGGCGAGCAGCTTGTACGCGGAGAGGATCTCCGCGTCGCTGACCACCCTGATCGAGCCGCGCGAGTCGGTGGCCGCCGCCATCGCGTCCTCCCAGCGCACCGGGTTGCCGATCCTGATCGCGCTGGCGACCGTTTCCGGGTGCTCGATCACCCTCCCCTCGACCAGCGGTGCCGCCCCCTCCGCCTGAAAGCCGAGCATCCTGGGCGACGCTCCGAGCTCGCGGAACCCGCGCCAGTAGGAGGTGATGTTGCCCGCGTTGCCGACCGGTATGCAGAGCGCCTCCAGTCCTCCTTCGAGGCCCTCGTGGATCTCGAAGGCCGCTGTCTTCTGGCCTTCGATGCGGAACTCGTTGACCGAGTTGACGAGCACGATCGGATGCGTGGCGGTCAGCTCGCGCACGAGCGCCAGCGCCTGGTCGAAGTTGCCCTCGAGCGTTATCACCCGCGCACCGTGAACGAGCGTCTGAGCCATCTTGCCCTGCGCGATCTTGCCCTCCGGCACGATCACCGCGCAGGTGATACCCGCACGCGCTGCGTACGCCGCGGCGCTCGCGGCCGTGTTGCCCGTCGAGGCGCAGATCACCGCCTTGGCGCCGTCGCGCACCGCCGCGGAGACTGCGCACGTCATTCCCCGGTCCTTGAACGAGCCCGTGGGGTTGGCGCCCTCGAGCTTCAGGCGCACAGTCGCCCCAACCATCTCCGAGAGCACGGGCGCGCGCAGCAGCGGCGTCGATCCCTCCTGCAGGCTGACGAGCTTGTCGCCCACCTCAAACGGAAGCCGCTCGTGGTAGCGCTCGATCAGCGGCACGTGGATGCCCGAGAAGGCAGCGCCTTCGACCCGCGGAAGCGGCACCCGCGGCACCTGGTCGATCGGCGGGGTCGGGCTCATACGAACTCCTCTTCGATGACGCGGATGGTGCGCGGCGCGGCCCGCACGAAGTCGAACTCGCCGACACGGGCGATGGCGGTGCGCAGGCTCGACTCGAGCACCGGGTGCGTGACCATCACCAGGCGAGCGCGCTCCCCCATGCCGCGCTGGACCACGGACTTGATCGACACGCCCTGCTCCCCCAGGACCTGTGTCACAGCCGACAGCACGCCCGGGCGATCGGCGACGTCGAGGTGCAGGTAGAAGGCGCTCTCGACGTCCTCGACCAGGCGCAGCGGCAGCGGCGGAGCGGGCGGCCGAGCGCCGCCCGTCATCACGCTGACGACGTCGCCGAGCACCGCGCTCGCGGTCTGCCGGCCGCCGGCGCCCGGCCCGGAGATCGTGATCTCGGTGATCGTCTCGGACTCGACGGTCACCGCGTTGAACGCGCCCGAGATCGCCGCGAGCGGATGGCCGGAGTAGAGGAAGGCGGGATGGACCCACACCGACAGGCCTCCCTGCCGGCGCTCGGCGGCGCCGATCAGCTTGAGGCCGAGCCCCAGCTCGTGCGCGTAGGCCAGATCGTCGCTGTGCAGATGCTCGATGCCCTCGTAGCGGACGTCGTTCAGATGCACTGGCGTGCCGAACGCGAGCCGGGCGAGGATCGCCATCTTCGCGGCCGCGTCGCGCCCGCTCACGTCATCGCTCGGATCCGCCTCCGCGAACCCCCTGCGCTGGGCCTCCTTCAGCGCCTCCGCGTAGGAGGCTCCGTTGCTCATCTCGGTGAGGATGAAGTTCGTCGTGCCGTTGACGATCCCGTGGATGCGCTCGATCGGAGTTGCCGACAGCGACTCCTCGAGCACCCGCACGACAGGCACCGCGCCCGCCACCGCTGCCTCGAAGCGGAGTCTCACGTCATGCTCGCGCGCGGTCTCGAACAGCTCCTCGCCGTGCTGGGAGAGCAGCTGCTTGTTGGCGGTGACCACGTCCTTGCCGGCGCGCATGCACCTCAGCAGGTACTCGCGCGCCGGCTCGATCCCGCCGATCAGCTCGACCACCAAGTCGCAGTCGGCCAGGATCTCCTCGAAGTCGCCGCGCGTGCGCGTCAGCACGCCGCCGATCAGCGGCCGGCGGCCGTTGAAGCGCTCGATCTCCCCCGCGCGCTCCTCGAGCAGCTCAGCGAAGGCGGACCCGACCGTGCCGAACCCGAGCAGGCCCACTCTGAACGGCTCAGTCGGCATCGCGCGCGGTCAGATCCTCGAAGCTCTCGCGCCTCAACACCACGCGCGCGTCACCGTCCTTGCAGAAGATCACCGGCGGCCGGGGCACGCCGTTGTAGTTGCTGGCCAGCGCGTGCCCGTATGCCCCCGTCGCGGGCGTGACGATCACGTCGCCGGGACGCGGGTCATCGAGCATCGCGTCGGCGACGATCACGTCGCCCGACTCGCAGTGCTTGCCGGCGAGAACGCACCTGGTCTCGCCCTCGAAGCGGTCGGCCACATGGGCCTCGTAGACGGCGCCGTAGAGCATCGGGCGAAGGTTGTCGGACATGCCCCCGTCGACCGCGACCCAGCGCGAGACGTTGTGCTTGACGCTCTCCACGGTGTAGAGCGTCACGCAGGCATTGGCGCTCAACGCCCTCCCGGGCTCGATCAGCAGCCGCCTGTCGGGGCCGACCCCGTGGGCGTGGGCCGCCTGCACGATCGCGGCGACATAATCCTCGATCGACGGCGCCGGAGGCTGACTCGAGGTGTATTGCACCCCAAGTCCGCCTCCGAGGTCGCACACGGGAAAGTCGCCGAGCCGCGCGAGTTGCGCCGCGGCGCTGCGAAACGGCTCGAGCTCCAGCAGCTGCGAGCCGATGTGTGCGTGCAGGCCCTGCAGCGAAAGGCCTCTGACGGCCCGCACCCGCGCGATCGCCTCCTCCGCGTCACCGATCGCGAACCCAAACTTCGAATCGGCCTGGCCGGTGGAGATCTTCTCGTGCGTCTCGCCGCGCACGTCGGGGGTGACGCGGATCAGCACCTGCTGGGCGCCGGCCGGGTCGCGCTGGGCCGTCAGCCGCGCCAGCCGCTCGATCTCGTCGAAGTTGTCCACGACGATCAGGCCGACGTGGTGATCCAGCGCCATGCGCAGCTCCGCCTCGGACTTGGCGTTGCCGTGGAGCACGATGCGCTCAACCGGGAAGCCGGCCCCGAGGGCGAGGTGTAGCTCACCGCCCGAGGCCACGTCGCACCACAGCCCCTCCTGCGCGAACAGCGCGAGCACGGCCGTGCAGGGGAACGCCTTGGACGCGAACAGCACCTGGAAGTCGGGCTGCCCTGCGGCGGCGCCCGCATGCAGGAAGGCGCGGGCACGCGAGCGCAGGTCATCCTCGGCGACGACGTATGCGGGCGTGCCGAACTCCCTCGCTAGCTCGATCGTGTCGCAGCCGCCGACCTCCAGCCGCCCTCGCTCGTTCAGGCGGCTACCGAGTGGAAACGCGTTGGAGAGAGTCGTGCCGGTGGCCATCTGGGCTGATTATCGCTTGCCGGCTCGGCAGCTCGTCGGGCGGGTCCCGAGTCACGCGGTCATCGGGCGCAGCGCTGCCGTGCCGCCTCTGCCCACCACCGCGCCGAGCCAGGCGAGCCCGATCACGAACAGCGCGATGCTCTCGAGCTGCGGTGCCGTGAGGCCGGCGATCACCTCGCTGTTGCGGCGGATGAACTCCACAAGGAAGCGCTCGAGCCCGCTGCCGACCAGATACAGCGCGAAGACGACGCCGGGGCGCACGCGGTCGCGCAGCTTCCAGAGCCCGTAGGCGAGCAGGCACATCGCGACGGTCTCATAGATCGGCGTCGGCTGCACCCGCACGCCCGGGGGAGTCGGCACGGTGCCGTGCGGATAGCCCATGGCCCAGGGCAGGCTCGACGCGATGCCGTAGTCGCCGTCACCCGAGACCTGACAGCCGATGCGCCCGATCGCATAGCCGAGCGCGAGCGCCGTGGCGCAGAGGTCGAGCATCCTCAGTTCCAGCGCTTTTCGCCAGCGCATCCAGGCGATCACGCCGATCGCTCCGCCGATCGCCCCTCCGTACCACACCAGGCCGGAGCCGGAGAAGATGTTCCCGAGCAGGTCGTGCTTGACCTGGTCGTAGTTCTGGATCACGTAGTAGCCCCGCGCTCCGACGACGCCGCCGATCAGCGCCGCGAACACGATCTCGTAGGCCCAGTCGACGGGCTTGCCCAGCTCGCGCAGCCGGCGCGCGACGAGCGCTCCGCAGGCGAGGAAGCCGAGCGCGAACATCACGCCGAAGGTCTTTATGGATATGCCGAGGATTTCGATTTCGGGCTTCATCGGTTCCCTGAATGTCGCGTCGTGATCGAGCGCCACTTTAGGGCACCGCAATCTTGGTCTGCGACAATCAGGCTCATGGCGCGACGAGGATCGAGCTTTGGTAAGGACACAGGCCTGCAGGCGCGAATGGTTTTCACGCTTTTCCTGCTCGGCCTGCTCTACGTGGTCTTCATCGGGGTGCTGTTCGCGGCCGGCGCCGGGGCGGGGATCATCATCGTGATCGCCCTCGTGCTGCTGCTGCTGCAGCTGTTCGCCTCGGACAAGATCGCGATGGCGACGATGGGGGTCAAAGAGGTCTCGCCGGCTGAGGAGCCCGAGCTGCATTCGATCGTCGAACGCCTGTGCGTGCAGGCGGATCTGCCCAAGCCGAGGGTCTGCGTGATGGAGACCTCCATGCCGAATGCCTTCGCGATGGGCCGTACGAAGAAGTCAACGACCGTGTGCGCGACGAGGGGAATCATCGACATGCTCACGCCGGGCGAGCTCGAAGGCGTGATGGCGCATGAGCTCACGCACGTGATCAACCGCGACGTCGCGGTCATGACGCTCGCCGGCTTCTTCGCCTCGCTCGCCGCGCTGATCCTGCAGTTCGCGTTCTTCTTCGGGGGTGGCTACGGCAACAACGAAGAGGAGGAAGACATCTTCATCGTCGTGCTCGCGTCTGCGGTCGTATATGCCGTCTCCTTCCTGCTGATGCGTGCCCTGTCCCGCTACCGGGAGTTCGCGGCGGACCGCGGCGGCTCCGTCTTGACGGGCCGCCCCAGCGCGCTCGCCTCGGCGCTGATCAAGATCAGCGGAACGATGGAGCGCGTGCCCAGCCAGGACCTGCGCTCGGCGGAAGCGCTCAGCGCGTTCTTCATCATCCCGGCGAGGAAGAAGAAGTCGCTGCTGAACCTGTTCGCCGACCACCCGCCGCTCGAGCAGCGCCTCGCGGCGCTCGAGCGCCTGGAGTCCCAGCTGCAGGGCGTCGCCTAGGTGGGCCTGCTCGACATCCTCACCGGCCGCCACGCCGTCAAGGGGCCGGCGCCGGACCACCTGTTCGCGATCACCACCGCGTACGTCGACCTGCAGGCCGAACATCAGATCACCCCGACGGGGACGGCTGCGATCGTCTTTCAGGCGCTCGCGACGAGCGACTTCGAAGCGACGCTGCGCGAGATGGAGGAAGTCGTGAAGGCGACGTGCGCGGACAGCGGCATGACCGTGTCGACCGAGGACGACGAGTACGGCTACCGCTGGATGATCCTGCGCAACCACGCCGACACGCCGAGCGTCGAAGACCTCGCCGTGGGCATCAACGCCGTCTCGGGCTCGATCGAGACCGCCGGTCACGGCGAGCGGCTGCTCTGCGCCGTGTTCGCCTTCACCGACGCGCAGAAGCGTCCCGTGTACTTCATCTACAACTACAAGCGCGGCAACTGGTACCCGTTCGTCCCGGATCCGGAGAGCCCCAAACAGCGCCGCACCGAGAGGGAGCTGCAGCTCAAGGCGCAGGTCGGCTCAGAGCTGCCGCTGGAGCCCGAGATCGAGCGCTGGTTCCCGCTGTGGGGGATCCCGATCTAGAGCCGCCCGGGCGCGATGCGCCGGGACGGCCTGAAGCAGCGGCGGCGCGCTAATCGGGGATCAGGCCCTCGCCGGTGAAGTCCTCGCCTGCCTCCTGGAAGGTCAGGTCGGCGGGCGGCAGGATCACGTCGGAGCTCTCGAGCTCCTCGTCGCCGATGGGGGTGCCGTTCGCGCGCACGTAGTCGAGCAGGGCGCGGTAGGCGTCGGCGAAGCCGTCCTCGCGACCGCCCTCCACGACGGCGACCACCGCATTCTCGAGCTCGTTCAGGCGGGCGGACTCGCCATCCTCGAGCCTGTACTGGTCCTCGCCCGAGATGCGAACGATCATGGCTGGGAGCCCTCGCTCGGGGGCTGACCCTCGCCGGGAGGCGCGGCCGCGGGATCACCCGCCCCGGCCGATATCTGGGCCGTGTCGCCGCCCCCCTTGCCGAGTTCGCCCTTCATCTTCGCCAGCTCGTCGTCGACGGCCGGCTGGCTCGAGAGCTGCTTGAGCTGGCGGTCGATGTCGTCTTCGCCGCCACCGAGTGCCGTGATGTCGTCGAAGGTGCCGGCGGCTTCCAGCTCGGAGACTGCGTCTGCGCGGGCTTTCATGTTTTCGGTCTTGTCGACCGCGCGCTGCATCGCGAGCCCCACGTCGGCCATCTGCTCGCCGACGCCGGTCGCGGCCTCGGAGATCCGGACCTGCGCCTCGGCGGCGGAGTACTGGGCCTTGATGACCTCCTTCTTGGTGCGGAACGCCTCGATCTTCGCGCGTAGCTTCTGCTCGGAGTCGGTCAGCTTCTGCTGCTGGGACTCGAGTTCGGCGACCTGGCCGTCGAGCGACTGCAGCTCGGTCTGCGCGACGTTCTTGCGTTCCAGCGCAGCCCTCGCGAGATCCTCCTGCCCGGCGGACACCGCCTGGCGCGCCTGCGTGTCCAGCTTGACCACCGACTGCTGCAGCGAGCTTTCCTGCATCTGCAGGCGCTTCTTGGCCGTCACCACATCGGCGATGCCCTTCTTGACGTTCTGCAGCTGTTCGACCTGCTTCTGGTAGCTGTAGTCGAGGGTCTCAGCCGGGTCTTCAGCCCGGTCGAGCAGCTTCGAGACCTTCGCCTTCACGACGGTAGACATGCGCCCGGTCAAGCCGGCCATCTGATCCTCCTATTGCGTTTCGACGGGGCGACCGAACGGATGTCGGCCAGCACCTTCAAGCGTAGCCGACGGCGGGCAATCAGAGGCCGAGCGGGTGCCGGACGGTGAAGCCTTCGTTGCCTTGCCGCAGCGGCCGCCACCGCGGGCCCTGCTGATTGGAGGGGTCGTCGGCCGCGCTGGTGTCGAGGCGCATGCCGGCCACGGTCATGTACGCATGGCCCGGGTTGGAGAAGATGCTCACCCAGCGACCGATCCCGTGCGAGCCCCAGGCTTCCAGTTCGGAGGAGTCCTCGGGCGTGGCGAGCAGGGTGGCGCCGTGCAGCGCGAAGGACACGGTGCCGGAGCAGTCGTAGCCAGGCGAGATGAACGACGCGTGGCCTCCGCCGTAGACGTAGGGCAGGCCGATGATCTGGTTCGCCGACCAGATCATCTGCTGGACGGGGGCGGGAGCCGCCATCGGGGCGGCGGCGAGGCCGTTGACGTAGCGGGCTCGCGAGCCGGGAACGACCAGCTGCGGCTTGGCGGTGGCTGCGACTCCGACCGGGCTGCCGCCCGTGAGGCCACCCGCCTGGCCGGCCGGCACGGCCGGCTGGTAGGGCACGAGTTCGCCGGTGGCGGTCCTCTGGAGGACCGGTCCGCTGTAGGCCAGGCTCGGGGAGCGCGCCGTCACGGGCGCTGCGTGCAGAGGCGCGGCGGGCACCGGCGCGGCCGGTTTCGCCGAGCCCCTTCGCGCGGGGTGCTTCCTGGAGGTCGATCCGCCGGCGGACACGCCGCCGGTGCTGCTCGCCAGGGCCGGCGCCGCGCTCGTCGCGACCATGGCCAAGCTGAAGAAAACCGCTCTAAGGGCAGGCACCCGCAAGACAACAACCTCTTTCGTCGGCCTGCGGGGTTAGCTGACGGGCTAGCGCTGAAAGAGCCTGCGCTTCCCACGGCTCTGCCGTGGGATTCGCCCCAACAACTTGGTTCCCCCGCTCCATGACATCTGGTCATGGACTCGGCGTTCAGCGCGGCAGGCTAGCAAAGTGCAAGGACGCGTGCAGCGCATGGGCGCATGTTCGACGCTGCACCGCGCGTTCCTGCCGAAAATGGGCGAAGATCGCGCTCCGCTGAGACCGCTAGGCTGCCCTGCCATGCGCACGCCGCCCCGAATGCTCGGCGCCCTGCTGGTGCTCGCGCTGGCACTGGCCGCGGCCGGCTGCGGCAAGGCCGGACGCTCGCAGCCGTCCGGTGGCGGCCCCGTCTCGAAGGTCGCGCCGGTGGCCAGCGGCGGCGCGGTCAGCGTCGTGACGCGCAACACGACGCGGCTGGGAGGCGCCGATCCGGCGACCGACGCGGCGGCGGTTGCAAGGCTCGCCTACCCGGGGCTCACCGCGGCGACGCGTCCGCAGGCGGTCGTGCTCGTAAATCAGCACGACTGGTCCGCGGCGCTCGCCGCGTCGGTCTTGGCGAGCGCGCCGCTCGGCGCGCCCCTGCTGTACACCGAAGGAAACGTGCTCCCGGCGGTGAGTCGTGAGGCGCTCGAAGCGATGCACCCGTCCGGCTCGCAGGCGCTCGGCGGGGCGCAGGTGATCCGCGTCGGGACCTCCGCGCCGGTGCCGAGCGGCTATCTGGCGCGTTCGCTTCCCGCGGGCGAACCGGCGGCCACGGCCGCCGGCGTGCAGCGGCTTCTGCGCGCGGCGGACGCAGGCAGGGCCCCGCGTGAGGCGATCGTGCTTGCCGCGGGCGCCTCCCGGGCGCTGCAGATGCCGGTCGCGGGACTCGCGGCCGAGAGCGCCGCGCCGATCTTGTTCGTGACGGCGGCAGGCGTGCCTGCCGCGACCACGGCGGCGCTCTCGAGCCTCGGCCGGCCGTCGATCTACGTGATCGGGTCTGCGGCGCTCGCACGCGGCACGCTGCACGACCTGGGACGCTTCGGCCCGGTCACCTCGATCCCCGGCGCCGGCACCGGGCTGGAACGTGAAGGCGCGGTCTCGAATGCGATCTCGGTGGCGCGGTTCACCGACGGCGTCTTCGGCTGGGGCATCAAAGAACCGGGCCACGGACTCGTGTTCGCGAACAGCGCGCGGCCGCTTGACGCCCCGGCCTCCGCGCTGCTGTCGGCAACCGGCGACTACGGGCCGCTGCTGCTGCTCGACGCGCCAACGCAGGTTCCTCCGGTGCTGGCCACATATCTCGCCGACATCCAGCCCGCCTACACCTCGGCGCCCGAGTTCCGCCCGGTCCGCGGGGTCTACAATCACGGCTGGCTGATCGGCGACGAACGAGCGATCTCGGCCGTCACCCAGGCTGAAATCGATTTGATGCTCGAGATCACCCCCCGCAAGAGCTCCTCCGGAGAACCATCCGTCGCACCGGCCGAATGATCGATCTCAGATGAGCGAGGCCGAGGACCCGCGCCGACTGAGCCGCAAGCAGACCGAGCATGAGGTGAGCGTCGAGGACATACGCCAGCTGATGGGCGCCTCGACGCCGCATTTCGCACTCCAGCTGCGCAACCGGATCGCAAACCTGATCGCCGACCTGCCGGCGGGGCATCCGGCGCGCGTGGAAGGCGAACGCGAGATCGCGCGGCTGGAAGAGCTCGGATTCGCGGGCGAGACACGCGGCGATCACGTGGCCGACGGCGAGCGCCCGCTGCCGTCGGTGGACCTCAGCCCCGGCCGCAGCGGAGCCTGACGCGCTCAGCGCCTCGCGGCGAGCACGCGCTCTTGGCGCGCGTCGAGGAAGCGCCCGCGCAGCAGTTTGAACAGGAAGGCGAACACCGGCACGTCGAGCATCAGCGGCACGAGGGCCCAGATGGGCGCGGGCGTGCCGAGGGCGACGAGCGCGACCGCGGCAGCCGAGTGGAACAGCGCCGTCGGAACGAAGGCGAGCAGCGTCGTGTGAGGGCGATAGCCGCTGAGGTGTTCGCGCACCGTGGACTCGAGCGTGCCGATCGCCACCGCGCCGATCCCGGCGAAGAGCAGCGGCCGCCCGGACCCGCCGCGTGCCACTCCGACGATCGTCCCGATCAGGCCGATCAGTATCAGCAGCTCGGACAGGGGCAGTGGGTGCCATGGCGCCTGCGGCCGCTCGCCCAGTGCTGCGAGCTGCTCGCTGAAGCTGCCTGCGGCTCGCCCTGCCGCTCCGCGCGGACGCGCCCTCGTCCGCCTCGTGCTCGCGGCCGCAGGCGGCGTGCGTGCCGGCGCCCCCGCGCCGACGACGTGTGGCTGGCCGTCTGCGATGCTCGGCGGCGCGGCGCCGCGCCGCTTGCGTGAACGTCCACGACGGCCGCTGTTGCGCTTTGCCACGCCGTTACAGACGAGGCCGAGGTTCGCTGCAGCGCATTGACGTCGATCGTAGCGCCTATCCTGGATCCGGTGTCCACGCTTCCCCCCTCTCCGTCGGCTCCGGGAGCGGGCATCCCGGAGAGCACGCTCGCCGGCCCGTTCCCGGTCGGCGAGTATGCCGCCGCGCTTCGCGCGAAGCTCCGCTCATTCGCCCGCGTTCAGCTGGTCGGCGAGCTGGTCAACCTGCGGGCCGCTCGCGCGCGGATCTACTTCGAGCTGCGCGACTCGAGCGGCGCGATCCCGTGTGCCGCCTGGCGGGGTGACTGGGACGCGATGGTCGACCGCGCGGGCTCGGCGCCCGCCGAAGGGATGCAGGTCGTGGTGGCAGGCGGCTGCGACTACTACCCCGGCAGCGCCACGTCCTCGCCCGGTTTCTCGTTCGCCGTCAGCGACCTGCGGGTCGCCGGAGAGGGCGACCTGCTCGCTCGCATCGAGCGCCTGCGCAAGCAGCTCGACGCCGAGGGCCTGCTCGAGCCGCAGAAGCGGCTCACCCGGCCGCTGCTGCCCCGCACCATCGGAGTGATCACGGGTGAGAGCGGCAAGGCCCGCGACGACATACTCGCCGGCCTGCGCCGGCGCGGCTGGGCCGGTCGTCTGGTGTGGGCGTTCGCGCCGGTGCAGGACCGCCACGCGGCACCCGCGATCGTGCGTGCGCTGGGCGATCTCGCCGCGGTTGGCGAGGTCGACGTCGTCGTCGTCGCCCGCGGCGGCGGCTCGCTGGCGGACCTGCTGTGCTTCTGCGATGAGACGCTGTGCCGCACGGTCGCGCTGCTCGGCGTGCCGGTGATCGCCTCGGTCGGTCACCACACAGACCGCACGCTGCTCGATGACGTCGCGGCCGTCAGCTGCTCGACCCCGACCCACGCCGCAGAGGCTGCCGTCGGCGTGGACTGCATGCGCGCGCGCCTCGAGCAGGCGTCGAGCGCCGCTCGCCTGCGCGACCATGGCAAGCGTGCGGTTCTGGCTCGCGCGCGCCACCTGGCCACGCTCTCGCGGGCTCCCTCCGCGCACCTCGACCGCCAGCGCACGCGCCTGCATCAGCAGCTTCGCGAGATGCGTGCCGGCTCCCGGCGGCGGATCGAATCCGAGCGCCGGCTGGCCGAGCGCAGGGCTCTCGTGCTGGCGCGCCGAGCGGAGTCCTCGCTGCTCGACTGCCGCGAGCGGCGGCCGGGGGAGCTGCGGCGGCTCGCGCTCGCCCTCGGAGGCCACGACCCGCAGCGGACACTCGAACGTGGCTATGTGCTCGCGCAGTCGCCTCAGGGCGGGCCGATCCTCACCGCCGCGGCGGCGCGCAAGGCCGAGGCGATCCGGCTGAGATTCGCCGATGGCGAGCTCCCGGCGAGGATCGAGGAGCGATGAGCGAGGACGAGGAGCAGGCCTCGCCTGCAGCGGCCGACGAGGAGCCGACCTACGAGGCGGCGGCGGCGCGCGTCGAGGAGATCATCCGTCGCCTGGACTCGGGCGAGGCGAGCCTCGACGAGACGCTCCAGCTGCTCAGCGAGGGCAAGGCCCTGATCGAGCTGTGCGCGGGCCGGCTGAGCGCCGTGGGCGACGCGCTCGAGGAGCTGCGGCTGGACGAGCTCGTCGGCCGCCTCGAAGAGCAGGCCAGCGGAGGATGAGCACCTGGGAGGCGCTGTCCGAGCTGCCGCTCCAGATCGACGCCTATGCGCTTGACCCGCTGCAGGCGACGGTCTCCAGCGCGTTCGAGCGCCAGAGCACCCTGATTCGACTTGGCGGCGGCGGTCAGGAGGGCATCGGCGAGGACGTCACCTACGACGGCGTAGACCACGACATCCTCCAGGCTGCCGGCCCGACGCTCCCGCTCGCGGGGAGCTTCACGCTCGCGAGCTTCTCCGAGCGCCTGGCGGAGCTTCCGCTGTTCCCCGAGCCGCCGCAGCGCGAGGTCTCTGACCGCTACAGGACCTGGGCCTACGAGTCGGCTGCTCTCGACCTGGCGCTGCGCCAGGCGAACACGACGCTTCACGCGGCGCTCGGCCTCGAGAGCCGGCCGGTTCGCTTCGTGGTCTCGATGCGCCTCGGCGAGCCGCCGTCGCTCGAGCCGCTTCGCCGGCGCCTAGAGCTCTATCCCGGCCTGCGCTTCAAGCTCGACCCGACGAGCTCGTGGGACGAGCGGCTGATCGCCGAACTGGTCGAGACGGGCGCCGTTGACTCCGTCGACTTCAAGGGCTTCTACTCGGGCACGGTCGTCGACCAGCCTGCGGATCCGGTCCTCTACCGCCGCGTGGCCGAGGCCTTCCCGGACGCTTGGATCGAGGACCCGGCGCTCACGCCCGAGACGGACGCGGTGCTCGCCCCCTACCGCGATCGCTTCTCCTGGGATGCGCCGATCCACTCGATCGAGGACATCCTCGCGCTGCCCTATCCGCCGCGAATGGTCAACATAAAGCCCTCGCGCCTGGGGGGCCTGCGCAGCCTGCTGGACGCCTATGACTACTGCGCCGCGCACGGCATCGGCACCTATGGCGGCGGGCAGTTCGAGCTCGGTGTCGGGCGGGGCCAGAACCAGTACCTCGCCTCGCTGTTTCACGCGGACGCGCCCAACGACGTCGCGCCGACCGGCTTCAACCTGCCGAGCCCCGCCGCCGGCCTGCCGTCGAGCCCGCTCGAGCCGGCCCCGGCTCCGCTCGGGTTTCGCTGGGGCGAGCCGCAGGACGCCCCGCCGCCGGGCTGAGCCGGTGCCGAGCGCAACTTCCATGCCGCGGCTAGGTTTGAAGCCCATAGCCGCTAAGGTCGGACGTCGCCGATAGAGAGCGCCGGTCCGATGGCGCAGGCTGCAAACCCCGTTCGGCGCGAAGGGATGATGGTGGCGAGCACACGCGCGCACATGCGATGGACGCCTCTTGCCGCGGCAGTGGTTGGGCTGCTCCTGCTCCTGCTCCTGCTCGCCGCCCAGCCGAAAGCGGCAAGCGCCGCCAGCTCCGGCGGCACGGCGCCACCCGGCAGCGCCACCGGCAGGGCCCCCGCCACGAGCACGCCGATCGGCACCCGCAGCGCGAGCCCGCATGTGCGCAGCGTGCGCGTCACAAGCGTCAGGTGCGTGCCCGTGTCCAGGTGCGGCACGAACCCGCGTCAAGTGTCGGTTCGCGGCACCCTGCTGATCGCGGGGGTCGGCCTCAAGAGCGGGATGATCGTCGCCTTCCCGCTCGCGCCGGGCGCGCGCATCAGCCGTAGATCACCCGGCGCGCGCCTGCGCACGACGAGCGCCGGGCTGCTCGTCACCGTGCCGTCCAAGGCCCACTCGGGGCGGATCATGGTGCTGCTCGGCGGCGGGCGCTACACCAGCACCTGGGGTCCGATCACGATCGTCAAGCATGCGCTGCACCCGCCTGCGCCCAAGCGGGTCCTCGTGCCGAGCACCGGCGCGGTGGCGGCGAGCGCAAGCGCCCTGGAAGGCCAGGGCATGTGGATCTGGTACATGAGCCAGTCCAATGGCGGCAGCATCCCCGCGATCGCGGCTCGAGCCCATGCGGCCGGCGTCAGCACGCTGTTCATCAAGAGCTCGGACGGCTCGAGCAACTACTGGAGCCAGTTCTCGCCGCAGCTGGTGGCGGAACTGCACGCCAACGGGCTGAAGGCCTGCGCCTGGCAGTACGTCTACGGCACGAACCCGAAGGGCGAGGCGAGCCTCGGCGCGCAGGCCGTGGCCAACGGAGCGGACTGCCTGGTGATCGACGCGGAGGCCGAGTACGAGGGCCACTACGCCGCCGCCCAGAGCTACATCGCCGAACTGCGGGCGAAGATCGGCCCCAGCTATCCGCTCGCGCTCGCCTCCTTCCCGTACGTCTCCTACCATCCGTCGTTGCCCTACTCGGTGTTCCTCGGCCCTGGAGGCGCGCAATACAACGCGCCGCAGATGTACTGGAAGGCCATCGGCACGTCGGTGGACACGGTCTACGCGAACACGTACATCGCCAACCGCATCTACGCCCGCCCGATCTTCCCACTCGGACAGACCTACGAAAGCGTCTCCTCCTCGGACATCCTGCGCTTCCGCGAGGAGGCGGTCAGCTATGGGGCGACGGGGGTCTCCTTCTGGGACTGGCAGGAGACGAGCGTCAGCGGCTGGAGCGCGCTCGCCGCTCCGCTGGCGCCTCTCACGAGCGTCACCCCGAACTCCGAATACCCCGAATTGCGCTCAGGGCGAAAAGGCGACCAGGTGCTGTGGCTGCAGGAGCACCTCGCGAGCGCGATCCCCTCCCAGGAAGTCACGGGCAGCTTCGGCTCGCAGACCACCGTCAATCTCAAGTCGTTCCAGTCGGCTCATGGGATCGCGCCGAGCGGAGTCGCGGATCCCGCCACGTGGGCGGCGGTGCTGGCCCTGGCGCCCGTTGCCGTCAACTGGACCGGGGGCGGGCCGAGCGGCTGAGTCGCGGGGCGCCGCAACCGGCCACCCCGCGACTCCTCCTGGCCGGCCGCTCGCCGGCTGTAGCCCGTTGGATCAGACTCGTTGGATCAGCGTGCCGGTGCCGAGGCCGCCTCCGCAGCACATGGTCACGAAGCCGATCTCCTTGTCGGAGCGCTCGAGCTCGTGGAGCAGCGTGGTGATGAGCCTTGCGCCGGTCGAGCCGAGCGGGTGGCCCAGCGCCATCGCGCCGCCGTTGACGTTGACACGGTCCATGTCCGGGCTGAGCTCGCGCCGCCAGGCCGCGACCACCGGGGCGAACGCCTCGTTGATCTCGATCAGATCGATGTCGTCGATGCTCATCCCGTTGCGGGCCAGGATTTTGCGCGTCGCCGGGATCGGGCCCTCGAGCATTTTCACCGGGTCGCAGCCTACGGTCGTCTGGTCGACGATCCGCGCCCGCGGGGTGGCCCCGAGCTCCTTGGCCTTCTCGGCGGACATCAGCAGCACCGCCGCGGCGCCGTCTGAGATCTGCGAGGCGTTCCCCGCCGTGATCTTGCCGTCCGGCTTGAACGCCGGCTTCAGCTGCGACAGCGCCTCGAGGCTCGTGTCGGGACGGATGCCCTGATCGGTCACGAACTCGTCGCCGTTGACCGACATCGGCACGATCTCGCGCTCGAAGCGGCCCTCCTCGGTCGCCTGATGGGCCAGCCGGTGCGAGCGCACCGCGAGCTCGTCGAGCTCGGAGCGCGGGATCTCCCACTGGTCGGCGATCATCTCGGCGCCCAGTCCCTGGCCGACGATGTTGTGCTTGGCCATGAGCTCCGGCGTGAACGCGTATCCGAAGTCCTCCTGCGTCTTCATGCCTGCGGCGAACGGCAGGTGGCCCATGTGCTCGACGCCTGAGCCGATCATCGCGTCGTGCACCCCGGCGGCGATCAGCGCCGCGGAGAAGTTGACCGCCTGCTGGGCGGAGCCGCACTGGCGGTCGACGGTGGTGCCGGGCGTCTCGATCGGAAGCCCGGCCTGCAGCCAGGCGTTGCGCGCGATGTTGAAGCCCTGCTCGCCGAACTGCTGGACGCAACCGGCGATCACGTCCTCGACCTCCGACGCGTCCACGCCCGAGCGCTCGATCACCTCGGTGTAGCACTTGGCGAGCAGCGTGTTCGGATGGGTGTCCTTGTAGTAGCCCTTCTCCCTGTGCCCGCGCCCGATGGGTGTCCGCACGGCCTCGACGATGACGACTTCGCGGCCCTCTGGTTGCCTCATGTCAGGAGTCCTCCTACGGTCTGTTGCCCAGCGTTTTATGAAAAGGATCGGATTCCCGCCCGCCCGTTCCTGGAGACCGGGGCGCTTCTGGGAAAATGCCCGGACCCTGCACCCCTTACTCTACCGCCTGGGCTCTAGATTGACTGGTCAGTCAATCCTCGGGCCCGACGGCTGGTCGAGCTTCTACGAACGGAAAGGAACACTGTGAGCGATCGCCTCGCGATAGCCGGCAGCGGCGCAATCGCCTGCGGGATGGCGGCCACGGCCGCCCACCACGGGCCGGTGCTGCTGCTCGCCCGCTCTGAGAGCTCCGCCGAGAAGGCGCGTGCGACGGTCGAAAAGACGCTTGGCCGCCTGCATGCGGAGGTCGACCCGGAGCACGTCCAGGTCGTCACGGAGCCCGAGGCGCTCGCTGAAGCGACATTCGTGGTCGAGGCGGTGATCGAGGATCACGACGTGAAGGCTCGGCTCCTGGCGGAGCTGGACGCCATCCTCGAGCCGTCGGCGATCCTCGCCAGCACGACCTCGTCGCTGTCCATCGAGAGACTCGCGCAGGCGAGTGGCCGGCCGGAGAGCTTCCTCGGGCTGCACGTGTTCAACCCGGTCACCAAGATGAAGCTGGTCGAGCTGATCTTCCCGCAGGCGGCGACAGCGGATACGCGCCGCCGCGCGCTCGAGCTGTGCGAGACGCTGGAGAAGACGCCGGTCGAGGTGCCCGACGTGCCGGGGTTCGTCGTCAACCGGCTGCTGTTCCCCTATCTCTTCAGCGCCGTCCGCCTGGTCGAAGAGACCGGCATGGATCCAGCCGGCATCGACACCTGCATGCGGCTCGGCGCGGGGCACCCGATGGGGCCGCTCGCGCTGCTGGACCTGGTCGGCCTCGATGTCTCCAGCGCGATCGGCGAGACGATCGGCGAGCCCGTGCCGGCTCGCCTGCAGCAGCTGATCGCCGAAGGGGCGCTCGGCCGCAAGAGCGGCCGTGGGTTTCACACCTACTGAGCGGCCGTTCCTAAGAATTTATCCATGCTGAGGGGACTTTTAGCTGTCGTTCATCAACATGGCGATACTGATGTATGCGACCTAACAGTCGCATGCACACCCGCCTCCTCCCAGTGCACACGATCCGGTCCGCTCCCCCCGCGGGCCGGACGTGTTTAAGCCTCCGGTTCGCGCGCCTCGCGCGGCGGCGTGTGCCCCCGCTCGCGGATACGTACCGCCTCGATGCGGTTCTCGCGCACGGACTCCACGCGGATAGAGTAGCCGTCCGCGTTGATCGTGTCGCCACGGCGCGGTAGGCGCCCGAGCTCCGCGAACACGAACCCGCCGACCGAGTTGTATGCGTCGCTGTCTACGGGCAGGTCGAGTCCGTAGTCCGCCAGGTCGGTCACCGCGACGTGCCCGCGCACGAACCAGTCGCCGTTTGCGAGCCGGCGTATCTCCCCCGCCGCCGGATCGGTCTCGTCGGCGATCTCCCCGACGACCTCCTCGATGATGTCCTCGACGGTCACGACCCCGACGACCCGCCCGTACTCGTCCACGACGATCGCCATCGAGGTCCGCTGCCGCTGCAGGTCGGCGAGCAGATCGTCGAGCGGCTTGGTCTCAGGCACGATCAGCGCGTCCTGCACGATGGGGCCGACGGGGGCATGCGGGCCCTCCTGCATCAGCTGGCGCGCCAGCGTGCTGACGTGCACGAGCCCGCGGACGCGGTCGCGATCGTCCTCCTCGGTCACCACGAGCCGCGTGTGGCCGCTCGAGATGCACAGGCGCAGGGCCGTCTCGACGTCCTGCGAGGCGTCGATCGTGACGACGGCCGGGATCGGCGTCATCACCTGCCGCGCCTCCTGCTCGTGCAGGTGGAAGACACCCGTGAGCATGCCCGCCTCGCCCGGGTCCAGGTGGCCGCCGGCGTAGGACTCGGCGATCAGGCGCTTGAGCTCGTCCGGCGAGCCGCCCCGCCGCTCGGTGCTCATGTCCACCCCGAGCAGTCGCAGGATCCGGTCTGCGAGCGCAGTGAGCACGGTGATCACCGGCCGGAAGATGACGCTGAACGTCTGCAGCGGCCGGGCGACCCGCCGGGCGACGGACTCGGCGCGATCGATGGCGTAGAACTTCGGCACCATCTCGCCCGCAACCAGCTGCGCCGTGGCGATCAGCGTGAAGGCCACGACCGCCGAGATGGCGACGGCCACGCCGTGACTCAGCGCCCCACCGAGGGCGCCCTTCAGGATCGAGGCGAGCGCCGGCTCGCCGAGGGCTCCGATGCCGATCGAGGTGAGCGTCACGCCGATCTGGACGGCGGAGATGAAGTCGTTGATGTTCGCCAGCTGCTCAAGCGCAACCGAAGCTCCCTTGGCGCCTTTGTCGCGCATCACTTCCAGCTGCGAGCGGCGCGATCGGACGAGCGCGTACTCGGCGATCACGAAGAACGCGTTAATCGCGATCAGCAGCGCCGTGATGATCAGCTTGACCGCGTTCACGCGAGCCCAGCTATCGCCGCCGCGCAGCCACGAGCCGTACCCAGGCTCCCGCTGCGACGATCATGGCGCGTGCGGCCCGGTCGGGCCACGCTACTTCGGGGGAGATCTTCGTCGTCGTTCATCGCTTGCCGACCCGCGAACCGTAGCAAGCGCGATCGTCGGAAGCCCGGCGGAGCCCGCCGGGGTCAGGCAGCACGGTCGATCTGGCCCGCGAGCTGAAAGTCCGCAGCGGTCAGGCCGCCCTGCGAGTGGGTGGAAAGCGTCAGGCGAACCTTGTTCCAGCCGTGCAGGAGGATGTCCGGGTGATGGTTCGCCGCCTCGGCGAGCTCTCCGACACGGTCGACGAAGGCCATCGCCTCGGCGAAGTCGGCGAACGTCCACTGGCGCTCTATCGACCGCTCCCCGCCCCGCTCCCACCCGTCGGTGGCGGCCAGGCGCTCGTCGATCTCCGCCTCGCTGAGCAGCGTCATCGGCCCGAGACTACCCGGAACGGAGATCGTGTTAACCGCGCGCGGGTGCATAGAGTCAAGGCGTGCGAATCGTGAGCCTCGTCCCTCATGCGACCGAGCTGCTGTTCGCGCTCGGCCTGGAGCACGAGGTCGTCGGCGTCACACACGAGTGCGACTACCCGCCGGCGGCGCTGGCGAGGCAGCGCATAACCCGCGACGTGCTGCCGCAGGGCCTCACCGCCGCCGAGATCGACGCGGCGGTGCGCGAGCGGACGCTCGCCGGCGAGGCGATCTACGAGCTCGACCAGAATGCCCTGGCGGCGCTCGAGCCCGATCTGATCGTGACGCAGGCGCTCTGCCCCGTGTGCGCGGTCTCCTACGACGAGGTCGCCGAGCTCGCGCGGGCGCTGCCGTCGCTGCCCGCGGTGATCGCGCTCGACCCGAGGACCGTCGCTGAGACGCTCGCCGACGTCGACACCGTGGCGAAGGCGACGGGACGCCGCCAGGAGGGCGGTGAGCTGGTGCGACGCACCGTCAGGCGCATCGAGCGCGTCAGCGCGGCGGTCGGCCGGCCACCGGTGGCGCGACCGCGGGTGGCGGCGCTCGAGTGGCTCGACCCCGTCTATGTGGCCGGCCACTGGACGCCCGAGATGATCGAGCTGGCCGGCGGCGAGGATGTGCTCGGCCGGCGCGGCGAGCCTTCGAGGACCGTCACGTGGGAGACCGTCGCCGCGGCGGACCCGGAGATCGTCGTCGTCATGCCCTGCGGCTATGACGCGCCGCGGGCGCGCGCCGAGGCCGAGGAATACGCGAGCGAGCTCGCGCAGCTCGGAGCCGGCCGCGTGGTGGCGGTCAACGCCTCTGCATACTTCTCGCGCCCGGGGCCGCGGCTGATCGACGGCCTCGAGCTCCTCGCGCACATCATCCACCCGGCGTCGGTGCCGGACGCACCTGTCGAGACGGAGGCGCTCGCGCTCAGGGTTCGGGACTGATGAGGCTCAGCGGGCTGGCGCCGGCCGATTCGACCTCGCTGGATTTCGCCGCCGCGAGCGAGCCGGCGACGGAGGCGGCCGCGAGCACGATGCAGGCCGCCATCGCGACCGCCTGCGCACGGTAGCGGTCGCCGAGCCGGATCACGAGCACGGCCAGCGCGCCACCGATCAGGCCGCCCACGTGCCCGCCCCAGGAGATGCCGGACAGCGTGAAGCTGATGATGAGGTTGATCAGGATGAGGCCGCCGACGCCGCTCTGCATCAGCGGGATCTGCCGCGCGCGCATCTCGACCGCCGCCCCGCCCATCAGGCCGAAGACGGCGCCGGAGGCGCCGACCGTCAGCGAGTGGGGCGACACGAGCAGGGCACCAAGCGAGCCGCTGAGCAGCGAGACGGCGTAGATCAGGCCGAACTTCAGGCGCCCCAGCGCCGGCTCGAGCATCGTCCCGAGGTAGTAGAGGACCCACATGTTGAAGCCGATGTGGAGCAGGTTCTCGTGCAGGAAGCCGCCGGTGACGATCCGCCACCACTGCCCGTGGGCGACCCCCTGACCGGCGAGTCCGGGCAGGTCGCTGCTTCCGAGGAGGGCTCCTTTGTGGATAACCGAGCTCGAGACCGCGCCGCCGGCGAGGCTGAAGACGCCGCCGCCCTCGGCGAGGAAGGCGACCACGTTGATCGCGATCAGCGCGTAGGTGACCTGCGGCCCCGAGGTCGCCTCGCGCATGCGCTTGACCTTGGTGCGCTGTTTGGCGCACTCGGGACAGCGCATGCCGACCTGCGTGGTGGTCATGCAGTCCGGACAGATCGGCCGGCCGCAGTTTGAGCACGAGACCCCCGTCTCGCGCGAGGGATGGCGGTAGCAGGTGGCCATGTCCGGGACAGAGAGCCTAGCTCGAAGACGGGTCGCAGCCGGCCCTAGAAGGTGCCGTGCGCCCGATTCTGCCGGGCCCCCGGGGCGGGCTCAGCGATTTCCGAGAAGCTTGCGCATCTCGCGCCCGAGATCGCCGACGGTCCGCTCGGCGCTGTCGAGCGCGCCGGCGAGGCCTCCTGGAGAACCGTGCGCGCGGCGCCGTGCCCGGAGCACCACCAGGGCGGCGCCGGCGGCACCGCCGACGACGATCGCGGCGGCCGGGCGTGCCCAGTTGCGCGGGTCGCGCATCGCCGACAGCTCCCAGGCCTCGAGCTCGTCCACGGCCATCTCGGTGATACTCAAGAGCGTGCCCTCGAGGCGCTCGACCAGCGCCTCCGGCGGCTCGACCGGCGCGAGCGCTTCGCGCAGAAGCCCCTCGAAGCTCGGTGCCGCCTCATTCATCGGATCCGCTCCCCGGCGTGTTGGCGGCGGCGCTCGCATCCGGGCCACCGGCCCCCCGCTGGCCGTCCGAGCTCTCGCCCCGCGATCCGCGCGTCGCGTCGCGGTCGCCGACGAGCTCCTCCAACTGCCTGATGGCCCTGTGGATGAGGACCTTGGTCGCCCCGTCCGAGCGGCCGAGGGCGCGCGCTATCTCGCGATTGTCCATCCCGAGCGCGAAGCGCATGATCAACGCCTCGCGCCGGTCGTCCGGGAGCAGGCGCACCCCGTCGAGCACACGGCTCAGCTCGTCGCGCCCCTCCACGAGCTGCTCGGTCGTGTGCAGCGCGGTCAGCATGGTCGTCTCGTCGATCGGGGAGGCGGGCTTGCGCGAGCGGTCGCGATAGAGGTTGGCGGCGAGGTTGTGCGCGATGCGTATCAGCCACGGGCGCAGCGGACGCCCGTGCGATTCGCGCTGCGCGCGCTCGAAGTGGCGGTAGGCCTGCAGGAACGTCTGCTCGGTGAGGTCCTCCGCGTCGTGGTGGTCGCCGACGCGGTAGTAGGCGTAGCTGTAGACATCGCGCAGGTGAGCGCGGTAGAGCTCGGTGAACTCGGCATCGAGCTGCGCCTTGGGCTTGTCGCTGTCCTGCTCGGTCACTCATTGCACCCTACCCCCGCGCCGGTGCCTTCAGGCTCATGCAGCGCGAGAGATCTCGCGCGGCGGCGCCTGCTCGGGAAGCTGCGGACGAGGTGCCTTGACGCCGCCGAGCCACTCCCACTGCAGCGACACGCACGCCCAGATTCGCTCGGTCACCCCCATTGCGAGCGTCGGCGAGCAATGCTCGACCGTGGGGAACAGCAGCGGTCGGCCCACCCGGATGCGAACCTTGCGCGGGCGTATGCGCCATCCCCTGCGCACGCCCTCGGTTCCGATCACCGCGACCGGCGCCACGGGCGCGCCGGTTTCGAGCGCGAGGCGCCCCACCCCCCGCCGCGGCTGGCCCAGCGGCCCACGGCGCACGCGGGTGCCCTCGGGAAACACGACGACGCAATCCCCGCGTTCGAGGATCGCGCGCGCCGTGTCCATCGCGGCGCTGTCGCCCGCGCCGCGATCGACCGGGAACGCGCCGAGGCCGTTCAGCACCCAGGCCTGCCAGCGCTTTTCGAACAGCTCGCGCTTGGCCATGTAGTAGACGGGGCGGCGGACGAGCATGCCGATCACGAAGGGGTCGAGAAAGCTGCGGTGGTTCGAGGCCAGCAGCAGCGGGCCGCTGCGCGGCAGGTGCTCGCGCCCGATCCGCTGCATGCGCAGGTAGATGAGGAAGGCAGGAACCAGGATCGCGCGCAGCCCCCAGTACAGGACCGGATTCACGCCTCGCCTCAGCGAGCGCTCGCGAAAGCCCTCGAGCTCGGCGGTTTTGTTCGTGTGCGCCACGAGCGCCGGCGGCGGCGCCTGCTCTAGCTGCGGATGGTCCATGCACCGAATACACCGCGCGAGAGCGCCCCGTTACAGTTGTCGGTGAGGCTCGCCGTCGATCGTGCCGGAGTAGCTCAGCTGGTAGAGCGCCTGTCTTGTAAACAGGGGGTCACGGGTTCGAGTCCCGTCTCCGGCCTTCCGCAAGCCAGCGGCCCGCTCGTATCAGGCGTGCTTGGCTTCTATGCCGAGTGCCCGCCGCAGCGGCTCGCGCACGACCAGCCGATAAGCGACGTCGGCCAGCGCCACCGCCGCAAGCAGGCGCCGCGCGACGCGACGCGCCTTCGCTCTCGATCTCCCCATTTCCGTCCCTCCTTGAACGTTGATGCGGAGCTCTCCCGTTCCCCCATGCGAGCCACGCACGACAAACCGTAGGGGATCTTCTGCGCGCAGTCAATGCGCGCAAGGCTCAGACCACTTCGAGCACGATCAGGATGGGGAGCACCACGGCTCCCATGCCCTCGCCTGGCGCATGGGAGCCGGTTTGAAGGCGGCTATTCGGCGGGCGACCCGGGGACCGGATACGGCGGTGCTGTTTTCGGGTTCTTCGGGCACCACGGGTTTTTCGGGACCCCGAGGCACGGGTTCGGCATGCTCGGCTGAGCCGGCAGCGGCTGCAGCACGACCTGGGTGCGTTTCGGGTAGTTCGCCACGACTGTGTTCGGGCATTCCCCGAAGAAGCCCGTGTCGCAGGCGACCTGGGCGCCGAGCGGGCTCGCCAGGGATTCGCCGGAGTCCGGGACGCCGCATTCGCTGTGCGGCGGGCTCTGGATGTTTTTCGGTTCGCTCGTGACGGTTCCGGAGGTGTCGACGTTTCCGTGCCAGCAGTTGCCGGGGTTCTCGAGGTTCGAGATCTCGGCCAGGTCGCCGTTGGTCTGGTTGCCGAAGAAGCCGTTGTTGGTCAGCGTGTTGTTGGCGACCTCGTTGCCCCAGTCGTCGAAGTAGCAGACATGTTGGCCTTGCAGTTCGACTTCGGTGCCGCCTTCGCAGTGGGAGATCGGCGGCGGTTCTTCGGTCGCCGGGTAGGGCACCAGCAGGACGCCCCAGGCGCCGTTGTTGTAGATGTGGTTCCCGCTGACCGTGTCGTTGCGGCCCCCGGCGATGACGACGCCGCTGCCCACCGGGCCGGCTTCAGCGGAGCCCGTCGTCGGCACGTTCGGGTTGTTGTTGTCGTGCACCGAGTTTTTCGTGAACAGCCAGCAGGAGTGGGTGCCGGTCGGGCCGGTGCCACCGCCCGGGCAGGCGCCGTCCTGCGGCGGGGGGGCGTCGTCGTTGTTCTGGCTGTTGGTCACGAACCCCGACTGGTTATTGTCGAACTCGGAGTTCTGGGTGATCATGTGGCCGCCCGAGTTCGTGCCCGAGTACCCGAGGTCGCTGTTCTCGCCGTGGGCGTGGTCGAGAATCGTGTTGCAGTCTGGACACGCGCCGATGTAGAACGCCGCGTCGGCCTGGTTGTTCGCGTAGACCTGGGTGTAGAGGCCCGGCCCCGACGTGTTCGACGTGAAGATCCCGTAGGAGGCCAACGGCTTGTTGTTGCCTTCGAAGTAGGTCGTGGTCGCCGACAGGTATGCGCCGCGCCAGGAGCCGAGTTCGACTTTGCCGCTGCCGTCGCCGCCGTTGAACCAGATCTCGTTTCCGCCGCCGCGGCTGCCGTTGAGGAAGTTGCAGGCGGTCAGGTTCTCGACGCTGACGCCGTCAGCCTTGAAGACGGTGAGGCCGCTACGGCCGGTCGGATGGCCGTTCGCCAACGGCCCGAGGTTCTGATCGGCGGCGGCCGAGCTGCACTGCGGTGCGCCGGCCTTGGTCCCGTCGAGCACAACGCCGTTGCGGTCCATCCCTCGAATGTGGATGCCCGGCTTGGTGACCAGCACCGCTGCGCCGGCGTCCTGTTCGGCCCCGGGGGACACCTTGGTGGTCGTTTCGCGGTAGTCGCCCGGGCCGATCAGGACCCAGTCGCCCGGATTCGCGGCGTTGACGGCGGACTGGATCGTCTTGTAGCCGCCCTTGCTGCCGTTGTAGAGCCCGACGTGGAGGACCCGGGCCGCGGCGGGGGTCGCGCCGGCGAGGGCCGCTATGACGCAGCATCCGATCGCCGCTGTGGCGCCTCGAAGCGCGTTGACACGCACAGCGCTCATGGTCCGGCTCACCCTCATCGTCGTCCCCCGTTCAGCTTTCGGTGCCCAACCCCCGCGGAAGGGCGTTCACGCCGCCGGTTACCCCGCAGGGCCGCAAGCTAAACGTCGCTCGCCGAGAGAGGTGGCGTGCGGCGCGCTTCGATGGAGAGCGAAGCGCGCCGCAGCCCAAATGGGGCCGCCCCGCCCCCTGCCCCCGAGGAGGCGGAAGGCTTGGGGTGATGCGTGGCGGTCCCCCCAATCACAGAACCCGCGAGAGGGGAGCGCGGAGCCTGTAAAAGTCGCTATACCCACGCCCCGCAGCTCCCAAACATCAAACGGCGAAAAAATTTCCGGGGCCGGCACTCCGGACCGCCCCGGTGCTCCACCTCACGCCCGCAGGGCCCGGCCGGGCTGTGCGAAAGGGAGCAAAACCGGAGCGGCCCCCCTCTCCCGAAGGGGCCTCACGGGGAAGAGACCCCGGTCTGGAACCTACCCGGCAGCGTGAGCCGGAAAACACCGGCAACCCGGACGCCTGGCCGGTCCGATCTGAGAAGATCGCGGGATGGAGGAGGGAGAGCAGCGCCGCGTGGCGATCAACGAGGCACGGTTCCGCGAGGTCAACGAGGCGATCGAGCGCGGCCTGTGGCCGGGCGAGCAGGACTCACTCGCGGCGTTTCGCTGCGAGTGCGCGCGGCTGGACTGCAACCGGCTGGTGTCGATCACGCCCGGCGAGTACGAGGCCGTCCGAGCGCACGGCCGCCGCTTCCTGGTGCTTCCGGGTCACGAGGACCCTGAGGTCGAGACGGTCGTCGACATGAAGTCGGGCTACGTGGTCGTCGAGAAGCGCGAGGCGGCCGGCCGCTCAGCAGAGGCCAGCGACCCGCGCTCCTGATTCGTACGCGTCCAGCGCGCCGTCGACAGGCGCATCGGCCTCGAGGGCATAGCGCAGACGCACCTCGACGCCGCCGGAGGAGCGGGTCACAAGCGTCATGCCGTCGCTGAACTCGGCCATCCAGACGAGGCCCAGACCGAGGCCCGGGCTCTCGCCCCGCGCGCTCAGCCCGCGCCCATCGTCGGCGATCAGTACCCAGAGCTCGTCGGAGACCATCGCGGCGGTGACGTGCACATCTCCGGGGGTGTCCGGGTAGGCATGCAGAACGGCGTTGGTGACCGCCTCGGACACCACCAGGCGGACTTCCTCCTGCTGCTCCCCGGTGGCCCCGGTCTCCGCGGCGAACGCGGCCACCACCGCGCGGGCGAGCGGTATCGATTCCGGCAGGGCCGGATAGGTCCTGCTGATGCGTGCTACCGAGCGGGTGGCCACCGAGCGTGTGGCCACCGAGCGGGCGGTTTCCATGGCCCGTCACATACCCGCTTTGGCTCGGCATGAATCGCGAGCCGCACGCCGTCGCAACAAGTTGTGGGGTGAAACGGCCCGCGTCGGGGAGCTACAGCAAGCGGCCCCGAAAACAGTAGTGCGTGGGACTGGTCGGCCCCACGCACTATTGCCTAACTGCTGAGTAACTGCCGATTTACTACTTTGTGACGCCCAGACCCCACGTTGCCGGGAGTGTTTTCAGCGTCACGATGACCGACTGGCCCGATTTTTCGTAGGCTTTTCCGCCTACCGACGCTTCGAGCTGTTCGGTTCCGGTTTCGCCTTCGAGGAATTTGCTGTATTTCTGAACGCCTTTCGCCTCGGCGAAGCTGAGTTTGCCGGACGCCAGGAGCTTGCCGGTTTCGGCGCTCGATCCGGCAGCGCCGGACAGGGAGCCGATCAGCGAGCCCTTCACTTTCACCGCGATCGAGCCGCTCGCGCAACTGAACGCCGCGAGTTCGCCGCCCCTACCTGTCGCTTCTGGGAACAGCCGCTCGCCCGGAAGGGTGGCGGTTATGCCGCCCAAGATTCCCTTCAGCGGGTTTGTGACGATCACGCCTTCCGTCGCGCCACTCTGACATTTGAAGCCGTTCGTTTCGCAGCCGACGAACGTCGTCACGGCGTTTTTGCTGGTTTTCGGACCCGTGACTTCCGCTGTGCCCGTGCCGCTGGTGCACGTGATCTTGGACCCGTTTTCGCCTTCGAGGAAGGCGGCGCCTAGCGTGGCGGCGAGCGGGATTTTCGCCCCTTCAGCCACCACTGTTTTCGTCAAGAAGACGGGTTCTGCTGACGCAGCCGCCGAAGCCAGTCCGCTTACCGCCGCTGTGGCGAGCAGACACAGGCCAATGATCCTGATGCGTTTCATCTCGCTCCTTCTCCTCCTGGGATTGGTGTCGCACTCCCTGTGATTGATTGCTACTTCTCCTGTCCTCACTTGCGCCCAGACATCGAAGGCAGGAACAGCCCCCGAGTTCCAGCACACGCAATACCGGTTACCCCCGATGTGCGGTTTCAAACGTGACCCGGCCGGTCGGCAAGCCCGGCGGCCTTCACTGGGCATGTCGCGCTCAGGGGGCGATATGACCGGCGCATGTGCCGTCTGTCCAGGTGAACGCGGCGTGGGCCGTTTTGTCCAACTCCCTGTTTGCCCCTCGCGCGCGCGGGTAGACGCGGTCGAATCCCAGTAGCCGCGTACCCTCTCGCGGCTAATGCGATTCGGGGAATCCGCCGTTACTTCCCGACGCCTTCCGCCCGTGTGGGCGGCCCTGGCGAGGCGGTCCCTCCAGGGCCAGCGGCGCGCCCGCCCCCACCCTCCGGGCGCGCCGCGGCCCGTCTGCGCGCTCGCCGTCGCGGGGTGCCGCAGCGGCCCGGGCGGCCATCTGTCGAGCCCGCGCTCGCAACCGCATCGATCCGCAAGGCTCGGGGTTAAGGCGGGCGACACAGTCCCCCCTCTGTCCCCCAAAAGGAGAAGGCACAGATGCGTTCAATCAAGCTGCGCCCGGCCTTGGCGGCCGCGGCCCTGTCGCTGGCGCTCGCACCGTCTGCGGCGCTCGCCGCAAAGCACCCCAAGCCGAATGCCCACCGGCACGCGAGTCCAGCGGGCTGCCACCTGACGATCTTCGCCGAACCGCGTGTGGTCACTGGCGGCGAACCGGTGCAGGTGTTCGGACAGGTGGGCTGCCCGGGCGCGGGAGCGAGCGCAATCAGCCAGGCCGTGACGATCTACGAGCGCTCGAAGGGGACGCCGGGCTTCAAAGTCGTCGGCACCGCCACCACCGGCCCCGGCGGCTTCTACTCGATGATCCCGCCGACGGTCACGACCGACAGCTTCTTCTACGCACGCGCGGTGGGGGCCCGCAGTGCAAACAGGCCGGTCAGGGTCGCGCCGCAGGTCACGCTGGCAACGCCTCCCACGGCGCCCGACGGCGCTCAGCTGCGCACGGGTAAGCGCAACGCTGTCACATTCGCCGGCAGCGTCAGTCCCGCGGACGCGGGGGCTGAAGTCCTTCTGCAGCGCGAGAACTCGGCCACCTTCGAAGAATGGGTGCCGATTCAGCGCGGCGTCGTGAGCCCCGGCGGGACGTTCTCGATGAGCCACCGCTTCATCGTCCCCGGTGACGCGAACATCCGCGTGATCGTGCGACCGCACGGAAACTTCTCGGTGCGAGGCGTATCGAACACGCTGTCGTATGAGATCTCGCAGGCGCAGAACCCCAAGCTGACGCTCAACGCGTCGGCCGACCCCATCTCATACGGCCAGCCGGTCACGCTCAGCGGGATCCTCGCGGGCGGCGCCAACCAGAAAGTCACGCTCCTGTCGCACCCGCGTGGCCAGAAGGCCTTCACGAAGGTGACCGAAGCGACGACGAACGGCAGCGGCGAATACACGTTCGCCGAGAAACCGCTCCAGAACACCTACTACCGGGTCACGAGCGGCGCGATCAACTCGGCCGTGCTGTTCGAGGGCGTCAAATACGTGCTCACGGCGGCCGTGTCTGCGACGACGATCCCGGCCGGCCAATCGCTGACGTTCTCGGGCACCGTGACGCCCGATCACGTGGGCCACGTCGTGTACCTCGAGCGTGAAAACGTCTTCGGCGGGGGCTTCCACGTCGCCGACGTCGGCACCGTCACGTCTGCCTCCACGTACTCGATCGGCCACTTCGTGTTCGGCTCGGGCACGCAGGTGTTCAGGATCAAGGTGCCGGGCGACCCTGAAAACCAGGCCATCTCCAGCACCCCGTTCGCGATCGTCGTCACGCCCTCGCCTGCGGCGCTGCTGCATCCGGCGCCGGCGGGCAAGCTGCCGGGCGAAGGCAAGGTCTAGTCGCGCTGACGGCGCCTCCGCGCGTGTGTTCGTGGCCGCCCCGGGCGGGGGCGGCCACACGCGCGCCCGGGGCGGGCGCCCAATGCTTCGCCGCCGTCAGGCCGCGACGGCGCGTGACTCGAGGTGAGCGCCGACCTTGCGCTTGACCCGCTGCAGCGCGTTGTCGACGGTCTTGGTGTCGCAGGTGAGGCGCTCGCCGACCTGCTCGTAGGAGTAGCCGTCGAGATACAGCCCCAGCACCCGGCTCTCGAGCTCCGACAGCGCCGTCGAGAGGCATCCCACCAGGGAGCGCAGCTCCTCCGAGGAGATCACCTGGTTGACCGGGTCGTGCACCGTTGGGCCGGGCAGCATCTGGTCGAGCGTCGGCACGTCGTCGCCCGTGCCGGCGGGGGTCGAGGAGAACGAGACGTACTGGTTCAACGGCGTGTGCTTGTTGCGCGTGGCCGTCTTGACGGCGGTGATGATCTGCCGCGTGATGCACAGCTCGGCGAAGTTGCGAAAGCTGGACTCGCGGTCCGTGCGGAAGTCGCGAATCGCCTTGTAGAGGCCCACGAGGCCCTCCTGGATGAGATCTTCGGAGTCGCCGCCGGCCAGGAAGTACGAGGAGGCCTTCAGGCGCACGAAGCCGTGGTAGCGCCTCACGAGCCGGTCGTAGGCGTTGCGGTCACCCTGCTTCGCCAAGGCGATCAGGAACAGATCCTCGACCTTAGGTTCAGAGTTAGGGTTATGGGCGATTCGGGCCACGAGCAGATCCTTTCTCAGAGGCCGCCGCGTTGCGGCAGCCTCAAATTTGCTCAGTGGCGCACTCCTCCCCTGGCGCCAAAGCTATGTAGTCACTAAGGCTTCTAAACCTTAGGTTCAGCGTTATGCGTGGGCGAGCCTGACACAGTTATGAAGCGTTGTCAAGCCCTCGCGCCACGCCGCTGCAAGATCTCGTACAGCAGCGCTGCAGCGGCGGCGCTCACGCCGAGCGACTCGATCCGTCCCAGCAGTGGCAGCGCGATCAGCTCATCACAGGCCTTGGCGACGCGCGGACGCAGTCCCCTGCCCTCGCTGCCGAGCACGAGCACCACGCCGGAGCCGCTGTAATCGGGCCTGTCGTAGGGCAGCGGCGGCCGCTCACCGGCGCCGGCCTCGGCGCTTGCGCCGTAGCACCAGCATCCCGCGCGCCCGGCGTCCGCGAGGAAGTCGGCGATGTTGCGCACCCGCGCGACCGGCAGATGCTCGACGGCGCCGGCCGACGCCTTGCACACCGCCGCGGTCACCTCGGCGGCCCGGCGCTCGGGGATCACGACGCCGGCGACGCCCGCGCACTCGGCCGTGCGGCAGATCGAGCCGAGGTTCTGGGGATCCTGGATCTGGTCGAGCGCCACCAGCAGCGGGCTCTCTGCCGAGAGCAGCTCCTCGACGGCCGCATAGGGATAGGGGCCGACCTCTGCGCATACGCCCTGATGGGCGCCAGAGCCGCAACGGTGCTCGATCTCCTGCGCCGTGGCGACCCTCACGTCCATCCCCTCGAGCCACGGCTCGCGCGCCGCGCCGGAGGTTGCCCACACGTCCGCGACGGAGCCGGCACGACGCCCGCGCAGCGCCTCTCTGACGGGATTGCGCCCGTAGAGGATCACAGCGGGAGCAGCTCGAAGCCCGCGTCGCCGTCGCGAACCTCCCAGCCGAGGGCTGCGATCTCCCTGCGCAGGCTGTCCGCCGCCGCGAAGTCGCGCTCGGCGCGCGCCCGCTCGCGCCGCTCGGCCAGCTCATGCACCTGCGCCGGCGCCTGCTCGACCGCTTCGAGCAGCGTCTCGAGCCCGAGCACGCCGAGCATCTCGCGCAGGTGCGCGTCGCCGGCGGGCTGCCGGCCCGGTCCGGTGGCCTCGCGGATCCACTCGTTGAGGACCGCCAGCGCCTCGGGGGTGTTGAAGTCGCGCGCGAGCGCATCGAAGAACCTGTCCCGCAGCCGTTCCAGCTCCTCCGGGGAGTCGCCGGGCGACAGCCGGCGGGCTGCCTCGCGGATGCGGCTGACGTTCGCCCTGGCCTGCTCGAGCGCCGCCTCGGAGAAGGCCAGCGGCTGGTGATAGTGGCCGGAGATCAGGTACATCACGACGACCTCCGCGCCATACTCGGCGAGCACCTCGTTCAGCGGGGCGATGTTGCCCTGTGACTTCGCCATCTTCTCGCCCGTCAGCTGGATCATGCCGTTGTGCATCCAGAGCTTCGCCAGCTCGGCTCCGCGTGCCGCGCGGGTCTGAGCGGCCTCGTTCTCGTGGTGAGGGAAGATTAGGTCCGAGCCGCCGCCGTGTATGTCGAAGCCGACACCGAGGAGCTCCTCGGCCATGGCCGAGCACTCGATGTGCCATCCCGGACGGCCCTCGCCCCAGGGCGAGGGCCACACCGTGTCCTCACCGGGCTTGTGCGCCTTCCACAGGGCGAAGTCCAGCGGGTCCTCCTTGCGCTCGGCGCCGTCGACGTCCTCCCCCTGGTCCATGTGGTCGAGCTGCCGGTGCGAGAGGCTCCCGTAGCCGGCGTCCGAGCGCACGCGGAAGTAGACGTCGCCCGCGGCCGGATAGGCGTGTCCGCTGTCCACCAGCGCCTGGATGTAGGCGACGATCGGCTGGATCGTCTCCGACGCCAGCGGCTCGTGGTCAGGGCGCCCGACCGCAAGCGCGTCGGTATCGGCTCGATAGAGCTCGGTCATCTCGGTCGCGAGCTCGGCGCTGGGGCGGCCCTGCTCGCGCGCGGCGTCATAGATCTTGTCGTTGACGTCGGTGACGTTGATCACCAGCGTGACCTCGTACCCCTCGTGCTCGAGGAAGCGCTTGAGCAGGCTGAACACGACGAACGGCCGCGCGTTGCCGATATGGATCCGGCTGTAGACGGTGGGCCCGCACGCGTAGACGCCGACCCGCCCCGTATCTCGCGGGCGCAGCGCCTGCAGATCGCCCGTCAGCGTGTCGTGCAGCCGGACCTCTCGCATCGGCGTCAGCCGGCCTGCTTGACGCTCGCGACGGCCAGCGCGCCGACGCCCTCGCCGCGGCCCACGAATCCCATGCGCTCGCCGGTGGTCGCCTTCACGTTGACGTGCCCCAGCTCGATGCCGAGCGCGGCCGCGAGGCTTGCACGGATCGCCGGGCGGTGCGGTGCGAGCTTTGGGTCCTCCATCATCACGGTGCAGTCGACGTGCTCGATCTGCAGGCCGCCTGCAGCCACCATCTCGACGACGGCCTGCAGCAGGGCGATCGAGTCGGCGTCACGCCAGCGCTCGTCGCTGTCTGGGAAGTGCTCGCCGATGTCGCCCAGCCCGGCGGCGCCCAGCAGAGCGTCGATCACGGCATGGGTGAGGACGTCTGAGTCCGAATGGCCGTCCAGGCCAAGCGCGTAGGGGATCTCCACCCCGCCGATCAGCAGCCTGCGGCCCGCCACGAGGCGGTGGGAGTCATAGCCGATGCCGGCCGCCGTCATCGAGGACCCGCCGGCGCCTGACCGGCGCGCCCGCCGCCCCGCGTGGCGGCGTCGGCCGGCTGCTCGCCGATCGGCTCCAGCCGGCGCCTGCGTCCCTCGAAGACGCACAGCTCACCGACTCCCAGCCGCTCGAGCAGCTCCAGCGCGCGCTCGTAGTCCGCGCCGACCTCCTGGGGCCGGTGGGCGTCGCTCGACAGCGCGACCGGCGCTCCGGCCTCCAGGCACATCTCGAGGAAGCTGGGAGCCGGATAGATCTCCCGCGAGGGCTTTCGCAGGCCCGCGGTCGAGACCTCAACCGCGATCCCCGACTGCGCGATCCCGTCGATCGCCAGCTCGTAGTAGCGGCGCAGATCGCCGGAGGGCAGCGGGCTGGCAGGGTGGCTTGGGCCCCAGTACTTCACGAGGTCGGGGTGCGCCAGCACGTCGAACAGCCCACTGGCAGCCGCCTCGCCGATCGTCTCGAAGTAGCGCCGCCAGATCTGCTCGGCGCTGCGGCCGCTCGACCAGGCGCTGTAGTCGTCCATGTCGACGGCGCCGTCACGGGTGAAGTGCACCGATCCGACCACGTAGTCGAAGTCGCGCTCCTGCAGCAGGCTCGCGATCCGGTCCTCGGCGCCAAAGACGAAGTCGGCCTCGATGCCCAGTCTCAGGTCGGTTTGCTCGCGCACGAAGCCGCAGTAGTCGTCGAGGTCGTCGCGCGCGTACTGCTCCCAGAAGGGATGCCGCCAGACCTCGAGCGCCTGGCGGAAGCGATAGATGTGCTCGGAGACGCCCAGCTCGGCTATCCCGCGCTCGCTCGCCGCGGCGCGGTAGCGGTCCGCGTTTGTGACCGTGAAGTACTCGGCGGCACTCGCGTCGAGGTCGTCGGTGCGGAGGTGGAGGTGGTAGTCGGTGAGCACTTGGCGTTGCGATTCAAGCAGGATTCAGCCGGCCTGCGCGCGGCGCATGCCCAGCAGGAGCTCGGCGACTCGAAGGTCGAACGGCGTTGTGACCTTGAGGTTCTCCTCGCTCGCGCGCACGACGATCACCCTGCCGCCGGCCCGCTCGACCAGCCAGGCGTCGTCGGTCGCCATGGCCAGCTCCTCTGGTGAGACATCGAGGGCTCGCTCGAGCGCCGCGCGGCGGAAGACCTGCGGAGTCTGAACGGCCCACAGCTCGCTGCGCTCCAGTGTCTCGCTGACGGCGCCGGCGCCGTCGACGCGCTTGACCGTGTCGGTGACGGGCGATGCGGCGATCGCCGCATCGGCGTCCTGGTCGGCCTCGAGCGCGGCGATCACCTGTTCGGTCAGCTCACGGGTGACGAGCGGACGCGCGGCGTCGTGGACGACCACCGGATCCCCGTCCCCCGCCGCACCGAGGGCGCGGCGAACGGAGTCAGAGCGAGTCGCCCCGCCGTCGACTCCGGTCACGCCCGGCGGGGACGCGGTCCCCGGCGGAAGCGCGATCACGATCCGCTCGATGCCCTCCACGTCGCGCAGCGCGTCGATGCTCCACTGCACCAGCGGGCGGCCGGCGAGCTCGACGAGCGCCTTGGGCCGGCCGGCGCCGAGACGCTCGCCGCTGCCGGCGGCCACGATCAGCGCGACGGCCATCGCCATGGGCTGTCGCGCACGCGGCAATTGAACCCCGAGGGGTGCTGCCGCGTGCGCGAGAGCCTCGCTACTTGGCTCCTGCGACTGCCATCTGGCTGTTGGCCGAGTCGGCGAGCAGCTCGTCGAGGTAGCTCTCGGCCTCCTCCTCGTCCTTGTCGAGCGCGTACATCAGCTCGGAGGCGAGGATCTTCTTGGTGCGCGTGAACATCTGCTTCTCGCCTGTCGAGAGCCCCTTCTCGTTCTCGCGGAGAGACAGGTTGCGCACGACCTCGGCCAGCTCGTATATGTCGCCGGTCTTGATCTTGTCGCGATTGTGCTTGAAGCGACGGTTCCAGTTCTTGGGCATCTCCGAGACCTCGTCGCGAAGCACGTCCAGCACCTTCTTGACGGTCTCCTCGTCGATCACCCGCCGCTGGCCGGCGAGCGCCGCGTTCTCGGTGGGGACCCTCACCGTCATGTCGTTGTGGAGGATCTTGATCGTGAGGTACTCGCGACGTTCGCCGAGGATCTCCATCTCCTCCTTCTTCAGCACCTTGCCCGCGCCATGATGGGGATACACGACGTGGTCACCGAGCTCGAACTCGATGTACTCGACCTCGCGCGTGACCTCGAGCTCCTCAGTCAGCGTTGCGTCCTCGATTGATTGTGCCGAAATGGTGTCCTCCTTGGTTGCGGCCGACCGTCGGGCGGCCCTGGTTCAAGTCTGTAGGTAGCGGTCCACGAGGTTGAGCTCCTGCAGCCTGCGCAGACCCTCGCGAATGTCCTTCGCCCTGATCTCCCCCACTCCCTCAACCGCCTCGAGCTCCGCATCCGTCGCGGCGAGGAGCTCGTCGAGTCCGCCGAACTCCACGACGATGTGCGACACGACGAGCTTCGGCAGTCGCGGGATCCTTCCCAGGACCCTGTAGCCACGTGGCGAGACGGGGTAGTCCAGCGTGTTGAGCTTGCGGTCATAGCCGAGGAGCTCAGCGAGCCGGCCGAAGTCGAGCAGGTCCTGATGTGCGAGGCGGCCGATCTCCTCGAGAGCCGCCCCGAACGCCTCGTCGGAGTAACTCGAGAGGTAGTCGCGCACGAGCGCCGCCTTCTCGGCGGCGGCGCCGACCATCGTCTCCTCGAGCTGCATCTCGATCAGGCGCCCCTCGCTGCCGAGCTCGACGATGTAGCGCTCGATCTCGACGGCCATGCGGGTCACGAGCTCGGACCGCTGCAGCACCGTGAGCACGTCGTGGAGCGTGGTGCCTCCCTCGAACTCGAGTGCCGTCAGGCGGGTCGACACCTGGTCGAGGCGCGTGCGGAACTTGTCGAGCGTCGCCAGGGCCTGGTTCGCCTTGGCGAGCACGACGGGAATGTCCTCGAGTATGTACTTCGCGCCGTCCACATAGACCGAGACGACCTCGCGGCGCTGCGAGATGGCGATCACGAGCGCTTCCGTCTGCTTGGAGACGCGCTCGGCGGTCCTGTGCCTCGTCCCGGTCTCGTGGGAGAGAATCGTCGGGTCGGGCATCAGCTGGACGTTGGCCATGGTGATCTTCGTGGCATTCGCGTTGAGGATGATCGCGCCGTCCATCTTCGCGACCTGGTAGAGGAACGCAGGGGTGTAGTCGATGTCGAGCTTGATGCCTCCGGAGTTCAGGAAGCTCAGGTCTTCGGGCTCGCCGATCACGATCAACCCGCCGGTGCGCGCATGCAGGATGCTCTCGATGCCCTCCCGCAGCGCCGTCCCGGGCGCAATCATCTCCAGAGCCCTCATTAGCCCTGGATCCGGTCTTACTTCGCTGTCGAAATCTTCGCCGGATCGTGGGGCCACGATCTTCCATTCTAGGGCATTTAGCGTTCCTTTAGCGGCACCTACGGGGGCCGCAGGGCCGGCTCAGGCGGGCGACGGGGCGACGGCGCCCTCGGCGATCGACAGCTTCCCGCGGCCGGAGCGCCCGGCAGGCAGAGCGATCGCGAGGGCCTCGCGCAGCGTCGCGACCTCGCGCGCGCCGGCGCCGCTCTCCGGCGGGGCGATCACCTCACCGAGCCCGTGCTTCGCTGCCTCCTCCAGGCGCCGCTCGGGATGCCCCACCCAGCGCAGCTCACCCGTCAGGCCGAGCTCGCCGAAGCACGCTCGTGGAGAGCCCTCGAGCGGCATGCCGCGGCTCGCGCTCGCGACGGCCAGCGCGACCGCCAGGTCGCAACCGGGCTCATCCACCCGCACGCCGCCGACGACGTTGACGAACACGTCCGCCGTGCCCGTGCCAAGGCGGCCGTGGCGAGCGAGGATGGCCAGGACCAGCGCCAGGCGGTTGCGGTCAAGCCCCGAGACCACGCGGCGTGGCTGCTCGAGCTCCGACGGGGCGACGAGCGCCTGGACCTCCACGAGCAGCGGCCTCGATCCCTCCATCGCAGCGAGCACGACGCTTCCAGGCGCCCGGGTTGCCTCGGCGACGAACCTCGCCGAGGCGTCGAGCACCTCGACCAGACCGCCCTGGCGCATCTCGAACAGACCCGACTCGTTGGTTGAGCCGAACCTGTTCTTCAGCGCCCGCAGCTCGCGGTAGGGGCGCTCCCGCTCGCCCTCGAACTGCAGCACGCAGTCGACGAGATGCTCGAGCACGCGAGGGCCGGCCAGCGCTCCATCCTTCGTGACGTGCCCGACCAGGATGACCGCCACGCCGCGCGCCTTGGCCAGCTCCATGATGCGCCCGGCGACCTCGCGCACCTGGCCCACAGAGCCGGGGGCGCCGGACAGCTCCGAGGATCCGAGCGTCTGCACCGAGTCGATCACGCAGGCCTGGGGCGCCTCGGCAGCCAGCGTCTCGAGGATGCTCTCGAGGTCGGTCTCAGCCAGGACCGGTACCCGTAGCGCCGCGTGGTCGGGGCCTGACCCGAGCCTTTCGGCGCGGAGCCTGACCTGCTCGGCAGACTCCTCGCCGCTCACATACAGCGTCTTGTGCCCTGACTGCTGCAGGTGCCCGAGCGCCATGTTGGTGAGCGTCGACTTGCCGATCCCGGGCGAGCCGCCGAGCAGCACCAGCGACCCTGGCACGAGCCCTCCGCCCAGCACGCGGTCGAGCTCGCCGATGCCGGTGGACATCCTCTGCACCGGGGCCGTGCCGACCTCGCTGAGGGGGCGCGGGGCGAGCCGCAGGGCCGGCCGCTCACCGGCGCCCGAGCCGGTCCCGTGGCGCGCGGCGCGGCCCGGGCGCCTATTCGCGCGCGCGGCCGGCAGGCGCTCCTCGACCAGCGTGTTCCAAGCCTCGCAGCCGGGGCACTGACCGTGCCACTGCGCCGACTGAAGGCCGCACTGCGAGCACACGTGCACGGTCGTACGGGGGGACATCACCCCAGCCTACGGGCCGCCGGGGACGGCTCAGTCGCAGCCGACGGTCGTGCTGCGGCGCTCGTAGAACAGGACGTCGCGCCAGCGCCCGTCGCGCATCTGGCCGAGGCGCTCGCGAACTCCCACGAGCCGGAAGCCACAGCTCTCGTGCAGTGCCACGCTTGCGGCGTTCTCGGGGAAGATGCCGGCCTCGAGCGTCCAGAATCCGTCGCGCTCGGAGGCGTCGAGCAGGGCCTGCAGGAGCGCGCGGCCCACGCCGCGCCGAGCCTGCGATGGAGCGACGTAGATGCTCACCTCGGCCACGCCGCGATAGACGGGGCGCGAGGAGACCGGGCTGAGCGCCGCCCAGCCGAGCACCTCGCCGTCGGCGCCGCGGCCGATGATCGCGGGGTAGCCGGCGTGACCGCGTGAGAACTCGGGCCAGCTCGGCGCCGCGGCCTCGAAGGTCGCGTTTCCTCCATCGATCCCCGCCTCGTAGATGCGCGCCGCGGCGGGCCAATCATCAGCGCTCAGCGGCGCAACGGTGATCCGATCCTGAGAGGCGCTCAGCTGCCCGTGCCTACTGCTCGCCGGGCTCGTCTATCTCGGCTGGCGGTGCCTCGGGCGGCGTCTCGCCCTCCGTGAGCTCCTCGGCACCTGCGCCTTCGGCGCCCACTCCGACCGGCGTCTTCTGCTTCTTGGGCTTGACGATCGACAGGCGCACCTCGCCCTCTTCATCGTCGGGAGCGGGGTCTACGACAACCGTGGCGCCGGGGGTCAGCTGCTCGCGAAGCACGAAGTCGGCGAGCGGGTCCTCGATGTAGCGCTGGATCGCGCGGCGCAGCGGGCGCGCGCCCATCGACGGGTCCCAGCCCTTCTCGACGAGCAGGTCCTTGGCGGGCTCGGTGAGCTCCAGCTGCAGCTCGCGCTCGGCCATCGACTCGCGGATCCGCAGGAGCAGCAGCTCGACGATCTGCTTGATCTCCTCCTTCTGCAGCTTGTGGAAGACGATCACGTCGTCGATGCGGTTGAGGAACTCCGGGCGGAAGACCTTCTTCAGCTCGCCCATGATCCGGTTCTTCATGTCGTCGTAGGTGATCCCCGTCTCGTCGTCGGAGACCGCGAACCCGAGCGGCGTGTTGCGCGCGATCTCGGCGGCGCCGATGTTCGAGGTCATGATCACGATCGCGTGCCTGAAGTCCACCGTGCGCCCCTGGGCGTCGGTCAGCCGGCCGTCCTCGAGGATCTGCAGCAGGATGTTGAACACGTCCGGGTGCGCCTTCTCGATCTCGTCGAGCAGCAGCACGCTGTAGGGCTTGCGCCGGACGGCCTCGGTCAGCTGGCCGCCCTCGTCGTAGCCGATGTAGCCCGGGGGCGAGCCGACGAGCCGCGACACCGCGTGCTTCTCCATGTACTCGGACATGTCGATCCTGATCAGCGCGTCGTCGTCGCCGAACAGGAACTCGGCGAGCGTGCGCGCGAGCTCAGTCTTGCCGACGCCGGAGGGGCCGAGGAAGATGAACGAGCCGGTTGGGCGCTTGGGATCCTTGAGGCCTGCGCGCGAGCGCCTGATCGCCTTGGAGATGACCTCGATCGCCGGGTGCTGCCCGATCACGCGCTTGTGCAGTTCGTCCTCCATCCGCATCAGCTTCTGCGTCTCGGCCTCGGTCAGCTTGAACACGGGGATGCCGGTCCACATCGAGACGATGTCGGCGATCTCCTCCTCGCCGATCGACGGCCGCTCGCCGCCCTCGCCCGATTCCCATGCCTGCTCGAGCTCGCGTTTCTTGTTCGTCAGCTTGCGCTCCTTGTCGCGCAGCGCCGCGGCCTTCTCGAACTCCTGGGCCTCGATCGCGGCCTCCTTCTCGCGGCGCGTGGTCTCCACTTCGGTCTCGAGCTCGCGGTTGGCCGGCGGCGATGTCATTGACTTGATGCGCATCCGCGAGGCGGCCTCGTCGATCAGGTCGATCGCCTTGTCGGGCAGGAAGCGGTCGGATATGTAGCGGCTGGCCAGTTCGCCGGCCGCGCGCAGCGCCTCGTCGGTTATCTGCACCTTGTGGTGCTGCTCGTAGCGGTCGCGCAGGCCCCTGAGGATCTCCACCGTCTGGTCGATGGTCGGCTCCTCGACGCGGATCTGCTGGAAGCGCCGCTCGAGCGCCGAGTCGCGCTCGAGGTACTTGCGGTACTCGTCGAGCGTCGTGGCGCCGATCGTCTGCAGCTCGCCCCGCGCCAGCGCCGGCTTGAGGATCGACGCGGCGTCGATGGCGCCCTCGGCGGCGCCCGCGCCCACGAGGTTGTGGAGCTCGTCGATGAACAGGATGATGTCGCCGCGCTGGGTGATCTCCTTCATCACCTTCTTGAGACGCTCCTCGAACTCGCCCCGGTACTTCGAGCCGGCGACGAGCGCCGCGAGGTCGAGCGTGTAGATCTGCTTGTTCTTCAGGAGCTCTGGCACGTCGGAGCTCGTGATGCGTTGGGCCAGGCCCTCGACCACGGCCGTCTTGCCGACGCCGGGCTCGCCGACGAGCACAGGGTTGTTCTTGGTGCGCCGCGAGAGGATCTGCATGATCCGCTCGATCTCGGTCTCGCGCCCGACGCAGGGGTCGAGCTTGCCGTCGGCCGCCAGCTTGGTGAGGTTGCGTCCGAACTGGTCGAGCAGCTTGGAGGACTTCTTGCCCTCGCCGGGCGCCGCGCTGGCTCCGGATCCCGAGCCGCCGGAGGAGCCCTGGCGGCGGCCGCCGGGCCCGGAGAGCATGCGGATGACCTCGTTGCGGATCTTCTCGGAGTCGGCGTCGAAGTCGAGCAGGATGCGAGCCGCCACGCCCTAGTTCTCGCGGACGAGGCCCAGCAGGATGTGCTCCGTGCCGATGTAGTTGTGGCCCAGGCTCAGTGCCTCGCGCAGCGCGAGCTCAAGCACCTTCTTGGCGCGCGGCGTGAACGGGATCTGCCCCGAGGTGACCTCCTCGCCTGAGCCGACGATGCGCACCACCTGCGCGCGCACGCGCTCGACGGTGATGTCGAGGCTCTCAAGCACGCGGGCAGCCAGGCCCTCCTCCTCGCGAAGCAACCCGAGGAGGATGTGCTCGGTTCCTATGTAGTTGTGCTTGAGCGTTCGCGCCTCCTCCTGCGCGAGAACGACCACCTGCCGGGCCCGTTCTGTGAATCGCTCGAACATTGTGTGATTCCTTCCTGCTGGGACGGTGCCTCGGGAGCTGTGGTCCAGACGACGCCTCTGTTGGAGCAGTCTACCAACCGGTCCGACTGCTCCATCGGGGTCATCGGCACGGCAGCAACGCAGCTTGATTGTCGGGCTCGGGACCGGACCGAGCCGCTCGCTCGGCCGGCTCTGAACGCATACCCGCGCCGGCCCCGCCTCAGTCGCGCATCGCCGGGAAGAGCACGACCTCGCGGATCGAGTCGCGTCCCGTCAGCAGCATCACGAGCCGATCGATGCCGAGCCCGACTCCGCCGGCCGGCGGCATGCCCTGCTCCAGCGCCTGCACGAACAGCTCGTCGTAGGGCTGGACCTCCTCCTCGCCGAGCGCCTCGAGGCGCCGCTGAGCCTCGAAGCGCTCGCGCTGGACATCCGGGTCCACCAGCTCGCTGAAGGCGTTGGCGATCTCCATCCCGCCGGCGAACGCCTCCCAGCGCTCGACGAGCCCCGGCGCGGAGCGGTGCTCGCGGGCGAATGGCGAGAGCTCGACGGGGTAGTCCATCACGAACGTGGGCTGGCGCAGGGCGGGCTCGACCACCTTGGAGAGCAGGTCGTCAGCGAGCTGGGACCAGGTGTCTCCGTTGATCTTGACGTCGAGCTGCAGCGCCGCGATCGCGCCGGCAAGCTGCTCGACGTCGCGATGCGCCAGCACGTCGATGCCGGTCCGCTCCTCGATCGCCCGTTGAAAGCTCACTCGCCGCCACGGCGACTCGAAGTCGAGCTCGCCGGCATATGCGACCGCCCGCGCGGCGTGTCGCACGAGCTCTTCCAGACGCTCCGCCTCGTCGGTGTAGTCGGCGTAGGCCTCGTAGAACTCGACCATCGTGAACTCGGGGTTGTGCTTGGTGGAGACGCCCTCGTTGCGGAAGTCCTTGCCGAGCTCATAGACGCGCTCCAGGCCGCCGACCAGCAGGCGCTTGAGATAGAGCTCCGTCGCGATCCTCAGGTAGAGATCCCGGTCCAGCTCGTTGTGGTGGGTGCGGAACGGCCGCGCCAGCGCACCGCCATAGAGCGGCTGCAGGACGGGCGTCTCGACCTCGATGAAGCCGTGCTCGTCGAGGTAGCCGCGCACGGCGCTGACGATCCGGGCACGATCCATGAACAGCCTGCGCGTCTGCTCATTGGCGATCAGGTCCAGCTCGCGCCTGCGGTGGCGGGTCTCCACGTCGCTCAGCCCGTGATGCTTGTCGGGGGGCGGGCGCAGCGCCTTCGCGAGCAGCCGGAATGAGTCCACCCGCAGCGTGAGCTCCCCGTGCCGGCTGCGCAGCACCGCCCCGTCCACGCCGATCAGGTCGCCCACGTCCAACGACGTGAGCCGCTCGAGCGCCTCGGCGCCGAGCACGTCGAGACGGGCGTGCAGCTGGATCTTGCCGGTCCGGTCGACCAGGTCCAGGAAGGCTGCCCTGCCGGCTCCGCGCCGTGCCAGGATCCTGCCGGCGACGCGGTGTGCGTCCTCGGTCTCCTCGCCGGTCGCGAGATGCGCGTAGTCGGCGAGGATCCGCTCGATCGGCTCGCTGCCGCCGAACGCATACGGAAAGGCCTCGGGATCCGCCTCCCTGAGCCGCAGCGCCTTGGAACGGCGCTCAGCGATCAACTCGGGCAGACCGTGCCTGGACCCAGTGTCGCCCGAGTCCTCTTGGCTTCCGCTCATCGCGGCGAGACTACTCCAGGCCGACGTCGATCTTGGTGATCTTCAGCTTGCGCGCCGGGCCGCGCGGGACCTTGACCGCGACCGTCTCGTTGCGCTTGCGCCCGATCAGGGCGCGCCCGACCGGGGACTCGTTGGAGAGCTTGTGCTCGTCGGGCTTGGCCTCCGCGGAGCCGACGATCGTGTACTTCACCGACTTGCCCGTCTTTTCGTCTTTGACGTGAACGACCGAGCCGACCTGGACCACGTCGGTGGACAGGTCCTTGGCCTGGATCACGGTCGCCATGCGGAGCTTCTCCTGAAGCTGTGCGATCCGGCTCTCGACCATTGCCTGCTCGTTCTTGGCGTCGTCGTACTCGGAGTTCTCCGAGATGTCGCCGAACTCCCGCGCCTCCTTGATCCGTTCGGCCACCTCGCGGCGCTTCTCGGTGGAGAGCACGTCGAGCTCATCTTTGAGCTTCTTGAGCCCTTCTGGGGTGAGGATGACGTCCTTCGGCATGTGGGTGGCGGGAATCCGATCCGCTGGTTCGTGGTTCGGCCGGCGGCACACAAAACCCCGCTGCGAGCGGGGATGGTCGCGGCCCGGGTGCGTCGGCGAGCGCAGCAGTATAGCGAGGGTCGAACGCCCTGCGGCCGGGGGCTCAGAGGGCGAGCGCGAGAGGCCGGTCGGCGCGCTGCAGCAGGCTGCGAACGTCCCGCAGCGTCGGGGCGATCTGCAGCTCCGCCTGCACGCTCTTCGCCGCCCTAGGCTCGAGCTGAAGGCGCGCCACGTACCACGGATAGAACTTGCGCAGGTAGCGTGTGGCTCGCGTCTCGCCAAGGTGCTCGACCGCACGGTCGATCAGCCAGCCGAGCTCGTTCAGCACCTCCGCCGGTGTGGGCTCGAGCCGGCGACCTTGGGTGAGCTCGGCGAACAGCCAAGGGTTCCCCAGCGCCCCGCGCGCGAGCATCACGGCCTGCACCCCGGTGTTCCGGAATGCCTCGCGCACGCCCTCCGCGTCGTTGAGGCCGCCGGTGAGGATCACGGGCGCCGGCAGCGAGCGCACGAGCTCGGCGACCAGCTCGTAGTCCGGAGCGCCCTTGTGCTGAACGGCCGCCGAGCGGGGGTGAAGCGCGATCGCCGCGACGCCAGCCTCCTCTACCAGCCGGTGGGCGAGCTCGATGCCGCTCCTCTCGCCCGGTCGCAGCCCGGAGCGGAGCTTCGCCGTGACCGGCAGCCCCCCGCCCTCTCGGGCTCCATCGACCGCCGCGCAGGCAACCGCGACGGCGCGGTCGGGATCGTCGAGCAGCGCCGCTCCGGCGCCGGTCTTCTGCACCTTCGCGACGGGGCAGCCCATGTTGATGTCGATCGCGTCGGCGCCCGCGCGGGCGACGTGCGCGGCGGCCGAGCGCATCATCGCCGGGTCCTCGCCGAACAGCTGGATGGATATCGGGCCGCCCACGCCGGGCGGGCCCGGTTCGCGCTCGCGAGGATCGATCCTCAGCATCTCCTCGCAGGTCTTCCGGTTGCCGTAGTGGATCGCATGCGAGGAGACCATCTCGGACACGGTCATCCCGGCTCCGTAGCGCTTGGCCTGCAGCCGCACGAACCAGTTGCCGATCCCGGCCAGCGGTGCGAGCATCACCCGGTTGGGAACCTCCAGGGGCCCGAGCATCCAGCGATCTGTGAGGGAGGTGGCGGGAGCCATCTCATCCATTGTGGCGAGCCTCAGCTGTTTCGCTCGTGCAGAAGCCGCAGGCCGGTGAGGGTCAGCAGGTCGTCGACCTGCTCGATCTCCTCCGAATACGGCACGACAAGGCGCGCAAGGCCACCCGTCGCGACCACGTCGGTGCGCTCGCCCAGCTCGTCGTAGAGGCGGCGCATGATCGCGTCGATCGCGCCCGCGTACCCGAACACGACGCCGGAGCGGATCGCGTCGATCGTGTTCTTGCCGATCACGCTGCGCGGCGGCGCGAGATCGATCTTCGGCAGGCGGGCGCCCCGCTCCGAGAGCGCTTCGAGCGAGATCTCGATGCCCGTCATGAGCGACCCCCCCACGTACTCGCCGTCGCTCGAGACCACGTCGAACGTCGTTGCCGTGCCGAAGTCGACGCACACCGCCGAGCCGCCGAAGCGCTCGCGAATCGCGACCGCGTTGACCAGCCGGTCCGCTCCGATCTCGCGCGGAGTGTCGTAGCGGATCGCCATGCCGGTCTTGGTCCCCGGGCCGACCACGAGCATCTCGTGGCCGAGATAGCGGTGCGCCATGGCCGTCCACTCGGGCTCGAGCTGAGGCACCGTTGAGGAGACGATCGATCCGTCGAGGTCCTCGAAGGAATACCCGCGCAGCCCCAGCAGGTTCTGAAGCGCGGCGCCGAGCTCGTCGGCGGTCGACTGGCGAACGGTCGCGAAGCGCCAGTGCTCGAGCAGCTGCTCGCCGCGGAACGTTCCGAAGTGGGTCTGGGTATTACCGACGTCGACGACGAGCAGCATCGGCGAGCATTATCCTTGGGGCACGATGGCGGCGCCTGTACCTAGGCTCTACTCGCAGCCCGGCTCGCATCCCTGCGCAGCAGTCGAGGCCGCGCTGAAGCTCAAGTCGATCGACTATGACCGGGTGGACCTGCTGCCGCTGAGCCAGGTGATCATCGGCCCGCTTCGCTACGGCGGCGGCACCGTGCCCGGAATGCGCCTCGGCTCCGAGCGGCTTGTCGGCTCCCGCACGATCATGCGGCGGCTCGATGCGCTGGCTCCCGAGCCGCCGCTGCTCCCGGCAGCGGACGATCCCGCCTACGCGAGCGTGCTGGAGGCGGAGCGCTGGGGGGACGAGGTCCTGCAGGCGGTGCCCCGGCGCATAATCGACGCCGCCTTCCTGCGCCGCCCCTCCGCGATGGAGAGCTACGCCGGCGACGCGAAGCTGCCATTGCCGGTCGGGCTGATGCGCCCGGCGCTGCCGCTCACCGCGCGCCTGATGGCGTTCAAGAACAAGGCTCGCGACGAGGCCGCTCGCGCCGACCTCGCCGCGCTCCCGGCCCAGCTCGATCGGATCGACGCGTGGATCGCCGAGGGGCTGCTCGGCGGCGAGCGCCCGAACGCCGCCGACCTGCAGATCGGCAGCACGATCAGGCTGCTGATGAGCATCGGCGACGTCAGGCCGCTCGTCGAGCGGAGACCCGCCGCGTCGCTCGCCCGCTACTTTCCGCCGTTGGCGGGGGAGATCGACGCGGGCGTCCTGCCGGCGGAATGGCTCCCCGCGCGCGGCTGAGGACCCACAGCGGCCTCGCGACCGGGTTCAGGGGTGCAGCACCACGCTCCGGCCGATCCGCACCGCCGAGCCGTGCGCCGGGCTCAGTGAGATCCTGACTGCGAGCGCAAGGTGGCGATGAGCCCGCAGCGCGCGCCTGGCCCTGGCGGTGAGGGCGACCTTGAAGGAAGCCGTGCCGGCCTGGACCGAGAGGCGCACAAGCCTCCCGACCCGCACCTGGGCCGCCCTGGCGGCACCGGCAAGCGAGGCGCCCTTTGCCAGCAGGTCGACCTCGAGCCGCGCCCCCGAGCCGGCCGGCGAGACCTCGACCGATCCACGCACCGACCCGCCCCGCTGGACAGACGCGAGCTTGACCGCCCGCAAGGCGCTGCCGGCCGGCGGGGAGCTTGGCAGGGCGCTCATGGACTGGGAGCCGGGTTCCACGGGGCTCGCCGGATTGCCGCCCGCTGCGCCACCGCCGGAGGCGGGTGGCGGGGCGGTCGTGGTGGTCGTGGCGCCGGCGGCGCTCACGATGACGGTGCCCTGCATGCTCGGGCCGTGATAGGAGCAGTAGAAGGCGTATTCGCCTGCCTGCGCGAAGCTGCAGGAGCCGCTCCAGCTGGTTTTGAAGTTGCCGCTCCCCACGGGAACCGAGGCTTCGCAGACGGGCGCAATTGAGCTCGTCCAGATGACCCCATGCGGAACGGTCGCGGAGCTGTTCGCGAACGTCACCATGCCGGCCGGCGCGATCGACGTCTGTTCCGGCGACCAGCGGTGCAGTTCCCCATAGCCGCTGCTGTCTTCTGCCTTGACCGTGGGACTCGTTTCAGAGCCCGCGGCCGCTGGGAGCACGACCACGGCACCGCTCAGCAGAACAACCACAAGCAACATGAAGCGCCTGCGTAGTCTCACGATGCGAACCCGCCTTCCTCGGTCGGCCCTGCTCGGTGCGCCGCCCGCGGCTGCAGGCGTTGAGCGGCGCTCAATCACATGACCCCAACCGCTTCTCGATCCTTCCCGCTGGAGGAACCGGGCAGCGTTGCGCGGTCGCGGCGCACAGCCGGGGGCCCCGCGCTTCGCGCGAGCCGCGCGTCACTCCAGGTCTCGGGCGGCGCTACAGTCGCATGACGGGTCGATCGCCCCTGGCGACCGCGGGCCCGCTCTGAGATGCGCATTCTCGATCCACAGTCGCTGAGCCAGCACGTCGATCGCCTGTATCGCGCAGCGTGGGGGCTGTGCGGGTCACGCGAGGACGCCGAGGACCTCGTGCAGGAGACCTTCGCGCGGGTGCTTTCGCGACGGCGGGTGCTGCGCGGGGACGACGAGCTCTACTACCTGATGCGCGTGCTTCGCAACACCTTCCTGACCAGCCGCCGCACCGCCAGCCGGCGGCCGGTGACGGTGGCCACGCTGGAGGACGTCGTCACCGAGGACCCGCGGCCGATGGGCCGGCCCGAGCGTGCGCTCGAGATCCAGGAGCTGTACGCGACGATCGCCGAGCTGCCCGAGGACTTCCGCATGGCGATAGTCGCGGTCGACGTGCTCGGGCTTTCCTACCGGGAAGCGGCCCGCTCTCTGAACGTCCGCGAGGCGACGATCACGACGAGGCTGTTCCGGGCGCGCAAGCAGGTCGCGGCGCGCATCGCGGCGCCGGAGGGGCAGGCGCGCGGCCGCGCCGCTGCCGTCGATCCCGGAGCCGCGAAGGCGGACACGGATGGCAACAGTGGGGAACGAATGCCGGCCAGAGGAGTCCTGCGAAGTGGGGAGACGCCATGACCGATCAGCGCCCGTCAACCGAAGCCGAGCTCGTCGATTTCGTGCAAGCGATCGACGTGAAGGCGCCCGACTCGCTGCACCGCAAGGTGGAGCTGATGATCGACGGCGCCCATCCCGGCGCGCGCAGGACGGGTGCGGGCTCGTTCGGCATCGCTCCGAGGCTGGCGGCCGCCGGCGCCGTCGGAGCTGCGGCGGTCGCGGTCGCGATCACGGTGGGCTCGAGCGGCGGAGGGTCCGCCGCGCTGAGCCAGCGCGACGCCGCGGCCCTGACCCTGCGTCCGGCGACCCGGACGGCGCCGCGCGAGAGCTCGAGCAATCACACCGAGCTCGCTGCGGCGGTGGACGGCATCTCGTTCCCCTACTGGGGAGGGCGCCTGGGCTGGCGCTCGGTCGGCGCGCGCAGCGACCATGTCGGCGGCCGCTCGGTCACGACGGTGTTCTACGCCGACCGGCGCGGGCGCCGCATCGGCTACGCGATCGTGGCGGGGGCGCCGGCGCCGCGGGCCAACGACGGCGTGGTCAGGTGGCGCAGGGGAACGCCCTTCCGGATGCTCTCCCAGAACGGCGCCACGGTCGTGAGCTGGCTGCGCGCCGGGCACCTTTGCGTGGTGTCGGGACGCGGCGTGAGCGGAGCAACACTGCTGCGGCTGGTCACCTCGCGCGGCAACGGCTCGGTCGCCTCATGACGGCGGACCTGTGCGGCGACGCGCGGGAAGGTCCGCGACGCGGCGGGGTCATGTCGGTAGGCACGAGCAGGTCCTACGAGAGGAGATTCGCATGAGCAGAAGGGCACTTGCGCTGGTCGGCGTCCTCGCGCTCGCCTCCGCGCTGAGCGCGATCCCGACGGGCGCGTTCGGTCTCGCGCGCCCGGCCTCGACCCACACTGTGACGCTGAAGGGTCACATGTTCCATCCGGCCACGCTCAACATCAACCATGGCGACAGCGTGAAGTGGCTGTGGCGGGACGGCGAAACCGAACACAACGTCACCTTCCACGGCTTCCACTCGCACACCCAGGCGAGCGGCTCCTACACGGTTCGATTCAGCCATCGGGGCACCTTCCACTACTACTGCTCGATCCATGTCTCAGAAGGCATGAAGGGCAAGGTCGTCGTCCACTGAGAGCCCTGGTGGGGTGCGGTCGCTCAGCCGGCTGACGCTGTGCTCAGCTGCAGCGGCGGCCCTGCCCAGCGCACCCCTTCGCTGAGCGGCAGCGACGCGAGCGCGTCCGCCAGGCGCCTGCCGTCGGGCGTGCGGGCCTCGAAGTCGAGCTCGAGCGCCGGGATCAGCACGAAGCGGCGGGCGAGCAGCTGATCGTGGGGAAGCGACATGCGCTCGTCGCGCAGCTCGCGCTCGCCGAGCAGCAGGATGTCGATGTCTATCGCGCGCGGACCGTGCCGGATCGTGTCCACGCGGCCCAGCTCACGCTCGAGGCGCTTGACCGCATCGAGCAGCTCGAGCGGCTCCCGGCGGGTCTGGATCCGCAGGCATGCGTTGAGGAAGCTCGGCTGGTCGAGCACCTCGCCGACCGGGTCCGTGTCGTAGGTCGAGGATGACGCGAGCACGCGCACGCCCGCCCCTGGGAGCGCGTCGACGGCGGCCTGAAGGCGGCGGCGCCGATCGCCCACGTTCGAGCCGAGGCCGAGCAGGCCCAGGTGTCCGTCCGCTGCGCTCACACTCGGGCCACTTGGGTTCCGGACGTCAGGTGCGCGTGGTCTGAAGGCCGGCGGCCGCGACCTTCTCGCCCATCGCCTGAGCGAACGGCGCGAGCCCGGACAGCGGGCGAAGCATCACTGTGAAGTCGGCGATCAGGCCGTCGTCGTCGAAGCGGAGCAGGTCCAGGCCCTCGATCTCCCTGCCGGCGATGCTCGCCCGGAAGATGAGCGCGTGGGTGCCGTCAGCCTGGAGCTCGTCGGTATAGCGGAACTCCTCGAAGGTCTCGGCCACCAGACCGAGCAGCCGCGAGACGGTCTCGCGGCCAACGAACGGGTGGAAGGTCGCGGGGCTGTGGAACACGACCTCCTCGGCCAGCAGCTCGCGGGCGCCGTCGATGTCCCCGCGCTCTACGGCCGCGCGAAAGCTGGTGGCGGAGCTCACGAGCGGCACCTTACCCCTCGGCTTCGCGCCACACCTCGACGGAGACCTCGTCGACGGCGAGCGCGATCGGCGGCTCGGGCTTGGCCGCCTTGACCCACACGCCCTCCAGGTCGTAGTCCGCGAGCAGCCGGTCAGCGATCGTGCTGCAGAGCCGCTCGAGCGTCTTGTGGGAGCGCTGCTGGGCGATCAGCGCCACCAGCTGGCAGACCTCGGCGTAGTCGATCGTGTCCTCGATCGAGTCGGTGACGGTGGCGTCCGTCTCGCCGATGTCCAGCCGCAGGTCCAGCACCAGGCGCTGGCCGACCTCGCGCTCGGCCTCGCTCACACCGTGGTGCGTGTAGAGCGAGAGACCGGTGACCTCGATCGTGACCGACTCGGCCGTCTCGTCGCGGTCACCGTCCAGATCGTGATCGTGATCGTCCTCGTCGTCTAGCTCGCCGGCGTCGTCCCCGTGCTCCTCGCTGTCCATCGCCCGCCCAAGGTAGCAGCCGTCACCGCGAGCGCCTCGCGAACCGGCGCGACGTCGTGGACGCGGAACACGCTTGCGCCCCGCTCGTATGCGAGCACGTTCGATGCGATCGTGCCGGCGAGCCGATCGCCGGCGTCGAGCGGATCGGCCATGCCGCCTGCACGGGCCGCGATGCGCCCGAGGAAGCCCTTGCGCGAGGTGCCGATCACGATCGGCGCGCCCAGCGTCAGCAGCTCTGACAGGCGGCGCAGCAGCTCGAGGTTGTGGCTCTCGGTCTTGCCGAACCCGATCCCGGGGTCGACCATGATGCGCTCCCGCTCCACGCCCTCGCGGACGGCGAACTCGAGGCGCTCTTCGAGGAACGCCCTGACGTCCTCGACGACGTCGTCATAGCGTGGATCGTCCTGCATCGTGCGCGGCTCGCCGAGCATGTGCATCAGGCAGCAGTCGGCGCCGCTCTGCGCCACCAGCGCCGCCATCTCCGGGTCTGCGCGGAAGGCGCTGACGTCGTTGATCAGGCTCGCGCCGGCGTCGAGCGCCGCGCGCGCCACGGAGGCCTTCGTGGTGTCCACGGAGATCTGCGCGCTCAGCCCCCCCGTGGCGAGTCGCTCGACGACGGGAAGCACCCGCCGTAGCTCCTCCGCCTCGGGCACCGGCTCGGCGCCCGGACGGGTCGATTCGCCTCCGATGTCGACTATGTCGGCCCCCTGATCGACCAGCGCCCGCGCCTGCGCGACGGCCACATCCGCATCGAGGAAGCGTCCTCCGTCGGAGAACGAGTCCGGCGTCACGTTGACGATCCCCATGAGACGGTGGGAGACGGTCACGGGGCAAACCTATCGCTCTGCTGCGAGGGCCGGTCAGGCCGAAGCAAACGCCCGTCAGACGGGCTCGGGGCGCTCTTTGTCGCTCGCTCGAAGCTCGGCCGTCCCGCCCGCAAGGCCGGGACGTGGAATCGTGCGCGGCGCTTCGCGCTCGGCGCGGTCCGCCTGCGTTGGGGGCGCCGGCAGCTCGGGCTTTGCCGGCTCCTCGATGCCGAACACGTCGTCCTCGCTCTTGCCGGCGAGCAGCGCGAGGAACTCCTCCTTCTCGATCGTCTCGCGCTTGACGAGGATCCCGGAGATCTTCTTCAGGTCGTGCTGATGCTCGGTGAGGATCTGCGTCGCCCGCTGGTGGGCCGCTTCGATGATCCGGCGCACCTCGTCGTCGATCTCCCGTGCGATCTCGTCGGAGTAGTCGGGCTCGGTCGAGAACTCGCGTCCGAGGAACGGCTGGCCGTGGTCGTGGCCAAACACGCGCGGACCGAGCTTGTCGCTCATGCCGAAGCGCATCACCATCTGCTTTGCGGTCGCCGTCACCTTCTCGATGTCGTTCGACGCGCCCGTCGTGATCTCGCCGAAGGTGATCTCCTCGGCGGCGCGTCCGCCGAGCGTCATCGCCATCGCGTCCTCGAGCTCGGCGCGCGTTGTCAGGAACCGATCCTCCTGAGGCATGGAAATGGTGTAGCCGAGTGCCTGACCCCGTGAGATCACCGAGATCTTGTGCACGGGGTCGGAGTGCTCGAGGAAGTGGCCGACGAGCGCATGGCCCATCTCGTGGAAGGCGGTGATCAGGCGCTCTTTCTCGCTCATCACGCGCGTCTTCTTCTCGGGGCCGGCGATCACGCGCATGATCCCCTCCTCGAGCTCATCCTGGCCGATCTCGCGCTTGCCGGTGCGGGCCGACAGGAGCGCCGCCTCGTTGATCAGGTTCGAGAGGTCGGCGCCGGTGAAGCCGGGCGTCTGGCCGGCGAGGGCGTCGATGTCGATGATCTTCGCCAGCGGCTTGCCCCGCGTGTGGACCTCGAGGATCTTGGCGCGCCCCTTACGGTCCGGCCGGTCGACGGCGATCTGACGGTCGAAGCGCCCCGGTCGCAGCAGTGCCGGGTCGAGGATGTCCGGCCGGTTGGTGGCCGCGATCATGATGATGTTGTCCTTCGCCTCGAACCCGTCCATCTCGACGAGCAGCTGATTGAGCGTCTGCTCGCGCTCGTCGTGGCCTCCGCCGAGCCCAGCGCCGCGGTGGCGCCCGACGGCGTCGATCTCGTCCATGAAGATGATGCACGGGCTGTTCTGCTTCGCCTGCTCGAACAGGTCACGCACGCGCGAGGCGCCCACGCCGACGAACATCTCGACGAAGTCCGATCCGGAGATCGAGAAGAACGGAACGCCCGCCTCACCGGCAACGGCTCGCGCGAGCAGCGTCTTACCGGTTCCCGGCGGCCCGTACAGCAGCACCCCGGTCGGGATCCGCGCGCCGAGCGCCTGGAACTTCTTGGGGTTCTCGAGGAATTCCTTGATCTCGTGCAGCTCCTCGACCGCCTCGTCGACGCCCGCCACGTCCCGGAAGGTGATCTTCGGCGAGTCAGCGGACATGCGCTTCGCGCGGGACTTGCCGAACGACATCACTTTCGAGCCACCGCCCTGCACCTGGTTCATGAGGAAGATCCAGAACCCGAAGAACAGGACGAACGGGATGATGTAGGTGAGCAGGCTCAGCAGCGCGCTGCTCTTTTCCGATTCGACGTTGTAGCTGACGCCGGAGCTTCGGAGTTCGCGGATCAGTTCCGGAGCGGCCTGGTCGATGAATCCGGCTTCATAGGATTCTTTGTTTTTGAGTTTGACTTCGAGCGCTTTGCCCTTGTTCTTGAACACGACCGAGCTGACTTCGTGGTTCGGCAGCTCGGACCCGACCAGCGTCTGGTAGCTGTGCTTGCGGTGGTTCTGCGAACCGGGATTGACCAGTTTCACCGCGAGGAACGCGAGCACGACGACGATCAGGATCGGGAATGCGGCGCTCTTGAAGAAACGGCTCATAGGTCGATCCTGAGGGTCCTGACACCGTCTGAAGTCGTGGCCACCGGTCCCCTAGCGTACCATGGCAAACCCGACTTTCCGGCGGTTGGAGCGGGTGCTGCGCCGGCGCGAGAGCTCCCTGTTCAGCGCTCCAGTGCCGCAACGAACGGCAGGTTGCGGTGGCGCTCGTCGTAGTCGAGCCCGTAACCGACCACGAACCGGTTCGCTATCTCGAAGCCGACGTAACGGGTGGGAAGGTCGACCTGGCGGCGATCGGGCTTGGTGAGCAGCGCGCACACCTCGAGCGTTCGCGGGTTGCGCGAGCCGAGGTTCCGCATCAGGTACTGCAGCGTCAGCCCCGAGTCGACGATGTCCTCGACGATCAGCACGTCACGGTCTTCGATCGCCGCATCGAGATCCTTGAGGATCCGCACGACGCCGGAGGAGTCGGTCGCCGAGCCATAGGACGCGACCGCCATGAAGTCGACCTCGACCGGGATATCGATGAAGCGCATCAGGTCGCTGAGGAAGAAGACGGCGCCCTTCAGCACTCCCACGAGCAGCAGAGGCCTTCCCGCATAGTCCCGGGAGATCTGCTCGCCCAGTTCGGCGACGCGCCGCTGCAGGTCCTCGGCGCTCACCAGCACCTCTCCCACTCCGGGCTCGGTTGCGACGCGCGCGGGTGGGGCCACCCCGGGGAGTCTAGTCGCACCGCGGCGGCAGATCGGTCGGCCCCTCAGCGCCTGCGCAGCTTGACCATCTCGAGCACGCCGTCCTCGATCACCGCCCCGGCGAGCCCGCCCACGTGCAGCTCCGCCCTGCCGCCGCGGCGGCCGAGCGCCAGGATCTCCTCGACGCGGTCGCCCGCCTGCGGGACGTAGGTGCCGGCGGCGTCCTCGGCCAGGCGCACGACGATCAGCCGGGCGAGCGCGGCCGGCAGCTGCGCGAGACGCGAGATCGCGATGCTGCGCTCCCCGCCGAGCTCCTGCTCGGCGAGGCCATCGAGCAGCTCGGTCTCCTCGCGCAGGAGCGCCGCGGTCCTCACGACGTTCCCCTCGGCGCCCGGATGCACCGCCCGCAGCGCCGCCAGCAGGCCGTGGCGCACGCGCGTGCGCGCGTACTGCTCGTCCTCGTTGCTCTCGTCCTCGCGCCAGCGCAGCCCGCGCGCTTCGCAGTAGGCCGCGGTCTGCTCGCGGGTCGCGCCGAGCAGCGGCCGGATCAGCCGCCCCTCGGCCGCGACCATCCCCAGCAGCGCGCGCCGGCCGGGCGAGGCGGCGAGCCGGTAGAGGATCGTCTCCGCCTGGTCGCTCGCGGTGTGACCGGTCGCGATCAGCGCATCGCCGCGCAGCGCGGCCTGCTCGGCCGCGCCGTAGCGCACGTGCCTGGCCCAGGCCTGAACGTTCCCGCCAGCTCCGTCCGGCGGGCGCCTGGCCTGCACGACCTCCAGCTCGACGCCGAGCGCCGCGCACAGCTCGCGGCAATGGCGCTCGTCGGCGTCCGCGTGCTCACGCAGGCCGTAGTTGACATGCAGGGCGCTGACCTGCGCGGGGCCGCACAGCGCGACCGCGACGTCGAGCAGGCATGTCGAGTCCCGCCCGCCCGAGAGCATCGCCACGACCGGCCGGCCTCGGGCCAGCAGGCCGCCGGCGCGAACCGCCTCGCGAAGCTCCTCGTCGATCACCGGCGCTACCCCTTCCGGGAGGCGATGAACAGCTCCGTCGGCTCCGAGAACCCCTTCAGCCTCACCTCGCCGATCCGGTCGAAGTCCACCCCGTCTACGCCCATCGCCATGTCCACGACGGGCCGTGTCACCAGCACCTCGCCGCCACCCGCTCGAGCGACGACGCGCGCGGCCTGGTTTACATCCCGCCCGTAGTAGTCGCCGTCGCGGTACAGCGCCTCGCCGTAGTGCAGGCCGATTCGCGGCTGCGGCTCTCCGGGCGAGGTGCCGGACGCCAGTTCGACCGCCCAGCCGGTCAGGGCGGCCGGATCGGAGCCGATCACCATCACCTCGTCGCCGAGCGTCTTGATCACGCGCGCGTCGGCGGGCAAGCTCTGCCCGACTGCCTCGACGAACCGCTCTACCGTGCTGACGGCGGCCTCGTCTCCGCGCTCGACGGTGAGGCGTGCATAGCCGGCGAGGTCCGCGAAGGCGATCGCGACCCTCAGGCGCCCCTGGGCGAGCGCCTCATCGCCGAGGTCGGCCTCCATGTGGCCGATCATGTCCTGCTCGACGAAGTGCGCCAGCAGGCGGCCGTGAAGGTAGTTCATAAACGGCGCCGCAAACGGCAGCACCTCGCGCGTCAACCCCTCCATCTCCTCGGCGATCTCGACGTTCGGTATGCCGGTGCGCATCAGCGGCTCGTGCACGTAGAGGTGCACGAGGCGGACCTCGGCGTCGGCTATCTGCGCGATGACCTGCCCATAGACGCGCATCAGCTGGAGGAACGCCGGCAGCGGGATCCCGGCCGCGAGCACGGCTGCGGCGTAGCGCATCATCTGCAGGTCTTCCTCGGTGATGGCCTCCAGCGATGCGGCGCTCAGGCCCATGGTGGCGTAGATGCGCTTGATCAGCTCGGGGTCGAGGCCACTGGCACGTGATGCCTCCCTCAGCGTGTAGCGCGGCTCAGAGCTGCTGAGAAGGTTCTCGATCGGACCGATCGCCAGCTGGCCGCTGTCGCTAGCCCGCTTGATCTCGTTGAGCGGGTGCCCGCGTGCTCGCAGTCTCGCGACGACCCGGACGTACGCGATCGCCGCCGGGGTCCAGTGGCCCTCGTAGCCCGGAACCAGCCCCTTCTCGACCCACCGGCGCACCGTGGCCGGCGAGACCCCGGCGCGCGTGGCCACCTGCGCGAGCGTCAGCTCGCCCGTCTCGGAGGAGGGATCGTTCTCGGGCTTGGCCACTCAAGCGCGCGACGCGACGGGCAGTCCCATGCGATGAAGTCTAAAGTCGCCGGCCATGTCGCACAGCGCCCCCGTGCACCTGCGCCCGACCGCGCCGCTCGCCGAGCGCGTGCTGCTGCCGGGCGACCCCGGCCGCGCCCTCGAGCTTGCCCAGGCGCTACTTGTGGAGCCGCTCATGTTCAACCACCATCGCGGGCTCTGGGGCTACACCGGTGCAGCCCCGGACGGGGAGCCGCTGACGATCCAGTCGACCGGCATGGGAGGCCCCTCGGCCGCAATCGTCCTGTCTGAGCTGATCGCACTCGGCGCGCGGCGCGCGATTCGCGTTGGGACATGCGGGGCGCTCGCGCAGGGGCTCGGGCTCGGCGACCTGGTCATCGCCCGCGAGTCGATCTGCGCCGACGGGAGCTCGAGGGCGCTCGGCGCCGGCGAGCGCGCGCTCGCCGACCGGGATCTCACCGAGGCCCTGATCCGCCGGGAGCCCTCGGCACGCGCGGGCACCATCGTCAGCGTCGACCTGTTCTACGACGCCCGCCTGCCGCCGGCGGCCGAGAACGCACTGGCGGTCGAGATGGAGGCGGCGGCGCTGTTCGCGATCGGGGCGGCCGCGGGCGTGCCGGTCGCGTGCATGCTCGCGGTCTCCGACACATTCGACGCCGCCGGGACGCGCACCCGGATTGAGGACGGCGCGCTGCTGGCGGCGGCCGAGAGGATGGGCGCGGCCGCGATGGCCGCGCTCTGCGCCTGAGCGCTCAGGCCGTCTTCGGTTTGGCCGGTTTCGCCTTGGCCTGACGTTTGCGCGGAGCCTTGCGGGTGCTGGGCGCCGCACTCGCGCGTGACGACGACGGGCGTGCCGGCGCTGGCTGTGGCTGACCGAGGCGCTCGAGCAGCGTCGCCAGCTGCGCCTCGATCGTCGCCAGCCGCTGCGCGATCTCCGCCGGATCAACGCGCGGGGGCATCTCGCGGTCGAGGCGCCCGACGCCGTCCTCGATGCCCTCCAGCCGATGCGACACCGAGCGCAGGCGCCGCGTCAGGCGTTCGATGTCGGCGGCCGACGGCAGGTTCAGCGCGCCCAGAGCCACCTCCTGCGCCTGGGCGGCCTTCTCTCGCGCGTCGAACGCCCGGCCGATGGCACCGGTGAGCAGGGGGCTTTCGAGCAGCTCGCCGATCGCCTTGCCGAGCCGTTCCTCGGTGCTCCCGCTCAAACGATCGCGCAGGTTCTTGGCGGTGTTGCTCGCGTCGGACATCCTCTGCTCCTCGATGGCGGCTGGAAGGGTCTCGCGGGACCGGGACGGTGTTCATCGGCCTGCGGCCGGACGGTAAGGATACGGTGAAGCGATGCCTGAGCAGCTGTTCATCTTCATCCAGATGGAGTTCCCGTGGGCCCTCGGTCCACCGGACGGCCGCTACCTGCTTCGCGAGCGGCCCGACGCCGAGGCCGAGCATGTCGTCGTCCTGGGCACGCTCGGGGCGGGCCGCGCTGCGAGCGGCCGGGAGCTCACGCGAGGACGCCCGCGCACCTCGATCCTCGAGCGGCGCCGATCGCGAGCCCGACGTGAGGCGACTCCGGACCCGGCTCCCGTTCTGACAACGCGGATCACGGTGATCGACCCGATCCCGCTCTCCGCCGAGCACCAGGCCCGCGCGTGGCTCGCCGATCTCGATCGCGATCGCGACGTGCGGGCGGCGATCGCGGTGGCCAACCGCGTGGTGCACCTGCACAGGATCGCGTCAGCCGACCCCTACGCGCGGGAGGTCTCCCCCGGCCAGGCGCTCGTGATCAGGGCCGGCTGGGGCGAGGGCGAGCAGGTGGCCGATGGCCGCTGGCTGCACGCCCGCGAGCTGCCGTGGAGGCCGACCCGGCGAAGGTCGGCGGGCTCGCGGCGCCGGTCGATCGGCGATCGCTCGTCGGCGCTGAGGCCCCTGGAGCGCCTCGCGGCGCTGCTCGGGGGGCGCAGCAGGAGCCTGCTCTGCGAGGAGCTCGTGCTGCGGGCGCGGCTGGACCTCGATCACGGGCGCCTCGCGCATGCCGCGCTGGAGCTCGATCGCGCCTACGCCGCCGGGCTGGGAGAGCTGCGCGGCGAGGGCCGCCAGGACCTCGCGCTGCGGATCGCCGAGCTCGAGCAGCTTCGCGACCCGCTGGCCGCGCAAGCGCGCGCCGCGCTGCCGGACGAGACCGGGAGTCAGGCTGGACAGCCGGACGAGGAGATCGTGCGCCATGGGCTCGAGCGGCTGGAAGCCGCGCTCCGCGCACGCACGGCGACTGGCTTTAGTCTGAAGCGATGATGGATCCCGGCACGACCGCCGTCGGAACCTGGAGTGGCGGTCGCTTCATGCACTTCGGCGAGCCGCTAGACGATCAGCGCCTGACGGCGCTGCTGCGGCCGGGCGCCGGCATCGACACGGTCATCACCGCCGACGCCTACGGCGCAGGTGAGGCGGATCGCGCGCTCGGCGTCGCGCTCGCGGGCTGCGAGCGCGACAGCTACTGCTTGGTCGGGGCGATCGGACATGACTTCTACAGTGGCGAGCGAGACGGGGCGAAGGGCTTCCCGCGCTTCACCGACCCTCGCCTGCGCCCGCCTGGCGAGTACGCCGACTACATCCGGATGGCGACCGAGCGCAGCCTCGAGCGCTGCGGGGCCGACAGCTTCGACCTGCTGCTGCTGCACAACCCGGATCGCATCGGCTACTCGAGCCCGGCGGTATGGGAGGGCATGCAGGCGGTGCGCGAGGCCGGCCTGACGCGCCTGCTGGGCGTCGCGCCCGGCCCGGCGAACGGCTTCACGCTGGACCTGATCGACTGCCTCGAGCACAACGCCTCGGTGATCGACTGGGCGATGATCATCCTCAACCCGCTGGAGCCCTGGCCCGGGGAGCTGGTGCTCGACGCCGCGGCTGCCCACCGGGTCGAGCTGATCACCCGCGTCGTCGACTACGGCGGCATGTTCCACGACGATGTCCTGCCGGGGCACGCGTTCGCCGACTATGACCACCGCAGGTTCCGCCCGGAGGGCTGGGTGCAGGAGGGGCGCGAGAAGCTCGAGATGATGCGCCCGTACGCCGAGCGCCACGGGATGACGATGCTCCAGCTCGCCTGCGCGTGGAACCTCTCGCACCCGGCGGTCCGCTGCGTAGCGCCGACGCTGATCCAGGAGAGCGGACCGGGAGCCCGGCCGATCGAGGACAAGCGCGCCGAGCTCGCCGCGGTCTCGAGCGATGCCGCGCTCAGCACCGAGGAGGTTCAGGCGATCCGGGCGATCGGCGAGAACACCGGATGCATGGCGCTCAAGGGCGCCAGCCCTGAATATGAAGGGCCGCCGCGTCCCGACCGCTGGGAGCTCGCGGGCGAGCTCTCGGCGGTGGCGCGGCGCTGGCACATCGATCCAGGGCGCGACCTGGTCGCCAGCGCGCTCGTGGGAGCAAACGACAAATGACATCCGCTTCATCGAAGGAGGCGCCGAGGAGCTTCCGTTCGAGGCCGACTCCTTCGACCGTAGGCTGAGTACCTGCTGGCGGTCGCTCGACTGCCGGCCTGAGCGGGATGCCGCCGGTGAGCCGGCCTAGAACCCGAGCTCGGCGGCGAGGGCCTGCAGCTCCTCGACCACGTCTCCGCCGAGGCGCACCCCGGCGAGCTCGTCGAGCGGGGTCGGGCCCTGCGTGAGGATCGCGACGACGCCGCCGGCCGCGTGCGTGAGCAGCGGCAGCCCCGCGACGGGATGGACCTCGAGCGAGGAGCCGATGCAGAGCAGCACATCGGCGGCCTCGCAGAGCTGGCGCGCATGGGCGATGGCGGCCTCTGGCAGGAGCTCGCCGAAGAGCACGACGCCAGGCTTCAGGGGCGCGCGGCAGCGCTCGCAGCGCGGAACTCCCTCGGCGTCCGCGTGCAGGAGGGCGCGGGCCCGCTCCAGCGGTACTCGGAGCCTGCACGACTGGCATTCGCAGCCGGCGATGCTGCCGTGCACCTCGACCAGCTCGCGCGTGCCGGCCCTGCGGTGGAGCATGTCGACGTTCTGCGTGATCACCGCATCGAGCAGACCTCGCCGCTCCATCGCGACGAGCGAGCGGTGCGCGCCGTTGGGCAGCTTGCTCTCGAGCGTCGCGAAGCGCTCGCCGTAAAAGCGCCAGAAACGCACCGGGTCGCTGCCGAACGCGTCGATGTGGGCAACCTGCATCGGGTCCACGCGCTCCCACAGCCCCGTGCCGGGCGACCGGAAGTCGGGGATGCCGGAGGGGACGGAGATGCCTGCTCCGGTCAGCGCGACGACCGAGCGCGCGCCCCGCACGAGCTCGGCGAGGCGCCTGCGTTCATCGTTCACGCCACGATCAAGCTCGGCTGGCGCGTCGCTCATCGAAGCGTCTGTATAGCCATGGTTATACGCACCGCGCGGGAGAGCAACGTCACCAGTTCACCGCCCGCGTCAGCGCCCCCTGAAGTGGGGCGCGCGTTTGGCAAGGAAGGCGGAAATGCCCTCCTTGGCGTCGTCGCTTGCGAAGACCGCTGCGAAGGCGCGCTTCTCGGCCTCGATCCCGGAGTCGAGGTCTCCGGCGCCGGAGACGCGCTTGATCTCGCCCAACGCGAGCGGCGCCGCGGTGGCCAGCTTGCGGGCCCAGAGCAGCGCCGTGTCGAGGAGTTCGTGGTCCTCGACCAGGCGGTTGGCGAGCCCCAGCTCGAACGCTTCGTCGGCGAGGATCGGGTCCCCCACGAGGTTCATCTCGAGTGCCTTGCTCGCGCCCACGAGGCGCGCCAGGCGCTGCGTGCCGCCGAACCCGGGGATGATCCCGAGCTTGATCTCGGGCTGCCCGAACAGCGCCGAGCGCGCGGCGATGCGCACGTCGCAGGCCATCGCGAGCTCGCAGCCTCCGCCAAACGCGAGCCCGTTGACCGCGGCGATCGTCGCGATGCCGTCGGTGCCGAGCTCCTTGAACAGCTCGTGCGCCGAGTTGATCAGCTGCTCGCCGGAGGACTCGTCCATGCTCGTGAACGCCTTGATGTCCGCACCGGCCGAGTAGAGGAACGGGTTCGACGACGCGATCACCAGCGCCCTCACCCCGGAGCCCTGCGCGGCGCGCCACACCTTCTCGAGGTCCTGCACGACCTGCGGGGAGATCGAGTTCATCTGGCCGTTTGCCAGCCACGCGATCGCCACACCGTCCCCGCGCGTCTCGAGTGTCACGACCTCCGCCGGCTGCTCGGCGTCGGGCTGTGGGTAGGCGTAGAAGCCCTGCCCGCTCTTCTGGCCCAGGCGGCCCTGTGCGACGAGCCTTCGCAGGATCGTGGGCGCGGCGAAGCGCTCGCCGTAGCGCTCGCGTGCGTTCTCCATCCGCTCGAGGACCGCGTCCAGCCCCTCGCTGTCGGCCTTCATGAACGGCGGAAGCAGGCCGCGCCTCGGGTCCAGCCCGGCGCCGGCCATCATCCCGAAGTCGATGTCGCGGTGAGTGGCGACGCCCTCCTCGAGCACCAGGCATGACTCGAGGAAGGTCTTCAGCGACAGGAGCTCGACCAGCTCCGCGATGTCGGGATCGGCGTCGCCCGGGAGGTTCGGCTCGCCCTGCGGGTCATAGAAGCCGTCGCCGCCGGTCTTGGCGCCGAGCTTGCCTTCGGCGACCAGTTTCTGCATGCCCTTGGGCACGTAGAAGCGTTCCTCGCCGTAGGACTCGACGAGGTGCTCGGCGACGTGCAGGATCGTGTCGAGGCCGAGCAGATTTCCCAGGTAGTAGGGACCCACCGGAACGACGCCGGCGGCTCCCACGCCCTCGTCGATCTTCTTGATCGACATGCCCTTCTCCTCCTGCAGGCGCCACACCTCCGAGATGCCCGAGTTGAGGATGCGGTTGACGACGAAGCCGGGGACCTCGGCGCAGGTGATCGGCTGCTTGCGGATCGTCTGGGCGAAGGTCACGGTCGCGCTGACGGTCTCCGCCGAGGTCTCCTCTCCCTCGACGATCTCGATCAGCGGCATGACGGCGGCTGGATAGAAGTAGTGAAATCCGATGACCTTTTCGGGCCGCAGCGTCGCTTCGCCGATCTCGGTGATCGACAGCGAGGACGTGTTCGAGGCGAGGATCGCGTGGCCGGGGGTCGCAGCGTCGAGCTCGGCGAAGACGCTCTGCTTGATGTCCATCCGCTCGGGCACCGCCTCGATCACGAAGTCCACGTCGCCGAAGCCCGCATAGGAGGTGGTGCCCTGGATGCGCCCGAGGATCTCCTCGAGCTGCGCGTCGGCCTGCGCGGCCGTGATCTTGCCCTTCTCGGCGAGCTTGGCGACCTGTCCGCGGGTGACGTTGCGGGCCTCCTCGAGACCCGCCTGTACGAGCGCGTCGTCGATGTCCTTGAGCACTACGGGGATGCCCGCGGCGGCGATCGTCTGGGCGATCTGTCCGCCCATCGTCCCGGCGCCCACGACGGCGGCTTTGAACACGAACATGCTTTCGCTCTCCTCTGATTAGCGGCCCACCCGGCCCGCGGGAGCCTAGCGCCACGCCCGCAACAGCGCACCTTCCGGCCCTCGCGAGGGTTTCCCTAGATGGCAGCTCTCGAACGGGAGGGGTTCCGGGCGCCGCGACGATCTGAGCACACCTCGACCGCTGGGAGGCGGAAATGGCAAGAAGGAGCAACCGCACGGCAGGACCTCGAGCATCGGCCGCGCTGCTGGCCACGCTGAGCGCGCTGGCGCTGCCCGCCCTGGCACAGGCGGCGGGCAAACCGGCGGCGAACACCGGGGCGGCCAAGCAGGTCAGCTACGGATCGGCGGTCCTGACAGGGTCGGTGGACCCGAACGGGGCGAACACGTCCTACTACTTCCAGTACGGGGTGACGAGAGCCTATGGCGGGCAGACCGCAATCGCCGACGCGGGCGGCGGTACCCACGCCGTCAAAATCAGCCTTGCCGTCGGCGGCCTGCAGCCGCTGACCGTGTACCACTACCGCCTGGTCGCCGTGAACGCCTCGGGCGCGACGATCGGCAGCGACCACACCGTGCTCACCACGAAGGTGCCGCTCTCGCTGGCGATCCTCGCCTCTCCGGACCCCGTCCTGTTCGGGGGCACCGTGACGGTTCAGGGCACGCTCTCGGGAACCGGCAACGCCAACCGAGCGGTCGTGCTCCAGGCGAGCCAGTTCCCCTTCACGGCGGGCTTCCAGAACGCCGCCAACCCGCAGCTGACGAGCGCGACGGGCAGCTTCTCGTTCCCGATCCTGGGGCTGGGGGTCGTCACGCAGTTCAGGATCTCGACAACCACGAACCCACCGGTGCTGAGCCCTGTCGCGGTCGAGAACGTAGCCGTCCGCGTCTCGAGCCACGTCGGCCACGTCCACAGGCGCCACTTCGCGCGCATCTACGGCACCGTGACGCCGGCCGTCGACGGCATGCAGGTCGGCATCCTCAGGATCACGCACGGGCATGGCGTGCTGGCGGGCGGCACCGTGCTGCGCCACCTCAACGCGACGAGCTCGAAGTTCAGCCGCGTGGTGCCCGTCTCGCGCGGCGTCTACCGGGTCCTCGTGCGCGTCACCAACGGCGCTCAGGTGTCCAACTACGGCCAGCCGCTGGTGATCGGCTGAGTCCCCGCGTTCGCTAAACCGCGACGGTTTCCACGCCGCCGACCTCGGCCGGCTGCTCGACCCGGCGCGGCAGCAGCGTTTCGCGGGCGATGACCAGGCGCTGGATCTGCGAGGTGCCCTCGTAGAGCTGCATGATCTTGGCGTCGCGGAACAGCTTCTCGACGGGATAGTCCTTGATGAAGCCGTAGCCGCCATACACCTGGACGGCTTCGGTGGCGACCTTCATCGCCGCGTCGGCCGCGAAGCGCTTGGCGTGCGAGGAGATGAGCGTGTTGCGTTCGCCGTTGTCGAGCATCACCGCCGACTTCCAGGTGAGCAGGCGCGCCGCCTCGATTTCAGTGGCCATGTCGGCGATCATGAACTGGATCGCCTGGTGCATCGCGATCGGGACCCCGAACTGGACGCGTTCGCGCGAGTAGTCGGTCGCGAACTCGAAGGCGGCGCGGGCGATGCCGGTCGCCATCGCGGCGACCCCCGGCCGCGTGCGATCGAGTGTCATCATCGCCAGCTTGAAGCCCTTGTTTTCCTCGCCGAGCAGGTTCTCGGCAGGGACCTCCACGTCGTTGAAGGAGATCGTGGCGGTGTTGGAGGCGCGCTGACCGAGCTTGTCCTCCTTCTTGTCGACCACGACGCCCCAGTCGCGCTCGACCACGAACGCCGAGATGCCGCGGTGACCGGCGTCCTTGTCGGTCTTCGCGTAGACGGTGTAGTAGTCGGCGTAGCCGCCGTTGGTGATGAAGCACTTGGAGCCGTTGATGACGTACTTGTCGCCCTTCTTGACGGCCGTCGTGCGCATCCCAGACACGTCGGAGCCCGCATCGGGCTCGGTCAGGCAGAACGAGGCCAGCTTGGGCGCTTCGGTCAGCATCCCGAGGTACTTCTTCTTGACCTCCTCAGAGCCGCCTAGGGCGATCGGCGCGGTCGCCAGCCCGTTGCAGCCGAGCGAGGTCTGGATGCCCGAGCAGCCCCACGAGAGCTCCTCCTCGATCAGGCAGCCGTCGAGGTAGCCGGCGCCCGCGCCACCGTACTCCTCCTCGATGTGCGAGTTCATCAAGCCGACCTCCCAGGCCTTCTTGATGATGTCCTCCGGCCAGGTCCCGTCCTTGTCGTAGTCCCAGGCGACGGGACGTATCTCCTTGACGGCGAAGTCATGCGCCATCTCGCGCAGGTTCCTCTGCTCGTCTGTGAGCGTGAAATCGACCATTCTCAGATCTCCTAACGGGATGGCGCGGACTCATAGATTGACTGGTCAGTCAATCTCGCTCTGGGAGGGTAGCGGAGATAGGGCCGATGAGCAACAATCCAGCAGGTGCATAACGCCCTCTCTACCGTCGTGCCGGGCATCTCAGAGAACGGGCTCAACTTCGTCGTGTTCGGCACGGTCGCGTTCTCTGTGGTGATATCGCTGCTGTTCCTGGTCACTCGCGGAAGCGACAGCATGTACGACCACATCGGCCGGGGCGGCCTCTCGCGGGACGGCGACTACGGACCCTCCCCGGTTGCTCCGGCGCCCGACTCGCCCGCGGCGAGCGCCGAGCGCGAGCAGGAGATCCGCCAGATGCTGGGTGCTCGCAGCGACCGGCTCGTGCGCAGGGGGCTTCCCGCGCTCGACATCGAGGCGGAGCTCTCGCGCCTGCTCGCTCCGGCGCAGGGGGCGGACACCCGCGACTCGGGGCTCGTCGATGAGGTGCGACAGCTCGTGGTCGCCCGCAACGAGCGGCGTGTGCGCCAGGGTCTCGAGCCGCTCGATGTGAACGCCGAGGTGGCGCGAACACTGGACGAGCTGGATCCCTGAGCATGACCTCGAGCCGTCGGGTATAAACGCGCGATGAGCAAAGCGCGCCGCTTTCAGCTCGACGAGCTAACGCTCCGGCCGGGGACATATTTCAATCCCCAGACGGAGATCCTGATCGTCGTCGACGACTCGCCTGAGATCGCCCACGAGATCTTCGACGCCGACGAGTTCGACGGCGTCGATTGGGTGCTGATCTCAGAGGACTCGCCGCTCGACGAGCACAGGCGCGACGAGCTCATCGAGCGCTTCCAGCTGACACACCAGCCCGGCGCCGACGACCTCTCCGAAGACGACCTCGACGACGAGGACGACGAGCAGGACGACGAGCTCGACGGGGCGGACGAGCTCGAGCTCCCGCCGGAGTGACCTAGCCTGCGAGCCCGAGCCGCTTGAGCTCGACGATCAACCTGGACTGCGGCTGCGGGTTGCTGGGCGCGAGGATCGCCTGAGCTCGATTGAGCGCGGTGAGGTTGAGCCGCATGGCGAAGTTCGCGCGTTGCAGGCCGCCCAGCGCGTCACGCGTGCCTGGCGCCGCAACGGTGGTGACCCGCAGCGACAGCCGGCGCAGGAGATGGTCGCGAGCGCCTGTGTAGATGTTCGCGCGCGAGGAGCGCACCGAGCTCGTGAGCGCCGAGGCCAGCGCCGGCGAGAGCGGGCGCGGACCCGAGCGGGAGGAGCCGAGCCCGAGACCGGCGACTGCGCCCGAGAGCCTCTGCGCGTCGGCGAGCAGGCGCGGGACGTTCACGTCGGCGATGACGTGGGTGGTCTCGACGCCGGCGATGCGCGCCGAGCCTGCGATCCGCGGGCGCTCGAGCCACATGCCGGGATCGAGGCCCAAGGTGGCGAAGGAGGAGCCGCCGGCAGACCCCGACGTGCCGCGGCCGGCCTCGGCGTAGCCTCGCTGGAGCGCGCTCAGGGTGCTGGCGGGCGCGAGGAACGGCGTGCCCGCCAGTTCGATGAAGAGCTTTTCACCGGTCGATGTCGCACCCGCGCGCAGCGTGGGGCCAGAGGGCGTGAGCCCGGCTGCTGTGAGGCTGAGCTTCAGCGCGAAGCGCGGGAGCCGTGCGGGCCCAAGGCTCTGAAAGGGCCCAGCGAGACGCAGCGCGAAGGCGCCGCCGCGGGAGCGGTTCCCACCGGAGCGGGGGGTTGAGAGCGCGAGCGACAGGTCGATGCGGCCGCCCGCGACCGCCGTGTGCGAGGCGAAGGTCTCCTTCAGGAGCGCCTGCGGGCTCTGGGAGCCGCCGCCTGCACCACACGCGCCGAGAGCGACAGCCAGGGCGGGCGCGGCGATGGCTCCGGCGGTTCGCGCAACTACAGCGCGCCGGGATGTGTTCGGAAGGTGTGCTCTCACTTCAAGGGCGCCGGGCTGCAAGGGCCGATGCAGGCAGCGCGGCGGCCGAGCGTAGCATCCGCGCCGTGCGCGCAAGGCGTCTCTCCGCGCTCGCCTCGGGAGCGCTCGTCCTCGGCGTGCTGGCGGCTCCAGCTGCCTGGGCCGGCGGATCTCCGCTGGGCCTGCCTCCCCTGGGACGGCCCGCGAAGGCCCGCGCGGCGGTTCACCATGGACCGAGCGTCAGCGCCGCGCTGAGCAGCCTGCTGCGCAGCGGGGCGATCAACGAAACGCTCGAGCGCCAGTACTACTCGAGCTATGTGGCCGCGAAACGCTCGCTGGGCCGGCTGAGCGGGACGCGCAAGACCGAGCTGGGAGGCGTGCTGTCGAACGTGCAGGCGATGGCGTCGGCCGGCGCGCTGAGCGCGTCACGGCTGCCGGCGGTGTTCCTGACGCTCGAACGCAACCGCCAGTGGTGGACGACCGAACCGCTGCTGTCGAGCGGTGAGCGGGTGAGCTTCCCGTCGAGCAAGCTCGTCTGGGAGTACTACCCCGGGCAGGGCATCGAGATCCAGTGGCTTGCGACCTTCGGCAAAGGCAACGGCTACTACCTCTCGGGTCACGAAAACGCCAACCTGCGAGCGCTGTTGAGCGAGGTCATCCCGCTCGCCGCCAAACGCGCGGGGGGAATCGCCTGGGAGTACCTGTTCCGCTTCGACGGCGGCCTGCCGCCATGGACCAGCGGGCTCTCCCAGGGAACGGCGCTGCAGCTTCTCTCGCGGGCCTGGTCGCGCTACAAAGAACCCGCGCACCTCGTCGCGGCGCAGCAGGCGCTCGGCGTCTTCGAGACGCCGACACCGCAGGGCGTCCGCGTTCGCACCCCGGCGGGGGCCCTGTACGCCGAGTACACCTACGCGCCCAGCGACAGGATCCTCAACGGCTTCATCCAGGCGCTCGTAGGCCTCTACGAATTCGCGTCGATCACGAAGGACCCCCTCGGGCTGGCGCTGTTCGAAGCGGGCGACGCGGAGGCGCGCGCCGAGGTGCCCCATTTCGACACCGGCGCCTGGTCGCTGTACGACCAGTACGGGGAATCGAACCTCAACTACCACGAACTGCTGACCGAATTCCTGCAGCACCTCTGCGAACGCACGCGCAAAGGCCCTCCGTCCACGCCGGCCGCGCCGCCCCCTGCGACCGGGACCCCTGCACCCCCGCCCCCGGCCGGCGGGAGCACCACCCCGACCGGAGGCGCAGGAGCCTCCTCGGTGCGTCGTGTGCCGGCGGCCCTTGCCCAGACGGGGCCTGGAATAGCCGGCGACCAGATCTACTGCACGACCGCGCAGCGCTTCACCGCCGACCTGCGCACGCCACCCGCGATCGCGCTGCTCTCGAAGGCGCTTCGCGGCGGCACTCGCGCGGGCGTGCAGATATCGCTCTCGAAGATCTCCACCGTCGGCCTGACGGTGCGCCAGGGCGCCCGCGTGGTGTGGACCAACAGGGCGACGCTGGAACGCGGGAAGCCGAAGCTGCTGTGGGTCACGCCGGCCAAGGGCGGCAGCTTCACGATCACGCTGACCGCCGCAGATCTGGCCGGGAACTTCGCCACGGCGACCGGGACGATCGCCGTGAGCAAGCATTAGCTTCGGGTGCCGCGCCTAGACTAGTCCCGAGTGAGCTCTCACCGCACGACGGGACCTGGAGAACAGCGGCGATGACGCGGCTCACGCATGCGTGGCGCGCGATGGAGTCCGAGCGCCGACTCGCCGTCGTCGCGGCGCTCGCGCTGTTGGTGACGATGTTCTTCCCCTGGTATGGGCTTCAGAGCCTCAATCCCAAGACGAAGGCGATCTACTCGCACAGCATCAATGCGTTCGGCGACGTCTCGTTTGTGGAGGCTGCGGTCTTCCTGGTGGCCGCCGGCGTGATCGCGATGCTGCTGGCCCGCACCGAGGGACACGAGTTCCACCTCCCGGGCGGCGACGGCACGGTCACGATGATCGCCGGCGGCTGGGCCGGCCTGCTGATCTTCTATCGCGTCTTTGACCGGCCGGCCGGCAACGGCTATCCGGTCGGGATCGAGTGGGGCTTCTTCCTCGCGTTCGTGGCCACTGGGGTCCTGTTCTACGCCGGCTGGCGGATGCGCGCCGCCGAACGACCCGAACCACCTCGGACCCGCTCTCGGCGCGGGCCGTCCCAGCGTGAGCGCGACGCGGAGACCCCCCCTCGGCGACCCCCGCCCGAGCCCGGCGTGACCGCGGTCCTCCCGTCCTCGGCGCGTCCCGCCCGCTCGGCACCGGTGCCGGCGGATCGCGGCGCGAGCGGCCGCCCACGCCACCCGCCGCCGCCCCCGGGTGAGCAGATGTCCTTCGAGGATCGCCCGGCGGACGCCGATTAGCGACCGGCGCGGCGCCGGCCTGCGGCGCTACTTGCCGGTCGTGCGGTGCATCGCGGCGCGCGCGTGACCCGGGCTTCCGCGGCCGGCGGCGGAGCCGGCGCCGCCCGCGGCCCGAACCGGTGAGGGCGTCCGGCGGATGAGGAGCTGCAGCGCTCGGTCGTCGGGGCCCGCCTGCGTGCGGTCGCTCAGCGCCTTCGGGTGAACCGTTCGCAGCACGGGACCTCGGCGGGGATCCACGACAGCCACCACGACCTTGGACCTGCTGGGCGTGTCGAACACGATCGCGTCGCGCTCGGGGCCGGCGCCGGCCACCTTCACGAGATCACCGCTGGCGGTCGGCTCCATGAGCACAACGTAGCGGGAAGCGCGGGCGAGCTCCTTCAGCGGCCTATCATTGCTTTGACATGCCCGCCCCACCCTCTCCGGCGCCCTCCTCGGTCGCAGAAGTAGCAGAGGGGCTGCGTGCGGTGGGCTACCTGCCGGGCGAGTCCACGGCGTTGGTCTCCTACCTGGCGACGAGGCTCGGCAAGCCGGTGCTCGTGGAGGGACCGGCCGGCGTCGGCAAGACGGAGCTTGCGAAGGCGCTCGCCTCCTACCTCGGCCGCGAGCTGGTGCGGCTGCAGTGCTACGAGGGCCTCGACGAGGCGAAGGCGCTGTACGAGTGGAACTACCGCAAGCAGCTGCTGCGCATCCAGGCCGAGGCATCCGGCACGGGCTGGGACGCGGTGCAGGAGGACATCTTCGGCGAGGAGTTCCTGCTCGCCCGGCCGCTGATGACGGCGATCGCCTCCGAGGAGCCGGTCGTGCTGCTGATCGACGAGATCGACAAGACCGACCAGGAGTTCGAGGCGATGCTGCTCGAGGTGCTCTCCGACTTCCAGATCTCGATCCCGGAGCTTGGGCGGGTGGAGTCGCGCACGCATCCGGTCGTGCTGCTCACCTCCAACAACTCGCGGGAGCTGACCGAGGCGCTGAAGCGCCGCTGCCTGTACCTGTGGCTCGACTATCCGGCGCTCGAGCACGAGTTGGAGATCGTGCGGCTGCATACGCCGGAGCTGTCCGAGTCGGTCGCTCGCAGGCTCGTCGAGGTGGTCGGCATGGTGCGCGCGCTCGACCTCAAGAAGCCGCCATCGATCGCCGAGTCGATCGACTGGGCCCGGGCGCTGCTGCTGCTCGGCGTCGATGACATCGACGCCGAGACCTTCACCGACACGATGTCGGTGATCGTCAAGCATCGGACCGACATGGACGTGGTGGCAGACCGCGTGGGGCTGAAGCTCCGATCGTCCGCCGATGTCGCCTGAGAGCGCCCCCGGGGGCGCCTCGCAGCCGGCAGCCGGCCTGCCCGCGCGCATCCTCGAGCTCGGCGAGGAGCTGCGTCGCGAAGGGGTCGCCGTCGGCACCTCGGAGATGCTCGACGCGTTCGAAGTCCTGCGCGAGATCAGCTGGACGTCCGAGGAGGGATTCCGCGAGGCGCTCGCCGCGACGCTCGCCAAGAGCCAGGAGGACAGGCGTGTGTTCGAGCTCGTTTTCGACCGCTTCTTCTTTCGCGCGGTCGAGATGGCCGCTTCGCGGGAGGGGGTGCAGGAGGAGCACGAGTCGACGCTGGGGGAGCTCTCCGACGAGGAGCTCGACGCCCTGCGCGCGCAGATCGCCGATGCCCTCAGGCAGGGATCGGAGGGCGCGATGCGCGACCTCGCGCGGATGGCGATCGCCGCGTTTGCGCGCAGGCAGGAGGGCTCGGGGGTCATCGGCGTTGACGTGCAGCGCATCCGCCGCGCGCTCGGGCTGCGCGCCGAGCCACAGCCCGACCTGCCGCCGGAGGATCCACGCCGCGATGGCCTGCCGCGCGACGCGCTGCGCCGCTTCGAGGCTCTCCTGCGCCGCGAGCTCGAGCGCTCGCAGATCGAGCGGACGGGGAATCTGCCGCCGGCGAGGCCGCTGGGCGACCTCGACCGCGCCCTCCCCTCCGGCCCGCTCGCCGATCTCGCGGCTGTGCACCGCGTCGTGGCCCAGCTGCGCCGCAGGCTCGCCACCCAGGGACTCCAGGCGCGCGGTCACCGCCGCCACGCCCACGTCGACGTCCGGCGCACGATGCGCGCGTCGCTGCAGACCGGCGGCGTCCCGGTGGTGCTCAAGTTCCGCCCGCGCCGCCCGCGCCGCCCGGAGATCTACGTCCTCTGCGACGTGTCGACGAGCGTCACCTCCGCGTCGGTGTTCTTCCTCTCTGTGCTGCACGCCCTGCACGACACTTTCCGCAAGATGCGCTCGTTCGTGTTCATCGAGCGCATCTCCGAGGTGACCGACATCTTCGAGCACGAGCGCAACTTCAAAGCGGTCAGCGAGCGCATCGCCGGCGACGCGGGCGTGGCCGACATCTCCGGCTACACCGACTACGGCCGCGTGTGGTCGGAGTTCCTGGTCAAGGTCGAGGACGACCTGCACCCCAGGGCCACCGTGATCGTGCTGGGCGACGCGCGCACCAACGGGCGCGACCCGCGGGCGGACGTGTTCGCCCAGATCGCCGCGCGCGCCGGCCGGACGTTCTGGCTGAACCCCGAGCCTCGGCTCTACTGGAACTACGGCGACTCGGTGATCTCCGCCTACGAGCAGTACTGCACGGCATTCGAGTGCTGGACGACCGCCCAGCTCGAGGACTTCGTCCGGGCGCTGACCCGCCCGGTGATAGCCGCCGCGCGCTAGCATCAGCCGACAGCACTGAATGACACCAGGGGGGCTGGCGGGAAGGCCGGCTGAGATGGCGCCCGGGAAGCGATTCCCCCGGCGTCGACCCTTCGAACCTGTGGGGTAATGCCCGCGGAGGGAGCGAAGTGCCGACCCAACTGCAGTCCCGCACACAGCCGTCGCCCAGGGTGACGACCGCAGGCGGCGGGATCGCCGTCAGTCACGTGAGCCGCGCCTATGGCGGACCGCGTGAGCCGCAGGTGCGCGCGCTCGAGGACGTCTCGCTGCAGCTCGCGACCGGTGAGGTGCTGGCGGTCGTCGGACCCAGCGGCTGCGGCAAGACGACGCTGCTCGAGCTCCTCTGCCGGCTGCAGGCGCCCGACAGCGGCAGGATCGAATGCCCGCCCGCCGCGCTCATGCCGCAGCACGACCTGCTGCTGCCCTGGCTGAGCGCGCTCGACAACGCGGCGCTCGCGCTGCGCATCGCCGGGCTCGGGCGAGCGCGGGCACGCGGCCGCGCTGCTGCGCTGTTCGCCGGGCTCGGACTGGACGGGTTCGAGCGCGCGCGGCCGCACGAGCTCTCCGGCGGCATGCGCCAGCGGGTCGCCTTCCTGCGAACGCTGCTCTCCGGCAAGCCGGTGCTCTGCCTCGATGAGCCGTTCGGCGCACTCGATGCGATCACCCGCAGCGAGATGCAGGAGTGGCTCGCGGGGACGCTCGCGCGAGAGGGACGCACCGTCGTGCTCGTCACGCATGACGTCGAGGAGGCGATCCTGCTGGCCGACCGTGTCGTCGTTCTGTCCCCCAGACCGGGTCGCGTGACCGCGCGGCTCGATGTCGGGATACCGCGGCCCCGGGCGCGAACCGACGGACAGGTGATCGCCATGCGCGAGCAGGCGCTGATGGCGCTGGGAACTGGCGCCCGGCGGTGAGCGCCCGGCTGACGCGGGCCCTCCCTGCGCTCGTGTTGAGCGTGATGCTGCTCGGCGCGTGGGAGATCTATGTCGACCTCGCCGGCGTGGAAGCCGACCTGCTGCCGGCGCCCCACGCGGTCGCCACGGCCCTGTGGAACAGCGCCGGCCTCCTGTGGCACAACTTCACGGTCACCGCCCAGGAGGTGGTGCTCGGCCTGGCCCTGGCCCTCGTCGGGGGGTTCCTGCTGGCCGTCGCGCTCCATCTCTCACCCCTGCTGCGGCGAGCGGTCTACCCGCTGGCGGTCGGCTCGCAGGCCGTCCCGATCCCGGTCATCGGCGTGCTGCTCGTCTTCTGGTGGGGCTTTGGGCTGCTGCCGAAGCTGGTGGTGATCGCGCTCATCTGCTTCTTCCCGGTGGTGGTGACGACGGTCGACGGGCTTGCGGCCGTTGATCCCGATCAGCGCAAGCTGCTGCGCACGCTCGACGCGTCCCGCTGGCAGGCGTTCCGCTTCGCCGAGCTCCCGGCGGCTCTGCCCGCCGCCCTCAGCGGCGCGCGCATCGCGCTCGCGGTCGGCGTGATCGGCGCGTTCATCGCCGAGACCACGACCCCGACCTCCGGCGCCTACCCGGGGCTGGGCCGCGAGATCCTTGCCGATGTCAACTTCCAGACGCCGCGCGCGTACGCTGGCACGGCCGTCCTGTTCGTATTCGCAATCGCCTGCTTCTACACGCTCGCATTCGCCGAGCAGAGGCTCGCCCCCTGGAGCACCCGACGACGAGGAGACCCGAATTGATCAAGTCACATCCGCTGCGCCTTGCGAGCATCGTCGCGACGGCCCTCGCCTGCGCCGTCGCGCTGACGGCGTGCGGCGCGACGCAGGACACGATCTCCGCGCGCGCGACCAAGCGCTTCACGGTGATGCTCGACTTCTTCCCCAATGCGGACCACGCGGCGCTGTACGCGGGGATGGCACATGGCGACTTCCGTGCCGTCGGCCTCGACGTGCAGCCGCAGGCGCCCGCCGACCCCGCCGAACCGTTGAAGCTGCTCGCAGCCGGCAGGGTGGACATGGCGATCTCCTACGAGCCGGAGCTGATGCTGGCCCGCGACAGCGGCCTGAAGCTGGTGTCGATCGGCGCGCTCGTCCAGCGCCCGCTGACCTCGATCATCGCCATCCACGGCAAGCATGTCGCGCGCGTCTCCGACCTCGCGGGCAAGCGGGTAGGGACGGCCGGCATCGCCTACCAGGCCGCCGAGCTGCGAACCGCCCTGCTGGCCGCGCGGGTGAACCCTCGCAGCGTCAGGCAGACGAACGTCGGCTTCAACCTCGTCCCGGCGATGGTCTCCGGCCGTGTGGACGCGACGCTCGGCGGCTTCTGGAACTACGAGGCGATCCAACTGCGCCTGATGCACAAGCACCCGACGGTAATCCCGGTCGATCGCGCCGGCGTGCCGACCTACAACGAGCTCGTGCTGGTGGTGCGCCAGGACGAGGCGCGCAAGCGCGGCCAGGATCTGCGCGCCTTCATGCAGGCGCTCACGCGCGGCGAGCGCGAGGTGCGGGCGGATCCCGCCGCGGCGACGGCGCTGCTCACGGGCGCCAACCCGTCGCTGGAACCGAAGCTCCAGCTGGAATCGGTGCGCCAGACCCTGCCGGCGGTGCTCCCGGCCGACACCGGCAAGCCGTTCGGCTGGCAGGACCCGGCCGCGTGGGCGAGCTTCGGGAGCTGGATGCTCTCGCACAAGTTGGTGACGCACAATCCAAACGGCGGATTGCCGCCGTTCACGAACGAGTTCCTGCCGGGGCAGGGCATCTGATGGGAGTGGCCGGCGCGGACGCACCCACCCGGATCGGGCTGCTCACGGGCGGCGGCGACTGCCCTGGGCTGAACGCGGTGATCCGCGCGGTGGTGCGCCGCGGCCTGGCTGACGGCCGCTACAGCTTCATCGGATTCCGGTACGGGTGGGCGGGCTTACTCGAGAACGACGCGGTCGAGCTCACGTCTCAGAGCATCGCCGGGATCCTGCCTCGCGGCGGCACGATCCTGGGAACCTCGCGGACCAATCCGTACGCCGAGGGCAAGGACGGCACGGCGCTGGTGCGCAGCACTCTCGAGCAGCGCGGCGTTGACGCGCTGATCCCGATCGGTGGTGAGGACACGCTTGGAGTCGCGCTGAGGCTGCGCGACGATGGCATACCCGTCGTCGGCGTGCCCAAGACGATCGACAACGACCTCGGCGGCACCGACGTCACGTTCGGCTTTCAGACCGCCGTGCAGATCGTGACCGACGCGATCGACCGCCTCCACACGACCGCGGAGTCGCACAACCGGGTGATGGTCGTCGAGGTGATGGGCCGGCACGCCGGCTGGATCGCCACGCACGCCGGAATGGCCGGCGGCGCCGACGCGATCCTCGTGCCCGAGCGGCCGTTTGACATCGAGGAGGTCGTGGCCCATCTGCGCCGCCGGCACGCGCGCGGCAGGAGCTTCTCGATCGTGGTCGTCGCCGAGGGCGCCGCGCCGCGCGAGGGCACGCTCGAGATCCGGGCCGGAACCGAGACCGACGCGTTCGGGCATCCGAGGCTCGGTGGGATCGGCGTGGCGCTCGAGGGCGAGATCGAGCGACGGACCGGCTTCGAGACCCGCGTGACGATCCTCGGCCACGTCCAGCGCGGCGGCACGCCGGTGGCATTCGACCGCGTGCTCGCCACCCGCTTCGGCGTCGCGGCGATGGACGCCCTCGCCGGCGGGCGCTTCGGCATGATGGTGGCGCTGCGCGGGACCGAGATCGTCGAGGTGCCTCTCGAGGACGCGCTCCGTGAGCCGAAGCTCCTCGACCCTAAGCTGTACGAGACGGCGGAGCTGTTCTTCGGTTAGGCGACAGATGCGGACGATGGTCTTCGACGAGGTGGGCCGGCCGCTGCGAGCGGAGGAGCGGCCGATCCCGACACCCGGCGCCGGCGAGCTGCTGATCCGCGTCCATGCGTGCGGCGTGTGCCGTACCGACCTGCACCTCCTGGACGGCGAGGTGGACGTGCCGAACCCGCCCCGCGTCCTCGGGCACATGATCGTCGGCGCGGTGCAGCCCGGCGGCGAAGGGGCAGGCGGCGCGGGCGACGGTGAGCGCCGGGTCGGCGTGCCGTGGCTCGGCTGGACGGACGGCACATGCGAGTACTGCCTCAGCGGGCGCGAGAACCTGTGCCCGAACGCACTGTTCACGGGGCGCGACATCGACGGCGGATACGCCGAGTTCACGGTCGCGGACGACCGTTACTGCCTCCCCATCCCCGACAGCTACTCCGACGTTCAGGCCGCGCCGCTGATGTGCGCCGGACTGATCGGGTACCGGGCGCTGCGGATGTGCGGCGACGCGCGCCGTGTGGGCCTGTATGGCTTCGGCGACTCGGCACACATCCTGGCGCAGGTCTGTGCCTGGCAGGATCGCGAGGTGTACGCCTTCACGCGCGCTGGCGATGAGAGCACACAGGCCTTCGCGCGCGAGCTCGGAGCGGTCTGGGCGGGGGGCTCGGAGCAGGCGCCGCCCGAGCCGCTCGAAGCGGCGATCATCTTCGCTCCGGTGGGAGCGCTCGTTCCGCTCGCGTTGCGGGCGCTCGCCCCCGGCGGGACCGTCGTGTGCGCCGGAATACACATGAGCGATATCCCCTCCTTTCCCTACAGCATCCTGTGGGAGGAGCGAGCACTGCGGTCGGTCGCCAACCTGACGCGTCGCGACGGCCATGAGATGCTCGCCCTCGCTCCGCAGGTGCCGGTGCAGACCCGCGTGAGCACCTACGCCCTCGAGGACGCCAACCGCGCCCTCGAGGACCTGCGGGCCGGGCGTTTCACCGGCGCAGCCGTGATCGTCCCCTGACCGAGCTCTCGGGCTCGCGTATTGCCGGCGGTTGCCGGCGTTCGGCGGCACACAAGCTGTCGGAACGGTTCGAGGTCGAGTATCCTTGCTGGAAACACGCGGCGGCGCCATGATCAAGGCGCGGCCGGGACGGAACGCAGATGGGGGGACGATGACCGTGACCGACAGGGCAATCTCGATAGAGCTGAGTCGTGCGCAGGTTGACCAGATCGTGCGCGAGTCCTCGGGTGAGGCTGGCGTCTCTGGCCTTCTGCGCGGGCTGACCGACGAGCAGTCGCTGGCCGCCAAGTACCGCGCGCTGTCGGAGAGCCCGCGGCTCTCGCGCTCGCTGCTTCTCGGCCTGCTCGTGCTCGCCTGCTTCCCGACCGACGGCGCCTCGCTGGCGGTCTCGGACATCGCCGAGCGGCTCGGCATGAGCCCAAGCACGACCCACCGCTACATGACCACGCTGCTCGCCGTGGGGCTGCTCGAACAGGAACCCCGCACGCGCCGCTACCGGGTTCCGGTCACCGGCGAGGCCTAGCGGCGCGGGCAGGCGGCGCGGAGGCGAAGGCCACTGTGGCCGTCGAGGCCACAGCGCTCATGACGCCTGGACCCGCGGAGCGTCGCGCAGGGCGCTGTGCGCTCGCTCACCGTTGGAGCTCGTGAGCTCACCGGGCGGGGGCGCGCCGTCGTATGGCGGAGCGAAGCCCGGGAGCTCCAGCTCGATCCGCGCGCCCGCCTCGGGCGACTCCATCGCCTTCACGGTGCCGCCATGGGCGTCTGCGATCGCCTGGACGATCGCAAGCCCGAGGCCTGTTCCGCCGGACGCGCGGCTTCGCCCGGCATCGGTGCGGTGGAAGCGGTGAAACACGAGCTCGCGCTCGTCCGCCGGTATCCCCGGGCCGTCGTCTTCGACGATGAAGCGGATGCGTTCGCCTGGAGCTCGCTCGACCTGCATTCGCACGAGGCCCTCCCTGTCGGCGGTGTGGTCGATCGCGTTGCCGACGAGGTTGCGCAGCGCCTGGGCGAGCCGGTCGGGGTCGGCCAGCAGGATCCCGGGAGGAACCGGCCCGAGCTCGAAGCGCCTGCGCGCGAGCAGGCTCATCCCGTCCCAGAGCTCGGGCAGGTAGGAGCTGATGTCGATCGGCTCCGCGCGCAGGAACTCGGTCTGCTCCGTCTTGGCCAGCAGCAGCAGGTCGTCGACGAGGCGGCTGATCCTGCCGATCTCGGCCTGCACCAGATGCTCGACCCGGCGCACCTCCGCGGCTGAGGGGCTGCCCTGTGAGGCGAGCACTTCCACCTGGCCGCGAATCACCGTGAGCGGCGTGCGAAGCTCGTGCGAGGCGTCGGCGACGAACGCGCGCTGACCTGCGAAGGCCTCCGTCAGACGGTCCAGCATGTGGTTGAACGCATCAGCCAGCACCTTCACCTCGTCGCCCTGAGCGCCGACGTCGTGAATGCGGGGGTGCAGGTCTCCGGCGTCGACGCGGGCGGCGACCGCGGCCATCCGGCGCAGCGGCCGCGACACCCGGACGCCGATCAGATAGGAGGCGAAAAGCGCCCCCGCGAGCGCCAGCAAGCCCGCCAGGATGAAGGCACGAGCCACGCCGTGCTGGGCGTGCGCGACGGCGGCCAGCGGCTCGCCCACCCCGACCGTCGCGTTAGGACCGCCGGGAACCCGTACCGCGCGCTTGAGCAGCCGCAGGTTGCCGACGTCGGGAAGCCGCACCGTGGAGTACCCCTCAGGCGCTGTCAGGAGTCCGTGCGACAGGCGATCCTCCTGGCTCTGCACGGCGGACGTCTCGCCGTTGTCGGCGCTGCTTGCGAACAGCTCGGGACGGTTGGTGCTGGTTCCGGCGCCGGGGACGACTGCGAACAGGAGCGTGGAGCTCGCCTTGAACGGCTGGTCATGTATGTAGCGGGTGGCAGCCCTCGAGAGCTGCGCTGCGGTGCGGGCGTTCGCGACCGCGAGATTGTGTGAGAGCTCGCTGGCGTCGCCTCCCAGCTCCTGGTCGATCTGGTGGCGCAGCTGGGTGCCGGTGCCCCCGTAGATGGCGATGAAGGTGATGCCCGTGCACAGGAGCGTGACGAGCGCGACCCACCCCGCCAGGCGCCAGCGCAGCCCCACCGGAGCGATGCGTCCCAGGGCTCGCCCCGGCGAGGCCCGCATGCGATCAGCCGGCGCTGCCGAGGCGATAGCCGACGGCGCGCACCGTGAAGATCGGCGCCGGATCGCCCGGACGGCCGAGCTTGCGGCGCAGGTAACCGACGTAGACGTCCACGACGTTGGTGGCAGGGTCATGCTCGTAGCCCCACACCGAGCCGAGGATCTGCTCGCGCGAGACGACCTGGCCATGGTGGCGCAGCAGGTAGACGAGGAGCTCGAACTCGGTCGTGGAAAGCTGCACGGCCTGGCCGCCGCGAAGCACCTTGCGCGTCAGCAGGTCCACCTCGATGTCCTGCCCGTGCAGCGTGCTGGCGGACGCCTGCGCGACCACGCGCAGCTGGGCCCGCACGCGGGCCACGAGCTCAGCCAGCGAGAACGGCTTGACGAGATAGTCGACTGCGCCCGCATCGAGACCCGCGACGCGATCCTCTATCTCGCCCCGGGCGGTCAGGACGATCACCGGCACGCTCGGCGTGCTGCGACGCACCGACGCGAGGATCTCCAGCCCACTGCGACCGGGCAGCATCAGGTCCAGCACGATCGCGTCGAAGCTACCCTTCAGCGCGAGCCGCTCACCCTCGGCTCCATCGAGAGCCGCCTCGACAGAGAACCCCTCGGCCTCGAGGCCACGGCGTACGAAGTCGACGATGCCGGGCTCGTCCTCGATCAGCAGCACGCGACCGGACTGGACGGGCTGCTCTTGCGCGCCGTCGGTCCCGAGCGGCGCGGTCATCTCACCGACGTCTGAGTCTGCGGCATTCGCCATGCCCCAAGGATAAGGCTCGACGCACGTGCCCCCATTCCTCCCGGAAAGCCGCTGAATTTCCAATGAGCTTTCTCATCTTCCGGTTACCGGATCCTTAGTCAACATGTACACACTCACGTTATGGCAGTCGACCAGCGAACATCCGCTCCGCGCGCCGTCCGCCCGCTGTTGCAGCGCCGGCCTCTCGAGCGCATCACCGGCGGAGGGACGAGTGGCAACGAGCGCCTCACCGCGGCAACCGGCGCTCTACTGCTCGTGCTCCTGGCGGTAATCGGTGTCACCATAATTCAGCTGCGGCAGCTGCTGTGGGTGCACCTGTTCGTCGGCATGCTGCTTATCGGGCCCGTCGCATTGAAGCTCGCCAGCACCGGCTATCGCTTCGTGCAGTATTACACCGGTGAGGCGAGGTATCGCCTCAAGGGACCGCCGCCATGGGCGCTGCGCGCAATCGCCCCGATGGTCGTCGCCTCCACGCTTGTCGTCCTGGCCAGCGGCGTGGCGCTCCTATTCGCCGACCCGGGATCACGCGACAGCCTGTTGCCGATTCACAAGGTCAGCTTCATCGTGTGGGGCGCGTTCACAGGCGTGCACGTGCTCGCTCACCTGCCGCGCCTCGGCCCGTCGCTCCGTGGCGACTATGCGCGCAGCTCGCACTTGGGCGGCGACGTCACCGGCCGCACGGGTCGCGTTCTCTCCCTCGCCGGCGCGTTCGTGGCGGGTGCCGTCCTCGCGGTGCTCGTGATTCCCGAATTCGGCCCCTGGCTTCACTCCAGTGGCCTCCACCACCACGGCTAGCAGCTCTTCAGCCTCGCGACCGTGCCGATTCAGCAGGACTGACCTCAATGCGCATCCACACAACTCACACACGCGACGCCGGGCTGCGCCAGGTTCGTCGCATCAATCGCTGGACCATCGCCGCCAGCATCGCGCTCACGGGAGTGCTCTGGGACGTGGCCGCCCACGCCTTTCCGGGCAAGACGATCAAGACCTCGGCGAGCAAAAACACTGGCTCGTCCAAACACGCGAACGGCTCCTCGGCCAAAGCGGCAAAACCGCTGAAGCAACCGGCGGCGCCGCCGCGGGCCGCTGAGAAATCCGCGCCGCGCGAATCGCCGCCCGCCACCGAAGCAGCGCCTTCACAGGAAAGCCGGGAAGCCGCCCCGTCCGGGGAATCTGCGCCTTCGCGGGAATCGGCGCCCTCCCAGGAATCGGCACCGGCCGCGCCCGCGCCGGAAGCCCCCAGTGAAGCGGCGCCGGCGCCGGAAAGCCCCCCTCCGGTGGTCTCCGGTGGCTCCTGAGCCGCACCACGCCACGGGCCCGTCCGCGCAGCTCGGCTCGGCGACATGGGAGGCGCTCGGCACGAGCGTCGTGCTGCGTGTGAGCGGCTCGACGGCGCTCGTGCCGGCACGCGCCGCGGTCGAGTGCGAACTGGCGGCGATCGACATGGCCTGCAGCCGCTTCCGCGAGGACTCCGAGCTTTCGCGCCTCAACGCGCAGGCGGGGCGATGGACGCGGGCGAGCCCTCTGCTGATCGAAGCGCTCGAGGTCGCGCTGCGCGCCGCCGAGCTGACCGGCGGAGACGTCGATCCGACCGTTGGACGCGACCTCGAGCTCGCCGGATACGACCGCGACTGGCGATTGCTCGCGCCGGCGCCGGGCGTGCCCGGCGAACCGCCTCGGCCCGTGGCGGTTCGCGCGAGGCTCCGCAGCGGCTGGCGGACGATCTCGCTGGATCGCAGGAGTTGCATGGTGCGCCTCGCGCCCGGCATCCGGCTTGACCTCGGCGCAACCGCCAAAGCATGGGCGGCAGACCGGGCCGCTCGAGCGGCCTCCGAGGCGGCGGCCTGCGGCGTGCTGGTCAGCGTCGGCGGCGACGTCGCAACCTGCGGCGAGGGCCCGGCGGGCGGCTGGCGTATCAGGGTGACCGACGACCACCGTGACGACCGATCGGGCGAGGGCCAGCTGATCTCGATCCGCTCGGGCGGCATCGCGACCTCCAGCACGGCGGTGAGGCGCTGGGCTCACGGCGGCGAGACGATGCATCACATCATCGACCCCGCTACGGGGCAGCCGGTGCGCGGCCCGTGGCGCACCGCGAGCGCGGCTGCAGCTGACTGCACCGACGCGAACATCGCCACGACAGCCGCGCTCGTGCGGGCGGACGACGCACCCGCGTGGCTCGAGCAGGTGGGCCTCCCGGCCCGGCTGGTCGACTGGCAGGGGAACGTCACGACCGTCGGGCGCTGGCCATGAGCTCGGCGCTCGCGACCGCGGGACCGAGCACCTACTGGTATCTGACACGCTCCACCGGCGCGGTGGCGCTCCTGCTGCTGACCGTCGCGGTCGCGCTGGGGGTCGCAGATGTCCAGCGCTGGAGCTCGCCGCGCTTGCCCCGCTTCGTGGTCGACTCGCTGCATCGCAACATCTCGCTGCTGGCGATGGTGTTCCTCGTGCTGCACATCCTCACCTCCGTGCTGGACAGCTTCGCGCCGATCTCGCTGATCGACGCGTTCGTTCCATTCGCGGGCGCCTACCGGCCCTTCTGGCTCGGCCTCGGGGCGGTCTCCTTCGACCTGCTGATCGCGGTGACCGTCACGAGCCTCGTGCGTCAGCGGATGGGCTTCGCGAGCTGGCGCGCCGTCCACTGGCTCACCTACGCGAGCTGGCCCATCGCCCTGCTCCACGGGTTCGGCACGGGCAGCGACGTCAAGAGCGGCGGTTGGCTGGTGGCGCTGAGCGTGGGCTGCCTGGCGATCGTGCTGGTCGCGGTGCTCGCACGCGTGGCGCGTGGCTGGCCCGAGAACGTCGCCCGGCGCAGCGCGGCGCTCGGCGGCGCCGGTGCCTTCTCCCTGTTCCTGCTGTTGTGGCTTCCCGGCGGCCCGCTCGGCTCTGAATGGGCGCGGCGCTCCGGCACGCCGTCCTCGCTGCTGCCCCACAGCCACACGCAGCCTGCGCATGGGAGCCGTCGATGAGCGCGCCACCCTCCACCATGAGCGACGAGCGCTCCGACGGCCGGGCCCAGGGACCTCCGGCCCTGCCGCGGCTGCTCGCCGGGATCCCGGCGCAGGGAGCGATGACGCTCGAGCAGCATCTCGCCGTCAACGGGCCATTCCCGCTCGTGCGCGGACACGGCCGGCGACAGGATCGAGAGCGCGCCGGGCGGTTGATCGACGAGGTCGAGCGCTCGGGGCTGCTCGGGCGCGGCGGCGCGGCGTTCCCCACCGCGACGAAGATGCGCGCGGTCGCCGGCTCGCGCGGACGCGCGATCGTCCTCGCCAACGGCGCCGAGGGCGAGCCGGCGAGCCTCAAGGACCGCGTCCTGCTCGAGGCCCTGCCGCACCTGGTCCTGGACGGCGGGATGCTCGCCGCCGAGGCTGTCGGGGCCGACGAGCTGATCGTCTGCGTATGCGCCTCAGCCGACGCCGCAGTCGAAGGCGTCGCCACGGCGATCGAGGAACGCCGGCGCTCCTCCGCCGGATCGGCACTCGAGCGGTCCGTGAGCATGGATCTGCGGACCGTCCCCGGGCACTACGTCGCGGGGCAGGAGTCGGCGCTCGTCAGCCACCTGAGCGGGGGCGCCGCGAAGCCGCTCTTCACCCCGCCGATGCCGTTCGAGCAGGGGGTCAGGCGCCGCCCGACGCTGGTCAACAACGTCGAGACGCTCGCCCAGATCGGCTTGATCGCGCGGCACGGGGCGCCGTGGTTTCGTCAGATCGGGACGCCGACCCAGCCGGGCTCCGCGCTGGTGACCCTGTCCGGCGCGATCGCGCACCCCGGGGTGTATGAGATCGAGCACGGCGCCTCGCTGACCTCGCTGATCGACGCGGCAGGCGGAGCCACCGCGCACGTGCGGGCGGCGTTGATAGGCGGCTATGCCGGAGCGTGGATCACCGCAGAGCGCCTGCGCGGCGTCGCGCTGTCCAACGAACACCTCGCGCCGCACGGCGCCTCGTTTGGATCGGGTGTCGTGCTGCTGCTCTCAGAGGAAGCTTGCCCGGTGGCCGAAACAGCCCGCGTCGCCCGCTGGCTCTCCGGCCAGAGCGCCCGCCAGTGCGGGCCGTGCCTGCACGGACTCGACGCGCTGGCAGCGAGCCTCGAGGAGATGGCTGGCGGTGGAGCGCCGGCGAGGGCCGCGCAGCGGATCGACCGCCTGGCCTCGCTCGTGCAGCGGCGCGGCGCCTGCCGGCATCCCGACGGAGCCGTGAACCTCGTGCTCAGCGCGCTCGAGGCGTTCCGGGCGGAGTTCGCCGAGCACGCGCGCCACGGGCCATGCGACCTCTGCGGGCGGCCCGAGGAGCTGCCGCTGCCGCTGCGCCCGGTCGCCGTGGACCCCACCCCCAGGTCGCGTTGGCGCCGATGACCCATCGCGTGCGTGTCAACCCGATTGCCTGCGAGGCCCACGGGATGTGCGCCGAGCTGCTGCCGGAGCGGATCACGCTGGACGCGTGGGGCTATCCGATCATCGACGAGACACCGGTGAGCGGCGAGGAGCTCGAGCATGCGATCCGGGCGGCTCGCGCCTGTCCGACGCTCGCGCTGCTGCTCGAGCGCGACCGCGGCCGCCGGCGGCCCTAGGGTCAGATTGCCAGCGTGTGAGCGGCGGCCAGGCCCGCCCACCTTCCGTAGGGAGCGAACAGCTCCCGCACATGGCGTTCCTCGGCGACGGCGTGCGGGTCGCCGCCGCTGAGCAGCCGGCCGGCGAGCTTCAGCAGCCCGAGGTCCCCCGCCGGAAGCTGGTCGTGGCGCCCCTGGCCGCGCAGCGCGAGCATCTCGACCGTCCACGGCCCGATCCCCGGTATCGCGCGCAGCCGGCGCCAGCCCTGCTCGTGGTCGGGGCTGTGCAGGTCGACGCGACCGCGGGCAACCTCGCGTGCAGCACGCACGAGCGCGATCGCGCGCCCGGCCGCGAGATCGAAGGACTGCAGCAGCGCCGGGGCCGTGCCGGCGAGCGTTTCCGCAGCGGGAGCGTCGCGCATGGCGCCGTCACTCGCCTCCCAGGCGCCCCAGCGCCGTCCCAGCGCCGCCACGACGCGACGCTGGATGGCGGCCGCCCTCTCGTACTCGATCAGCTGCTCGCAGATCGCCCAGACGAGCGCCTCGAACGGGTCGGGCCGCCGCGCGACCCTCAGCCACGGATGCCGGCGCACCGATCGCCCCACCAGCGGATCGCGTCCGAACTCGCGCAGGAACACCCTCAGGTCGTCGTCGACGCCGAGCGCGAAGCGCATCCGGGCTATGCCATGGGCCGCCGCGGCGCGCGTCCCCGCACGGGCACCGAACACGACACGGTCGGGCGCAGGCTGCGCGACTCTCACCAGCACCGGGGCCTCGCCGTGGTGAATCAGGCGCTCGAGCACTCCCCCGCGACGTCGCAGCATGCCGTCCATGCCCGTCAGGCGCGGCAGCCGAAAGGGGCTCGCCGGCGCCACCTGGACGCGCAGCTCGACGAGGTCGTTCAGCGTCCCTGCCTTCAGCTGTCTGGGCCGGAGCCGCCGAGCAGGTGCACGTCGAGGAGCAGCGAGCGGCTGCCGACTATCTGCACGAGCTCGCCTGCCCTGCCGGCACGACGGCGCTGCCCGAGCGCCCTCCCGGAGCGCCGTCCCTTCGAGAGCGCGGCCGCATGCCGCTGACGACGATGGACCAGCTTCACCACCGCGGCGCCCGCGACGAACCCGCCGGCCGCCACAGCCGCGGCCCGGACGGCCGGGATCATGACGGCCGAGCGCCGCTCGCCGGCGAGCGCGCCCGCAGGGCGAGTGGCCTGGAGCACCCTCGCCTCCTGTGCGAGGACGGGAAGCGCGTCGATCTCATGCACGCGGTCTCCATTGGGGACCGGCGCGCGCGGACCGTCAGGCAGATCGGGCTCGGTGCCGGCGCTCATCCACGAAAGTGTAGACGGCAGCGCAGACCGGTTCTGCGGCCGGCGCGCGTCTACAGCACACGCTCGTAGACCCGATAGCGCTTGACGATCCGGCCGCCCATCGCTTCCATTCCGCGGTTCATGGCGGTGTTGGTCTCGAGGATCCAGCCCATCTCGCCGCCCGTCTGGGGACGCGCGGCGGCCGCGTTGAAGTGCTCGACATAGAGCTTGGCGGCGACGCCCGTGTGCTGGTACTCGGGCTTGACGCCGAGGAAGCCGACGCGCACGCGGTCGGTCAGGCGGCCTTTGTTTAGGAAGCGCCACCACCCGAGCGGCAGCAGCCGGCCGTTCATCTTCTCGAGCACCTGATTGACGTCGGGGACCGTGATCGCCATGCCCACAACCTCGCCGGTGTCTTCGCGCTCGGCGATCATGAACCAGTGCTTGTCGAAGACGAGCTGCAGCTCCTGGGCGTAGCCGTCGAGATCCTTCTTGGAGTAGGGGACGAAGTCCCAGTTTTTAGACCACGCGGAGTTGTAGACCTCGGCGAAGGCGTCGAGGTCTTTGCGCAGCTGGCGGCGGCGCATCGGGCGCACGCGGATCCCGTGCTCGCTCTGCACCTTGTCGGCGAGCTCGAAGATCACGGGCAGCACCTTGTCGCGGTCTGAGACCTCGAGATTCCACATCAGCAGATCCATCGCCTTGGCCATCGCGGCCTGCTCCATGCGCTGCTGGTAGTACGGGGGATTCCACGGCTGCAGGATCATCGGACGTAGCTCGAAGCCCTCGATGAGCACACCGCTCTCGTCGTTCATCGAGAAGCTGGCGGGTCCCACCATCCGCTGCAAGCCGCGCTCGCGGTGCCATGACTCGGCGGCGCCGAGCAGCGCCTCCAGCACCTCCTGGTCATCCTCGAACTCCAGGAAGCCGAACCAGCCCCAGTTCTTCTTCTGATACTCGTTGAAGGCGTGGTTGACCTGAGCGCTGACGCGCCCAACGACGCGCCCGTCACGGCGAGCGAGGAAGTACTCGGCCTCGCCGTGGCTGAAGAACGCGTTCAGACGGCGATTGAGGAACAGCCGGCGCTCGAGCTTGAGCGGGGGCACCCACAGCGGATGGTTAGCATGCAGCCGGAAGGGGAGGTCGATGAAGGCTTTTAGATCTCTTCGGCCGGAGACCGATCTGACTTCCACTGCCACCGCGGCGCCACACTACATGCAGACCTCTACCGACGTCTTCGCCAAGGTTCGCGGCCACGAGCGCGCGGCGGTGCTCGCGGCCGCGCGCGAGGCGGACGTGCTGCCCTACTTCCACGTGCTTAGCTCGCCGGCGATGCCCGTCGTCGAGATGGAGGGCGCCGAGCGCATCATGCTCGGCTCCAACAACTACCTCGGGCTGACCGCCGACGAGCGCGTGCTCAAGGGCGCGGAGGACGCGCTCCACCGGTTCGGCAGCGGACTCACGGGCTCGCGGCTGCTCAACGGGACGATCCCGCTGCACCTCGAGCTCGAGCTCGAGATCGCAGACTGGATGCAGACGGAGGACGCGCTCGTCTTCAGCACCGGCCACCAGGCCAACCTCGGGACGCTCGGCACGCTGCTGGGGCCGGCCGACACGGTGATCGTCGACTCGGGAGACCACGCCTCGATCCTCGACGGTTGCCTGCTCTCGCGAGCGAAGCTGCGCCCCTTCCGCCACAACCGCATGGACAAGCTCGAGAAGATGCTCCAGCGCGCCCAGGCCGACGGCGGCGGCGTGCTGGTCGTCGTGGACGGCGTCTTCTCGATGGAGGGCGACCTCCCGCCGCTTGGCGAGATCTGCGATCTGTGCGAGCGCTACGGCGCGCGTCTGATGGTTGACGAGGCCCACGGCGCCGGTGTCCTCGGCGCCCAGGGCGCGGGAACGGCCGAACTGCTGGGCGTCGCCGACCGGGTCGACCTGCGCGTGGGGACGTTCTCGAAGTCGCTGGCCTCCTGCGGAGGCTTCGTGGCGGGCTCGGCGGAGGTGATCGAGTACCTGCGCATCTCCTCCCGGGCGTTTCTGTTCACCGCCTCGGGGGTCCCGGCGGCCGTCGGCGCTGCGCTCGCCGCTCTGCGGGTGCTGCGCTCCGAGGACGGTCCCGGCCTGCTCGCGCGCGTGCTCGAGAACGCCCGCAACCTGCGCGACGGGCTGCACGAGCGCGGGTTCGCGGTCGTCGCGCCGCAGGTCATGCCGTCGGACCCGCGCGTCCAGGATCACGCGCCCGGCCTACGGGGGACCCCGCCGGGCGAGCAGACGATCGTCACCCCGATCGTGCCGGTGCTCGTCGGCGACGACTGGAAGGCGGCGCTGCTCTGGCGGGCCCTCTACGACGCCGGGGTGTTCGTCAACACGGGCCTGCATCCGGCGGTCCCGCCTGGTGGCGCGCTGCTGCGCACGAGCGTGATGGCCACCCACGACCAGCCGACACTGGAGCGCGCCCTCGACGTCTTCGCCCGCGTCAAGGGCGAGTTCGAGGCCGAGCATGGGCCGTTGCCGGGGCCCGAGCACGGCTGATCGGCCGATGTCGCCGCGGCCTCGCGACTTGTCCATTTCTTCACAAGTAGCCAGGGCAAAAGAAAAGGCCGCTTCTAGCGCACGAAGCGCCTCCGTGCGGTTGACCGGGCACACCGGGCTCACGTAGCTTCCAGGAGCGCTCTGCATGACCGTTCGGGCTCGCCAAGCACACACCGCGAGAGGGTGGGGTGATGTGCCGGGCTTGGCCGCGGATCGTCGTGGCGAGATCTGAACTGGCCATCGCAGGCGCGAGTTCGTAAAAAATTACAAGCGAGCAAGTTGCGCGCCGCGAGAGGTCGCGGCCGCAACGGGGAGAGTTGCCCTAATGAACATGACAGCGACGATTGCCCCTGCCGGTCCTCAGTACATGCGTGCCCTGGAGCGCGCCAACCAGGTTCGCCTCGCCCGCGCGGAGCTCAAGCGCCGCGTGGCGATCGGCGAAGTTGACGTCGCCGAGGTGATCCTCGACTGCCCCTGGGAGGCCGAGAGCATGGCCGTGGCCGACCTGCTGATGAGCCAGCGCCGCTGGGGACAAACTCGCTGCCGCAAGTTCCTCTCTCAGATCCCGATGTCGGAGAGCAAGCGGATCGGGTCGATGACAGAGCGTCAGCGCCGCACGCTCGCGGCGATGCTCACCTCGGTCGAGACGGGGCGCGCGTGGAGCGCGACCCCCTGGGTAACGGACACCCTGACGAGAGCTTGACCTGCCACCAGCCGGCGAGCATCCCTATGAGACCGAGCCGCGGACGCACCTCCCAGACGCCGCAGCCACCCTGGCCCAGGTCGCTGACCGGAAGGCGCACGAACTTGTAGCGTCCCGGTTCGAGCTTCATCCGCTCGAGCTGCTCCCGCGCACGGCGCTCGTGCTCCAGGCGCTCGTCTGCCAGGCCGCGGAGCTCATGCACGCGGCCGGCGAGCCGGTCGCGTGATCGCTCGAGCTCTGCGAGGCTCGGCAGGCATGGCCCCACGGGGGCGCAGCCTGCGCCGCGCTGCGCCGGGATGTGGGGAAACGTCTCGCTGACGATCGCCGAGAGCTCGCGCTCGAGCTTTGCGATCTGAGCCCTGAGCGAGCCCCGCGCCGCAAGCTCGCCTGCACGAGCGCGCTCGTCGGCGCGGCCTGCGCCGGTCCCGGCCCGGTGTCGCCGATCGCGGCTGACGATCGGCTCGCGGCCCGAAGCGTCGAAATCGATGACTGGCTGCTCGCGGTAGGTCACACCCGTCTCCTCGCGCTATCCCGGAGGGGAGGATTCTACCAGCGGCCTCAGCGTCGGTGCGCTGTCGAAAGGCCGGCTGCGGCGCCGCCTTCTCAGGGCCGTTCGAGCGCCATGCGGCACGTCCACAGCGACTCTTCGGCGTAGAGCGACGGCACCCCTGCAACCTGCACCGCGCACAGGGTGACGCGGCTCGCGCGCGCACCCGGCCGGTACTCGGCGGCGACCTCTCCGAACAGGACGGCGAGCGCCGAGGAGGCGTCGGCGATCACCAGCCGTCCCGCCGGCAGCTCGGGCGCGGCGGCGTGGCGGCCCAGGCACTCGCCATCGTTGCTGGCACGGATGCCGAGCGGCCCGTCGAGCGACTCGGGGTCCAGCGCCCACACCGGCACAGCCGTGTCGAGCAGCGCTATCAGCAGCACGTCCTCCAGGAGGCCGCCGCTGAGAAAGCCGCCGCGCAGCATCCGCTCGAGCACGGCGGCTTCGATCGGCGTCCGCGTCACATCGGGGTCCAGGCCGATGTGGCGGAAGAACACGCGATATGCGCCGGCAACCGGCTCGCGCCGGAGCCCCACGGCGCGCGCGCCGCGAAATTGGCTTGACAGTTCGCGCAGGCGCGCCTGGATGTCCCCGGGCGAGCGTCCCGTGAGCGGGCCGCGCCTTGCCACCTGAACGTCGGCCAGCATCAGCTGCAGTCCCGGCAGCTCCTGCTCGACCTCGCGGGCGCGCCAGCCGAGCAGCGGCTCTGCCTGCAGGGCAGGCCGCCCGTGTTCGGCACCCGGCGGCACCGGGTCGCTCATGCCGGCGGCCCCTTCCATCCGCGGGCGCGCGCCGCCGCGACCAGCTGCGTCAAGCGCGTGCGCAGGGTCGCAGCGGACGGCCGCGACAGGAGCGCCCTGCTCTGCACGATGCCGCCGGGATAGGCGAACGTCACCTGCGGGCAGCTTGCGAGCTTGTAGAGCGCCACCAGCGCGCCGTCGCTGTCGATCCCTACCGGCAGGCTGAGGCCCCGCGAGGCCACCAGCCGGCGCAGCTGGGCGCGATTTCCCTTGATCGCCACCGCCGCGAACTGCACGCCGGGAAAGGAGGGCGCGAGCGCCTGGAGGTCGCTGAGGACGGCCGGGCAGGACCCGGCGTCGACGAACAGCGCGAGCGCCACCGGACCCTGTTCATAGAGCTGGCATATGTTCAGGATCTGCGGTCCGCGCTCCTTGCACGCCGGCACGCGCCCGGCGGCCCCCTGATCGGCCGCCGTCGCCACGTCCGCGGCGCCGTTGAGGCTTCCCAGCGCGAGCGGCACGGCGAACGCGGGCAGCCTGTTGCCCGGCTGGACGCCGGTCGAGCCGTTCGGCTTCGTGACGAGCGTGTTGATCGTGATCAAGACGAGGATCAGCAGGGCCAGCAGGCCTGCGTAGCGCCCGTAGCGGGGACTCGGAGCCGCGTGGTGGACCGGGCCCGTCGCGCCGGCGGGCGGCACGCCGCGCCCGGCGTCCTCTACCTGCTCGCCGGGGTGCTCAGGCCGGCTCATGCCCGGACTCGGCGACCCGGCGCGCGAAGGCCACACGCAGGCGGCGCAGCAGCCGCGCCGGCTCATCGCGACCCCCGCCTTCCGCGGCGGCGTCGGCGATCACTATCGCTGCTGGTAGCGCCAGCAGCACGCCCACGAGCGAGACGCTGAGGTCGATCAGCGTGACAAGGCCGAAGTCGCGGAGCATCCTTATGTCCGACAGCGCGAGCACTCCGAATCCGGCGATCGCCGTGATGCCGGATGCAGCCACGGCAGCGCCCGTGCGGCGGTAGCTTCGGCGCAGCGCCTCGATCGTGCCGTGGCCGGCGAGCCGCTCCTGACGCTGACGCTCGGACAGCAGCACGCTGAACTCGGTCGAGATGGCTATCACGAGCGCTCCCAGCGTGACCGACATCGGATTCAGCGGGACGCGCACCGCGAACAGGATCAGCGCCGACCATCCGCTGGCCAGCACGATCGGCGCGAGCGGCACCAGCGCCCGACGGCGATCCCCCCGGAAGGCGATCATCAGCACGAGCGCGACGGCCGCGAGGCCGGCGAGCAGCGTCTCCAGGCGCCGCCACGGAGAGGCGACCTGCGAGCCCGACTTCGCCGCGAGCACCGGCAGCCCGACCAGTCGGGCGCTGACACCGGCGGGAGGGTGCAGGCCCGAGCGCATCCCGTCGATCAGCTGCTGCTGCTGGTCGAGCCCCATCAGGCGGATGCCGAAGGCCAGCGTCGCCACACGCCGGTCGGTGCTGATCACGTCCTGTGAGAAGTACGGGGGGATCGTGGCGAGCAGGCTGCTCACTTCCGCCTGCGAGAGTCGCTGTGCACCACCGGATCCGCTCGTCGCGGCCTGACGGGCGAACAGGTCGGGCAGCGAGAAGGCAGGACACAGGCGCGCCTTTCCGCAGCCTCGCGTGGCGCTGTAGCCGAAGCGCTTGAGGACCGCGCTCTGATAGGAGCTCATCCATTCGATCGTCGCGGGCGAGGTGAGGTCCTTGCCGGTGAGCATCAGGTCGATTTCGCCCCCGATGCCGGTGGTCTGCTCCAGCGTGTTGAGGTTCTGCAGCGAGCTCATGCTCTGTGGGACCAGCTTGGTGATGTCGGTCTCGACGCTTGTCTGGGTGTCGAGCCCCCATCCGATTGCCGCCAGCGCGAGCCCGGCGCAAAGCACGCGCTGCGGCCGGCGCACGGAGACGCCGAGCGCGACACCGGACACCAGCCGCGTGAGCGGGTTCTCGCGCAACAATTCGCGCGCGCCATGCCACGTCGCGGCAAGGCGGACGCCCACGAGCGACTGCGCCGAGCGGGGCGCGGGGCGGCGTGAGGCGAGCGCGATCGCCGCGGCCCCAGCACTCAGCGCGCAGAGCAGTGCTATCGCCACGCCGACCACCAGCAACAGCCCGAACCCGCGCACCATCGGCACGGGCGAGAGCACGAGCACGAGCATCGCGGCGGCGCTGGCGGCGCCGGCGGTGGCGATCGTGGGCGCTCCCACGCTCGCCGCACGCCTGATGATCGACTCCGAGCTCCCGGCCGTGACCCCGGCATGATCGGCGTCCTGCTCAAACGCCTCGCCGACGCGCGATTGGAACTGAATCGCGTAATCCACCGCGAGCCCGACGAGCACCGGCAGCACGGCGATCGAGGCCATCGTCAGCGAGGCGCCGGCGAGCGACAGCGCGCCGAAGGTGAGCGCCGACGCGAGCACCGCGAGCGCGAGCGGCAGCAGGCGCGGTCGCCCCGAGAAGACGAGGCCGAGCGTCGCGGCCATCACCAGCAGCACGGCGATCAGGAGCAGCTCGATCGAGTGGCTGATCGATTTCGTCAGGTCGGAGACGATCACCGGCTCGCCGGTCACCAGGTAGGACCCGCCATGCTGAAGGTGCCACTGCGGCATCGCGACGGCCTGTCGGATCAGCCCGATCGTTCGCGTCCGCGCCGCCTCGGAGAGGCCGGCCCGCATCCGCACCGAGACGAGCGCGGTGCTCGAGCTCGGGAACAGGTACGCGAAACGCTGCTTCGGCGTGCCCGCGCGCTTGGTCGAGTCGAACACGAGCGTCGAGACGAAGTTGGCGTCCGAGATGCTCGGCTGCGCGGTGAGGCCATATTTCAGCGCGAGCGTGACGAGGCTCTCGCGGAATCGGCCCATCGTCAGCTTGCTCGCCTGACGTCCGAGCGCCCGGGCTTCGCCGGGCGCGAGCCCGCGGGCGATGGCGGCTCGCGAGACGGCGCGTTCGGCCTGCTTGGCCTCCGTTTCGGCCTGCTTGGTCTGGCTGGCGAGCTGTTCGTCGATCTGGCCAGCGGCCTCGTTGATGAAGGTCCCCGGTCCGAACACCACCTTCACCGTCCGTGCGCGCGCGAGCTGCCCGCAGGGGCCGCCGGGACCGCCCTCGCTCGCCAGCGCGCTCGCCGGCACGTTGCCCGACAGGCATCCCTCCAGACCGACCAACCGTTGAATGTCGGAGCTCAGCACGAGCTGCTGCAGGTCGCCCTTGACGAGCACTGCGATCGGCTCTTCGCCGAAGCTCCTGTAGTAGCTCTGGGTGTCCCGGTACTGCGAGCTCGAGCTCGACACGAACGTGTTGGTGGCCGCCGTGGGGTGCAGCCGCAGCGCGAGGGCGGCCGCGCCCAGGCCGAGGGCGAGCGCGATCGCCAGCACGAGTCGCGGCCGCCTGGCGGCCCCACCCGCGAGCGCGCCGAGAATTCGCGAGGCGTTCACAGATGAAGGCTAACCCCGCCCGGCACGCGAGCGAGCCACTGCGGGCTCACTCCATGCCGAGGGGCCCGGCTGACTCGCCGGAGAGGAACTGGCGGACGAACGCGTTTTCGGACGCGAACAGCTCTTCCGCGGGCCCGGACTCGACGATGCGACCCTTCCACAGCACCGATATGTGCTCGGCGACGCGGCGCGCGCTCATGATGTCGTGCGTGATCACGACGTAGCAGCCGCCGTTCTCGGCATGGACTTCCTTGATCAGCTCGCACAGCAGCGCCGTGCGCACGGGATCGAGGCCGGAGTCGGGCTCGTCGAACAGCACGATGTCCGGTTCGAGCACCAGCGCGCGAGCGAAGCCCGCACGCTTGCGCATGCCTCCGGAGAGCTCGTTGGGCATCTTCTCGTTCGCGGCGCTCAGCCCGACCTCGCTCAGACGCCGGTTCACGATGTCCGCGATCTCGTCCTCCCCCTTCTCGGTGTGCTGGCGCAGCGGGAAGGCGACGTTGTCGTAGAGGTTCATCGAGCCGAACAGGGCGCCGTCCTGGAAGAGCACGCCGAACTTCTTGCGCAGCTCGAACAGATCCGCGTCGCGCAGGCCGGGGATCGATTGTCCGTGCACGATCACGTCGCCCTCGTCGGGATAGAGCAGTCCGACTATGTGCTTGATGCACACGGACTTCCCCGTGCCCGAAGGGCCGATGATCATCGAGATCTGGTCCTCGGGCAGAGCCATGTTCAGCCCCCGCAGCACGTGGTTGCGCCCGAAGGACTTGTGCACGTCGACGAACTCGATCGCGTCGGGCGATCTCGACGGCCGCAGCTCACCCGAGTGGAGGCTGAACTCCTCCTCGTCCTCGCGCGGGGGCTTGCCTGGCTCGGTGACGGCCATGCCTAGCCCCCGATGGGAGCTCGCGGATTCGCGCCCCAGAAGACCTGCGTGCCGAGTGCTCCGATGACATGCACGAGTACCAGGTTTAGCACCATCGACTTCGCGGTCGCCCTGCCCACCCCGACGGGGCCGCCGCTCGCGTTGTAGCCGTAGTAGCAGGCGACGAGCACGATCGCGGTGGCCATGAACATGGCCTTGATCAGGCTGTATAAGAAGTCGGGCGGGTTCTGGAACTGCCAGAAGATCAGGAAGTAGCCGCCCGAGGAGACGTAGCCGATCTGCTGGACGACCGCGATGTAGGACGCGAGGAACGCGGCGCCGATACCGGCGAGGTACATGAACGGGAGCACCAGCCAGGCTGCGAGCAGGCGCGTGGCGCAGAGGAACGTCACGGAGTTGATGCCCATCACCTCGAGCGCGTCGATCTCCTCGGAGATCCGCATCGCGCCGAGCTCAGCGACGATGCCCGTGCCGACCTTCGCGGCCATCATGTAGCCGAACGCGTAGGGGGTGATCTCGCGCAGGTCACACCACGCGGTGAACACGCCCGAGTACGCCGGCGCGCCCTGTGCGGCGGTGAAGTAGGCGCCCTCGATCCCGCATTGCAGGCCGAGGATGAACATCAGCGTCCAGATGATCGCCGTCGAGCCGACGATCAGGATCCCCGCCTGGCGCAGAGCCTCCCCGAAGAACTTGAACACCCGAAGGCCCCAGACATCGCGAACGATGTTCCCGGTGAATTTGCCTATCTCGCCGGTAGACGCGAGCCATTCGCGTGGCATCGCCAGGAGTTCGTTCATTTGATCACCAGGATCTGGGGATGGGTCGCCAGCAGCGTCTGCGTGAAGACGTAGTCGAACGAGAAGATCGCCGTGAACGCGAGCACGACCGCCTCGTTGACCGCGCGCCCGACGCCCTCGGCGCCGCCCGAGGCGCTCATGCCCTTGTAGCAGCAGACGATCGCGATGATCGCGCCGTAGATCGTCGTCTTCAGCACGGAGCCCCACAGGTCCGTTGTCGAGGCGTTTGCGAACAGCGTGTTCCAGAACGGCCCGAGCGGCTGGTTGTTGACGAGCTCGGCGATGATCCCGCCGAAGATGCCGAACAGCAGCGCGTAGATGTCGAACAGGCCCGTCACCACCATCAGCGCCAGGAAGCGAGGCACCACGAGGTTCTTGACGGGGTCGACGCCCAGCACCTGGAGGGCGTCGAGCTCCTCGCGCACCTTCCTCGCGCCGAGGTCTGCGGTGATGGCCGTGCCTGCAACGCCGGCCACCACGATGGCCGTAACGCTGGGTCCGATCTCGCGGACTGCGCCGAGTACGAAGAAGCCGCCGAGGCGGTCGAGCGCGCCGAAGATCGTCAGGAAGTTGGCCGCTTGCAGGCCGGGGGCGGCGTAGCAGATGCAGACGGTGGAGATCAGCAGCGGGAACCAGCAGAGCCGCAGCGCGAACAGGAACTGCGACACGAACTCGCCGCCGTACGGGTACGGAGGCCGCAGGGCCGAGGTGATGGTCCTGCCCGTCAGGATCATCATGTCCCCGATTTCCTCAAGGAGGTTCCGGGTCGGAAGATACGCCCGTTCGGCGACGCTGCGAACCACTCTCTCTCATCCCTCCTCACTGGGATCGACTGCCCCGAGAACTCTACGCCATGGACTGCGCACGCGCCACCGCGATGGTTGCGCCGTCCGCCCGCGGTGCGGACTCCGGCAGCACTCCCGCTGGTATCGTGGCGCGATCGTGAGGGCGAGGCGGAGAGTGTTTCGTGCGGTCCCGAGTCGCGCCGGCGGCGCGCGCTCCAGAGCGCCGCTCGCACTGATGCTGGCCTCGGCGGGCACCCTGATCGCGGGCGGATGCGGCGGCGGAGCAAAGCAGACCGCTCATGAACCGGCGGGCACGTTCACGATGAAGATCGTACGCGCGAGCTTCCCGGCGAAGCAGGCCGTCGCGCGACCGGCGACGCTCGAACTGCAGGTGCGCAACACGGGCTCGCACACCGTGCCCAACGTCGCCATCTCGCTCGACTCGCTCGCCTACACCGAACACTTCCCGGAACTCGCCGCGAACAAGCGCCCCGTGTGGGTCATCGAACAGGGCCCGGGCGCCGTCGCCAAGCCACCGGTCGAAACCCAGGAAGTCAGCACGGGCGGCGGAGCCCAGACGGCCTACGTGAACACGTGGGCGCTCGGTCCGCTGGCGCACGGCCAGACCCAGACGTTTCGCTGGCAGGTGGTCGCCGTGAAGCCCGGTGCGCACACGGTCAACTTCCGCATCGCCGCCGGTCTCGCCGGCAAGGCGAAGGTCGCGCTCGCGCACGGCGCTCCGCTCGGCGGACGCTTCAGCGTCAACGTGGCGCCGGCGCCGCCGACCACCCACGTGGATCCGAACACCGGCCGGGTTGTGGCCGGCGCCGCTCCCGCGATTCCCTAGAGGCGACTTGGCCGCCTGTCGAAAGGGGCTGCGGGCGATTTCGCCATACGGTGATGCCGTTGAGCGTGGTTGGCATTACGATTGTGTTCGGCCTTGCGTCGCGCGAGCTCGCGCACGTCATCCCTTCTCCAGGAGGACTCGATACCGCCCATGCCCAGGACCCGCCAGCAGAACGTCACCGCAGCGCAGTGGAGCGCCAACGGAGCCGCACTCGGCTCGCTCGACCTGACACTTCCGGGCAACCAGGTCTTCGGGGCGAACGTCTTCTCACCCGCCGTCCAGCGCCAGCGGCTGCCCAAGCACGTCTACAAGGCGCTGCAGCGGACGCTCGAGCACGGCGAGGCGCTGGACACCTCGCTCGCGGACGCCGTCGCACAGGGCATGAAGGAGTGGGCGATGGAGCGGGGCGCCACGCATTACACCCACTGGTTCCAGCCGCTCACGGGCTCGACGGCCGAGAAGCACGACTCCTTCTATGCGCCGGTCGGCGACGGCACCGCGATCGCGGAGTTCTCGGGCAAGGAGCTGATCCAGGGCGAGCCCGACGCCTCCTCGTTCCCCACCGGCGGCATCCGCGCCACCTTCGAGGCGCGCGGCTACACCGCATGGGACCCCACGTCGCC
>JAXDGO010000015.1:0-2665 GCA_034665005.1 Solirubrobacteraceae bacterium | reverse complement strand
TCCCGCCCTCGCTCAGGGTGCGACCGATCGCGGCCGACGCAGCGGCGATCTCCGCCAGCGCCTCGGGCTCGAGAAGTCGCTCCTTGACCGCCACGCTCGCCCGGATGCGATCCGCAGCCAGCTTGGTGGCGTCGGTCTCGCTCAACCCACCCGCCACGTCCGCAGCCCTTCCTGCTCGAACGCGAACTCCTCGACGCGCGCATCCATGGCCAGCATGGCCTCGGCCACCCGGTGTTTGGTGCGGTAGTCGCAGTAGAAGAGCATGTAGCCGCCACCGCCGGCGCCGGTCACCTTCCAGCCGATCGCACCGTTCCGGCGCGCCTCCTCGTACATGTTGTCGATCCGGTCGTTGGAGATGCGCGAGGACATGTGCTTCTTGGCCTGCCAGGCCTGGTGCAGCAGTTCGCCGAAGTCGTTCAGCCGCCGCTCCAGCAGTGCCTCCTTCATCTCGATCGCGAGCGCCTTCTGGCGCCGCAGGCCCTCGAGGGCCACCTCGTTGTGTTGCTCGAATCGCTTGGTCTGGTCGTCGATGATGTGGTCGGCCGTGCGCGAGACGCCGGTGTAGCAGAGGAGCAGGCACTGCTCCAGCTCGAGCAGAGCGTCCGGAGCGATGCGCAGCGGGTTCACGATGACGCGGTCCGCGCCGAATTCGATCAGGTTGAACCCGCCGAACGCGGTGACGTACTGGTCCTGGAGGCCGCCCTTGATGCCCAGGTCGTCGCGCTCGATCGAGCAGGCGAGGCTGGCGATCTCGTAGTCGGTCATCTGGAGATGACGGAACTCCTTGAGCAGCCCGATCAGGGTCACGGCCATCGCCGAGGACGACCCGAGCCCGGTGCCTGGCGGTGCGTTGGAGTGGAGGAAGAGCTCGAAGCCCTGGTGGAAGCGTTGCCTGTCCGTGGGGTCGCTCGCCCGCCGCGGGTAGCGCGCCTCGACGTTGCGGATCGCTGCCTTGGCCATGTCGAGCTTGCCGTCGTGGTCGAGCGATTCGTCGATCCCGTACGTCGCCGTCGTTCCGTAGTCGACCGACTCGATCGAGATCTTCTCGCCGGAGCCCGGGACGAGCGTGCCGTAGGCGTAGCGGCTGATGGTGGCGTTGAGGACGAGGCCGCCCTCGCGCTCCGGGAAGGGGGGCACATCGGTCCCGCCGCCGGCGAAGCTGATGCGAAGAGGAGTCTTGGCCCGGATGAGCACGGGGCGCGTGACGATACAGTCAGTGCAGGGACTTCGTCTCAACTCGCGGCGCACGAGTACGCTTCGGGCGGCTGGCATGGAGATCCTCTTTCTCAGCACCGTGCTGCCCCACGGACGGGTTGCCGGTGGGGAGATAGGCAGCCACGCCGTGCTCGACGCCCTGGCGGCGGCGGGGCACGACGTGACCGTCGTCGGCTACCGGCGGGCCGGCGAGGTGCGGCCGGCGCCAGCGGGCTGGATCGAGGTCGGCGAGCGCCCGATCGAGACCGAGCAGGCCGGTCGGCTTCGCGTCGCCGCCTGGATGGCTTCGGGGCTGGCGCGCCGACTTCCCTACTCGGCCGCGAAGTACCGGTCCCGCGCCTACCTCGACACGGTCCGGTCGCTCCTGCGGTCGCGGCGCTTCGATCTGGCCGTCGTCGACCACGCACAGATCGGCTGGATCCAGCCCGAGCTCGAGCGGGCGCGGTTGCCGTTCGTCCTCTCCAGCCACAACATCGAAGAACGGCTCTACGCCGACCAGGCGGCCCAGGCGCGCGGAGCCCGGCGTTGGATGCTCCGACGCGAGGCCCGGATGATGGCGGCGTTCGAGGAGCGGCTCGCGCGAGGTGGTCGCGGCGTCTGGTCGCACGCCGAGGCCGACGCCGAGCACTTCGAGCGGCTCGGGCCGGTCTGGAAGGTCCCCGTCCACTCCGGCTTCGCCGAGCCGCCGACGGACGCACGCAAGCAATGCGACGTCGCCCTGATGGGCACGTGGACGCACGACAACACGCGCGCCGCGCTCGAATGGTTCCTCGAGCGCGTGCATCCGCAACTGCCGGAGGGCCTGAACGTGGAGGTCGCCGGCCGCGGCGGCGATTGGATCGACGGCGGCTACCGGGGGGTCCACTACCGCGGATTCGTCCCGGATGCCCTCGAGTACCTCGCCTCCGCACGGGTGGTGGCGGTGCCGGGCGTCGGCGGCACGGGCGTCCAGATCAAGACGCTCGACGCCATCGCGTCGGGGGCCCAGATCGTCGCCAGCCCGGCGGCCGTGCGCGACCTCGCCTCGCTGCCCAGCTCGGTGCACGTGGCGCCCACGCCGGAGGACTTCGCCGCGGAGCTGGCCCGCCTGGCGTCGGCGGCAGGTTCGGACTCGCCCAGCCAGGACGGCATCGAGTGGACGCGGAGGCGCCGCGAGCAGTTCCAGGACGTGGTCGCATCCGCCGCGGCGGCCGCGGTGAGCGCATCGTGAAGCTCGCCTACCTCGTCGCCCGCTATCCGGCGGTCTCGCAGACCTTCGTGGTCGGGGAGGTGCTCGGGCTGCGGGCGCAGGGGCTGGAGGTCAACACGCTGGCGATCCGTCGCTCGCCACCTCAGGAGGTGCTCTCGCGCGTCGACCGCGAGGCGTTCGACTCGACGTACGCCGTCCTGCCCCCTCGCCCCTGGGATTTCCTGCGCGCCCACGTGCGCGCGCTCGTCCGCGATCCGCTCG
>JAXDGO010000014.1:0-3551 GCA_034665005.1 Solirubrobacteraceae bacterium | reverse complement strand
CGGGTTAGAGACCTTCGAGGGCGCGGAGGCGATCAGGGGCTTCATCGAGGACTGGCGTCGGAGCTGGGAGGACTACCGGTACGAGGAGGAGGAGCTCCTCGATCTCGGGCACGGCGTCGTGCTTAGCGTCCTTCGGGAGGGCGGCCGCTTGGTCGGCGGCAAAGGTCGCGTCGAGCAGCGGGTGGCGCACCTCACCGCATGGACGAACGGCAAGATCGAGTCGTTCAAGCACTACCCCGACCCAGACGAGGCTCGTGCCGCCGCCGAACGCCTCGCGCAGGAGCGGGCGTAATCTCACCGAGTTTCGCACCGGTACCGGCCTCAAATGTCCCGTTGACCCGCCCAGACAGCAGAGTTAGAGTCGGCGCAACCTAGCCAGGAGGTTCGCTGCCATGAGTGTGCTGATCCGCTTCGCCCCCGCCTCGCTGACCGCACAGCAATACGACGAGTCCGTCCGCCAGCTGGAGGCCCAGGGCAACTGGCCGCCGGACGGTCTCGAATATCACGTCTGCTTCGGCTCGGAGCCGAACCTTCGCGTCAGCGAGATCTGGGACTCGCGCGAGCAGCTTGACGCCTTCGGCGAGCGCCTCATGCCGGTGCTCTCAGAGGTGGGCATAGAACCCGGCCAGCCGGAGCTGATGGACGTTCACAACATCGTGCGGCGCTAGCGGCCGGAGGACCCGGCCCGGCAGGGCCAAGATCGCTCGGACCTGCGCCAATCGCCAGAGCCGCCCTTCACCGTAGTCTTCGCCTCAATCGCTCACACCCCGAAGGGAGCTCGCAGATGGCGCTCGACCAGACCAAGATGGGCCGCGTCGTGGCCGATCAGATGGAGGCGATCGAAGTGGACTACGGCGATGATTGCGAGATCGGCGACGTCTGCGCGATCGTCGAGGTCCTGGGGCCGCACGGCTCCCATCTGAGGGTGCGCGGCAGCGATATGAGGCCCCACATCATGGTCGGCCTCCTACGCCTGTCGGAGAACGTGTTCATCGGCGGCATGCGCTCGGAGGAGGCCGGAGGCGGCGATCCGGACTGAGCTTTGTGAGGATGTGGCTCGTCGTCGTTGACGCGCGGGCCCGCAACAGGGACAATCGGGCGACATGGCGAATTCCGACCGCCTGACGGCCCTCGACTCGGCGTTCCTGCATCTGGAGGACCATTCGGATGCGCACATGCACGTCGCCTCCGTGATGGTGTTCGAGGGCAAGGCGCCCACGCTCGGCGAGCTCGTCGAGCACGTCATCAACCGCCTGCACCTGGTTCCGCGCTACCGCCAGCGCCTCGCGTTCGTCCCGCTCAGTCAGGGCCGCCCGGTGTGGACCGACGACCCGCACTTCAACCCCTACTACCACATCCGTCACACCGCCCTGCCCAAGCCGGCCGACGACACGGCGCTCAAGCGCCTCGCCGGGCGCCTCTTCTCGCAGCGGCTGGATCGCTCAAAGCCACTGTGGGAGATCTGGCTCGTGCAGAACATGTCCGGCGGCCGGTTCGCGCTCGTCGCGAAGACGCACCATGCGCTCGTGGACGGCATCTCGGGCGTCGACATCACGACGGTCCTCTTCGACACGGCGCGTGAGCCCGCCGCGCCGACGGCCCCGCCGTCACCGTGGAGCGCCAAGCCGCTTCCCGGTCAGGCAAAGCTGCTCGGCGAGGCGCTGGTCGAGCGGGCCACCGTCCCGGCCGAGATGGTCCGTGGCGTGCGGGCGCTCGTGCGCGCGCCACGGAGGGCGCTCTCCCAGGTCAAGGAGGCGGTCGAGAGCGTGAGCGCGACGACGCTCGAGGGGATCAACGCGCCGGCGCCGCCGAGCCCGTTCAACGTAGACATCGGCCCTCACCGCCGTTACACGTTCGTCGATGCCGACCTCGCGCAGTTCAAAGCGATCAAGGACTCGCTCGGCGGCACGCTCAACGACGTGGTGCTCGCGTCGGTCAGCCTCGCCCTCGGACGCTTCCTGCGCGAGCAGGGCCACGACACCGACGGCCTGGTCCTGAAGGCGATGGTGCCCGTGTCGGTGCGCCCGAAGTCCGACCGGGGGGCGCTCGGCAACCAGGTGGCCGCGATGTGGGCGCCGCTGCCCGTGGGAGTCGAGAACCCGGCCGAGTGCCTGCGCAGGATCGCCAGCTCGATGGAGGACCTCAAGAACTCCGGCCAGGCCGTGGGGGCGCAGGTGCTGACGAACCTCGCGGGCTTCGCCCCGCCCACGATCCTCAGCCAGGCCGCGCGGCTGCAGCCACGCCAGCCGTTCTTCAACCTCGTCGTCACCAACGTGCCGGGACCGCAGTTCCCGCTGTTCCTGCTCGGACGGCGGCTGAAGGTGCTCTACCCGGTGGTCCCGTTGGCGCAGCGCCAGGCCCTGGGAATCGCCGTGATGAGCTATGACGGCCATCTCGGCTTCGGCCTGCTCGGCGACTACGACGCCCTGCCGGAGCTCGAGCTGATCGCCGAGGACCTGAAACGCGCGGTCGCGTCGCTGGCCCGCGCCGCCGGCGCGCGCAGCAACGCCAAGCGAGCGGCACGCAAATCCGCAGCGTCGCGCGGCGCCGGCGCGAACTCCTCCGGGGGCGCAGCCGCGAAGCGCAACTCGGGCGGCAAGAGCTCCGCCGGCAAGTCGGCCACGACCACCTGACGGTCGGGCCGCCGCAGCGTCGGCGAGACGGTCATCGGCAACCGGCGGCGAGGCCGTTGAAGGATGGGCCGCGTCGCCGCGACTACGATGCGAATCGTGCGCCTGGCCCTCGTTCAGATGAATGCCACCGTCGGTGACATCGCCGGCAATGTCCGGCTCATCACCGAGGGCGCCCGCGCAGCACGGGAGGCCGGCGCGGACCTCGTCCTGTTCCCGGAGCTCGCGATCACCGGCTACCCGCCCGAGGACCTGCTGCTCAAGGAGCACTTCCTCGCTGACGCCGCGGCGGCGCTGCGGTCCCTCGCCGGCGAGATCGGCGACATCGTCGCCGTGGTCGGGTTTCCCGAGCGCGCCGAGGACGTCTACAACTCGGCGGCGGTGCTCGCGGGTGGCTCGGTCCATGCCATCCATCGCAAGGTCTACCTGCCCAACTACGGCGTGTTCGACGAGCAGCGCTACTTCCAGGCCGGTCAGGCCGGCGCGGTGCTCGACCTCGGCGGACGGCGCCTGGGCCTGACCGTGTGCGAGGACATCTGGGAGCCGGGGCCACCGGCCAGCGAGGAGGCGCTCGCGGGCGCGTCGCTGATCGTCAACATCTCCGCGTCTCCCTATCACGCGGGCAAGGGCTCCGAGCGCGAGCGGATGTTCGCGCAGCGCGCTCGCGACAACCTCGCGTGCGTCGCCTTCTGCGGGCTCGTTGGCGCTCAGGACGAGCTGGTGTTCGACGGGCATTCCTGCGTGATCGACCACACCGGTCGCACGATCGCGCGCGCGCCCCAGTTCGAGGAGCAGCTGCTGGTATGCGACGTCGACCTCGACGCGGCCTCCGCGGCGCGTCTGCGGGACCCCAGCCACCGCCCGGCCGCGCGGCGCTCGCAGCGCCAGGCGACGCTGCTGCCGGCGATCGCCTCCCCTTCC
>JAXDGO010000013.1:0-31173 GCA_034665005.1 Solirubrobacteraceae bacterium | reverse complement strand
CTTCCGAATCAGTCGCAAACCGCGACGCCAACCGCACAGACCGCACAGCACCCCCAACATCCCCCCACGCAGACGCCCCCCAACCACCCGCAGACAACCCAACAACCATCCCCGACGGAGGCGGAGCGGGGGGTTCTTCCGGCGGCGGGCCGCCGCCTTCTCCACCTCCTCCGCCGCCGCCTTCTTCAGGCGGAGGCGGCGGTTCTTCCCCGGGGCGCGGGTAGGTGATCGAGACGCGGTTCGACCAGCCACTTTCGTTGTACGCCGCTTTGACCCTGTAGTAGACGGTCGCACCGGGCACTGCGCGCGGCGTGAGCGTGCGGGTCGTGACCGTCGTGACGGAGAGCCTTCCCGGGGATCTCGTGGCGAGCCGGTAGGTGCGCCGTTTTCCGGCGATGGTCCATTTGAGCGTCTGAGCGCGCGCGGTTAGCACCGGCGCCGGAGAGGCCTCGCTGAACGAAGGCAACAGCGAGCCGAACGCCAACAACAGCGCGACTGCCGCCAAAAGCATGCGTGAACGCATCTCCGGAGCGTGCCGCGGCCCATCCTGCACAACCGGCACGTCGACGCCCCGGAGCCCAGGTCGGAGCATCGGCTGACCCTACCCACGCTTGCCATCTGCAAACTCGAGATGATCGTGCTCACAACGATTCGTACGCAACTAGCGGGGTTTTTCTACCCCCCGGTGCATCGCGGCACGCGTTGGCGCGTGCCGCGAGCATGCGCGCTTTGGCCGGCGAGCGGCGGGTATATATGCCACTCCACCATCTCGTGCAACGGAAAGGAGCCAGCGATGGGTGACCGTACGCAGCGCGTCGAGGGAAAAGCCAAAGAGCTCAAAGGCAGGGTCAAGCGGGAGACCGGCGCGGCGAGCCGCCGTCCCGGCACCGAGGCCGGCGGCGCGGCCGACGAACTCAGAGGAAAAGCCAAGAACGCAGTCGGCAAAGCGCGCAGCACCGTCAAGAAGAGCACGCGATAGCTGTCGACGCCTCGCCACGCGCCGAGGCTCGACGCCGGCCCATGCCGCCCGCGCTGCGTCCCGTGCCGGCGAGCGATCCTGGCGGCTCGTAAGAATGGGCTGATGCAGCAGCCGAGAAGGCGCCTCGCCGGTAGATATGAGCTGGCCGAGATCATCGGCAGCGGCGGCATGGGCACCGTGTACCGCGGGACCGATCTGGTCCTCGACCGCACGGTGGCCGTGAAGCTGCTGCCGGCGGCGCTCGCCGAGGGAGACCCGCGCCACGTGGCCCGCTTCAAGCGCGAGGCGCGCGCCGCGGCCTCGCTCGCGCATCCCAGCGTGGTCGCCGTCTACGACACGGGCGAGGATGAGGCGACCCGCTTCATCGTGATGGAGTGCGTCAACGGGCGCAGCCTGTCCGAGGTGCTGCGCGACGACGCCCCGCTCGAGCCCGCCCAGGCGGTCCGCATCGCCGCGCGCATCGCCGGCGCGCTGGCGGCCGCCCACGCCGCCGGCATCGTGCACCGCGACATCAAGCCCGGCAACGTGATGGTCGGCGCCGACGGCGCCGTCAAGGTGCTGGACTTCGGCATCGCGCAGGCGCCTGACGGAGCCACGCTGACGCAGGGCACCGCGATTCTCGGCACGGCGGCCTACATCGCGCCCGAGCAGGCCCTCGGAGAGCGCGCTGACGAGCGATCCGACATCTATTCGCTCGGCTGCCTGCTGTATGCGCTGCTGACGGGCCGGGCTCCCTTCGTCGGCGACTCGCCCGCGGCCGTGCTCCATCAGCAGGTCAACAGCGACCCGCAAGCGCCGTCGGCGCTCAACCGCGCCGTCCCCCACGCGCTCGACGCGATCGTGATGCAGATGCTCGCCAAGTCGCCGGACGAGCGTCCCCAGAGCGCCGCGCAGCTCGCCGAGGAGCTCGGCCGCGCGCAGGCAGCGCCGCGGAGCGTGGCGGCCGAGGCGCCCTCGAGCGCGCCCACAGCGCGAATGAGCAGGACTGCGAAGACGCGCGCGCTCGGCCCCGGAGCACGGGCGCCGCGGCGCCACCGCGCCGCGGCCGGCATCGCGGTGGCCGGCGCGGCGCTCCTAATCATCGCCGTGATCGCGCTCGGCTCCGGTGGAGGCCAGCAGCACTCGCCGGCCGGCGCAAGGCGCGCCTCGGCGGCCGCGGCGGGAACGCCCGGCACCTCGGCCAAGAAGGCACCCGCCGCCGCGCGAGCGTCCACGTCCGCTTCCACGGCGACCGCGCAGGCCACGCAAGCGCAGGCGCCGGCGCAGGCGCAGGCGCCGCAGCCGACCACGCTCGCGGGCGCCGGCGGCGCGCTGGCCTCGCTGCTCTCTCAGGGCGTCCGCGCCGGCACTATCGACCCACGAGCCGCGCAGCAGCTCAGCAACGGCCTCGCAGATGTCCTGCGCGCCGCCGGCGCCGGTCAGGCCCAGGACGCCCAGCAGAGCCTCGGCGATCTCTCGCAGAGACTGGCGACCCTCCAACGGAAGGGCAGAGTCGCACCGGGAGCCGCAGCTCCGCTGGCCGCTGCGCTCGCGAGCCTCGGCTCGGCGCTCCCGTCCTCCGCCCAGGGCCAGGGCCCTGCGACGGAATCGGAAGCGGCTCAGCCCGAAAATGAAGTGGGCTCGGGCGGCGGGGACGGTAAGCATGGCCACGGGCACCATTCGGGCGACTGAGCGGCCCTGGACGCGGCACCGCCCGCGAGAAGCCTTTCGCCCCTAAATCAAGGCAGTTGCAGGCAAATTTGGCGCAGTTCGCTGATACAAGCGTCCAGATGCCTTGAGCCGCGCTCACTGGCCGGCCTCCTCGGCCCGAAAAGAACGACACGAAGCTGCCCGAAAGGGGCAAACCGGCGAATCGGTCTCAGCCCGGGGCAGCAGGCAAAGCGAACGTGACATGCACGCCGACCACACAGATTCAGCGCCCGCGCCACTCGAGGTCGAGATGGCTGCGGTGGTCACGGAGCTCGCCACGCGCCGGATCATGCGCAGGAACGACTCGGATCCCTCCCTGCGCTGCGTGTCTTCCGGCTATATGTCCGATGACGGCTCCTGCCGGACGATCATCCCGACCGGCGTGGTCACCGACGCCTGGGCAAGCCAGCAGCGCGCCGGCGTACGCGGGGACCGCCTTTTCCACTTCACCTGGCGTGGCGAGCTGTGGCTCGCCTACGGACTCAAGAACGGCCGCATACGCGGCGTGTACTGCCCCACGCACACGGCCGAGCGCGACGGGCGCTCGGCTCCCCCCGACTCGGGCGAACAAGGCGCCCGGGCGAGCCTAGCCGTGACCGGCTGACAGCAGCGGGCACGGCGCAAACGGAGACGAAAGGAACGACATGAGCATCAGACGGGTCTACTCGTGCGACTGGAGAGAGTGCAACCACCACGTCCAAACGGACAGCGTCCGCTCGTCGCTGTTCCTCACCCTGACCGAGGGCACCGGCGGCTCGCTGCACTTCTGCACCTGGGACTGCGTGCTCAAGTATGCGGCGGAGAAGCCGCCGTGCGAGATGATTCCGATCGGGGCTGCCGACTAGCTAGAGGATGTCGGCGTCGTGGATCGGAGCGTTCCCGATGCCCATCTTGACTTCCGCGCAGATATCGAGCACTTCCTGCTTGTAGTCGTACTCCCTCGTCCAGAACACCAGTTCCCCCTTGGCGTTGAACAGGCGCGCATGGAAGCCACCGTTGGTGTAGACAAGTTGAAATTGCATGTGGTGCCCCCTCTTCGTGGTTGACTGCCCTGCCGGATGCAGGACCCCCTACTCGAACCGCTGTGCTTCAAAGCCCCTGCTCACGCCGTGAACCGGCGCATCGCGCGGACTCTGTGATCCTCATCGCGCGTCGGGCCGCGCAAGAGAAGAGAGGCGGCGAGGACTCGACACTCGTTGGCGTCTCGCGCGTCCCCCGAAAAGGCGCTGCGACGCGGTCGGCCGGGCCTCCGCGACAGGTGATCAGCCGTCGACGAAAAGGCCCTGCAGCGGCCCCAGCAGCGCCATCGTGCGGCGCGAGACGCCTCGCAGCTCCTGCAGCCGGTGCGTAGCCGGCTCACCGCGTTCACGCCGTTGCAGCTGTTCGCGGGCGATCGGCAGCCAGAGCTCATCGAAAACCGCGGTGGGGTCCCCCGAAACCGCCTCGATCGGGCGCTCGAGGTGCTCGGACCACAGCCTCAGGCGCGTGGCACGGGCGAGATCGGGATCGCAGCTGACGACGTTCATCTCGGTGTCGTTGAAGAACGAGTGTTCGTTGAGATTGGCCGAGCCGACCGTCAGCCAGGCGTCATCGACGATTCCGACCTTGGCGTGCACGTAGAGTGGGCCGGTGAGCGTGCCGGTGCGGGCCCGCAGCGTCACGGCGAGAAAGCGCCCCGCGCCGCCGTCCGCCTCGACCAGCACCCCCAGCTGGCCGCGCGTCGCGTCGGCGCCGTTGTTGGGCTTCATCGGCAGCAGCACGACGACACGGAAGTCATCGCTCGGCGGGCGGCGCAGCTTCTCGGCAAGGACGTCGGTCACCTCCGAGGACCACAGGAACTGGCTCTCCAGGTAGACGAACCGCTGCGCCGAGCGCAGCGCACGCGTGTAGGACTCGAGGATGCGAAAGTCGCCGTCGGGCTGGAAGTCGTACAGGCGCTCGGGCACCGTGCGGACGACCTGCACCGTCAGATCGCCGGCGTTCGCGGGTGGCGCGGGCATGTCGAGCCGATCGCCCTGGGCGTCCCGCCACCGGCCGGCGAACTGCGACGCGACGTCGGCCACGGCCGGGCCACGCAGACGCGTGGCGGCGTCGTGCCAGCCGAGGCGGCTGCGCATCGGATGCGCGCTCGAGTCGAAGCGGTCGCCGCCGAGATGCGTGATGTCGATGCCGCCGACGAACGCGACCTCGCCGTCGACGATCACGAGCTTCTCGTGGTGACAGTGCATCGGCCGCTCGTTTGCGTCCAGCGCGCACTTGACGCGCGTGCCGCGGATCAGCTGCTCGCGTGCGCGGATCACCTGCTTGCGCGTCGGCTTGAACACCGGCAGCGGCGCGCCGGCCCACAGCAGCACCCTGACGTCCACCCGCTCGGCGAGCTCGCCGAGCAGTTCGTGCAGGCGGACGGCCTCAGCGTGGCGGGTCAGGCCGAAGTCCGGCGAGACATGCCATCCAGCGATATGCACGCTCTCGCGAGCGCTCGCGAGAGCGTCTGCGATCGCCGACAGCGCCTGCTCCCCGTCGATCAGCACGTCGAGCGCGCAGCCCCCTCTGGGAGGTGGATCGCCGGCAGCCCACAGCCGGCCGTCCTGCGGCGGCTCGAGTTGTGCGATACGGCCCACGCGGCGCAGCCGCCTGCGGTGGTGTCCGCGGATCGTCGCCTCGATACGCTGGCCGGCCCATCCGTCGACGCGCCCGATCAGACCATCCAGCACGCCCATGTTCTACCAGCTGGATGGCGAGCTGCGGCCGCCCGGGGCCTCCGCGCTGCGCTAGAGTCGCGGGCGTGAGCCGGACGGGAACGGTCAACGCACTCGCGGGGCTGAGGATCGCCATCGGCGCGGCATCGTGGGCGACGCCGCGCGTGGCGGGGCGGCTGTTCGGCCTTGACGCGCGGGAGAACCCGCAGGCCCCCTATCTCGCACGCCTGTTCGGCGCGCGCGACATCGCGCTGGGATGGGGCGCGCTCAACACCGAGGGCGACACCCAGCGACAGTGGCTTCTCGCCGGCCTCGCCTGCGATGTGGCAGACGCGCTCGCGGGCCTCGCCGGCGGACGCCGCGGATACCTGCCGAAGCTCACGAGCGCCCTCGTGACGGGGACGGCCCTTTCGGCTGCAGCCCTCGGTGGCGCGGCCCTGAACGAGACCTAGCCGCGGGTGAGATCGCGCAGGAAGTACTCGACCGCCCGGTTGAAGAGCTCCGCCCGCTCCCACTGCAGGAAATGACCCGCGCGCGGCACCACGAAGGGGCCGATCAGCTCGCTGAAAGCGACTTCGCACATCTCCGGGAACTCGCGCCACATCACATGGTCGTCTGGCCCATAGAGCGAGAGCGTCGGCACCGAGCTCACCTCGAAGAAGCGCGGCGCCTCCGATAGCGCCCGCGTACCGATCGCGCTCTCGTAGTTGCCCCACCCCGCTCGCAGCCGCTCGCCGTCGGCGAACGGCTCTGTCATGAAGTCGACGTCCTCGCGCGAGAACGCGCCCGGCGTGGCCCAGAAGCGATGTCCGTAGAACTCGCCGACGTACCGGCGCCGACGCGTCGGTGTGTCCAGCTCCTCGGCGAGCGTGTCCGGTTCGCGCCCCTGGCGCACGAAGTAGTCGGCGGCCATGCGCATCTCGCGCGGTGGCGCCGCGGCGATGCCCGCGGCCTCGTAGGCGGCAGGCAGAATGGGCAGCACGCAGTTGAACAGCACCTGTCGCTCGACGAACCCCGGGAAGCGGAGGCCGAGATCCTGCACTACGCCGCCACCGAGGTCGCCCCCGGCCGCGGCGCAGCGCTCGTGGCCGAGCACGTCGGCGAGGAGCGCGTGCAGGTCCCGGGCGTGTGCCGCGAGGTCGTAGAAGCCATCCGCCGCGAGGTCCGAGTCGCCGAACCCGCGCAGGTCCGGGGCGATCACCTCAAAGCCGGCCTCGGCCAGCGACTCGATGTTGCGCCACCAGATGCGCTTGGTCTCAGGCCAGCCATGCACCAGCAACAGCGGATAGCCGCCCGCACCCGCGCGGACGTAGCCGAGGCTCATGCCCGGCCGCACCTCTGCACGCTCGACCGAGAGGCTCACAGCGTGCTGAGGGGGACGCCGATGATGTCCAGCCGCCGTTTGAGCCCGTCGAGTGCGAAGGCGCGGATCTCGTCGGCGCTGGCGCCGATAGCGTCGAAGTCCCCGGACGAGCCCGTGTCGGGCGGTGAAAGGGACGCGGCCACCGATGGCAGCACCTCGCGCAGCGTCTCACGGACCGCATCCGCCATCTCCCCATGCTCGCGGACTGTCTCGCGCAGGAACCAGATGCCGTATCCGATGTGACGGGTCTCGTCGTGGTGGATCTTCGAGTAACCCTCGACGAACCCCGGCAGCAGGCCCTCGCGGGACAGGTGGTCGGTCGTGAACTTGAAGCTCGTGAGCCCGAGCGTCGCCTCGAGGACGAGGTGGTAGAGCGTCACGAATCGGACCTTGGCCGCCAGGTTCGCAGGCTCTGCCACCAGCCTGCGATGAGCCTCCACCAGCTGCTCGTCGAAGATGTGGCGGAAGGCGTCGGAGACCTCCCCTCTCGCGCGCTGGACGTGCGTGGCGATCAGCTCCGGTGCCGCGACGACGGCGTCCTGAAAGCGCGCATAGAACTGCATGTGCCGGGCCTCGTCGACCTGCTGGGTGGCGAGGAACGTCGCCTCCTCCTCGCTGCCGTAGGCGCCGACCAGCCCCGAGAACTTCGTCGTGATCCGCTCCTCGGCGACCATCAGCGATGAGAGCACGAAGAGGATCAGCTCGCGTGCCTCGCCGCTCATCTCGCGCCACTGCAGCTGATCGGCCGAGAGATCGATCGAGAACGGCGACCACTGCGAATCCTCCCAGCGCCGGTAGAGCGTCTGCGGGTCGTTGAGCTGGAGCTCATCGCCGCGGGGCTCGCCGCTCACTCGGCTCAAGAGCGCACCCCGGCGAATGCCCGGCTCAGCTCCAACCGGCTGGCCCCCCGAGGCATGTCACGAGGGTACACAACCTTCCGCCTGTGCATCGAGCATGCGCCGCAGGTGATCCGGGCGCGCCAGGTTGAACACCGGGATGCCGTGGTGGTGGGCGATGCGCAGCGCCTGACGCGTCCCGTCGGCGCCGCTACCGCCTCCGTCGAGCGTGCCATCGGCGGTCCAGCAGACCACGAGGCTCGCCCGGCTGTCGAGCTCTGCGCCGAGCACCTCGTGGCTGTCGCGGGCGAGCAGCCGACGTGCGCAGCAGTCAAGGCGCTCCCAGTCGGGATGAAAGCGCGCGGCCAGCTCGCACGCGGCCTCGGAGGGTCGTTCGAGCACGCTCAGCTCGGCTCCGCCCTCCTGCCTCCACGACTGCTCCTCGAATCCAGGCCACGGCAGGTAGAGCTCGACGGGCCCGCCGCCGGCGCGGGCGCCCCTGTAGAAGGCCTGGTCGGACCCCGGCGACGCACCGCTGCGCAGGACCCATCCCAGTCGCGCAAGCCCTTGCCCGAGCGCCTCCATGTGGCTGAGGACACGCTGTGGCGCATCGCGCGAGCCGATTCCCGCATACGGGCGCCGCGGGCGCTTCTCACGCCGCTCGGGCGCCATATGGCGATCTTACGCCGGCGTGCGCCCCACGCGCCCAGGCCGCTCGTAAATGAAGATGCCCGGCCGGTGTCCCTACCGGCCGGGCATCTTCGCGCCCTGCCAGCTGGCGCCGCCCCCCCGCGCGGCCGGTGTCCCCACCCGGCAGCGCTGTGTGCGGCTACCGGCTGGCCTGCTCTCCCCCCGCACCCCCGGTCTCATCCACCGGGCTAAGAAACGTGCCGAGGCCCTCGCAAGAGCGTCCGCGGCCTGGCCTTCGGGCCGGCGGACGACGGGTTCGCGATCGCGGCGAGAACGCCGACGATCGCGACGACGACCGGGAGCTCGGGTGCGATTCGCGCCTCCTCGAGCCCTCACACCAGCGGTGTGCGACACATCCCGGGCGAGGGCGTCGAGGCCCCCGCACGCTGCGCTGCGACGAGTCTTCACACACGATTGCCCTCCGTGGCTTACGCTGGCGGCCGAGCTATCTCGTGGAGACCCCTGACTTTGCGCCCCCGCCTCGCGACGGGTTTGCCTTTTTCAGTGCTGGCTTATCCGATCGAGTGACAGTGTAAGCGCATCTTCAGTCCAATGCCGCAAACTGGACAAATGTTCGATGCGCCGGGCGTGCTCGGCTCGGCCCGCGGGCGCCCGTCCGGGCACCCGTGTGGGTCGCTCAGACCTCGAGATAGCGGAGCACGACGCGCCCGACCACCAGCACGTCGCCGCTGCGCAGATCGGCCTGCTGCACCCGGCGGCCGTTGACGAACGTGCCGTTGGAGCTGCGGTCGTCGAGTATCCGGGCGCCCGAGGGGCGCGGGACAAGGATCGCGTGGCGGCGCGAGACCGAGCTCTCGTCGAGACGCAGGTCGGCGGCGAGTCCGCGCCCGATGTGCATCGCATCTTTTCCGAGCGGGATCAGCAGGGCCTGGTCGGGCCCGTGGATCTCCACGTAGCGGCCGGGCTCGGTGGGCCCGCCGAGCGTCGCCTGGTGGCGCACGCGCTCGTCAAGGCACGCGATCGGGTTGAACCTCTCGGTCGTCCCGTCGACTGCCGGGGAACGGATGATGGTCGGTGCGGACATGGTTGAGAGCACACCTCATGGTACTCAGGCGAACCTCAAGGTGTGTTAAGAAAACTCGAAAAGTACGACTCCCCGGATCTTCGGCCCTCGAGCGCCTAGGCGCGGCGACGCGGGGCTGTTGACGCTCAGCGCGCCTGGGGAGCGCCGGCGCGCTTGTTTCGCGCGGCCCGCTTGGCGCTCCACCATCCCCATCCGCCGACAGCGAGCACGGGGACGACGTAGAGCATCGACACGTACCAGTGCGTGAGGCAGGCGAGCGTCATCCAGGCGCAATCTACCACGCCTAGCGTACCCTGAAACCCCATGCTCTCGCCCCCACTCGCGCTGTCGAGCGACGACGTCTCGGCTGCCCTGCAGCTCGGCCCGCTCGCACTCGTCGGCCTGCTGTATGCGAGGCGTGCCCGCACGCTGGCGAGCAGCGGCCATCCCGTGCCGGGCTGGCGCCAGGCATGCTTCTACTCGGGCTTCGTCGTGATCGCCGCGGCGCTCAGCTCGCTCGGCGGGGCCAGCCAGGACCTGCTCTACGCGCACATGATCGAGCACCTGCTGCTCGGGGACATCGCGGCTCTGCTGATCGTGCTGGGCCTGACAGGCCCGCTGCTGGCGCCAATCCTTCGCATACGGCTGTTCGACCGCCTGCGCGCGCTCTCCCATCCCGCCGTCGCGCTACCGCTGTGGACGGTCGACCTCTACGTGTGGCACCTGCCGGTGCTCTACCAGGCGGCGCTTCGCCACTCGGGCGTTCACGCGCTCCAGCACGCGATGTTCCTGGCGGCCGGAGTCAACATGTGGATGTGCCTGTTCGGCCCGCTGCCGACGCCGAGCTGGTTCGGCAACCTCGGCAAGCTCGTGTATATCGTCGCGGTGCGCCTCGCCGGCACGATCCTGGGCAACGTGTTCCTCTGGTCCGGCACCGTCTTCTATCCGTTCTATCGCGCCGGTGACGCGCGCTTTCACATCTCCCCCATCGCCGACCAGAACCTCGCCGGCGCGATCATGATGATCGAGGGGTCGATCCTGACGCTGGGCCTCTTCTGCTGGCTGTTCCTGCGCACGGCCCGTGAGGGAGAGGAACGCCAGGATCTGCTCGACCTCGCGCGGACGCGCGGCCTGGAGCTGACCGAGGCGCGTGCGGCGCGGGCCGTCTCCGCCGGTCGCGGCGCCGAGCTGCGCCGACGCCTGGAAGAGCGCAGCAGCGCAGCCGAGCGCCTCTAGCTCCTATCCTGCGGTTATGTGCGTCGGATGCGCGATCACGGCGGCGTCGGCCGCGACCGGCTTCAGGACGTGGCTTCAGAACCACCACTTCGGCTGGCTCACGCCGCGACGGATGCGCGCTCTGACGATCGCCGCGATGTGCGCCGCCGCCCTGGTGTCAACGGTCGGCTTCAGCGGCTCGACGCCGCCGCCGGCCCACACCGCCCAAGCCGGCGCCGCCATCCATCACGCCTCCACGCTCTCCCCCGCCCGCTAAGGCATCCCGGAGCAACCCCGCCCGTCAGCCCGGAGGGCGGGCTCGCGGCCCTCGCGACCCCGCTTGTGCGCGATACTCGGCGGGCGATGTCGCGCGAGAACGTCGAGTTCGTCGAAGGCCTCCTCGCGATCACCGAGGACATGGACAAGCAGGCGATGCTCGATGCCCTGCCCGAGCTGATCGCGCAGACCTGTGACCGCGATATCGAATGGGTCGAGGACCCACAGCGCGCCGACGGACAGGTCTATCGTGGCCATGAGGGCGTGCGACACTCCTGGGAGCGATGGCTCGAGCAGTGGGAGGAGCACGGAGGCCAGGCCGAGCGGTTCGTCGACTGCGGTGAGGATGTCCTGGTCGTCGCCCGCGAGCAGGGACGCGGGGCCACCAGCGGCGCAAGCGTGAGCTCCCGAATCTTCGCCGTGTTCACGATCCGAGCGGGCAAGATAGCCCGCTACCAGGAGTTCTACGACGAGCGCGCAGCCCACGAAGCCGTGGGTATGTAAAACGGCTTCGCCACAGGAGCGACCGGAGGACGCAGCCGCGCGCCCGCTGACGGCGCCCTAGCCGCCGGCGACTGCTGGGAGGATCGTTACCTCCGCCCCGTCGGCCACCGGCGTCGCCAGCCCGTCGAGGAAGCGGATGTCTTCGCCGGCGACGTACACGTTGACGAACCGCCTCAGCGAGCCGTCGTCGTCTGAGATCCGGCCCCGCAGCTCCTCGAAGCGCTCGAACAGGCCCTCCAGCACCTCCTGCACCGTCGAGCCATCGAGCAGCGTCTCCGCCTCGCCCCCGGCAGCCGAGCGCAGCTGCGTCGGGATCTTCACGGTGACCGCCATCAGACCGTCACCGTCTCCGGCACCCCCGACTGGAAGGACTCGACGGTCGGCTCGATCGTGTGCGTCTCGAACGTGCCGCGCACCGCGTCCAGGGTCTTCAGCCCCTCGCCCGTGATCACGAGCACCACGCGCTCGTCGGGATCGATGTCTCCCCGTTGCGCGAGCTTGGCGAGCACCGCGGTCGTCACGCCACCTGCCGTCTCGGTGAAGATGCCAGTCGTCTGTGCGAGCAGCGCGATCCCGGCGCGGATCTCCTCATCGCTCACCGAGTCGATCGAGCCGCCCGTGCGCCTGGCGAGATCGAGCGCATAGGGCCCGTCCGCAGGGTTGCCGATCGCCAGCGACTTGGCGATGGTGCTCGGCTTGACTGGCCGGCACACGTCGTGTCCGGCCGCGAAGGCGCTCGCCACCGGCGCGCAGCCGTCGGCCTGGGCGCCGTTCATCCGCGGCAGCTGCGGCTCCGGCCCGGTCGCCCCCTCGAGCAGGCCGAGCTCGCCCCATTCGGCAAAGCCCCGCGCGATTTTCGTGAACAACGACCCCGACGCTATCGGCACCACGCAGCGGTCGGGCAGCTCCCACCCGAGCTGCTCCGCGATCTCGAACGCCAGGGTCTTCGAGCCCTCCGCGTAGTAGGGGCGCAGGTTGATGTTGACGAACGCCCAGTCGCGCTCTGCGCACAGCTCGGTGCAGAGGCGGTTGACGTCGTCGTAGCTGCCCCGCACGCCGACCAGGCTGGTCCCGTAGATGCCCGTGGCGAGGACCTTCTGCTCCTCCAGGTCGGCGGGGATGAAGACGTAGGAGTCCATCCCCAGCGCCGCGCCATGGGCCGCCACCGAGTTGGCGAGGTTGCCTGTCGAGGCGCAGGCGATCGTCTCGAAGCCCAGCTCGCGGGCGCGCGTGACGGCGACCGACACGACGCGGTCCTTGAACGAGTGGGTCGGGTTCGCCGCGTCGTTCTTCACCCACACCTCACGCAGCCCCAGCCGCGCCGCGAGCCTGTCGGCCCGGATCAGCGGCGTGCAGCCCGCGGGAAGGCCCACTCGCGAGGCGAGCCGGCCGGACGGCCCGGGAGGACCGCCGGCGAGTGGCAGGAAGTCGGCATAGCGCCAGATGTTCTGCGGTCCGCCCTGGATGCGACGTCGCAGCTCGGCGACGTCGGGGCCCAGGCGCGAGTGGTCGTAGGCGACCTCCAGCGGGCCGAAGCAGCGCTCGCAGACGTACAGCGCCTCGAGCGGGTACTGCGCCTTGCACTCCTTGCATTCCAGGTGACTCACAGCCATTGGGGACTCCCTTCGCTCTAGTCTTCGCCGTGTCACCGGTGTGGCGAAGAGCACGAAGGCCCGCCACACATCTCTCTGGAATTGGCACCTTCCCGCCGTGACATTGCGGTGGTTGCCGGGGTTTCGTCGGGCCAGTCCCTCCACCCCTCTGGATGTGTCCAGCTATGTGCGGCGAAGTCTACCAATGATCTCGGCCGGCGCAACAGCCGTTCGCGGCGAGCGCCCGGTAACGCCTGCAGGCGTCCGGTGTAGGCGTTGCCGTGAGCACCCAAGCCAGCGAGATCGACCAGCGGCCGGCCGTCGCGCCCGAGAGTCTCGAGCCCGCCTCGGCGGCGCCGAAGCGGCGCATGCTGATCATCGTCAACCCATACGCGGCGACCGTGTCGGATCGTCTGCGCCATCTCGTCGTGTACGCGCTGCAGGGCCGCTTCGAGGTGGACGCCGTCGACACGCAGGCCCGCGGCCACGCGACGGAGCTGTGTCGCGAGGCGGCACACGAGGGCTACGACGTGGTGGTCGCGTTCGGCGGGGACGGGACGGTCAACGAAGCGGCCAACGGGCTGCTCGGCTCGGCCACGCCGCTGTGCTGCCTTCCGGGGGGCTCGGCGAACGTGTTCGGAAGGATGATCGGCATCCCCGGAGACCTGGTCGACGCGACCGAGCACATCCTCGCCATGGCCGACGACTGGCGTCCTCGCCGCGTGGACCTGGGCGTGGTCAACGGACGCTGCTTCACGTTCTCCTCGGGCCTCGGCCTCGATGCCAGCGTGGTCGAGCAGGTCGACGCGAACCCGCGGCTGAAGGCCCGCCTTGGCGCCTACTTCTTCACATGGGTGGCGATCACGACCTTCGTCCGCCGCTATCTCGTCAACCCGCCGCGGCTGCAGGTGCAGGCGGGCGCAAGGACGCTCGAGGGCGTCACCGCGATCGTCCAGAACGGCTCGCCCTTCACCTACTTCCAGAACCGCCCGATCGAGATAGCCGAGGGTGCCGAGCTGAGCTCCGGCACGCTCGCCGGCGGCGTCCTGCACCGCGCGACGGCCGTGTCGATGCCGTTCATCGCCTGGCGGGCGCTCTCCAGGAAGGCGCGCTTCGTCCGCCACCGGCAGGTCACCGGGCTTCCCGGCTTCACGGAGCTCACGGTGCGAAGCGCCGACGGGCGCCCGCTCCCGCTGCAGGTGGACGGCGACTACGTCGGCGAGGTCGCGGAGGCGCGCTACTCGATCCTGCCCGGCGCCCTGAACGTCGTCGCCTGAGCGGTCGAGCGTCTCCTCAGGCGGCGCCGCCCGGGGTGACCCGGTAGGCGTCGAACACCGACTCGATGTTGCGCAGGCGCGTGATCGCGCCCTTGAGCGTGTGCGTGTCGGCCACCTCGACCACGAAGCGGTTCTTGACCATCGGCGGCATCGACAGGCAACGCGCTTCGAGGATGTTCGCGCCCGACTCCGAGAACGCGCGTGAGAGGTCCTCGAGCAGCCGATGGCGATCCCACGCGTCGATTTGGATCTCCACCACGAACCCCGTCGACTGGTCGCCTTCCCACGCGACGTTCGCGAAGCGTTCGGGCGCTTTGCCCAGGAGCACGGCATTGGGGCAGTCCTCACGGTGGATCGTGATGCCACGGCCGAGCGATATGTAGCCGACGATTTCATCACCGGGGACCGGCCGGCAGCACTTCGCCAGGCGCAGCATCACGTCATCGACGCCTTCCACCCTGATCCCGTACTGGCCGGAGGACTTCGTGGGTCGCCGTCGCGAGCGCCCGACGCGCAGCAGGTCGACGGCTCCCTCGTCGCCGTCGGCGGACTCGCCGTGCTTCAGGCGCTGCATCACCTTGTTGACGACGAGCTTCGGCGAGACCTTCGCCGCTCCCAGGGCGATGTAGAAGTCGTCCGCCTTGCGGTAGCCGACCTCGCGGATCACGTCGGCGAGCAACGCCGAGCCGGTGATCTTCTGGGCGGGCAGACCCTGTTTGCGCAACGCCTCCTGGAGCAGCTCGCGGCCGCTGTGCTCGGTGTCCTGGCGAGACTCCGCCTTGAACCACTGCTTGATCTTGTTGCGGGCGCGCGTTGTCTTGACCATCGCGAGCCAGTCGCGCGAGGGCCCGCGCTCGCGCTTGGCCGTGAGGATCTCGACGATGTCGCCCGAGCGCAGCTCGTAGTGGAGCGGCACGATTTTGCCGTTCACCCGCGCGCCGACGCAGCGGTGGCCGATCTCGGTGTGGACCTCGTACGCGAAGTCCAGCGGGGTGGCGCCTGCCGCCAGCGACTTGACTTCGCCCTTGGGCGTGAACACGTAGACCTCGTCCTCGAACAGGTCCGTGCGGAGCGTCTCCATGAACTCGCTCGGGTCCGAGAGGTCCTTCTGCCAGTCCAGCATCGAGCGCAGCCACTTCAGCTTCGCGTCCTCGCCCGGGCCCGGCCAGCCGGCCTGATCGCCCTTTCCCGGGGCCGCCTGCGGCTGCTTGTACATCCAGTGGGCCGCGACCCCGAACTCGGCCATCTCGTGCATCTCGTGCGTGCGGATCTGGATCTCCAGCGGCCGCCCCTCCGGGCCGATCACCGTCGTGTGCAGCGACTGGTACATGTTGAACTTGGGCATCGCGATGAAGTCCTTGAAGCGGCCGGGTAGCGGCTTCCAAAGCGAGTGGATCACGCCGACGGTGCCGTAGCAGTCCTTCACCGAGTCGACCAGCACGCGCATCGCCGTGAGGTCGTAGATCTCGTTGAACTCGCGGCCCTTCTTCGTCATCTTCGAATAGATCGAGTAGAAGTGCTTGGCGCGGCCGGCTATCTGCGCCTGGATCGCGACGTCCTCGAGCTCCGCCGTCAGATATTCGCCCGCCTCGTTGACGAAGTGCTCGCGGTCGTCGCGCTGCTGTGCGACCAGGCCCTTGATCTCCTGGTACTTGCGCGGATGCAGGGTCGCGAACGCGAGGTCCTCGAGCTCCCACTTGATCGCGTGGATACCGAGGCGATGCGCCAGCGGCGCATAGATCTCGATCGTCTCGCGCGCCTTCTCGAGCTGCTTCTGCTTGGGCATCGCGTCGAGCGTGCGCATGTTGTGCAGGCGGTCGGCGAGCTTGATCAGGATGACCCGCACGTCGGTGGCCATCGCGACCATCATCTTGCGGTAGTTGTTCGCCTGAGCCTCGTCGCGCGACTGGAAGGTGATGCCGGTCAGCTTTGTGACGCCGTCCACGACCGCCGCGATCTCCTCGCCGAAGCGCTCGCGCACCTCCTCGATCGAGGCGGAGGTGTCCTCGACGGTGTCGTGCAGCAGGGCCGCGCAGAGCGTCTCGGTGTCGAGCCGCATGCTCGCGCATATGCGCGCGACGCCGACGGGGTGGACGATGAAGTCCTCGCCCGACTTGCGGCGCTGCGCCGCGTGGTGCTCGCAGGCGAACACGAACGCGTCCTGGACGCGGCCGCGGTCGATCTCGACGGCCGAGTCGGCGGCGTGCTCCGAGACGATTGCGAACAGGTCCGTGAGCAGCCTTCGCTCGGGATCGTTCAGCCGCAGTCGCGCCTGCGCCCTTTGCGGAGTGCCGTCCTCGACGCCGGCGAGCGGGCCGGCCGGCTCAGACGCCTCTGCGGCGTCGTCCGGCAGCGCCGCGATCTTCACCCCGTCGGGGATCTCGGTGGCCTGCGTGCCCTCATGATCGTCGGCGTTGGCCATGTTCAAAGGGTAGGGGACCGTCACGAAGGATTGAAGCGCCTCTCAGGGAAGGGCGAACAGGACCAGCTCCTCCGTCTCCCGCGCCTGCGGCGCGAGCTCGTCGGGAGCCTCCTCCGCCACGACCGCCGGCTGTGCCGCCCTTGCGTGGCGGAGCACCAGGCGCGGCTCCGTGATGCCGTTCCACTCGTTGACCTCGAGCTTGAACGTCGCCTGCACCGGCTCGCCATCCTCGACGGGCAGCCGTCCGCCCGTCCCGAACGCGACCGCCCGCGCGCGAGCTCCGCGCGAGGCGACGGTGAAGCGGACGTGCTTGCCTTCGCCCATCGGCCTGGGGTCGCTGAACCTGGCATCGTCCACCAGCAGCGACACGCCCGGATTCCCCCGCCCGAACGGAGCGAGCGACTGCAGCTCTTCGGCCAGCGCCATTCCGAGCTCCTCGCCGCCGACGACCGCGTCGACGCGCTCGACGAGCGCGAGGTCCTCCCCGGCCATGACGCGCGAGGCGTGAGTGGACAGCGCGGCGGCGAACGTCTCGAGCCGCCCCCGCTCGATCTCGAGGCCGGCGGCGGCGCTGTGGCCGCCGTAGCGAAGCAGGTGGCCGCCACAGGCGGTGAGACCCGCGAGCAGGTCAAACGCGTCGATGCTGCGTCCGGAGCCCTTCCCCGTGTCGCCGTCGAAGGCGATCAGCACGACCGGGCGCTGGTTGGCCTCGGCCAGCCGCGACGCGACGATCCCGATCACGCCGGCATGCCAGTTATCGGACGCGAGCACGTAGGCCGAGCGCTCCCCCAGCTCGGCGATCTGCGCTTCGGCCTCGAAGCGGATCCGCATCTCGACCTCCCTGCGCTCGCGGTTGGCGCCGTCGAGCTCGAGCGCGATCTGCCGCGCGCGCGCCGGATCCTCGGTCAGAATCAGCTCGAGCCCCGCGTCTGCGCGGTAGAGGCGGCCCGCGGCGTTCAGGCGCGGCGCGAGCGCGAAGCCCACCGACCGCTCGTCGACCTTGGAGGGGTCGACCCCGGCCACCGCCATCAGCTCCCGCAGCCCCGGCTTGCTCGTGCCGGCCAGCGCGCGCAGGCCGCGGCGCACCAGCGCCCGGTTCTCCCCGAGCAGCGGCACGACGTCGGCGATCGTGGCGAGCGCCACCAGGTCGAGGTCGTCCTCGAGGCGGTGGCGCATCCGCTCGGAGCTGCCGTCCGGAGCCACTTTCTCGCGGCAGTCGGCTTCCAGCACGGCGTCTGCCAGCTTGTAGGCAACCGCCGTCGCGCAGAGATCACGACACGGATACCCGCAGAGGGCGGGATGCACGAGCGGCGCCTGTGGCAGCTCGCCGTCGGCACGCGGCGCGTGATGGTCTGTCACGACGACGTCCATTCCAAGCGCTCTGGCGGCCGCGACCTCCTCCACGGCGGTGACGGCGCAGTCGGCGGTCACGAGCAGCCGCGTGCCGCGCGCCGCCAGGCGCTGCACCGTCTTGACGTTCAGCCCGTACCCGTCAGCCGCCCGATCGGGCAGGTAGGAGTCGACGTTCGCCCCCAGGCCGCGCAGGGTCCGCAGGAGCACCGCCGTCGAGCACACCCCGTCGACGTCGTAGTCGCCGTGGATCGTGATCAGCCCGCCGTCCCTGACGTGCCGCAGGATCGGAGTGACCGCGTCGGCGATGCCCTCGAACAGCGCAGGTGAATGCTGCTCGGTGGCGTCCAGGAAGTCCCGGGCCCGCGACGGATCGGCGAGACCGCGCCGGACGAGCACCTGGGCCACCGGCCCGCTCACCCCTAGCTCGCCCCGCAGGCGCTGCACCTCCGCGGCCGGGCAGTCGCGGATCTCGAAGCGGAGCTCTTGCACCCGGGCCACACTACGGCCAGGCTGGGACGGAAACGCGCAGGGACTGCGGCGGCGGCGCGGCGCTCGCGACGTCAGTCGGCGGGCCGCACGGCGGCGGCGCGTTCGCGGCGGATTCCCTCGAGGTAGACAGCGGCCATGCCCAGTATCGCCCCGGGAACCGCGTAGAGGATGACCGGGATGTCAGTGGCCTTTTCGCCCGGAATCTGCAGGGCGGAGACCTTCACGCTGTAGATGATCAGCCCGACGAGGATCGAGCCGACGAGAGATCCCACGAACGCGCCCACGATCCCGCCCCAGAAGCGGTCGGGCAGGAAGATCGTGAAGTGCCAGATCGCAAGCCCCATCATCACCCAGCCGAGCATTCCCATCAGCGAGACCTCCCGTGGCGCTTGTTCCGCGGGCGCCGGCGCTTGGGACGCGGCTTTGAGTCGTCCTTCAGGACGAGATCCTCGGGCGCCAGGTCGGCCGCCGGGTCGCGCTCCTGCGCCGGCGGCGCCGGCGGCGCAGGCGCGGAGGTCCGCTGAGCCGTTCCGGCGCGGGCCCCTCCGGCGCTCGTCGTCGGCTTGGGCTCCACATCGAGGTCCCGCACCAACTCCTGGAACTCGTCCCTGGAGATCTGCTGGCCCGGCTCCTCAGGGGCGATGATGCTGCCGCGGCGCGTCCGCTTGCGCGCCTGGGCGGGCTCCACGTCCTCCGGCAGGCCGGTCGCGGTGGTCGCATAGGCCGGCACGAGCCCCACCTCGCGGGAGATCCGGGCGCGCCGCGCACGGTAGCCGCTCTCGCGCTCCTTCCAGTGGGTCAGCACAGGCGAGGCGATGAAGATCGAGGAGTACGCGCCGGAGGCGATGCCGATCATTAGGGCGAACGCGAAGTCCTTGAGCGTTTCGCCGCCGAAGAACAGCAGCGCCGCCACCGGAAGCAGCGTGCAGAAGCTCGTCGCCAGCGATCTGGTGAGCACCTCCGACATCGAACGGTTGACGATCTGGGTGAACGCGGCGCGCGGCATGCGCGGCACGTTCTCGCGCACCCTGTCGAACACGATGATCGTGTCGTAGAGCGAATACCCGAGGATCGTCAGCAGCGCGGCGACCGTCGCCGTCGTGACTTCTCGGCCCGTCAGCGAGTAGACGCCGGCGGTGATCAGAAGGTCGTGCATGAGCGCGATCAGCACGGGCACGGCGTACTTCCACTCGAAGCGCAGCGCGATGTACGCGGAGATCACCAGCAGCGAGGCGATGATCGCGATCACGGCGCTGTTGGCCACCGTTTTGCCGAAGGTCGGCCCGATCGAGGTCGAGGAGAAGTTCTTGGTGCCCGGCGCGCTGGGCCCGTTGCCGAACCGAGTGTCGAACAGCGCCTGGACCTTCTTGACGGCGTCGGGTGGAAGCGTCTTGGTCGATATCTGAACGCCGCTGCCGCCGATGCTCGCGTTCGTGAACTTCTGCACCTGCGCGTTCGGATAGCCGGCGGCAGCCATCGCTTCGGCCACCTTGCCCTCGCTGACCGGCTTCACGAACGCGGTCTGGATGCGCGTGCCCGACTTGAAGTCGATGCCGAAGTTGAGGCCTTTGCCCCCGATCGCCAGCGCTCCCACCAGCAGGATCGTCCCGGACAGCGAGAAGAACCACTTCGAAGCGCCCATGAAGTCGAACGACCAGCCGCGGCGTCGGCGCGCAGCGCCGAGCGCGGCGGGATGCGAGACGAGCCGCGAGCGCCCCATCGCGCCGAGCGCCGCCTGCGTCGCGAGCACCGCCGTGAACAGCGACACGAGCGTGCCGATGCCGAGCGTGAACGCGAACCCCTTGACTTCCGCGGTCGCCAGCGCGAACAGGATGAAGGCCGTCATGAAGGTGACGACGTTGGCATCGACGATCGCCGCGAAGCCGCGCTTGTAGCCCGTGGCGATGCCGGAGATCACCGATCTGCCGCCGCGGATCTCCTCCTTGACGCGCTCGAAGATCACGATGTTCGCGTCGGCCGCGACGCCGATCGTGAGGATCAGGCCAGCGATCCCAGGCAGGGTGAGCGTGATCGGGATCAGCTTGATCAGCGCGAAGAAGTAGAGGCCGTAGATCAGCAGCCCGCCGACGGCGATCGCGCCTAGCACGCGATAGAAGAGCAGCAGGAACGCGCACACCAGCGCGAAGCCGGCGAGCAATGCGATGAGGCCCTGGTTGAGAGCCTGTTTTCCGAGCGTCGCCGAGACCTGCGAGCGCGAGATCAGCACGAGCTTGATCGGCAGCGCTCCGGACTGCAGCTCGTCCGCGAGTTCCTGCGCGGAGGTGATCGTGAAGCTGCCGGAGATCTGGGAGCCGTTCGCCGCGTCGATCCCTTCGGGGTATTTCGTGTAGTCGATTGACGGCACCGTGATCAGCTGGCCGTCGAGCACGACCGCGAAGTGCTGCTGGGCGGCTTCCTTGCTGACGCCGGGCAGCTGGGCTTCCTGCCCGCGCTGGGCGATTTTCTTGGTTACCCCTTCGAAGACGCCCTTGCCGCGGGAGCTGAAGCCGAAGTTGACGTTCGGCTGCCCGTTGCCGCCCGCGCCTTCGTCGAAGCCCTGCTGCGGGTGCGTGATCTCTGCCCCCGTCAGAACCGGTTCGTCGTTGATCACATACCAGCTGTTCGGCGTGCGGTTGGAGATCTTCCCCGACGCGCTCTGCACCGGCTGTGCCTGCACGACCAGCGTTCCCGGGTTGACGCGAACTGCTTCGACCTTCGCTCCGACCGGCGCTTTGTAGTTGTCCGCAAACAGGTTCTGCTGTGTTTCCTCGGGTCCGCGAAGCACCTTTTCGTGCTTGGTGTCGAGCAGGTACCAGCTCCCGTAGATGCACCCGCCGGTCTGCTGCGCGGTGCAGCCGGAGGCCCACGTGGTGTCGGTCTTGCGCAGCACGGGCGGGCGTTTCACCGCGCGCTTGATGGCCTGGTACTCGGGCAGGCCGGCGGTCACCCCGCCGGCGCCGCCGGACGTGGAGTCGCCCGTCACCGTGCCGTCGGTCGGGGCCGGCTGACCCGTGGGGCCGATCACGTTCGGCTCCCAGTCGTAGAAGTACAGCTGGGCGGTCTTCCCCACCTCGTCCTGTGCGCGCGAGGCGTTCGTCACGTCCGGCAGCTGAACGTCGATTTCGTCCTTCCCGGAGCGCTGGATCCCGGGTTGCGCGACGCCCAGCTGATCGACGCGTTTGCGCATGATCGCGATCGCGCGGTCGAGGGATTCGGCGTCGACTTTCGACTGGGCCGTCGGCTTGCCCTGGTAGACCAGCTCGACGCCGCCCTTCAGGTCGAGCCCGAGGCGGGTCTTTTTCGTCGCGATCACCGCGGCCGACGCGGCGATCAGCCCAGCGACGATCAAGAGGATCAAGGCGTTGCGGCGGCGATCGGTCATTGGGCCTCTCAGCAGCCTACTTGTCGGGAGTCAGCACGAGCAGCAGGCCGCCGTCGTCGTCGTAGGCGGGGAACATGTCCGCCTTGGCGCTGGCCGCGTTGTCGCGTTCGCCGCTGACACTGACCGGCACCTCGAGCGCGCGCACGCCCCACTCGAGCACGGTCGCCACAGGACTGTCGCCGTTTGAGAACTTCAGTCCGAGCACCTGCTCGACGTGCTGGCCGATCACGTCTTCCTCCTCCAGGCCGGTGAACGCGAAGGAGTTCTTGCCGCAGCCCACCACGCGCCCCTCGGCGTCGCACACGAAGAACGCGGCGTCCGGCGCCGGGTAGTAGTCGTCCAGCAGTTCGAAGAGGAACGCGAACCCGCACTTCGAGCAGCCCTTGCGCTGGCGCGTGAACCCGACGTTGCGGTCGAGCTCGCTGGTGCGGTGGCCGCAGTTTGGACAGATGAACGGGTGGGTCATGGTTCTCCACAGACTACGCAAGCTTGGCTGTGAAGCCCCCCGACTCCATCCGAGCCTCGATGCAGGCGCCGTGGCCTTCAGAATAGCGACGGACCCACCGGCTGCGGGACCGCGAGCCCGAGGTGCGCAAAAGCGGCGGGGGTGGCCGCGCGTCCCCTCGGCGTGCGCTTGATCAGGCCCTCTTGAAGCAGGTACGGCTCGTACACGTCCTCGATCGTGTCCTGCTCCTCGCCGACGGCGACCGCCAGCGTCGAGAGGCCGACCGGGCCGCCTGCGAACTTCACGCAGATCGTGCGCAGGATGTCGCGGTCGAGGCGATCCAGGCCGCGCTCGTCGACCTCGAGCATCTCGAGCGCCGCGTGTGCGGCCTGCGCCGTGACGATGCCCTCCATCCGCACCTCGGCGAAGTCGCGCACACGCTTGAGCAGGCGGTTGGCGATCCGAGGTGTCCCCCGGCTGCGTGCCGCGATCGCGGCCGCGCCCTCGGCCTCGAGCTCGATCTCGAGGATGCCGGCCGACCGCCGGACGATCACCGCCAGCTCATCCACCGCATATGGCTCCAGCCGCGCCTGGATGCCGAAGCGGTCGCGCAGCGGGGTGGTCAGCAGGCCCGTGCGGGTGGTGGCGCCGACGAGCGTGAACGGCGGCAGCTCCAGCGTCACGACCCGCGCCCCGGCGCCCTGCCCCACCGTGATCGGCAGCCGGTGATCCTCCATCGCCGGGTAGAAGGTCTCCTCAAGCGTGCGTGCGAGCCGGTGGATCTCGTCTACGAAGAACACGCTCCGCGGCTCGAGCGCCGTGAGGAAGGCGGCGATGTCGCCCTTGCGCTCGAGCGCGGGCCCGGCCGTCTGCACGAACGGTACCTCGAGCTCGGCTGCGACGATCTGCGCGAGCGAGGTCTTGCCGAGCCCCGGCGGGCCCGCGAGCAGCAGGTGGTCGAGCGCCTCGCCCCGCGCGCGGCATGCCTCGATCGCGACGGCCAGCTGCTCGCGTAGGGTCTCCTGGCCGACGAACTCCTGCAGCCGTCGTGGGCGCAGCGAGCGGTCGAGCTCGTCCTCGGGGACCAGGTACGGGGTCTGGATGCGCGGCGCGGTCTCGGTCATGCGCTCACGATCCCGAGCGCGCCAGGCGCAGAGCCTCCGCGATCAGCTCCTCGGCGCTCTCCCCGTCGGCGTCCCTCAGCAGCTCGTCCGCCTCGCCCGGCGCGAAGCCGAGCTCGAGCAGCCCTTCGCGCGCGAGCATCCGCGGATGCTGTGCCTCGCCGCGCCGCGCGACGATCGGGCTGCGCGCAGCGGCCCCGTTCTCGCCGCCCACGCCGACCTTCTCGCGCAGCTCGACGATGATCCTCTCCGCGGTGCGCTTGCCGATGCCCGGCACCGCCTGAAACCGCGCGGCGTCGCCGGCGGCGAGCGCGGCGATCAGCTCGCGAGGAGGTCCGGTGGAGAGCACCGCCAGAGCGACCTTCGGGCCGACCGCCTGCACCGACAGGAGCATCAGGAAGAGGTCTCGCTCCTGCTCGGAGTGAAAGCCGTAGAGCATCATCGAGTCGTCGCGCGCGATCAGGTGCGTGTGGAGCGTCACCGGCTCGCCCACGACCGGCACGTGGCGGAGCGTCTCGGCCGAGACCGCGGCGCGGTAGCCGACACCCCCGCAGAGGACGAGCACGTGATCTGTCCTGCGCAGCGCGACCTCGCCGCGGAGCAGGGCGATCATGCGTGCACCTGCGCCAGCGCCGCCGACAGGGGCGCGCAGTTGGCGTGGCAGATCGCGACCGCGAGCGCATCGGCGGCGTGATCGGGTGTCGGAGCCTCGGAGAGGCCGAGCAGCGTCTTGACCATGCGGGCGACCTGATCCTTCTGCGCGCGGCCGCTGCCGCAGACCGCGCCCTTGACCTGCTGCGGCGTGTAACCGCAGCACGGCACGCCCTGCCGGCCCGCGGCCAGCATCGCGGCGCCGCGGGCCTGCCCGACGGCGAAGGCCGTGCGGGCGTTCTGGCCGAAGTAGAGCTCCTCGAGCGCCATAGCGTCGGGCTGATGCTCCTCGAGCAGCGCCTCCACGGCAGCGTGGATCTCGGCCAGCCTGCGCTCCTGCGGGCTCTGGGCGGCGGTCTTGATCACGCCTCCGTCGAGCGCGACGAGCCGACCATCGCGTCGCGCCACGACGCCGTAGCCCGTGTTCGCGAGGCCGGGGTCGATGCCGAGGACGATCACGGCCTGTGATTCTGCGCCGCTCATCGGACGCCTGCCTGGCATACGCTGCGGCTGTATGCCCCCAGAGCAGATCGACTTCGAGGCGGAGGGCCTGCTCGACGGGCTCGAGGGCGTGCAGAGGGACGAACGCCTGGCGCTGCTCGAATATCTGGCTGGCGACGGCGTGTCTCTCGCGGAGCTGCACAGGGCAACCGCCTCGGGGACGCTGATGTTCCTCCCCGCCGAGCGGGTGATCGGCGGACGGGCCCGCTACACGACCGCGGAGGTCTCGAGGCTCAGCGGCGTGGAGGAGGACTTCCTCGTCTCGGTGTCCCGCGCGATGGGCCTGCCGATCCCATCCGAGGATGAGGCCATCTACACCGACTCCGACCTCGAGGTCGTGAAGATGACCAACGTCGCCCGCGCGGTCGGGATCAGCGACGCGGAGCTGCTGGACATGCTGCGGGCACTGGGACGCGGCCTGTCCCAGGCCGCCGAGACGATGCGCGCGCTTCCACTGCGCATCGTGCTCGAGCCGGGCATGAGCGAGCCCGCGCTCGCGCAGCGCTATGCCTCGACCGTGTCAGAGCTCGCGCCGCTGGTCGCCCCTCTGGTAAGTGGCCTGTTGAACCTCCATCTCCGGCAAATGGCGCAGAGCGAGGCGATCAACGCGGTCGAGCGGAGCGGTGGTCGGCTCCCCGGCTCCCGCGAGATCGCCGTGTGCTTCGCAGATCTGGTGGGCTTCACGCGCCTCGGCGAGGAGGTGCCGGCTGAGGAGCTGGGGCAGCTGGCGGTGCGCCTGGAGGCGCTCACGAGCGCCGTCGTCGAGCCCCCCGTGCGGCTCGTGAAGACAATCGGCGACGCGGTCATGCTCGCCTCGATCGAGCCCGAGCCACTGCTCGAGACAGGGCTTTCGCTGCTGGATGCGGCCGACGCAGAGGGCGCCGAGTTTCCGCAACTGCGGGCAGGTGTGGCGGTCGGGCCGGCGCTCAGCCGCGCAGGCGACTGGTTCGGCAGGCCCGTGAACCTCGCCAGCCGCATCACCTCCATCGCCCGCCCGGGAAGCCTGCTCGCCGAGCGCGAGGTGCGCGAATCTGCCCGCGACGGCTATCGCTGGTCGTTCGCCGGAGAGCGGCGTCTGCGCGGAATCCGCGACCCCGTGCCACTGTTCCGTGCTCGTCGTCTCGAGACCGAGACGCGAGCGGACTAGCTGCTCACAGCCTGGCGACGGGTCCCGTGTCGGGCGTGCGCGATCGGGCGGCCGGGGAGCGGTGGCCGTTCCCGTCGTCCGCCCAGAGTCGCCAGGGAGCGCTACCGGAGGCCCAGAGGTCGTTCAGCTCGACCGCGTCCTTGTAGGTGTCCATACACTCCCAGAACCCGTGATGCCGGTGCGCGCGCAGCTGATCGGCTGCGGCCAGCCGCTCGAGGGGCTCGCGCTCGAGGACGCTGTCCTCCTGCAGGTAGTCGAGCACGGGCGCGCCGAAGCAGAAGAAGCCTCCGTTGATCCAGTGATCGGAGCGCGGCTTCTCGCGAAAGCCCGTGACCCTGCCGTCCTCAGCGAGCTCGGTCACCCCGAACTGCAGGCTCGGCCGCACGACGGTCATCGTCCCGAGCGCGCCATGCGACGAGTGGAACGCCAGCAGCGCGTCGAGGTCGATGTCGGCGACCCCGTCGGCGTAGGTCGCGCAGAACAGCTCCTCGCCGGCGAGCCGCGGCGCGAGCAGCTTGATGCGCCCGCCCGTCTGCGTCTGCGCGCCGGTCTCGGCACACTCGACGCTGACGCCGTCAGGCCACGGGTGCGCCGCGACGAATCGCTCGATCAACTCGCCCTTGTAGCCAGTGGCCAGGATGAAACGGCGGAAGCCCTGCACCGCATAGAGCTGGATCACGTGCCAGACGATCGGCATGCCGCCGATCTCCACCAGCGGCTTGGGTATCTCCTGCGTGCGCTCCTGTAGGCGGGTGCCCCGGCCGCCGCAGAGGATCGCCACGGGCGGCCGCGTCAAGGCCTAACCCGCGACACGCTCGAGCACGTCTGCAGCGACGTCGAAGTTGGCGTGGACGGCGCTCACGTCGTCGTTTTCTTCAAGCTTCTCGATCAGGCTCACGAGGCTGCCCACCTGACGCTCCTCGACGGGCACGAGGCTCGAGGGCCTGTAGGCCATCTCGGCGCTCTCCATCTCCACGCCGGCGCCTTCGAGCGCCCGCCGCACGGGCGTGAAGTCGGCCGGCTCGGCGATCACCTCGAAGACGCCCTCATCCGTCGATATGTCCTCGGCGCCCGCCTCCACTGCGGCCATCAGGTCATCTTCGGTGTACTTCGAGGCGTCGATCACGATCGAGCCCTTCTTGTCGAACAGGTAGGCCACCGATCCCGGCTCTCCGAGACTGCCTCCGTTCTTGGAGAAGATGTGCCTGACGTCGGCGCTCGTCCTGTTCCGGTTCTCGGTGAGCGCCTCGACCAGGACGGCCACGCCGCCAGGGCCATAGCCCTCGTAGAGGACGGCTTCGATCGCATCGGCCTCGCCACCCTCGCCAGTGCCCTTGGCGATGGCGCGTTCGATGTTCTCCTTCGGCATCGACGCTTCCCTCGCCTTGCGCACCGCGTTCTCGAGCGTCGCATTTGCGTCGGGATCGCCGCCGCCATCACGCGCCGCGACGGTGATCGCACGCGTGAGCTTCGAGAACTGCGCGCCCCTGCGCGAGTCGACGACCGCCTTCTTGTGCTTGATGCTGGCCCACTTGGAGTGCCCGGACATGTCCGCAAGTCTACGAATCCGCGCCACGATCGGCCCATGCGGGCGACCCACCGGCTGCGCCCGCCGGGACTAGGATGGCCTTGCGCATGTCCGCCCCGCTCTCTCCCGACATCTTCAAGGCATACGACATCCGCGGGATCTACGGCGAGCAGATCGACGGCGACCTGGCCGAGCGGATCGGCAGGGCGTTCGCCCATGTGCTCTCGCGGCTCGCCGGCAAGCCCGTCTCGGAGCTTCGCGTCGGGCTGGGATACGACATGCGCCTGAGCGCGCCGGAGCTCTCGGCGCGCTATCGCGAGGGCCTGCTGTCAGCCGGGGCACACGTGATCGACGCAGGGCTCGTCGGCAGCGAGATGCTCTACTACCTCGTCGGGTCGCGCGAGCTCGACGGCGGCCTGATGTGCACCGCCTCGCACAACCCCAAGGCATACACCGGCGCAAAGCTGCTGCGCGAGGGTGCGCTGCCGCTGTCGGGCGACAGCGGCATCCAGGATGTCCGCCGCGAGGTCGAAGCGGAGCTCGCGGCGAGCGGCGGCCGGACGGCGCCGTCCGCGGAGACCCCAGAGCGCGGGTCGCTCGAGCAGGTGGACATCTACCAGGACTTCCAGGCAACCGTGCTGCGCTTCATCGACCCGGCCGTGATCCGTGGGCGCGAGGTCCCGCTGAAGGTGGTGCTCGACGGCGGCAACGGCATGGCCGGGCCGATGGTCGGGCCGGTGCTCGACAGCCTCGGGCTGGATCTCGTCAAGTCCTACTGGACGCCCGACGGCAACTTCCCCGATCACGAGCCCAACCCACTGCTTCCGGAGAACCGCCGCCTGATCATCGAGCAGGTCAACGCCACCGGCGCCGACCTCGGCATCGCCTGGGACGGCGACGCGGACCGATGCTTCTTCATCGACGACACCGGCTCCTTCGTCGACGGCGACTTCCTCACCGCGCTGCTCGCAGACTCGCTGCTGCGCAAGGCGGCGAGCGCACATACAGGGGGAGGCGCCGGACCCGCCGAGGCGATCCTCTACGACGTGCGCGCGTCGTGGGCGGTGCCCGACACCGTCAGGAGAGACGGCGGCATCCCGTACGTCAACCGCGTCGGCCACGCCTTCTTCAAGACGCGCATGCGAGCCGAGGGCTCGCTGTTCGGCGGCGAGGTGTCCGGGCACTACTACTTCCGCGACTTCTACTGCGCCGACTCGGGGACGATACCGGCGCTGCTCGTCCTCGAGATGCTCTGTCGCGAGGGAACGAGCCTCTCCGAGCTGCTGGCGCCCTACCGTGAGCACTACTTCATCTCGGGGGAGATCAACTCGGAGGTCTCGGACCCCGAAGCGAAGATGGAGCATCTCGCCGCGCACTACTCCGACGCGCGCCAGGACCGTCTCGACGGCATCTCGATCGAATACGAGGATTGGCATTTCAACGTGCGTCCGTCCAACACGGAGCCGCTGCTGAGGCTCTGTCTGGAGTCGCTGGTCTCGCGCGAGGACATGGAGCGCCGTCGCGATGAAGTGCTCGCGCTGATCCGCTCACCCGCGACGACCGGTTCGTGAGCGGCGAGGACGGCCCGGCGGAGGAGCAGGAGGCCGAGCGCGAGGCGCTCGCGCTCGCCGCCGAGGCAGGCATCCACCGTCTGGCGATCCCGACACCGTTCATGGTCGGGCGCGTCAACGCCTACCTGATCGAGGACTCGCCGCTGACACTGGTGGACTCCGGCCCCAACTCGGCGAAGGCGCTCGACGAGCTCGAGCAGGCGCTCGCGGCCCGCGGCCACGCGGTCGAGGACATCGAGCTGCTGGTGATCACCCACCAGCACATCGATCATTTCGGGCTCGCCTCGATCCTTGCCCGGCGCTCCGGCGCGGAGGTCGCGGCGCTCGACCGCCTCGCGCCCTTCCTGGCCCGATTCGGGGAGGAGACGGACCTCGACGACCGCTTTGCCGAGCGGACCATGCTGCGCCACGGCATCCCGCCTGAAATCGTGACGGCCCTGCGCGCCGTATCGGCGAGCTTTCGCGCCTGGGGCGCCGCCGTGGAGGTGAGCCGCCCGCTCGGCGACGGGGCCGAGCTCGCTCTCCGCGACCGCACGCTGCGCGTCCTGCACCGCCCGGGCCACAGCCCGTCGGACACCGTGTTCTTCGACGACGCACGCTCGATCCTGCTCGCCGCCGACCATCTGATCGGGCACATCTCCTCGAATCCCCTGCTCGCACGGCCCCTCGGCGTCGACGGCGACTACACCGGACCCCGGCCGCAGGCGCTGATCACATACATCGCCTCGCTGCAGGCGACGCGCGCGATGGAGCTGTCGCTGGTCCTGCCTGGCCACGGCCGGCCGATCTCCGACCACATCTCGCTGATCGACGAGCGCATGCGCATGCACCGCCGGCGGGCGGAGAAGATCCACGGCCTGATCGCCTCGCAGCCGCGCACCGCACACGGGATCGCCCAGGAGCTCTGGGGGAACGTCGCCGTGACGCAGGCCTATCTCACGCTCTCAGAGGTGCTGGGACACGTCGACCTGCTGCTCGAGGAGGGCCTCGTCGCCGAACGCGAGGAGGACGGCGTGGTCCGCTTCGAGGCGGCCTAGCGAGACGTCGCTCGGGCGCTCGCCCGTTCCCCGCAATTTGCGATATTTGGCTTCCCAGAGCCAAATAGGGACATCATGTGTCCGCCGGAAGCTCTGTTACAGTGCCCGCTTCGCTCCTCGAAGCCGACCACGTTCGTCGAGGGGAAAGCTTGACCGGTCGGCCTCGAGCTCGCGTTAGAAAACCCACGTTCGGGGGATTCAAATATTGGGACGTAGGCTCCGGCGCCCCAGCTTGACCGTGCTCGACGGCGGAGGCTGGGCCTCGGAAATACGATCGCGCAGGTTCGTTGTGCTCGTCGCGCTGTTGCTGGCGATGGGCGTTGCTGCGCCTGCGACGCTGACGTTGGGCGCCTCGGGGCCCGAAGCCCCCACCCGGTCGGCCGGGCCGGTCCTGCTGATCGCGGGCGGCGGCGCATTCGACTGGATCGAGCTCGCGAGGCACCGCGCCGCAGAGGCGCGCGCAGCGTCGCGTGCCCTAGCCGCGGCACGATCGCACCGGTCGAAGCTGCGAAGGAGCGCGCGTAGGAAGGCCAGCCACCAGAGCCGCAGCCGCCATCTGGGCAAGGAGAGGCTCGGAACGCACGGCGTGCCGAACGCCGCCCGTCAGCTGAGGCTCCGCCGGGCACTTCAGCGCCGAGCGCTGCGCCGCCGGCGGATCGCGCTCCAGCGGCTGAACGCAGCTCACCGCCGCCAGATGGCGATCCTGCGGCGCGAGGCGATCCACAAACGCCAGGCGCTGCACCGCCACGAGGCGATCCTGCGGCGCGAGGCGATCCACAAACGCCAGGCGCTGCACCGCCACGAGGCGATCCTGCGGCGCGAGGCGATCCACAAACGCCAGGCCCTACACCGCCACGAGGCGATCCTGCGGCGCGAGGCGATCCACAAACGCCAGGCCCTACACCGCCACGAAGCGATCCTGCGACGCGAAGCACGCCACAAACGCCAGGCCCTACACCGCCACGAAGCGATCCTGCGGCGCGAAGCACGCCACAAACGCCAGGCGCTCCACCGCCACGAAGCGATCCTGCGACGCGAAGCACGCCACCGGCATGAGGCACTCCTCAGGCGCGAAGCACGCCAGCGGCGCCGGGCGGCGCTGCGCCGCCAGGCCCTGAAGAGAAAGCGCTCGCATCACCACCGTAAGGGCGGCAGGCTCCGCAGGAAGGCGCCTCGCAAGAAGGCGATCCCGAAGATCGTGGCGAGGTCGGTCGCTCCGGCTGCCGCGCCTGCCGCGCCGCCCACCCCGCAGGCGGCTCCGCCTCCGTCGGGGATGGTTGTTGGGTTGTCTGCGGGTGGTTGGGGGGCGTCTGCGTGGGGGGATGTTGGGGGTGCTGTGCGGTCTGTGCGGTTGGCGTCGCGGTTTGCGACTGATTCGGAAG
>JAXDGO010000012.1:0-241392 GCA_034665005.1 Solirubrobacteraceae bacterium | reverse complement strand
GTGACGATCGGCGGGGACCTGACCGTCGGGCGGATCGGCTTCGGCGCCATGCAACTGACCGGCGACCAGGTATGGGGCGAGTACCCCGACCATGACGGCGGGATCGCGTTGCTGCGCCACGTCGTCGACTCCGGCGTGACGTTCATCGACACCGCCGATGTCTACGGCCCGCATTCCAACGAGGAACTGATTCGCGAAGCCGTCTATCCCTATCCGTCCGATCTGGTCATCGCGACCAAGGGTGGGTTCGTGCGCGGCGGGCACGACTACTCCACCCTCGGGGCGGTCGGCAACCCGAACTACCTGCGCCAGAGCGTTCACATGAGCCTACGCAGGCTCGGCCTGGATCGCATCGACCTTTACTACCTGCACAGCGGAACCGCGACGGACGCGCCCTTCGAAGAGCAGGTCGGCGTGCTCGCCGAGCTCAAGGTGCAAGGCTTGATCCGCCACATCGGCCTGTCGAACGTGACCGTCGAGCAGTTCGAAGCGGCTCGCGAGATCGTCGAGATCGCCGCCCTCACCGCGAACTACAACCTCGGCACCCGACTCGGCAGCGCACAGCTCGCCGCCGCGGAGCGCGCCGGCGTCGTGTTCTCGCCGTGGGGACCGACCCGGTTCGGCGGGCCCGACGCCGAGCGCATCCGCAACGCGGTCGACGAGATCGCGCGGCGCCACAGCGCAACCGCGCACCAGGTGGCGCTCGCGTGGCACCTGCACCGATCGCCGAACAGCCTGCCCATCCCGGGCTCGCGTTCGATCCACCACGCCGACGCCAACATCGCCGCCGCGCAGCTCAGCCTCTCCTCCGACGAGGTCCGGCAGCTGATCGAACTCACGCCCGAGGGCTAAGTCCTCACCTATTCAACCCACCATCAAGAAAGGATCGGAACGATGGGCAAGCTATTCGAAGGAAAGCGAGCGTTCGTCACCGGCGGAGGCTCGGGCATCGGACGGGCCTGCGCGTTGGCGCTTGCGGCCGAAGGATGCTCCGTCACCGTCGCAGGACGAACGCAGAGCACGCTGAATGACACCGTGCGGTCGATCGTCGAAGCGGGCGGATCGGCGCAAGCGATGACGTGCGACGTGACCATCGAGTCGATGGTGCAGTCAGCAGTCGCGGCTGCCGCCGGCGATGAAGGTCGGCTCGACGTTGCCGTCAACAGCGCGGGCTATGACGGCTCGGCCGCGATGCCGACCAGCGAGTGGACGGGCGAGATGTTGGACGAGATGCTCACCTCGAACGTGCGCGGCACATTCCTTCCGATGAAGTACGAGCTGGAGGTGATGGACCGGCAGGGCTCTGGCGCCATCGTCAACATCGGCTCTGGCGCGGGCCTCCTCGGAGTTCCCGGCCACTCCGGGTACGTCGCGTCCAAGCACGCCGGCGTCGGCCTGACCCGCAGCGCCGCGCTCGAGTACGCCACGCAGGGAATCCGCGTCAACGCGGTGGCCCCGGGCCTCGTGGACACGCCGCTCATCCACGACTCCTCCGGAGACCTGTACGACTACATCAAGCCACTGATCGCCTCCCACCCAATCGGCCGAATCGCCCAGCCGGAGGAGATCGCAGACGCCGTCGTATTCCTGGCCTCCGAAAAGGCCTCCTACGTCACAGGTGTCGCGCTTCCGATCGACGGCGGCTACACGGCTGCCTAATGCGTGCGCGTCCAGCACTCGCGCACACTCAACGACTCGCACGCGCGAGACGCCGGGCGCGCGCCTGTCGCTTCGACAGCGCGAGACCCAGGCGTCCCAGCTGTCCGAATCTCACCCACGCTCAGGAATGTGATGAAGGACGCCCCCTTCGGTGGCCTCGTGCTTCTGGGTCGCGCTTTCGCGATCGCGTGAAAGGAGTCGTCTCGCTCGGCGCTCAGCTGGCGCCCCCCTTTGGACGAGAAAGAGGCGTCGCGTCGGGTCGCAGTCGCGCTACCGCGTTCGCGTCAAAGCGGTCGCCGAGCCGCACGCCAGGGTGGCCCTAAATCGTTCCGTCCGACGGCGATATTGCAGCTAGCTGTCTGCTGTGGCGTCGGTTTTCCACGGCTACTGTTTCTGGCGCATAGCGCTCGCGCGCCGACGCGGGCGGGACCGCTCGCCCCGTCGTGCCCAGCTGGCGTCTTGGGAGGGGTGGGAGCGGACCAAACTCGGGTTGATCGTGGCTGCGAGGACGCGCGCTGCGATCTTGTGATGCGATCCTCAACCGATGGATATCGAACAGGCGATTCGCACCCGTCGCACCCATAAGGCCTTCGGCCGCGAGCCCGTCGAGCGCAAAACCCTCGACGAACTGTTCGAGCTCGCGCGCTGGGCGCCCAACCATCATGGGACCAACCCCTGGCGCTTCCGCGTTCTGGGCCGTGGGGCGCTGGCGCGCCTGAAGCAGGCGGCCGGGACAGACCACGCGGCAAAGCTCGACCGCGCGCCAACGCTGATCGTGGTCAGTGCGGCGCTCGTCGGCGATCCGCTTCAGGATGAGGAGGATCTACACGCCACCGCGGTTGCCGCGTACATCGTCCTGCTCGTCGCCCACGTCCGAGGGTTCGCGGGCTACTGGCGGACACCAGCCGTCCTACGCACTCCAGAGGGCCGTACCGCCGTGGGCCTCACGCCCCAGGAGCACGCGCTTGGCCTCATCCACCTGGGTCCGCCACGTCAGCAAAGCGCCCCGCGCGAGCGGGAGGATCCACGCACGTACGTCACCTACCTTGGGTGACCCCAAGGGATTGGAGGCGACACGGCTTCCCGGCACGCCGGGCCTTGCCTGTCACTGTCACGGCGAACACGTACGCCGTGCGTTTCGCAAGCAGGCGTGAACCTGCCGTCAGCCGACGCGCTTGGACATCGTCCAGAGCAGCAACGACACCAGCCACATCGATCGCTCCTGTTCACCCAAACGAAGCAGTCGTCGCGCCCTGCGTTCCGGGCAGGCCGACGCCTGCTTCTGCTCTCAACGCAAAGAGTCAGCTATCCAGAACGTCGTGCACAAAGCGCACGACCATCGTCCCGTCGCCAACCGCGCTGGCCACGCGATTGGATGCGCCCGAGCGCACGTCACCCGCCACGAACACGCCGGGGCGAGTCGTCTCGAGCATATGCGGCTCTCGGTCCGACGCTGGCCAGCGGAGGTGTCCATCGTGCTTGGCAGCATCTGCTCCGCACAGGATGTACCCCGCGGAGTCCACTGGGAGCATGCTCGTGGTCGCTTCGGTGTACGGATCCGCACCGATCATCACAAACACAGCCGTCGTCGGCACTTCCCTCGTGCTGCCATCCCGCCGGTCAAGAAGCGTTACGGACTCCACCGTCGCCGAGCCATTGACCGCCACGACCTCGGTCTCGGTCATGACCTCGATCTGGGGCGAGCGCTTGATGCGATCGACGAGGTACTGGGACATCGTTAGCTTCAGCGTGGGACCACGGACCACAACACGGACGCTACGGGCTCTCTGTGCGAGGTACGCAGCGGCTTGGCCGGCTGAGTTGCCGCCTCCGACGATGACCACATCCTCGCCTCGGCACCGCTCGGCATCGATGCCCATCGCTGCGTGATAGACGCCGGCACCACGGAAGCGATCGACACCCTCTGCCTGCAACTCCCGCCAACGAGCGCCTGTCGCCACGACGACCGCACGAGCGAGCACGTGCTGCCCGTCATCGAGATCCACCCTCAACAGGCCGTCGGGCCCGTCGGCCAACTCGACCGCTCGATGGAAGCTCGAAAGGACGGCGTCGAACCGGCGAGCCTGCAGCGTCGCCGCGCGTGTGAGCTCCGTCCCGCTGATCCCCGTCCGGAAACCGAGATAGTTCTCGATGCGCGTGCTCGTACCAGCCTGACCGCCGGGCGCCCAAGCCTCAGCCACAAGCGTCCGCAAACCCTCAGAGCCACCGTATACGGCAGCGGCCAGCCCCGCCGGTCCGGCACCCAGCACGACCAGGTCGAATCGTTCCGCGTCGACCTCAGCGCGCAATCGAAGCGCCCGGGCAACCTGTGCAGCCGATGGGTTGCGCATCACCTCGGCAGCGTGCACCAGCACTGGGGTCTCCGAGCTCGCGATCCCGAGCCGGTCGAGCAGCGCAGCACTCTCCGCGTCAGTGTCAACGTCATACCAACGCACCGGCAACAGATTGCGCTCGAGCAGGTCACGCACTTCGAACGCTCGCCGCGAGCCGCGAGGCGCAATCAGCCGCATGACCCCATATCCCTCGGCCTCCTGCCACGCACGCCGCGCCAGCAACGTGGCAAACACCTGCTCGCCGAACTCCGGCCAGCGGGCGACCATGTCGCGCAGCCCATCGCGGTCAAACGCGATCACGTCCGTCGGCTCCACGGCCACACACGCGCTGATCGTTGGCTCCCCTGTAAATGCTGCGATATCGCCGATGTACGTGCGGCTGTCCGCGCTCGCGATGTAAACGTCCTTACCGGGTCTTCGATCCACGAACTCGACGAGCCCACGTTCGATCACATAGAACGGCGCATCTCGCTCGGCATGCTCATAGAGGACAGCACCGGGCTCGAAGCTGAGCCTTTGCCCGCGCTTTGCCAGCCACTGAAGCTTGCCGTCCGACAGCCGCGGGAACAGCACCGCGTCACTGAGATCGGGAAACCGATCGCTCCGCACCACCTGCGTCGTCGCCACACACCGAGGCTAGCGCGTGCCCACACCCAGGGGATGCCCGGGCCACTGCGATGGAGACGACGCGCTCCCGGTCGCTGCCGGTCCGGACGAATACGAGCACTAGGCCCATGAGCGACGACCTCGGCAGGATTCTGGCTCCCACCGAGGCCGAGGCTCACGGGTTCGCTGTGTCAGCTTCCTGCAGTGGCACCGGCGAGCTCGTTCGCTTCCAGCCTCGCGAGGCTTGCGTCGAGCGTGGCGGACTCGGCCTCGTCGACTGCCGCGAAGGCCCATTCGATCGCGAGCAGCGCTTCAGTTTCAGCGTCGTCGGCGTTTCGGTCGGCTCTGGTCGCGTCGATCCCCGCCTTCTTCGCGGCGAGTTTCTCGTGGGCACTGGCAATGTGCCGATTCCATGCCTGCTGCGCGTCGTCCCACGACGCCGAGACTCTCCCTTGCTCCGCGTCGGTCTTCTCGCGCAGCTTCTTCGCCTGGGTCTGCGCCGAGGCTCGGGCTGTCTCGACCTCCTGCTGCAACCCGGCCTTCTCCTTCGCTTGCGCTTCCGCGGCATGTTCTTCGGCCTGCTTTGCGCGGATGGCGAGCTTCGCCAGCTGATCTGATACAGCCATGTCGGTCTCCCCTGTAGGTGTTGATGGGGAGACTCACCCGCGAGCGCCGCTCGCGAGCGGTCTCGATTCGCGGACGATTATACGCCCCGGCCCGCGAACGAGCGGACCTCCTTCGTCAGCGCCAAGATCTGCCGAGAGAGGTCGAGCAGCTCCTCGTTCTGCTTGTCCTCGTCTTGAACGGTGGTCCACTGCTGGTCGGCGACCACCTGGCGCCTCGCGTCGGCGCGGTTCTGGGAGATCATCACGAAGGTCGAGAGGAAGATCGCCTCCAGCGAGACGATCATCGTCAGCAGGCCGAACGGATAGGACTCCACCCCGAAGCCGATCCAGCAGCCGAACCAGATGATGTGCAGATAGACGAACAGCATCGAGCCAGCAAAACCGGTGATCCCGTCCGCGACGCGGTTCTGCTCCGCCGAGGCCCGCTCCTCTGCGTGCTTGACCAGAGCCGGATTGATCGGCGGCCGCGGCTTGTTTGGAACCAGCAACCGGCGAACGCGCGGACCGAGCGAATCGCCGTTATGCGCTGGCTCGACTGCGGCGGGTGATGGGTGATCGGTTGGCATTACGCCTCCTTCCAGTTGGCCCTCGCAGGCTATTCCTGTCTCAAGGCTTGCGGAGGTAGGCTGCGCCCCCAAGGGCGGCGGGCGAGCGACGCTCGGCGCGATCACCAAGCCATGAGCGAACACGGCCATTACAGCGAGCGGGAATTTGAGGAACTCGTTAGTTCAGCGCTCGACGAGCTGCCGCCTGGGTTTCAACGTGCACTGGAGCACGTAGCGATCGTCGTTTCCGACCGCGGTGCAGAGAACCACGCGTACGGCATGTACGTCGGCTCCAAGCTGGGCGGGATGCCTTTCTTCGGGGGCGGTGGCTTGCCAGACGAGATCCTGATTTTTCGCGACACACTCGTGCGCGACTTCGGGAACGACCGCGAGCGCCTCCGGCTGCAGGTCATCAAGACGGTGCGTCACGAGGTTGGTCACTACCTCGGCTTCGACGAGACGGGCGTTCGCAAACTCGGGCTCTGATGGCTTGACGCCCCGCCGCATGAAGGTCCGCTCGGCCGACAAAGGACCCACGACGCGGAGCCCATTGCTCGAGGTAAGCGCGAGGCGAGGGGGAGTGATCCCGGGCACTCGCGCCGTCAGGTGATATGCACTTTGGCCGTGTCGCGGGGCGAGGCGCCGGCCCGTGAGACCGCTCGCACCGTGATGTTGTATGCCCCTCTGGGGGCGAGCTTCCGCCTGATCTTCCCGTTCCAGGTGATCTGGCAGCGACCGGCCTTGGGGCACGCGATGGTCAGTGCGGCGACCACCCTCTTGCCGCGCGTTACGGTGAGCGTTACCTTGGCTGGGCCGCTCAGAACGAAGGACACCCGCAGCGGCTTGCCATGCGCGACCCTGTAACTGACAGCTGACAGCCACACCGTCAAGCGCGGGCCAGCTCCCGTCTGCGCGGCGCCGCCCGTCTGCCCCGTCCGGCCCGCCTGTCCGGTGCCGCCGGTCTGCCCCGTCCCGCCCGTCTGCCCCGTCCCGCCGGAGCCCGAGGGCGGGTGCGTGGCGATCGTGAGGACCTGCGTGGCGCTCCCGACGTTGCCGGCAGGATCCATAGCCGAGGAGACGACCAGCCACGTGCCCTCACCGACAACGGTGGTCACGTTCCACGAGCCGTTGGCTTGCACCAGCGTCGTCATCGTCTGTCCCGCGATCGACACCGTGACGGTCGTGCCGGGCGCAGCGTCGGAGGTCCCCGCGATTGTAGGGGTGAGGCTGTTCGTCGTCGCGGTCGATCCGCCGGTGATCGTGACAAACGGTGGCACCGTGTCGACCGTCAGCGTCTGGGTGTAGCTGGCCCGGTTCCCTGCCGCGTCGGAGACCGACATGATGACGCGATGCGGGCCATTCGAGAGGGCGGCTGCGGTCACGGACCAGCTCCCGTTCCCCAAGACCAGCCCGGTCAGCGTCTGGTCAGCAAGCGTCACAGTCACGGTCGTGCCTGGCGCGACGCTCGCGGTGCCAGAGATGTCCGGTGTCGCATCGCTGGTCAGCGCGTTCGCCCCGCCTCTCATCGTTACTGCCGGGGAGACGGTGTTGACGGTCAGCGCCTGAGTGCGGATGCCGTTGTTGCCGGCAGGGTCGATGACGGAGGCGGTGACGGTCCGGGTGCCGTCGGCCAGCGCGGTGGGGGTCACGTTCCACGTTCCGCCCGACTGCACGAGCGCGGTGAGAGTCTGCGAGTCAACAGTCACGTGAACGACCGTCCCGGGCGCGACGTCGCTGGTACCCGCGATCGTCCGGGCCGGGTTATTCGTCGTCACGGACGGTCCGCCGTCGATGGTGATGACGGGCAGCACCGTGTTGATGGTGAGCTGCTGGGTCGCGCTCCCCTGGTTCCCGGCCCCGTCGCTGACCGAGGCGACGACCGGGTAAGTGCCGTTCGCCAGTGTCGCCGAGGTCACCGACCATGCGCCGGCGGACGGCGTCGCCGTGAGTGTCTGCCCCGCGATCGTCACGGTGACGACCGCCGGTTCCACGACGTCGGTCGTGCCGCTGATCGTCGGGGCCGACTGGTTCGTGATGGCGGTTGTCCCACCGGCGACTGCGACCGCCGGTGGGGCGCTGTAGAACTCGTTGGAGTCAAGCGAGACGGCGCCGGTGAGGGCCAGCGTGCGGCCGTTCACCAGCGTGCCGGCGCCGATCGCGATCGCGTTGAGTGCCATTAGCGTTCCTGAGAACGTGGCGTTCGCGCCGACTGAGCCGGCGCCGTTAACCTGCCAGAACACGCGCGACGCCTTGGTTCCATTGGTCAGCGTGACGCGGGCCCCGGCCGCCATCGAGAATGCCCCCCCGATCTGGAAGACGAAGACGGCGTTTGGATCGCCCCCGCCATCGAGGATGACGGTTCCGGTGTTTGCCACGGCGGCGGCGCTGGAATACATGCCGGGTGAGAGCCTCAGGCCGATTAGATCGCCCGCCAACGCGCTACCAGCCGTCCTACTGGCGACCTCGTTGTACGCGGCGACGAGGGCGCTGTGGGCCTGGACGGCTGTATTGCCGACCCGCGTCGTTCCGGTGACAATCCCCGGGGGAAAGCCGGTGGGCTGGGTGTTCACACTCACTCCGAGGTCGCCACGGAGTGTCGTGTGCGGTGCGCCCGTTGCGTTGACGGTATTGCCGACGGAGGCTCCGCTCAACACGGCGTAGCTCGACACCTGACCGAGTTCCACGATCGTCGTCGAGGCGGCGACGGCGGACGGGGCGGCCGGCCCGAAGCCTGCGATCAGCAGGCCGGCGGCGAGTGCTCCGAGGCAGAGGGCCTTCGCCCAACGTGTGCTAGCGCCGTCGGACCGGTGCGCAATCCCCGCTCCGAGCCCCGACACAGACTCTAGAGAGCCTCGGCCGAGCGGCTGGACGGCCGCGAGAGCGCCACAACGACGTCGACGGGTCATCGGGCCGAATTAGTTTGTCGGAAATCGACCATTAATTGAAACTATCGGCATATAGTACGCTGGGCCGTTGTGCCGGTCTTGCTAGTAGCCGAATGGCAACATGTGCCGAGTCCGCGAAGCCACGGGCGGAAAGCAGGAGCCTGCGCCCCCTCACGTGCGATCGTCACCGGCACCGCATGCGGCTCCTCGGGCAGGGAGTAGGTAACGAGCAACGACGAACCCCGGAAAGGCTTCGGCCAGAAACCGTTCGTCCGATTCACGCAGGGCAAATGGTATGCCGATGCTGAAATATGTGGAGACAGCGAGGCCGGATTATCGTCGAGACGGCGAGCGAGGGTATCTGGGCACTCGACGAGAAGAACCGGACGACGGTCGCCAACCGCGCGCTGGCTGAGATGCTCGGCTACCAGCCGCAAGAGATGCGCGGCAGGTCGATGTTCGAGTTCATGGATCCGGCGGACGTCGAGGAGGCGCGGCGCAGCCTCGGACTTCGCCGAGAGGGCGTCGGTAAGCAGTCTGAGGTTCGGCTTCGCGCCAAGGACGGTCACAAGGTGTCGACGCTGATGGCGACTAGTTCGCTGCATGACAGGAAGGGCCAGTATGCGGGCACGCTGGCGATGGTCACCGACACCACCGCGCAGAAGGCCGCCTCGGTCGAGCACGCGAATCTTGCGGCGATCGTGCAGTCGTCCGCCGAGGCGATCATCGGTATGAGTACCGACGGCGTAATCCAGTCTTGGAACGAGGCATCGTCACGTCTCTACGGCTACACCGCGAAGGAGGCGCTGGGTCAACATGCGCCGAGTCTCCTTGCTCGCAATCCCTCGAAGCGCGAACAGGTCGTCGCTAGGGCGGCTGCTGGTGATGACCAGCAGCAGATCGAGAGCCAGGATCTCAGCAAGGATGGTCGCGTCATCGATGTGTCTATGACGGTCTCGGCGATCCGTGACTCGGAGGACCTGGTGATAGGCGTCTCCCGGATCGCGCGCGACATCGGCTGGAGCAAGCGCATGGAGCGCGAACTCCAGTACGTGTCGGAGCACGATTGGCTGACCGGTCTGTGTAACCGTCGGCGCTTGATCGCCGAGCTCGATCGCTGCCTGGCGTATGCCGCGCGCTATGAACGCTCCGGTGCCGTCCTGGCGCTCGACGTCGACAACTTCAAGTTCGTCAACGACAGCGAGGGGCAGAATGCGGGCGATCGGACGCTCAAGTCCGTCGCCGCAGTCTTGGACACTCGAACACGTGATACAGACATCGTCGCCCGCCTCGGTGGCGACGAGTTCGCGATCGTGCTGCCTGAGGTGACCGAGCAGGAGGCCCTCAAGGTCGCCTCGGACGTTCGCTCGCTGCTCTCCCAACGACCGACGGGGCCGATCAAGCTAAGCGTTGGGATCAGCCTGTTCACGCCGGAGCAGAAGATCACCGCCGACGATGCCCTGGTCGCGGCAGGTGTCGCCCAATATGAAGCCAAGGAGCAGGGCGGGGACCAAGCGCGTGTTTTCAACGGACGGGCTGGCGGCAGGCTGACCTGGGTTGAGCGGATTCGGGCGGCGCTGGCTGAGGACCGTCTCTTGCTCTACCGCCAGCCGATCGTCGACCTGCGCACCGGCCTGGTCGCCTACCACGAGCTGCTGATCCGCATGCTCTCAGAGGACGGTGAGATCATCGCACCCGGGGATTTTCTTCCGACCGCCGAGCGCTTTGGTCTGATCGGCGAGATCGATCGCTGGGTCACCGAACATGCGCTGCGCCTGGCGATCGACGGCGAGCGCGTCACGATCAACCTCGCAGGGCCATCGATCGGCGACGAGAGGATTCTGACCCTGGTGCACGAGGCCATCGCGGATGGACTTGACCCCGCGGCCGTGCTCTTCGAGATCACCGAGACAGCGGCCGTGTCCAATTTCGAGAACGCCGAGCGTTTTGCCCGGACCCTCAATGACATCGGCTGCAACCTCGCGCTCGATGACTTCGGCACTGGCTTTGGGTCGTTTACATATCTCAAGTACGTCAACGCGCGCTACTTGAAGATCGACTTGGAGTTCGTGCGCCACCTTGTTAGCGACGACACCGACCAGAAGGTTGTCAAGTCGATCGTCGACATCGCCCACTCGCTCGACAAGAAGACGATCGCCGAGGGCGTCGAAGACGCCGCTACTCTCACGGCGCTCAAGCACGCCGGCGTCGACTTCGGCCAGGGCTTCTATCTCGGTGGACCCAAACGCCTCTCGCACCCCCCCCGATCAAGCAACACGCGGGGAAAGAAGAGCTTGCCGCAACTGTCTTGACCGCAGAGCAGCGGCAAGGGGAACAGTGGCTGGCGGCGCACACTTGTCGGATCGCCTCAAGGCTAAGCCCCGGATTTGTCTTCACGGTAGTGCTCACGCCAGATCAGCCGATAGATCGGGATTCGGCGCGGAATGCTGCGTACCCCTGGAATGAACGGGATACAGATGAAGGCCAGCGTGAGGACGCCCATCACGAGCATCACGAGGATGTCGGCGTTTTCGGAGGCCTTGAACGGTTCGACCTGATACCAGACGGTGTACAGCCACAGCCACGTCTGTCCCGGATAGCTGCCCGTCTCGTTCATCATGCCCCACTGGTCGCCGAGCAGATGCTGCGCTTCGGCGCGTTCCGCAAGTAGCCCGCCGTCGCCCATGAGCAGCAACGGCTTGGTGTAGTCGGTCTGGAAGAACTGTCGGCTGGTTAGCAGGCTGCCGTCCAAGCCTCCGCTCTTCGCGAGATCCAGCAGGCCACTCATCATGGCCGGGACAGGGCCGGTTTTTTCGGCTTTGACCGTCACCGAGCCGGCGGCCGGGTCGACCGAGACATCATTGTTCGGCGCCTTGTTTTCTTCGGACGCGGTTTCGTAGTCTTCCAGCGGCTTGGCGAAGGCTTCCGCCCACGCCGTTCGCGTCTTCTCGGTGGCTGCTTGGTATTGCGCGACGGCGCTCAGCAGCGCTGGGTTGCCGGGAACCGTCTTCAGAGGGTCGATCACGAAGTCGCTGGCGGTGTTGACTGGATGGCTGACGCCGAGCCATTTCTGCGGATAGAGGAACGCGGCGTGCTGGCCGTCAGCGTTGTGGTTGTACGGGGGGCCATAGGTGGCAGTGTCGCTTGTGCCGGCCAGCTCCTTCGCCGCCGTCGCGACGAAGTTGACGGGCTGTTGACGAGACCACTGTGCGACCGTGCTCGGGCGATCGTCTGGCGAGGAGAACAGCACGGTCAGCAGCACGGCAAGCAGCGTGACCACGCCGACAGCGATGATCAGCTCTTTCACCAGGTCGTACGGTGTGTATCCACCCTTCCACTCGGCTGTTTGCGCTTCGCGTCGCGACCAGCGCAGGCGGGTCATGACGGCGCTCCTCGCGTGCTTGAGGCGGGCGTCGGCGCCTCGGGCGCGGCGAGCGAGGTTGCCGGTTTCCTGTCGAGCTCGAAGGGCGGGACAACGCCGTGCTTCCGCACGAGCAGAACGTGCGCGACCACGAGCACGATCACAGCCACCGGTAACAGAAGGACGTGGTAGCTGTACATCTGACCGAAATTGGTGACGTTGAAGAACGCGCCAACGCCGACTGAGTTAAGACCGTCCTTGGCCTGGGTAGCGATCCACTGCGCGTCGAAGTTCTGCTGAGAGACATAGCCCGTCAACGCTGCTGGAACCGCGACCACGAACGTGATGGCCCCGGTGACCCACACGCGGGAGCGCCCACCACGCCACGCGGCCATCCAATACTTGCCCCACAGATGGATGACCATGAAGAAGAAGAACAGCTCGACCGACCACAGGTGGATGCTGTTGAAGAAGTGCCCGAGCCCGGTGAAGTGCCACCAGGCTGGCCCCTTGAGGCTCAAGACCATCCCAGAGCCGATGATCACCATCAGCGCAGCGATCGTTGCGACGCCGAACACGTAGATCCACGACGCGACGTATGTAGGCTGGCTGTCGGGCAGCAGCTTCTCGGGCGGCAGAGCGCCCATCACAGCGTCGCGCGTGCGAGTGGTCCACGATCGTCTGGGGGCGGGGGCGACGCTCATCAGCCTTTTCCTCGGCGACGCGCCGCTCCCGGGAATGGCAGTGCGATCGCGAGAGCAAAGACGACGAGCATCACCCCGATCACGACGATGTTCGCGACCGACATCTGGAAGAAGTGCCAGTGCACGACATGTGACGGATGATTCAGGTTAAAGACGGCCGCTAACACATACGCCTCCCCTCGGAGCTGCCGCAGCCAACCCTACGACCTTCAGCGGCGGATCGGTGTCAGCCGCTGGCCACGGGTGTGCCGGCGCTCTCAGGTCGCGATGAACAGCGCCGCGCGGCTCGTCAATATGGGTTGACGCTACTGGCCCCGCGCGGCCCAGTAGGCCTCCGCCTGGGACTCCATCACGGCCAACCGGGAGTAGTAGTCGGGGAACTCGTTGAGGTGCGCTCGCGCGATCTTTGCCGTCACGGTCACGTCGTCGCCGGTGACGTTGGTCTCGAGATCGTGCGTCCCGTGCTCGAGCTCGACGTCCATCCCCATCCGAAACTGCTCGACGTCGAACGACGATGTCGCCCAGTCGATGCCTATCTCCGTGCCGGCCACCCGAGCCTCCTCGGCGGTGAATGACGGCTTCTCGGTCATGATGCGGAGCCTAGCGTGCGTGCGCGCGGCGTCGCCCGAGCGAGCGCTCTCCCGGTGAGCTACGCGCCCGGGACGCCGGATTCCATTGGCCTTGGATGGCAGGGCCGTGACCGAGGGTCTGGTAAAGGCCGAAAGGATCCGGCCCGGGCGGCGTCCTCAGGGCTAGTAGCTGTTGATTTACCAGTCCTCTGGAGAAAGGCACGACATGGCTACCCCAAGACAACGCGAACCGCGTATGGATGGCGATCGGGCGCTCGGCCAGCCAACTGACGAGCCACAGGGGGGCGGCATCAGTCGTCGGTCGCTGCTGGCCAGCGGAGTCGCCGTCGGCGTCGGCGCCGGCTTGGCGCCCTTCGACAGGGCGGCGACGGCGCTCGCGGACAAGCCGACGTCTCACAAGCAAAAGAACGACGACTCTCACAAGCTGAAGAAGGGCGATGCGGCGATCCTCAGGTTCCTCGCCGCTGCCGAGATCCTCGAGACGGATCTGTGGCAGCAGTACAACGAGCTCGGAGGCATCCAGGACAGCGAGGTCCCTGGGGGCAGCGGCAGCGCACCCTACGTCGCAGCGTTGGAAGAACTCGACTCGGACATGTCCCAGTACATCCACGACAACACCGAGGATGAGCTGACGCACTTCACGTTCATCAACGCCTATCTGGAATCGAGGGGCGCAGATCCTGTCAATCTGGACAGCTTCCGGACCCTGCCGAGCAGCAAAGCGACCGGCGCCCAGCAGATCGGGCGGCTGACCAACCTGATGGAACTGACGGTCGACACGACCTGGTTTACGCGCTACCGCAGTTCCACCAAGAACCCCGACTTCGGCGACACCTTCGCGCAGGCTATACCGGACCTGGCCAAAGGAAGCTTCCCGGCCATCCCCCGCAACGATGCAGACCTTGCGCCGGCCTTGCATATCCAGGCGATTGCAAACACGGCGGGATTCCACTTCGGGACGATCGAGCAGGGCGGCACGAGCCTCTATCCGTCTCTAGCCCAGCGGGTCAGCGATCCAGAGGTACTGCGGGTGCTCCTCAGCATCGGGCCCACCGAGGCGATGCACTTCCAGACCTGGAGCGACAAGGCGGGCAACGCGCCTCCGCTGACCGATCCGACCAATGGCTTGAAATTCCCGAATCTGAACGAACCGCCCCTGGGCGGCGAGGAATTCAAAACCAACCTGATCATGCCCGAGCCGACGATCTTCCTGCGGCGAGGCTTGCCGATCTGCTCGATCGTTCGCCCGACCAACACCGAAGGCGCCGCCACCGGCGCGGCCGAATTTCTGACGGCCATGGGCCTGTTCAGGGGCCAGTCGCCTGGCTTCTTCGACGCTCTGAAGAGACTCGCAACCGAAGCCGATGCTGCGCGGGCGACGGGGTAGGTGAGCGATCCGGCAGCCGCTCGGGGCTGGTGGCGACGCCCGCACGACTGGGCGTCGCCAGCAACGCAGGCGTCTGCGCGAGCAGCGCGGCGACTGCGTTGACGAGCGCGCGTCCGCGGTACGCTGAAGGTGCGATGTACGGTCGCAGGGACGTGTCAAGGTCATGCTTGTCCTCGGTCTAGCGTTGATCGGGGTGTCCTTGGCGCTGGTGGTGGCAGAGGCGCATCTTTCGACCGGTGGGGTGATCGGTGCCGTTGCGAGCGCAGCGGCCGTCGGTGGGGTCGTGCTGCTCTTGCTTGCAGCCGGAGCTGGCGCAGCCGTCGTGCTGCTCGTAGCGCTCGTCGCCGCAGTCGCGGCGAGCGCCCTGCTCCTGCTCGCCAGGCATCATCTGCTGCGCCTGGTGCGCGCCCGCCCCCGCACGGGCAGGGAGGCGCTCGTCGGACATGTCGGCGTCGTCCGGGGAGGTGGCGCGTCCGAGTCGCAGGTCTTCCTCGACGGGGCACTCTGGCGCGCGGAGCCGAGTCCGGTCCACGACGGGGTCAAGTTGCATGAGGGCGACAGGGTCGTCGTCGAACGCGTCAACGGTTTGACCTTGCGTGTACGCAAGGCCGAGGAATGGGAGCTGAATCCATGATCGTCACAATCGTCGTTGTCGTCGTGGTCGTGCTCCTGTTGCTGGGGCTGACGCTCGCAGCGGCGTCAGTGCGTGTCCTGCGGGAGTACGAGCGCGGCGTCGTCTTTCGACTGGGCCGGCTGCTCGATCAGAAGGGACCCGGCGTCGTGTTGCTGATTCCCGTTGTCGATCGGATGGTGCGCGTCAGCCTGCGGACGGTCACCCAGCAGATCCCGCCCCAGGAGGTGATCACCCGCGACAACGTGCCGGCCCGCGTCACCGCCGTCACGTACTTCCACGTCGTCGATCCGAACAAATCCGTCGTCGAGGTCCAAGACGTTCTGGCCGCGACGTCGCAGATAGCGCAGACCACCCTGCGCTCCGTGCTCGGCAAGGCCGAGCTCGACACGCTGCTCGCGGAGCGTGAGCGTCTCAACGAGGACCTGCAGAAAATCATCGACGATCAGACCGAGCCGTGGGGCATCAAGGTCACCGCCGTGGAGATCAAGGACGTCGAAATCCCCGAGGACATGCAGCATGCGATCGCGCGGCAGGCCGAGGCCGAGCGTGAGCGCCGGGCGAAGATCATCAACGCAGAGGGCGAGGCCCAGGCCGCTACGAAGCTCGCCGAGGCCGCGGACGTCATCAGTCGCAATCCCGTGACGATCCAGTTGCGCTACCTGCAGACGCTGCTCGAGATCGGCAGTGAGCAGAACTCGACGGTGATCTTCCCGCTGCCGATCGATCTGATCGGGCCGCTGATGCAGGCCGTGAACGGTCATCGAGCCGAAGCCGCCGGATCGGCCTCCCAGGCCGCCATCGCTCCGGATGGCACCAAGGCCTCACCCGCAGCGGCTGCGCCCGCTTCGTCGCAGCCGTCAGGCGCCTAGTCGCCTCTGGCGGTTCGGTCGTCCTATCCGCGGCGCATGAGCCGCCCCACCGCGGCCATCATCTCCGCGGTGCGCGCCTCCTGCTCCTCGGGCTCGGCTCCGATCACGCATGTGTGGGCGTGCCCGTCGAGCAGCCCGAGCGCGACCTTGTCGAGCGCCGCCTGGATCGCCGAGATCTGCGTGAGGACGTCGATGCAGTAGCGGTCCTCCTCGACCATTCGCTCGATGCCGCGAACCTGGCCCTCGATACGTCGCAGGCGCGTTTGGAGCTGGTCCTTGCTCGCGGTGTAGCCGCGCACTGGTGTGGTCGTCATGCCCGTTGTGCTCATGCCGATCATCCTAACAGACACCCCGGGGGGGTATGCTACGTTCAAGAAATGGCCGCGAACGGAGCCCTCTGATGGACATCCTCGAAGTGATCTGGCATGGCCTGAGGGACTCCTTCCTGATGGCGTGGGAGGTGTGGTGGGCGCTCGTCTTCGGGTTCGCGATCTCGGGCATCGTGCAGGCGTGGGTGCCACGCGAGCGCATCGAGTCCGCCTTGTCCGGCTCGGGGCCGAGGCCCGTGGCCCTGGCGAGCGCTCTGGGGGCGGCATCGAGCTCCTGCTCCTACGCGGCGGTCGCGATCACCAAGAGCCTGTTGCAAAAGGGGGCCTCGGCAGCCACCGCCCTCGCCTTCCAGTTCGCCTCCACGAACCTCGTGTGGGAGCTCGGACTGGTGCTGTGGGTGCTGATCGGCTGGCAGTTCACGGTCGCCGAGTACGTCGGCGGGATCGTGATGATCGTTCTCATGACCGTCCTGTTGCGGGTGTTCGTCTCGCCGCGCCTGGAGCAACAAGCCCGCGAACACGCAGAGCGCGCCGACACCGACCACCAGCACCACATGGCCGGCGAGCTCATGAGCTGGCGACAGAGGCTCACGTCCGTCTCGGCCTGGTCGGATGTCGCGCACAACTTCCGCGCCGACTGGCGGATGCTCTACAAGGAGGTCACGGTCGGCTTTCTGCTCGCCGGATTCATCGCCCAGCTCGGCAACGACTTCTTCAATGGCCTGTTTCTCACACACACCGGAGGCGTGCTTGGCGCGATCGAGAACGTGGTCGTCGGGCCGATCATCGCCATGCTCAGCTTCGTCTGCTCGGTCGGCAACGTGCCGCTGGCGGCGGTGCTGTGGTCGGGCGGCATCTCCTTCGCAGGCGTCCTGGCGTTCCTGTTCGCCGATCTGATCGTGCTGCCGATCATCGCGATCTACCGCAAGTACTACGGCACGAGGTTCGCCCTGCGAATCGTCGGACTGATGTTCGTGACGATGGTCCTGGCCGCGCTGGTCGTCGACGGGCTGTTCAGCGCCGCCGGCCTCATCCCGACAGGACCGAGGCCGTCGCGCGGTGACATCTTCGGCTCCGTTCAAGTCGACTACAAGCTGCTGCTGAACATCCTCGGGATCATCGTCTTCGCGGCACTGCTCTGGCTCACCCAGCGACGTGGCGAGACGGATCCCGTATGCGAAATGAGGGTCGATCGCCTCAAGGCGCTGCGCTCCGACTACATGGGCGGCGCCTATTACTTCTGCTCATCGGGCTGCCGTGAGGCTTTCGAGACCGACCGGGACAGGTATTCCAGTGCGTCGCGTTTGCCCGAAGCGCCGCGAGAACTCACCGAGGGATAACCGCGGGCAGGCCGCTCGCGCTCTGCCGCCCTCCATCCGCCCGATGATGCGCCCCACGCTCGAGCCCGGCCAGCCCGTGTCGCTCAGAGGGCGGCGAGCAGCGGCGTGTCATGGACGACCCATGCCGGGTCGAACGTCGGCGGGTAGACCGCGACGACGGACCCGCGACCGGTGATGGCGTAGAGAAACGCCGAGTGGCCCACCGTTTGCTCACGCTTGTCCGGGGAGGCCTCGACCTGGACGCCGTAGGCACGCCACACAGGCGCGAGCTCGGTGAACGTCCCGATCAGGTACTCCATGCGGCCCGTCATCTCATGGGCTGTGAGGAACGCCTTGACCGTCGCCGGAGTGTCGCCCTTCGGATCAACCGAGACGGCGATGATCTGCAGCTTGCTGGCCGCCGAGCCGAGTTTGAGCACGGCGTTGTGGAGGTTCGCCACGATGAGGGGGCAGGTGTCGGGGCAGTGGTCGTATATGAAGGTCAGCAGCACGGCTTTCCCTCTGAACTGCGAGAGGTGAACGAGTCGGCCGTCGGCGTCTCTGAGCGCGAACTGCGGTGTCGCTGCCCGTAGCTGGGCCGGCGCCTGCAGCTTTACGTCGAGCTTGGAGATCGACGCGGCGGCGCCCGAGCGGGTGTGCGAGTCACCGCAGCCGGCGATCGCCGAGCACGCCATCACGGCGATCAGATATGCCCAGGCCCGAGGCACGCCCGACTCAGCAGTGACCGAGCGGTGCGCAGTCGCCGCAAACCTCGCCGGCCCACGCCTCGCGTCCCTCACGCACGGCGAGGCCGGCGATCCCGAGGCCGGTGACCGGGTCAAGCCACCACCAGCCGAGCGCGGCGTTGGCAGCGATGCTCACGAGCACCGCGGCGGCGCTGATGGCGCACAGCCATGACTGGGCTGCGTCCCCGGCCGTCGCCGCGGAGCCGAGCTGTTCGGCGACACGACCCTTCGCGCGGGCAAGGAGCGGCATGAATACAAGTGCCCCAGCCGATACGGCAACTCCAGCCCAGCTCGTGTGCGAGTGCGATCCGCCGGCGAGCGTTGTGATCGCGTCGAACGTGACGTACAGGGCGAGAGCGGCGAAACAGACTGTGATGAGTTGCTGCGCGCGACGCTCGGCCGTGTGGAAGTCGCCGCGTTTGCCTGTGTACAGCCAGAGGATCGTGCTCGCCGAGGCAAGCTCTATCAGCGAGTCCAGGCCGAAGCCGAGCAGGGCGACCGACCCTGCGGCCAGGGCGGCGACTATCGCCACGCCCGCCTCAAGCGTCATCCACCCGATGCTCAGCAGCGAGAGAGTCTTCGCGCGATGGACCAGCTGCGACCGAGTCATCCGGGCGGGAGGAACGATGGGTAGCGAAGGAGATTGCGAGCTCACGTCTATCACGGGCTCTCGGACATCCCCGGCATCGACTTGGCCGCGCTGGGGGAGCCGGGCACCGTGAGTCCGGGTACGTCTCGCGGTGCGAGCGACACGCCGAGCGCAAGCGCGACCAGCGTCAGTGCCACCAGTCGGTTCGCGAGATCCCTCCAGGGCAAAAGCTTCTCGACCGCGATCAGGCCGGCGACGACCACCATCCACGTCAGGCTCATCACGCCTAACGCGAATAGCGCGGCCATCAACGCAGAGCAGCAGCCCACGCACCAGGCACCGTGCACGATGCCCATGCGAAGCGCTCCCGAGAGCCCGTCCCGCCAGTTCGTGAGCACGAAGTCGAGCGGCGCACGGCAGCGGCCGAGACAGGCGTCCTTCATCGGCGTGACCTGGTAGATGGCAGCCGCCAAGATCACGCCGCCGGCTAGATAGCGACCGCCGCGATTCCACGACAGCTCGGGGATCGAAAGCGAGCGCACGCCCACATAGAGACCGTAGGCGAGCAACCCGAACGCCGTCCAGGTCAGGAGATAGCCGGCCACGAACACGCCCGAGGAAACGGCGTGATCGACCGTCGCGCGATCGCTGCGACGGCGCTGGAGGAACCCGAACGTCAGCACCATCGGTGCGATCGAGGGAAACATCATCGCGCTCATCATCACGACCCACGACAAGACGTAGAAGCCGAGAGCCCCGGGGTCGGTGCCGGGGCCGGCGTCCATGCCAACCATGCGTGCGTCGGTCAGCAACCAGGCGAGCGCCGCCAGCCCGAGCAGCGAGGCGAGGACGCCCAGCTGAACGCGCGCGACAGGACGTTGCACGGCAGTCGCCATTGCTGGATCGACCGTAACGGAATACCGTCGGCCTAGCAACCAAGCGGTAGGCGACCGTCTCGTAGATCCGTCGTTTGAGGGATAGACGCGCTTCGCGAACGTTGGTTGCATGTGGCGCACGCCTGCGTGGATGGAGACCCAGCTTCAGGCGCGCGCCGAGAAGACCATCGGGCTGTGCGCGGGGCACGTTGAGGCGCGGGCGCGCGATCCCACCGCCGCCGTCAGCCCGAGTGGGCGTGCGCCCCCTGGGGCGGCTGATCGAGCGGCTTGTTCATCATGCGCAGCATCGGCACGCCGCCGGTGCGCGTGAAGCGCCACACGAGGACGGCGGCGACGGAGAGGAAGACGATGTTGAGGACCGTGGTGTAGTTCCAGTGGATGTTGGCCATCTCGACCTTGGCGTTGCGCTGGGTGCGTGTGAGGCCGAGAGCTTGGAAGAGGAACTCGACGATCAGGCCGGCGGCGGCCATGGTGGCGTAGAAGGTGGCGAGCAGGAAGCCGGCCATGCGCCAGCCGTAGTACTTGCGATAGATGTCGAGGATCGGCAGGATGATCAGGTCGGCGAAGATGAACGCGAGCACGCCGCCGAAGCTGATGCCGCCGTTCCAGAGCACCGCGGCGAGCGGGACGTTGCCGATCGAGCACACGAAGCTGAGGACCGCGATGACCGGCCCGATAACAGGGCCCCAGAACTTGGCGAAGGTGTGGTGGCTAGTGAAGAACAGCGACCGCCAAAACGAGTCGGGGACCCAGGCGGTGAGCGCGCCGGCGATCAACAGGCCGCCGGCGATGTCGATCCAGACGGACACCCAGTTCATGACGAAGTAGCTGGCGGTCGCAGTGAAGCGCTGCGGGGAGCGCAGCCGCTGCCAAAGCGAGCCTCCCGCCTGGACGGACATGTCCATTTCGCCGTGGCCCTGCATCCGCCCCCGAAGGCCGCGGTTGGCCTGCTCGCGCGCCTCGCCGACCAACCGCTGGCTCAAGAACAGCCGGAACAGCACCGCCAGAAGCACGATCATCAGCGGCCCGCCCACGAACTCGCCGACGGTGAACTGCCAACCGAGGATCAGCGCCATGATGATCCCGAGCTCGATCACCAGGTTGGTCGAGGCGAACTGGAAGGCCATCGCCGCCGTGAAGTTCGCGCCCTTGCGAAACAACGAACGAGCGAGCGCGACCGCCGCGTAGGAGCAGGACGACGACGCTGCGCCGAGCAGCGTCGCCCGCGCGATGGAGCGCGGTGAGGCGTCTGGGATGAGGCGACGAATCTCGTCCTTTGAGACGACGGCCTCGATCACAGCGGACAGCCCGAAGCCGAGGATCAGCGCCCAGAGGATTTCCCAGAACATGCCGAACGCGAACGACAGCGCGTCGCCGAGTTCGGCGGCGATATCCACCGCGAGCGGCATCGGTAGGCCATATTCCTTGACCACAGCGTCTCGTGCAAGGCGTTCCCGTCACTGTTCTTGATCGCGGCTTGGTCCTGGCTAAGGCTTCGTCGGCGCGGTGCCGATGCACCTCGTGTGGTTCCATGTTGGTCGGCGTATAGATGAAGCGATATCTCAAGAGAATCGCCGGTCCGGCGTGGCGAGCGCGCGCGCATCGCCTGAGCCGCCTGCGGTGGCTGACCAAGTACCAGCTCGCGCGCAGCTTCGACGGTGACGTCGGTCTCGCTCGCCGCCTTGCATATGTGCTGCTTGATCCGGAGACCGAGAGCTACACCTACGATCTGAGGAACGAGGCCGAGGTCATAGCCGAGCTCGCCGTCGCGCTGGGCTGTCCCGAGCACGAGCTTGCTGCTTATGCGGCGGAGCTGCACAGCGATCCAGAGCTCAACGAGCTGCTCGCGCGCCACACTCGCTGGCGGTTTGACGTCAAGCGGCGCCTACCCCTCGGCAATCGCTTCGCCTGGTACCTGATGGCGCGCGCGCTGAAGCCACAGGTCGTCGTCGAGACCGGCATCTATCTCGGCCTCGGCTCGCTCGTGCTGCTGCGAGCGCTCGAGCGCAACCGCCAGGACGGCAGTCCCGGCGAGCTGCTGTCCTTCGACACCGACGCCGGCGCCGGGAGCATCGTCCGCGAGCAGGTGCGCCAAGACTGGCATCGCTATGTCGGCTCCACCCACGACCTCCTGCTCCCCGCGCTCGAGGGCCGCCGGGTCAACCTGCTCTTCCAGGACACGCCTCACACTGAGGAGAACCAGCGCTTTGAGTTCTCAGCGGCGCTCTCACACGCCGCGCCCCATCTCGTGCTCGTGGACGACAGCGGGTGGGCGCCGACCCTGTCGTCGATCTCGGCCGAGCACCATGGCTCCTACCACCGAGTGCAGCTGCGCTCCCGCGACCACGTCTATCCCGGCATCGAGATCAGGTTCTCAGTCTTCGATCAAAGCCATCAGCTGGCAGCCTGAGTCTCCGACGCGTCGCCCGTGTAGTGATCTGGCGCCGTCGCGCAGGCGCCCGAGCGCCGAGCTCTCAGGCTGGGCCGCCCGCGGCATCGCAGCCGTACAGGTGTTCGCGCAGCTGATCACAGCTCTCGGCCGACCAGCGCTCACTCGCCTCAAGCGACTCGATCAGCTCCTCAGCCGACCGAAGCAACCGGCGGTTCTCGGGCTCGCCGAAGAGCAGGGCGTCGGCGGCCTCGAGCAGCTGCTCCCGCTCTCTGGCGTGCAGCTTGGTGGCGCCGTGGTTGTCAAGCGTCTCGAGCAGCGCCGTGTAGTGGGCGCCACGTGCGGTCATCGGCTCTGCCGTACTCATCATCGTCTCCCAGGTTAGCCACCCGCTCGCGCAGGGGCCGGGGGCGGCTCTAGTGGCCCGGCGCGTCGAGGCGCAATCCGCTCGTGATCAGGTCGGCGGTGAGCGCGGCCTGCGCGGCGATCTGGTCCGGCTGCAATGGCTCGGCGTCGTCGAAGTGGCGCGCGAGCGGGGCGAGCGTGAATGGGGCGGCGGCGCCGTGGGCGACCAGGAAGAAGAGCGCTCGTAGGCTGATGGGGCGGATGCGTCCCTGAGAGGTGAGGAACTCGAGCAGCCTGCTGAGCGGTTCGAGCGACGGCGCGATGTAGTTGTCGTAGATGTAGTCGAGCCGCTCGCCGTCGACGCGTCCCTCGATGTTCATCATCCCGAGCAGCTCGGGGCGCTCGGCGTTGTAGTGCACGAAGCGGCGGATCGCGTAGTTCAGCTGGTCGAGCGGGTCGGTGAGCGTTGGGTCGAACCAGGTAGCGAGCTCTGTGGTCTGCTGGCCGAACGCCCGGTCGACAGCCGCATACCAGAGGGCCTGCTTGGACCCGAAGCGCTGGTGGATGAGGTTGTGGCTGACGCCGAGCTCGCGGTTGAGCGTGCGTACGGCCACACCGTCGTAGCCGTAGGTCGCGAACGCGCGGAATGCGGCATCGAGGATCTGATCGAGTGTTGCCGGGGCATCCTGCGCCTTGGGCCGCCCCGTCCGCTTGTCCGCTTTGGTCTGCGCCATGAGGCCATGTTAGCGGGAAAGCAAGACGACTGCCCACAAATAAGTTGACAGTCATCAACATCCGTGCTAGTTTGCCGTTCACAGTGATCCACGAGAGCCGGATGGCGGTCGTGCCTCCCCCGAGCCACCGGCGCCAACCGGCTCGTTTCCTCAAAGGAGGACAGACAGATGGCACTAGGGCTAGTACATACGGAGACGGGAGTGCGCACGCGCACCAAGATCGCTGGCGCCGCTGTCGCGGCCGCTGCGATCGCGTTGATCATCCTGGCCGTGACTGGAGTGTTCAGCAGCTCGAGCGCGCTCGGCAACGTGAGCCTCGTCACAAACGTGGCGGCGCCCAGCACGCCGAACGCGCAGACGGAGCCGTTCGGCGCGCCGAGCTCGACGGCGGACTACACGGTTCCGCCGCCGCCGGGCCAGCCGACGCTGGTGCCGACGATCGGCACGAAGACGACGCAGCGCCTATATGGCGCCGATCCATTCCAGGAGGCCGTGTCGGTGACGCAGCACGTGTGGCCGGCGGCGCTTCCGCTGAACGCCCCGAACGAGAACAACAACGACCCCGACCGGCCGTGGGCGCTGACGCTCTTGACGCCCGACGAACCGCTGACCGCGATCACGGCGGTACCGCTGTTGCATTTCCCCAACGACGCGCCCGTTCTCTACGTCAACAAGAACGGGATTCCGAAAGTCACCGAAGACGAGATCAAGCGCCTCGGCGACACCGGGATCTCGCGGTATCACAACGTCGATGCGTTTCTGGTCGGCGCCGCGGCGAACCCTGGCGTTGAGAAGCAGCTCAAGGCGCTGGGTCTCAAATACGCAAGCGTCACGGCACCGAACGTGCCCGCACTCGCGAACACGGTCGACAAGCTCTACGGCAGCATCCAGAACCCCGACACCGGCGTGCCCGACATGGGCAACGGCATGGAGAACGTGATGGTTGGCTCGATGCAGTCCTACCGGTACCTGCTGCCGGCGACGCACTGGGTCGCGCACATGGCCTCCGGGCTTTTGTGGGTGAACCAGAACTCGGTGCCGGCGGCCACGATCGAAGCGCTCAAGCGCCGCAAAGGGCAGGCGCGCATCTACCTGTTCGGCGGGCCGCAGCAGATCTCGGGTTCGGTCGCCAATGAACTCGCGCAGTACGGCACCGTGGTGCGCATCACCAATAACGACAACGTCGCGTTCAACGCCAACCCGACGGACACCGCCGTCGATACGGCGATCGCGTTCGCGAAGATGTGGGATGGCGCCGGTGAAGTGGGCTGGAAGATCACCGGGCCGGGCCACGGGTTCACGCTGGTCAACATCAACGACTGGCAGGCCGCCGTGGCATCTGCGCCGCTGTCACACCTGGGCTTCCACGCCCCGCTGCTGTTCACCAACAGCTCCGGGACGATCCCACCTGAACTGGAAGCCTATTACAAGTCCGTCGCGCCGACATACACAACAACACCGGCGGACGGTCCCTACAACATGACCTACGTGATCGGTAGCTGGGATCAGGTCGCGTGGCCCCTGCAGGCCCACGTCGATTACATCTCCGAGATGGGCAACCGACGCCTCTGGAACACCACCACCGGCGGCGGATACACCGACTCGTCACCGACTCCGTAGGTAATCAGACAGCGATTGCCCGGACCGGCCGTTTCACCCCACGGCCGGTCCGGGCCTCGCAATGACGGCTGCGCTCATAAGGAGGAACTCATGAGCACCACACTCACCACACATCTTCGATCCGGCCGTGTGCACACACTCGTGGCGCTGATCGCCCGGCGCCACGCCGTTACCAGACGCGACCTGCAGGTCGCCCTGGGGTTGTTCTGGCTTCTCGACGGCGCCCTTCAGGCGCAGCCCTTCATGTTCACGCACGGGTTCGCGACGCAGGTGCTCGCCCCGGTCGGAGAAGGCCAGCCGGGGTTCGTCTCGGCGCCGGTCCACTGGGCCTCGACCGTCATCGCGGCCAACCCCGTCGCCTGGAACGTGCCGTTCGCAGGCATTCAGCTCCTGCTCGGTATCGGCCTCCTCGTCCCCCGCACCGCCCGACTCACGCTCGCCGCCTCGATTGCATGGGCGCTCGGCGTGTGGTATCTCGGCGAGGGCCTCTCGGGGCTGGCGAGCGGCCACGCGAGCCTGATCACCGGGGCGCCGGGGTCGGCACTGATCTATGCGCTCCTCGCCGGCGCCGCGTGGCCGCGCCGGGACGCCTCACGCGAAGCTCCGGCGCCCTGGCTGCCGTTGGCCTGGGCCGTGTTGTGGGTCGGGGGTGCGGTCTTTCAGGCGCTGCCCGGGCAGAACAGCGGCGCGGCGATCGCGAGCGCTCTGACCGCCGGGACCTCCGGCGCCCCCGCGTGGCTCGCCGGCGTGGACAACTCCGTGGGCGCCTGGGCTGCGCACCACGGCCTGCTGCTGGTGACGGTCATGGTGGTCGCTGAGGTCCTGATCGGAGTCGGTGCGCTCGCGCGCAGGACGAGAACGCCCGCAGTCGCGCTTGGGTTTGGGCTGACGCTGGTGCTCTGGGTCCTGGGCCAGGACCTCGGCGCGCTCTACACGGGGCGGGCGACCGATCCGAACTCCGGACTGGTGCTTGCGGTCATGGCGATCGCGCTGCTCGCCGGGTTTCGCGCACTCGCCCCGAGCCCCAGGGCCACCCGACCACAAAGAAGTTGACAATCATCAACATCCGCGATACGGTTCCCCAAGACGTGATCCCGAGAGCCAGAAGGAGGAAGTCATGCCGACCACAACAGAGCGCCTCACACCCAAGCCGATTCCGGGCACGCCGTTCCCCCTGCGGGGGCGCTGGCAGGTCGATCCGCAGGCTTCGCACGCACGTTTCGTCGCCGGGACGCTCGCCGGCCTCCTGAAGACCTCGGGGCGGTTCCGCTCACTGTCCGGAAGCCTCGTCGTCGACCAGGCCTACGCTGCAGGCGCCCTGGTGGTCGACTCCTCGTCGATCGACACGGGCAACCGGATCCGCGACCGGCACCTTCGCTCGCGAGACTTCTTCAACGTCGCGCGCCACCCGCAGCTCCGCTATCACGTCCACTCGATCTCGAGCCATGATCGGGACAGGGCGCGGATCGAGGGGCAGCTTATGGTCGCGAACACCTGCATACGGCTGCCTCTGGACGTCACCCTGCACGCCCCGGCCGACGGGCGGGTGGAGCTCGCCTGCCATACAGAGGTGGACCGTGTCGCGCTCGGGGTCCGAGGCGCGAGAGGGATGGTGCCACGCACGGTCCGGCTCGACGTCGCGATCACCCTCCGGCGGGCGATCGCATGAGTGCCCCAGCCACGGCGAACATGATCCCGGCCGCGCGGTTGCTGACGACGATCGCGGCCGGCGAGGATCGGATCCCCGACGAGTTCCTCGGCTTCTGGCAGCGCGTCGATGGGCGTCGAGTACGGCGCGCGCGTGAGGCGTGCAAGAGGCTGATGCGGTTCGACCCGATCCCCGACGAGGCGCACGTGCGCGCCTTCGCACACGGCTACTACGACGCCGATCCGGTCGCCGAGGCGTTCGTCGATGAGGTGTACCTGGCGCGAGGGGCAAACGAGGGGCGCCGGATGCTCGACACGGCGATCGGACATGGCGTCGACGCGGTGAGCGACGCGCCGCAGTCGATGCGGCGACTGTTCGATGAGTTCGAACGGCCGCCCGAATGGCTCGACAGAGCCCTTGTCGAGCGAGGCGCGGCGCTGTTCCGCCGCTACGGGCCGGCGGTCTTCAGCTTCGCGGGCGTCGAGACGCTGCTCGGGTACACCGAGAGCTCGATCGTAAAGCCGCTTGCGTTCACCGGAGCTTATGCGGGCGACACGGCGCTGAACCGGTTCATGGAGACCGCGCGATTCTGGATCGACGTCTCTGAGCCCGGCGGGCTCGAGCCCGGCGGTGCCGGCCGCGCAACCGCGATGCGCGTGCGGATCATGCACGTCTTCCTCCGCCGGCGGCTCCTCGCGCACCCCGACTGGGACCTCGCGGCGTGGGGAGTTCCGATCAGCCAGTCCGACGCGCTGATCACGCTGATGTCCTCGAGCCTCACACCGGGGCTGGCGATGCATCTGATGGGTTACCGCACCTCGATCCGCGAGATCGAGGCGATGATGCACTACTGGCGCTACATCGGGCACCTGCTCGGAGTCCAGCCCCGCTGGTATCCGGAGACGGTCAGGGAGGGGCTCCAGCTCAGCGCTGTGTTCCTGCTCAAGTGCGCCAGGACGGCGGGCGCAGACGGCGTCGAACTGGTCGAGTCCTACCCGCGCGCGTTCGCGCCGAAGAGGGGTACTCGATGGCGCAAGCGGCTGCGCGACGAGATCAACCACCGCGCGCAGGTCGGCTACACGCGCTACTTCCTGCCCGGCCGCTTCTACCGCCAGTACGACATGCCCAACCCCTGGCCCTGGGCGCTGCACCCGCTGCTGCAGGCTCCAGCGATCCTCGTCGTCGACACCTTGCGCCGACACAGCCGCACGATTGAGCGTCTGCAGGACCGCTACGCGCGCTGGCGCCGCGAGAGCTGGTGGCGAAACGAGATGGGTGACAGGCAATCCCATTTCAAGGCCGCCGAGCAGCTCCGCCGATGAACGTGACCACGGCGATGCGCCCACGCCGCGGCTAGTCGGAGATCCCAGCCGCCCCCAGCGCCTCGCCGTGATCGAGAAAGCCACGGATGCGAGCGATCGCCACGCCGCGAAAGTCGAAGACCATGCCCAGCGAGGAATCGACCGGGACACCGCTGCCCTTCCCGCGTCCCTCCAACCGCCCGAGCATGATCACCACGGCGGCGTGATCGCGAAAGCGGCCAGGGCGGATGTGGAACCCGTCCCAGGCGTTGCCCAGGTTCTCGAAGTACTTCTCGATCCCCTCGCGACCCCGGAAGGTCTCGCCCTCGATGGCTCCCATCGACGGGAACCATTCGAAGTCCGGCGTGGTGAGGGCGGCGAAGGCATCCACCTCGCTCCTGTTGAAGGCGTCTATCGCTCGCTGCGCGACCTCGATGTTCTCCTGCGACATCGCCTACCCCTCGAGCCCCGCCTCGAGCGCGCCTGTTCGGTGCTGGATGAGGTCCGGCGCGGCCATCAGGCGAAGGCAAGCTGCACCGTCAGCAGCGCGGCGATCGAGGAGGCGCAGAGCACATGCTCGCGGAAGATCGACCTCGCGAGCGCGCTCTGGAGCTCGGCAGGGTCCACGCGCGCGCCCAGCCGCACGGCGCGAGGCACGATGCGAGCACCGGCCAGCACGATCGGCGGCAGGGCGAGGGCGAGGGACAGGAGCGCCACCCAGGTTCGCTCTTCGCCGGAGGCGATCTGCACCGCGATGGCCGCGAGCGTCGCGAGCATCACCGTCGCGATCAGCCGGTTCATCGGCCTCGCGGCCGTCGTCACGCGCCGGTAGTACGCCGAGATCGCCCCCAGCACCTGCTCGGGCAGCTCACGCTCGCGATGGCCGAGGACCTGGACGTCGAACATCAGGTCGAACCAGAGGACAGCGAGCAGGAACCCCGCGCCGGCGGTCACGAACGCGCTCACGAAGCGACCCTACAGCAGCCCTTACAGCCGGCGCCCGCCACGGCGCCGCTAGCCATGGCGCTCAGGAGCCGAGCCGCACCCCGACGTGCGGATGCAGGCGGTCGGCCTCCTCGGAATACGCTCGCGCGAGAGCATCGACTTCGGCCTGTGTGAGGGCCCGGCCGAAACCGCTCGAGCCGCCGAGCTTGCGGTAGGCAGACACGAGCGACTTGCCGATCTGCGCGAGGTTGAAGTGGGCGTCATAGACGCTCTCGATGTAGAGGGCGACGTTGGCGCGGGCGAAGCGAGCCGCTCTGGGCGAGCCGTGTTCGATCTGGTCGATCGCCGCCCCGACCAGCTGCCAGCCGCGGCTGGCGAGCGCGCTGTAGCTGCGGAACAGCCCCGCGAGGGCGGCGGCCGGTCCGGTCAGGGTGACGGCCTGCGCTTCCGCGAACAACGCCGGCACCGCGAGCTTCGACGACCTTTCAGCTGCGGCTCTGATCGGCGCCCGCGCGATCGTTCGCGTGTCCCGCGGCAGGCCGTTGGCGACGAGCGGCCACGCGGCCTTCGTGGCGGCGGTCTCGCCGGCGACCGGCCCCTCGAGGCGCTGCAGGGCATGGCTCACAGCCAGCAGATCTTCGCGCTGCAGGCGCAGGCCGGCCGGGCTCGCCGTCTGTCCTGCGCCGCAGCCGCCGGCTGCGATCAGCAAGGCGCCCAGCAGCGGCAACGAGCCACGTCGGGCCGCGCTGCTCAGAGCGGTCTTGCGAAGGGCCGGCGTGGGTCGCCTAGGTCCCGAGCAGGTCGACCACGAACACGAGCGGCGCGTTCGGCGGGATCGTCGGCGGCGAGCCTTTCGCGCCATATGCGAGCGCCGCGGGTATGACCAGCTCGCGCCTCCCGCCGACCTTCATGCCCGGGATGCCCTGGTCCCAGCCCGGGATGACCTGTCCTTTGCCGAGCGGGAACGTGAAGGGTTCGCTCCGTTTCCAGGAGGCGTCGAAGACCTTGCCGCCTTTGAACAGCGCGCCGACATAATTGACCGTCACGGTCTGGCCGGCTTTGGCTTCCGCGCCCGTTCCGGTGATGAGGTCTTTGACGACCAGCTTGGTCGGGGCCGCGCCCGAGGGCGGGGTCACCTTCGGTTCGGTGGCGAGCGGGCCGCTGGTCGGAGTCTTGGCGGTGGTCGAGGTCGCGCTCGCCTTCGCCAGGGCGCTGTCGGCGCTGTTCTCGTTGCCGATCGTGATCGTGCTGTTGCTGGATCCCGAGCCGCCGCAACCGGCGATCAGGGCGGCCGCGCCGAGGGCGGCGATGCCGAGGCCGGCGCGGGGGCGAAGCGTGGAGAGCGATTTGGAGTTGGTCACGGTCGCGCAGCCTACCGGAAGCCGCAGAAGCCTGGTGCGTTACGATCTGCGCGGACCGTGCTAGGCGGGGAGATAGCGGTGCCCTGAACCCGCAATCCGCTCTAGCGGGGCTGAACTCCCCTCCGAGGGACCTCGGCTCCGGTCGCCCCGTCGCCCGGGGCGCTGATGGTCCGGGTCCCGCGCGGTGTCGGCTTGCGAACCAGGTCAGGTCCGGAAGGAAGCAGCCTTAAGCGATCACCGGCAGGCGCAGCGGGAGCTCCCGGACCGGAGTCGCGGGCGGCGAACGGCACCGGAGCTCGGAGTCTCGACGAGGGGTGCACGGTCCGCTATGAGCAGCGCTGGAAGATCAGCCACGAGCGGTTGGCCCGCGCCGCGGTGAAGCCGGGGGGCACCGTGACCGCCTGATGGGGGTCACGACGGTCGAGCACGTAGTCGGCTTCGACCTCCCTGCTCGCCGGATCCACGTAGACGCCCCGCGAGATGCTGCCCACCTGGGCGCTGCGGATGTTCGCGGGGGTCGTCTTCAGGTACAGCGCCAGCAGCGGGATGGGCGCGTGGTTAGGGACGCCCACCGGCCCGCAGCGCAGCGTGATGGCGCCATCGTCCACCAGCGCGAGCAGGTCGTCTTCGATGCTCTGCTGGCGCGCGAGTTTGCCGAGCTCGCGGTGGGCCGAGCGGTACTGCGCCGGCGCGTAGGCGAGCAGCGCGACCACCACCAGCGCCCCCCCGGCCATCCACCACCGCCGGCGCGGATCGCCGGGGCCAAGGCGCGTCCAGCCGAATGCGCCTGCTCCGCAGAAGACGCTGAGGATCGCCGCCGCGAGGAACGCATAACGCGTGTTGATCGGCAGGCCGAGCGTGGCGAACGCGGCGAACACGACGACGGCGAGCACCCCCGCGGCCACGCCCGTCAGCGCTCGGCGGCGCAGCCACAGCAGTGAGAGCACGCCTCCCAGCGCCGCGCCGATCAGAACGGGAGGGCGCAGGATCTCGCCGATCCGCCGCGGGATGTATTCGGGGACGTTGGCGATCCCGGTGACGCGGCCGAGCGTCGTCGCGGTGTGGCGCGTGTTGGTGAGTGACCACAGCGGCTCGCCGGTGATCGCGAGGTCGCTGAGCAGCCACACCAGCGGTGCGGCCGCCGCGAGCAGCGTCAGGGCGCCGATCTCCTGTCGGGTCCGGGCGGGGGACTCCGCGACACCCACGGAGCCAGAGGCCCCGGCGCCGCCGGCACGGGGCGCCGGCGCCCGCTCAAAGCGCGGTGGCCAACCCATCAGGTAGAGCCAGTAGAGCCCTGAGAACGCCCATGCCTCGGGGCGAAGCAGGCCGGCCAGCGCCAGCAGGCCGAGCACCGGCGCGCCGGCGCGCCGGTGCCGGGACTCGACCAGCAGGGCGCCGAGCACGAGCAGCATGTAGGGCAGGTCCACATACGCGCGGACCCCATAGGAGAGGATCGGCACGCGCGTGAGGAGGATCACCGCGGCCAGCGCGCCGGCCGCGCGTCCGAACCACTCGGCGCCGAGCCTGTAGACCACCCAGCCGCATCCGGCGAGGGCGAGGAAGCCGAGGGCGACGGTCACGTCCTCGACGGCGCGCGGCCCGAGCGGCGAAAGCACCCCGCCGATGATCTCGAGCAGCGGATGGGGCGTCGGTGCTATCGGCACGCCGTAGGCGGGCGTCTGGCCGCGGGCGAGCTGCCCGCCCCATGCGAGCGCGTAGAGCGTGTCGTAGTTGGCGAACCCGGTGCCCGCGATCACGCGCAGCAGGACGGCCCCGGCGGCGATCCCCAGGGGGGCCCCGGCACGCGGCCACAGACCCCTGATCCAGGCTGTCATGGCCGCGGACGCTACCCGCTCGCGCTGGTGCTCGGGCGCGGCGCGGGCGTGGATAGACTCAGGCGAACGGTGTCTCTAGAGGAGCAGCCACAGGAGCAGCAGCGCTCGCTTTACCGCCGGCACCGCCCCCGCACGTTCGCCGAGGTGGTCGGCCAGGAGCCGGTCGTGCGCACGCTGCGCAACGCGGTGGCCCTCGGCAAGGTCCACCACGCCTACCTGTTCGTCGGCTCGCGTGGCACCGGGAAGACCTCGATGGCGAAGATCCTCGCGGCCTGCCTGAACTGCGAGCGTGGCCCGACGATCGAGCCGTGCGGTGAGTGCGACTCCTGCGTGTCGATCGCCCGCGCCAGCTCGCTCGACGTGATCGAGATGGACGCGGCCTCGAACAACTCGGTCGACGACATCCGCGAGCTGCGCGAGAGTGTCGCCTATGCGCCGGTCAGCGGCCGTCGCAAGGTCTACATCCTCGACGAGGCGCACATGCTCTCGGCCGCTGCCTGGAACGCCTTCCTGAAGACGCTCGAGGAGCCTCCGCCGAACACCGTCTTCGTGCTCGCGACCACCGAGGCGAACAAGGTCCTGCCGACCGTAGTGGACCGCTGCCACCGCTTCGACTTCCATCGCCCGACCGTCGAGCAGATCGCGAGCGTCGTGAGGCGCGCCGCCGAGGCCGAGTCGATCGCGATCCCCCCGGCGGCGGTCGCGGCAGTCGCCCGCTCCGCGACGGGCAGCTTCCGCGACGCGCTCGGAACGCTCGAGCAGCTCGTGACCTACAGCGGCACCGAGATCGCGCTCGCGGACGTGCTCGCCGTGCTAGGCGTGGCCGATGCGGCTCTCCTGGAAGAGGCCGTCGACGCGATCGCCGCAGGTGACGCCAGGCGCGCCCTGAAGGCGATGGAGGAGTGCGCCGAGCAGGGCCGCGACGCGGGCTCGTTCGCCAGCGACCTCGAGAGGCGAGCGCGCGATCTGCTGGTCGTGCAGACCCTCGGCGAGCTGCCGGACGAGCTGGCGCTGACCCCAGAGGCCGACGCGGCGCTGCAGGCGCAGGCAGCGCGCGTCGACCATGCCACGATCGTCCGCCTGCTCGAGCTGCTCGGCGAGGCCATGGAAGGCATCCGTGCCGGCGCCGACGCGCGCACGCGCCTGGAGCTCGCACTCGTCAAGGCCGCAAGACCCGAGGTGGAGAGCTCGCTGCGAGCGCTGCTGATGCGCATCGAGCGCATCGAGCAGGACAGGCCGACAGGCGCCCCGGCGGGCAAGGCCGCGAGCGACGCCGGCCCGCCGCCGCCAGAGACGCAGGCGGACCCGGTGGCCGAGGACGTGCCCGCGACGCCCGCTCCGACAGCCGCAGCACCCGCCGCCGAGCCGGCGGCACCCGAGCCCGCGCGGCGGGCGCGGGAGCCGGCGCCGGCAGCGCGGGAGGCCGTGCAGGCCGCGCCGCAGCCGGTCCCGCCGGCACAGGAGGATGCGCCGCCGCAGGCGAGCTCCGGGGCGCCCGCTACGGACCCGGAGTCGTCGGTGCTCGCCCGGGACCTGGAGACGGTGTGCTCGGTATGGCCGGCCGTCGTCGAGCTCGTGCGACGCGATCACGCCCTGCTCGGGGCCCTGGTCGCCGAAGCCTGGCCGGTCGCCGTGGACGGCGAGGACCTGACCCTCGCGTTCGCATCGACGGCGCAGTTCCTCAAGAAGAAGGCGGAGGGTCCGACCAACCGCATGGCGGTCGGCGAGGCGCTGCGCGCGGTCGCGGGCGGGCGCTGGCGCCTGTCCTATGAGTTGCGCGACGAGCCGTCGGGCCGCGATCAGCCGGAGCAGGGCGAGCCGTCCGAGGAGGAGTGGGTGAAGCGCTTCATGGAGGAGTTCGACGCCGAGGAGATCGGCGGCGAGTGGGCGCCGGAGCAGCGCGAGGGATCGCAGCACGACGGCGAGCGCGACGAGCGGGCCGTTACCAGCAACGAGAAAGGCGCCTGATGCCCAAGCAGCCGCGGATGCCAAACATGCAGCAGATGATGCAGCAGGTGCAGAAGATGCAGAAGGACGTGGAGCTCGCGCAGGAGCAGCTCAAGGACGAAGTGGTCGAGGCCTCGGCCGGGGGTGGCATGGTCACGGTCAAGATCAGCGGCGACCTCGAGGTCAAGGAAGTGCGGATCGACCCCTCGGCCGTTGACCCAGAGGACGTAGACATCCTTTCCGACATGGTGCTCGCGGCGGTCAACGAGGCGCTGCGCAAGGCGCAGGAGCTGGCGGCTTCGAAGATGGGCGGTGCGACCGGGGGGCTCGACCTGGGCGACCTCGGCGGCCTGGGCCTGCCAGGCCTGTGAGCACGTCCTACGCGCCCCCGGTCCAGCGACTGGTCACCGAGCTCTCCAAGCTTCCGGGGGTGGGCAACCGCACCGCGCAGCGGCTCGCCTTCCACATCCTGCGCGCCTCCGGCGAGGATGCCTCGGCGCTGGCCGAGGCGATTCGCGAGGTCAAGGAGAAGATCGGGCTGTGCGAGGTCTGCTTCAACCTCACCGACGAGGCGCGCTGCCGCATCTGCCAGGACACGCGGCGCGATCACGGGCTGATCTGCGTGGTGGAGGAGCCGAGCGACGTGATCCCGATGGAGCGCACGCATGAGTATCACGGCGTCTACCACGTGCTCGGCGGCGCGCTCTCGCCGATCGACGGCATCGATCCGGACGACCTGAAGATCACCGAGCTGTTCACGCGCGTCGCCTCCCCGGACGGCGCGGTCCGGGAGATCGTGCTCGCCACCAACCCCACGACCACCGGCGAGGCGACCGCGCTCCACATCGCCGAGGAGCTGCGCGAGCGCGCCCCTGATGTCACCGTGACACGGCTGGCGAGCGGCCTGCCGGTGGGCTCCGATCTCGAGTACGCCGACGAGGTGACGCTCGGCAAGGCATTCGCCGGACGCCGCGCTGTGTAATCCTCGGCCGATGCCAGGACTGATCGTGATGAAGTTCGGCGGCACCTCGGTCGCGGATGCGGAGCGCATCGTCCGCGCCGCCAGGCGGATCGTCGACAAGCGCGAAGACGGCTACCGCGTGGTGGCCGTCCTGTCCGCGCGCGGCAAGACCACCGACGAGCTGATCGCGATGGCCAACGAGGTCTCCCCGACCCCCGACCCGCGCGAGATGGACATGCTGCTGTCCACAGGCGAGCGCATCTCGTGCGCGCTGTGCGCGATGGCGATCAACGACCTCGGCCACCGGGCGATCTCGCTGACCGGATCGCAGGCTGGGATCCTCACCGACGAGTCGCACACCAAGGCGCTGATCGTCGACGTCCGCGCCGACCGGATCCGCGCGGCGCTCGAGGAGGACAGCATCGTGCTGGTGGCGGGGTTCCAGGGGGTCTCGCGTGACGCGAGGAACGTCACGACGCTCGGCCGCGGCGGCTCGGACACGAGCGCGGTCGCGGTCGCCGCTGCGCTCGCGGCCGACGTATGCGAGATCTACACGGACGTCTCGGGGGTCTACTCCGCCGATCCGCGGATCGTTCCGCAGGCGCGCAAGCTCGACAGCGTGTCATTCGAGGAGATGCTCGAGATGGCCGCGTCGGGGGCGGGTGTGCTGCAGCTGCGCTCGGTGGAGTACGCGCGCAACCACGGCGTTCGCATTCACTGCCGCTCCTCGTTCGACGACGCTCCCGGTACCTTTGTTGTTGCAGAGGAAGAGATGATGGAGCAGCCGCTGATCACAGCCGTGACGCATTCCACCGCCGAGGCGCGCGTGACGCTGATCGGCGTGCCCGACGAGCCGGGGGCGGCGGCGCGCATCTTCGAGGCGCTCGCCGGCGCGAACGTCAACGTCGACATGATCGTGCAGAACGAGCCGGCCTCGGCCGGCGGGCAGGCCGAGATCTCGTTCACGCTCCCGCGCGAGGATCTTCGGGTCGCGAGCGCCGCTCTGGAGCGCTTGAGCGGAGAGGCGTTCACCGAGCTGCACGCACACGAGCAGACGGGCAAGGTCTCGATCGTCGGCGCGGGCATGCGCTCACATCCGGGTGTCGCGGCCAAGGTGTTCGGTGTGCTGGCCCAGGAGGGCGTGAACATAGACATGATCTCCACCTCCCCGATCAAGATCTCCTGCGTGATAGACCGCGACCGGGTGGAGCAGGCGGTGCAGGTCCTTCACAGCGCCTTCGAGCTGTCCGGCGAGGGCACAGTCGCCGAGGAGGAGCCCTTCAAGGCTCGCTAGGCGCGCGGCGCGCGGGTGTTCACTGCCGGTGACCGCAGGTCCGTTTCGCCGGATGTGCAAAACTGGTTAAAGCTGCACTTTTCTAACGCCCGTTACGGATGACAGGAATATGCGCACCGCAAGGCGACCACGTCGGTACATCGCTCCTTCGCTGTTCGTGATCCTGAGGCCCGCGTTTCGCTATAGCCGCTCGAGGGACGCGTTCGTGCTGCGGGCCCTCGGCAGCTCCTTCGGGCCGGTGATGCGCGTCGACCGCCGCAGCCACCAGCACCAGTTCAGGGGCGCAGACCGCAGGCAGCGGAACCTCGGCGAGCGCCGGCACGCGCGCGCCGCCTAGGCGCGCCCGGCTGGGCTCGCGCGCGGCGGCCGGCCGCTCAGGCGTCGAGCGAGCGCTGAAGCTGCTCGAGTACGCGCACGACGCGCAGTCCGCTGTGGCCATCCGAGCGAGGGGTGGCTCCGGTGCGGACGCACTCCACGAAGTGCTCGCACTCGATCCGCAGCGGCTCGGCGTTGGGGACCTGGGGGCTGAAGATGTCGCCCGAGCGGGTGATGTACTCGCCCCATGAGCGGGAGTCCTGGTCAAAGCCCTTGTCATAGACCGCCAGCTTGCCCTCGATCAGCATGTCGTCGAAGGTCGCCATGCGGCGCGCGCCGACGACCGTGAGGCGGCGCTCCTTGTGCGGGTCGAGCCAGGAGAGATGCAGGTGGGCGACGATCCCGGAAGGGAATCGCAGGTAGCAGAAGACCACGTCCTGCACGCCCTCGCGCACGTAGGAGGCGCCATGGGCGATGCACTCCTGGGGCTCCTCGCCGATCAGATGCAGCACAACCGACACGTCATGCGCGCCGAGGCTCCACAGCGCGTTCTCGTCGGCCCGAAGCTTGCCGAGGTTCAGGCGGTTGCCGTAGATGTAGTGCAGCGCCCCCAGCTCCTCGCCGTCGATCAGCTCCTTCAGGCGCCCGACCGCCGGGTGGTACTCGAGCAGGTGGCCGACCATCAGGATCCGCTCGGCGCGCGTCGCGGCGGCAACGGCCCGCTCGGCGTCGGCGGCGGTCGTGGCGAGCGGCTTCTCGACGAAGCAGTGCTTGCCGGCCTCGGCCACGGCGATCGCGAGCTCGGCATGCGTCGGGACCGGCGTGGCGAGCACGACCGCGTCGAGCTCCGGGTCATCGAGCAGCTCGCCGATCACGTCGGTGAAGCGCGCGCCGGGATGCGAGCGCTCGAGCTTCGCTCGGGCCTCCTGCGAGGCGTCGCACAGCCAGCTCACCTCGCAGCCGGGGATCGCGGCGAGGTTGCGGGCGAGGTTCGGTCCCCAGTAGCCGAGCCCGACGACGCCGACGCTGACCGTCCCGCCCGGGGCGCTCACGGCCGTCCCTCGAGCGAGCCGATCGCCTGCACGCAGCGCTCGGCGGCGTGGCCGTCGCCGTAGAGGGGCGGGCGCTCGGTAGGTTGGGTGCGGTCCAGAGCGGCCAGCGCGAGCGGGGGGTCCAGGTCGACGAGCGTGTTCCAGCCGGCCTCGACGGTCTCCACCCACTCGGTGCTCGGCCTGAGCGTCACGCATGGCACGCCCGCAAGGTACGCCTCCTTCTGGACGCCGCCCGAGTCGGTCACGACCGCGCGCGCATGGTGAAGCAGCGCGCTGAACTCGACGTAGCCCAGCGGCTCGGTCAGCTGCAGGCCGTCGATCGCCTCGAGCTCCTCCAGCAGGCCGCCGTCGATCAGGCGTGCCCGCGTCCGCGGATGAAGCGGGAAGACGATCGGCACGGGCAGCGCCCTCACGAGCTTGACGAGCATCCCGAGCCGCGCGGGGTCATCGACATTGCCGGCGCGGTGGGCGGTGAGCAGCAGGTAGGCGCCGGGCGCGACGTCGTAGGCTGCGGAGACGGCGAGGTTCTCGCGCGCGGCCGGCGCCCAGCGCATGGCCACGTCGACCATCACGTCGCCGACCACCTGTATCTCGCCCGCGACCGACTCCGCCAGCAGGTTCTTGGCCGCCACCTCCGACGAGCACAGCAGCAGCGAGGCGAGGTGGTCGCTGGCCACGCGGTTGAGCTCCTCGGGCATCGAACGGTCGAACGAGCGCATGCCCGCCTCGACGTGCACGACCGGGACCCGCGCCTGTGCCGCCGCGAGCGCGCCCGCGAGCGTCGAGTTGGTGTCGCCGTAGACGATTGTCGCGTCGGGGCGAAGCTCGCCCAGGAGCGGCTCGAGCGCCGTCAGCATGCGCGCCGTTTGCGACGTGTTCGACCCGCCCCCGATCCCCAGCTCGCGGTCGGGGCGGGCCAGCCCCAGCTCGGAGAAGAACACGCGTGAGAGAGAGTCGTCGTAGTGCTGGCCGGTGTGCACGAGGATCTCCTCGTGGCGCTCGCGCAGCGGGCCGGAGACGGCCGCCGCCTTGATGAACTGGGGCCGGTTGCCGACGACAGTGAGGATCTTCACGCCGGGAGCCTATGCGATGCCCGGCCGGCCGCTGGATCGCGTGCGCTTTCTCAAATCGCACGGATCGAGCCGCCGTCGACCGGGACCATCGCGCCGGTGATGTAGGAGGCAGCCGGTGAGAGCAGGAAGGCGGCGAGGCGCCCGAACTCCTCCGGCTCCCCATATCTGCGCAGCGGAATCTCCTGCGACTTGCGAGCACGCACCTCGTCGGGGTCGCCGCTCAGCGCATCGATCTCGCGCACCCTCTCGGTCGCGATCCTGACCGGCAGGATCGCGTTCATGCGGGTGCCCGACGGCCCGAGTTCCTCGGCGAGCATCTTCACCACGCCTGCGAGGCCGGGGAACAGGCCGTTTGAGATGGCGAGCTCGGCGAGCGGCACGCGCACCGACGAGGCCAGGACGAAGATGATCGAGCCGCCCGTGCCGGAGCTCGACGCGGTTCCGGTTCCGGCCCCACCGCTGCCGCTGCCGGACAGATGCGGCCCGAGAGCTCGAGCCATGCGAACGGCGCCGAGGAACACGCTCTCAAACGCGCTCCGCCACGCCTCGTCCGGCGTCGTCGCGATGGTTCCAAGCGGCGTCCCTCCGACGCTGACGAGTGCGCCGTCCACGCGGCCAAACCGCTCCTCGGCGGCTGCGATCAGCAGACCGGGGGTGGCGGCATCGGCGTTGTCTGCGACGACCCAGGCGACGCTGTCAGCTGCAGCCGCGTCCTGCGTGAGGCGCGCCGTCGCCGCGGCTGCGGAAGCCTCGTGCGGGCTGCTCAGGACCACACGCGCGCCCTCCGCGACCAACACCTCGGCCGCCGCGAAACCGAGGCCGCGGCTGCCGCCGGTGACGAGGTAGACCCTGTCCCGCAAGTGGAGATCCATGCCGCACCGACAGCATACGGCCGGCGCAGCCGGTGTCGCCTGGCGCGTGCCGGAAGGCCTAGGCGGCCGCGCCGACGACCGACGCCGACCAGTCGATCACCGAGGTGGGCCTGACGACATGGCGGTTCAGGCCGAGCTCCTTCGGGTCGACGCCCAGGGCCAGCCCGAGCAGCTGCGGGAGGTGAAGGACGGGCATGTCGAGCTGGCGGCCGACAACCTTCTCCGCCAGCGGCTGCTGCAGGTCGAGGTTCAGGTGGCAGAGCGGGCAGGGCGTCACGAGGCAGTCGGCGTCGGCATCGACCGCGTCGCCCAGATGGCGGCCCGCCTGCTTTAGCGACGCCTCCTTGTTCATCGTGATGATCGGGAAGCCGCAGCACTTGCGCATGCCCGCGTACTCGATCACGGTGCCGCCAAGGGCGTCGATCACCTGGTCGAGGTAGCGGTCGCGCGGGTGCTCCTCGTCGATCCCGAGACGCTCTCGCGGGCGCACGATGTAGCAGCCGTAGAAGGGCCCGACCCGGAGGTTGGTGAGCGGGCGCCTGACCAGCGAGCGCAGGCTGTCGAGCCCGATCTCCTCGACGATCAGCCAGAGGAGGTTCTTGTTGGTGAGGCCCTTCTCGTAGGAGAGCCCCTCGCTCGCGAGGGTGCCGTTGACGTGCTCGCGATACTCGGCGCTCGCGTCCAGGCGCTGCTGGCACTCGCTCTGCGCGCCCTGGCATGTCGAGCAGATGTTCATCATCATCGCCGCGCCCTCGACCTGCTGGGCAAGCGCGAACGTGCGCGCGTTGAGCGTGTCTGCGAGCTCCTGGTTGTGCTCGGCGATCACGCCGGCGCCGGTGCAGCAGGCGCGGTCGAGCTCGACGAGCTCGATGTCGAGCAGTGGCGCGACCTTGGCCATCGAGCCGTGCAACTCGGGGGTGAAGCCGCGGCTGACGCAGCCGGGCCAGTAGGCGACCTTCATTGGCTCGGGCTCCCTTCGGGGCTCGTGGGCGTGCCGCCGTCGCCGGGGCCGCCATCGCCGGGCGCCGGGGCGGCCTCGCCCTGCGGCGCCGGTGGCGGCTCGTCAGCGACGGGCGCGACGATGCCGGCGGCGACCGGGACTTCGGGCGGGGGCGGCTCCTCGTCCTCGCCGGCGATGTAGAGGTTCAGCTCGTAGCGCTTCTCGCGGCTCTCGATCCGCTCGTAGATCGCCTGCACGTTGCGCAGGTCCTGCTTGGGGATCCTGTGGGGTTTCAGCGCGCCGAGCGGCGTGACCTTGCCGCGCACCAGCGCCTTGACTATCGCCGGCAGCGAGCTGAGCAGCTCCTTGCCGGCGGCCGGGGCGAATTTGCCGAACCAGGAGTTCCCTCCATAGGAGCGAGGCAGCAGCTCGGCCTCCCAGAGCAGGCCGTTGTCCCTGATGAGCGAGGTGAACGCCTCCTCGTGGCGCTCGCCGTTGTTGCTGTCGACGATGTGGTGGTCGGCGATCGCGATGCGCCGCAGACGCATGATCTGCCCCATCGGGTTGACGTCCTTCGGGCAGGCGTCGACGCACTTGAAGCAGTGCGTGCAGTCGAACATCCCGTGCGGGTCCTCGGCGAGGTCGTTCAACCTCTCGAAATGCTGATCGTCGCGGGGATCGCCGACGAAGCGATATGCCTTGGCGAGGGCCGCGGGGCCGATGAACAGCGGGTCGACCTCCATCGCCAGGCAGTCCGAGACGCAGGCGCCGCACTGGATGCAGGCCATCGTCTGCGTCACGTCCACCATCGACTCGCGCGGCACCAGGTACTCGCGCTCGGGCACCGGCTGCTTGGCCAGCAGCCACGGCGTGACGCGCCGGATCTTCTTCCAGTGGACGTCGTCCATGTCGACGATCAGATCCTTGAGCACCGGCATGTTGCCCATCGGCTCGATCTCGATCACGCCGTCGCGGCCGCTGCGCTTCGCGGCGTCGAGGTGCGTGTGGCACGCGAGCGCCGGCTCGCCGTTGACGCGCACGCCGCATGACCCGCAGATCGCCTGCCGGCAGGAGCAGCGGATGCCGATGGAGCCGTCGAAGCGGTCGCGTGCCTGCAGGATCGCCTCGAGCACCGAGCGGTGGGGCTCGAGCTCGATCGTGTGCTCGTCCCAGTAGGGGGCCTCGCCCGACTCCGGGTCGTAGCGGCGCAGCCTGAGCGTGAACTTCTCGGGCGGTAGGTGTGTCTCAGCCATCAGCGGCGCTCCTGCGGGGTGGGATGGGGATGGGATGGGGGTCGCGTGGTGGCGGCCGATCGGTCGGTTGTGGGCGCCATCAGTATTTCCTCTCCTCCGGCTGCCACTGGGTGATCGTGACCGGCGAGTAGCTCACCTGCGGGCCGTCGGCCCCGAGCGTGACGTCGATGTGCTTGAGCCACTCCTCGTCGTTGCGCTCGGGGTAGTCGGTGCGGAACTGCGCGCCGCGCGACTCCTTGCGCTCGATCGCGGCGACGATCGTCGTCTCTGCGCAGTCGATCATGTATCCCAGCTCGATCGCGCCGAGCACGTCCTGGTTGAAGACGGTGCCGTGGTCATCGATCCAGGCGCGGTCGGCCTCCTCTTTGAGGCGGGCGACCGCCTCGCGCGCGCTCTGCAGGCCCGCTTCGTCGCGGAACACGGCCGCGTGGCTGTTCATCAGCTCGCCCAGCTCGTTCTTGATCTCCGAGACGCGCCTGCCGTCGTGCGGGCGCCCGATGATCGAGTCGATCCAGCCGGCGTCCTGCTTCAGCTGGGCCTCGGCGTCGACCTTCGGCATGCCCATGCCGGCGGCGCGCGCGGCGGCGTGCTCGCCGGAGCGGCGGCCGAAGATGAGCGTGTCGAGCAGCGAGTTCGCGCCGAGGCGGTTGCCGCCGTGAACCGACACGCAGGCCACCTCGCCGGCCGCGTAGAGGCCGTCGATCGGCGTGCGCCCGTCGACGTCGGTCTTAACGCCGCCCATGATGTAGTGCTGTCCGGGGCGGATCATGATCGGCTCACGCGTGATGTCGACGCCGGCGAAGTCGCGCCCGAGGTTGACGATCTCCCTCAGCGCCTCGAGCGTGCGCTTGCGCGGCACGACCGTCACATCCAGGTAGATGCCCGAGCCGTTGGGACCTACGCCGCGACCCTCGTTGATCTCGATCTGCTCGGCTCGGGAGACGACGTCGCGCGATGCGAGCTCCATCTTGTTCGGCGCCGACTTCTCCATGAAGCGCTCGCCGGCCGAGTTGAGCAGGTGGGCGCCCTCGCCGCGGGCGCCCTCGGTGATGAGGATGCCGGTCTCGACGAGGCAGGTCGGGTGGTACTGGACCATCTCCATGTCCATCAGCGGGGCGCCCGCGCGGTAGGCCATCGCGATCCCGTCGCCGGTCACGATCAGCCCGTTGGTCGTCGGCTTGTAGACCTGCCCGGCGCCACCGCAGGCGAGGATTACGTTCTTGGCCCTGAACGCCTCCATTCCCCCGCTGCGCACGTCGCGGGCGATCACGCCGCAGCAGCGCCCCTCGTCATCGGTGAGCAGCGACGTCGTGAACCACTCCTCGTAGCGCTCGACCGTCTCGTGATGGCGCATCAGCTGCTCGTAGAGCACGTGCAGCATCGCCTGGCCGGTGATGTCGGCCACGTAGGCTGTCCGCTTCATCGACGCCCCGCCGAAGGCCCTCAGGTCCATCTCGCCCTTGTCGTTGCGGTGGAAGGTCACGCCTATGTGCTCGAGATGCATGACCTCCGCGGGCGCCTCCGAGCACATGACTTCGATCGCGTCCTGGTCGCCGAGGAAGTCCGAGCCCTTCACCGTGTCGTAGGCATGAGAGTGCCAGTCGTCATCGACGCTGATGGCCGCGTTGATGCCGCCGGCGGCCGCCACCGAGTGCGAGCGCACCGGGTGGACCTTGCTCATGATCGCCACGCTCGCCCCGGCCTGCGCAGCCGCCAGAGCGGCTCGCTGGCCGGCGAGGCCGGCTCCGATGATCAAGACGTCGTGTGCTGGCATGGCTCCCTGAGGTCGATTTGGCGGGACGTTGCCGGCGGGACTCTATAACGCGCGCGCCGCTGAGCCCGCCGCCGCAGGGGCCCGCGGCCGTCGTCCTGGAAGCGCTTCTGCGGCCCGCGCGGCGCGGCTCATGCGCCGCGCATCACACGGCGACGCTGCCGGGGCGCAGCGCCCGGCGCACCTGTGCGAGCGTGACGACGCCCTGAAGCACGCCGTCGCTGTCAACCGCGACCATCGCCCCCAGCCGGCCCAGTCCCTCGGAGCCGAGCAGCGACTCCAGGGGCGCCTCCTCGCCGATCCGAACCGGCATGTCCTCCTCGAGCACGTCGACCACCGAGAGGGCCGGGCGCCCGGCCGCGATCTCCTCCTCGACGCGCTTGCCGTGTACGACGCCGAGGAAGTGGCGGGCGGGATCGACGACGGCGAACCATGGCCAGTCATGACGCCGGAAGAACCGCTCCTGCGCGTCGAGCAGCGTCACGTCCGCGGGCACGGTGACCGGCTCGCGGTCCATGATGTCGGCCACCGTGATGCTCTGGATGCGCCTGCCGATCGCGCCCTGCATGACCGCCGCTCCGGCGGCCTGGTAGAGGAAGAAGGCGAGCAGCAGCGTGAGCAGGCCGAGGTAGGAGCCGCCGCTGCCGACCGACCACAGGCCGAGCAGGCCCAGCGCCAGCGCGAACGCCTGTCCCATGCGCCCGGTGATCACCGTCGCGCGGTTGCGGTCGCCGCTGCGCCACCAGATCACGGCGCGGGCGAGCCGGCCGCCATCGAGCGGGAACGCCGGGACGATGTTGAAGATGAACAGCATCGCGTTGATGAAGCCAAGCCAACCGATCAGCGCGAGTGCCGGCGTCGTGGTGGTGCCCTGGCGGGGGAGCGCCACGTCGGTGAACTGACCGCTGCTCTGCAGGATCGTCCCGACGACCACGCACAGGCCGAGCAGGAGAAGAGTCATCGCCGGGCCGGCCGCCGCGACCTTGAACTCCTCAGCCGCGGTCTGCGGCTCGCGCTGCATCTTCGAGAGCCCCCCGAGGAACCACAGGTCTATGCCCGCGATCGGGATCCCGAGCCGCCGGGCCGCGAAGGCGTGGCCGAGCTCATGGACGATCAGCGAGGCGAAGTACCCGAGCGCTCCCGCCACCGCGACCAGGTAGTTGGTGCCGGTCGAGCCGCCGAGCAGTTCTTTGAAGTAAACCTGTGACAGCCAATAGATGAGAAAGAAGAGAACGATGAACCAGCTGGCGCTGACACCGATCCGGATGCCAAAGATGCGAGCAAGCTGGATGTTCCCGCGCGGCCCCATGTCGTCAATGTTAGGCCGCGACCGTGCTCTGTTCGCAGAGTTACAGCTGCGGGCGACCGCGGTCGATGATCGCCGCGAAGTCGACGCCGGCCGGCAGCGTGCCGTACTCGAGGCCCCCATCGCCGGCCAGGCGCGACGCGCAGAAGGCGTCGGCGACGGCGGCGGGCGCGTGGCGCACGAGCAGCGAGCCCTGCAGGCAAAGCGCCATGCTTTCGACGACGCGCCTCGCGCGCGTCTCGAGCGTGCCGGGATCGGCGAACTGCCCCTTGAGCTCCCGCACGCGCGCGTCGAGGCGCTCGTCGGCGCCATGCGCCTGCTCGACCTCCGCGAGGAAGACCTCCAGCGAGCGTGGTGAGCGTGTCAGCGCGCGCAGCACGTCGAGGCTCATGACGTTGCCCGAGCCCTCCCAGATCGATGCCAGCGGAGCCTCGCGGTAGAGGCGCGGCATGCCGGACTCCTCGACGTAGCCGTTGCCGCCGAGGCACTCGAGCGCCTCGAATGCGTGATTGGGGGCGCGCTTGCAGGTCCAGTACTTGCCGACGGCGGTCGCAAGCCGCTTGAACAGCTGCGCGTCGCTTGAGTCCTCGCCGGCGTCCGCGTCGACGTGGGCTTCGTCGTAGGCGCGTGCGAGGCGCATCGCCAGCACGGTCGCGGCCTCGGACTCGACGCACAGGTCGGCGAGCACGTTTCGCATCAGCGGCTGGTCGATCAGGGTCTTGCCGAAGGCGCTCCTGTGCGCGGCGTGGTGAGTCGCGTTGACGACTCCCACGCGCATCCCGGCGGCTGTGCCGATCACGCAGTCCAGGCGCGTGTGGCCGACCATCTCGATGATCGTCGGCACCCCGCGCCCCGGGTCGCCGACCATCCGCGCCCAGGCGCCGTGCAGCTCGATCTCCGAGGAGGCGTTCGAGTGGTTGCCAAGCTTGTCCTTGAGGCGCTGGATGTGGAAGGCGTTGCGCGTCCCGTCGGGCAGGATGCGCGGGAGCAGGAAGCAGGACAGGCCCTCGTCCGTCTGGGCGAGCACGAGGAACATGTCCGACATCGGCGCCGAGCAGAACCACTTGTGGCCGTTGAGCTCGTACTCGCCGCCGGCGCCACCGCCGTTGAGCGCGGTCGCGACCGTCGTGTTGGCGCGCACGTCCGAGCCGCCCTGCTTCTCGGTCATGGCCATGCCGGCGATGGCCGAGCCCTTCTCGGCCGCCGGTATCAGGCGCGGGTCATAGGTGGTCGCGGTCACGAGCGGCTCCCACTCCGCGGCGAGCTCCGGCTGGGCGCGCAGCGCCGGCACCACGGCGAAGGTCATCGTGATCGGGCAGGCGAAGCCCGCCTCGGCCTGCATGGCCGTCATGTAGAGGGCCGCGCGCGCCGCGTGCGGAGCCGGCTCCTCGCTCGTCCACGGCAGCGAGTGAAGCTCATGTTCGACGCCGAGCTTCATCAGTTTGTGCCACGCCGGGTGGAACTCGACCTCGTCGATGCGATTGCCGTAGCGGTCGTGCGTGTGCAGGATCGGCTTGTTCTCGTTGGCGAGCCGTCCCCACAGCTGCTGCGGCTCACCGCCCACCACGCGCCCGAGCGCGGAGGCCCGCTCCGACACCCATCCCGCGCCCTCGCGCTCGACGGCCTCCACCAGCGGCGTGTTGCTCGCGAAGACGTCAATGCCCTGCAGCGGCGGAGCCTGGTTGAAGACCGTGTGCGTCTGCCACGGCGCGGCGCCCTCGCGTGGTGATTGCGAGACGGTGGCCATGTACCGAAGTGAAGCAGATCGCGGGGCGATAGCATCGGCCGCCCGGACCGCGAACCAGACCGAGGACGACACATGGCCAAGATCAAGGTGAAGAACCCGATCGTCGAGCTCGACGGCGACGAGATGACAAGGATCATCTGGTCTTTCATCAAGGAGCAGCTGATCCTCCCGTATCTGGACGTCGAGCTGAAGTACTACGACCTTGGCATCGAGCAGCGCGACGCGACCGGCGATCAGGTGACGGTCGACGCTGCCAACGCGATCAAGCGCTACGGCGTCGGGGTCAAGTGCGCGACGATCACGCCCGACGAGGCGCGCGTGGAGGAGTTCGGCCTGAAGGAGATGTACCGCTCGCCCAACGGCACGATCCGCAACATCCTCGGCGGCGTGATCTTCCGCGAGCCGATCGTGATCTCCAACATCCCGCGCCTGGTGCCCGGCTGGACCAAGCCGATCGTGATCGGCCGCCACGCCTTCGCCGACCAGTACCGCGCGACCGACCTGGTCGTCCCGGGGGAGGGCAAGCTCACGCTCAACTACGCGCCGGCGGACGGCGGCGAGCCGATCGAGCTGGACGTCTACGACTTCCCCGGGGGCGGCGTGGCGATGGCGATGTACAACCTCGACGACTCGATCCGCGACTTTGCGCGCGCGTCGCTGCGCTACGGCCTCGACCGCGGCTATCCGGTCTACCTGTCCACCAAGAACACGATCCTCAAGCGCTACGACGGGCGCTTCAAGGACATCTTCCAGGAGGTCTACGAGCAGGAGTTCTCCTCGGACTTCGACGCTGCCGGCATCACCTATGAACACCGTCTGATCGACGACATGGTGGCCGCCGCGATGAAGTGGGAAGGCGGCTACGTGTGGGCGTGCAAGAACTACGACGGCGACGTCCAGTCCGACACGGTCGCGCAGGGCTTCGGTTCGCTCGGCCTGATGACGAGCGTGCTGATGAGCGCCGACGGCAACACCGTTGAGGCCGAGGCCGCCCACGGCACGGTCACGCGCCACTATCGCCTGCATCAGCAGGGCAAGCCGACCTCCACCAACCCGATCGCCTCGATCTTCGCCTGGACGCGCGGCCTGTCGGCGCGAGGCCGGATGGATGACACACCCGAGGTGAGCCGTTTCGCCGAGACGCTCGAGCGCGTATGCGTCGAGACCGTCGAAAGCGGGAAGATGACCAAGGATCTCGCTCTGCTCGTCGGCCCCGACCAGGCCTGGCAGACGACGCAGGAGTTCCTCGCCTCGATAGATGAGAACCTGCAGGAGGCGATGGCCTCGGAGCGCCCCCGGCAGGCTGACCAGGTCCTTTAACCCCAGCATCTCAGGAGATGAATTTGTGAGCAATCCCGTACGCGTGACGGTCACCGGCGCCGCCGGTCAGATCGGCTACAGCATCGTCTTTCGCATCGCCAGCGGACAGCTGCTCGGACCCGAGCAGCCGGTCGATCTGCGCCTGCTCGAGATCCCGCCGGCGATGGGCGCGCTCGAGGGCGTGGCGATGGAGCTGATCGACTGTGCCTTCCCGCTGCTCGCGGGGCTCGACCTGCACGACAACCCAGAGGAAGCCTTCGATGGCGTCAACCTCGCGCTGCTGGTGGGATCGCGTCCTCGCACGAAGGGCATGGAGCGCGCCGAGCTGCTCAGCGAGAACGGCAAGATCTTCACCGGGCAGGGCAGGGCGCTCAACGCGCGCGCTGCCGCCGATGTGAAAGTGCTCGTCGTCGGGAATCCCGCGAACACCAACTGCCTGATCGCGATGAACAACGCGCCCGATATCCCGAACGAGCGCTTCACGGCGATGATGCGACTCGACCACAATCGAGCCGTCGCGCAGGTGGCGGCGAAGCTCGGCGTCCCGGTCACAGACGTATCTCAGATGGGCGTCTGGGGTAACCACTCGCCGACGATGTATCCCGACCTGTTCCATGCGCAGGTGCGCGGCGAGCAGGCCGCCAAGGCGATCGACGACCAGGCCTGGATCGAGAACGAGTTCCTCCCCAACGTCGGCAAACGCGGCGCCGCGATCATCGAGGCGCGCGGAGCGTCCTCGGCGGCGTCGGCCGCGAGCGCTGCGATCGATCACGTTCGCGACTGGGTGAGCGGCACCGACGGCGAATGGGTCTCGATGGGAATTCCCTCCGACGGCTCATACGGGATCCCCGAGGGGCTCATCAGCGGGTTCCCGTGCACCTGCGCCGCAGGCGAGCGCACGATCGTCGACGGCCTAGAGATCGACGACTTCTCCCGCAGCAAGATCGACGCGTCCGTCGCCGAGCTGATCGGCGAGCGAGACACCGTCTCAGAGCAGGGCCTGATCTAGACAGGCGGGCCGAACGGGGCCGGCGGCCGGCGGGTCTCCACGGTGAGGCCCGGAGTGGCAGATCGCGTGTGGCAAACGGCACTAAAAAGGGGGCGCGGCAACCGCCGCGCCCCCTTTTCAGTTCAGCACCCGCTCCAGCTACGGGAGGGTCCGACGAGACCGGGACCTAGGACTTGGGGTGCCAGCCGCGGCCCTGCTTTTTAACCTTGTTTTCCTGCTCGAGACCCGGCAGAACCCGGTAGAGGTAGTTCTGCTTTATCCCCATCTTGGCGGCGAGCTCCGGAATCGTGATGCCCGGCTGGCCTTGCACGAAGGACAGGGCCTCCGCCGCGCGGGTGCCGCTCCCTTTGCGCCTTCCGGCGCGGCGGCGGCCGGCGGGGCGACCTGGTTTGCGCGTCGCTTTGGCCGTGGCCGTCGCCGTGCTCGTGCGAGAGCCGCGTGGACGTCCAGGTCCGCGACGGCGTGGGGCGGCGGTCGTCGTGGCACCGCCGGAAGACGATCCGCCGACGCCGGCCAGCGCCGACGCGGCGGCCTCCAGGCGGCTGTACTCGTCGACGAGCGGCTTGAGCTCTTTCAGTCGGTCGGTGATCTCTCGGCGCTTCTCATCAAGGAAGTCGGTCACGGTGGAATCCTCTTCACTAGTGTGGATGTGCTCTGAGTCACATCGTTGCTGGCGTCACCTTACACTAGTCGTTCTCGATTTCCCCTCAAGGTGATCACGCAGAAGATCGAGCGTGCGCCTGGCCTCACGCTCGGGCATACCACCGACGAGCGCACGGCTCACGATCGCTCCGACAGGTCCCAGTGGAGCGCGGAACTCGTTGCGGTAGTCAAAACGCGTGCCGCCATCCTCAGCCTTCAGGACGTATTCGGTGCGTGCCCGCGAGCGCGCCGGGCCGCGCCCCTCCCACACGGCGAGCTTCTCGGGCTCGCACTCGACGAGCTTCCAGTGAACCTCGAGGCTGACACCGCGCATGTGGATCCGCTGGTCCATCGCGTATCCGACGCGCAGCGGCCCGTCGTCGGCGTGCAGCAGCTTGCGGTGAATCGTCACCCACTCGCCGAGTGACTCGGGGTCGATGATCATCTTCCACACCTCGCTGGGCGGAGCGGCGATACGGATCGATGCTGTTACGAGGCTCACGGGAGTTCTGGCGCCGGGGCTCGGGCGCCGCAGAACCGTACCGGCTGCTCCCGCGACATCACGTCTGCATCAGCGCGCAGCAAGCGGCTCGAGCCGTTCCCAGTCGCGCAGCGAGTGTTCCACGGCGGAGTTGAACGAGTGCAGTCGCACGTTCAGAAGCTCCGCGGCGTGGTCGTCGGCGGGCAGCAGGTCTCCCTGCAGGCCCTCCATCAGCGGGAGCACGAGCTCCGGGTCCTCGCCCGCGATCGCCGCCGCGACACGAGCTGTGATCCCTGTCAGATTCACCCCGAGGCGCACCGACGGACGGTTCACCAGCATCAGGTCGGCGATGCGGCGCAGCATCTCTCCGTATGTGAGCACATCCGGGCCGCCCACCTCGAGCGAGCGTCCGCCGACCGCAGCGGCGGCCGCGCCGGCGAGCATCTTGGTCACATCGCGCGCGTCGATCGGCTGGGTGCGGAAGCTCTGCCAGGACGGCAGGGTCAGCACGGGCATGCGCTCGACGAGGTGAACCAGCAGCCGGAACGAGCGCGACTGCGCTCCGATCACGATCGAAGCGCGCAGTGCGACCGAGTCGGGAACCTTCTCGAGCAGGATGCGCTCGACCTCCTCGCGGCTGGCGAGGTGACGCGATCGCCGGCGCGCCGCCGGCCTCGCGCGGGGGCGGGCGCGCGAGCTCATCGCGGCCGCCGTGTCGGTCCAGCGCGGCACCAGGCCTCCGAGGTAGACGATGCGACGCACCCCTGCCTGCGCGGCGGCCGCCGAGAACAGCTCGGCGGCTGTGCGCTCGCGCTCGGCAAACGGTGAGAGCTCGGCGTCGGCGCGCTCCATCGAGTGGATCAGGTAGTAGGCCACCTCGATGCCATCGAGCGCCGCCTCCAGACCCGCTCCGGTGACCATGTCGCCGCGAATGACCTCCAGCGCGGGTGCAGCGGCGTCCGGCTCGGAGTCCACGCGGGCGAGCGCCTCGGCGACTCGCTGGGGCTCTCGCGCGAGCGCGCGCACCTGATGCCCGTCGGATCTGAGCCGGGGTATCAGGAGCGAGCCGGCGAAGCCGCTTGCGCCGGTGACGAGCACGCGCATCTGAGCAGATGATGACGTCGCCCCGGCCGGCGGCGCGAGAACGTCCGGAAAGTGGGCGCGGTTTAGGTCGATTGTCACATCAAAGTGACTAGTTCTGGGCTATTTCCGGGTATCAAGTCTTTTCTCTGCGATTTGCGGGGTGGGGCCGCGCCGCGCCTTGAGCGGGCCGCGAAATGATGCTTTTATCGCTGCGTTCCGTTCAATCCGACTCGCGGCTGGGGGGAAGTGTGGCGCAGAGCAAGAAGGCTGGTGGAGCGCCCAAGCGGGCGCACAAGGTGAGCTGTGAGGAATGCTTCTTCCGCGTCAACCTGCTGTGCGCGCTGGAGTTGCCCGAGCCCTGCGCCACCTTTCGTCCCAGCGAGGCGCAGCTGAGGCCACCGCAGCAGATGCGATTCGTCTTTCGCCAGGAGCGCCGCTCGCGCGCCGCCTGGGCCTTCCCGTCCGCGCAGGAGCAGGCCGCCCTCCACGCCTAGGCAGCGCCCTCCGGCGTGGCAATCCGGGCCCCGGAGGGTATATTGACCCGTGGACCTGAAATCTCTCGGCATAGGCGGTGGAGAAGATGGCAGCTAAAGACAGGATCGGTAAGGCCGGAGAGGCTGCGCGCGCGGCGCAGCGCAACCAGTACATACAACGTCTTGTGGGGGACGAGGAGCTCCGCTCGAACCTGCTTGCGGCCTACGGATCGGCGCGCAACGCCTACGGTCGCATGAGCAACGGCAAGCCCGCGACGCGAGCCCTGTTCGAGGATCGCAAGCTGCAGCGCGAGCTGAAGGATGCCGCGAGCTCGCTGCGTGACGCCTCGAGCGCGCTGCGCGAGCCACGCAAGCGCACGCGCAGGCGCGGGGGCCCGGGCCGCACGCTGCTGCTGCTGGCGATCGCCGGCGGTCTCGCGATGGTCTTCAGCGAGGGGCTGCGCTCGAAGGTGCTCGACATGCTGTTCGGGTCCGAGGAGGAGTTCGACTACAGCTCGACCACTGCGCCGTCACAGCCCGCTCCGGCAGGTGTCTCCGCCAGCTGAGCGCGAAGCGGGGATGACTTCAATGGACGCCGCCGCCGTGGAGGCGGCAGCCACCGCCCCGGCGGAGGTTCTGCCGCCGGCAACCAGCTCACGCTCGCTCTCGGGTGAGAAGGCGCAGCGCATCGTCGATGCGATGCGCCGCAGCGTCGCCCGGCGCGGCACCGCCGGCTCGACCTTCGATCACGTCTCGCGCGAGGCCGGCGTGTCCAGGGGCCTGCTCCATTACTACTTCGGCACCAAGGAGCAACTGCTGGTCGAGGCGGTGCGCCGCGACTGCGAGCTTCGCCTGGAGAGGCTCGAGCGTCAGCTCTCGACGGCTCAGACGGCCGACGACTTCATCGATCTGATGGCGCAGAACCTGCAGGACACCGTGCGCGAGGACCCCGATTTCGTGACACTGGTGTTCGAGCTGTTCACCCTTTCGCGTCGCAACGCCGACATCGCGGTCGAGTACGCGGGGTTGATGCGTCGCACCCGCGAACAGGTCGCCGGGATGCTGGCGGCGGCTCAGGGTGAGGGTGTCCTGCGACTGCACGCCGAGCCAGAGGCGGTCGCCGAGATCCTGTTCTCGCTCGGCGACGGCTTTGCGCTGCGCATGCTCAGCGAGCCCGGGCGCGACTTCACCGCGACGATGCATGCGGGAATAGAGTGCGCTCGAGCGCTGCTCACCGATTGACGCTCATATAATCGGCTGCACCATGCCGATCTACGAGTACAGGCGCCCGGACGGTACGACGTTCGATATTCAGCAGTCCTTCAGCGACGAGCCGCTCGCCGTCGATCCCGAGACCGGCGTGCCCGTCGAGCGCGTTCTGCACCCGCCGGCCGTGCACTTCAAGGGAAAAGGCTTCTACAACACCGACTACGGCACGCGCAAGCGCCAGCGCGAGAACGCGGCGGCTGCCGACAAGAAGCCGTCCTCCTCCGACGGCGCCTCCGGCGGCGACTCGTCGGGATCGACTGACAAAAAGGGCGACACGGGCGCAAAGGCCGACAAGGGTGGCAAGAGCGATAGCGGGTCATCCTCCGGCTCGGCCAAAGAGTCAAAGCCGGTCGCGGCCAAGGGCTGAGTCGCCACCGGCGCGGCGGTCGCACCGCCGATTCAGGTCAGCCTTTCATGAAGCGCGCGACGGCCGCGCGCCGTTCGCCTTCTGAGACGCTCAGGCCCTGTCCACCGCCTGCAAGCGTGACGGCGCCTGACGGCTTCATGATGCGTGTCGGCGGGGTGCCGGATGTCCCGAGCGCGGCGAACAGGCCGAGCAGCGTCGGACCGCTCATGTCCGAGATGATCGCCGGCGGGGCATGCCAGGCGATCCAGGGGAGCCGGAAGAAGCTCGAGGGGGACAGCAGCCTGCTCTTCATCGCGTTGAACAGCGCCTGCTGGTGTTCCTCTCGCTGCAGGTCGGTCTGGCTCGGTGCGCAGAGGTTCTCGCGCGTGCGTGCCAGCGCCAGCGCCTGCTTGCCGTCGAGGTGGTGGGTGCCGCGCGGCAGCCTGAGCGTGTAGCCGCCCCGGCTGAAGCCGCCGTCGATACGTGAGATGACGCAGCCTCCCGTGTAGTCGACGCCGCCCATCGAGTCGATCAGCTGAGGGAAGTTTTCGAAGTTCACTTCCACCACGTGGTTGATCGGAATGCCGAGCCAGCGCTTGATCACCGAGATCGACTCGGCGGGACCGCCGAAGGCATGGGCGGCGTTGATCTTCTGCATGCCGTGACCGGGAATTTCGACGACCGTGTCGCGAGGGATCGACAGGCGCGCCGCATGCCCGCCGCCGGTGCGGACCAGCATGATCGAGTCCGATCGACCAGGGCCAGACTTTTCGGCCCCCGGTTCCTTGCTGTTCTTCTGGCGCGTGTCGGAGCCGAGCACCAGGATGTTGTTGGCGGAGGTGAGCGGATAGCCCGCGGAGTCGAGCACCCCCGCGACGTCGCGCGGCGGCGATGTGCGTTCGAAGTGCGAGCTGATCAGGAACAGCAGCAGCGAGAGCACGAGCCAGCCGAGGACGAGCGCCAGCACGCCGGCGACGATGCGTTTGCGCGTCGCCCACCGCCGCCAGCCGGTCCGCGTGCCCGGCTCGCCCCCCCGGCGTCCGCCCCCGTCGCGTCCAGGGCGTGCCGGGCGTCGCGGCGCCGGCGGAGCGCTCGAGGGCAGGGGCAGCTCCTGCTCGCGTCCGGGCAGCAGCCGGCGCCGCGCGCGGTAGCGCGTGTACTGCGGGGGATCGTCGCGGTGCTCGGGCATCGACAGGACCCTATATTTGCGAGATGACTCCCGCGGAGGCGGCAGTCGGGCGTCTGGTCGTGTGTCCCACCCCGATCGGCAACCTCGACGACGTGACCCTGCGGGTCCTCTCGACGCTGCGTCAGGCAGACCTGATCGCCTGTGAGGACACGCGGCACACGAGGGTGCTGCTCGACCGCCACGCGATCCGCGCGCGCCTGGTGAGCTTCCACGAGCACAACGAACGCGCCCGCGCGCAGGAGCTGGTCGGTCGCATGCGAGAGGGGGCGCTCGTCGCGCTGGTGTCAGACGCGGGCACGCCGCTCGTGTCCGACCCGGGCTTCGCGCTGGTGCGGGCGTCCATCGCCGCCGAGATCCCGTTGGAGGTGCTGCCCGGGCCGAGCGCCGCCCTGACGGCGCTGGTCGCCTCGGGGCTGCCGGTCGATCGCTGGCGATTCGTCGGCTTCCTTCCGCGGGCGCGCCGCGAGCTCGAGAGCCTGCTCGCCGATGCGGCGGAGACGCTGGTCGCGTTCGAGTCGCCCCGCCGTCTCGCGGCGAGCCTCGGCGCGCTGGCCGCCCGTGACCCGGAGCGCCCGGTGGCCGTCTGCCGCGAGCTGACCAAGCTGCACGAGGAGGTGCGGCGCGGGAGCGCCGCGGAGCTCGCCGAGCACTACCGCGAGCACCCCGCGCGCGGGGAGGTGGTGCTCGTCTGCGGCGCCGCCGCGCCCGGGACGCCGCGGCGCGAGGAGGCGCTCACCGCGCTGCGCGAGCTCGTCGAGGCCGGCGCCAAGCCGCGGCCCGCGGCGGCGGCGATCGGGAGGCTCACCGGGCTCGCGGCCAACGAGCTCTACCGGGAGCTGACCGGGCGCGGCAGCGCAGCGCGCCAGTAGCCTGGAGGCGCAAAATGTCGTTTTACGTCACCACGCCCATCTACTACGTGAACGCCGCCCCTCACCTGGGGCACGCCTACACCACGATCGCGGCCGACGTGATGGCCCGCCACCACCGTCAGCGCGGCGAGGAGGTGTTCTTCCTCACCGGCACGGACGAGCACGGTGAGCCCGTCGCCGACGCCGCCCACGCGCTCGGCGTGGAGCCGCAGCAGCTGGCCGACCGCAACGCCGAGCGGTTCAAGGCGCTCGCGCCGCTGATCGAGGCCACGAACGACTTCTTCATAAGAACGACTGACCCCCAGCACGAAGCAAAGGTGCAGGAGGTGCTCACGCGCGTGAAGGAGAACGGGTTCGTCTACGAGGGCACCTACGAGGGCTGGTACTGCCCGAGGTGCGCCGACTTCAAGGCCGAGAACGACATCGACGAGGGCAACCTCTGCCCGATCCACCACATCGAGCTCACGCGCGAGCGGGAGGACAACTACTTCTTCAGGCTCTCCTCCTTCCAGGAGGCGCTCGAACGGCTCTACGCCGAGCGCGAGGACTTCGTGGCGCCCCGCACCCGCTACAACGAGGCCCTTTCGTTCATCCGCTCGGGGCTGCGCGACGTCCCCCTCACGCGCCACAAGCTGACCTGGGGGGTGCAGGTGCCGTGGGACCACGAGCACGTCTTCTACGTCTGGTTCGACGCGCTGCTGAACTACTACACCGCGCTCTCCTACGCGCGGGACGGAGAGGACCTGACCGACCGGTTCTGGCCGGCGAGCTACCACCTCGTCGCCAAGGACATCCTGCGCTTCCACGCCGTCTACTGGCCGGCGCTGCTGATGGCCGCGGGGCTGGAGCTGCCGGAGCACATCTTCGTCCACGGCTATCTGCTGATGGAAGGCGAGAAGATGAGCAAGTCCCTCGGCAACGTGCTCGATCCCTTCGAGGTGATCGACCGCTTCGGGCCGGACGCGCTGCGCTTCTACCTGCTGCGCGACGTGCCGTTCGGCCAGGACGGCTCCGTCTCGACCGCCTCTTTCGAGCTGCGCTACGAGACCGAGCTCGCCAACGAGCTCGGCAACCTCGCCAGCCGCACGATCGCCATGGTCCTGCGCTACCGCGACGGGCAGGTGCCCTCCGGGGAGCCCGACCCGCAGCTGTCCGCCGACTTCGCCGGACTGACGGAGCGCGTCTCGGCGCTGCTCGACCGCGCCGAGCTGACGGCCGCGCTCGACGAGATCTGGCAGCGGGTGAGAAGGATGAACCGCTATGTCGAGGAGCAGGCCCCGTGGCTGCTGGCCAAGGAGGAGGGCCGGGCGCAGGATCTCGATCGCGTGCTGCGGACGCTGGTCGAGGGCCTGCGGTCGGTGACCGTGCTGCTGTGGCCCTACATCCCGGCGAGCGCCGAGCGGCTGCTTGCTGGGCTCGGAGCGCCGGAGCTCTCGCTGGGCGGCGCCGAGCTCGGAGCCGGAGCGATCGAGCGGGTCGACGCGCTCGAGCCGCTGTTCCCCAAGGGCCGGTAGGCCGGCGCGTGGTCGACTCACACACCCACCTCGACCTCTGCGAGCCACCGAACGCCGAGCTGGTGGCGGCTGCCGAGGCGGCCGGTGTGCAGCGCCTGCTGACGGTGGGGATCGACGGCGCCTCCTGCCGCGCGGCGCTTGCCGCGGCCGAGGACTTCCCGCAGGTCTACGCGGCGATCGGTCGCCATCCCAACGAGGCGAAGGGCTTCGACGACGCCGACCTCGCCGAGCTACGCGCGCTCGCCGCGCACGAGCGCTGCATGGCGATCGGCGAGACCGGGCTTGACTTCTATCGCGAGGGCGCCCCGCCGGCCGACCAGGAGCGCGCGTTTGCCGCTCAGATCGCGCTCGCGCGTGAGACCGGCAAGCCGCTCGTGATCCACACGCGCGCGGCGGTGGCGCAGACCCTCGCGCAGCTCGCCGCCGAAGCCGGCGGGCTGAGCGTCGTGATGCATTGCTTCTCGATGCCCGAGGAGCTGCAGGAGTGCCTGGACCGCGGCTATGCGATCTCGTTCGCCGGCAACGTCACCTACAAGAGCGCCGCCGACCTCGCCGAGGCCGCCAGGCGCGTCCCCGCGGAGAGCCTGCTGGTGGAGACCGACGCGCCCTTCCTGACGCCGGCGCCCGTGCGCAAGGAGCGAAACCAGCCGGCCTTCGTCGCCCACACGCTCGCGTTCCTCGCCGAGCTGCGGGGGGTCACGACGAGCGAGCTCGGCGCGAGCGTCGAGCGCAACGCCAGACGCGTGTTCGGATGGGCATGAGCGCCGTGGCCGACCTGCCCAGCCAGCCCTCGCTGCGGCGCATCCGCCGCTTTGGCGTGCGCCCCGACAGGGACCTCGGGCAGAACTTCCTGATCGACTCGAACAACCTCGGCGTGATCGAGCGCGCCGCCGAGCTGCGGCGCGACGACGTGGTGCTCGAGATCGGCGGGGGCCTCGGAGTCCTCTCGGAGCACCTCGCGGAGCGGGTCGGGCACCTGCACGTGATCGAGATCGACGAGCGCCTGCGGGAGGCGCTCACCGACGCCACCGGCCCGCACGCCAACGTGACGGTGCACTGGGCCGACGCGATGACGATCGACCTGGGCGCGCTGCGCCCGTCTCCCACGAAGGTCGTGGCGAACCTCCCCTACGGGATCGCCGCGGGCGTGCTGCTTCGGACGGTCGAGGATCTGGCGGGCGTGACGCGCTGGGTGGCCATGGCGCAGCGCGAGGTTGGCGAGCGCCTCGCCGCAGCGCCCGGCACCGGGGCCTACGGCACGCCGTCGGTGATCGCGCAGCTCGCCTGCGAGGTCGAGGTGGTGAGGGCTATCCCGCGCACCGTCTTTCATCCGGTGCCGAACGTCGACTCGGTGCTCGTGAGCATGCGCCGCAGAGCGTCGGGCGGGTCGCTCTCGCCGGCGCTGCGCGGTCTCGTCGCCGGCTCCTTCGCCCATCGGCGCAAGACGCTCGCCGGCTCGCTCGCGCTGTCCGGCCGGGCGCCCGGCCGCTCGCGCGAGCAGGTGCGCGACGCGCTGCAGCGGCTCGGCCATCCGCCGGACGTGCGCGCCGAGCGCCTCGCGCCCGAGCAGTTCCGCGAGCTCGCGCGCCTGCTGGAGCTATGAGCGTCCATCGCGCGCTCGCGCCGGCGAAGGTGAACCTCGGCCTGTTCGTCGGTGCAACCAGGGCGAGCGACGGCAAGCACGAGCTCGTCACCGTGATGCAGTCGATCTCGCTGGCCGACCAGCTGACGCTCGAGCCCGCGCCCTCCGCGGCGCGAGGGGACGAGATCCTGTGCCCCGGCGTGCCGGGGCCGCCCGAGGAGAACCTCGCCGCGGTCGCCCTGCGGGCATTCCGCGCGAGCACCGGCTGGGATGCCCCGCCGATGCGCCTGACGATCGCCAAGCGCATCCCGGTCGCGGCCGGGCTCGGCGGCGGGTCGGCGGACGCCGCCGCCACGCTGCGCCTGGCCAGCCACGCCTCGGGGGCAGGCGATGAGCGGCTGCTGCGCCGGCTGGCGGGCGAGCTCGGTGCCGACGTCCCCGCGCAGATCTCCCCCGGGCGCTGGCTGGCCGGCGGCGCCGGCGAGGATCTCGAGGAGCTGCCTGCGCCGAGCGCGCCGTTCGGGGTGCTCGTGCTGCCGCTGGCGGCGGCGCTCTCAACCGCCGCGGTCTATGCCGAGGCCGACCGGCTCGGGCCTGCGCGGGCGCCGAGGGCGCTTGCTGAGCTCCGGGCGCAGCTCAGCGCGGCCCTGCGCCACGGCGCGCCGCTTCCCGCGGCGAGCGAGCTGCTGCACAACGACCTTCAGCGCGCCGCCGTCTCGCTGTGCCCGCAGATCGCCGAGGTCCTGGGCGAGGCCCGCGACGCCGGAGCGCAGGCGGCGCTCGTGAGCGGCTCGGGGCCGACGGTGTTGGGGCTGTTCGCGCCCGGCGGCGGATCCGCGATATCCGGCCCCGCGCTGGCCGAGCATGCAACCGCCGGCGTGCGCGGGCGACTACCTGGCGCGATCTGCGCCGCTCCCGTGGATGCGGCCTTTGCGGGGGCCGTGACGGTCGAGCATTCCGGCCGACAGCATCGTGCGTCACAATCTCCGGCGGACAGCCCATGAGCAGGACCGTCATCAACGATCTCGTCGCAGTCTGTGCCGGAGTCTTCGGCGCGGCGCTGTATGCCGGGCTGATCCTCGTTCCCGCCTGGACGTCCTACACGCGCCTCTGGGAGCGGCTCGCCGCAACCGTGCTGTCGCTGTACGTGCTCGCCGTGCTGGTTGGTACTGGTGTGGTCGTGGCGCTGGCCGCGGTCTACTTCTGGGGCTGAGCGGCATGGCCGACCTTGCGGCGCTGGACGCGATCACGGAGGCGGTCGAGTCCGGAGCGGGCCTGCCCGAGGTCGTGCGGGCGGCGGCGAAGGCGCTCGACGCGAGCCTCGCCGTGACCGACGCCTGGGGAGCGACGCTCGCCGTCGCGGCGAGGTCGCCGGCGGAGGAGCGCTCGCTGCTCTCGCAGGGCGACGGCGTGAGCAGCACGCCCCTGCGCGTGGCGGACAGCGTCGTGGGGACGCTCCACATGCGCGCCAAGGCGGAGCCGAGCGCCTCGATGCGCCGGCTGCTCGTGACGATGATCGCCTCCGAGGTCGAGCGCGTGAGGGCGCCCGAGCGCGTCGCGGAGACCGCGACCGCCGACTTCCTACGGGCGGTGCTGAGCCGCGAGCTGAGCAGCCGCGAGGCGCTGCTGCAGGGCGCCAAGGACCTGGCGCTGGATGTGGCGGGCGGGGCGAGCATGATCGTCGCGCGGGCGCATCCGCAGGCGCCGACCGACGAGGGCTGGCGGGGGCGCGTGCGCGCCGTCGCAGAGCGGGGAGCGCGGGCCGTCGTCAGCCGCTCGATCGCAGCTCTCTCCGAACGCGACGGGATCCCCGGGGCCGAGGTCCTCGTGCTCGTGCCGGGCGGCGAGGAGGCCACGGCCGCGCGGGCGGCCGAGGCGCTCCTGCACGAGATGCAGGCGGGCCTGCAGGGGTACACGTTCGCGATCGGACGCAGCCGGATCACCGAGGATCCCGCCGAGCTGCCGCGCGCCGCCAGCGAGGCGCTGCTCGCCGCCAACGTGGCCGAGGGCGACGACGAGGGCCCGCCGCTCGCGTTCGAGCAGACGGGCGCCTACAGGCTGCTGTTGTCGGCGATGAGCGAGAACCCGGCCGAGCTGCAGCGCTTCTACGCGGAGACGGTCGAGCCGCTGGTGGCCTACGACGAGCAGTACGAGACCGAGCTCGTGCGGACGCTCGAGACGTTCCTCGAGGCCGACGGCAACGTCGCCGGCACCGCCCAGCGGCTGTTCACGCACCGCCACACGATCTACTACCGCCTGGAGCGCGTGCGCGAGCTCTCCGGGCTCGACGTGAGCTCCAGCGACGGGCGCGAGAAGCTGAGCCTCGGCCTGAAGGCGATGCGCGTGCTCGGGATCACCTCTGCCGGGGGTCCCGCCTCGGAGGCCGGCGCCGAAGGCGGCCGCGTGCCGCGCCGCCCCGGCAGGCGCTCCTAGGCCCTGGAGGATCTAAAACCGGCGCACGCCGAGCTCGAGAGCGTAGATCGCGCTCGGAGCGCCCACCCCGAGCGTCGACGGCGCCGTCGCGGATGCCGCGGCGCCCGCATCGCGGAACTCGCGGGTGAGCATCACCTCGCGGTGCGGCGGTGAGGCCATCCACGCCGCGACGATGCTCACCGGCGTCGTGTGCGAGCCGGCGCCCCAGGCGATGTTCTGCCCGACCGAGACCGCCGCGGCGTGCGCCGGGTAGCGGGTCGCCGTGATCAGCGACATCGGCGTCTGGCCCGATGGGCGCACGTCGGCGAAGTAGTCCCAGCGGACCATGCTGCGCAGCTGGCTCATGGCCACCGCTCCGAGATAGCGGTTCGGGTGAAGCGGGCGCAGGTGGTGGGCGGAGCGCACCCCGTTGACCAGGCACAGCGTCGCCGTGGCGAGCGCCGGCCCGTCCGTGGGGCTGGGGCGCAGATTGGCGCCGGGGCAGGGGGCCGGGCTCGTCGGCGAGGAGCCCCCCGCGAGCGCTGCGTCGGCGGCGAGCGCACCCGTGCCCGCGTGCACGATCGCCGCGATCATGGCGCCGAGGCGCCTGCCGGTTGTTCGCATTTTGCGGGCCAGAGTGCAGGAATACTTGCAGGTGCAGGCATTACGCACCTCAAGCAGTGCTCGAGCAGGGCGCTCGAGACCGCCAGGCACCGGCAGTTCGCGCGGCCGCACCACGCGCGCGCGACCGGCCTCGGGGCCACGATCTATCCTTCTCTGGCCATTGGGGGGTCGTCCAACGGCAGGACATCAGGTTTTGGTCCTGAGAATCGGGGTTCGAATCCCTGCCCCCCAACTTCCCGATTCGCCTGCGGACCCGCGATGAGCCAATAGCATCTGTGCGGTGAGCGCGCCCACCGTCCTGATCCTCGCAGCGGGCCAGGGCACGCGCATGCGCTCGAAGATGCCGAAGATGCTGCACGACCTGTGCGGGCTGCCGATGGTGCTGTGGCCGGTGCGCGCGGCGCTCGACGCCGGCGCCGGCAGGGTCGTGGTGGTGGACTCGGCGGGCGGCAAGCTCCAGGAGGTTCTCCCAGACGGAGTCGAGGTGGCCGTGCAGGAGCGCCCGGACGGCACCGGCGGCGCCGTCGCGGCGGCCATGGCCCAGCTCGAGCCAGGCTCCGAGGGCGCCCTCGATGCCGCGACGCCCGTGGTGGTTCTCAGCGGTGACGTTCCGCTGATCACTGCCGCGGCCATCGCCGGACTGCTCGAGGCCCACCGGCAGGCCGGCGCGGCGGCGACGATGGTCACCACGATCCTCGAGGATCCGAGCGGATACGGGCGCGTGGTGCGCGACTCCGAGGGGGCGGTCGAACGGGTGGTCGAGACCAAGGCGGAGGGCGACTCCACGCAGGCCGAGCGCGAGATACGAGAGGTGAACACCGGGATCTTCGTGTTCAGCGTCCAGGCACTCAGGCAGGCGCTGCCGCGACTGACCGCCGAGAACGCCCAGGGGGAGCTATACCTGCCGCAGGTGCTCGACCTGCTCAGGGCCGACGGCGCGGCGGTGGCCGGCCACCTCGTCGAGGACGGCACGCTGGTCCTCGGCGTCAACGACCGCGCGTCGCTCGCGCGCGTGAGGCGGATCGCGCAGGACGCGATCCACGAGCGCCACATGCTCGCCGGGGTGACGGTCGTCGACCCGGCCGCCACGGTGATCGACGCAGGCGTCGAGATCGGGCCGGACTCGGTGATCGAGCCCTTCACCACGATCCGCGGGAGCACGATCATCGGCAGCGACTGCGTCGTGCGCCACTCCTACCTGGTGGACTGCGTGCTCGGCGACGGGGTCCAGGTCGGGCCCTTCGCCTACCTGCGCCCCGGGACCGTGCTGCGCGACGGCGCCAAGGCCGGCACGTTCGTCGAGGTCAAGAACTCCGACATCGGCGCCGGCGCGAAGATCCCGCACCTGTCCTACATCGGCGACGCGGACGTGGGAGAGCGCACCAACCTCGGCGCGGCGACGATCACGGCCAACTACGACGGCCGGGCCAAGCACCGCACGACGGTCGGCAGCGGCGTGCGCACCGGCGTTGATACGACGCTCGTCGCGCCGGTGGCGGTCGGTGACGACGCCTACACGGGCGCCGGCTCGGTGATAACCGAGGACGTCCCGCCGGGCGCGCTCGGCATCGCCCGCGAGCGCCAGAGCAACATCGAGGGCTACAGCGATCGGCGCTCGCGATGACGGCTCCGTTTACCCGACCTCTACACTTCGTGCTGAGATGAGCGCGATCGACACGCGCACCACGGAGTCCTCGCGGGCCAGCCTGCCGATCGACTACAACAAGCGCCTCATGCTCTTCAGCGGGCGTGCGAATCCGCAGTTGGCGGTCGACATCGCTGAGAAGCTCGGCGTCGACCTCGGCCCTGTGACGTTGAAGACCTTCTCCAACGGCGAGGTGTACTGCCGCTACGACGAATCGATTCGCGGCGCGGACGTGTTCATCGTCCAGTCGACCTGCGGCAACCCGCAGACCGGCGTGACGGCCAACGACTCGCTGATGGAGCTGCTGCTGATGATCGACGCCGCCGTCGGCGCCTCCGCCCACAGGGTGATCGCCGTGACGCCCTGGTTCGGCTACTCGCGGCAGGACAAGAAGTCGGCGCCGCGCGAGCCGATCTCCTCGCGCCTGGTCGCGCGCATGCTGGAGTCGGCGGGCGCCGACCGGGTGCTGACCATGGACCTGCACGCGGGCCAGATCCAGGGCTTCTTCCAGAAGCCGGTGGATCACATGACGGCACTGTTCATGCTCACGCAGTACTTCTCCGACCTCGCGCTGTCGGACCTCGTCGTCGTCGCCCCGGACGCCGGCAGGGTGAAGCTGAACAAGAAGTTCGCCTCGAAGGTCGGCGCCGAGCTGGCCATCCTCGACAAGGAGCGCCCCGCGCAGCAGGTCGCCGAGATCGGCTACGTGATCGGTGACGTGAAGGGCAAGACCGCCGTGCTCGTCGACGACATGATCGACACCGCCGGGACGCTCAGGGCCGCCGCCAGGACCGTCAAGGAGGCCGGTGCCGAGCGGGTCTACGCGGCGGCGACCCACGCGGTCTTCTCCGGAGACGCGTTCGAGAACCTGCGGACGTCCGGCCTGGAGCAGATCGTGGTGACGGACACGATCCCCGTCAGTCCCAACTGTCCGGCGAACGTACGCGTGCTGCCGTGCGCAGAGCTGCTCACCGACTCGATCCGCCGCATCTTCGTCGACGACTCCGTCAGCGAGGTTTTCGGCGGCGAGAACCAGCTGTTCTAGACATCGCCCGGAGATCATTGGCGTTCCGCGGAGTGCGCGACAGTTCTCGCGACCTCCAGCAAGGCCAGGCGGCCATGTGCGGGATCACGCCGCTCGCGGCACCTCACTGACCACGGTGCGTTCACCAGAGTGGGCAAGCCGCTCGGCGCGCTGCTTGATGCCTCGTAGCATCTTCTGCTCCAACACAAGCGAGGCGGGCTCCATCGGGACCATGCCGGCCCGTCCGGCGAGCGTCGCAAGGCGGAATCGGTTGCGGGTGATCAGCCGCGACTTCCCGCCGTGCTCCGTGATCACGAACGCCCAGACCCAGTTCCGATCTTCCGAGCGCCAGACGATCAATCGGTCCTGCTCCACCGCCTCTATGCGCATCCGGTTTGACCCCAGTGCGATCGTCTCGCCGATTTGCGGACGCTGGAACTCCTCAAGGATGTGGTCCGCGCTTTGCATATTGAGCCCCAGCAGGTTCTCGATCCAGTCGTAGGTGTATGCGCCACCGCGCGGCGAGGGACCCATTTGCGCGAGCCACGGCCAAACCGATGCCGCGGGGGCGTCGATGCCGATTGCGCGGGTCGTCACGCCGTTGGCGGCCTCGAGCAGCTCGTCGCCCGGGAGGCGCGCTTCTGCCTCGGCTGTAGTCGCGCCCCAGGTAAGGATCGGTTGACGCAGCACAAGCTCGTAGACCACACAGAGGGCAGCTCCAGCCGCGACGACGATGTGGAGCGGTCTCAATCGCCCGTTTGTCACGCCGCGCGCCAGCTGCTATCTGGGGGACGGGAAGGCGTGATCTCCACGTCCTGGCGGCGGGCGACAACCAGCCCGGCATGCCACCCAGGCGCACGCCCGTCTGCCGGAGGCCTGATCGGCTCGGCGTCCATTCCTCCGCGCGCGATCAGCCATGCGGTCACGGAGTTCGAGTTCCACATCTCGCCCGTCTTGAGATCGTCGCGACCCCACACAGGGGTCGGCACCTGCGGGACCAGATCAAGCACACGCCCTGCGTGAGCCGGGTCGCCGGATAGTCGTCGGGGACCCCCAACGGCCTCATCCACGTCGGGGATCTCCCCGTCGGACCAGCGACGTATCTCGTAACGGAACATCCGAACACGTCCCGCACAACGGGTTCCGACCGCGCCCTCCGCGACGACACCGCGCTGCTTGCCTCGCACGTCGCGGACGGGCGTCATCTCGATCACGAAGCGCTCCGCGCCCTCGCGGACTTCGAGCGCCGAGTGGTACAAGTCGCACGGTGGTCGTCGCCCAGCGCGGGCCGCAATCGCCTCAAACACACGACCGTTGAATCGGACGGAATGTCCGCCAGCTCCTAGAGGCAGCCAGTACAGATCAACCGCAGCCTCTCCGTGCGCCGCCGCAGCACTCAAGGGGTTGCCGATGCCGGGAGTCGCCACGCGACAACGATCCCATAGCGGACATGGATTCGGGTTTGCCGCGCCATTGGGAGGATGATGTGGTGCCACTACACGTGCACGCCTCCTCATGACCGAGCCGCCAGCTCCGCTTCGCCAGCCGACCATCAGCACAGACTCGATGCTGCTCGACACTCTTATGCCGGAGTTCGACGCCACGCGCATCGAGCACCTTGTAGTCGATGCCCAGCCGGGCGTCGTCTACGAGGCCGCCATCAACGCGAATCTCGCCGACGCGCTTCTGCGTAGCCAGCTCGTCCGCGCCCTGTTCGGAATCCGGGCAGCTTGGGAGCGACTGGCCGGGATGGCGCGAAAAGCAGAGGCCGTAGGTCCGCCGGAGATGGATAGCCTCCGGCTCGGCGAGCTGCCCGAACACGGAACCTGGGTGGCACTGGGTAAGAACCCTCCAGCCGAGTTTGCGTTTGGCGTCGTCGGACGTTTCTGGGCTGCTGAAACCAAATGGGCGGAGATCGACGCCGCCGGGTTCGCGTCCTATCGAGCTCCGGGGTTCGCCCGGATCGCCGCCAACGTGTCAGTGCGCTCCTACGGTGACCGGCGAACGCTCTTGACCTACGAGGCAAGAACCCAGGCGACGGACGAGCGTGCAAAGCGGGCGTTCCTCCGATACTGGACTGTCGTTTCGCCCGGCGTTGGCATCGTGATGCGTTCAGCCCTCGCGCTGATCGCGGACGAAGCATGCACTTCAGATTCGCAGGCGTGAAGCTCCACCCCGCCTGATCGATCCTATGGTTGGGTGGGAACGCGCTCGACGTTGCGCAGCATCGCGCTCACCGTCGACGGCTACCACCGATCCAGGCAACCCGGGATGCCCATGAGGGGCCGCCGGCATGGCGGAGCAGGCGATGTCGCGCGGCGCCACCCGGCGGGGGCGCCGCCTGGACGACGGCGACGCCCCCGCGTGCCCCCGGGTCAGGTCGCGGAGATGGTGGGCCTCGCCGCCCTCGAGTCAACCTGCCGGTGACGCCCGACGGCCAGCCTGGCGCCGAAGCCGGTGGCGGCAAGCGCCAGGACGGCTCCCGCGCCGATTCCCGCGTCGCCCCAGTCGAAGCCGCCCGACCTGACGACGGTGACCGTCTGAGGCAGCGAGGTTTCGAGTGTCGCGGACGTCGGCTGCGGCGATGACACGCCCGTGTCGATGCGCGCCGACGCCGCCGGCGCCGCCACTGCTCCCGTGAGGAGGACCAGCGCCAACGGCTTGACCAGCGAGTGGTATTGGAGCGTCATGTTGTCTCCTTCTCCAGTGCCCAGTGTTAAATGGCTCGTGCACGGCATTTCTACCGACCCCGCTGTGCCCGGAGCGTGAGTGTGATCACACCGGCACGCGGGCCCACCACGGGTCCCGGCCTGCTCGAGCTTTCCCAGCGGCCGTCGAGTCCGGCGGGCTTGAGCGGGGGGTCGCGGCGGCGTTGGCCTGAACCTGGGCGGGCGCCGCCCGCGTCGCATTCGGGCATCCTGTGTCAAAGCGGATGTCAGCCAACTCAGCCGACCAGCGGTTCTGAAACGCATCGCCGTGATCGCATTCGCAGTGCTGCTGTTCCTCGTGGCCAGCGGCCTGCTGGCGAGGTTCCTCTCGACCGAGAACGTCGAACGCGACGACGACCTGGCGCTGATCCAGGCCCAGGCCAGGGGGGACGTCAACGGCATGCTGCGACGGCTGAGCGGTTGCCGGCAGCGCAGCTCATGCGTCGCCACCGTCACGCAGAACGCCGCCAACCCGCGCCTGCTCAGAGCGGGCGCGGTGAAGATCCTTTCGCTGAAATCCTCGACCTCGTACTCACCCACGGGCGCCACCGGCAACACACGGCTCGCCTGGACGGTCATCGGCAAGCTGCCGGTGGTCCAGTGCATCAGGGTGCGCCGCACGGGCGACTTCATCAGGGGAATTTCCGTCACCCTGCTGTCGCTCAGCGCCCCGATCCCAAACGAAGCCGATTGCTAGAGTCTTCAGTCCTCCGATGGCGACCACGACCACCAAGCTGAATGTCACCAGCCGCAGCGGCGAGGGCTCGCGCGCGGCCAGACGCCTGCGCCGAAGCGGGCGCGTGCCCGGCGTGATCTACGGCGGCGGAGCGGAGTCGGTCGGCTTCGACGCGGATGCGCGCGAGCTGCGCCTCGCGCTCGCCGGGTCGGGGGCGGTCCTCGATCTGAGCGTCGACGGAGGCAGGGCGACGCCGGTCGTGCTCAAGGAGGCCCAGCGCGATCCCGTGCGGGGCCAGACGATTCACGTCGACATGCTGAGGGTGCGCCTGGACGAGGCGATCCACGCGCTCGTGCCGCTCGAGCTCACCGGCATCGACGATGCCCCCGGCGTCAAGGAAGGCGGCGTGCTCGAGCAGATCACGCGCGAGCTGAACGTGGAGGCCCTGCCCACGGCGATCCCCGAGTCGATCGTCCACGCGGTCGGCGAGATGGAGATCGGGGACACGATCCTGCTGAGCGCGTTGGCGGCCCCGGAGGGCGTGACGCTCCTGGACGTCGTCGAGGAGACGGTGGTCGCGACCCTGTCGCCCCCCAAGCTGCAGGCAGAAGCCGCGGAGGAAATCGAGGCCGAGACGGAGCTCGTCGGCGAGGGTGCCGAGGAGGGCGAGGCCGCCGAGGGCGAGGACGCCGAGAGCCCCGCCCCGGAGGGCTCCGCCGACGAGGAGTAGCGGCTCCTGCGACGCCCCTTCGGTGGTGGCGGCGGTGGCGCCATCGACTGGCTTATCGTCGGACTGGGCAATCCCGGCCGTGAGCATGCCGCCTCGCGGCATAACGTGGGGTTCATGGTCGCCGAGGAGCTCATCTCACGCTGGGACCTCGGACGTCCGAGGGATCGCTTTCGCGGCCGGATCGCCGAAGGCCGCGTTCGCAGCGGCGCGCCCGGCACCGAGGGGGCGCAGGGCCCCCGCGTCGCGGTGCTGTGCCCGCAGACCTATATGAACGACGCGGGCCGCTCGGTGGGGCCCGCGCGCGGAGCCCTCAAGGTGCCGCTCGAGCGCGTGCTGGTGGTTCATGACGAGATCGACCTCCCGTTCGGCGACGTGCGCACGCGCAGGGGCGGCGGCCTGGCCGGGCACAACGGGCTGAAGTCGATCAAGCGCGAGCTTGGCGGCGCCGAGTTCGTGCGCGTGCGTGTCGGCGTCGGACGTCCCGACTCCACCGACCCCGAGATCGTCTCGGCCCACGTCCTCGGGCGCTTCCGCGAGGACGACGCGCAGGTCCACGAGCTGGTCGAGGCGGCAAGCGACCAGGTCGAGCGCGTGGTGCTTGGGCTCGACGCCGCGGCCTCGCAGCCGGAGAGCTAGATGGCCGGGGACGCCCAGGCGCTGCGCACGCTGCTCGGCCTCGTACAGGAGGACGAGGCGGCGCTGCGGCTCGCGCGCGGGGGCGGTCACGCGTACGTGTCCTCGTCGCTGCGCCCGTATCTGATCGCGGCGCTCGCGGAGATCGACGACCACGCGAGAGAACGGCCGACGCTGATCGTCGTCGGCGACGATCGCGCGGCGCGCGACCTGGCGGCCGACCTGCGCGCGTGGCTCGCCCCGCGCCGCGTGCGCTACTACCCGTCGCGCGGCGTCGCCTACGAGTCGCACCTCGCACCGCCTCCGCACCTCGTCGGCCTTCGCGTGGCGGCGCTCGACGCACTGCTCGGCGACGGGTCGAGCGCCGACCGCGCTTCCGAGGTGGGCCAGCCCGTCGTGGTGGTCAGCGCGGTGGCGCTGTCGGAGAAGGTCCCCGACCCGTCGCTGCGCCCGCACTCGTTCACGCTTCGCGTCGGCGAGCTGCTCGACCTCGAGGAGTGCGCGGCCGAGCTCGTGCGTGCCGGCTACGAACGCACCGACCAGGTAGAGGAGCGCGGGCAGTTCGCGCTGCGCGGCGGCCTGCTCGACGTGTTCCCCGCGACCGAGGACCGGGCGGTGCGCGTGGACATGTTCGACGTTGAGATCGAATCGCTGCGCTGGTTCTCGACGTTCACACAGCGCTCGCTGGGCGAGGTCGAGGAGGTCGAGATAGCACCTGCCGCAGAGCTCTCGGCCGAGCACCGCGAGCTCGCCGAGATCGCCGCGGCCACCGGCGCGTTCGGGCCGGGCGAGGACGGGGACGGCGAGCGGCCCGACATCGCCGAGCTGCTGCCGGTGGAGCGCTTCGGCGCGCTGCTCGACCTCGTCGGCGAGCACGCCGAGCTGCTCGTCGCGGCCGAGGAGGAGCTGGCCCCGGCGCTCAGCGATCACTGGACGGATGTGTGCGCCGCGTTCGGGGACCAGGACGCGCACCACCTGTACGTGAGCCCCGAGAGCATCCAGGCGACGCTCGCCGAGCGCACACGGATCTGGCTCTCGGCCCACGCCGGCGGGCAGGAGATAGAGCTGCGCGCGCAGTCGGCCGACACCGCGGCGCGCACGCTCGCCGAAGCCGAGCCGGAGCTCGAGAAGCTCGTGCGCTCGGGCTACCGGACGGTGGTGGCGTTTCCCCGCCGCGGCGAGGGGGAAAGGGCGGCCTTCAACCTGGGCCGGCTGAAAGCGACGTGGCTGGCGGAGGACGTCGACGTCGGCCGGCAGGTGCTCGAGCCGTCGCTGCGCTTCGCGGCGGCGGCCCTGCGCGAGGGATTCGTCGCGCCCGCGCTCAAACTCGCGGTGTTCCCGGAGCACCGGCTGCTGCGCCGCCGGCGCCCGGAGCGGCCCGACGCGCGCGAGGGCTCGCGCCGCCGCGGCGCGGCCGGGGCGCGCCGGGGCGCGCTGCGCTCGTTCACCGAGCTGCGGACCGGTGACATCGTCGTGCACGAGGACCACGGGGTCGCGCGATTCGCGGGCTTCGAGACCCGCACGGTGGCCGACGTCACCCGCGACTACCTGTACCTGGAATACCAGGGCGATGACCGCGTGTTCGTGCCCACCGACCAGCTCGCCAAGATCTCGCGCTACGTCGGCGCCGGCGGCCTGGACGGCCACCCGCCGCTGAGCAAGCTGGGCGGGACGCGCTGGGAGACGATGAAGGCGCGCGCCCGCCGCGCCGCCCAGGAGCTGGCCGGCGAGCTGATCGGCCTCTACGCCGAGCGGCGGCGGAGGGCGGGACACGCGTTCGGCGCCGACTCCGACTGGCAGCGCGAGTTCGAGGATCGCTTCCCGTTCACCGAGACGCCCGACCAGCGCGAGGCGATCGAACTGGTCAAGGCCGACATGGAGGCTCCGAGGCCGATGGACAGGCTCGTGTGCGGCGACGTCGGCTACGGCAAGACCGAGGTGGCGCTGCGCGCCGCCTTCAAGGCGGCCGGCGAGGGCAAGCAGGTGATGATGCTCGTGCCGACGACGATCCTCGCGCAGCAGCACTACGGCACGTTCGCGGAGCGGCTGGCCGACTATCCGTTCACGCTCGAGCACGTCTCCCGCTTTCGCAGCCCGGCCGAACAGCGGGATGCGATCAAGGGCTTCGCCGACGGGCGTGTCGACATCCTGATCGGAACGCACCGGCTGCTCTCGCGCGACGTGCGCGCCAAGGACCTCGGCCTGCTGATCGTCGATGAGGAGCAGCGCTTCGGCGTCAAGCAGAAGGAGCTGCTGCGACAGATGAAGCTGAAGGTGGACGTCATCTCGATGTCGGCGACGCCGATCCCGCGCACGCTGCAGATGTCGCTGGCCGGCCTGCGCGACATCTCCGTGATCGAGACGCCACCGGAGGGCCGCAGGCCCGTCAAGACCTACGTCGGCGAGTACCAGGAGGACCTCGTCAGGCAGGCGATCATGCGCGAGCACGAGCGCGGAGGCCAGGCCTTCTTCCTGCACAACCGCGTCGAGTCGATCGACGAGACGGCCGAACGGCTCCGCGCCCTCTGCCCCGGCGTGCGATTCGCGGTCGCGCACGGGCAGATGGCCGACGGCGAGCTCGAGGCGGTGATGATGGACTACCTGCGCGGCGGCGCCGACGTGCTGGTGTGCACCTCGATCATCGAGTCGGGGATCGACATCCCGCAGGCGAACACGCTGATAGTGGAGAACGCCGACACGTTCGGCCTTGCCCAGCTCTACCAGATACGCGGCCGCGTCGGCCGAAGCCGCGAGCGCGCCTACGCGTACCTGCTCTACGACTCTGCGGCGGCGCTGACCGCGGAGGCCGCTCAGCGCCTGTCCGCGCTGAGCGACTACACGGAGCTCGGCGCGGGCTTCAAGATCGCGATGCGAGATCTGGAGATACGCGGTGCCGGCAACCTGCTCGGCGATGAGCAGTCCGGTCACGTGGCCGCGCTGGGGTTCGAGCTGTACATGCAGATGCTCGACGAGGCCGTCAGCGCCGCCGAGCCGGAGCGGGAGGGCGAGGCGCTGCCGGAGCCCGTGCGGCTCGACGTGAACGTCGACGCATATGTGCCCGCGGATTACATCCCCTACGAGCAGGCGAAGATCGAGGTGCATCGCCGCGTCGCCGGCGCGCTCGAGGTCGCCGACGTCGAGCGGCTGCGCGAGGAGCTCGAGGATCGCTTCGGGCCCGTGCCGGAGCCGCTCGAGAACCTGCTGTCGCTGCAGCGGGCTCGGATCAAGTTCGGCGAGGCCGGCGCGCGCACGGTCAGCTTCCGCGGAGATCGGCTCGCCGTCGTACCGATCGAGCTGGACTCGGCGCGCGCCCGGCGGCTGCGCGAGGAGCTGCCCGACGCGCTCTACGAATCGGGACGCTCACAGGTGTCGATGCGGGTTCCGCGGGACGGGACCGAGCGCTTCCCGAGCGTCGTCAGGGCGGCCGACGCGCTGCTCGCCGTGATGCGCGAGGCGGCTTAGGTACGCGTTAGAAACTCGTTAAGGACAACCTAGGTGCTTTCCGCTAGAGTGCCCGCGTCGTGTCAAAGAAGCTTCGCCTCATCCCGGCGCTAGGCGCCGTTTTGTTTGCCCTCGTTGGCCTCTCCGCGTGTGGCGGCAGCGGCGGCATACCTGGCAACGCCGTCGTGCAGATCAACGGCACGCCGATCACCAACGCCGCGTTCAAGCACTGGCTGACGGTCGCCGCCGTGTCCAGCGCGAGTGGACCGCTGGCGAACAAACCGGTGGCCCCCGAACCGCCCAACTACACGGCCTGCATCGCGCATCTGAAGGAAGCCGAAGTCATCGCGAAGAAAACCAAGGCTCCGACGATCACAGATGCAGCGGCGAAGAAGCAGTGCGAACAGCAGTACAAAGCCCTGACGCAGCAGGTGCTCGCGTTCCTGATCTCCTCGCAGTGGGTGCTGGGAGAAGCCGGCGACCTCAAGCTGAAGCTGACCGACAGCGAAGTCAAGAAGCAGTTCGAAAAAATCAAGACCCAGCAGTTCCCGAAACCGGCCGAATTCGAAAAATTCCTCACCACCTCAGGACAGAGCGTCTCGGACCTCCTGCTGCGCGTGAAGCTGAACCTGCTCTCGACCAAAATCCAGGCGAAGATCACCAAGGACAAGAGCAAAGTCACGCAGGCGCAGATCGCGAAGTACTACAACGAAAACAAATCGCGTTACAACCAGGCTGAAAAGCGCAACGTGCAGATCATCCTCACGAAGAGCGAAGCGGCGGCCAAGAGCGCGAAGAAGGAAATCGAATCCGGCAAGAGCTTCGCCACCGTCGCCAAACGGGTCTCGACCGACCCGACCAGCAAGGCCAGCGGCGGCAGGCTTCCGGAAATCGTCAAGGGCCAGCAGGAGCCGACGCTGGACGCCGCGCTGTTCTCCGCAAAGGTGAACACGCTGAGCGGGCCTGTGAAAACACCCTTTGGTTTCTACGTCTACGAAGTCAAGAGCGTCACGCCCGGCACCCAGCAGAGCCTCTCGCAGGCCTCCGCGTCGATCAAGACGCAGCTGAGCGCGACGGGACAGCAGGCGGTGCTGAGCAAGTTCGTCAAGGAATTCAAAGCCAAGTGGAAAGCCAAAACGGACTGCCGCCCGGCCTACCAGGTGGCCGACTGCAAGCAGTTCAAAGCCCCGAAAACGGGCACCACGTCCACGACTCCCGCTCCCTAGCGGGCGCCAGGACGGGCGGACGGCGCGCGCTGCGCCCCGACCGCGAGGAAGCGATAACCGGCGCCGGTCGGCGAGGCGCCGGGAGGAGGCCCGTCGCATGAGCAACATCGAGCGAATCCACGCGCGGCAGATCCTCGACAGCCGCGGCAATCCGACCGTCGAGGTCGAGGTGGGGCTGCGCTCCGGCGCTCACGGCCACGCGGCGGTGCCGTCGGGCGCGTCCACGGGCGAGTTCGAGGCGACGGAGCTGCGAGACGGCGGCGAGCGCTGGCAGGGCAAGGGCGTGACGCGCGCGGTTGCGAACGTCAACGGCGAGATCGCGGAGGCCCTCAAGGGCACGGACGCCGCCGACCAGGCGGCGCTCGACCGCGTGCTGATCGAGCTCGACGGCACCGCCAACAAGTCGAGGCTCGGCGCGAACGCGATCCTCGGCGCCTCGCTGGCCTCGGCGCACGCGCAGGCCGCAGAGGAGGGGCTTGCGCTCTGGCGCTACCTCGGCGGCGAGTCCGCGCGCGTGCTGCCAGTGCCGATGATGAACGTGCTCAACGGCGGGGCGCACGCCGACAACAAAGTCGACTTCCAGGAGTTCATGGTCGTGCCCTGCGGGGCTCCCAGCTTCTCCGAGTGCCTGCGGATCGGCACCGAGGTGTTCCATGCGCTCAAGCGCACGCTGCACCAGCGCGGCCTCGCCACCGCCGTGGGCGACGAGGGCGGCTTCGCGCCCGACCTCGGGTCCAACGAGGAGGCGCTCGAGATGCTCGTCGCGGGCATCGAGGCGGCGGGGTACCGGCCGGGAGACGACGTCGCGATCGCCGTCGACCCCGCTTCCAGCGAGTTCTACCGGGACGGCGCCTACGTGCTCGAGCACGAGGGCCGCAGCCTGAGCTCGAGCGAGCTCGCCGACTACTGGGCCGATCTGGCCGCCCGCTACCCGATCGTGTCGATCGAGGACGGCATGGACGAGGAGGACTGGAACGGCTGGCGGACGCTCACCGAGCGGCTCGGCGCCGCTGTGCAGCTGGTCGGGGACGACCTGTTCGTGACCAACACCGAACGCCTGAGCAGGGGCATCGAGGCGGGCGTCGCCAACTCGATCCTGATCAAGGTCAACCAGATCGGCACGCTCAGCGAGGCGTTCGAGGCGATCGCGATGGCGCGCGCCGCCGGCTACACGGCGGTGATGAGCCACCGCTCCGGCGAGACCGAGGACGTCACGATCGCCGACCTGGCCGTGGCGAGCGGCTGCGGGCAGATCAAGACCGGTGCGCCGTCGAGATCCGACAGGGTCGCGAAGTACAACCAGCTGCTGCGCATCGAGGAGCAGCTCGGCGCGGACGCCGAGTTCCCCGGCCGAGCCGCGTTCCGCGGCCGCTGAGGAGAGGCCCAGCCGCCAAGCGCGTCGGCCCGCCGGCAGGAGCTTCGCGCCCGAGCGCGAATGCGATTTGCAGCATGCCCGCGACATCGGCCTCAACCCGCCCCATACGCTCCGGCGCAGCGCGCGGCACGGCGCGCACGAGCAGGGGCGCCGTGGGGGCTCGGCGCGCCGGCGCCGGGGTGCGCTGGGACCGCGTGGGACGTGTCGCAATGCTGTGCCTCATGTTCGCCCTGCTCTACCTCTACCTGAGCGCCGGCATCCGCATGTTCTCCAGCTGGCGCCAATCGAGCCACGACCGCGCGACCGTCAGCACGATGGAACGCGAACACCGCTCGCTCGTGCGTCAGCACCAGACGCTCAGCCGGCTCGGGACCGTGGAAGCGGAGGCGCGCCGGCTCGGGATGGCCAAGCCCGGCGAGCAGCCCTACGTGCTGAGCGGCCTGCCGCGGAACTGACCCCGCAGGGGACCCGGCACGGGCCCGCGCCCGCCTCCAGTCGCGCTGCTAGCCTCGGCTGATGTCGTTCGAGAACGCGATCTACCAGTGGCAGCAGGGCGAGCGCCGGCTGCGCGCGGCGCCGCCGGAGCGGGCGCCGCTGCAGGAGCGCGTCACCGAAGTGCTCGTCGCCGAGCTGCGCCGGCGCCTCGGCGGGCGCTTCTCATCGCAGGAGCTCGTCGAGCTCTATGAACGCGGCACCGGCTGGTGCCTCCAGGTCGCGATGAACGTGGCGCCCGAGCAGCCCTGGGCATGGGAGGCCGGCGTGGTCGTGGACGCGGCATTCGGCCGCTACCTGCGCGAGGCCGCCGACTATGCCGGCGGGCGCAGGGAGATAAACGCCTAGCAGACGTTGCGGGCGATGAGGGCCTAGTCGTCGTCGCCGACGCGGCGGATCACGATCCGGTCCTCCTCGACCGTCACCTCGATCGGGCGGTGCCCGGCCCAGTGCTCGGCGTAGACCGGGTTGTCCTGGATGGCCGGGTCCATCCACAGGCCATAGCCCTCCTCGCCGTGGTCGAACGTGCCCTCGAGCGGTGCGGTGTTGCGCGAGGAGGAGCGGCGGCCACGGCCGCCGCGACGACTGCGCCGCCTGGTGCGCCGTGCGCTCGCCTCATCGTCATCCTCCTCCTCCTCCTCCTCCACGTCCTCGCCGCGCTCCTCGGCTTCAGCCCTCGCGCGCTCTGCTTCGGCTTCGGCGGCTTCCAGCTCAGCCGCGATCAGGGCATCGTCCTCGGCGCGCAAGTCGATCTCCTCGGGGTAGTCGGACACGCTCGTGCCGTTCGGCGACTCCTCGTCGCTGACGAGCTCGTTCTGGCGCTTGAACTGCTCGATTTCACGGACGCTCACTTCGAGCTGGTGAGCGACCCATGCATCGGTGCGGCCCTGTCTCACCCAGGCACGGATTTGGTTCAGGTGCGGACGCAGTGATCTACGGGGCATGGACGGTCCGGGAGACTAGCGCAAAGCAGCCGCCCAGCGCCTCAGGCGCGACCCGCTCGGGCGCAGCCGCCCCCGCTTCGCGCTGCCGCCGGGCACCCGGCGCATCCGACACCGCGTTCCCCCGGTACTCGGACTATGCTTGCCGCACCGGCGATTCGGGGTTGCGCCGGGTCGCCCGTCGGCAAACGAGGAAGGTCGGTGCACCGGAAATGCTGGTTCTGACTCGGAAGTCCAACCAGAGCATCATGATCGGGGACGAGATCGAGGTGTCCGTCCTGTCGGTCATGGGTGAGAAGGTGCGCATCGGCATCCAGGCGCCGCAGGAGGTGCCGGTCTTTCGCAAGGAGATCTATCTGGAGATCCACCGCGAAGCGGGCGCTGCAGCCCCCGAGAACGACGGCCGTGCCGCCGGTCCCGCGCCGGACCACGACGCGACCAGCGCCGGCCCGTTGGACCGGTCGCTGCGCGAGCTCGGCGACGGCCCTCAGCCCAACAGCAGGTAGAGCGTGCGGAACATGACGACGGTGACGATCACCGCCGTCATGATCAGCGTCAGCACGAGCAGCGTGAAGCGCACCGAGCCGCGCTTCTGACGCCTGGCGACCTCGCGTTTGTGCGCGCGCTGCTCGGCGGTCCGTCGCAGCGAGTCGCGCCGGCGGCGATCGAGCGAGATCTCCCTCACGAATGCCCGCTCCCACTCAGCGAGGCTCTGGCGCATCTTCATAGCGGCGCGGCCGTCTCTGGCGGCTAGGAGCCGACGGGCGTCTTGGCGCGCTCGTAGACGGCGACGAAGCGCAGGAAGTTCTCGGCGATCTTGCGCGCGCCTGCCGAGCGCTCGATCTTGCCGTCGACATATGCCTTGAGCGGGTCCCACCAGATCGTGCGGCCGATCGCGAAGCCGATGAAGCCGTCGACGGGCGCCGCCGTGACCAGCCAGTGTTCGACCTTCGCGTCGTCCGCGCCACGGCCGAGCACCACGCAGCTCACGCCGTCACGCCCACCCGAGCGGGCCTGCGCGACGAGCATCTCGCAGTCCGGGCGCTCATCCACGCCCTCGATCTTCCACACGTCGACCTCGATGCCAGCGTCCTGGATCTCGGCCATCGCGCGGCGCATCAGCTCGGGGCGCAGCTCGGCGTCGTAGCGTTCGCTGTCGCCGCCGACAATCTCCAGCTGGGAGTCCTCCGCCGGCACCAGCAGCTCGAACAGGAACTTGCGGTCGTTCTGCTTCAGCCAGTCGCTCAGCCGCCGGAGCTTGCCGAGCTGCTCGCGGTTGGCGGCGGCGTCACCGTCCGGGTTGTAGCGAACGAGGACCTTCGTGAAGTCCGGGTCGAAGCGTTCGATGTGCTCGGCGAAGTCGTCGCCGTACTGGAAGTCGAACATGCTCTGGCCCGAGCGCTCGGCGGGCATCGCCAGCTTGAGGCCATGCTCGCGGGCCTCGGCCGGCACGGTTGACCCGAACTGCTCGTCCACGAGCACCCCGGTCACCGACGGGTCGGCGCCGGCGCTCACGGCCTGCAGCATGCCCTCGAAGATGAGGTGCTTGGCATCGGCGATGATCGCGGTCTGCTCGGGGTCCGGCTCACCCTCGATCCCGAAGAACTTCTTCTGGAACGAGCCGCGGTGGTCGAACGCGAGGATGTAGAGCGTCTGGTCGTATCCGAGGTCCATGGCTCTGAGTATTCCAGAGGCGAGCCGAGCGGGGTCGAGAGGTCCTTAGAATGGGTCGACGATGACCTCCGGGGCCGATCTCTTCGTGGTTTGCAAGCAGTGCGGGTCAGAGGTGAGCCCGTACATCACCGAGTGCCCCTACTGCGGCAGCCGGCTGCGCAGGCGCGCGCCGAAGCTGCCACGGGCCCGCGCCCCCAGCAGAACCCCCCGCACCCGCTCGCGGCTCAGGCGGCTGCTCGCACCATCGCAGCCGAGGAGCGCCGGAGGGCTTCGCCGCGGGCGGATCGGCTCGGGCTGGGGCGGGTCGGCAGGGACGCGCCCCTATGCCACGATCGCCCTCGTCGTCGCGAGCTGCGCCGTCTGGATCGTCTGGCACGCCAAGCCGATCGTATACGTCGAACTGGCCGTCATCGGCCCCCTGCATGGCCACTGGTGGAAGCTCTTCACAAGCCAGTTCGCCTATGCCAACGGGCTCTACGCGTTCGTCACGATCCTCGCGGTCGGGCTCTTCGGCTGGCTGCTCGAGCGCCGGCACGGCGCCGGGGTCGTGCTCGCGCTCTTCCTCGGCGCCGGCGCTGCCGGCGCGCTCGTGGCCACGGCCGTCTACCCCGAGCCGATCTTCAGCGGGGGCAACGCCGGCGCGCTCGCCCTGCTCGGCGCCTGGGCGGCCGCCGACCTGGACTCCGCGCGCAGGGGCGCCCACTACGAAGGCGATCTGCTCGGGACCGCGGCGATCGCCGCCCTGCTGATCGCGATGCCGTGGGCACAGGGGGAGGGGAGCTGGCTCGCCGGCGTGACCGGCGGGGCGCTCGGGCTGGCGCTCGGTCTCGGTCTCCACAGGATGACTGAGAACGAGCTCTAGAGACCTATGATTGGCCCGCGATGACGATGACCAACGCGGTGGTGCTGATCGAGGCCGAGCGCGACGCGCTGACGACGCTCGGAGAGGCGCTCGCGGACATCGCCGGCGTCGCCGAGGCCTATTCGGTCACCGGCGAGTGGGATTTCGTCGCGATCGTGAGGGTCCCCGACCACGAGCAGCTCGCCGATGTCGTGACGGGGGAGATCGGCGGCGTGCCCGGCGTGCTGCGCACGCAGACGCTGGTCGCATTCGCGGCCTACTCGCGCCACGATCTCGAAGCCCTGTTCTCCGTCGGCGAATGATCGCCTGAGCGCGATGCCGGCCGTACCGATCAAGCCTGAGTACGGGCCGACGCTCGGCCGCCTGCTGGCGCCGCGCTGGCACGCCGCCTCGCCGCTGCTCAGAGGCATCGCCATCCTCGCCGGAACGGCGCTGCTCGCGCTGATCGCCGCCACCGCGCTGACCCTCGAGAACGCCAGCTTCTCGCACGGCGGGCGGGTCCCCTTCAGCTTCAGCTACAGGGGCCTCTACCGCGTGGCCGCCGACCCCGGTGACTACGTGAAGGTCGAGCGCCGCCACGCCGATGGCACGATCAGGGACTCCTTCGCGGTCGCGCCGCTGCGGCTGCCCGCCTACGGCGGTGAACTGTCGGGCGAGCTGCCCCTCTACGCCGCCGGATACATCGACGCGCTGAGCCGCCGCTATCCCGGCTTCGCGCTGCGCGGCGAGGGCAAGACGAAGGTCAACAACCTGATCTCCGCCTACGACGTCTTCTACTCCGTCGTGCTCGACGGGCGCAAGCTCTACGGGCGCGACATCATGCTGCTGCCCGAACGGCCGCGGCCCCGCGAAGGGGTACAGATCTCGATGCTGAGCACCCCGACGAAACGCGGTGAACTGGGCTCGGCGCTGGAAGTGGCCATCTCGGGGATCCTGCTGCGACCCCTGAAATCGTTCACCATCGGCTAGCGCGACGGTGCAGCCGCAGGCGCTCCGGCGCCGTGCTGCGCGTCGAGGCGCTGCGAGCCGGCGGAGCTTCGGTGCCGCCTGTGCCGGCGCCGGTGCTCGTGCCGCTGGTGGTGCCGCTGGGGCTGGAGGTGCTGCTTGTTTCCGGCGCGGCGGGAGGGGTGCCGGCGGGAGCGCTCGAGCTCGCCGGCGGGCTCGGCGGTGGCGTCGCGGATTCAGGGACCGGAACCGGTTCGGCCGTCGGCAGCGATGGCGACGGCGACGGCGTCGCGGGGCTCGGAGTCGCGGGCTGGGGTCCGCTCGTCGCGGAGGCCGGCAGCTGAGTCGTCTCGGTGGTCACCTCGGTGACCTGCGTGGCGCCCGGCTGCGGGGTCCCGGCCGGCGGAGAGGTCGGGGTGACCGGCACGGCGGTGGGGACCGCGGCGCTGGCCGTGGCGGGTGCTGCGGCGGCTGCTGGTATGGCGGCGGCGAGGGACGCGGCCTTCTTGAGCGCCCTACGGGCCTTGAGCCGGGCGGCGTCGATCCGGTGGAGCGCCGAGCTGCCGGCGCTCACCGGCTGTGGCTGCTCTCGCACCACGACCGGTTCGCTCGGGTAGCGCGCGGGGACGCTTGCGTAGCTCGAGGAGGTTGCCCGATGATGGCGATGAACGGGGACGACCGCCTGATCGACGCCGACCGCGCCGGCGGTCACGATCGCCGCGGCCGCCAGTCCCGCGACGGCCTTCGTGGCGACGGCGCCCGCTCCGGCGGTCAACAGGCCGCCGGCGACGCCCGCCCCGCCGGTGGCGCCTACCCCCACCACCGCGCCCGCCCCGACCGTGGCTCCGGCGCTCGCCCCGACGCCGACACCGGCGCCGGCCCCGCCGGCGACGTGCGCGCCTCCGGCGGCGGAACCGAGTTTGGCCAGCAGCAGCTGTTTGAGCAGCAGCAGCGGGCCGACCGGCAGGATCGCCGCCAGGGCGTGGTTGTTCTGCTTGAGCTGCTTCTTGAAGGAGGCGCAGCGCTCGCAGCTGCGGACGTGCCGGCGCGCGGGCGTGCTCAGCTTGGTCAGACCCTCGGCCATCTCGCCCAGCTCCAGGCGGACCTGCTCGCAGCTCAGCTTGCGGGCCTCGGCCGCCTCTGCGAGCGAGATGCGGGCGCGGACCAGCAGCGACTTGACCGACGGCACCGTGGTCTCCATCGCCTGGGCGATCTGCTCGTAGGAGAGCGCGTCGATCTCGCGCAGCAGCAGCGCCGAACGCTGGGTCTCGGGCAGGCCGTGGACGTCGCCGATCAGCTCGCGGAAGCTCTCGCGGCGCAGGACGCGGTCGCTGGTCGAGATGCCGTGATCGGCGAAGTGCACGTCCATCGAGTCCATGCCTATCGCCGACGCGCGGCGCAGATGGTTGAGCGAGCGGTTGCGGGCGATGCGGTAGAGCCACGGCCGCACGTTGATCGCGCGCTCGTCGGCCAGGACGGCGTTGAAGGCCGCGGCGAACACCTCCTGCAGCACGTCCTCGGCGTCCTCTCGCGAGGCGAGCATGTGCCGGCAGAAGGACAGCAGCCGCGACTGGTAGCGCGCGCAGAGCGTCTCGAAGGCCGCATGCTGGCCGCGACGGGTGAGCGCTACGAGGCGCTCGTCCGACTGAAGGCGCAGCAGGGGCGACGGGCCGCGCAGGCTCGGGACGCTGCTGGAGTGTGTTAGGGCGGAGACCTCCATGGGCGGGTCAAACGCGGCTATTCAGCCTTAAACACACCGTAGCAACGCAGGAGTTGCGATAGTCGCGGGTGATCTGAGCTCTCATAGACTGCCCAGGGGATTGCCCGGGTGGCGGAATTGGCAATACGCAATCGACTTAAAATCGATGGCCCGCGAGGGCATGTGGGTTCGAATCCCACCCCGGGCATCTCAACGAGCATCCCGAATGGGTAGAGTCGCCCGCGGTGTCGACTGAGAGCGCGCAGGAGACCAAGACGTTCCACGGCGGACGGCTCATCGCCCGGCGCCTGAAGGCGCATGGCGTCAGCAGGCTGTTCACGCTCTCCGGCGGCCACCTCTTCTCGATCTATGACGGATGCCGGGAGGAGGGCATCGAGATCGTCGATGTCCGCCACGAGTCCACTGCGGCGTTCGCCGCCGAGGGCTGGGCCAAGGTCACGCGCGAGCCCGGCGTCTGCGCGCTCACCGCCGGCCCCGGCGTCACGAACGGAATGAGCGCCATGGCCTCTGCGCAGGCGAACCACTCGCCGATGGTCGTCCTCGGCGGGCGCGCCCCGGCGATGCGCTGGGGGCAGGGATCGCTGCAGGAGATCGACCACGTCCCATTCGTGCGTCCCCTGACCAAGCTCGCAGCGACCGCCGAGAGCACCGCGGAGATACCGGGCCTCGTCGACGAAGCCTTCGCCGCGGCCTGCGCGCCCCACGGCGGTCCGGCGTTCGTGGACTTCCCGCTCGACCACGTGTTCATGGAGGCGCCCGAGTCGCCGGGCGATCTCGCCGATGGCGCTCCCGCGGCGACCCGCAGGGGCGCGCCGGGAGAGGCGATCGAGCGCGCCGCTGAGCTGCTGGGCGCGGCCGAGCGGCCGGTCATCATGGCGGGCACCGACCTCTACTGGGGCCACGGCGAGGAGGCGCTGCTGGCGCTTGCCGAGGCGCTACGGGTTCCCGTGTTCCTGAACGGCCTCGCGCGCGGCTGCCTGCCTGCTGACCACGAGCTGTTCTTCTCCCGCGCCCGCTCGCAGGCCCTGAAGGGCGCCGACGTCGCGCTCGTGATCGGCGTGCCGATGGACTTCCGCCTCGGCTTCGGCGGGTCATTCGGAGACGACACCGAGATTGTCGTGGTCGACGTCGCCGAGCCCGAGCGCCGCCATCCGCGGCAGCCGGCCGCCGAGCTCTACGGCGCCATCGGCCCCACGCTCGCCGATCTGCGCGAGGCCGCGGGGCCGGAAGCGCTCGCGAGCGAGACCTGGATCTCCGACCTGCGCGCAGCCGAGTCCGAGCGCCGCGAGGGCGAGCTTGCCGAGCTCGAGGACGCCAGGGAGCCGTTGCATCCGATGCGCCTCTACGCCGAGCTCGCGACCGTGCTCGACCGCGACGCGATCGTGATCGGGGACGGAGGCGACTTCGTCTCCTATGCGGGGCGCGTCGTCGACAGCTACCAGCCGGGGTGCTGGCTTGACCCCGGACCGTTCGGCTGTCTCGGGACGGGCCCCGGCTATGCGCTCGCCGCAAAGCTCGCGCGGCCGGAGCGCCAGGTCGTGCTGCTGCTCGGCGACGGCGCCTTCGGCTTCTCCGGGATGGAGTTCGACACGCTCGCCCGTCACGGCGTCAACGTCGTGGGCGTGATGGGCAACAACGGCATCTGGGCGCTCGAGAAGCACCCCATGGAGTTCCTCTACGGCTACTCCGTGGCCGCCGACCTGCGACCGGCGACACGCTATGACCGGGTGGTCGAAGCGCTCGGAGGCTACGGGGAGCTGGTGGACCGTCCCGCAGACGTCCGGCCGGCGCTCGAGCGCGCCTTCGCCTCCGGCAGGCCGGCGCTCGTGAACGTGCTGACCGATCCCACGGTCGTCTACCCGCGCAAGTCGAACCTCGCCTGACGGCGAGGCCGCAGCAGAGCCGCCGTGCGGCGCGCGCACGGCGGCTCCCGCGTCCTTCCGGTCAGCCCAGGCCGGCGAGCCGGAGCGCGCCTCCGTAGAGGATGTCGTGCTCGGAAACCTCGACCTCCTCCAGCTCGAACGCCCGCATCGACTCGATCAGCAGGATGATCCCCGCGACGATCGTCGGGGCGCGGTCGGGGTGAAGCCCCACGACCCGGCGTCGCTCGGCTTCGGTCATCCCCGCGAGACGGGCGAGCAGCAGTTCGAGCGTCCCCAGCGCCAGGCTGTATCCATGGACGCGATCCGGGTCATAGGGATCCAGCTCCATGTCGATTGCGGCCGCCGACGTCGCGGTCCCGGCGACGGCGATCCCGAACCTGACTGAGGCGCGCTCCTGCGACGGGAGGCCGTCGAGCAGGATCGTGCGGACGTCCATCGTGAGCCGCTGCAGATCCTCCGGAGCCGGCGGGTCTGAGTGGATGTGGCGCTCGCTCATGCGCACGACGCCCGCCGGCAGCGAGACGTGAAAGCCGGCCGTGCGGCCACGGCCGACGATGAACTCGGTCGAGCCTCCGCCGATGTCTATGACTACCGTCGGCTCGGCTGCTGCCGGGGCGTCATCGTCGCGCCCGGACATCGCGCCGAGGAAGGTCAGCTGCGCCTCTTCCTCGCCGCTGAGGATGCGGGCGTCCAGACCGAACTCCTCACGCACCCGCTCCGCGAACTCGGCGCCGTTGTCGGAGTCGCGGACGGCTGAGGTCAGCACGGCCAGATTCGCTTCGCAGCCGTGGGCGTCGATCTCGGTGCGGTAGTCGCTCAGCGCGCGAAGCACGCGCGCGATGCCCTCCTGCGAGAGAGAGCCCCCGGAGTCCACGCCGCTGCCGAGTCGGGTGACCTCCGAGCGCCTGAGCAGCGGCTCGACGGCGCCGGTGGCCGGCTCGACGTCCGCGATCAGCAGCCGCGTGGAGTTGCTTCCGATGTCAACGACGGCCACGCGCATGCGCCAGGATGCTAGAGATGAGCGCAACGATCGGCGAGGAGGAATGGCGATGAGCGAGCAGACCCGTGGCGTGGCCCTTGTGACCGGTGCAAACCGCGGTATCGGCCGCGAGGTCGCGCGTCAGCTCGGCGAGCGCCACTATGAGGTCCTGCTGGGAGCGCGCGACCCGGAGAAGGCGTCCGCCGCCGCGCGCGAGCTGGAGCAGAGCACCGGCGCGAGCATCAGGCCGCTCACCCTCGACGTCGCCGACCCGGCGAGCATCGCCGCGGCCGCCGCGAGCGTGCACCGGGACCCGGGCAGGCTCGACGTGCTCGTGAACAACGCCGGCATCGGCAGCGACTTTGGCGTCGCCGGTGTCGACCCCGACTTCGACGCGATCCAGCGCGCGCTCGATACGAACTTCTTCGGCGCCTATCGCCTCACGGTCGCGTTGCTCGACCTGCTTCGCCAGAGCGAGCGCCCACGGATCGTGAACGTCTCGAGCGGAATGGGCGGCGTCGCGGAGATGGGCGGCTGGTCGCCCGGCTACCGCGTGTCGAAGGCCTCGCTGAACGCGATGACGCGGATCCTCGCGACCGAGCTCAAGGACGACGGCTTCCTCGTCAACTCCGCCTGCCCGGGCTTCGTGAACACCGACATGGGCGGGCCGATGGGCGCCCAGAAGCCGGTCGAGGACGGCGCCGCCGGCGTGGTCTGGCTCGCCACGCTGCCCGACGGAGGCCCCAGCGGCGGCTTCTTCAGGGACGGCAAGCCGGTCGCGTTCTGAGCGTCTGCGCGGGCGTCCTCCGCGGTGTTTCGCCGACCCAAGGGCGCACGAGAGACGGCCCCGCCGGCCTGGCCTCGGAGCCCTATGTTTGCTAGAACATAAGAAGCGACGCGGGGTGGAGCAGTCTGGTAGCTCGTCGGGCTCATAACCCGAAGGTCGCGGGTTCGAATCCCGCCCCCGCTACCTGGAGATTGCCCCGACCGCCATCCGGCGGTCGGTGTGCGTTAAGCGTGGCTGCGGTGCGAGCGCCGGGACGCAGGTTCCGCTGTGATGGAAACCCACGCTCGAGGCTCGGCCGCGTGGGTACAGCGGCGCCGCTGAGACCAACATCGCCTGGCGCGGGAGTGGCGCGCCTTACCGGCTCGGGTACGGCTGCGCTAACGGGCGGACAACCGCCTGGCGAGCCGGTCGGCCGAAAGTGTTTCGGCGTACGGCGAGCCATCAGGTTCGAGCAGCTTCCCTTTGGCGAGCGGGCCTCCGTCGACCGGGTCGAATCCGAGCCGGTCGATCAGGCGCATCACCGCGCGCACCGCGAGCCGGTCGTCGCCGACCGCGGCCACTGCGATGCGGTCGGGTGCGTCGGGAGCGCGTATGTAGTCATCGAGCTCGTGGTAGCCGAGCTGGTTGAGGCTCTTGACGACTCTGGCACCGGGGAAATGTGCTTGCACTACTACGCTCGAGCCGCCGTCTGCTGCTGTTAGCGCGGGATCTTCGCCGTCAGTGTCGGGCCAGTAGTTCATCGCGTCGACGAGGATCTTGCCATCGAAAAGGTCGCTCCGGAGTTCACGGAATCGGTGGACGGGTACGGCGAGAACGATCACGTCGGCGGAACCGGCGACGTCCTCTACGGTCGACGCGACAGCGCCGGGGGCGAGCACCTCGACAGAGAGGGCGATCCGTTCGGCCGGGCGGGAGCTCGCCACGGCTACCTCGTAACCCGCGGCGAGCGCGGTGCGTGCCAGCGTCATCCCGAGCTTCCCCGCGCCGATGATTCCCACTCGCGTCGTTGCTGGCAGGTCGGTGGGAGCAGCCGCTGCATCCGAGCCGACCCTCCGATCGTCGTGACCGCCGCTCATCGCCGCAGCTACCAAAGTCAACGCCCTACCTCGCGACCGGCGCGTGGGTGGAGCGGACCGGGCTCGCGACCTCTCCGGGCGCCACATAGCCGGCCATGAGCTCGTGGTCGCCGCGGTCGGACGCAAGCAGTTCCCGCACACGCGGAAAGACCTTGCGTCCGAGCAGCTCGATCGATTCCCTCCGCTGCACGCCCGGAACCTGGCCTAGTGCGTAGTGCAGGTCGATCCGGTCGACATCGAGCGCTCGCATCACGGGCGCGATCCGCTGCGCGACCGTCTCCGGCGAGCCGACGAACATCGCACCGTGGGCTGTCTCGGCGTCGAACTGCGCGCGCGTCGGCTGGCGCCAACCCCGCTCGCGCGACGCCCGACCGAAGGTTTGGAGCCAGTAAGGCCATTGGGTCTCGATCGCCTCTTCGTCGGTTGCGGCGACGTAGCCGAGCGTGTGGAGCCCGACCGGAAGATCGGTCGGATGCCCGTACTCAGCCAGCGCGCGCCGGTACAGATCGACAAGCGGGCGGAACCGTTCCGGCCTTCCACCGATCACTGCGAGCATCAGCGGCAGCCCATAGCGGGCGGCCCGTATCACCGAGTCCGGGCTGCCGCCGGATCCGACCCACGTCGGGAGATTGCCGGCCGGGAGTGGGGGGGTCAGCACGACGTCGCTCAGCGGCGGCCGGTACTTCCCGGACCAAGTGATCGCTCCGCCGCGGAGCAGCTTCACGAACAGCTCCAGCTTCTCCTCGAAGATCTCCTCGTACTCGCGGAGGTCGTAGCCGAACAGCGGGAAGGACTCGATCGCCGAACCACGCCCCAGGACCAGCTGCGCGCGGCCACCAGAGACCGCGTCCAGGGTCGCGGAGTTGTTGTACAGCCGCACCGGATCCTGGGTCGAGAGCACGGTCACGGACGTGCCGAGCTTGATCCGGTCGGTCCGCCCGGCGATCGCCGCGAGCACCACGTGCGCCGCCGAATCCATCATGTCGTCGCGGTAGTGCTCACCGATGTTGAACGAGTCGATTCCGACCTGCTCGGCAAGGACCCCCTCCTCGACGGTGTCGCGAACGACCTGATCGCCACTGATCGGCTCACCATCTGGTCCAACGGTGACCGCCATGAATGAGTCAAGCCCAAATTCGTATTCGCGTTCTTCCATCTCTCACAGAGCTCCTTCGGACGGCTGGGTGCCAGACAACGGATTGACAATGGTTGCGATCAACAGACGCTCAGTCGCGACTCATGAACCGGCGGCGGGCGCGCGCCGCCCGCCGCCCGCTCAACCGCGGTGGCGAGGCGGCCTAGCTGCCCGGGATGAGATCGAGCTCGCCGTCGAGGACGACGTCGCCGCGAATCATTCCGACCCTGTTCCACAGCATCCCAACATCCTCGCGGGATACGACGCCGCTGGCTTTCAGCCGCAGAAGACCTTGGCCGGACCGGGAGAACTCAAGCGGCAGGCGCAATCGCGCGATCTTCCCGCCGACGTACAGGTCACCGGTGATCTCCTCTGCGCCCGGTGCTGTGCTGAACGCGTCCACCACGAATCGCACCGTCGGGTGAAGCTCCTTGTGGAAGAAGTCCGGCGAGCGCAGGTGCTCGTCTCGCTTGGCGTTCCTGGTGTCGAGGCTGTCGACGGAGACGACCAGCTCGCCGCTGGCGTTTCCCCGCCCGTCGATGTTCAGGGTGCCTTCGTAGGTGTCAAAAGTCCCCTTGACGGTGAGAAGGCCCCAGAACGTCTTCACCCTGAACTGGAGCTTTCCAGCAGAAGGGTCCACGTGCCATGGCCCCTGAAGCGTTGGTGCGGCAGATCGGTCGACTTGCTGCGTGGACATGGTGTACCTCCCAACTCGTTCCGGACCGAGGTCCGCTTGTGCCGACCATACTAGCAGTAAGCGGACCTCGGTCCGTTTAGTTGGCGTTTGAGCCGCGGGCTCGTCGAACAACAGGCCGAGGACGCACCGCTCGTCCGTGGCCCGCTCTACGGGAGCTTCCGCATCTAGATCCCAGCGTTCTTCGACGCGGAGCACCGTCGGGGGTACGTGTTTCAATCCCGCCCCCGCTATCGAGGCCGACCAGGGCGTAGGACTTGTGAAAGCCCTGCAAACAGGCCGACTGAGACCCGAAGGCCGTCCGCGAGGGCGGCCTTCGTCGTTGGCGAGAAACGGGCGGCTGGCAATGGACGTTTTGAGTTCTGCCGTGGCCGGCAGCATGGAGAAGCTCGACACGATCTTTACGGACCTCATGCAGCCCGGCGAAATCGCGGCGTAGCTGTTGCGGGATACTGGGCGGGCGATGTCTGAGGAGTCCACGACCCCCGACCTGGTAGAGCTTATGGGTAGGGCGTTTGAGGCTGCGAATCGTCGTGATCTCGACGCGGTGGCCAGCAGCTTCGCCGAAGATGCGACCTTCGACGGGAGGGTCGTGGCGGACCACTTCGAGGGACGGGCGGCCATTCGCAGCTTCCTTGAGGAGTGGTTTGGCACGTACGAGGAGTTGGAGCTCGGGATTGAGGAACTCCGCGACCTCGGCAATGGGGTTGTGTTTGCCGTGGTCGTTCAGAACGGTCGTCCGGCTGGCAGCGCTGGTTACCTTCGACAACGCGAGGGATGGGTCGTCGTCTGGGTACGAGGCTTGATCGCGCGCCTCACGACCTACGAGGTCGACGAGGCCCGTGCTGCCGCCGAACGCCTCGTCGAGGAACGGGCGTAGGCGATGTCGCAGGAGAACGTGGAGACGGTCAGGCGGGCGATCACGGCGATCAATGCGCGGCACATAGATGCCTATCTCGCCTGCTGTACCGAGAATGTGGAGTTGTTGACGCCATTGGCTTCCCTCGGGGCTGAGTATGTGGGGCCCGACGGGATCAGGCGGTTCTTCACCGACATCGAGGAAGTAGGCCCTGACTTTCGGATCGAGGTGCAGAGCGTCCAAGCGGTAGGCGACAACAACGTGATCGCCTTCATGCGGACCAGCTCGACTGGACGTGCCAGCGGGATCGTGATCGGCCGTGAGAGCACGAACGTCTACGACTTCGCCGACGGCAAGATCAAGCGCATTCGCATCTTCTGGGACCGCAGCGAGGCCCTCAAAGCCGTGGGGCGGGCGGAGTAGGCGATGTCGGAGAACCTGGCTTTAGGCCCTGGAAGTCGTCCCGCGTATCGACAACTGGTGGGGAGTGCTGATGGTTGCGCCGGCAGCTCTGCACTTCCACCTTGCCTCAGCTAGCGAGCACGACTTCTCGACTGGGTGGGAGCGCGAGCCGGTGCTCATCGGACTTCTGGAAGAGCAGCAAAATCACGCTTGGCTTTCCTATACCACGCCATTCCTGATAGCGGCTTTTTCCACCGGCCCTGCATCTCCCTCAAGGCATCTCCGTGCGTTTCGTCACCCCCCGCGACGGTCTCCTTCAGATGTTTGTCTTGTGCCTTTATCACGTCATTCGCACTCTTTCCGTGGTGCGCGAAGTCACATGGCCCACCCAGCTGCCTACATGTCATCGTCTTCATAGCCTGGCTACCTTTCATCGTTCTGCGGTTGTCAACTTCAGGACGCGCTGTCGCGGAGCGCGGTCTTGATTCCCTCGGTGCAAGCGTCGGTCATCGTCACTCCTGAAGTCGTGGGTCGCGTCGAACCGGTGGGTCTTGTCGAGCTTAAGACGAACGGGAAGACCGGATATCGACATGCCGGGGCTGGTGGGCGTCTGCCGAGCTCGGTCCTAACGCTCGGGTAGGTCTCCGTAGCCCGCAACGCGGAGCGCAGCGAGGGTAACCATAAGCGTCCGTGGGGTAGCGCTGAGTGCCCGGAAGCCAAACCTTGCATAGAACCCGGCGGCGTTGTCGTCGACAGCGTGGACGACAACGGCGCGAACGGCGACTTGCTCGGAGGCCAGGGAGATACGCACGAGCGCATCGTCGAGTAGGGCCGCGCCGAGTCCGGAACCACGGTGGCGGAAGTCCACAGCCAGGCGGGCGAGGATCGCAACTGGGATGGGGAAGTGTCGTGAGAGCCCCTTTCGTGTCTGGGCGGTGGCCTCACGGTGTTCGAGTTGGCCGCCCAGCAGGCTGTAGTAGCCCACGACGGTCTGATCTTCTGCGGTGGCGACGAACGTGCGCGCTGCGTCGCGACGCTCGTTCTGCCCGGCGTAGCGGATCAGCCAGCGGTCCAGTAGCTCGTTGCCGCAGCTGAAGGTTGCGGCGTCATGTCGGACTGGGTCATAGCGCTCAGTGCGCCTGAATTGGGCGCTCACGCCCGCTGGCGCAGGCTCCGCAGGCGGGTGACCGTCTCCTCATCGACATCCTCCAGCGCGTCGAGAAACCGCGTGGCCTCTGCCTGGCTGAGCGTGACCTGTTGCTGGTCGGCGAGGATCTCCTGGGCACGCGCGCTTGCTGCCCTGCGGAAGAAGTCGCTCAAGGTCTCGCCGACCGCCGTCGCGGCAGCGCCGTCAAGCTGGCGCTCATCGTCGGTGAGGCGGAGCTCGAGTCTCTCGGTACGCATCGTGAATATTGTACGTACATCGTACGGCGGCGTCAAGGCGATCTTGAGAACCCTGCGGGGCGCGGTGACCAGCCTGGGTGTTCCGGGCTGCCGGCCCGGCGGCAGCGCAGCCACAGCCCTCCCCCTGGCCGCAGCACTCCGTCTTCTCGCTGGGCTCGCAGCAGGTGGCCTGCTGCCCCGTGTCGCAGCAGCCGCCCGGCTCGTCGCTCAGCTCAGCCACACCGACAGCTCCTTGAGCGCGTCGGGGATGACGTAGTAGTAGGCCCACAGCCCTCGTCGCTCCGAGTCGACGATCCCGGCATCGCGGAGCTTCTTCAGATGATGGGACAGCGTCGGCTGGGAGACGTCGAACAGCGGCACCAGCTCACACACGCAGACCTCGCCGGCGTGTTTGTGCAGGACGTCGACGAGCTGCAGCCGGATCGGGTCGCCGAGCGCCTTCGCGACCTCCGCCATGCGCAGCGCGTGGTCGCGCGCGACGTCGGGATACACGACCGGCTCACAGCAGCGCTCACCGGCAGCCCGCTTCTGCTTGGGGGCCAGCTCCAGATCGACGGACATCTATGAACGTATATCAATAACACTGACGTTTGTCGATCTAATACGATCAGCGCCATGAACGTCTGCGATCTGCTCGCTCCCTGCCGGCCGTGAGCGCTCATCCGGACACCGTCGCCGTGATCACCGACATCCACGGCAACCTACCCGCGCTGCAGGCCGCCCTGCGGCGGATCGATGAGCTCGACATCCAGCGCACCTTCTGCGGCGGGGATCTCGTTGGCTACGGCCCGCATCCCAACCAGGTCTGCGCTCTGCTCGCAGAGCGCGAGATCCCGACGATCTACGGTAACTACGACTACGCCATCGCGCGAGAGGAAGAGGACTGCGGCTGCGCACACGTCACACCGCACGATCGGGAGCTCGGGCAGCGCTCGGTCCAGTGGACGCTGGCCCACACGAGCAACGACTCCAAGCGCTTCATGCGCGGCCTGCCCTTCGATGTGCGCTTCCCCGTTGGCAGCGTCGAGGTCCATCTCGTTCACGGCTCCCCGAGGAAAGTCAACGAGTACCTGTTCGAGGACAAGCCGGCGCGACTGTATGAGCGGCTCGCGGCGGCCGAGAGCGGTCCCGTCCTCGTGTTCGGCCACACGCACAAACCCTGGGTTCGCGAGTACGGGGGAGTGCTGTTCGTCAACTGCGGATCGGTGGGAAAGCCCAAGGATGGCGACCCGCGCGGCGCCTTCGCGGTGCTCGGCGCAGCCCACGGAACCGTCCATCCGCGCATTGAGCGCGTCGCATACGACGCCGAGGCCGTCGCCGCCGAGGTTCGCCGGGCAGGGCTGCCCGCCGAGTACGCCGAGGGGCTCCTGGTGGCGGCGTGATCGAACGGCCCGACCTCGCGCGCCGGGCGCTGATGGAGGGCATCGGCACTTTCGCGCTCGTGACTGCCGGCTGCGGGGCGATCATCACCAATGCCACGCATCCGGGCTCGCTCGGCGGCGTCGGCATAGGGCTCGTGTTCGGGCTCGTGATCATGGTGATGATCTACGCCGGCGGTCACCTCTCCGGTGCGCACTACAACCCGAGCGTGACGATCGCGTTCACGCTCGCGCGACACTTCCCGCTGCGCGACGCGCTCGCCTACGTCGCCGCCCAGCTCGCCGGGGCGAGCGGCGCGGCCCTGTTGCTTCTGGCCGCCTGGACGAGCCGCCCCGCGCACCTCGGCGCCACGCTGCCCACCGTCGGCAGCGGCACAGCGCTGGCCTATGAGATCGTCCTCACGGCGTTCCTGATGTTCGTCATCACCGCCGTGGCGACCGACACTCGCGCGGTCGGTGCCGCCGCCGCCATCGCCATCGGCGGCACCGTCGGGCTGGACGCGCTCTTTGCAGGCTCGATCACCGGCGCCTCCATGAACCCGGCGCGCTCTTTCGGCCCCGCCCTGGCCGCCGGCGCGTGGAGCAGCTTCTGGGTCTACGTCGTGGGCCCGATCGTGGGCGCCACAATCGGCGTGTTCCTCTACGAGCTCGTGCGCGGCCCAAGCTCGCGAATGGCTTGACGTCACTGCCCGTCGCTAGTGGTGTGCGGCGGTCGCCGCGAGCGTCTCACGGTCCGCCGGCAGGCGCCGCAGCACCTCCACCTGCACGCCATGCTTCGGAGCCAGCGTGATCCCGCGCAGCACGACCGGGTCGCTGCGCTCGCGAAGCGGGCGCAGCTCGACCGCGGGCACCGCGACGCGAAGCACCTCGGCCATCTCGGCATTGGCGAGCGCGGCGCCGATGCAACGGCGGATGCCGCCTCCGAACGGCAGCCAGGAGTAGGACTCGGCGCTGTCCTCGAGGAACCTCTCAGGGCGGAACTCGTGCGCGCGCGGGTACAGATCCTCGCGCAGGTGCACGAGCGCGATCGCCGGATAGACCTTCACGCCGGCCGGGAGCTCCCAGCCGGCGACGGTCCGTGGCACCGTCAGCGTGCGCTCGGCGGCGTCGATAACGGGCCGCAGCCGAAGCGTCTCCTTGGCCACGGCGTCGAGATACGCGTCGTCCTCGCCGCGTTCGATCTCCTCGCGCAGGCGGCCCAGAGCAACGGGATGGCGCAGCAGCAGGTCGAAGGCGAAGGCAAGAGCCGTCGCCGTCGTCTCGTGGCCGGCGCCGAGCATCGTGAAGAGCTCGTCGCGAAGCTCGGCGTCCGTGAGGCCCCGGCCCTCCTCATCGCGCGCGCACAGCAGCAGGGACAGGACGTCCGAGCGCTGCTCGAGGTCGGGCTGATGGCGGCGCCGCTCGATTTCCTCGTACAGCGCCTCGTCGGCTGCGCGTAGCCGCGCCGCGAAGCGCCCGCCGGGGCTGAGCGGTCCCAGATCGACACGCGCCGGCGGCGCGATCATGAAGATCGGGCTGCTGTCGATCACCGCGACCAGGCGCTCGCGAAGGCGCTCGACCCGCTCCGGCTGCGTGACGCCGAACACCGCCCTGCAGATCACCTCGAAGGTGAGGGCCCGCATCCGCTGGCGCAGCACCAGCTGCTCGCCCGGGCGCCAGCTCGCGACCTCGCGCTCGGCGACGTCGCGAATCACCTCGCGGAACGCCGCTACCCGCGAGCCCTGAAACGGCGGGAGCAGGAGCTTGCGCTGGCGCAGGTGCTCTGGCCCGTCGAGCACCAGCACCGAGTGCGCACCCAGCACCGGCTCCATGAACGAGTTGGCCTCGCCGGCGCGAAGGTCCGATTGGTCGCCGGTGAACAGCTCGCGGATCGCATCCGGGTCGGCCACATAGACGCCCGTGCCGAAGCCGGTCATCCTCACCGTGAAGACATCGCCGTAGCGGCCCTGCCACTCGCGCAGCAGCCCGAGCGGCCTGCGTGCGAAGCGCACCGTGTTGACGACGGCCGGCGCGCGCGGTCCAGGCGGAAGCGCCATCGCGCAAGTCTAGAGCGCCTCTCGCTCGCACGCCCACTCGAGCGGGCGTGGGGTCGAGGCGCATGCCGGTGCGAGTCTCGACGCTCAATTTGCGAGTGGCCGCTTCCGATCTATTCACTTCCTAAGCGCGTCGCCGTCGAGCGAGCAGCGACGCCGGAGGACCGAGTGCGGAGATCAGCGCCCGCCAGTCCACGAGCCGTCAAATGAGCAGTCACGTCACCGTCGATCGCTGGCAGTTCACGCTGACGGTGATGGTTCACTACGTGTTCCCGATCATCACGATGGGGCTCGCGCTGTTCATCGTCTGGCTCGAGACGGTGGCTCTGTTCGGCGGACCGCAGCGCCGGCTGCCGGCGCTGCGAAAGACGTCCGACGAGCGCACCGACCACCACAGCGCCGCTCATTTCTGGGCGAAGATCTTCGCCGTCAACTTCGGCTTCGGCGTGGTGACAGGAATTCCGCTCGAGTTCCAGTTCGGTACGAACTGGGCCGGCTTCTCGAACTTCGCAGGAGGCGTGATCGGACAGACGCTCGCGATGGAGGGGGTGTTCGCCTTCTTCGCCGAGTCGGTCTTCATCGGCATCTTCCTCTGGGCCGGCGACCGCGTGGGGCCGCGACTGCATTGGGCCTCGGCGGTGATGGTCTGGATCGGCTCATGGATCTCCGGCTTCTTCATCATCGCCACCAACGCCTGGATGCAGCACCCGGTCGCGTACACCATCAAGGGCGGCAGAGCGCAGCTCGACTCGTTCTGGGGCCTGCTGACGAATCCCTGGGTCGGCTGGCAGTACGCGCACAACATGAGCGGCGCGGCCATCTCGGGCGCGTTCCTGTTGGCGGCCGGCGGCGCGTTCTACATGCTGCTCGGCCGGCATCTGCGGTTCGCTCGGATCTGCCTCACCGCGGGCGTGGTCGGCGCGCTCATCTTCTCGGCCCTTCAGATCTTCCCAACGGGCGACGGCCAGGCGCGCCAGCTCGCCCGCTATCAGCCCTCGAGCTTCGCCGCCGCCGAGGCGCTCTTCCACACCGAGAAAGGGGCGCCGCTGGTCATCATCGGCAATCCGAACACCCAGCAGCGGACGCTCGAATCAGCCATCGCCATGCCGCATTTCCTGTCGTTCCTGACATCCCATCGCTGGAACGCCACGCTGCGAGGGCTCGACACGATCCCGACGAGCCGATGGCCGAGCTCGGTGCCGCTCGTCTACTACGCCTACCACATCATGATCGGGCTGGGCACGATCCTGCTCGTGATCGCGCTGGCCGCCGTGCTGATGCTGCGGCGCGGCAGGCTGTTCACCTCGAGGGTGATGCTCTGGGCCGTGATGCTGGCGTTCCCGTTCACGATCATCGCGAACCTCGCCGGCTGGACCGTGGCCGAGACGGGCCGCCAGCCCTGGGTCGTCTATGGCCTGCAGCTGACGAGCGCTGGCGCCTCGCCGGAAAAGTCCGTGCCGGCCGGGACGGGGATCTTCACGCTGCTCGGGTTCGCCGGCCTCTACCTGCTCCTGGGCCTGCTGTATGTGTTCATGCAGGCACGGATCATCAGCCGGGGACCCGACCAGCCCGACGGGGGCGCGGTGGGCGCGAGTCCCGCGCCGGCGGGTGCGTGACGTGACGACCGTCTGGTTCTGCCTGCTCGCGTTCATGATCGCCGTCTACGTGGTGCTCGACGGCTTCGACCTCGGCGTCGGCGCGCTTCACAGGATCCTGAGCCGCGACGACGCCGACCGCGACGAGGCGACGCGCCTGATCGGCCCTGTCTGGGATGGCAACGAGGTGTGGCTGATCGCCGCCGCCGGCGTGCTGTTCCTCGGCTTCCCGAAGGCGTATGCGGCGGCCTTCAGCGGCCTCTACTTCGGTCTGATCATCGTCCTGTGGCTGCTCGTCGGCCGCGGGCTCGGCCTCGAGCTGCGCCACCAATCCGAGAACCCCCTCTGGCGGATCGCTTGCGACACCGTCTTCTGGCTGTCCTCGGCGGCGCTCGCGTTCATGTTCGGCGTGGCGCTCGGGAACGTCGTCCGCGGGGTGCCGCTCGAAGCCGACGGCTACTTCAAAGAGCCGCTGTTCCACCTCCTCAACTGGTATGGCCTGCTGATCGGGCTGTTCGGGCTCGTCGTGCTCAGCACCCACGGCGCGAGCTTTCTGGCAGCGAGGGCGAGCGCGCCGCTCGCCGAGCGCGCGCAGCGCACCGCACGCAGGATGTGGTGGGCAGAGCTGCTGCTCACCGCGGCCCTGGCCTACCCGACCTACAGCGTCCGCCACGCGATGTTCGACAACTTCGCCAATCACCCGTGGCGCCTGATCTTTCCCGCGCTGGCGCTGGGCGGGCTCGCGGCCCAGTATGTCTTTCAGCAGGCGGGGCGCTGGGGCCGCGGCTTTCTCGCCTCCTGCGTGTTCATCGCCGGCATGCTCAGCACGGCGGCGGCGGGGCTCTACCCGAACATCCTGCCCGCCCGCGACGGCCGGCCATTCGGGCTGACGATCCACAACGCCGCATCGGGCCATCACGCTCTCGTCGTGGGGCTCAGGTGGTGGTCGCTCGGGATAGTCCTGGCGGTCGCCTACTTCATCGTCGCCTACCGGTTCCTGTTCGGCGCGCAGGGCGAGCAGGCCCGGCAGAGCACGCACGGCTCGGCGCCGGGCGCGCCGGGCCCGTCGTGACGACAACTGTCCATCCCCAATTCTAGAAAGGCTATTCTAGATTTGTGGGTCCAGCGCCGCCACCGCGAACCGAAGCGCCACCGCCCAGGTTCGCGTTCCTCACCAACCATGCGCAGGTGCTGCTCTGCATCGCGCGCGACCCCGCTGTCCGCCTCCGCGAGATCGGCGCCCAGGTCGGCATCACCGAGCGAGCAGCCCACAGGATCGTCGGCGAGCTGGAGGCCGACGGCTACCTTGCCCGGCGGCGCGAGGGCCGGCGCAACCACTACACGATCGAACGGCATCTGCCGCTGCCCGACAGGCTGGCGCGCGAGCAGCAGGTCCTCGACCTGCTCGCGATAGTCGGCGCGGCGGACGGAGACGGCAAGGAAATCGGATCCAAGGAGAGAGCGACGTGAGCGAGTCGAGTCAGTCGATGTCTGTGCCGGCTGCCGCGGTCAAATCCGTGGCGGACGTCGTCCCGATCGAGCACGAGACGCGCGAGCGCGTCGTGCGCAGCGCGATCATCGCCGTGCCGCTCGCGGCGATCGCCTCGGCCGGCTGGCTTGCCTGGGGCGGCAGTCTGCACTGGCAGGATCTGGTCGTGCTGGCGATCGTCTACTCGCTCACCGGCGCCGGGATCACGGTCGGCTATCACCGGCTGTTCACGCACCGCAGCTTCAAGACCTCCCGCGTAGTGCGCGCGCTGTTCGCCGTTCTCGGCTCGATGGCGGTCGAGGGCTCCGTGGTCGAGTGGGTCGCCACGCATCGACGCCACCACGACTTCTCAGACCAGCCGGGCGACCCGCACAGTCCCCACGCCGAGCATGCGCCAGGCTGGCGCGGCGCCGCGCGCGGACTCATGCATGCGCACGTCGGGTGGATGTTCCGCGGCAAGGACATGGCCAATCCGGGCCGCTATGCACGCGACCTGGTGGCCGACCGGGACCTGCGGTTTATCAGCCGGACGTTCCCGCTATGGGTACTCGCTGGGCTGGCGCTGCCGTTCGGCCTCGGCGTGCTGCTGACGGGCTCGCTCATCGGCGGTCTCACCGGATTGCTGTGGGGCGGGGCGGTTCGGATCTTCCTCCTGCACCATGCGACCTTCAGCATCAATTCGCTGTGCCACTTCTTCGGCCGCTCGCCATTTGGCACCGGCGATGAGTCGCGAAACCTCGGCTGGCTCGCTCCGATCACGTTCGGCGAGGCCTGGCACAACAACCATCACGCCTTCCCGACCTCGGCCCGTCACGGGCTCGGGCGCTGGCAGCTCGACCCGGGCGCATGGCTGATCGCCGGGCTCGAGCGCTCGCACCTCGCTTGGGATGTCGTGCGCATCTCGCCCGAGCGCCAGCGTGCGAAGAGGCTCGTCCTGCACTAGCGATGGGCGATGCCGAGGTGTCGATTCGCTGGTCCACGGGAGCGGAGGACGTGCGCGGAGCCGTCGCGGTCAGAGAGCGGGTCTTCTGCCTTGAACAGGGAGTGCCGCGTGAGGAGGAGCTCGACGGGCTCGACGACCAGGCGCTGCACGTCGTGGCCCTCCAGCCGCGCACCGGTGAGGTGATCGGCACGCTGCGACTGCTGCTGGACGGCGGCAGGGCGAAGATCGGCAGGGTTGCCGTCGAACGCGAGTGGCGCGGTCGCTCGATCGCCTCGCGGATGCTGGCGCTCGCGCTGCAGCGCGCGCAGGAGCGGGGCTGTCGCGACGCCCGCCTCGCCTCGCAGCTGGAGGCGACGGGGCTCTACGAACGCGCCGGCTTCACAGTGGAATCGGAGCCGTTCGATGAGGCAGGGATAGCGCACGTGTGGATGAGCAGGCCGATCGGAGCTCGCCCTAGCATTGGTGACAGCTCGCCCTAGCATTGGTGTCACCGTCGGCGAACCGGAGAGTCGCTCCGAGGGAGTGCGATGAGCCAGCAGCCAAGCAGGCGCCCGACCAGTGCCGTCACGTCCGTCGGGGATCCGCAGCTTCCCGTGCCTCGGACGGTCGGCTTCAGGGATCGTCATGACGCCGGCCGGCGGCTCGCTCGTCTGCTGGCGCCGTTTCGCGCCGAGCAGCCCGTCGTAGCAGCCATCCCGCGCGGCGGCGTGCCTGTAGCCGCCGAGATCGCGCGCGCGCTGGGCGCGCCGCTCGACGTGGCGGTCGTGCGCAAGGTCGGCGCGCCGCAGAACCCCGAGTATGCGATCGGCGCGGTCGCAGAGGGGGGCGTCTACGTGCTGAGCGAACCCGTGGCGCACGCCCTCGGCATCTCCGACGCGGGCCTGCGGGCGCTCCTTGAGAACGTCCGCGAGGAGCTCGACGAGCGCCTCGGCCGCTACCGCCAGGCGCGCCCTCCGATCGAGATGACGCGTCGCACGGTGATCCTCGTCGACGATGGCCTCGCGACCGGCCGCTCGGCCAGGGCGGCGATGCTCTCGCTGCGCAAGCGCGGCGCCGCCCGCGTGATCCTCGCGATCCCCGTCGCGGCACCGGCGGCGGCGCGGGCCCTTGCAGCGCACGCCGATCAGGTCGTGTGCGTCGACATGCCGGACGACCTGTGGGCCGTCGGCCAGTGGTATGACGATTTCAAGCCGCCTGCGGACGAGGAGATCGCGAGCCTGCTCGCCGAGGGCGGGGGCGCCGGCGCCCCGGGCGCGCGCGGCGGGGATCCGCTCGTGCGGGAGATCGCGATCCCGCTCCAGGGTGGCGTGTCGCTGAGTGGAGAGCTGAGCCTCCCGGCGCGGCCGCGGGGGATCGTGGTCTTCGCCCACGGCAGCGGCTCCAGCCGGCTCAGCCCGCGCAACCGCGCCGTGGCCCGGGCGCTGAACGACGCCGGTTACGCAACGCTGCTGTTCGATCTACTGACCCGCAGCGAGGAGAGCGACCGCCGCAACGTGTTCGACATTCCGCTGCTCGCGTCGCGGCTGCTGGCGGCGAGCGCCTGGCTGCGCCTGCGTCCCGAGGTCGCGAGCCTTCCGCTCGCCTACTTCGGGGCCAGCACGGGCGCCGCGGCCGCGCTCACCGCCGCGGCCGTGCTGGGCGATGAGGTCGCGGCGGTGATCTCGCGCGGCGGGCGCCCCGACCTGGCCCGGAACCTCGGCGCGGTCCGAGCGCCGACGCTGCTAATCGTCGGCGGGGCCGATCCCGAGGTGCTCGCGCTCAACCGCGACGCACAGCGCCAGCTCGGCGGACCGAGCGAGCTGGCGGTGATCCCCGGCGCGACGCATCTGTTCGAAGAGCCCGGCGCGATCGAGCAGGTGTCAAGTCTCGCCATCGGATGGCTCGATCGCCACATCGCCCGCGACCGCCCGGAGGCGCGATGAGGGCTGCGGCGGCGACGGCAGCGCTCATCGCCCTGCCGCCATCGTCACGTTCACCTCTCCGGTCTGCTCGGCCAGCATGAAGCTGGTGGCGCGCTCCCCGCGCCGGAAGTCGAGCGTCACGCTCGCCTCGCCCACGCGCAGGTGCTCCAGGTGGACCGTCTCCAGCCAGTCCGGCAGCGCCGGCCGCTCCACCGTCAGGGCCCGTGCGGGGGCGTTCGCCGAGAGTCCGAGCATTGCCTGAAGCACCATGAAGGGCGCTGCGGCCGCCCATGCCTGGGGGATGCACGCGACCGGATAGGCGACCACGGCGGCGCGCTCGGCCCGGTCGAAGCCGCAGAACAGCTCCGGTAGTCGCGAGTCGCGTGCCGCCGCCGCGACATCGAACAGGCACTCGGCGATTCGCAGCACGGCGTCCTGGTATCCGTAGCGCTTGAGGCCGGCCGCGATTATCGCGTTGTCGTGCGGCCACACCGAGCCGTTGTGGTAGCTCATCGGGTTGTAGGCCGGACATAGGCTCGAGAGGGTTCGCACGCCCCAGCCGCTGAACATGTCCGGGCCCAGCAGGCGCTCCACCACAGCGCCGGCCTTGGGCGGATCGACGATCCCGCAGTAGAGGCAGTGACCCGGGTTGGAGGTGACGCTCGCGACCTGTTGCTTGTGCCCATCGAGCGCCAGCGCGAAGGTGCCCTCCTGCGCGTTCCAGAAGACGTCGTTGAAGGCGTGGCGCAGAGCCTGCGCCTCCTCGCGCAGCCGCGCACCCACGTCGTGCAGGGCGAGCGCGTCGTAGACGTCGGCGATCGCCTGCTTGGCGGCGTAGACGTAGCCCTGCACCTCGACGAGCGCGATCGGCCCCTCGGCGAGGCTTCCGTCCTCGTGCACGATCGAGTCCTCCGAGTCCTTCCACCCCTGGTTGCGAAGGCCGGCGCTCGAGCGGCGCTCGTACTCGACGAACCCGTCGCCGTCGCGGTCTCCGTACTCGTCGATCCAGCGCAGCGCTGCATCGAGCGCGGGTCGCAGCGTCCGCAGGGTGTCCAGATCGCCGGTCCAGGCGTAGTAATCGGCCGCGCGCATCAGGAACAGCGGCGTCGCATCGACGGTGCCGTAGTAGGGGGTGTGCGGGATCAGCCCGGCCCCCGCCAGCTCGCCCATGCGGAGCTCGTGCAGGATCTTTCCGGGCTCGGCGTCCCGCCACGGATCATCCTCGGTGGCTTGCATGCGCGCGAGCGCGAGCAGCGCGTCGCGCACGAGGTCCGGGTTGAGGATCAGCGCCTCGCCCGCGGCAACGAGCGCGTCGCGGCCGAACGGCGCCACGTACCAGGGGATGCCGGCCGCGACGATCTGGCCGCTCGGCAGCGGCAGGGTCAGCGCGCGCAGGTCGCGCGCCGAGGTCACGAGCAGCTCGTCGTAGAGCTCGTTGTCGCTTTCGATCGCCGTACAGCGCGAGCGCCACTCGGCCTCGGCCCTGGCGAGTTCAGCCGCTGCCGTCGCCGGTCGCCGACGGTTGCGCCGCCGTCCGGCGATCGACGGCTCGGCGGTCACGAGGATCTCGACCGGGGTGCCCGGCTCGAGCACCAGATCCCAGGCCGCTCGTGAGCGGTCGGCCCCGAGGCTGAGGCTGTCCGGGATGGGATCGAACTCGATCACCGTCTCGCGGAACACCTCATCCTCCCCCACGTAGGCGAGCGTCACCCCGCGTGGGGTCCGGCGTGGCGCGAGCGCGTGACCGCGCGCCGCTCGCCGCGGCGCGCCGCGCACCTCGAACATGTCGGCGAAGTCCGCTCCGAGTGCGAGCGCCATCGACGTCGAGACGGGATCGGCGAGGAAGTTGCGCAGGTGGACCAGGTAGTACAGGCGCCCCGAGGCGATCATCAGCTCGCGCGTGATGCTGAGCGAGAGCTGCGGCACCGGCTGGCGCGAGTCGCCGGCCAGCGTCGCGTTGGTCGCGTCGAGCACGGCGCGATGCTCGAACGCCGTGTGCGAGAGGGCCACGGGCCGCGCGTCGCCGATCTCGAGGCGGATCTCGGAGAGATGGCGCATGTCATGCATGTAGAAGCCCTCGCCCGAGACCTGCGCCGGGGCCACGTCGCCGTCGGTTCGGGCGCACAGGTAGAGCTCGCCGTCCTTGAGCACCAGCAGCTCCTCGCGCGCCTCCGCAGGGATGGGTGGCGCGCCGTGCAGCTCGACGGGTCCGGCGCGCCCGACCACGGCGAACGGCTCTCCGCGCGGACTGAACACCTCCCGCCCCATACCGCCGTCCTCCTCGGAGGAGACGCCGGCGTCTCTCAGTGGGCTCCGCGCGGCGCCGTCCGGCCGCTCTTCGCCTGCCCGCTCGCGCCTGCTCTCGCTCATCAGCTCACCGGGGATCGTAGTTCCATCGCGCCATCCCTTTCCCACGGCAGTCGGCCGCGCCGACTCGAGTTCAAGCCGATCCTCGCACCCGGCCGAGGCCGCCCGAATCCAGTTTGAGCGCAGATGGCCGCGGGAACCCCTGGTTTGGGTGCTCGGGTCAGGTGGCCTAGCTGCAGGAGAGTGAGTAACGGCCCGGCCCCAGATCGGCTGATGCTCGGTGATTCCCCTGAACCCACGCTCGCAACCCACCCTCCGTCACCGCGTTCCGGCCTCGACGGCGAGCTCGCTGCGGGTCGCCATGCTCGCTCCTCCCTGGTTTCCGGTGCCGCCGCCGGGCTACGGCGGCATCGAGGCGGTCGTGGCTCTGCTCTGCGACGAGCTCACGGCCAGGGGCCACCAGGTCACGCTGTTCGCCGCGCCTGAATCGCGTTCGCCGGCGAACGTGCACGTGGTGCTCGACGCCACGCATCCCGACGCGATCGGCTCGGCGCTGCACGAGAGCGACCATGTCGCCTGCGCATGGGATGAGATCGATCGGGCGGCCGAGCTCGGCCGGCCATTCGATGTGGTCCACGACCACTGCGGCTTCACCGGCCTCGCGATGGCCACGCGCATGAGCGTGCCGGTCGTCCACACTCTGCACGGCGCGTTCACGGATGACACCGCCCGCTTCTACATGCGCCATGGCCACAAGTGCCGACTGGTCGCGATCAGCGAGACCCAGCTCGCGCTTGCCCCGCGAGGGGCCAGGCCGGTCGCCGTGGTGCCGAACCCGATCGTCGTCGAGGACTGGCCGCTCGTGACCGACAAGCACGACTATCTGCTGTGGATGGGGCGCGTGGACCCGGTCAAGGGGCCGCACCACGCGATCGCGGCGGCGCGCCGCAGCGGTCGTCGGCTAGTCCTGGCCGGGCCCGTTCAATGCGGGCAGGACGCCTACTTCCGCGAGCGGCTCGAGCCTCACATCGACGGCGAGAACGTGGTCTTTGCCGGCGAGGTCGGCGGAGCGCGGCGCAAGCAGCTGTTCGCCCGGGCGAAGGCGCTGCTGATGCCGATCCGCTGGGCCGAGCCGTTCGGAATGGTGATGGTCGAGGCGCTGGCCTGCGGCACTCCTGTGATCACGTTTCCCGAAGGCGCCGCGAGCGAGATCGTGATCGACGGCGAGAACGGCTACCACGTCGACGACGAGCGGGAGATGGCCGCAGCGATCGAGCGGGTCGATGACATCGATCCGCTGCGCTGCCGCTCGAGCGTGCAGGCGCGCTACGACGTCTCGACCGTCGCCGCACGCTACGAAACGGTGTACGAGAGCGCGCTCATGGCCGGGCGCAGGCGGCCGCTGGCGCTCGACCTGCGCGCCCGCGCCGCGCGACCGGGGCGCGCCTCCGGAACAGCCGCGCGCCGCGGTTCGGAGCCCGCTCTGCAGCCGACCGGATGAGCGGCCACCCTGGGCAGGCGCCGACGTCAGGCGAACCGGCGCTTCGCTGCGGCAACGGCGTAGCATGATCGCGATGGGGAACGCCTGAGCCAGATGCCCGACCCCGACTCGTCTGAGACGCCCGGCGACGGCGAGAGCCGCCGCGACGCGCACCCGCCGATGCCGCGCGACAAACGCGGCTGGCACGTGGCGCCCGCCCCCGACGGGCGCGGGATGCCCAAGCAGGAGCCGAGTGGTCCGCCGCCGCACCGCACGCGCGGATTCCTGTGGTTCGTGCTGATCCTGATCGCGATCAACTGGCTCTCCGTGCTGCTGTTCGCACCCACCGGCACCGGCGAAAAGCGCGTGACGGTGCCGTTCAACCCCTACTTCCTGCAGGAGGTGCAGGCGGGGCAGGTGAGGTCGATCTCGACGAAGGGCGACAGCGTCCAGGGCACGTTCACGTCGAAGCTTCGCTATCCGCCGACGGCCAAAAACGCCACCACGACGAAGCTGTTCAGCACCCAGATCCCGACCTTCTGGAACGGCGCCCAGCTATCGGCGCTGCTCAAAGAAAAGGGGGTGGTGATCAACGCCAAGCCAACGACCCAGGGCACATCGCTGCTGGCCGAGCTGCTGCTCGGCTTCGGGCCGACGCTCCTGATCGTCGGCCTGTTCGTGCTGCTCGCACGCCGCGCCGCGCAGGCGGGCGGAGGCATGGGCGCTCTGGGCGGCTTCGGGCGCTCGCGCGCGCGGCGCGTGGACCCCGAGAAGATCCGGGTCACCTTCGACGACGTCGCCGGCATCGACGAGGCGAAGGCCGAGCTCACCGAGATAGTCGACTTCCTCAAGTCTCCTGAGCGATATCAACGTCTCGGCGGGCGCATTCCCCACGGCGTACTGCTCTCGGGCCCCCCGGGCACCGGCAAGACGCTGCTCGCCCGGGCCGTCGCCGGGGAGGCGCACGCGGCGTTCTTCGCGATCTCCGCATCGGAGTTCATCGAGGCGATCGTCGGGGTCGGGGCGTCGCGCGTGCGCGACCTCTTCAAGCAGGCCAAGGAGGCCGAGCCCTCGATCATCTTCATCGACGAGCTCGACGCTATCGGGCGCTCGCGCCAGGGCAGCATCTCGGTCACGGGCGCCAACGACGAGCGCGAGCAGACACTCGACCAGATTCTCACCGAAATGGACGGCTTCGAAAGCTCAGATGCCGTGGTCGTGCTCGCCGCGACCAACAGGCCGGAGATCCTCGACCCCGCGCTGCTCAGGCCGGGCCGCTTCGACAGGCGCGTCAGCGTGCAGCCGCCCGACCGGCCGGGACGGCGCAAGATCCTCGAAGTCCACACGCGCACGATCCCGCTCGCCGACGACGTCGATCTCGATGTGCTCGCCTCCTCCACGCCGGGGATGGTCGGCGCCGACCTGGCGAACCTCGCGAACGAGGCGGCGCTGCTCGCCGCGCGGCGCAACCACGACAAGGTGGAGATGTCGGACTTCACGGAGGCCCTCGAGAAGATCATGCTCGGCTCGCCGCGCGGCATCGTGCTCACGCCGGCCGATCGCGAGCGGACCGCCTACCACGAGTCCGGCCATGCGCTCGTCGGAATGCTGACCCCCGGTGCGGATCCGGTGCGCAAAGTGACGATCATCCCGCGCGGGATGGCGCTCGGAGTGACCCTCTCGACGCCCGACAACGACCGCGTCTCCTACGTGCGCGAGGAGCTCGAGGCGAAGATCAGCGTGTCGCTCGGGGGCCGCGTCGCGGAGGAGGTCGTCTACGGGACGATCAGCTCTGGCGCCGAGTCCGACATTCGCCAGCTCACCGAGGTCGCCCGTCAGATGGTCGGCCGCTGGGGGATGAGCGACGCGGTGGGCCCGATTGCGGTGCTCCCCATGGACGGGCAGGGCCCGCTTCTGCCGGGCGTGAGCGAGACCTCCGAGGCCACGCAACGCCTGATCGACGAGGAGGTGCGCCGGCTGGTGGAGAGCTCCCACGAAGAGGTCACGAGGCTGCTGGTGGATAACCGCGAGAAGCTCGTGAGCCTCGCGCAGGCGCTGCTGAAGGCCGAGACGCTCGACGCCAAAGAGGCCTACGCGGCGGCCGGGGTGCCGATGCGCCAAGAGGAGGCGGCCCCGGTCAGCTGACCGGCGCTCGGGCGATGCAGAGCTGGGACCTGCTGGCGCTCGATCTCAAGCCGCGCCTCCCCGAGATCCTCTCCTCGAGCGACGCCGCGCGAGCGATCGTGCTCGACCTCGCGGCCGGCGAGGCCCTCTCCGATCACGAGGTCCACGAGCGCGCATGGCTGGTCGTGCTCGACGGCGATGTCGAGGTGTCAAACGCGGCGGGCGAACGCGTCAGCGGCGCAACCGGGCTGCTGATTGAGTTCGCTCCCGGCGAGCGCCACGAGGTCACGGCCGGCGAGAAGGCGCGGCTGCTGCTGCTGCTCACGCCCTGGCCCGGCGACGGGCACCCCGGCGCGATGACGATCCGCGAAAAGCTCTACGCGCGGCGCCATGCCGCCAAGCGCGCGAAAGCCTGACCGCGCCGGTTGCGGTGGCGGCCGTCGTGGCTATCGGTGCCGGGCGATCCAAAGCGAGACCACCTGCCGCCCCCAACGGTCGGTGAAGCTGACGCGGTCCACGAGGCGCGCCCCCCTGACCGGCCGTCGGGTGCCGTCGTCGACGTAGACGATGTCCTGGTAGGGGCGCCGGTAGAGCTCATACCAGTCGCCGAGCCGCAGGTTCGAGCCGCGGGCGAGGGGGCGCACGCCGTGGCGCACCAGGAAGTAGCGCAGCGCAGGCTTGATCGGCATCGTCGCGATGTTCAGGCTCCCCACCAGCTCGACCGTGCGTCCCGACGGCACCGCGCTCTCCAGCCGGGCGGCGAGCTCGGCGGTCGGGCGGTAGACCGGGCGGTGCTCGTCGGGCCTGCCCTTCGCGGCGACGGCCACGCCGACCGCCGCCGTGGCGAGCACCGCCGCGACGCATGCGAGCACCCTCGCGAGCGGCGCCAGGAAGCTCGGCGCCCGCGGCAGACGCGAGCCGGCGTTGGCGCGGCCGCGCGCGCTGCGCGACGCACGTAGCGAGGAGAGGGCGCGACGCAGCCAGCCGAGGGCCAGCCAGGCGGACCACGCGAGCATCAGCCAAACCCACATCCCCACCTGCGAGCCCCACCACATCGTGTATCCGAGCGTGGCCGAGAGCACGCGCGGGGTCGGCGTCGAGGCCGCGATGGCCGCGAGTGTCCCGCACAGCACGAAGCCGATCAGCGCGCCGCTCGCGACGTCGCGCCGGCGACGCACAACGCCGAGGACCAGCGCGAGCGTCAGCGCGGCCAGCAGCGCGACGCAGGAGCCCACCGCAGCGCCCGACGGCGCAAAGCGAACGTCGTACTTGCGCTGCCAGCGGTCGTGCGGGACGTGTAGCCACCACGGCGGCACGCCGACCGCCCGTACGACCGCGTGCCAGCCTGCGCTTGCGCCGAGCGTGGCCTTGGAGGCGCTCGCGCTCCGAGCGACCAGCGTCAGATTTCCGGGGTGACCGCGGATCTCCTCGATCGCCGGCGCGCTCCAGCAGAGCACTCCGACGGCCAGGGCCGCCGCCGCCCAGACCAGCAGCGCTCGCCGCCCGGGAGCGGGCCCGGCGTCCGGGGCGCGGCGCCTGCGCGCGGCAAGCCCGACCACGAGGCCACCGACGCCGACCGCCAGCAGGCCGATGGCGGGGGGGAGGTACATGAGATGCGCCTGTGCGACGAAGCTCGCCACGAGCACGGTCAGCGGCAGCAGGCGGTATTCGCCGCATGCGAGCGACCAGCACAGGAAGATCAGCAGCGTGAACGGGAACAGGCCGGCGGACGGATTCCACACGTCGTGAAACGTCTCGGCGGCGAGCGACTGGCACATCAGCGCGACCGCGAGCGCTGCCGCGAACATCAGCACGATCCCGCCGCGCCGGCGGGCGAGGACGACCACCCCGACGATCGCGAGGGTGTTGAGCGCCCCCATCGTCCAGGTCATGCTCGCGGGGCCACCGAAGCGCGCGGGCAGAGCCAGCAACCAGAACAGCATCGGCCCGAGGCTGTGGGTGATCCTGCCCGTCACCTCTCCGGCGAGCGAGTATTGACCGAACAGCGGCGCGTGGGAGGTAAAGACGTCGTAGGCCCGCGTAGCGATGATCGCCTGGTCTGCGCCCGGGACCCAGCCGTCGCGTACCGCCTTGACCGTCGCCACGATCACCGGCACGGCCGCCGACAGCCCCGTGGCCAGCGTCAGCGCCCGGCGCCCGAGCTGGAGCCGTGTGCCGGCCAGCCTGAGCAGCCGCGCGAGCGGCTGCGGGATCGCAGGCGTGGCCGTTGGCCTGCGGAGGCTCGGGAGGGTGCCGGTTGAGAGCTCGTACACGCGGTTTCGCCTGTGCGACCTTGCCGCCGTGATCTACTCGCGTTACAGCTCGATAGCGCGCATCGTGTGCTCGTCGGGGAGCTTGTCGAGGATCGCCCAGAGCGTTTCGCGCTCGGTGGCCTGCTCGCGCTGGAGATCGTTGAGCAGCAGCCTCACGGCGCCGTGCGTGATCTTCATCTGCCCGGCGCCGAGGGTCAGGGTCAGAGTTCCGTGCTCGTCCGGTTGTGCTTCGAGGCCGGCCAGCACCTCGCGCGCCAGGCGCCGGATCTCGGGCTCGTGCGCCTCGTCGGAGATCAGCAGTCGCAGCGCGCTGGCAGCCACCGGCACCTCGGCGGGGTCGAGAAACAGGTGGTACGCCGGCTCGGGCTCGGTCGCCATCAGCTTGCGACGTTGTCCTCGGCGGGGAGGACGCTGCCGTCTGCCGGCAGGGCGTCGTCCTCCGCCGGTACGGCCTGCTCCCCCGCGGGGAGCGAGCTTCGGTGAAGGATCGTGCGCCCGACGCGCCCTCCGGCGGCGCCCAGCAGCATGCCGACGATCGCCGTGACAACGGCGAGCAGCGGCGGGAAGCTGCCGAGCGATACTTTCGCGTGCGTGCCCGCGATCGCGTGGGCGACGAGCAGGCCGGTGCCGTAGATCCCCCCGCCGACGAGTCCGCGGTCCGCGCCGCCCCATCCGTCCTGATGCTCGAAGCCGGCGAGGAAGCCGCCGACCCCGGCGAGTATCGCGACCACCCAGTACGCGCCCGTGGACACTCCGACAAGCACGCCCGCGAGCGCTCCGATCGCGGCCGGCACGACACCCCCTATGACGATCTGCACGGGACGCGGACGGTCCCGGAACAGCACCGGTGCCTGCATTGGACCCCTTCCTCCGAGCGTGGCCACAAACCGTATCGCGTTGCCCAGCGCCGTGGCCGCGGGCGGCAGTTCGCGGAGCTCCGATCACCCGCGCTTGGCGAGCATGACCGAGGGCGAATCCCCGGCGCCCGGATAGCGTGTGGATGGTGCCCGCGCCCTTTCGCCTCTCGGTGCTCGACCAATCTCCGATCTCGAAGGGATCCTCCGGGGCGCAGGCGCTGGGCAACACGCTCGATCTGGCGCGTCTCGCCGACGAGCTCGGATATCACCGCTACTGGGTGGCCGAGCACCACGGCGGGCCGATGCTCGCAGGCCCGAGCCCCGAGGCGCTGATCGGACCGCTCGCCGCGGCCACGACGCGCATCCGCGTGGGCAGCGGGGGCGTGATGCTCCCCCACTACAGCCCTTTCAAGGTGGCCGAGACCTTCAGCCTGCTCGCCGGCTTGTTCCCGGGGCGGATCGACCTCGGCCTGGGACGTGCCGCAGGTACCGACGCGCTGACGGCCTTCGCCCTGCAGCGCGACCGCCGCCAGGCTTCGCCCGACGACTTCCCCGACCAGCTCGCCGAGCTGCTCGGATATCTGAACGACAGCCTGCCGGCGGACTTCCCGTTCGCGCGTCTGGCCAAGATGCTGCCGGGGGCGCCCGAGCGCCCGGAGCCATGGCTGCTGGGCTCCTCTCCGCAGAGCGCGCTGTGGGCGGCCGAGCTCGGCCTGCCGTATGCGTTCGCCGACTTCATCAACCCGCAGGGCGCAGAGATCGCCGCGCTCTACCGCGAGCGCTTCGCCGAGCACGAACACGCCGGCGCACGCCCACGCACCGCCGTCGCCGTGTGGGTCGTCTGCGCGGACAGCGACGAGGAGGCGCGGCGCCTGGCCACGAGCGGGCGCATGACCTTCACGCTGCTGCGCCGGGGCGAGCTGATCGCGGTGCCGCCGCCGGAGGAGGCACTGGCGTTCCTGGAGGCCGAGAATCGCAGCGGAGCGGGCGGCGGACCGCGCCGCCGCGCGATCCTGGGCTCGCCGGCGACGGTGAGAGGCGAGCTCGAGGACGTGCTCGACAGCTACGGTGCCGAGGAGGCGATCATCGTGACCATCACCTACGACCACCAGGCCAGGCGGCGCTCGTACGAGCTGCTGGCCGAGGCCTTCGAGCTATGAGCACCGCCGGCGCTGGCGCGGCGGTTCGCCGTGCCACCTCCGCCGACGTGCCGGCTCTCGCCGGGATGCTCGCACGCGCTTTCCTCGACGACCCGGTCGCCGCCTGGGCATTCAGGCCCCACGGGCTTCGCGAGCGCGCGCTCGAACGCTTCCAGGCGACGCGGCTGCACCAGATGCTCACGGACGACGAGGTGTGGACGACCGACGATCTCAGCTGCGCCGCGCTGTGGGCGCCTCCCGGGCGCTGGCGTCCGAAGCCGCGCGAGGAAGCGCAGATCGCCCGCTGCTTCCTGCACCCGCGCCTCATCACCCGCCTTCCACTCACGGCCGTCGGCTGGCAGTTGCTGGAGCGCAGGCACCCCTCGGTGCCCGAGCACTGGTACCTGGCCGTGCTCGGCACCGACCCGAGCGCGCAGGGCAGGGGCCTGGGCTCGGCGGTGCTGTCGGCCATGCTCACGCAGTGCGACCGCGACGGCGTCGCTGCCTACCTGGAGTCCTCCAAGGAGCGCAACATCGACTTCTACTCGCGCCACGGCTTCCGCGTGCTCGAGGAGATGCGCCTGCTTCGCGGGCCGGCGATGTGGCCGATGTGGCGCGACCCGCGCGCCTGACGATTCGATGATCGCGGAGCGGTTGACCGCGCAGCTGCTGGCCGGGCAGCCTGCCGGCGATCCGCTCGAGGTCGTCCGACGGCTTCTCGCCGTCCAGGGCCAGGACCCGCGCGGGGCACGACTGGCGATCCGTGCGCGCAGCGCGGGCCTGAGCGCCGCGGACGTCGATCGTTGCCTGAGCGACGACCGATCGCTGCTGATCACCTGGCTGAACCGCGGCACGCTGCACCTGATCGCCAGCGAGGACTACGCGTGGCTGCACTCCCTCACCTCACCGCCGCTGTTCACCACCAACGCCCGGCGCCTCTCCCAGGAGGGAGTCGCCGAGGACGCGGCTGAGCGTGCGGTCGCGGTGATCGAGCGGGCGCTCGCCGACGAGGGCCCGCTCACGCGCGTGCAGCTGCGCGAGCGGATCGCCGCGGCGGGGATTCGCACGGAGGGCCAGGCGCTCGTGCACCTGCTGATGCTCGCATCGCTGCGCGGCGTGGCTGTGCGCGGACCGATGATCGGCGGACAGCATGCCTACGCGCTCGTGGAGGACTGGCTGGGCCGCCGGCCGCGGTTTGACCGGGAGCGCTCCCTGGCGGAGCTCGCCCGCAGATACCTCGCCGGTCACGGGCCGGCAGACGAGCGCGACCTCGCTCGCTGGTCGGGGCTGCCCCTGAGAGACGCACGCGCCGGCCTCGCCGCGATCGCCTCCGAGCTCCAGCAGCGCGACGGCCTGGTCGATCTGGCCAGGCGCCAGGCCCCGGCGCCGCTGCCGGGGCCCCTGCTGCTCGGCGCCTTCGATCCGCTGCTGCTCGGCTGGCGCTCGCGCGAGGCGCTGCTTGCCGGCAACGAGGGCATCGTCACCGTCAACGGCCTGTTCCGCCCGTTCGCGCTGGTTCGCGGACGGGCGGCGGCCACCTGGAGCATCTCCGCCGGGAGGATCGTGGTCCGTCCGTTCGCTCGCCTGACACCGCGCGATGAGAGCACGCTGCGCCGGGACGCGCTCGAGGTCGCTCGCTACCTCGGTTTGGCCGTCGCCGAGGTCGTGTTGGATCAGGGCGCGCGCGGTCGAGCGGCCACGGCCTGACGCGATAGTCTGGCCGCGATGAGCGAGCGCACGTCCTACGCGCCTGGAACCTTCTGCTGGACCGATCTGACCACGACCGATCAGGCGGCGGCGAAGGAGTTCTACGGCGGGTTGTTCGGCTGGCAGGCCGAGGACATGCCGGTCGGCGAGGACGTCAGCTACTCGATGATGCGGCTCGATGGAAAGGACGTCGGGGCGATCGCCCCGCAGCCCCAGCAGCAGCGCGATGCGGGCGTTCCCCCGGTCTGGAACTCCTACATCTCGGTCGAGGACGCAGACAGCGCGGTCGCGCGCGCGACGGAGCTCGGTGCAACGGCACACGCGCCGGCGTTCGACGTGCTGGATGCCGGCAGGATGGCCGTGCTGCAGGACCCCCGGGGGGCGTACTTCATGGTCTGGCAGCCGCGAAACCACTTCGGGGCCGCGCTCGTCAACGCTCCCGGAGCGCTCTCGTGGAACGAGCTGGCCTCACCCGACATCGACGCCTCGAGCGGGTTCTACGGCGGGCTCTTCGGCTGGACGTTCGAGGAGTTCCCCGGCATGGACGGACGCTACGTCACGATCATGAACCGCGGCTCCAGCAACGGCGGAATACGCGAGCCGAGCCCGCCCGACGCGCCGCCGCACTGGCTCGTCTACTTCGGCGCGGAGGACATCGACGCCGCGCTCGCCAGGGTCGTGGAGCTCGGTGGCACCAAGCTCGCAGGGCCGATCGACATCGGGATCGCGAAGATCGGCGTCGTCCAGGACCCGCAGGGCGCAACGTTCGCGCTGTACGCCGGGCAATTCGAGTCCTAGCCCGGCGGTAGGAATGCGGTCGAGGGCGCTGCGCAGAGCCATACCGAGGCCGCTCAAGCGAGGGCTGGCATGGCTGGCCGGATGGGCCTATTGGTCCCGGCGGCGCCTGAGGCGAGTGATCGGCCGCGGCGCCGGAGCCCAGGCGCAGGGAGACCGCCAAACGGCCGGTTCCGAGCCGCCCTCCGGCGCGCCGCTCGACCTGCCGCTCGACGCGCCGGACAGCATCGTGGCGCGCAACGAGCACGGCGTCTACTGCGTGCCGCGCTCCTCACAGCACCGGCCGGTCGCCCAGGCAGTCCTGCAGTCGCGCGTGTGGGAGGCGGAGACGCTCGATCTCGTGCGCGGCGCCGACAGCGACGGCGACATCGTGCATGCGGGCACGTTCTTCGGCGACTTCGTGCCCGCGCTCGCTAGATCGCGGGCGAACGGAGCGATCGTGTGGGCGTTTGAGCCGGGGGACGAGAACCACCGCTGCAGCGAGATAACGACCGCGCTCAACGGGCTCGAGAACGTGGTGCTGACCCATGCGGGCCTCGGCGCCGAAGGTGGCACGGCGCTGCTCGCGACTGGTGACCGCGAGGGCCTGCCGCTCGGCGGAGCCAGCCGCATCATCTCCGACCCGGCGCGAGCGCGCTGGTGGGACAACGAGGAGGTGAAGCTCGTGGCGCTCGACGAGGTGCTGGGAGGCGACCGGCGGGTGGCGGCCGTGCAGCTCGACGTCGAGGGGCATGAGCTTCAGGCGCTCGCAGGCGCCCTGCGCACGATCGAACGCTGCCGTCCTCTGATCGTGCTCGAGACGCTCCCGGAGGCCGAGTGGATCGAGGAGCATCTCTCGCCGCTCGGCTACCGGGTAGACGGCACTGTCAACAGGAACTTCGTGCTGCGCTGCAGCTGAGCCGCCCGGCGGTGTCGGCGAGGCAGGGGAGCTCGCGGCCGTTGCTAGCCCGGCGGGATGTTGCCGGCGCCGTTGCGGCGTTCGGCCATGTCGGGACCGGTGGTCGTGGTCATCACGCTCGCGGCGCCGCCGCCGAGCACGCGGCGGACCAGGCCAGGGGTCACGATCCGCATCACGGCCGCGAGCGCGTACGCCCGCGGCACGTAGCGTTCGGGACGGCGCTCGATCCCCGTCTCGTAGATCGCCTCCGCCGCCTTCTCGGGCGTTGAGACGATCCAGCGCGTCCACGGCCTGGCCGTGAGCTCCGACTGGGGGAAGCCCTCGGTCGAGATGAACCCCGGCAGCACCAGCCCTACATGCACGCCGTGGGGCCGCTCCTCGGCCCACAGCGCGTCAGACCAGCCGGCCAGCGCGAACTTCGACGCGCTGTAGGCGCCGGACCCCGCACGCGCCACCCTCCCGGCGGTCGAGGACACGTTGACGATCGCGCTCGGCGCGGACGCGCGCAGCAGTGGGAGCAGCGCCTCGGTCAGCCTCACCTGCGCGTCGAAGTTGATCGCCATCGTGCGCCTGACGTTCTCGTAGCCAGCGTCCGCGAAGGTCCCGCGCCAGGCGGCGCCGGCGTTGTTGACGAGCAGGTCGAGGGTTCCGTGGCGCTCGATCACGTGGTCGCGGATTCGCTCAGGGGCGTCGTCGTCGAGCAGGTCCGCGGCGACCCAGCTCGCGCGTCCCTCGCCGAGCTCGGCCGAAAGCCTGCTCAGCCGCTCCTCGCGCCTGGCGACCAGAACGACCGAGGCGCCGGGCTCGCGCGCAAGACGGCGCGCGGTCGCTTCGCCGATCCCGCTCGACGCGCCCGTGACCAGCATCACGCGCGGCGGCCCTGAGGGGTTGCTCTCTTCTGTCATGTGTTCCTCGCTCTCGACGCGTGGGGACCGTCACCGCTCAGACGCTCGGCGGTTAGCCTTTCAGATCGGCAACCACATGAGCGGGCCCTCACACAGCGGCGTCGACGGAGTCGCCTCCATCGATCAGAGATCGCCTGGCAAGCGCGAGGCGCTCGAGCTGTTCCGCGGGCTGCCGCGCCGCTATGACGCGCTATCGGCCGCGCTGAGCTTCTGGCAGGACCCGCGCTGGCGCACGGCGCTGGTCAGCGAGGTGGCGCCAGAGCCGGGCGATCGCGTGCTCGACGTGGCCACCGGCACCGGCATGGTCGCTGCCGAGCTGCTCGCACGCGCCGACTGCTCGGTCGTCGGCATCGACCAGAGTGCCGAGATGCTCTCGGCGGCTCGCGCACGCTTCGCCGGGCGGGATGCGTCCCGCGTGGAGCTGGTCGAAGGGGAGGCCGAGGCCCTGCCGTTCGCCGACGCGAGCTTCGACGCGCTCACCTTCACCTATCTACTGCGCTATGTCGAGGATCCACGGGCGACGATGTTCGAGCTCGCTCGCGTCGTGCGCCCCGGCGGCCGGGTGGCCTCGCTGGAGTTCGGCGTGCCGCCATGGAAGCCGGCGCGGGCGGCGTGGCGGCTGTACACGGCGGTCGGCCTGCCTGCGCTCGGGCGCGTCGCCTCGCGCGAGTGGTACGACGTGGGGCGATTCCTCGGGCCGAGCATTCGCGGCTTCTACGAGCGCCACCCGCTCGAGCGGATCGCCGGCTACTGGCGCGAGGCGGGACTCGAGCATGTACAGGTGCGCCGCATGAGCTTGGGGGGCGGCGTCGTCATGTCGGCGACCAGGGGCGCTCGCGCCGGTGAACGGTCGGCGCCGATCGCCGACGCCGGCGAGAGCTGAGAGCGATGGCCGCGGGACCTGAGCGCCCCGCGTTCTACGCCCTGGGCCGCGGACGCTCCGGCGACCTGCTGGCGCTCCTGCATCCCCCGTATACCGCCTGGCATCTGAGCTACTTCGCGCTCGGCGCGGCGGCGGCGCCGCGGCTGCACGTCGATCGCCTGCTCTGGGGGCTGGCGGCGTTCGCGCTGGCGGTCGGCGTGGCCGCGCATGCGCTCGACGAGCTGCACGACCGGCCACTGCGCACCGGGCTCGGCGACCGCACGCTCCTCGTCCTCGCCGTCGCGAGCCTGCTCGGAGCGCTCGCGATCGGCGTGGGCGGCATCGTCACGGTGTCGGCGTGGCTCACGCCGTTCGTGGTCGCGGGCGCCCTGTTCCTGCCGGCCTACAACCTCGAGCTGATCGGCGGCCGGCTGCACAGCGACCTCTGGTTCGCCGTCGGCTGGGGCGCCTTCCCGGCGTTCACCGGCTACTTCGCAAATGCCGAGAAAGTCGCGCTTCCGGGCATCCTGATCGCGGGCGGCTGCCTGGCGATGAGCGTTGCGCAGCGGCGGCTGAGCTCGCCCGCGCGCGAGCTGCGGCGGCGCACGAGCTCGATCAGCGGCGTGCGCAGACTCCCCGACGGCGGCGCTGAACCGCTCTCGATCGCCGGGCTGCTCGCACCGCTTGACGGCGCTCTCGCGGCGCTGTCACTTGCGCTCGTCGTGACCGCCTGCGCGCTGGTCATCGCCCGGCTCTGAGGCGACTGCGCCGACTAGGGATCCAGCAAGTGCGCGCCCGGGCCGGGACGGACCTCGCGCGACCCCGCCGGAGGGGAGACGCCCGGCTCGAACAGGCCCAGTACGCTCCCGCCGAAGCCACCGCCGATCAGGCGCGCGCCGGCCGCACCCGCCTGCAGAAGCCGCTCAACCGTCGCCTCCACGGCCGGCGTGGAGATCGCATAGCGGTCGCGCAGGCTCGCGTGCGAGGCGTTCAGAAGGCTAGCGACGGTGGGCAGGTCATCGGCGCGCAGCGCCTGCACCGCCGCGCGCACCCGCAGGTTCTCGCCGAGCACGTGCTCGGCGCGGCTGCGCAGCGGCTCCGGCAGGCGCTCGAGGCCCTCGGCGTCGACGTCGCGCAACGAGGGGACGCCGAGCAGCTCGCAGGCCTGCGCGCATTCGGCGCGGCGCTGGTTGTAGCCGGAGCTCGCATGCGCGTGGCGCTCGCCGGAGTCGAGCACGACCAGACGCCATCCGCCGAGGCGAAGCGGCACCGGGGTGATCTCCAGCGTGCGGAAGTCGATGCAGAGAGCCGCGTGCGGCTCGCCGTAGAGCGACGCCAGCTGGTCGAGCAGGCCGGTCTGCGCGCCGACCCACTCGTTCTCCACTCGCGCGCACAGCCGCGCGAGCTCGGTCCGGTCGAAGCTCTCGGCGCCGGCGCCGGCGCCGCGCCCCGATCCGAGCTCGAGCAGCGCGAGGCACAGCGCGACCTCGAGCGCCGCCGAGGAGGAGAGGCCCGCGCCGGCCGGCACGTCGCCGCCGATCTGCAGGCGGGCGCCCATCAACGGCGCACCGGCGGCGCTCAGCTCGGCGACCGTGCCGCGCACGAACGCGCGCCAGCCCTCGGCGGGGCCGGGGGCGGCGAGCGCGAACTCGTCGCGCTCGCCGAGGTCGCTCGCGACCGCCTCGATCCTCGGCTCCCCCGCGGTGTCCCCGTCCGCTGCGGGCGCCTGCGCCTCGGCTCGCACCGTGACGCCCTCGGCGATCGCGAACGGCAGCGCGAGGCCCTGGTTGTAGTCGGTGTGCTCCCCGATCAGGTTGACGCGGCCGGGAGCGAAGGCGGCGCTGTGCTCACGCGGCACGGGCGATCGCCTCGCGCAGCGCGGCCGCAGACTCCTCGGGCAGGGTGTCGGAGATGAAGGTGCCGGCGCCCTGCTCTGAGCCTGCGAGGTACTTGAGCTTGTCGGCCGTGCGCAGCGGCGGATAGAACTCGACGTGCAGGTGGCCGGCGCCGGTGGCCGAGGCCGTCGGCGCCTGGTGCACGACCATCACGTACGGGAACGGCCTGTCGAACAGCACGTCATACCCGCGCACGAGCGCCTGCAGCGCCTCGGACAGCATGCGCAGCTCGGCCGGCTCGCACTCGAGCAGGCTGGCTCGGTGCGCGCGCAGGGTGACGTGCGCTTCATAGGCCCAGCGGGCCGCGTAGGGGACATAGGTCACCACGCCCTCGTCCTCGTAGAGGATCCGCCTGCCGTCGTCGAGCTCGTTGCGCATCAGAGCGCAGGGCGCGCAGCCGCCGAGGCGCTCGTCGGCCGCGATCTCGCGGGTCGGCACCGGCGGCAGGAACGGATAGCCGTAGATCTGCCCATGCGGATGATGCAGCGTCACGCCGACCTCGACCCCGCGGTTCTCGAAGATCATCACGTAGTCGATGTCATCGCGGGCGCCGAGCTCCTCGTAGCGGTGGCGCCATACCCACATCAGGGCCTCGGCGCGGTCGGGCGCGAGCGTTCCGAAGGAGCCGTCGTGCTCGGCCGTGTAGACGACCACCTCCGCCGCCCCCAGCGGCGCCTCGAAGGCCGGGAAGCGGTTGTCGAACACGGCGATCTCGAAGTCAGGGAACGGGATCTCCGTCTGCGGCCCGCCCGGTCGCGTCGGGTCCAGCGGACAGTGGTCGCGCGAGGGCAGGAACGTGCGGTCCTGGCGGTGGATGGCGTAGACGACGTGCTCGCCGCGCAGCTCGTCGAAGCGCAGCTCGCTCACGAGCTCTTCGGCTCCTCGTGCGTGTAGAGCAGCAGCATGCGACCGTCGTCTTTGACGTGCCGCGCGATCGAAACGATCCCGTATCGCTGGACGGGGGCGGGCGGCTGTTGAGGCTCTTGCGGCTGTCCGGGGCCCGCGGCGGCCGGCTCCTCGGAGGCGGGTGGCGGGGCGGAATCGTCAGCCATCACACGAGGGTATAGCGGTGTTTGGCGAGTTGATGTTGACTGGCGGGACGATTAGCGGGAAGGTAGTGTCCGACGTGGCATAGGATGTGCACGAGGCCCCTGAAAAAACCAGGCGGATAGGAGAGCGAAATGTCAGACACCGACCAGGCCGTGGAAGCCGCAGAGCGTCTTGACTACCTCGACCAGCCGGATACCGGCCGAGGCGGCTTCGACCGACGAGCCTTTCTACGGCGCACCGCGCTGACCGGCGTCGCGGCGGGCTCCGTCGGCACGATTCTGAACGCGTGCGGGTCCAGCGCCTCCAGCGGCGGCGCCTCCACGGATGTGTTCGGATCGCACCCGAGCTACAAATTCGTGTTCGTCAACCACGTGACGACGAACCCGTTCTTCACGCCTACCCAGTACGGCATCGCGGACGCGTGCAAACTGCTCGGCTGCTCCTTTCAGTGGACGGGCTCGGAAAACAGCGACGTCAACCAGATGGTCAACGCGATCAACACCGCGATCACCGCTAAAGCGGACGGGATCGGCGTCGCGCTGATCGACCTGCACGCGTTCAACGGGCCGGTCGAAAAAGCGCTGGCGGCCGGTATCCCGGTCGTCGCCTACAACGCCGACGCGGCTGGCAACAAGCGTCTCTCCTACAGCGGTCAGGACCTGAAACTCGCCGGCGAAAAGATGGGTGAACGGATCGTGGCCGCCGTCGGCTCCGGCGAAGTCGGCCTGTTCATCGCGACGCCCGGCTCGGCGAACCTGCAGCCGCGCATCGAAGGCGCCGAACGGGCGATCAAAAACTCAGGCAAGGCGATCACGATCCACACGGTCGCGACGGGCGCCGCCGTTCAGGGCGAGCAGTCGACGATCGAAGCCTTCTACCAGTCTCACAAGGGCGTGAAGGGCATGTATGCCGTTGACGGCGGCAGCACGGAAAGCCTGGCCAAAGTGATGCAGAAGCTCGGGCTCAAGGGCAAAGTGCACGCCGGCGGCTTCGACCTGACCGAACAGACGCAGAAGCTGCTCAAAGAAGGCTTCATCGAATTCACGATCGACCAGCAGCCCTACCTGCAGGGGTTCCTGCCGACGCTGCAGATGTTCTTCTACAAGGTCTCCAACACCCAGTCCGGCCTGTTCGAAGCGAACACCGGGCTGAAGTTCGTGACCCCAGAATCCGTCGCGCCGTACCTAACGAAGTCCCGCTTCGAGGGCACGACCGCGACGGCCGCCGTCGTCAAATAGGAGATCGGGCGGGTGGCGAGCGTGGCTCAGCAGCCTGCCTCGCGCGACCCCGGTGGCCCGGGGGGCTCGGCGCCGTCGCGCCGAGCCCTGCCCGGCTGGCGGCAGATCGGCATGCGCGTGATCGCGCTGCGCGAGGGCAGCATCATCGTGATCGCGCTGGTGACCGCGATCTACTTCTCGGCGAACACGAGCACCTTCCTGACGGGCGAAAACTTCGAAACGCTGCTGCCCTACTTCGCGCCGTTCGCGATCCTGGCGGCAGGAGAGGTCTTCGTGATGATCCTCGGAGAGATCGACCTCTCGATCGCGGGCATGTACCTGTTCGCGCCGATCCTCTTCTACAAGCTGAACACGTCGCTCGGCCTGCCGCTCGTGCCGGCGTTGGTCGTCGCCTTGCTCGTCTGCATGGTGGTGGGCGCGGTCAACGGCGTGTTCGTCGCGATCTTGGGGCTCAGCTCGTTCGTCGTGACACTGGGCATGCTGTTCACGTTCGAGGGGCTGTCTCTGATCATCTCCAAAGGCACGCCCGTGGCGACCCCGGGCGGGCAGCCGCCGCTCGGCACGTTCGGAAAGGTGTTCGGGGGAGGCACCTACTCGGAGCTGATCTGGGCGGTTGCGATCGTGGTGCTGCTGCAGGTGGTGCTGACGTTCACCCGCTGGGGGCTTTACACGGTGGCCATCGGCTCGAACAAGCTGGGGGCCGCCGAGGCGGGCGTGCGCGTGAACCTGGTGATGATCCGCAACTTCATGCTGTGCGCGCTCACGGCAGGACTGGTGGGCATCTTCGAGGCGGTGCGCTCGGCGACCGTGCAGCCCAACCCTGCGGGGCCCAATGAAATCCTGCTACTGGCGATAGCCGCGGCGGTGGTCGGCGGCACGCTGCTCACGGGCGGCTCGGGCACCGTCGTCGGCGCGCTGATCGGCGCCCTCTTCCTGGGCATCCTCAAGGACGGCCTGATCCTTCAAGGGGTTCAGGCGACCTACCTGCTCTTCTACACCGGTCTCGCCGTGATCGTGGCGATGACGGCGAACGTGTTCGTCGGGCGCGTGAGAAGGGGGCAAACCCGTGGCGGCTGAGCCAGCACGATCGCCCGAGCCCGACCACACGCCCCCGCCGGAGGAGACGGTCCCGCCCGAGTCCGCTCCCGACGACGTACTGCGCGTCGAACACATCGCCAAGCGCTTCGGGCCGGTGACGGCCCTGCGCGACGTGAACCTGCATCTCAAGAAGGGCGAGGTGCTCGGGCTGCTCGGCGACAACGGCGCCGGCAAGTCGACGCTGATCAAGATCATCTCGGGCTTCCAGAAGCAGGACTCCGGCCGCATGTTCCTGGAAGGGCAGCCATATGAACCGAAAAGCGTCGACGACGCTCGGGCGAAAGGCGTGGACACCGTCTACCAGGACCTCGCCCTGATCGACGAACTCTCCGTCTACCACAACCTCTTCCTGCGCCGTGAGCGCATCCTGAACCCGCTGCCACTGCTCAACAACCGCGAGATGAAGCGTGAGGCGCGGCGCGCGCTCGACGAGATCGGCATCAACATCCCGCGCATCGACGTCTCCGTGGCGCGACTGTCAGGCGGGCAGCGCCAGGCGATCGCGGTGGCGCGCACGGTGAACTCGGCGTCGGACATCATCCTGCTCGACGAGCCGCTCGCGGCGATGGGCGCCAAAGAGGGTGCTCAGATCCTCGACCTGGTCGCACGGCTCAAGGAGGAAGGGCGTGTGTCGATCATCATGATCCTCCACAACTACGTTCAGGTCTTCCAGGCGTGCGATCGCGTGAGCATGATCCAGGACGGCGCGATCGTGCTGGACAAGCCGACTTCGGAGACATCGGTGGAAGAGCTGACGGAGATCGTCGTGAACGAGTACCGGCGCGCGCGCGAGGAAGAGCACGCCAACAGCGCCGCCGCTGACGCGGGCGCCAGCTCGCCCGGTGGCTCGCCCGGTGAGGCGAACGCGCCCGGCGGAGCGCCCCCGGCCTGACGTTGCGGCGCCCGAACCGGCGTCCGCAAGCAGGCTTGCAGCGCCTTGGGGGTGGGTACACTCGGTTGGTCGGGATCCCGTCTTGGCGCACTTATGAGGTGAGATGGCCGTATCTTCGGTAGATCGTCTCGGCGCGATGCCTCGTCGCCGTTTGCTGTACGTCGCAGGAGCCGTCGCCGCCCTGGTGGTGCTGCTTGTCGCCGCCATCTACCTCTATGACCGCTCTCGCCGGGACGTGATCTCAAACGGCGTGCGGATCGACGGGATCGCCGTGGGCGGCCTGCACAGCGCGGCGGCGCGGACCAAGATCGAACGGCAGCTGAACGGGCGCCTGAACAGCCCGGTCACCGTCCGCTCCGGCCCGCGGTCGTGGACTCTCACCGCCCGCGAAGCCCATGTGAAGGTCGACTCGGCCAGGATGGTCGCCCAGGCCCTGGACGCGAGCCGCCAAGGGTCGATCCTGACGCGCACGGTGCGCGGCGTGTTCGGGGGCAGCGTCAAGCGGAACGTCCCGCTGGCGGTGAGCTATTCGCACCGGGCCGTGCGCGCGCTCGCGTCAAAGGTGCGCACGGCGGTGAACCGTCCACCCCGGGACGCGACCGTCCAGCCCGTCGCAAGCGGGCTGAGCACGGTGCCCGGGCAGACCGGCCTTGCCGTCGACTACCCAACGCTGGGCGCTCGGATCGACCGCTCGCTGCTAGGCGCGGGTCCCGGCCGCACGGTCAACGTGCCGGTCCACAAGCTGCAGCCGGCCGTTACGACCGCCGAGCTCGCGGGGAAGTATCCGGCGTACATCGTGATCAACCGGGGTGGCTTCAAGCTGCAGTTCTACGACCACCTCAAGCTCTCGAAAACGTTCGAAATCGCCGTAGGGATGGAAGGCCTCGAAACGCCGGCGGGCCTGCACCACATCGAATGGGAGCAGGTCAACCCGCCGTGGTACGTGCCGAAAAAAGCGTGGGCGGGGGCGCTGGCCGGGACGGTCGTCCCGCCAGGACCGGGCGACCCGTTGAAGGCGCGGTTCATGTCGTTTGAAGGCGGCGCGGGAATCCACGGGATCGATCCGAGCGAGTACTCGACGATCGGCCACGACGCCTCGCACGGCTGCGTGCGCATGCGGATCCCCGACGTGATCGACCTCTACAGCCACTCGCCGGTCGGCACGCCCGTCTACATCATGTAGTCGCCGGGCACCGCGCGTGCCCGGAGGATCAGGCGTCGGGCGGGCGCCGCGAGAGCAGCTCCTGGTTCTGCCGGTGCTCGCCGCGGACCTGGATGGCGATGTAGATCACGAGCGCGTTGACGATCACGCCGATGCCGCCGAACGTGATGATCAGGCCAAGGGTCTTGACGAACGCTTCGCTGGTCGCCAGCACGCCTGGCAGCCTAGCAACGCAGGACGCGCCGGTGTCGTAGCCTTCGTCCGACGGTCGACCCGCAGATCGGCCGAGCGTGTGGAGAGGTGCCGGAGCGGTTGAACGGGCGCGACTGGAAATCGCGTAACGGGGGAAACCTCGTTCGAGGGTTCGAATCCCTCCCTCTCCGTTTCGAGGACTTGCTTCCGGATTCGAAAGGCGGCCCAACATGCGAGCAACGATCATGCGCGGAGCGGGCGACGTCCGGATCGAGACCGTCCCCGATGCCGTCCTCGGGGAACCGACCGACGCGCTGGTCCGCGTGACCCGAGCCTGCATCTGCGGCAGCGATCTCTGGCCGTACAGGACGATGGAGCGCAGCGAGACCGGCCGCCGGATGGGCCACGAGGCGATCGGCGTCCTCGACGCCGTCGGCGCCGAGGTTCGAACGATGAAGGCCGGCGATGTCGTGGTGATGCCGTTCGCGTACTCCGACGGCAGCTGCGTGTTCTGCCACGACGGGCTTCAGACGTCGTGCATCCACGGAGGATTCTTCGGCAGTGGCGAGGCCGACGGAGCGCAGGCCGAAGCGCTTCGCGTCCCACAGGCGGACGGGACACTCGTCGTTCTTCCGGTCGGCGAAGACGACGCGCTGATGCCGTCGCTTCTCACGCTTTCAGACGTGATGGGGACGGGGCATCACGCCGCCGTCGGTGCCGAGGTCGGCCCGGGAAGGACGGTGGCCGTTGTCGGCGACGGCGCCGTCGGTTTGTGCGGAGTGATCGCCGCGCGGCGCCTGGGCGCCGAGCAGATCATCATCCTCGGCCGTCATCCCGAGCGGATAGCCCTGGCGCGGGAGTTCGGCGCGAGCGACGTCGTGAGCGAGCGAGGCGACGAGGCGGTCGAACGCGTACGCGAGCTCACCGACGGCTTTGGCGTCCACTCCGTCCTGGAGTGCGTCGGGCTGGAGCAGTCGATGCTCACGGCGCTCAGCATCGCCCGCCCGGGCGGCGCGGTCGGCCGCGTTGGCGTGCCGCAGGACGAGATGATGCCCGCGTCGCAGTTGGCGTTCTACAACAACCTCACCGTGAGCGGTGGCCCCGCTCCGGTGCGCGCGTACATCGGGGAGCTGCTGCCCGACGTGCTCGAAGGCACGATTGAACCCGGCAGAGTTCTGGACCGGACCATGCCCCTCGAGGAGGTGCCGGACGGGTACCGGGCGATGAACGACCGCGAAGCGATCAAGGTCATGGTCGAGCCTTGACGCACCGCTGGACACACGAACCTCGGGAGGGAAGGACATGCAGATCACCAAGAGCTCAATCCAAACCGCCGTCGGGCCGGCCGAGTGGTTCACCGGCGCGGTCTACCTCGACACCGTCGCCACACCGGCAGAGGGGTCGCGCCTGTCGGCCAACAGCGTTCACTTCACCCCCGGCGCGCGGACAGCCTGGCACACCCATCCGCGGGGACAGACCATCTACATAACTGAGGGCATTGGCCTCTGCCAGCGTCGCGGCGGCCCGATCGAGGCCATCCGACCCGGCGACACCGTCTTCTTCGAGCCCGCGGAGGAGCACTGGCACGGCGCGGCGCCCGATCGGTTCATGACCCACCTCGCGATGCTCGAGGTCGACGACGACGGCAACCCTGCGACCTGGGGCGAGCATGTGACCGATGAGGAGTACCGCGGGCGCATCGCAGAGACCACGTCCGGCGCTAGGCGGGCTGCTTGACGGGCTCCTCGAGCGGCGCCGCGGCCTCTGCCTCGGTGCGATCGATTGCGAGATGCGGCAGGCGTCTTCCAAGCCACGCCGGCATTGCCCAGGTGCGGCGTCCGAGGATGCCGAGCACCGATGGGAGCAGCAGGCTGCGTACGACGAACGCGTCGAGGAAGACGGCACTGGCGAGGCTCAGCCCGAACAGCTTGAGCACGCGCTGGTCTCCCACGGCGAACGACAGGAACACGCAGATCATGATCGTTGCCGCCGCGGTGATCACCCGCCCGGTCGAGGCGAGTCCGCGCGTCACCGCCTGGCCGGCATCGCGCCGCCGGGTCCACTCCTCGTGGATGCGCGAGACGAGGAAGACCTCGTAGTCCATCGACAGGCCGAAGACGATCGCGAACAGCATCACCGGGATGAACGCCTCGATCGGCCCGCCCTTGACGTTGAAGAAGCTGCCGAGCCATCCCCACTGGAAGATCGCTACCACCACGCCGAGGGCGGCGCCGATCGAGAGCAGGTTCATGAACGCGGCCTGCACCGGAATCACCACTGAGCGGAACACGAGCAGCAGCAGCAGCGCAGACAGCGCGACCACGATCCCGATGAACAGCGGTAGCTTGCTGGAGAGCACGCTCGTGAAGTCGATCGTGGTCGCCTGCTGGCCGCCGACGAGGATCCGCGTCCCGGTGCTTTGCGCGAGGGGCGGCAGCGTGCGCCTGCGCAGACTTTCGACGAGGTTGCTCGTCGCAAGGGACTGCGGCGCCGAGGTCGGGTAGACCAGGAAGACGGCCGTCTGCCCGTTCGGGCTCAGGCGCGCAGGCGACACCGACCCGACGTCCCCGGTGGCACGGAGAGAGGCCGCGATGGCCGCCACCGCGGCCGAGTCACCCGCATGGGGCAGGGTGGCGACCACCTGCAGCGGCCCGTTGAAGCCGCGCCCGAAGCCCTTGGCGAGCAGGTCGTAGGAGTGGCGGGTGCCCGAGCTCGGAGGGTTGTTGCCCGCGTCGCTGTTTCCCAGCCGCAGTGCGAGCGCAGGCGCCGCGAGCGTCAGCATGATCGCGAGTCCCGCGAGGGCGCCCGGCCAGGGGTGGCGCTGGATCAGGGACGCCCAGCGCGCCCACGCGCCGCGGGCCTCGCGTGCCGCGGAGGACTCGCCGCTGTTGCGGGCGCGGCGGCCGGGCCTCGCGATGCGCTCGCCGAACCGGGAGAGCACGGCGGGCAGGATCGTGAGCGCGGCGAGCATCGTCATCAGCACCGCCAGCGCCGAGGCGACGGCGAGGCCATAGAGGAAGCTCACACCGAGCGCGAACTGCCCGAGCAGCGCGATGATCACCGTGATGCCCGCGAACAGAACGGCGCGTCCGGCGGTGTCCATGGCTTCTGAGATGGACGTCTGCAGGTCCATCCCCGAGCGATAGTTCTGCCTGAAGCGCGTGATCAGGAAGAGGGCGTAGTCGATGCCCACACCCAGCCCGATCATCGCGGCGAGCTGCGTCGCGAAGTCCGGTGTGGTGATGACCTGCGACGCGAGGCCGGCCAGCCCGATCGCGGTGCCCAATCCGAGCAGCGCGGTGAGGATCGGCAGCCCCATCGCAAGCGCCGAGCCGAAGGTGACGAGCAGCACGATCATCGCCGCGACCAGCCCGACGGCGGTCGTCGCCCCGAGCGAGACTTTTTCGGTCTGCTCGATCGCCTGGCCGCCGAGCTGCACCTCGAGCTGGGGAGAGCGGGCCGTGTGGGCGACGGAGATCACGCGTTCCACGGCTGCCTTGGGCAGGACGTTCGCGCGTTCGTCGAAGTTCACCGTCGCGAAGGCGATCGTTCCGTCGCGCGAGACGGCCTGCGCGCCGGCGGCCGAGTACGGGCTGACGACGCCGCTGACGTGCGGTAGCTTCGCGATCTGCGCCAGCACCGGCGCGACACGCGCCTTCACAGCCGGCGAGCTGACGCTCGCGCTGCGGGCATGGAGGACGATCTGGTCGGAGTCTCCGGACTGTGCGGGGAAGTCGCGCTTGAGCAGATCGACCGCGCGCTGAGAGTCGGTGCCCTTCAAGGAGAAGCTGTTGCCGTAGTTGGTGCCGACAGCGCTCGAGACACCAAGAGCGCCGACGAGCGCAACGATCCAGCCGAGCACGACGATGCGCCGGTGTCCGGCCGCCCAGCCGCCGACCCGCGCGACGATTCCAAGCCTTCCCTCCTGCGGTGTCGTCGAGCTCATGTCAGACCTCCGATATACTGTTGATGAGAGAACAGTTACGATCTGCGAATAGTTCGCAGATCGAATGAGAGTAGCATAGAAGCCATGGCCGTCAAGAGCGATCCGAAAGTCAAATCCGCGCCCGGCGTTGAGGAGGATCTCGCCGAGCTCACCTCGCTGGTCCCTGTCACGCTCCACGACCTCAAGGACGCCGTGCCGGCCCCCATGCCGATGCGCGACGCGATGGAACGCTCCTCGCTTGGAAAGCGCCACGCAACCGCGCTGCTGGCTGTCGCGGCGGCCGAACCCATCAGCGTCAGCGAACTGGCCAAGCGCCTCGGCCTGCTGCTCTCGAGCACGAGCACGATCGTCGGCGAGCTGAGCCGGGCCGGCATGCTCGAGCGCGCCGAGGACGAGCAGGACCGCAGGCGCACGATCGTTCGCGTGCACGAGGACTATCGGGACGCGATGGAGGGCTGGCTCGAGGTGGCGCTCGCGCCGTTTCGAATCGCCCTCGAGCGACTCTCACCGCAAGCCCGTGCGCATTTCATGGAGGGCTGGCGAATCCTCCAGGAAGAGGCCGCCCTGCGCGGCTCCAAAGACGCAGACGGCGGCTGCGAGGCCTAGGGCCGGCTCAGCCGCGCGGCCGTGCGAGGCTGGAGCGCTCGGCGAGAAGCTCGTAGGTCACGCTCGTAGCCGTCGCGTAGACGAGATGGTGCAGGCCGTCGATGGCGATCTCCTCGCGGCTCCACCGCCAAACGGGCGGCACGCCGACATCCAGCGACGGCAGCATCACCTGCTCGGCTCCCCACACGCCCGCGAGGAACAGGGCCGCGGCGCTCGGTCCGCCGAATCCGAGCGCGCCGATCAGCCCGCGCGCCGCCCCCCAGCTCGTTCCGTAGCCCCAGTGGACTAGGTTCGCGAACCGCGCCCGCTCGCGCTCGCCAACCGGCTCGACGCCGAGGACCTTCGCCGCGGCCCGTGCGGGCACCGTGCTCGGCGGCCGTCCCCGCAACCTCATCTCGAGCGTGCTCGAGACCGTCATGCAGGCGGTTCCAACCCCGCCGGCGGCCAGGCCGTTGCCGATTGCCGCGGGCCACGCCCACGGCTTCAGCGCGTGTCTCCGCTGCGAGCTGACGATCGACACCCAGGCAAGCATGGCACTGTTGCTGGCGATAGGCCTTCGACGCAGGTGCGCACCCGAGGGGGGGCCACCACTGCGCTCGGATCACATCCGCTCGCGGTGAAACACGCCGATCAGGCGGCCGCGGGGCGTCGCCACCACGGCCGTCTTCAGCCCTTGCTTGCCGAGGCGCTCAGCAAGTTCCTGCGCCGGCGTGTTGGGGCGGACCGTGCTCGGGCCCGGCTCCATCACGCTCTCGGCAGTTGATCTCGGACGCACGTCCGCGATCGCGCTCCTGCGCACGCGGCCGAGAATGATCCGCTCGTCGTTGAGCACGAGGCAGTAGCCGTAGATCGAGCCCGCCAGCATTGCCGACACATCGGCCAGCTGCGTGCTCGCGGCGCACACCGGAGGGTCGGGATCGACGAGATCGCCGGCATACGGGATGCTCGCCGTCTTACCCTCGCGAGGAAGGCCGTGCGCGAGCCAGTCCGCCTTGCCGCCGACGTACTCGGCCACCTGGTCGAATCCGAGCGCTTCAAGCCGCAACGCGGCTCGCGGGCTCAGGTCTCAGAGGCAGTCGTGGCAGTAGACGATCACCGGGGCGCCGCGGTCCAGCGGCTCGACGCTGGCTGCGTCCATGCTCTTGAGGGGGATGTTCACCGCACCCGGGAGGTGCTCTTCGGCGTACTCCTCCTGCGGGAGCACCTCGACGAGCTGCGCACCCCGGTCAAGCCAGCGCCTCACTCCTGCCAAGTCGATGGTCTGAGGCATCAGGCTCCGTTCCCTTCGGCGTCCGCGAGCGAAGCAAGCACCATACCGTCAGAAGAGCTGTTTGATGCCGTTGACGACAAGGTTGCCCAGGCCGACCACGGAGACGATGCCGAGTGCTCCGATTACGAGTCCGATCGCGGCCAGCACGATGTCGGTGAGCAGGACGCCGAGGGCCAGGATCACGACTCCGAGCGACGGCAGCGTGTCGAGTCCCGAGAATGGCGGGGCCAGGAACGCCGTGAGCGCCAGGACGAACACCGCGAGCCCGAACACGGCCGTGCTCAGCCGATGGCCGAAGAGCCAGGACGCCCGGGGGCGCGAGAAGCGCTCGAGCCAGCGAATCCGCTTGAGCAGCACGGTGATGAACCTCTGCCGCGACTTGCCTCCGAGCTCGAAGCCCTTCCAGCGCCTGGGAAGCCAAACCTCGCGCCGGCCGACGATCAGCTCGACGGCGAGCAGCATCGTGATGATCTCGAACACGTGGGTCGCGCCGCCGGTGGGGAGCGGCAGCGCCGGCAAGGCCATCAGCAGCACGAAGGCGATCGCGAAGCTGCCCTGGCCGAACACGTCGATCAGGCCTCCCAGCGTCTTCGGCTGCTCGCCGCTCAGCCACCGCTCGAGCTGATCGCTGACCTTCTCCTCGACGGTCTTCCCGGGGGCGCTCATCTCGTGATTCTGAACCGTCTGCCCGTCCGCATGTGCGGCGGGCGCCGGGGGGCGCGCGGCCGGGTCGCTGCCCCCGCGCCGGCGGTCAGCTGCCGGACGCCGGCGCGGTTCGCGCCTGGGCGAAGGTGACAAGCCGTCTGCGCTCCTCGTCCCAGAGCTTGAGCCTCACGGCGCGCATGCCGTCGATCAGCGTCAGGGTCGGCACGTCGTGGAAGATCTCGTTCTCGTTGTGAGCCCGCTGCAGGTTGTAGTTCGGGATGCGCGAGTTGAGATGGTGGACGTGGTGCAGGCCGATGTTGCCCGAGAAGAACTGCAGCACCTTCGGCAGCTTCAGATAGGAGCTCCCGCGCAACGCCGCGTCCGCGTAGGTCCAGCTAGAGGCGTCCTCCCAGTAGGCGTCCTCGAACTGGTGCTGGACGTAGAACAGCCAGATGCCGGCCGAGCCGGCCAGCATCAGGGTGGGCGCCTGCACGAGCAGGAAGTCGGTCCAGCCGATCAGCCAGCAGATGCTCGCCAGGAGCACGGCGAGCGCGATGTTCGTGCCGATCACGCTGCGGCGCATGCGCGGGCGGGCATCGCGCGCAACGATGCGCGGCCCGACGAGCAGCGCGAAGATCGGGCCGAGGCCGAACATCACGAGCGGGTTGCGAAACAGCCGGTAGCCGAGACGTGCCTTCGGTGCGAGCGCGCGGTACTCGCCGATCGTCAGCGTGCGGACGTCGCCGCCGCCTCTGCGATCGAGGTCGCCGGAGGTTGCGTGATGGATCGCATGGTCGTGGCGCCAACGAAGGAACGGCGAGTAGACGAACAGGCCGAGGACGGTGCCGAGCCAGGCGTTCGCGCGCTTGGACGGCAGGAACGAGCCGTGGGAGCAGTCGTGAAAGATGATGAACGTCCGCACCAGGAAGCCGGCTGCCGGCACGGCGATCACCAGCACGAGCAGGTAGGAGACCTTCAACGCCATCAGCATCGCGAACGACAGCGCCAGGTAGGGGACGACCGAGGTGGCCAGGTCGATCAGGCTGCGGCCGAGGTGGGGCTGTGAATAGGGAAGGAGATCCTCACGCCGGAAGCGGCGCAGCGAACTCTGATCGCTCACCGACTCGGCGCCGGCCTTTTCATTGGCCTCCTCACATCGGAGTGCAGGAGGAACATCGTGGCGCGGCTGGGGAGCCCGCTGCATATTGAGCCTTTCCGGTCCTGTCCCGCCGTGACTTGCGGTCTCAGTCGCGGTCGCTAACGCGGGGAAGCATCGCAGTCGCGCCGGATGAAAGCAAGGGGCCAGCGGTAGACTACGACGCTCTGCGCCCGTAGCTCAGCTGGATAGAGCGTCGGTCTACGGAACCGAAGGTCAGAGGTTCGAATCCTCTCGGGCGCGCCTGGAATTACCTGCTATTCGCCGCTTTCCGGGCCGAGTGGGCGTAGCGCTGTGCGCGTCCGCCTTCTGTCGCCCCTGGTAGCCCTAATGCGAACGCCGCGCAGCTGGCCGCAGCGCCCGGCGATAGCCAAATGTTGGGGTAGGATCGCGGCCGTGCCGTTTACGCTCAGGAACCTCAAGGAGGACCTGGTGGATGTCGGGTCCAACTTCGACGGCGCGCCCGACCTGGAGTTTCGCCTCGCAAGCAAGGCGCTCGAGCTCGAGCAGTGCGGCCTTTGCTATCAGCGCATCCCGCCCGACTATCGCTTCCCATACGGCCACACGCACAAGAAGCAGGAGGAGATCTACGTGGTCGTGCGCGGGAGCGGGCGAATGAAGCTCGACGACGAGATCGTCGAGGTCAAGGAGTGGGACGTGGTTCGCGTCCCACCCGGCATGTGGCGAGGCTACGAGGGCGGATCGGAGGGCCTCGAGATCCTCGTCTTCGGTGCGCCCAACCTCGGCGAGAATCCGCGCGACGACGTCGACGGTCAGCGCGACTGGTGGGTCGACTAGCGCGAGGTGGGATGAGGTCAGAGGTTCGATGGGGGGCGTGGGCTACGTGGGCCAAGCGAGCCCCGGCCCAGGCCGCCGCGCACTCAGGCCCCGATTGGCACGTGGCCCGGGTGCTCGGCGACCCGCTCGATCCACGCTCGCACGTGCGGATAGCCGGACAGCTCGAGCCCGGCCTCGTCGGCGACGTGCGTATAGGCGAACAGCGCGATGTCGGCAATCGAGTAGCGCTCGCCGACGAGGAACAGGCGCTCCGCGAGGTGGCGCTCCATGGCGTCGAGCGCGGCATGTGCGCCCTTGCGCCGGAGCTCGACCTCCGCGGCGGACGGGGTGGCCTTGGCCACGTGGAGCCAGAAGCGAAGCACGGAGATGTAAGGCTCATGGCTGTACTGCTCGAAGAACATCCACTGAAGGACCTGCGCACGCTCGAAGCTGTCGGTCGGCAGATAGGGGGTGTCCTGCGCGAAATGCCACACGATCGCGTTGGACTCGCCCAGCGAGCGGCCGTCGTCGAACACGAGCGTGGGCACCCGCAGCGCCGGATTGAACGCGCCGAGTAGCTCAAGGCGGCCGGAGCGATCGACCACGTCGACCTCGCGGCGCTCGTAGGCCATGCCGAGGAGCGCGAAAAGGAGGCGCACCTTGTAGCAGTTGCCCGACACCGTCGAGTCGTAGAGGAGCATCGGCGGAAGGTTAGACGCCGCGGTGATCGGGGCTCACGTCTGCCGGGCGTCCCGGCTGTCCGGGCCGCCTGAGCGCGAGCTTTCGAGCAGTCGTTCCGCAAGCGCGCGGGCGCGTCTGGCCGCTTCCTCGTCACCGCGCCCCGCCGAGACGATTGCGCCGGTCACCAGGATCTGCAGCTTGCATCCGGTCTCCTCCGGGTCCGCCGCGCCGGCCTCCTCGGCATAGTCTTCGAGCGTTGCCGCCGTGACAGCGAGCTGGCTTGAGTTCGCCTGGTGAATCGGCATGTCAAACCCCAGGGGGTCCGGCGGGGTGTTGACGAACCAGCAGCCGTCGACGCGTCGGCGATGAAACAGCTCGTCCAGAGCGTCGAAGACGGCGAGCGCGCGGCTCTGGCGGCTTGCAGCCCGCCGGTCGACCTCAGCCTCCAACCAGCTGGTCGCCCCCGCCTCTCCCGCGGCCGGGTCTCCTGCCGCCCGGTGCGTTGCGCCGGCAAAGCTCACACTTTGAGCGTAAACTTCTTTAGCGGCCGAGGGAATCGGTCGTTTGATGGATTCGCGCGCTTCAGCGTGAGGGCTCGAGCATCAACTCGGCGAGCGAGCGAGCGTGTCTGGCCGCCATCTCGTCTCCGCGCCCGGCTGACACGATCGCGCCCATCATCAGGACCTGGAGCTGCCAGCTGGCCTCGCGCGGGTTCGCGACCCCGGCCTCCTCGACGTAGCCTTCGAGCATTGTCTGAATCACCGCCAGATGGCGGACAGCCGCCTGGTGAATGGGGTTGCTGCTGTCACTTATCTCAAGGAGCGTGTTGATGAACGAGCAGCCCTCGAAGTCCGGGCGGTGAAACCACTCGTCCAGCGCGTCGAAGGCGACGAGCGCGCGTGAGCGACCCGAGTGTGCCCGGCTCTCGATCTCCGCCTGCAGCCATTCGACGGTCCAGCGTCGTTCGCGCAGTTCGAGGAAGGCGCAGACCAGGTCCTCCTTGGATGCGAAGTGGTGGTAGAGGGTGGCCTTCGCGACAGGCGCTTCGGCGATGATCTGATCGATCCCGACGGCGTTGATCCCCCGGCGCGAGAACAGCTCATAGGCCGCGTCGAGGATGCGGGTCCGCGCACCCTTGCGCGGGTCGCCGTCGCGCGTGCGCGGCGTCCGTCTTTCGAGGCGCACTGCACTTCTCCCCATGGCAGGCATGGTGGCACGTTAACCAGACAGGTTTGTATAGTCAACTAGACAGACCCGTATGTCTATGCAACGTCCTCCTCACGGCGCCGATGACCGCGATCACGCCGTCGGGCGTCAGCCTCTCGGTCACGCGGCCGAGCTCGACTGCGCCGAGCGGGCGACCGCCGTCCTCGTCGCTGTCTCGCAGGCGCTGACCGGCTGGGACAGCTTCGAGCAGTCCAGCGAGCGCCTGCTGCGCGACCTCGCCCGCGCCCTCGGTGTCACGGCCGCAGCCCTTTGGCTTCCCGTTGGAGAGGCGCTCGCCGTTCGCACGGTCTGGGCCGCTGATGGCATCGATCGAAGCTCGCTGGAGCGCTCGCTGCGCCCGCTGCGGTTTCCCCGCGGGAGCGCCCTGTCAGGCTCGGCATGGGAGCGCCGTGAGCCGGTCTACCAGCCGATCGCCGGCACCGAGAGGCGAGCCGGAGAAGGCTCGCCCGACGGCCTTCATGCCCACATCGCGCTTCCCGCCTGGACCGGTGGCGAGGTGCTGGGGGTGATCGAGCTCTACTCCGCGACCAACGCAGCGCTCAACAAGCGCCTGATGCAGGTGCTCGGCATCGCCGGGCACGTCCTCGGCACGCTCTTCGCGAGCCGTCGAGGCGAGCTGAGCCTCTCGCCGTTGACCGCTCGCGAGCTCGAGGTGCTCACCCTCGCGGCCCACGGCCTCACCGGACGCCGGATCGCCGAGGCGCTCGAGATCAGCCCCTCGACCGTCAAGACTCACTTCGAGCACATCTTCAGAAAGCTCGAGGTGAGCGACCGCACCGCCGCCGTCGCACAGGCTCTCCGCGGCGGCCTGATCGGGTAGGCGGGCGCGGCCTCAGGGCCGTTTTGGGTGCGCGCGGTTCACCCGCGCCGTGACCCGTGCCCTCGCCTTGGCGAGCATCGCTTGCTCCCTCGCCTGCGCGAGACGGCCGGCGGCTGCCGCGCCCTCCAGCCTGGACTTGCGTGCGGCCACGAGCGCGTCCACCAGACCCGCCGCCGACTTGCCCGGGGTCGCGTCGGCGATCTGCGCCAGAGTTCTTCCCGATCGGATCGCCGCGCGCAGCTCCACCGGGCTGAGGCCCAGATAGCTCGCGACGACGTGCCCGGCGCCGCGGCCCGCGCCCCCTTTGGCCCGCACTCGGTTGACCTCCGCGACGATCCGTGGCGTCAGCCGCGCCACCTTCGCGCCCACGAGGGCATGGACGAGGCCTGCGCTCGACTTCCCGCCGGTGGCACCCGCGACCTGAGCCAGCGTCCGCCCGGCGCGCAGCGCGTCGCGAACCTGCGCCCTGCTCAGCCCGAGGTAGCCGGCCGCCACCGCCAGGTCTCCGTGGCCACGGGCCGGCCGGTTCGAGGCAGCTGCGCGGGCCGGCGGGCCGCTGCCGTGGGGGTCACCCCGGCCGATCGCCGCCACCGCTGCGACGCACGCGCCCAGTGCGATGATGAGCGCGATCGCGGCGAACCTCTGTCTTGAAGTCGGTCTCCTCATGATCCCCGGCCGCGGCGGACGACGTCGGTCCACCGTGACCGCCCACCATTCTGCCAGGGCAGCTCGCAACGTGGGCCGCCGAGGCCTTAAAAATCGGCTAAATGGGCGCCGGGACGGGCGGCGCGGCGAGGCGCAGGCCTGATCCGGGCGATTCCGAGGGGTTGAAGGCGCCGGAAGCGGGCAATAGGTTCTCTGGCGCCATCCGAGGACCTCTGTGGTAGGGTGCGGGCCTACGTCCTCTGTGGGATCGGCTCGGGGGGCGCGCGGGCCGAAACACCCGCAGCATAAGGAGAGATACGACTGGGTTGGCCAAACCTCAGCGACGAGGCGAAAGGGTGGACGAGGAGATATGAGGAAAATCAGTTTGGCAGTGGGTCTGGCTGCGATCGCATGTACGTTCGTGGTCACCACCTCTGCTATTGCGCACAACTTCACGGCGAGCCGTGCCCCGAAACCGCTGTCTGAAGCGGAACCTGGGAAAACGAAGGGCGTCGGGATTGAATCTGAAGGTCTGGAAGCAGAACGCAACCAGATGCTGAAATTCGGGAACTTCAACATCTTCTGCAAGGCTGTGGCACACGCCAACACGCAGGCCGAAGGTGCTGTGACGTGGTCCACGAACCAGACCTTCTCGACTGAGGTGAAATTCACCAAGTGCCTCACGCGAGCGTCCTTCAACGGCTTCACCGGCGGGTTGGCCACCTCGTTCAACGTCAACCCCGAAACCAAAAAAGCGGAACCCATCAAGTTCGTGTACCACGTGAACGGGTTCGCCGAAATCGGGACCGGTGAAACCGTCTCCGAAGTCGAAGTCGGATCCGGCGACGCCACGTTCAAAATCTCGGGCAAAATCTGCAAGATCGCGTGGCCCAGGCAGACCGTGCCGACCGCTGCAGAAAAAAAACCTGAAGGTGAATTCTCTTCAGCGGTGTACTCGAACAACTTCGTCCCGGTCGAATCGACCACGGCGAACCTGAAAAAATTCCCCAGCGGGTTCCAGCAGAGGCTGGTCATCAACAACTCCTTCAAAGGCATGCTCTGGCGATACGAAGAAGGCCAGTGCATGGGCGAAGGCGGATTCGAAGAACCAGCGCCCAAAGAAGAAGCCAAAACAGGCGTCTACAAAGGTGCGTTGGAAGAGCAGGTGATAGGCGGAAACCTGGGCTTCGAATAGGCTCAATCTGAGGTAGTTTCGTAGTCCGCTCGAGGGCGGGGAACGGGTCGCTCCGGCGCCTGTTTCCCGCCCTCTTCGCGTTCCGGATCCTCGCCCGACGGGTTGCGGGGCTGTCGAGCCGGCGCAGCGGGCGAGAGCGCCGGATGCGCCGCGGGCGCCTAGCGACCGACTGCTTCGCCGCTGGGGACGACCGCGAGGTCGTATCCCTCGAAGGCAGCCAGCACCGGCGTGCCGAGGCGCTGTTCCTTTGAGCAGTACATCGCCCAGTCCGAGAGCTTGACGAGCTCATCGGCTGTGCTGGAGCCCGCGCCGGCGCAGGCGACGCCGATGCTCGCACCGAGCTCGACGGTGCCGCTGGCGAGCTCGTAGGGCTCGTGCAGCGACTTGCGGATGCGGTGTGCCACGCGCATGGCCGTGTCGGAGCCCTGGATGTCGCGCAGCAGCACGAGGAACTCGTCCCCACCCAGGCGTCCGACGTCGTCGTTGCCGCGGCTGGCGATCCGCAGCCGCTCTGCGACGAGCGTCAGCAGCTCATCCCCGGCGGCGTGGCCGAACTTGTCGTTGATGGGCTTGAACTCGTCGAGGTCGACGTAGACCACGGCCGCGGTGCTGGAGTCCGCGCGCTGCAGCTCCTGCTCGACCGCGGCGAGTATCGACGAGCGGTTGCGGCAATGCGTGAGGGCGTCGAACGTGGCACGCCTCTCGAGCTCCCTGCGCGCAAGCGAGCTGTCGGTGACGTCGAGCACGCAGATGATCGCGCCGCTGACCTCGCCGCTCTGGCGCAGCAGGGCGCGCAGGCTCATGAGCGCACGGCGCTGGGCTCCGGAGGGCACCAAGATGTCGACCTCGACGTCGCGGTCGATGCCCTCCGTGAGCACATCCGCCAGAGCCGAGTCGAACGCGGTCAGACCCTCCTCTGTGACGGTCTCGAGCAGCGTCCTGGCCGACGCCGACGTCGACGTCGACGCCGAGGGCGTCGCCGCGGCCGGCTGCTCCGCGCTCGAGGCGGCTGCGGTCGGCGCGGTCTCGTCCCGGTCCGCAATGCCGGGGCCGTGAAGGATGGCCAGCAGGCGGGCGTTGCTGTAGAGAACGCTCCCGTCGTTGTCGACGTGCAGCAGCCCCACCGGCATCGCATCGGTGAGCCGGCGCAGCAGCTCCTCGCGTTCCCGCAGCGCCTCCTGCGCGGACATCTCCGCGCTGGCGTCGATGATCTCCACGAGCACGTGGTTGCGGTCCGGCTGGTTGAGATAGTTGTGAAGGGTCGTGTCGACCCACATCCAAGTCCCGTCCTTGCGCCTGCGGCGCAGCCGCGTCTGCTGCGCTCGGCGGGTCGAGAGGACGGACAGCCAGCCCTCGACCGCCCGGCCCTGGTCATCGGGGTGGATCTGGTCGAGCACCGACTTTCCGATCAGCTCCTGCGCCGTGTAGCCGAACATCTCCGTGAAGGCGTCGTCGCATTCGAGGACGTTCGCGCCCTCGTCCTCCATCAGCGAGCAGAAGCGCGGCGGGGCCGCGACGGGCTCCTCAACGACTCCGTGTTCGCCGGCCTGCTCCTCGCTCGGCAGGATCACGCAGAGCAGGACGCCGTGAACGTCGAGCGTGTCGAGGAAATGGAGCGTCACCCAGGTCGAGGGCCGGTTGAGCATGCGCACCTTGCCGGCGACGGCGCCCTCGCGCTGGACGCGCACCCACAGTTCGGCCACCGTTTTGCGATCGCCGGCGACGACGCCGTCGAACACGGCCCGCCCCTCGATGGCGCCCTGGCCCCACAGGCCGACGGTGTGAGGCACCGGCACGATAAGGCCGTTGGAGGCCAGTCCGGCGACGAGCGCGTCGGGATGCTCGCGCAGCAGCGCCTCGGCCGCCTTCGCGACGTTCTGAGCGTCCTGCCCTACCGCGTCTGGCATCGCAGGAGCCCTCCTGGCGGCAGCTCGGCGGTGTCGCCCGCTCCGCCGAGGCCGGCCGCCGAGGCGGCGCCGGGCGCGGAGAATCCGTGGGAACGTGGCTGCTGCATAGCCTGTTGGCCTCTGCTGTCGGACATCGGCCCCCGGCGCGGGCGACCTGAGCCCTGCAGCCGACCGTGGACGGGTGAGGGCGAGCAGCCGGGCAGCCGGCGGGACGCCGTCAGCCGTCGGCGAATGGTGCGATCGGCACGCCGTGGTCGCGCTCGCGCATGCCGAGCTCGTAGGCGCCGCCGTGCGCCGTGCGCATGGTCCTCGGCGCCGACCGGTCCGGCGAGGCGACCGACAGCTCGAGCGCGGCGACCGAGCAGTTGATGACGTCGTGCTCGCCGCCGTCGGGATCGGCGTAGCGCCAGCCGGCGGCCGACGCAGGCGGCACCTCGGCCCGCGCCTCGATCGTCATGCCGTTCTCGCCCGCGAGCCGCAGCAGGCATCCCTCCGCGCTCTCGTCGACGCGCAGGCCGCGTGCTCCGAGCCCGCCGATCCGATGGCGCCGGCCGTCGAGCGACAGCGCGCCGTTGGCCACCCATGGGGTCATCCGACCCGCCACCTTCAGCCGTCCGAGCGCCACGTCGATCCAGGCGTCCGGCGCTCCCTCGAAGGCGATCCCGTGCAGCCAGATCCATCGCTCTGCATGCTCGGAGCCCCAGTTGTGACCCACCATGCCGGGCCAGGCATGCAGCTCGATCGGGCCATGTCCCTCCAGCTCGACGACGCCGTCGAAGCGCGCGCCGGGCACCGGGCTCGTCAGCTTCGTTCGCGGCAGCGGCAGGCGATAGAGCAGCTCGGGCCTCAGATGGCGCAGCTCCGGCTCCCCGGAGGCGAAGCGCAGCGACCAGCGCGCCGGCCCGCATCGGCCCTCCGCACGCCCGGGACCGATCTCGGCGTCCGCGCCCACCGCGATCCAGGCGCCGGGCGGCACGCCGAGCTCGCCGGTCGTGAGCTTGTGCATGAACGGCCGTCCGTCGCGAGCGTCGAACAGCGTGAACCAGATCGACGCCGTCGGCTGCTGTCCGGGCCGCTTGTGCACCGTGTGGCGGATCCACACCCCGACCGGCTCCACGGGCGAGACGGCGCGCAGGTAGAACGACTCATACATCCCGGCGCGTCTCGGCGCCGTCGGGAAGATGGCCTTCGTGCCCACGGTGGCGATCCTAACCTCGGCGCCGGAATCCTGGAAGGATGCCCCGATGAAGAGGGACCCGCTCGTCCAGCTGCCGGACTCGCTGATGCGTCCGCGGCCGCGCCCCGGCGCGCGCTTCATCCTGGGGGTCGACGGCGGCGCCACGAAGACGCTGGCCGCCGTGCTGGACCTGCAGGGCCGGGCGCTGCACCTCGCCCACGGCGGGCCGAGCAACGAGGATGCGGTGGGTCCCCAGGCTGCGGTGCATGCGCTGCTGGCAACGGCCGATGAAGCCATCGCGCGAGCCGGCATAGCGCCGGAGGATCTCGCAGCGGCGGTGCTGGCCGTCGCCGGCACCGACACCGATGCCATGGCGGCGAACGTGCGCGCCGCGCGCAGCGAGTGGATCGTGGTCAACGACGTCGTCGGCGCCTGGGCCACCGCCACGGGCGCCGGGCCGGGCATCGCCGCGATCTCCGGCACCGGCTCCAACGTGTTCGGCGTCGGCGCCGATGGGCGCGCATGGCGGGCGGGTGGCTGGGGCCACCTGCTCGGTGACGAGGGCTCCGGCTACTGGTTCGGCGTGCAGTCGATCAAGGCGGCATTGCGCGACCGCGAGGCTTCCGGACCCGAAACGGCGCTCAGCGACGCAGCGCCGGCCTTCTTCGGCGCGCCGAGCGTCGAGGCGCTGGCCAGCATGGTCTACTCCAAGCCGCTGACCAAGGGCGAGATCGCCGCCTTCGCGACCGAGACGGCCAAGCTGGCGGAGCGTGGCGACGCGGTCGCGCGTGAGCTCTACGAGCGCGGAGCACGGGAGCTCGGCCAGCAGATAGTTGCCGTTATTCGCATGACCGGTGTCGCCGCGGGGCCGGACGGCGGCTACGCGGACTTTCCACTCGGCCTGACCGGAAGCGCCTTCAAGGCCGGCGCCGTGTTCATCGAGCCGCTCACCCGCGCGATTCACGAGCATGCGCCGCGAGCGCGCGTGTTCACCGTGCAGATGGCGCCCGTGGGCGGCAGCCTGCTGCTGGCGGCGCGCGCCTGCGGGTGTGGCGAGGAGCTGACGCCGACGGAGCTCTCAGATCTGGTAGACGAGGCGCTCGCGGGCTGAGCTATCGCGGCGGGGCGGTGCCCGGCCCGGCCCGCAGGTGCGCCTCGATCGCAGGCCGGTCGCCGATCGCGTCCACCCCGGCGCCCTGCACGCGCACTGCGGCCGCGGCGTTCGCGAATTCGGCGGCGCTGCCGGGCGAGGCCCGTTCCGCGAGCGCCACGAAGAAGGCCGCTGCGAACACGTCACCCGCGCCGAGGTCGTCGCGCGGCTGTTCGACCCGGGGCACCGGCGACTCGAGCGCGGTGCCGTCCGGCAGCAGGATCGCGTTCGGGCCGGGTCCCGAGGTGATCGCGACGACCGCGCCCGCGCGGGTCGCTGCGGCGATCAGCTGCGCGCAGCTGTCGCGCTCGTAGTCGCTGAGCACGACCGCGTCGCAGCGGCCGGCCAGGTCGATCGCGTCCTCGGCGCCCGTGTCGGCCGCGCCGCTGTCCCCGCTGTCACCCCCGGCCCGCGGCGTGCCGGCCGGCTGGGGCGTTGCGACGGCGATCTGCGCCGGCGCGCGAAGCGAGATCTCGCCCTCGAGGCCGGCCCACCGCCGCACGAGGCCCTGCGGGGTGAGCCCCACGAAGTCCGCGCGGCCGCGCCAGCGGCCGGGCGTCTCGCGCGCGACCGGCGCGAGATGCAGGATCGAGGTCTCCACGACGACGTCGTCGCCCAGCGGGCCCGCCCATGCCAGCAGGCGCTGCACCCGTGCGGCGCCGCGTCCGGCCGTGTGCAGCGTGGTCGTGCGCCTCGCCGGCAGGATCGCCAGCTCGAGCTCGCCGCGATAGGGCTCGAGCAGGCCCTCCAGCTCGCGCGCCGAGCCTCGGGTGATGATCAGCGTGCGCCGCCCGAGCCGCGCGGCCTGAAGCGCGCTGTAGAAGGCCGTGCCGCCCACCCGGCGGGACCCGTCGGCCATCACATCGACCGTCACGTGGCCGACGGTCGTGTAGTCGAAGTGCAAGTCCTGCCTCCCCTTCTCGCTGCGGCCTATGGGACGATTCCGGCGCCGCTGCACCGCAGGGCAGGCTGGATGCCGGTTGCGCGCCCCATGCGTATACCAAATCGAATCACCCCGCCGACTGTTCTGCCTGCTGAGGTCCAATGACGCCCCGCTTCCCCCACAGACTCCCCGCTCGCGACCTGCGCTGCCACCCGGCGCCGCGCCTGCTTGCCGTGTGCTGCGCCTTGGCCACGGTGGCCGCCGGCGCCCCGGCCGCCGCGGATGCCGCCCGCGCAGCGAGCTCCGGGAGCGCCGCCGTCGCGCAGCGCAGCGCGCCCGCTCACCGAGCGCGCAAGGGCTCGGCCTACCCGGCCGGCGCGACGCGCCCGGCGAAAGTCGCCCGCGCCTCCGAATTCGCGCGCGCCGCCAAGCGCGCCCCGGCGAAGAAGAAGCCGCGCAAGCCCGCGCTGCGCGGCAATCCCGCGCGCGCGCTGCTCGCCTTCCTGGCGATGCAGAAGTACTACTACATACAGGGCTCCGGCCTCTACGACGGCGAACCGTTCTCCTACCTGTGGCCGTTCTCGCAGGCGTTCGCCGCGACCGTCACCCTCGCCAACGTGCCGCACATGCCGGTCTCCTTCGCGCACGAACTTCATGCCCGCATGGTCGGACTGCAGTCCTATCTCGACACCAACAACTCGGGCACGCCCGAAGGGACGTTCACCAGCACGCTCGCGGCCTTCGACGGCACGGTGGCTCCTCCGGCGGGACCCGGCGGGACCAAGTACTACGACGACAACGACTGGATCGGGATCGAGCTGATGCGGGTCTACAAGCTGACGCACGACCCCGCCACGCTCGGCGGCGCCCAGGCGATCATGGCCTTCGAGATGGCCGGCTGGGACACCAACCCGCAGCTTCCGTGCCCCGGCGGCATCCCGTTCTCCAACAACGCCGAAAACACCGACCGCAACACGATCACCACCGCTCCCGCCGCGGAGCTCGCGGTGCAGCTCTACAAAGCCACGGGCAACCCGCAGTACCTGGCCTTCGCCGAAATGGCCTATCGATGGGTCCGCAGCTGCCTGCTCCAGCCAGGCGGGCTCTACTCCGACCACATCAACGGGCGCGGCGTGATCGACCCGACGCTCTGGAGCTACGGGCAGGGCACGATGATCGGCGCCGGCACGCTGCTCTACCAGGCGACGCGCAACAGCGCCTACCTCTACGAGGCCCGCCAGACCGCACAGGCGGCCCGCGTCTACTTCAGCCCCCAGCGGCTCGGCTCCGAGAACCCGTTCTTCCCATCGGTCTACTTCCGCAACATGCTCTACCTGGACTCCGTCACCCGCGACCCGCCCGGCCCGAAGCTCGCCCAGGCCTACGTCGACTACGCGTGGGGGCACCTGCGACTCAGCAACAACCTGTTCGTCGCCGGATCGCCGGCCGGCGCCCAGCTGCTGGTGCAGGCGGCGATCACCCAGATCTACGGGATGCTCTCCTCGCCCGCGAGCACCTTCTTCTAGGCCTGCGCGGAGCCGGGCGCAGAGCGAGCCGGCGGGCCGCCGGGCCGCTTGGGGTAGGCTCTGCGGCCGTGTCCGAGACGACCAACCTCACCACGGCCGAGGGGCTCGAGGCCCTCGAGGCCGAGCTGACCGTGCTCGAGCAGGAGGGACGCAGGGAGATCGCCGAGCGGATCAAGACAGCGCGCGAGTGGGGGGACCTGAAGGAGAACAGCGAGTACCACGACGCCAAGAACGACCAGGCTCACCTCGAGACCAAGATCGCGCGGCTGCGCGAGAAGATCGCCGCTGCGGTCATCGTCGAGGATGCGCCCGCCAGCGCCGGTGGCATCGTCTCGTTCGGCTCGACCGTCGTGGTCCGCGACCACGACGGCGCCGAGCAGACCTGGCGGATCGTCAGCTCCCATGACGCCGCGCCGCAGGAGGGCAGGCTGTCGGCAGAATCCCCGGTGGCGGTCGCGCTGCTCGGGCGCGCCATCGGCGAGCAGGTCTCCGTGTCGCTGCCGAGGGGCAAGCGCACCCTCACGGTTCTCAGCGTCGGCTGACCCGCGCGCGCCTGTAGGCGCGGCGCACGCGCCGCACGAACTTCTTCGGCCCCCGGCGATACAGGCGCGCGCCCTCGCCGAGCGTCTGCGCGCGGAGCTTGCGCCGCCGGCGCGCGATCAGCCTCAGGAGCACCTTGCGGTTGCGCCCGGAGAGGCGCGCGTGCCCGCCGCCGCGGGCGCCCTGGGCGCGGATCCGGTCGGCCAGCAGCGCCAGGTCGTGCTCCTCTCCCAGCATTTCGCCGAGCCTGTCGGCCCTGCGCGCGAGCCTGCGAACCAGCCGCGCCTCGCCCTGTCGCCTGCCCCGCCCGTGCCGGCGCGAGCCGTGCACGGAGCCGTGGCGCTCGGATGGCACACGCAGGTCGAGCATTTCGGCCGCATAGCGAAGGTCCTTGACGCGTTTGCGCCACTCGTGCAGGGCCCGCCCGCGGTTGCCCTTTGCGCTCGCGGCCCTGCGGTAGCGCTTGCGCCCCTGCCGGTAGATGCGCGCGAGACCCTGCTCGAGCCCATCGAAGTCGCCAGGCCCTCCGAGCGACCAGCCCGAGACCCTGCGGCGTATCGCGCGCAGCTCATCGAGCACCTCGGCACGCATCGCCGAGTCGCCCAGCGCACGCGCGGCGGCCCCCTCGCGCTCGGCCACGAGCGCCTTGCGCAGCCTCGCCAGCCCGCGCCGCCGGCCCAGCCGGCGCGGGTGGCGCTTGAGCAGCGCGTCGAGCGTGGCCACCATCACCTCTGTGTCACGGGTACGCGCGAGGCGCCTTCCCGCGTCGCGGAGCGCCGCGCTCTCGCGCGCGAACGCCGGCTCTCCCAGCTGCCGGCGCAGCATCCTCACCAGTGCCCGCAGGCGCTTGAGCGCCTTGCGCGTCTCGTGCACCGCCTTCTCGTCCGGCGGCCTGCCGCCACGTCCCTCGAGCAGCTCGATGGCCGTGTCGAGCTGGCCGAGCGCCATGCGCCTCAGGCCCTCGACCGGCGGCTCGCGCGGCAGCAGCGCGAACTGCCGCTCGGCGCGGCGCCGGTGCCTGGCGGCGCGACGCTCTCGCTCTGCCCTCGCCAGCGCGACTCCGACCCCGACCGCCACCGTCGCGGCGAGCGCGCTCGCGACGCTCGAGCCTCGCGGCGCGAGAATGTTGTGATGCCCAGACTTCCGGCCGCCCCATGGTGGACGGTGCGCCGTGCCGCGAACCGCAAGCCGGCGACGTATCGCTGTCCGATCTGTGGTCATCAGCTTCCTTCTCTCAGCGAGCATATGCTGATCGCCCCCGAGGGGGACACGCGCCGCCGCCGGCACGCTCACACGCGCTGCGTGCTGGCCGCCCGCTCCCGCGGGGAGCTTCAGCTCAAGGATGAGTGGCTTCGCACCCAGCCGCGGGCGCCATCGCTCTGGCGGCGCCTGCTGCGCCGCTGATCGAGGGGGCGCTCAGGAACCCTGCACGTGCACGTGGTCCGGATCGACGCGGATGATCACGCGGTGTTCGCCCTCCTGGCGGTACGGATACTTGTCCTCACCCAGGTACTTCTTGGCCAGCGAGTCGATGTGCTCGTCCGCGCCCTCCCGCGTCAGCTCCGCGACGCGCCCGCGGATCTCCACATACTCGTAGGGGTTCTCCATGTTCTGCACCTCGAGCGTGATGCGAGGGTCACGTTCGAGGTTGCGCACCCACGCGCGGCCCTCGGCGCTGTTGACCACCGGGCGGCCATCCTGCACGTCCACCCACGTGGGCGCCACCTGCACTGAGCCGTCGGCTCGCACGGTGGCGATATGCGCGAAGTTCTTGGCCCTCAGCAGCTCCTCGGCACGACCTTCGATCTTTACGCTCATCAGACCAGCCCTTTCGCTCGAGTGTGAATGGTGACCACACCACGATAGGACGTGTCCTCTTTGCGCCTACGGGTCGCGGGTCAAGCTCCCGCAGTTCCCTAGTACCGGGAGAGGCCCTTGGTGCGGCTGGCCGGCGGGATCGCCGTGAGCGGCGTGAGCTTTCCGTTGTCGAGCTGGAAGCTCACCGTCGCCTGGCCTCCGCCGGGGCAGCAGAGGGGATCGTTGTGACGGTAGAGCGGATAGCCGAGCGTCACCGCCGTGTCCGTCTGGGAGACCACCTTGAGTGTCGCGCTCGGTTCCTTCGCGTCGGTGCCGATGTAGCGGCCGTCCACGAAGAAGAACGCTCGCTGGCCGTAGCCGTCGCCGGAGGGGCTGCGGGTGCCGACCAGCACCCTCAGGGTCTGGTTTGAATGGTATTGAGAGGTGTCGTTCGGCGTGTATCCGTTCGCGCGCACCACTGCCGCCGCCGGGCCGACACCTGCGGCGCCGGATTCGTGCTGCGTGAAGGCAGGCTCGGGCGCGCTGCGGGTCGAGCCCGGCGCGGATGCGCCACCGGAGGTCGTCGTCTTTGAGGGGGCCGTGCCGGTCTTGCCGGTCTTCGCCGGTGCCGTCGACTGGGTGGCGGAGCTCTGCGTGGACGGCGGCGCGCCCGCCACCGACACGGTCTTCGTCTGCGAGCCGCACGCGCCGAGCAGCGCTCCCGCGCCCGCGCCGAGAGCCAGCGCACAGCCTGCCAGTAGAAGTCTTCTCATCGCACGCATGGTATTCGCCGCCCGCCGCTGCCCTCCTCGCATGCCGGCCTGGCGGGCCCGTCCGGCGTTTTGCGCGGCGCATGATGTGACCGCGCGCGAGCCGATCAAGCGGCCGGAAGGCCGCTCCTTGACAAAATTATTAGCCGCTGCTAAGTTCGGCTGAACGGCGTCCCAAGGAGCAAGGAGAAGCAAGATGAGTGCCTCGCGCAGGAACGGCTGGACTCTCGGCATCGTGTCTGTCGCGCTGTTCATGACCGTGCTCGACAACCTCGTCGTGAGCGTCGCGCTGCCGACCATCCATCGCGACCTCGGCGCGTCGATCCAGTCGCTCGAGTGGACCGTCAACGCCTACGTGCTCGCCTATGCCGTGCTGCTGCTCACGGGCGCCGCGCTCGGCGACCGCTTCGGGCGCAAGCGCATGTTCCTGGTGGGGATGTGCGTGTTCACCGCCGCGTCGGCCGCCGCAGCGCTCGCGCCCAGCACCGGCCTGCTGGTCATCGCCCGCGCCGTGCAGGGGGCCGGAGCCGCGATCGTCACGCCGCTCACGCTGACGCTGCTCGCCGAGGCCTTCCCGGCCAGGCGCCGCGGGATGGCGATCGGCGTCTGGTCGGGGATCAGCGGGGTGGCCGTCGCGATCGGGCCGCTCGTCGGCGGGGCCGTCGTGCAGGGCCTCTCATGGCACTGGATCTTCTGGATCAACGTGCCGATCGGAGTCGCGCTGGTGCCGCTCGCGATGCGCCAGCTGGCGGAGAGCCGCGGCCCATACGGCACGCTCGACCTCCCAGGCCTGGGGCTCGCCTCGAGCGGCGCCTTCGGGATCGTGTTCGGGCTCGTCCGCTCGCAGTCGCTCGGCTGGACGAGCCCGGGCGTGCTCGGGTCGCTGATCGCCGGCGCCGTGCTGCTCGCCGGGTTCGTCGCCTGGGAGCTGCACGCGCCCGAGCCGATGCTGCCGATGTCCTTCTTCGCCAAGCGCTCGTTCGCGGTCACCAACGTGGCGTCGCTGAGCATGTTCTTCGGTATGTTCGGCTCGATCTTCTTCCTCTCGCAGTACATGCAGAACGTGCTCCACAACACCCCTCTGCAGGCCGGCATGAAGCTGCTCGTCTGGACCGGCGCCACGATGGTGGTCGCGCCGCTGGCAGGCGTCTTCTCCGAGCGTCTCGGCAGTCGCCCGTTCATGTTCGCCGGTCTCGGCCTGCGGGCCGGCGCGCTGGCCTGGATCGCGACGATCACCTCCACGCAGCTGTCCTACTCGCGGATGATCGTGCCGTTCGTGATGGCCGGCGCCGGCATGGCGCTCGTGTTCGCTCCGTCCGCAAACGCCGTGCTGTCCTCGGTCCGCACCGAGCAGGCCGGGCAGGCCTCCGGCGCCAACAACGCGATCCGCGAGGTCGGAGGCGTGCTCGGCGTGGCAGTGCTCGCGTCCGTCTTCACCAGCGCAGGCGGCTACGCATCGCCCCAGGCGTTCGTCAACGGTCTGATCCCGGCGATCTGGGTCGGCGTGGCGGTGCTCGCGGCCGGCGCGCTCGTCGTGCTCGCGTTCCCCTTCAAGGACACCCCGGCCGCCGACGCCGCGCTTCAGGACGAGGCCTCCCTCGATGGCTCGCCGCCGCCCAACGCGCTCGTCGGCGCAGGCGAGCGCGCCGAGCCCGCGATTGCGGCGCTGGCCGGAAAGGCCGCATGAACGCCCGGAGCCCATCCGCTCCGCCACGGGCCCCGGAGCCGACCCCGCAGGCCCGGCCGGGGCAGGCCCCGGCCGGGCCACCCCGCCGCCGCGTCCCGGCCGCCGAGCGGCGCGAGGAGCTGATCCTGGCCGCCGTCCACGAGTTCGCCCACGGTGGGCTTCACGGCACCCCCGTGGAGCGCATCGCACGGCGCGTCGGCGTCGCGCAGCCCTACGTGTTCAGCCTCTTCTCGAACAAGCGCGAGCTGTTCCTCGCCGCAATCGAGCGCAGCTTCGAGCAGGTCGCCGACACGTTCCGCAGCGCCGCCGCCGACTATCGCGAGGGGCGCGCGGAAGAGGACTGCGCCGACGCGCTCGAGGCGATGGGCCGTGCCTACAAGCAGCTGCTGACGGGCCAGCGCGACTACCTCATGCTCCAGCACCAGTCCTACGCCGCCTGCGACGACGAGGTCGTGCGCTCCTGCGTGCGCCACCGCTACGCGCAGCTGGTCGACCTCGTGCGCGAGCTCTCAGGCGCCGAGCCCGAGCGCCTCGATGACTTCTTCCGCCATGGCATGGCGCTGAACGTCTCGGCAGCGCTCGGCGTGGAGGACCTGTCAGTTGGCTGTGACTGGGTGCAGGCCGAGCTGCGGTAGATGGGCGGTACCCGCCACCCGAGCGGGTACGATCAGAGCAGACGCGCGATGTCGGCACCCATGGGACAGCTCCCCGAAGCGGAATACGAGCAGCAGCCCAAGCGGCGCCGCAGCCGCGGCGAGATCGCACGCACGGCGGCGCTAATCATCCTTGCCATCCTCGCCACGCTGTTCGCCGTCCTCAACGTCAAAGAAGTCAAGGTCAACTGGGTGTTCGGGTCCGGACGCGCGCCGCTGATCATCGTGATCGTGGTCTCGCTGCTCGCCGGCATCGTGCTGTCCTACTTCGCCGACCGCCTGGCGCGCAAAAGGCGCTAGGGGCGCTCCCGCTAGGGCGCTCGATCCTCGCTCACCATCTCGGCCGCCGCGTCCGCGCCGACGAACGGCGCCAGCGCGACATACGAGAGGTAGTCCGACAGGGCCGGCAGCAGCTGGATCCGCGCTCCCGCCACGTGGCAGCGAACCGTGTGCCAGATCGCACCGGCCAGGCCCTCCACGACCAGCCGGCTCGGCACGCGGCCCGGCGCCCCCTCGGTGAGCAGCGTCGCGATCCCTTGCGCCAGCTCGAGGTTGCGCTGAGTGGCTTGGGGACCCGCCACGAACGCCTCCTGCGCGATCGTCCGCGCATACAGCGGATGGCCGGCCAGGAAGCGCATCAGCTCGGCGATCACGCGGCGCACCGCCTGCGGCCAGTCCGCTGAGAGGAGGCCGGGATCGGCCGCGATCGCCAGCAGCTCCTCCGCGAGCATGTCGAGCGCGGCGAGGAAGCACTCGCTCTTGTCGGCGAACAGCTCGAAGAAGGCGTCGATCGAGACGTTCGCCTCCTGCGCGATCTGCGGCGCCGTCAGCTGGCTGTAATCGTCGAGCACCGCAAGCCGCAGCGCGTTCTGCAGCAGCCGCTCGCGGGCGTCACCGCCGGTCGCCGGCGCGGCGCCGTGCCCGTTTCGCGCCTCGCCGTCCACCCGACCCCTGGCGCCACGACCGTCGCCGTCCGTCTCGCGCAGGCGCCGCACGACGCGCTCGGTCACGCGCCGGGCCATGCGCTCGGCCGCGGGCGTCTGGAACAGCAGCGTCCAGCGCAGCATCTCCTCCGCCAGCTCAGAGCTCCTCGCGGCGCCCCGCTCGCGCACCTGGCGCGACAGCGAGGCGTGCAGCCCGCCGGCGATCGCCCTCACCACAGGGCCCGGAAGCGGGCTCGCCTGCGGAGAGTCGATGAAGCTCCGCGACAGCAGCCGCTCGCACGTGGCCGTCGCCCTGCGCAGGCGCAGCTGAGCGGCGGGGCCCGCCGTCTGCGCCTCGACGAGCACGAGCCGGGCCCCCTTGCGCCGCGTAGCGGCGAGATCGGCGAGCTCGCGAAAGGCCGCCCGCAGGCGGTCCTCCAGCGCATCGCCGGCCGCGGCGTAGGCCGTGGCCATGCGACGCATGCCATGCCCGGCGAGCATGTCGAAGGTCGCCAGGAAGCATGCCTCCTTGTTGGCGAACTGCTCGTAGAAGGAGCGGCGCGAGACGCCCGCCAGGGCGACCACCTGGCGCACCGTGGCCGCCTCGTAGCCGCACTGCGACACTGCCTCGACCATCGCCCCGTGCATGCGGATGCGCTGATTGCGGCTCACCTCGCCGCGGGCGAGATGGTGGGGCCCGGGCGGCAGCCGCTTGTAGATGGGAGCGATGCGCGGTGGCATGAGGTCCAGTAGATGGAATCATTTCAGGTCCGAAACGTTTTGTCTACACAGGGCGCCGACGACGCCGCGGCGTCGAGAAGCTACGCGCGCTTCGCCCGGGCGGTAGTTGTGCGCGCAATCACCGCACGCTAGGCTGGAGCGATGGAACTGGGATTGGCCACCTTCGCCGACCTCGCCGGCGGGATCAGCCCCGCCCAGCGCATGCGCGAGTTGATGGAGGAGGCGGAGCTCGCCGACCAGCTCGGCCTCGACGTGTTCGCGATCGGCGAGCATCACCGCCCCGACTTCCTCGTGTCCTCACCCGCCGTCGTGCTCGCGGCCGTCGCCGTGAAGACCGAGCGGATCCGCCTCTCCAGCGCCGTGACCGTCCTCAGCTCCGACGACCCTGTCCGCGTCTTTCAGGACTTCGCCGAGGTCGACCTGCTGTCCGGCGGACGCGCAGAGATCATGGCCGGTCGCGGATCCTTCACCGAGTCCTTCCCGCTGTTCGGCTACGACCTCGACGACTACGACGACCTCTATGCAGAGAAGCTGGAGCTCCTGCTCGAGCTGCGCGAGCAGACGCATGTGACATGGTCGGGGCGCCACCGCCCGGCGCTCGATCACGCGGGGGTGTGGCCGCGCCCGGTGCAGGAGCGCCTGCCGGTGTGGGTGGCGGTCGGCGGCTCGCCGCAGTCGGTCGCCAGGGCGGGGACGCTCGGACTGCCGCTGACGATCGCCATCATCGGCGGCCAGCCTGCGCGCTTCGTCCCGCTCGTCGAGCTGTATCGCCAGGCGGCGAGTCAGGCGGGCCACGATCCATCGCAGACGCGGCTCGCGATCAACACGCACGCGTTCGTCGCGGCGAGCTCCGCAGAGGCCGACTCGGCCTTCGCGGCGCCCTACCTGGCGATGATGAATCGCATCGGCCGCGAGCGCGGCTGGCCGGCGTCGGGCCGGCCGGAGTACGAAGCGCTGCGCTCGCCGAGCGGGGCGCTCGCGGCCGGCTCACCCGAGCAGGTCGCCGAGAAGATCCTCTTCGAGCACGAGCTGTTCGCCCACGACCGCTACATCGCGCAGATGAGCGTGGGCGCCGTCCGCCACCCGGACGTGCTGCGCTCGATGGAGCTGTTCGGAACGCAGGTGGCGCCGCTCGTGCGCGAGGAGCTCCGGCGCCGCGGGGTCCGCGAGGACGGCAGTGCCGCCGTCGCGGAGTCTGAGACGGCGCAGGAGCTCTCCACCTAGGTCAGGTCAGTGCGCCAGCGCCGGCACGGCCTGCGGACCGGCGTCCCTCTGCACTCCTGATCGCAGAAGCAGCGCGGTGGGCAGCGCGCCGAGGAAGAAGATCCCGGCCGCCCACCAGAACGCGGTGGTGTAGCCGTGCACCGCCGCCGCCGCGAGGGTGCCGGCGGTGGGCCCTCCGTGGGACGTGACGAAGGCCGTGGTGGCCGTCGCCGAGAGGGTGCTCAGCAGCGCCACGCCGACCGACCCTCCGACCTGCTGCATCGTGTTCACCAGCGCCGAGGCAACTCCGGCGTCCTCCGGGCGCACGTTCCCGGTGGCCGTGGCCATTGCCGGGGCGAACACCATCCCGATGCCCGCGCCGAGCACGATCAGCGACGGCAGGACGTGGGTGGCGTAGGCGCTATGGACCCCCACGCGGGTGAGCAGCACCATTGCAAGGCCCGCCACGACCATCCCGGTGGGGATCAGCGGACGAGGGCCCGTGCGCGGCAGGATTCGCGTGCTGATGAGCGTCGCCGCGGTCACGATCGTCGCCATCATCGGCAGGAAAGCCAGCCCGGTGGTCACGGGGCTGAACCCGAGCGTGCGCTGCAGGTAGTAGGTGAGGAACAGGAACACCCCGAGCATCCCCGACCCGGCGACGGCCATCGCCAGCAGCGAGCCGCCGCGGTCGCGGTCCAGCACCACCCGCAGCGGAAGCAGCGGGTGCTTCCCACGCGACTGCAGCAGGACAAACGTGACGAGCAGGACCGCGCTCGCCGCGAGCGAGCCGATTGTCAGGGGCGCGCCCCAGCTGTGGGTCTCGGCGTTCGAGAAGCCGTAGACGAGCGCGAACAGGCCCGTCGTGGCGGTCGCCGTCCCCGCCAGGTCGAGCTTCGGGCGAACCGCGGGACGCTCGTTGACGAGCAGCACCACCGCGGCCGCCGCTGCGGGGATCGCGATCACGAGGTTGACGAACATCGTCGAGCGCCAGTCGATGTACTGGGTTAGCACGCCGCCGAGCAGCAGCCCGAGCGCGCCGCCACCGCCGGCGATCGCGCCGTAGATGCCGAACGCCTTGCCCCGCTCCCCGGGGTCGGCGAAGGTCGTGGTCAGGATCGACAGCGCCGAGGGGGCCAGCAGCGCGCCGAAGACTCCCTGCAGCCCGCGCGCGGCCACCAGCACGCCAAAGCTCTGCGCGAGCCCGGCGACGGCCGATGCGAGCGCGAAGCCGACGAGCCCGCCGATCAGCACTCGCTTGCGCCCGAAGTAGTCGCCCATCCTCCCGCCGATCAGCAGCAGGCTGCCGAACGCCAGCGCGTACGCCGTGACGACCCATTGGCGGCTGCCGTTGGAGAAGCCGAGTTCCTGCTGAGCCGACGGCAGGGCGATGTTCACGATGGTCGCGTCGAGCACGACCATCAGCTGGGCGACGCCGACCATCGCAAGGATGAGCCAACGGCGCTGGTGCTGCTTGGAGGAGGTCTCAGGGTTCATTTTGCTCTCGCGATCGTTACGTGGATGACGGGCCAAAAGTGGAGCCTTGTTCTCAACTTACGGTCACGATAACACAGATCCGGAGAGTTCGGCTCCACTTAGAGAGATTTCCTCCACTTGGAGAGCAAGTCTCCACTTTTGCTACGATGCGTCCATGGCCACCACCGCCGAGAGACCGCTGCGAAGGGACGCCGAGCGCAACCGCCAGCGCATCCTCGACACCGCCGGCGTGCTGTTCGCCGAGCGGGGGCTGGGCGTCTCGCTGGACGAGATCGCGCGGCACGCCGGCGTCGGCGTCGGGACCGTCTACCGGCGCTTCCCCGACAAGGAGCAGCTGATCGACGCGCTCTTCGAGGACCGCCTCGGCGAGATACTCGGGGCAGCCACCGACAGCGCCGAGATGTCTGACCCGTGGGAGGCGCTCGCGCACTTCCTCGAGCGCTCGATGGAACTGCAGGTCAAGGACCGGGGCCTGAAGGAGCTGCTGCTCGGCACCAGCACGGCGCATGCGCGCATCGAGCAGGCACGCGAGCAGATACGGCCAATCGTCACGGCGCTCCTGGACCGCGCCCAGCAGGCGGGGGTCGTGCGCGAGGACATCGGCGTCCCCGACCTGATGCTGCTGCAGCACGCGATCGGCGAATCCGCCGACTACACGCGCGAGGTCGCCCCCGACGCGTGGCGCCGGCTCCTCTCGATCGCGCTCGACGGGCTGCGCCCGGACCGGCGCCGGCCGACCCCCATGCCCGTGCCGCCGCTCAGCGAGGAGCAGGTCGTCTGCTCGATGCGCGAGTGGGGCCTGAGACGCCGTCGCTGACGCTCGCTCGCCGGCCCGCCGGCCGGGCATGAGAGCATGGGCCGGGTGACGTTCGCCGAGCTCTGGCGGCGCGGCCAGGCCGGCTGGCCGCGCAGCTTCCCCATCGCCCAGTTCCCCAACCCGCCGCTGCTCGTCGCGCTCGCCGGGTGGGTCCTCGCCACCGTGGCCGGTGGCGCCGCACATGACGCCGGCCGCGTGATCCTCACCGTCGGCCTCGTCGTCTGGGCATTGGAGGAGGCGCTGAGCGGCGTCAACTGGTTTCGTCGTCTCCTCGGGCTGGCGGTCCTCGTCGGGATCGCCGCCAGGCTGGCACTCACCTAGGCTGGGTTCGTGAGCGGCGAGGACTTCGCGCAACGGGTGGCGCTCGTGACCGGCGGTAGTGGCGGGATCGGCTCAGAGCTGTGCAGACGACTGGCCGGCGCCGGCGCTGCCGTGGGAGTGCATTACGCGACAGACCGAGAGGCGGCCGAGCGCGTCGTGGCCACGATCACCTCGGCCGGCGGACAGGCCGCCGCGTTCGCGGCGGACATGCGCCGCTCTGACGCCCCCGAGCTGCTCGTGCAGTCGGTGGAGGACGTCCTCGGACCGGTGGACGTGCTGGCAGCCAATGCCGGGCTGAGCAAGCCGGCGTCCTACGAGGACGTCGATGCTGCCGCCTTTGATGAGACGCTCGCGGTGAACCTGCGAGCGCCGTACCTGCTCGCGCGCCGCGTGCTGCCAGGGATGCGCGCCCGCGGGTGGGGGCGGATCCTGTTCACCTCGTCGGTCGCCGCGCTGACCGGCGGCATCGTCGGGCCCCACTACGCATCCTCGAAGGCGGGTCTGCACGGCCTCACCCATCACCTCGCATCCCGTGTCGCGGGCGATGGAGTGACCGTGAACGCGATCGCGCCGGCGTTGATCGAACAGACCGGAATGCTGCCCGGCGATCCTGGCGAGCTGGCCCAGAAAGTGCCGGTGGGTCGGCTCGGCAAGCCGAGCGAGGTCGCCGATCTAGCACTGGCCGTGATGCGAAACGGCTATGTGACCAACCAGGTGATCGCCATCGACGGTGGGATCCACCCGGGCTGAGTCGATCAGGGCCCGGCGCGTCCATCGAGTACCGCCTCAATGCAGCAGGATCTTCAGCGCCAGGATGCCCAGGCCGAGCACCGCGCCGACCCCGAGCTCGAGCGCCAGCTCGCCCGGTGTCGCCCGCGAGCGGATGCCTGCGATCAGCTCGAAGCCGATCAGGCTCGCCACGGCGCTCCACAGCGCCGCGTCGACCGCGGTCGTCTGCGCCGCCCCGGCCGCCCACGCCACGATCAGCACGAGCAGCGGTATCGATGCGCCCCTGATCAGCGCCCAGTCATGCACCAGCGCTCGCCAGAGCGCCCTCGCCGTGAGGCGCTCCCTCGTGGCGAGGCGGCGCCCGAGGACCGCGGCGTAGGCGTGGGCGAGCCAATAGAGCGCCGCCGCTATGACCGCCGAGCCGATCGCTTCGCCGTAGGTCTCGTGACGCCCGCTCTCCGCGGCCAGCAGCGCGCCGATCACCAGCACCCCATACACGATCCCCGAGGGGTTCTCCGGTGGCACGATCCAGCCAGCCACCCGCTGGAGCGGGCGCTGAGCGCGGGTGCCAGGCGGGGGCGGCGGCGTATGCGTGAAAGCCTGCTCCTCGATCAGGTGATTATCTCCGAGCGGTAGCCTTGGCCGCGATGGGCGAGCCCAGACCAAGGGTGAGACTGCGACAGGCCGTGCTCGTCGCGGCCGATCTGGAGCCGGCGGCGGCTGCGCTGCGCTCGGCACTGGATCTGCAGGAGCCGTTTCGCGACCCTGGCGTCGGCGAGTTCGGCCTGGCAAACGTCGTCTTCGCGCTGGGCGACTGCTTCATCGAGATCGTCTCACCGACCCAGCCCGGCACCGCGGCCGGCCGCTACCTCGACCGCCACGGCGACGGCGGCTACATGGTCATCTTCGACATGCAGGACCTCGCCGGCGCGAGGGAGCGCTCGGCCGCGCTCGGCGTGCGCGTCGTCTGGCAGATCGACCTGCCCGACATCTCCGGCACCCACCTGCATCCCGCCGACATGAGCGGCGCGATCGTCTCACTCGACCGCTCCGAGCCCTACGGCACCTGGCGCTGGGGGGGTCCGCAGTGGACCGGGCGCACGGGCGAGGGCGCCGCCGGCAGGCTGGCGGGGATAACGGTCGCCGTGGGCGACCCGGCTGCCGTCGCGGCGCGCTGGGGAGAGGTGCTCGGCGTTGCCGTCGGCGGTGACAGGCAGCCGGCGCTGGAGCTCGACGGCGCCGAGGTCCTGTTCGAGAAAGCCGCAGGCGAGAGCTCGGGAGGCCTCGTCGAGATCGCCGTCGAGCAGGCGCCCGGAGATCCAGGCGCGCCCGAGGCGATCGAGCTCGGCGGGGCTCGCCTGCGCCGGCTCGGCGCGCGCTAGGCCGTCGCGCGGTCGGCGCCGAGCGGCGCGAACCGCGGGTCGCGGCGCTCGAGGAAGCTCGTCACGCCCTCCACGAAGTCCGGCGCCGCGAACGAGTCGAGCATCAGCATGTCCGCCTTTGCGAGGGCCTCCGGCAGGTCGCGCTGCAGGTCGGCGTACACCTGGCGCTTCATCGTCGCCATGCTCGCCGGCGAGCACTTCACCGCCAGCTCGCGCGCGTAGTCGAGCGTCTGCTCGAGCAGCGTCTCTGCGGAGAGCACGCGGTTGACGAGGCCAAGCGCCTGCGCCTCCTCGGCGAGCACCACGCGGCCGGAGAGCAGCAGGTCCATGGCGCGCGCGGGTCCGACGAGCCGCGGCAGTATCCACGAGATGCCGTGCTCCGCCACGAGCCCTCTGCGGGCGAACGCCGTCGTCAGCTTGGCGCCCCCGGCCGCGAATCGCAGGTCGCACATCAGCGCCTGCACCAGGCCGATCCCCGCGCAGGCCCCGTTGATCGCCGCGATGATCGGCTTGGGGATCGACTGCGGGAAGGTCTGCGGCCGGCGCTCCTCGGCGTGCTCGCCCGCTTCGAGGCTGCCGTCGCCGAGCGCCTGCAGGTCCTGCATGTCGGCGCCCGCGCAGAAGCCCCTTCCGGCTCCCGTGACCACCACGACGCGGACCTCGGGGGAGCTGCCGCACTCCTCGAGCATGCCGAAGTAGGTCTGCTCCATCTCCGCGGTCCAGGCGTTCAGCCGATCGGGCCGGTTGAGGGTCAGCAGCGCGACGCCGTCCTCCACAGTCCTCTGCACCACTTCGCTCATGTCGTTTCCTCCCGCGTCCTTGAAGTGTCGTCTGCGAGCCTACGCCCCTGGCGCTGCCGGTGGCACGCTGCGCTTTGGAATATCGTCACGGCGTGTGGTCCGATCTCGATGACACCGTCATCGCCGGCGACCTGACGGCGGCGCTGGCATACGTGACCCCGGCCGGCGGCGCCGTGGTCACGCCGGTCGCTCCGATCGGCTTGCGCGACCGGCAGGCCGGCACCGTCGCCTTCACCACCTCGCTCGGCTTCGGCCGCAAGCTCGACCGCATCAAGCAGAACCCCCGCGTCGCGCTGGCCTACCACGCGCGCGAGCACGGCTTCGCGTCCGATCCCCGGTTCGTGCTCGTCCAGGGAACGGCCCGCTACGACGCAGCTCCCGACCGGCGGGTCCTCGAGGAGCAGGTGCAACCCGCCTCGACGCGCTTCCTCGGGGCTCCCAGGAGGGGTCCCTTCTGGGATCGCTGGCTGAGCGCCTACTACGGCGACCGCGTGCTCGTCACGGTCGACGTCGAGCGCGTCATCTCGTGGCCCGACCCGTCGTGCACAGGCGAGGCCGAGATCACCGGCAGGCCATTCGACGAGCGCCCGCCCGACCCGCAGTCTCCGCCCGAGAACGGACCCGCGCCCCGCGTCGAGGTCGCCCACGCAGCGCGGCGCCTGAGCAAGCTGCCGCACGTCCTGATCGCCTACGTCGGCGCAGACGGCTTTCCGCTCATCATTCCGGTCAGCATCGGCGACACGGATCCGTCGGGGATCGCCCTGGAGGGGCCGCTCCCCGCCGGCGGGCGCCGCGCCGGCCTGCTCGGACATCGCTATGAGCCGCAGCTGATCGGCCTGGAGGCCCGACAGCACACCGGCTGGCTGTTGGACGGCGTCTATGCGCCGCACACCGAGAGCGGCTTCCGCGCACCCGCCAACAAGACGCTGCTGCTGCTGGCCAACGGCTTCATGGCGCGGCGCGGGCTCAAGAAGGCGCGCGCGCTCGGCCGCAGCTGACGCCCCGGCGATGCCCGACCCACTCGAAGAGCTCGCGGCCTTCGACCCGCTCGAGAGCCCGCCGGGGCCTGGCCGCGCAGGCGGGCGGAGGACCTATCTCCTGGTGGACGCGTTCACCGACACTCCGCTCGAGGGCAACCAGCTGGCGGTCATGACGGACGCCCGAGGGCTCGCGAGCGAGGACATGCAAAAGCTGGCTCGCGAGTTCAACCTGTCCGAGACCGTGTTCGTGCTGGCGCCGCAGCGAGGAGGCGATGTCCGCATCCGGATATTCACTCCCGTCACCGAGCTGCCGTTCGCCGGGCATCCCGTGCTCGGCTGCGCGATCGTCCTCGCAGCAGCGCTGCGGCGTGGCGAGCTCACGCTCGAGACGGGGGCAGGTCTCGTGCCGGTCGCGGTGGGACAGCCGGACGGGCGTGCGGCCCTCGTACGCATGCAGCAGCCGATCCCCTCCTGGGAGCCCTTCGAGCGCGAGGCGGAGCTGCTGGCGGCGCTCGGCGTCGAGCGCTCCGGCCTGCCGGTCGAGGCCTACCGCAACGGGCCCATGCACGTCTACGTCGAGCTGCCCAGCGAGCGCTCCGTGGCCGAGCTCGAGCCAGAGATCGCGGCGCTCGCCGCCCTCGGCGAGCTGGGGGTGAGCTGCTTCGCCGGGTCGGGGAGGCGCTGGAAGACGCGCATGTTCGCGCCCGGCCTCGGCGTGCCGGAGGATCCCGCCACCGGCTCGGCGGCCGGTCCGCTGGCCGTTCATCTCAGCCGGCACGGCCGCGTGGCCTTCGGCGAGGAGATCCAGATCAGCCAGGGCGAGGAGGTCGGTCGGCCCTCGTCGCTGCTTGCCCGCGCCGACGGCTCGCCGGCCGGGATCGACCGCGTCGAGGTGGCTGGTAGGGGCGTGATCGTGGCCCGCGGTGAGTTCCTGGCGCTCGGCTAGCTCCGCGGCATCGGCAGGGGGCCCGTTAAACGATTACGGCCCCGCCGGGTGCGGGGCCGTAATCCATGACCGTGGTCTGTGGCCTAGCGTTGCTTGCCGAGGATCTCGACCGGCGACGCGTTGGTGCCGGTCTCTTCCTTGATGCTGAGCGTGCTCGCTGACGTGACCGGTGCTTCGAGTTCTTTCTGGAACGTCGTTGTCAGCGTGTCTTTCGGTTCGTTTTCGAATTTTTCGGGCAGCTGTTCCCCGCTCTTCCTCACGAAGTAGAGAAGCTTCTGAGTGGTGGTCATCTTGTTGATCGGGGTGAGTTTTCCGATTACCGACCCTTCGATCTTCGATGTTTCAAGCGGGTTGCCGCATTCGTACTGCGCGAGCGGCGTCACCGGGCTCTTCGGCTGCAGGTCCAGGCCGACGGCAACGATCCGTTTGCCTTCTATGAGTTCGTTCTTGATGAATCCGAGTTTGCCTTCGGCCGAAAGTGCGATTTCGGATTTGTTATTCGGATTCCCGAGCGTCTGGCACTGTTTCCCTTCCGAGTTCACACATGCCTGGAGTTCGACCGTGACGCTGGCCGTTTTCGGTCCGGTGTATTCGCCCGCGATGTTGGCGGCGACACATTTGATCGTGGGGCGACCCACGGTCGTCAGCGTCGTTTCAGCGCCGCTCCCCGAGAAGGTCAGTTTTTCAGTGGCATTGGCCTGAACCCATTCCCACGTGCCTTTTTCGGGCAGCGCTTTGGTGACGCACGCGCCACCGGCATAGAAGCCCGTGCCTTTCGCGACTTTCACGCACCGCCCGGCTTCGGGAAGTGATCTGACTTCGTAAGGAGACGCCGCCGAAGCACTCGCCGCCGCGAAGGCGCTGATCGCAAGCAAAGCGAGAAGGCAGCACTGCCCCACCCGGATGACTCTCATGTCTGCCTCCACTCTCTCGTGCCCTCCAGGGCCCCATACCACGGTTCCCCTCAGAAGAGGGGTTGACAACTGATCCTTGCAGAAAGGCGACTACCCGTCAAGCCGCCAAATAAAACAGAAATTTCCCCTTTTGCGGCCCAGCAGGCAATAAAACCTTGATTACTCTTACCCGCGGAAACAACCCTCCAAACAGGGGCTTTCAGGCCGGCGCGCGCTGCTGATGGGCCATCACATCGCGAATCACGTCGTCCAGCGAGCGCGTCGGCGCCCAGCCGATCAGCCCCTGCAGCTTGGAGGTATCGGGGATCCGCCGGTACATGTCCTCGAAGCCGTCGCCGTAGGCGTCCGCGTAGGTGGTCAGGGACACCTCCGAGCCGGAGCCTGTCACGGCGATGATCCGTCGCGCGAGCTCGAGGATCGAGATCTCGGCGGTTGCGCCCACGTTGAAGACGTTTCCATACGCCCGCGGCTCGTTCAGGAGCCCGTCCAGGGCCCGCACGACGTCCGCCACGTGGCAGAAGCAGCGAGTCTGGCGGCCGTCGCCGTAGACGCTCAGCGCCTCGCCTGCGAGAGCCTGGCCGACGAGCGTCGGCACGACCATCCCGTAGCTGCCTGTCTGGCGCGGGCCCACCGTGTTGAACAGGCGCACGACGATGACCGGAAGGCCACGCTCGCGCCAGTAGGCCATCGCCAGGAACTCGTCGATCGCCTTCGAGCACGCGTAGGCCCAGCGCGACTTGTCGGTGGCGCCCAGCTGCAGGTCGCCGTCCTCGCTGAACGGCAGCGCGGCGCTCTTGCCGTACACCTCGCTCGTGGACGCGAGCAGGACGGGGCGCTTGTGCGTGTCTGCATGCGCGAGCACGACCTCCGTGCAGTGCACGTTCGTCTCGATTGCCCGCACGGGACTCTCCACGACCAGCTTGACCCCGACCGCGGCGGCGAGGTGCACGACCGCGTCAGCCTCGGCGACCAGCTCGTCGACGACCTCGTCGTCGTCAACCGATCCCAGCGTGAACCGGAAGCCATCACGCCCCTCCAGGTGGCTGACGTTCTCGGCGCTTCCTGTGGAGAGGTCATCGAGCACCTGCACCGCATGGCCCTCGTCGAGGAGCAGGTCACACATGTGCGAGCCGATGAACCCGGCGCCGCCCGTTACGAGAACGCGCATCTAGCGGACGTCGCTCATGCCGTGGGCCTCGGGCGGCGGCTGTGCCTCAGCACCGTGCCGCCGAAGCCGCCGAGCACGAGGATCGCGACGCCTCCTCCGACCAGGGCCAGGATCGAGCCGTTGCCGCCGCCCGACCCCTGTTCGCGTGCGGCGCGCAGCGCCGCCTGCGCGAGCTGCGCCTGCGAGGGGGACGTGGCGCTCGCGCCCTGCGCCGGTGGTGCGGCGTGCCCCGTCGCGTTCGCTCCGTGCCCGCCGGTCGCGGAGCCGCCGGTGCCGCCGCCGGTGCCGCCGCCACCGCCGCCGCGCGATCCTCCCGAGCCGGGGGGCTTGATGCCGGCGCCGAAGAGCCCGCCTTCAGAGGTCGGCTGGGAGCTCGATTCGGATCCCGTCTGGCGCGCCTGGTCGAGGGGCAGCGCGTACTCCTTGGCGGCGGGCGAGCCGGGATCGACGTGCACGCCGGGTTCCAGCGCGCTTGCCGCCTGAGCGGACGCCAGGACGCAGCACAGCGTGCACGCCGCGACTGCTCCATTGATCCAAAACCCCCCTGCCCTCATAGCTCTGAAGATAGCCGGTTGACAACTGCTTGACCAGCGGTGAACCGGTTGACTAGCGCAGGGCGGCGCGGGGGTTGCGGGCGAGCTGGGCCAGCGTCGGGTTGAGCGGGTTCAGCTCGTGGGCACGGAGGTAATCGCGCTGCGCGACCGCCAGCCGGCGCTCGCGTACGGCGATGTCGCCGAGCAGCGCCCACGTCACGAAGTTGCCGGGCTCGCGCGCGAGCGCCCGCATCAGCGTCCCTTCGGCGGCGGGGGCCTGGTCGAAGCTCGCGAGCGCGGCCGCCTTGATGTAGTAGGTCCGCGTCGAGTCTGAGTCGATGTCGAGCGAGCGATTGGCATCGGCCAGCGCGGCCGACGGGTTGTGGCCGAGCTCGCTCTGGGCGCGCGAGCGATACACCTGGGCGAGACCCTGGCGGCTGAGACTCGCGCCAGTGGCGATGAGCGTGACGACGACGGCCGAGACCCCCAGCGCGATCGCCGCCTGCCGGGCTCCCGGCCGGGCACGGACGGGCGTCTCGACCTCGCCCGGCGTGCTCCTCGGCCACACGAGCACCGTGGCCGCGGCGATCGCGATCGCGCTGAGCCCCGGCAGCAGGTGCATCCAGTCCACGCTCGCCTGGACCAGCCATGCGGTGAACACGCCGAGTCCGGCCGTCAACAGGCCGAGCCGCAACGGCGCGCGGGCCGCCCCGCGACGCATGCGCAGCGCCCCCCAGAGCACACCGGCGATGAAGCAGCCGAGCAGCAGCGCGCCGACGAGCCCCACTTCGGAGAGGACCTGCAGCTCGAGCGAGTGCGGCTGATCGACGTCCTCGGTCGTCGCGCGCCGTTCGAAGTAGGCGCGCGAGTAGTTGCCGGCGCCTACTCCCAGAACGGGATTCCCCTTGAAGGAGCTCCAGGCGATGCGCCAGTAGTCGTAGCGGTTGCCTGCGCCGCTCAACAGCCGCGAGCGGCTGCTTGGCGCGGAGGGCACACGGCTTTCGCCCGGTTCGGCGACCCGGACGAAGGCGTGCCATTGATCCTGGACGCTGTGGTCGATGCGGTTGGCGGAGCCGGCAGCGACGGCGAGCGCCACTACGACGGGGATGGCCAGCGACCATGCGGCGAGCCTCGCGGCCCTGGGGCCGGACGGGCGCTCGGCGAGCGCCCGCGACCCGGCGCTGAGCAGTGCCCAGACCACGCCGACGGCGACCGCCGCGAGCAGCGCGGCGCGCCCGGCCGCATGCGCGTCGCCGATGAGGACCGGCCCGCCGGCGGCGTCGTGGTAGACGCGCAGCAGATCCGAGCCGGCGAGCGCCACCCCGGCGGCCACCGCCAGCACCGCATAGGCGCGCCGCGTCCGGCCCGGCACGAGCGCCATCACGACGATCAGCGACCCGAGGATCGCGAGCGCGGTGCCACGCGACTGCGACAGCAGCGCGAGGCAGCCGAGGAGGGTGGCCATCGCCACGGCGGACCCGGCCACGATCGCCCGGCGACTTTCGGCCAGCGCTATGAACGGCCACACGCCCATCGCGAACAGGCACCCCTCGCCGTTGATGTAGCCGAGCGGGGAGTCCAGGCGCCCGCCCAGGAACAGCGACCCGGGGTCCCCGCCGAGCAGCCGCGCGAGTACCGACAGCGCCACAACCGCGATCCCGAGCGAGGCCGCGCCCAGCAGCACCGCGGACCTGCGGTCGTGGCTGACGAGCACGAGCGTGAGCAGCAGCAGCGCTCCGTAGACGAGCCAGCGGTTGCCGCTCACGACGGCGTTCTCCGCCGATTCCGACCAGGCGACCGAGGTGAGCGACCACACGCCCAGGCCGAGCAGGCCACCCAGGCACAGCGCCGCCGGCGCGGCCGGACGCACAGGTCGCATGACGACGGCGATCGCGCAGACGAGCGTCACCCCGAGCCCGATCGGCACCCAGACGGAGGCGTCGTAGTAGGCGAAGAAGAAGGGGCTGAGGCCGGCGCCGAGGCCGATCACGCCCAGACATGCGAGCGCGCGCTTGCTCGACCAGGCGGCCGGTGGGCTGGGCCGCTCGCCGTCCTGCGCGAACTCTTCGAGCTCCTGCGTGTCGAGCACCACGATCGCGCCGCCTGCCGCGAGCAGATAGAGGCTCGCGCTGATCACCAGGAACGACGCTTCGCCGCGGCTGGCCAGCACCGCGACCACGGAGAGGGCTGCCTGGATCGCGCCGAGCAGCAGCGCGACCGCGCGTGCGCTCGGCAGCAGCTTGCGCGCACGGTGCGTGAGGTGGTCGCGTCCCCCCGACAGCACCGAGACTCCGCGCCTGCGGCGCGACACGATCACGAGCGTCGTGTCGAGCGCCGGTATCCCGACCAGCAGCAACGCCACGAGCAGCGAGCGCCATGCGACCGGGGTTGTGCCCGCGGCGACCATCACGAGCACCGACACGACGAAGCCCATCGGCATGCTCCCGCCGTCGCCGAGGAAGATCCGGGCGGGAACCGAGACGTTGCGCGGTAGGAAGCCCAGGCACGCACCGCATAGGCTCGCGGCGCCCACGGCGAGCCACACGTCGCCGCTGACCACCCCAATCAACGCCGCTCCGGCCGAGACGACGAGCGCCATCGTGCTCGCCGCGCCGTCCATGTTGTCGAACAGGTTGAACGCGTTCACCACGCCAACCACCCACAGGCAGGTGAGCGCGAGGTCGACCGCCGCGCCGGCATGCAGGTGCCAGCCGATGCCGGTCGCCCACACGAGCACGGCGAGCGCGAGCTCCACGACGACACGAAGCGCCGGCGAGACGTCTCTGCGGTCGTCGATCGTCCCGACGGCGAAGAGCAGCACCACCCCGGCGAGCAGCGGGGCCGTCTTCTGCCACGATCCCGCCGCCAGGCTGAGCGCCACCACGAGCCCCGCCATGACAGCGGCGCCGCCGAGGTATGGGGTGGGGCGGAGGTGACCCTTGTAGCCGGCCGGCTTGTCGTAGAACTCGAAGCGGTTGGCGAGCCGAATTGCGTAGGGAGTCGCTGAGTAGGCAACGCCCGCCGCAACCGTGAGGCCAACGAATAGGCGCTCAGCGAGTTGCATCTTGGCGTGCCTCCGCGCGGGCGCCCACGCGATCACGTGGGGGCGCGCCTAAGCGAACAGCACAGCCGCCTTTGCGCACCACGACGGTACTAACCAGAGCTGGGCGTGGCGCATGAATTGACGAGCAGCTCAGTGTTTGCTGGCAGCATGGAGCTTGCGTTCCAGATAAGTGCTTTGTATGTTCGCTGCGTTGTGGCCCTGACGGACCGCTTCGGCGTTTGGCTTGGTCCCCAGAGGATCGAGTTGAGCCTGCACGCGCAGTTGCACTGTGCGCTGTATCAACCCGTTGAGGACCGGGAAATAGGACACTCGCCAGTTACCCGGGGCTCCGCCGAACGAGATCGAGGTTGGCACGACATTACCTTGTTCGTCCCGGGCCAGAAATGTAATCGTCGCCGTCCCGGCAGAACCCTGCGCACTGACGATACGCGGCTTCGTCGCCTGCCAAATGATTAGGCCGCCTTCGAGGGTCTGGGCGAGCAGCGGCGGTCCGATCGCGTCCCGCAGTCCGGGTTCGAAGAGCTGCTCGGCTGCGTCCCACGACTGGAACTGAAGCAAGGACCACAGCTGTAGGAAACTCCGTACCGCGGCTGTATCGGAGGCGGCTTCTATTTCCGATTGCTTGACGAGTCGTTCGGCGAGGGGAGCACTCTTCGACACTATGCTCGCACGCTCGAGCTTCTGGGCTGCATTCGTCTGCGCGGCGCCCCCGCACCCGGCTACGACGGTCGAAGAGGCGAGTAGCAATGCGGTCACGAGCAATCCGCCGAGCGGTACCTTCCAATCATGGACACGGCCCACGCGGCCGAGCTGATGCTCAAGCGTTAGCAAGTCGTCTCCCTCACAGGCGCCCATTCAGGCATTCTCACACATCCAGGGCCCTGCATACCAGCCTCACCACGCATGCCGGCGTGTCATGCTTACGGCGCCTTGAGCTCGATCCTACCTGCCGTCTTTACGGGCCTCGCCTTTCTCATCGCCGCTCGAACACTCCCCCTGCTGCATCCTGTCCAGCTCTGGACCGGCTCCTGGGCTCTTGCAACAGTGCTCTACGCGCTCCGCCTTCTTCCCTACCGGGATCTGAGTTGGCTGACGGCCGGACTGATTTGCGGCGCAGTCGTGGTATTTGCCTTTGGGGTCTCGCTCGGCACCCGGGCCGCCGGCCGTCGACGCGTCCCTTCCCTGGCGTTCGCGGAGCCGAAGGTTGTAGAGCTGGCCGCATGGTTGTCCTTAGCGTTGCTGGCGGCGACCCTCGCGGCGTTCATAGCTCAGCTCATCTCCAGATTCGGCGTCCCGCGGGTGTTGCGGATATCTCCTGAGGTCAAGCTCTACCTATCTGGCGGCGAAGCACCGCTGTCGGGCACCTACGTGGAGGTTGCGATCGCCGCCGCGTCGATTTGCGCTCTGGCGGCGGCATCGGCGAGAGCTCGAGGTTCGCGGCGGTGGTGGCTGACGGCTACAGCCGCTTGCGCGGCTTCGGTGTACTTCTCCACCAGCAGGGCATTCATCGCGGTCGCGATCGTCGCCGGGATCGCGGCGCTTCTCATGGCTGGCATAAAGCTTGATCGCGGGCGGCTGGCCGGAATGACCCTGACGGCGGTGGTGTTGATCGCAGTCAGCTTCATCGGCCTCGGCTCACTTCTCGGCAAAACCTATGGCAACAGCGGGATCGGTCAGTTCGACAACTTCTTCTCCCGACACCCCGCGGTAAGGTGGCTCGCGCTCCCTTATCAGGACATCACGGCGAGCATTCCGGCACTTGACCTGCTGGTTGGCGTGTCACCAACTTGGGGCACCGCGCACGGCTGCGCCACCGCGCCGATTCCATGCGGACTCGTGCGCAAACTAGGCGTCCCAGCCGTCCGGGTGCCCGTCGCGGGACCGTTTACCAAGGCTCCCCTACGGTGGAATGGTTACACCTTCTTGGAGCGTTTCCTAATCGATGGAGGCACGGCGCTAACGCTCCCTCTTGTCGCCATAACCGGGCTCCTCGCCGGGTATTGGTGGGCTCGCGCCAGGGCAGGCTCAGCGGCTGGCATCATCGTTTATGCGATCAGTGTTCCAGCACTCATCGGTGCCTACCGGCAGAATCTCATCGAGCTTGTCGTGGTTGCGGCCATCGTCGGTGTTGGCCTGCTCTTGCTGGCGAGGGTTCTCTCGAGCCTCGACTTTCGTTTCAGGAGGGGCCTTGTACAAGACACGTGAGTCCCGGGACGGGCGAGATCACTCGCCTGAGCGGCTTGATATCCCTCGACGTACGCCAAGAACCAAGGAGGAGTCCGAGCATTACGCACGGTATGCGTGGGCGGCGACGCGTGTGCGAGGCGACGTGCTCGACATTGCATGTGGGACGGGCTACGGCGCTCGGTTGCTTGAGCCCCACGCGCGAGTGACTGGCGTGGATCGAGACACGGAGGCCGTGAAGCTGGCATGTTCGCGCGCCGCTGGCAAGTTCTTGGTGGCCGAGGTGCCGCCGATTCCGTTCACCGCGGACGCCTTCGACTTCGTTGTGTGCTTCGAGACCGTGGAGCACATCTCCGACGATGACGCGTTCATACGCGAGATTGCACGAGTGCTTCGCCCGGGCGGACAGTTGCTCATCTCAACTCCCAACCAGGCCGTGTCGGCGCCGGACGGTGTTCCCGTAAACCGCTGGCACGTGCGCGAGTACACGCTTGCCTCGTTGACGGAGCTTGTCGAGCGGGCAGGTCTAGACGTTCGCGGCACCTATGTCCAGGGGTTTCGGCCCAGGATCGCGCGAGGCCACCGAATTGCGTGGCGACTACAGGGCTTGACGTGGACGCGCTCGGGATTCGTGCGGTCGGCCATGCGCGCCTTTCTGGGCGATGCGGAAGTTCATCCGCTCTCCGGTCAGGACAGTCCTCCTGGGTTCTGGCTAGTAAACGCGGTGGTGCGACGCTAGAAGCGCTTCACACCTGATGTGGATCGGGGCCACTTCCCTGGGTCTTCACGAGGCAGCCGTCGAGAGTCCGCGTGGACTGGCTTCGCAGGCGCCTGCGTTCGGCGAACAGCCGGGGAGCCCACCGTGTCGCCGTGAAGATTCCGCGAAGCACAGCTACGGTCGTGCCGCGAAGCGGGCTCCCGCCCAGTGAACGCAACGTGAGGCCCACGGAGCGAAGGACACCCCGTGCCGGAAGCACCTTCACCGCCGTCGCGAGCCTGTTGCGCACCGTCAGCTCGACGTTGAAGCGCTCTGGCTCAGGCGCCTGACTCCAAGCCGCATGTCCCACGTGTACTGCCACCGCATCTGGCATGTAGGCGAAGCGCCATCCGGCGAGCCTGGCTCTCGCGTTCAGGTCGACGTCCTCGAAGAAAGCGAAATAATCGGCGTCGTAGCCTCCGAGCTCGGTGAACAGTCTGCGCCGGAGCAGGCAGGCAGCCCCGGACACGCCGAATATCTCGCGAGGTTCCGAGTAGTTAGGCCCGTCCGGTTGGCCCCACCCCCGCTCGAATGCCGCCCCATTGCGTACGAGACACTGGCCTGCGCTGAAGATGCGCGGGGCACCCTCATTTCCCGCCTGCAGGATGCGGGGCTGGACGCCGCCAAGGCCCTCATCCGCGATCAGCTCTGCCACGAGTAGCTTCAGACAGTTAGGAGCCAGGAAGCAATCCGCGTTGAGGACGAGGACATACGGTGCTCCGGTCCTTGCAACGCCGAGGTTGACTGCCCCTGCAAAGCCGATATTCGAGTGAAGTGCGAGGTGGTGCACACCCTTACTCTTCAAGATCGCGAGGGAAGCGTCGCTGGAGGCATTGTCCACTACCAGCGTTTCGAGGTTGACGCCGGTCTGCTCTGCTAGGGAGGCGAGACAGCGACCGAGATACGCGGCGGTGTTCCAGCTCGGGATGATCGCCGCGACCGAGCTCATCCCGGCCTCCGTGGCCCCAATACTGTGCTGATCGCCCGCCGCGTCGCAAGCGACGTCAGCTTGATCACGCAACGTACGCTTAGGGCGGCGGCCGCAGCAGCGCTCGAGGCCGGCGACTTTGAGACATTCCTGCGCCAGTAGAGCAGCGCACTGCGGTGGAAGGCGATCGTCGTCATCGCCCATCGTTCTCGGCTGCTCGAGCCCTGGTGGTGGGTGACACACAATGCGGGGTCGTAGATCACCGAGTAGCCACGGTCGTGTGCACGACGACACCAGTCGGCGTCCTCCCAATACATGAAGTACCGGTCATCCAGCATGCCGACCGAGCGAAACATCTCGGCCGGGACGATGAGGCAGGCACCCGAGACCCAGTCGACCGCACGGGGCCCCGAGTCGCGCTTCGCTCGCAGATCAGCTCGTAGAAGGCGGCTGTTCGGCCGCACGCGGGCCAGCAGCGATGTTCGCCCCAAGAGCCCCGTTCGGGCGCGTGGGAAGCCACGCGCGGATTGCTCGAGCTGTCCCTGCCAGTTTACGATCGCGGGGCCACGGGCGGCCACGTCGGACGGCCAGTCCAGCCTGGCGACGCGAGTGAGGAAGTCGGGCGGCACCTCGACGTCGGGGTTGAGAAGGATGATCACGTCCGCATCGAGGATGCTGGCGATTCCGAGATTGCAGGCGGCAGCGAATCCCCGGTTCGCAGGCAACTCAACGAGCTGCGCCCAACGCGCGTGGTCACGCACCCGCTCGACGGTTCCATCACGTGATGCGTTATCCACGACCACGGCGCTGAGCTCGGTGGCGCCGTCGAGCTCAGCTCTTGCCCGTGTTAGCGCGTCCAGCGATCTCGAGACGGCAGCGCCTCCTCGAAAGGTGACCATCACCGTGCCTATTCGGATCACGGTGCGGCGACGTTATCTGGGTTGCCGGCCATTGACACCGCAATCGAGCAAGACTACAGCCATTGCGGCTACCGTCTAGGCGTGCTCAATGCGGCCGCCAAGCCGAACAAGTCGGCATCCGTGTCCGTCGTGATCGTGACCCATAACAATCGCGACCTCATCGGTGACTGCCTGACGGCCACCTTCGGAGCGGTGCGTGACTCGGCCGCCGAGGTGATCGTTGTTGACAATGCGTCCACGGACGGCACGCCCGACGTGATAAGGGCAGGGCAATGGCACGTCGACGTCATTGCACTGAGGACGAATATGGGCTTTGCGGAGGCGGTGAACCGTGCCCGCAGCAGCGCGGCGGGACGCTATCTTGTACTCGTCAATAGTGACGCCTTTCCGGACGGCGGGTGCATCGACGCGCTGGTGAACATGCTGGACAACGGGCCCCGCGTGGGGATAGTGGGCGCGAGGCTTCGCTATCCGTCGGGCCGCCCACAGCCTTCCGCGGGAACTTTCCCCTCGCTTCTCGGCACGCTTTGGGTCGCTCTGTTCTTGCACCGAGTGCCGGGACTCTCGCGGTTGGGGATTGGCTACCTCGCGGACAGCCGGCTCTACCGTTCGCCTCGACGAGTCGACTGGGTCTCCGCCGCCGTGTGCGCGGCGCGGATAGAGATAGGACCAATGCCGACCTCTTCGTTCATGTACGGCGAGGATGTCGAATGGGCGCTTGCAAGCCGCGAGGCCGGATATGAGGTGTGGATCGAGCCGGCAGCGACGGCCGTTCACATTGGAAGAGCCAGCGTTGACGATAGTCAGGACGTCGGATTCGCCCAGCGGCGGAGAGCCGAGTTCGAGCTAGCGTGGTTCCGGCGCCGCGGGGGCCCCGCCCCGCTGGTGGCTCGCGTGAACCTTGTGGTGCACGGGGTGATGCGGTTGCTTATTTACGCGGTTCTCTCGCTACTGCACAGGCGCCGTGATACTCGCATGCGGGAGTACGCGGCTCTCGTTCGTGCGTCGCTTTCGGACCGTGTGTTCAAGCGGTGACGGTGGGACGTCGCATCTTCATCGACGCCCTTGCCGCGCGGTATGGCGGTACCGCGTACGCCTCCATCGAGGTGGGGCGCCATCTGGCTCGGAGGTCGGAGGTCGAGGCGGTAACTGTCATCACGCGTCGTGGATCAATTGTCGAGCTGGGGTTGTCGACTGAGCCGGCCGTGAGATGCATCGTGCTCCCGTCACCGCGTCAATTCGAGTTGATCGGTCGCGCCGCGTGGGAGGGGTTTCGTCTTCCTTCGCTCGCGAGGCGCCATGATTGCGACGTCGTTATAAGCATGTCTGGAATGCTCCCGCGAAGACTGGACTGTAGAGTCGTTTGCCTAGTGAGCAATCCGGTCGTGTACGAAGACCTAACGCTGGCGAACGTTATTCGTCGGTGGGCCATTCGTCGTACGGCCGGGGTCGCGGCATATCTCGCGGCCCCCTCCGGTGTAATGGCTGGCCTAGTGTCGGCTTCGGCGGGGCACCCCTGCGCAGTACTACCCTGGGGGGTGAATCATGATGCCTTCTCGCCAGCCGAAGCGCCGGGCGAGGAGATCCTATGTGTCGCTGACTTCTACCGGCACAAGCGACACGATGTACTCCTCGATGCGTGGCTTCAGCTTCCGGAGCCACGACCCCGTTTGCGACTTATCGGCAACCCAGACGTTGAGCCCGGAACCCACGCAAGCCTCGTTGCTCGCATCGCCATGTTGCCCGAACGCAGATCGATTTCCTTGGAGTACCGCGTGTCGCTCGATCGCCTCGTACGTGCCTACCAGAATGCGCGAGTCTTCGTCATGGCCTCCGAGCACGAGAGTTTCTGTATGCCGCTCGCCGAGAGCATGGCCTGCGGAGTTCCGGTGGTGGCCCGTGATATCGAGAGCCTTCGCGAAACCAGCGGTGACAGCGCCATATATGTAGCGGGGAATAGCCCCGCGCGATGGGCGTTGGCGATGCGAAGGATGCTGGAGGACGACCTGGAGCATCGCCGCGTGCGCGAGTTAGGCATATCCCGTGGCGGGAGATTCTCGTGGGATAACGTTGCGTCGCGGCTCGTGAGCCAGTTCTAAATCTTCCGGCTCGAATGTGGTAGGCACCCCGACTTATGTTCTCTTGGTTGCGAGATAATAGGTCGATACAACGCCTCCGGCCCCCGTCTGATTGCGTACACCTAATGTCTGGCCGCCAGCCGCCTCGATAAGGTCGATAACGCGAGCCCTCGCCACGAAGCTCATTCGGATGGGATGGAGCCTCAGGTACCTATAGAGTGTTCGGCGGGGTAGACCGGCGTTACGGAGAAGCGCGTACACGCGAGGCCTAACTTGAATCCGATGGCGTAGGGGGATCCAGCTGGGAAGCTGGAGCGCGAGGAGCCCCCCGGGGCGTAGAACACGTATAAACTCGGTAATCAAGCGCGCCTTGGTATCGCGTTCTGGTACGTGCTGGAGAACGAGCTCACAAACGACTAGATCGAAGGTACTCGTTCCGAGCGGAGCCAAGCTCGATTCGTGGTGAGCGATGAACTCGCAATTTGGTATGTCCGCAGCGATCCGGCGAGCCTCGTTGATCATGATCTCGGATATGTCCAAGCCTAGGCAGCGATCGAAATGACGGGAGAGAGCCTGAGTTAACCGGCCGGCGCCGCAGCCGAAATCGAGCGCATAGTGCCGAGCAAGCGGTAATCCGAGCTCAGCGCCCTCGTCCAATATCGCGTCGACAGCATTGCTGCCGCTTTCCAGGAACGCGTCGTGATCCCCTCTGCCGAACCGCTGCCCCGGCTCCGATAGGATGGCCCAATAGGGGTCGAGGGCTGAAAGGTCTTCCCAGTCTTGGCGTTGCCTGCCGGTCGGCATGGGTGAGAGAGCATATAGCCGTCACTCGGCTGACTTACGCCCGAGCGTCGGCCATCCTCAAGCGGACCGGCGTACGACGTTGCCTTCCTGTCGAGATCTCCTCGACCGATCACGCGTTGGGTAAACCTCCGAGGCGCTGCGCGAGCGCGAGACCGGGCAATTGGCATGCCGGGCCGGGTGCGACGGCATCGCGGCCCCAACGTCAGGGACTAGTAATGTCACATTCGGAGGCGCCTACGCCTATAATCGACGGCCACGATGAAAGGGCGCCGACGGCGGAAGATCAGCAATGCGGTCCGCCGCCGATTGCCGTTCATCACATGGACGCCTCTCCTGCCGCCTGGTCTGACGTTGGGCCGCCACACCTACGGCCCCGTTGACTTCGAGAAGACCTTCCCGATGTACACCGAAGGCGCTCGCGTCGAGGTGGGCGCGTTTTGCAGCATCAGCGGTGAGGCGAGAGTGCTCGGAGGGGGCGAACATGTGATTTCCAGAGCGAGCACCTTCCCGCTTAAAGCGCGCCTGTTCGATCCAGCAGAAAGGACAGCTGCCGACTCGGTCGACAAGGGACCGACCGTGATCGGAAACGACGTTTACATCGGCGTTGGGGCGATCGTGCTCTCTGGTGTCACGATCGGTGACGGCGCCGTTGTCGGCGCGGGCGCCGTGGTAAGCAAATCGATCCCTCCGTACGCGGTTGTCGTCGGCAACCCCGGACGGATCGTGCGTTACCGCTTCGAGAGCGACACACGGGAGCGGCTGCTCGCCCTTCGGTGGTGGGAGTGGGACGACTCGGAGATCGAAGCTTTGCTCCCGTGGTTCATGGACGATGTCGAAGCGTTCCTGGACGAGGCGGAGCGCCGGCGCGGCGCAGCTTAGGGAGCTTCAGCGGCTGCCATCGTGCGATTGCGGTGGCGCACGCATGAGCTTGAAGCCGCGCACTGCATCAATGACCTCAACGGGGATGGTGCGCATCAGCAACAAGGTCCCCAGATAGAGCACGCTGGCGCCAATCACCTGAGCGACGGCTCCGATCGGGAGCAGCAGGACGACGGTTGACACTGCACAGGCGAGAACCACCGCGGGAACGAACGAGGGCGTGATCTGGTGCCCCGGGACGGCGCGCATGAGGATGACCGTCAGGCCGACGGCCGCCATCGTCTCCGTCAGCACATCGGTCAGCGCACCGCCTTCGGCACCGAGAGCCGGCACGAGCAGGAGTCCCAAGACGATGTTGACGATGAGGGAGCTGGAGCTAACGATGATGAGCGCACGGTAACGCCGCAGGGATACCAGGGTGAGTGCGCTTGAGGTGGAGACAAAACTCCCGATCAAGACCAGTGCTTGAATCCGAAGCACTGGGACCGCCCCGTGGCCCTGGCTCCCGGCGATAAGAGGGACAATGAAGCTTGCGCCGAGCGCGATGGCCCCGGACAGCCACACTCCGCACAGGACCGCCACGGTGAAGACCTTCCCGATGGCGAGGCCGGAATCTCCTTCCTGGTCGCGGTGAACGCGTGACATTAACGGGAAGACCGCCGTGAGTAGGAGACCGGGGATCGCGACCGCCACTTGCGTCACACGAAAAGACGTTGCAAACAGCCCCGTCTGGGTCGGTGAGGCTATCAGCGACATCAGGATAACCGTCACGTAGAAGTACACCACGGCGATGGACAGCGAGATTGCGTAAGGCAGTGTCTCAGCGAACAACGCGCGCCAAACCGGCCAGTCAAAGGTGACCCGCGCCGTCACGGAGGGCCGGACTATCCACGCCATGAGGGCGAGCGCGCCTAGCGTCGCAATGGTCGATGCCGCAAGAAATGACAACAGGCCAGCGCCGACGAGCGCCACGAGAGCAATCAGAGCTAGCGTGAGTAGTCGGCGGCTGAGTTCAACGAAGGTCAGCCTCCCGAGTAGAAGCTGTGCCTGTAGGGGTATTGACAACACGTCGACGACCACCTGGGCGAGAAGGCCGACCCCGGCGATAAGGATGCCGAGCACGACAACCTGCCGATAGCCGGTCGCTAGACCGAAGCATGCTGCGACGCCGACGCCGATGAGGGCAAGGGCCAATCGCATCGCAAGGAGGTTTCCCATCAGGCGCCTGCGGTCTTGCTCGTCCCTGATAACGAACTCGCGAATGCCGTAGACGACAATCCCTGCCTCTGTGACACCGCCGACCAGAGCTACCAACGAGGTGACGGTCACATAACGACCGAAGCCCGGTATCCCCAACTGGCGCACGAGGATCGCAGCCGCACCGAGGGATACGAACACGCCGCTCGCATATCCAAGGACACGAAGCGCACCTCCGCGGATCGCCAATGTCGTGGCGCCGTAGTCAGGGACCGTGCGATCACCGTCCTCGGTGGTTGCTTCGGGACGTGGTGGCGCTCCGTCGATCATGTGCCTCGCCATTGATTCGCCGCTTCGGTGAGGACACCACTATTCCGGTCTTGCGCCATACCCGCGTCCCGGGATCTGTTGGCTCCCGGGACGGGATCGGAAGAGGCTGGCATCCCGCTACATTGTCACGTCTAGGGGAGCCGCCGCCCGCCGTCGTCCTAGTGGGACGAACCGGCGAATGACAGTCGACGAAACGGTAATGTGCCCGGAATGCAGGCATTTCCGCGGTGTTGCAGTTGCCGTCGTCGAGCGAGCCTCCTCTGGATGGTGCTCGTACTCACTCTTGCTTTGGGATCGCACGCGTCGGTCGCGCCGGCTTCAGCGTCTTCAGTCAAGGCCATGTGGGGCCCGTCGGTTCACAACGGCGTCTCCGTGTTCCCGACCTTCAGGGAACTCGGCATCAAGATCTATGAGGACAGCCTCCGCTGGGATTCGATCGCGAGGCAGCGCCCGAGGAACCCCCGAAACCCGCGCGATCCAGCCTATGTGTGGCCGGCGGAGGTGACTTCGGCGGTCACGCAGGCCAAGCGCTACGGCATGCAGGTGGCGCTACAGATCATCGGCAGCCCGCGGTGGGCGAACGGCGGCAAGCCGTCCAAGTGGGCGCCCCACCACCCCAAGGACTACGCCAACTTCGCCATCGCAGCCGCGAAGCGCTACCCCTCTGTCCACCTATGGATGATCTGGGGCGAGCCGTCGCGGTCGCACAACTTCAGGCCGCTCACACCGGCGAGGCCGTACTTCCCGCTGAGCGCGCATCAGAAGATCGCGCCGCATCTCTATGCGCGTCTTCTCGACGCCGCCTACGGAGGCCTCAAGCGGGTCAGCCGAGCCAACCTCGTGATCGGCGGCATGACCGACGCGGCCGCGAGCATCTCGACGCCCCAGTGGATCGAAAACATGCGGCTTCCCAACGGAAGTCCGCCAAGGCTCGACCTCTACGGGCACAACCCCTTCAGCATCCGCGCGCCGAACCTCTCAAACCCCCCGTCGCCCGGCCAGCAGATCGACTTCTCCGACCTCGGACGCCTCGCCGAACTCGTGAATCGCAACCTCGGCCGCCCTGGCAATCGTGCGCCGGCCCTCTTCCTGTCCGAGTGGACCATCCCCACGGCAGTCGACCTCGAGTTCAACTTCTTTGTCGAACCCCGTGTCCAGGCGCTGTGGATAAGCGACGGGCTGCGCATCGCAAAGCAGCTCCCGAACGTGTACGCCGTCGGATGGATCCACCTCTACGACGAACCGCCCGTCACCACAGGCGGCCTCATCAGGGCGAACGGCGTAAAGAAGCCGGGCTACTTCGCTTGGCTAAGCGGCTGAGCGTGTCTGTAGTTGACAGTTCGGTTGCGCTCTGGCAGGATGCCGCGCGCTAAGGAGGGTGCGCATCACCAGCGGGGAGAGGGGACATGCGGCAACGGACGTCGGCCATGAGGGATGGGCAGTCGGTGACTTCCGCACGCGCGCGTGTCGCGGAAGCGCTCCGCGAGGCGAGGCCCCGGATGCATCTCCGCCTGCTGGCAGCGGTTTCGACTCTCGCCCTCGGCGCGATGGTCGCGATGGCAGGCGCCGCGGCCGCGTCCACGGGCCCGCCGCTGAACGGGTCACAGCCCACCATCTCCGGGATCGCGAAGCAGGGCGGCAGTCTTCGTGCCCGCAAGGGGACCTGGACAGGAACGCTGCCCCTGTCGTTCGCGTATCGGTGGACGCGGTGCGACGCTGCTGGCGAAGCCTGCGAGGACATTCCAGCCGCCACGGCCGTTCTGTACAAGGCCACGCATGAAGACGTCGGCCACACGTTGCGTGTCGTCCTTACGGCGAGCAATGGTGAGGGGAGCTCGAGTGCGACATCCCGCCAAACGGCGGCCGTCGCCGTGGCGCCGAAGAAACTGACCGCCCCCATCGTCACAGGGCTGACGCAGGATGGCCAGGTCCTGTCGGCCCAGAACGGCACCTGGATCGGAACGGTGCCGATGACCTTCTCGTATCAGTGGCAGACGTGCACCAAACGCTGCACGAACATCGTCGGGGCAACCGAACCCACATACCGGGCGGTCACCGCGGACATCGGCCAGCGGCTGCGCTTTGTCGTGACGGCGAAGAACTCGGTAGGACACGCGACCGCGGCGGCGAAGGCCAGCCCGCTCGTCAAGGCCGGGCCGCCGGTCGCCATCACACAGCCGGCGATCTCGGGCACACCGCTCCCCGGTCAGACGCTGGAAGTCGGAACGGGATCGTGGGCCGGCACGGCGCCGATCTCCTACAGCTATCAGTGGCTCAGCTGCAACCTCGCCGCTGAATGCTTCGACATCGCCGGTGCCAAAGGCTCGTCCTATCCCGTGGCGCCCCTCGACGTCGCGAACAGCCTCGAGGTGGTCGTGTCGGCCACCAACGCGCAGGGCTCGAGCTCCGTGACGACGCCCGCGACCGGGCTGGTGAGCGCCTTGCTGCCAAGCAACACCGGGCTGCCATCGATCGTCGGGTCGCTGCTCGATGGAGGACTCTTGAGCGCGGTGACCGGAACCTGGGAAGGCACCGGGCCGCTCAGCTACAGCTACGAATGGCTGCTGTGCAACGCCTCCGGGGGGAGCTGCAGCAGCATCTCCGAAGCACTTGCCTCCACCCTGCAGCTCGGCGTCGGGCAGGTCGGCTCGACGTTGCGGGTGGTGGTGACCGCTACGAATTCCGCGGGCTCTGTGTCGGCGACGTCGCCCGCGACGAGCCTGGTGAGCGCGCTACTGCCGAGCAACTCGGGACTGCCTTCGATCACGGGGCTGCTGCAGGATGGCGGCCTCTTGAGCGCCGTCACCGGCTCCTGGGCAGGCACCGGCCCTCTGAGCTACAGCTACCAGTGGCAGCAGTGCAACGCGTCCGGCGCAAGTTGCAGCGACATCTCCGAAGCCGCGGCGTCGACCTTGAAACTCTTGTCGGGCGCGGTCGGCTCGACCGTCAGGGTGATTGTCACGGCGACGAACGCCGCTGGCTCCGTGTCGGCCACCTCGCCGGCGAGCGGCCTGGTCGGCGCGCTGCTGCCGTCCAACACCGGCTTGCCGTCGATCACGGGGCTTCTGCAGGATGGAGGCCTCTTGAGCGCGGTCACCGGCTCCTGGGCAGGCACCGGCCCACTGAGCTACAGCTACCAGTGGCAGCAGTGCAACGCGTCCGGCGCGAGTTGCAGCGACATCTCCGAAGCTGCGGCGTCGACATTGAAACTCGTGGCTGGGGCGGTCGGCTCGACCGTGAGGGTGGTCGTCACGGCGACGAATGCTGCAGGTTCAACCTCGGCGACTTCGCCCGCCTCGAGCCTGGTCGGCGCGCTGCTGCCGAGCAACATCGGCTTGCCGTCGATTACGGGCCTGCTCCAGGATGGCGGCCTGGTGAGCGCCGTCACCGGCTCCTGGGCGGGTACCGGTCCTCTCAGCTACGCCTACCAGTGGCAGCAGTGCAACGCGTCGGGCGCAAGCTGCGCCAACATCTCAGAAGCAGCGGCTTCGACCTTGAAACTCTTGTCCGGCGCGGTCGGCTCGACCGTCAGGGTGATCGTCACGGCGACGAACTCCGCGGGCTCCGTATCGGCTACGTCGCCGGCGAGCGGCCTGGTCGGCGCGCTGCTGCCGAGCAACACCGCCCTGCCGTCGATCACCGGCCTGCTGCAGGATGGCGGCCTGTTGAGTGCGGTCACCGGCTCCTGGGCAGGCACCGGTCCCCTGAGCTACACCTACCAGTGGCAGCAGTGCAACGCGTCGGGGGCGAGCTGCGCCAACATCTCAGAAGCAGCGGCTTCGACGTTGAAACTCTTGTCCGGCGCGGTCGGGTCGACGGTCAGGGTGATCGTCACGGCGACCAACTCCGCAGGGTCCGTGTCGGCCACGTCGCCGGCGAGCGGCCTGGTCAGCGCGCTGCTGCCTAGCAACACGGTGGTGCCGGCGATCTCCGGCCTGTTGAAGGTCGGGCAGATCCTGAGTGCGTCCACCGGCACATGGACCGGCACGGCGCCGATCACCTACAAATACCAGTGGCAGAACTGTGGCCTGCTGGGGACCAGCTGCTCGAGCATCGCCAACGCGATCGCATCGACGTTGAAACTCGAACTTGCCCAGGTGGGCCTGACGCTGAGGGTGCTCGTCACCGCCACGAACGCGGGTGGGTCCGTCCAGGCGCCGTCGGCCGTGACGGGGCTGATTGCCGGGCTGCTCTAGGCCGTCAGCTCGGCAGCGGCGAGCCGGCGAAGAAGAAGAACCAGACCTCGAGGCAGACGACCGCGACGACGGTGCTGCCCGTGACGATCCACTCGACGGCGGTGGTGCCGAGCTTCGCGCGGGCGAGGTCCTTCTGCTCGCCGCGCATGCTCTCGAGCCAAGGCGAGGTCCTGTGTTCGCCGGTCGGTCGCTGGACGAGGTCGTCGTAGCGCGCGCCGAGCCAGGTGAGCAGGCGGGCCATCGCCACGACAAACACGACGAGCAGCACCACGACGAGCAGCACAGAGCCCATCGTGAGCGCGCGCTGGCCGACGATGCGCGAGCCGACCCAGAGAGCCAGCAGCGGCGCTCCGGTCCAGATGTTGATCGCGACCAGCGTCGTCGCGCTCAGGAGGAGCAGCCTCTTGAACGTCGACACATGAGCTGCTTCGGCGCTCTGGTCCGCCTCATGCGTCCCTGCCAACATCGCATACCCATCCTACGCCTCATTCCAGCGGCGATGAGCGAACGGCGGCGGCGCGGCGCGGGCGCCGTTTGTGGCAGTCTCTCCGGCCGTGCGCGAGGCTGTCATCTGCGAGCCGCTACGAACCGCCGTCGGCGGCTTCGGCGGCGTCTTCCGCGACGTGCCGCCGGCTGAGCTGGCGGCGACGGTGATCGCCGAGCTGCTGAGGCGCAGCGAGCTTCCGCCGGCGGAGATCGACGACGTGATCCTCGGCCAGTGCTACCCGAACGGCGAGGCGCCGGCGATCGGGCGAGTGGCCGCGCTCGACGCGGGCCTGCCGATCGAGGTCCCCGGGCTCCAGCTCGACAGGCGCTGCGGCTCGGGCCTTCAGGCGATCATGCTCGCCTGCATGCAGGTCCAGACGGGCGTTTCGGACGTGGTGCTCGCGGGTGGCGCCGAGAGCATGAGCCAGGCCGAGTTCTACGCGATGGGCATGCGCTGGGGAGTCAAGGGCGGAGGCGTGAGGCTCGAGGACCGCCTGGCGCGCCCGCGCGTCACGGCAGGCGGCATCCATCATCTCGTCGCGGGCGGCATGATCGAGACGGCCGAGAACGTGCGCCGGGAGTATGGGATCGCGCGCGGCGAGCAGGACGAGCTCGCGCTGCGCTCCCACCAGCGCGCGGTCGCCGCCCACGAGGGCGGCACCTTCGCGGAGGAGATTGTCCCGGTGGCGGTCAGGAGCAGGGGCGAGGAGCGGCTGATCGACCGCGACGAGCACCCCCGCGCGGACACCTCGCTCGAGAGTCTCGGCAAGCTGCGCCCGCTGATGGGCAAGAACGACCCGGAGGCGACGGTCACGGCGGGCAACGCGAGCGGCCAGAACGACGGCGCGGCGCTGTGCATCGTCACTCACGCCGACAAGGCGGCCGAGCTCGGCCTGCAGCCGTTCGCGCGCCTGGTGTCCTGGGCGGTCGCCGGGGTGGCGCCCGAGACGATGGGAATCGGCCCCGTTCCGTCGACTGCGCGCGCGCTGCAGCGGGCGGGCCTGACGCTCGCCGACATGGACCTGATCGAGTTGAACGAGGCGTTCGCCGCCCAGGCCCTGGCGGTGCTGCGCGAGTGGGAGCTGCCGGACGGGCTCGAGCGCGTCAACGTGCACGGGTCGGGCATCTCGCTCGGCCATCCCGTCGGCGCGACGGGTGGCCGGATCCTGACGACGCTCCTGCGCGAGCTGCGCCGCCGCGGCGGGCGCTACGGCCTCGAGACGATGTGCATCGGCGGAGGGCAGGGCATGACCGCGATCTTCGAGAACGCAGCCGCCTGAGCGCTGCCGCACCGCCGCGCGAGCATCGGCGGCTACGCTGGGCGGGATGAACGCAGCGGGCCCGCACTCACCGCAGGTGCTCGTGCTCGGCGGAGGCGGAATCCTCGGCGAGGCATGGATGAGCGCAGTGCTCGCCGGTCTCGACGAGGGCGACGGGTTCGACTCGCGCACATGCGGCCAGTACATCGGCACCTCGGCCGGCTCGATCGTGGCTGCCTCGCTGGTGGCGGGTGTCGCGCCGGGCTCGCGCCTCGGCGAGCTTCCTGAGCAGCCGCCGGTGTCTCCCTCCGAAGACGAGCAGCGCCTCGGCGCGCTGCGCCAGACGCTCGGCGCTGTCGTGAGCATCGGCAACGCGGCTGCCGCGCCGCTGGCCTCGCTGGCGCTCAGCTCGAGCACCGGCGGTGGCGCGCTGCTGCGGCGCGCGGCCCTGCGCCGCGCCCCGCTGGGGCGCCGCTCGCTCGAGCGGCTCGGGAGCGAGGTGCAGCGCAGTGGCGCGAGCTGGGATGGTCGCCTGCGGGTCGCCGCGGTCGAGCTCCAGAGCGGTCGCCGGGTCATGTTCGGCGCCCCCGGGGCGCCGTCGGTGACGGTCGCGCAGGCGGTGCAGGCCTCGTGTGCGATCCCAGGCGTGTTCGAGCCGCTCCGCGTCGGCGCGCGCACCTATGTGGACGGCGGCGTCTGGAGCCCGACCAACATGGACGCGGCCGACGTGCGCCGCGGCGATCAGGTGCTGTGCCTGAACCCCACCGGCTCGATGCGGCCCGTCGCCGGCACGCTGATCGGCGCGCTCGCCCCTATATCGCGCGGCGTGGCCGGCGCCGAGGCGCTCGCGCTGAGGCACCGCGGCGCCGGCGTCAGCACGGTCAACCCCGACGAGGCGAGCAGGGCGGCGATGGGGATCAACCTGATGGACCCGAGCCGCCGCGCCGAGGTGATCGAGGCCGGTCTCGCGCAGGGGCGGCGGCTCGCGTCGGAGAGGCCGCGCCAGGCGGCCTAGCTGCCTTAGTGCTTTGCCCTCTTGGGCTGGTGGACGTCCACCTTCTTGATGGTGGTTGTCGGCGTGAACCCGGTCGTCGAGCAGTGCTTGGGCAGCGCGGTGATCTTGCCGTGCAGCTCAACACGATCGCCGTCGGCGAGGGTGCTTGCGCTCAGGCCGTGGTGGAGCTTGACCCTGGCGTTGGTGAGCGTGAACGTCTGAGCGCCGGTCGTACCGTGGTGGTTGACCTTGGTCACGTTGACCTCGATCGTGCCGCTGTAGCGGCCGTGACCCTGAGGCGTCAGGCTGGTTCCGGCCGCGATCAGCGTTCCGGTCGCCTCGTAGCCCTTCGAGCGGGCGACGCAGGGCGCCGTGCTCGGCGACGCAGGCTTGGTGATGCTCGGCGGGCCATGGGGGGTCGGGTGTGGCTTCTTCGGCCCGCCGGCGATGGCCAGCCCCGGGATGGCGGCGAACGCCATCGTGGTCGTGAACAGCGCTAGCTTGCGATGCACCTTGATCATGCCTCCTTGCGCCAGGCCGTGGCGACAGCGCGCCGGGCCCCATGGTTTTGCGCCACCGCCTCGCGACGGGGGTCGCCTCTCATTCGCTACTACGCACCGGCGGACCCAGGGTCAGGACCTACCTGCGGCAAATCCGCGAAATGGCTAGGCCGCGGCTGCGACCGGGACGGCGTCGCGCGCGGCGCCGCCGTTTGAGAGCTCCAGCGCGCCGTCGTCGATCGCGCCGTAGCGAAGGGCCAGGATGTCGAGCGCGTAGTTCTGGTAGAGGCGCCAGGGCGCCTTTGACCCCTGCTTGGGGAACTGGTCGATCGCGCGCAGCACGTAGCTCGAGGAGAAGTCGATGAACGGCTCCTCGGCGACCGACGCGTCGCGGTTCTGAGGCACGGCCTGTAGCTGGCCGTGCTCGTCCATGTGGTTGACCAGCCGGCAGACGTAGGCGCAGGTGAGGTCGCACTTGAGCGTCCACGAGGCGTTGGTGTAGCCGAAGGCCATCGCCAGGTTCGGCACGCCGCTGAGCATCATGCCCTTGTAGCTCATCGTCTCCGAGACGTCTACCTCGCGGCCGTCGACGGCGATCTGCATGCCGCCCAGCGTCAGCAGGTTCAACCCGGTGGCGGTCACGACCAGGTCGGCCTCGAGCTCGGCGCCGGAGGTGAGGCGCAGCCCGGTCTCGGTGAAGCTGTCGATGTGATCGGTCACGATCGACGCGCGCCCGGCGCAGATCGCCTCGAACAGGTCGCCGTCGGGCACGAGGCACAGCCGCTGGTCCCAGGGGCTGTAGGTCGGTTTGAAGTGCGTGTCGACGTCATAGCCCTGCGGCAGCCGTTTCTCGATGCCCTTCCTCACGAGCGCCTTGACCAGCCCAGGCCGGCGCCGGCTCAGCTGGAAGACGAGCATCGTGATCAGCACGTTCTTCCAGCGCACGATCGAATAGGCGAGCTTGGCCGGAAGCAGGCGCCGCAGGAAGTTGGCGATCGGGTCTTCGGCGGGCAGCGAGACGACGTAGGAGGGCGAGCGCTGCAGCATGGTCACGTGCTCGGCGCTCTCGGCGATCGCCGGGATCAGCGTCACGGCCGTCGCGCCGCTGCCGATCACCACGACGCGCTTGCCCGCGTAGTCGACGTCGTCGCTCCAGAACTGCGGATGGACGATCTCCCCGGCGAAGCGCTCGGTGCCCTCGAAGTCGGGCGTGTAGCCCTCGTCGTAGCGGTAGTAGCCGCTGCACATCAGCAAAAAGCCGCAGGTCAGCCGCACGGTCTCGCCGCCGTCGCCGCGCGTCGCCTCGACGGTCCAGCGCGCGTCGGGCGAGGACCACTCGGCACGCACGACACGATGGCCGAAGCGGACCTTCTGATCGACGCCGTGGTCGCTGGCGGTCTCGCGCACGTAGTTGAGGATCGAGGGGCCGTCGGCGATCGACTTCGCCTCCCTCCACGGCCTGAAGGAGTAGCCGAGCGTGTACATGTCGGAGTCCGAGCGGATGCCCGGGTAGCGGAACAGGTCCCAGGTGCCACCGATGCGGTCGCGCGCCTCGAGGATCGCGTAGCTCTTGCCGGGGCAGTTCGCCTGCAGGTGGCATCCGGCGCCGATGCCCGACAGGCCCGCGCCGACGATCAACACATCCACATGCTCGAGCGCCATCTCACTCCCTCCGCGTAACGTCGGGCTCCCCCAGACTTTTTAGGGTGAGGCGTGCGAGCTTAGCCTACGGGCGCCGTTACGGGGATCGGCGGCCCCTAGACTCGTCGCGTGAACGCCGACGAGGACATGGGCGACGCGTTCGGCTCGCGCGAGCCGTTTACGGTCGGCGTCGAGGAGGAGCTGTTCCTCGTGGACCCCGTCAGCGGCCGCCAGGCGAATGCGTCTGACGCCGTGCAGGAGCGGCTCGGGCCGGTCAATGGGACGGTCGAGCGCGAGCTGCATGCCTGCCAGGTGGAGCTGATCACCGACGTCTGCCGCGACGCCGGCGAGGCGGTCGGCATGCTCGCGGGCCTGCGCGGCGCGGTGCTCGAGACGGGCGCCGGGCTGCTCGGCTCGGGCACGCATCCCTCGGCGGCCGAGGGCGACGCCGAGATCACCGACAAGAGGCGCTACGAGCGCATCCGCAATCTGCTCGGGGACGCGGTCGCCACGCCCGTCGGGGGCCTTCACGTGCACATCGGCATGCCGGACGCGGAGACGGCGATCCGCGCCTTCAACGGCCTGCGCCGCCACCTGCCGCTGCTGCAGGCGCTCGCCGCCAACTCGCCGTTTCGCCACGGGCGCGACACCGGCCTTGCCTCGGCGCGAGAGGTCACGGTCCGCGGCTGGCCGCGCTCGGGCGTGCCGCGCGCGATGCGCGACTTCGCGGACTTCCGCGCTGCGACGGAGCTGCTCACGCGTGCCGCGGACGTGCCCGACTACACCTGGTTCTGGTGGAAGCTCCGCCCGCATCCGCGCCTCGGCACGGTCGAGGTGCGCGCGCTCGATGTGCAGGGCCCGCTCGAGGACACCGCTGCGCTGGTCGCGCTGACGCACTGCCTGGCGCGCCACGAGGCCGAGGCCGATCCGCGGCCCGACCCGCCGGCGGAGGTGCTCGAGGAGGGCGTGTTCCGCGCCGCGCGCTTCGGCGTGCGCGCGCGCCTGCCCGATCCCGACGGGCGCCTGCGCCCGGTGAGCGAGCTGCTCGACGCGGCGCTCGAGCTCGCGCACGCCCATGCCGGCGAGCTGGGCTGCTCCGGCCGGCTCGACGCGCTTCCGGGACTGCTGGCACGCGGCGGCGGCGCTGGACGCCAGCGCGACGCCTACGCGATAGCGGGGATGGACTACCTGCTGCGGGAGATGACCGAGCTCACCGGCCCGGCCGCGGCGCGGGCCGCGGGTTGAGCGCGCGGCGCGGGCGCGCACGCACCGTCTGATGCGGGCGCTCGACCGGCTTCTCGAAGGGCAGCACTTGCAAGAGGCCGGTTAACTCGAACAGGCGCTGGATGTTCCTCGGCCCGGGGATAACCCGGAACTCATAGCCGTGGCTCTCGGCGACCTCCTTGGCGCAGAGCACCGCGCGCAGCCCCGTGGAGTCCATGAACGTGAGTTTGCTCAGGTCCAGGGCGACGCCGCTGACACCCTCGGAGCCCAGCAGCAGCAGCATGGCCTCCAGGGCGCCTGCCGAGACCAGGTCGAGTTCGCCGCTCAGCACGAGCGTGTGCCGGCCGCCGGACACTGCATCCTGCACCTCGAAGCCGAGAGGCGGCTCATCCACTGGATAGAGGTGGCCGCTGCTTGAAACAGACATCAGGACCTCCGCACACGCTGGTTGTGAGGGGCAGTCCAAGCGGGCACCGAGATGCTGCCGTGAGTCCTACCTTTAAGCACTGTCTGTCATACCTTTTTTAGGAGCAGAAGACCTGTTCGACAATAGCGCGGGAGAGGATGCGTGACAACCCGCCGCACAGCTTCTTAACCATTCCTCACGATTAACACTTTTGGCATGAGACCGGTGCGGGCGCTGCCGTGCCGCGCAGCGCGTGCCCCTACCGCGCACGCCTCCAAATAAGTCGGAAATAGCGGGCAAATCATCGAAATGCGAAATGTCCAGGCAGCTCGGCATCGGTGCGGAAGTCCTGTCTGCCGGTCCGCAGCGCAGGGTCATGGACGCGCAGAGACGGCGGCATACTCGTCGGGGAGCTGCGCGATTACGTCCTGCCACTCCTTCGGCGTGATCGCCTCGCGCAGCGTCGCGAACACCGCGCGCGTGTGCTCGCGCGCCTGCGCCGGTGTGACGCCCTCGCGCTCTGCCACATGGCGCAGGAAGCGCTCGAGCGCCATCTTGCGGGCGGCGCCGTTGCTGAGCGCGTCGCCCCGCCGCAGCGGCTCGTGCAGCTCAGGCGGCAGCTGGGCCAGCAGGTCCTCGACCTCGCCGCCGGAGATGCGTTCGGCGAGCGTCTCGAGCACGGCGTTGGCGGCGCGCAGCGCGCCCTCCGCGTCGAGGCCCGCGCGCTCGGCCACCCGTTCGAGGAACAGGTCGGCCGGCATCACCTCAATGCGCCGCCCGGCGGGAAGCAGGTAGGCGAAGCTCTTCGGCAGCTCGGAGGCCATGTCGTGGAGCTCCTCGGTGCTGACGCTGCGGCCGAGCGCCAGCAACACGGCCATCGCATGACGCTCGGCGCTCTTGGGGTCGACGTCGTCGCGCTCTGCGACGCGGCGCAGGAACTCGTCGACATCGAACGGCTCCGCGCCCGTGTTGGTGGCGAGCCAGGCGGCGATGTCCGCGGGGAGCTGTTCTGCGAGGTCGCGCGCCTCGCCGGCCGAGAGCCGGTCGGCGAGAGTCTGCAGCACCGCCTGGGTCGCCCGCTCGGCTGACTCGCGCTCGAGGCCGGCGGCGTCCTGCACGATCGCGAGGAAGCTGTCGCGGTCGGTCTGCGTGTCCTGGCGGGCCTCGCCGGTGCGCAGCTCAGCCATGGGCGACGCGAACCCTCTCTGTTCCCAGCTCAGCCATGGGCGACGCGAGCCTCCTCGAGCATGCCGTGCAGGTGCGCTGCCGCCGACGCGATGTCGGTGTGGTCGTTCTGCGCGGCGCGCGACTCGGCCGACAGCACGGCGCACCGGTGGACATCCTCGAAGTCGCCGTAGGGGAACTCGTAGCGCGCCTTCGTCTCCTCGCGCTTCTCGTGGTCGACGCCGAGGTGCCAGCGCGCGTACTCGCCCCAGCCGTGTTCCTCGATGAACCTGTTCTCCTCGTCAGCCGAGGGCTGGTGCTCGCTCCAGTCATCACGCTCGTCGAGCACCGCTCGCCCGGCCTTCACGAGATTCTGCGCGTACTCATAGGCGGATCTGTTGAGCCTGACTGCCACGTCGCCCATCCCTTCGGTCGTGTTGCCTGTGTAACTAGGACGGAGCCGGGCTGCGCCAACCCCCGAGACCCCGGGCGCAGGAAGCTCTTGAAACCGGCCATGGGCGGCTTATGCATAGACGAAACACCGCCGATCACCTGCAGGAACGGAGGAGCCATGCTGCGCAGCGTCGATGCGATCGAGCGAAGCGTGCACAAGACCAACGAGTGGCTGTCCGATCTCGCCGCCGAGCTCGGTATCGAGGACAAGGAGGATGCCTGGCGGATCCTCAAGGTCTATCTGCAGATGCTCCGCGATCAGCTGACGATCGACGAGGCGGCGCAGCTGGCGGCGCAGCTCACGCTGGTGCTGCGCGGAGCCTTCTTCGAGGGCTTCGACCCGGGCCGCCAGGACAAGCTGCGCGACCGCGACGAGTTCCTCGCGCGCTTCGCCGAGCGCGCCGGCGTGACGTATGCCGCCCGCGCGGTCGAGGCGGCCACGAGAGTCGTGCGCCGGCACATCACCGCCGGCGAGATGGACGACGTGCTCTCGCAGCTCCCCAGCGAGTTGCGCGAGGTCCTGCTGCAGGGGTGAGGGTCGTCGCCGAGAAGTGTTAGCGTGCCGCGCGGAGCCGGTGTCGCAGGTCCGAGTCAGCCGCGCGGAGGGGGCGAGTAGACATAGGTCCGCAGAAGTGGCCCCAGGAGGGCCAGATTCGGTCGGCCACGCGACCGGCCGTCATCACGGCCACGCCGGCCAGGCGAGTCGTCGTCCTCGCGGCGACCGTTATTGCCTGCCTGGGCATGAGCGCGCCTGCGCTCGCGACGCCGAGCGAAGGCATCCACAACATCAAGCATGTCGTGATGATCATGCAGGAGAACCGCTCCTTTGACTCCTACTTCGGCACCTATCCGGGCGCCCAGGGGATTCCCGCCCGCGTGTGCCTGCCGGACCCCGTCAACGGCGGCTGCCAGGCGCCCTTCCACGACCCGAGCGACCGGAGCTTCGGCGGCCCCCACGGAAGCGGCGCGGCGGTCAACGACATCAATGGCGGCAGGATGGACGGCTTCGTCGCATCGGTCGAGAAAGGACTGAAATGCAGGCCAGGCGAAACGCGCTGCCTTCCCTGCAACAGCCCGCAGGCGAGCGGCAAATGCGTTGGCGTGATGGGCTATCACGACGCCCGCGAGATCCCCAACTACTGGGCCTACGCGAAGAACTTCGTGCTCCAGGACCAGATGTTCCAGTCGGCGGCTTCCTGGAGCGAGCCCGAGCACTACTACATGGTCTCGGGGTGGTCGGCCGTCTGCCCACCCGGCGACAACAACCCACTGGACTGCGTCAACAGAAACCCTGAATCGGTCGTGACCTCGCCCCACACATGGACCGACGTCACCTACATGCTCAACAAGGCAAAGGTCAGCTGGCGCTATTACCTCTTCGAAGGCGCCGAGCCCGACTGTGCCTCCGACGAAGCGATCGTCTGTGAACCCGGCGGGCAGACGCCGAAGACGCTCGGCATCTGGAACCCGCTGCCGGGCTTCACCGACGTCAAAGAAGATGGGCAGCTGGGAAACATCCAGTCGCTCACCAACTTCTACACGGCCGTGCACGAACCGAGCACATGCGGGCTCCCCAACGTCGCCTGGGTCGTCCCCAACGACAGGGTCTCAGAACACCCCCCGTCGTCGATATCCAAGGGTCAGGCGTATGTCACGACGCTGATCAACTCGATCATGCGCAGCCCATGCTGGGGCAGCACCGCGGTGTTCCTCTCGTGGGACGACTGGAGCGGCTTCTACGACCACGCGATACCGCCGGTCGTCGACCAGAACGGCTATGGGCTGCGGGTTCCCGGCCTCGTGATCAGCCCCTACGCGAAGGCCGGCTATATCGACCACCAGCGGCTCAGCCATGACGCCTACCTGAAGTTCATCGAGGACGACTTCCTGAGCGGCGCGCGACTGAACCCTGCGACGGATGGACGGCCGGATCGGCGCCCGGATGTGCGTGAAGAAGCCCCCGGCCTCGGCGACCTCGCGAACGCGTTCGACTTCAACCAGACGCCCCGCCCCGCCCTGCTGCTCTCTCCGCATCCGGAACCGGGGGGGCCGTCGACGCCGCCAGGGTCCAACCCCCCGACCGCCCAGACGGGGACGGCCTCCTCGGCCACGGCGACATCGGCCACGCTGGGCGCGAGCGTGAACCCGAACGGCGGCGCGGTAAGCGACTGCCGCTTCGAGTACGGGACGTCGGGCTCCTACGGATCGAGCGTGCCCTGCACGTCGCTGCCGGCGCCGGCGTGGACCTCGGTGCCCGTGTCCGCGCAGGTGACCGGCCTGAGCGGCAACACCACCTACCACTTCCGGATCGTCGCGGGCGACACGGCCGGCGAAGCCCACGGCGAAGACGCGACGTTCAAGACGCTGCCCAGCCCGCCGACGGTGCAAACGGCCGCGGCGTCCTCGGTGCAGGCGACCTCCGCGACGCTGAACGCGACGGTCAACCCCAACGAAGGCGACGTGAGCGACTGCCGCTTCGACTACGGAACCTCGGCCTCCTACGGATCAAGCGTGGCGTGCGCGGCGCTGCCCGGGTCCGGCTCGGCGCCGGCCGAAGTCTCCGCGCCCGCAGCGCAGCTTGCGCCCAATACGACCTACCACTTCCGGAGCGCCGCCACGAACGCCGGCGGCACGGGGGTGAGCGGCGACCGCGCGTTCAGGACCGAACCACGTGCCGAATTTGGCAGGTGCGTGAGGCTCGCGAAGGGCGTGCGCGGCAGGTTCGCGACCGCCGGCTGCACCTCGCCCGCCACTGCCGAACAGTTTGCCTTCGAATGGGAAGCCGGCCCGGGCCCGAACGCCGGATTCACGACGAGCGCCAAAGCGGAAACCGCCCTCACGCTGGAAACGGTGCGCAAAGTGAAAGTGACCTGCAAGGGCGAGGTCAGCTCGGGTGAATACACCGGCCCCACGACGGTGGGCGGTGTCGTCGTCACGTTGACCGGCTGTGAAGCGCTGTTGGCCAAATGCACAAGCGCCGGCGCCGCGGAAGGTGAAATCGTGACGAGCACGCTCGAAGGCGTGCTCGGCTGGGAATCAAAGGAAGAACACAGGGTCGCACTCGACCTGTTCCCGGTCGAAAGGGGCGGCGTCTTCACCGAATTCGTCTGCGGTGCGACATCGATGGCCGTGAGGGGCTCGGTGATCAGCCCCCTGATCTCAGGCAGGATGCAGTCGACCACGACCGTGAAATACGCCGCGACGGCCGGCCGCCAGAAACCCGAACACCTCGAAGGCGAACCGAACGACGTGCTCGAAAGCTCGCTGCTCGGCGGAAGCTTCGAACAGACGGGGCTGACGCTGACGACCACGCTGACCAACGCCGAACCGATCGAGGTCAACTGGTTCGTGTAGGACCCGGGCGGCCTGCTCTCGGCTCCGGCGAGACGCGCAGCGGCGTCAGAACTCTCGCGGTGAGAGCACGCCTGAGACGAGCACGCTCGCGACCAGCCGCGCGCGCTTCTCGTTCTGCGGCAGGTCGCTGAGCCCGAAGCGCTCGAACAGCACGCGCAGGTGGGCCTTGACCGCGTCGACGCTCAGAAACACCTCCGCGGCGATCTCGCGGTTGGTGGCAGGCGTCGCCGACTCGGAGTCGTGGACCGGGCGGCAGAGCGCGATCAGCACGCGCCGCTGCATGGGGGAGAGCGTCAGCGCCGCCTGCGCGTCCGTGCTCGTCGCCGTCGCGGTCACATCGCGGCCGGCGCCGGCCCGGTAGATCATCTCGGTCGCGCCGAAGCACAGCCGGTCCCCGTCCGCCAGGCGGTGGCGTCCCAGCAGGCGGGACGCGTTCACATATGAGCCGTTTCGCGACATCCCGTCATCGACGAGCGTCCACTGCTCGCCCACCCGCTCGAGTATCGCGTGCGTCCACGAGACCTGCGAGTCATCGCCGAGGGACAGGTCCGCATCGTCGGCCCGCCCGACGGTCATGCGCCACTGATCGGGCTCGAAATGCCTGATCAGCAACCGGCCATCGGCGCCGCGCCAGACGAGGAACGGCCTGCCGGCGCGTTCGGCGGTAAGCATCGCCTTCACCTCCACCGGCGTGTCCGCCACCGGCCCGCCTCGCTTGTCGGCCATCACACCCTTCCGCTTCTGTCAAATCAGTGGGAAGATTGGATTGTGACGGGGGGCCCGGGCGTCAGCATCGAGATGAAGCTCGCCGGATACCGGATCGATGCCGTGATCGGCCAGGGCGGCATGGGCACCGTGTACCGGGCGGAGCAGCTGCGGCTGCGGCGCGACGTCGCGCTGAAGATCATGGCGCCCGATCTCGCGCGCGACGCGGCCTTCCGCGAGCGCTTCCTGCGCGAGTCCCAGGTGGCGGCGAGCCTCGAGCATCCCCACGTCGTCCCCGTGTTCGACGCCGGCGAGGCCGACGAGGTCCTCTACATCGCGATGCGCTACGTGCGCGGCAGCGATCTGCGCGCGCTGATCCGCCGCGAGCAGGGGATCGCGCCGGGCGTCACGCTCGCAGTCCTGAAGCAGGTCGCCGGGGCCCTCGACGCGGCCCATGCGCTCGGGCTCGTCCACCGCGACGTGAAGCCGAGCAACGTCCTGATCGAGGACCGGCGTGGATCGGAAGGCCCGGTCGCGTCCTATCTGACCGACTTCGGGCTCAGCAAGCGCGCCGTGGAGTCGAGCGGCGGCACGATGGGCCGGCCGCTCGGATCGGTCAACTACATGTCGCCCGAGCAGATCCGCGGCGAGCAGCTGGATGCGCGCTCAGACGTCTACTCGCTCGGATGCCTGCTCTGCGAGTGCCTCACGGGCGATGTGCCCTTCGCCAGGGACTCCGCCGTCGCCGTCCTCTACGCGCACCTCGAGGCGCCCCCGCCGCGTGTGGGCGACGGCGATCGCGAGCTGCCGGCCGCGCTCGACGACGTGCTGGCATGGGCGCTCGCGAAGGCGCCGGCCGACCGTCCGGGCAGCGCCGGCGAGCTCGCCGAGGCGCTCGCCGACGTTCTGGGCGGAGAGGCGTGGAGCTCGCCGGCGAGGAACGGCGCGCCGGCCGGTGCGATGGCGCTCGCCCCCGTTGACAGCGAGCGCCCGATCGTCGGGCGCCTGCAGGAGCAAGGCGACCTGCTCGCGGCTCTCGACGAAGCCACGGCCGGACGCGGGAACGTCGTGCTGCTCGTGGGCGAGCCGGGGATCGGCAAGACGACGCTCGCGCACGGGCTGTCCGAGGAGGCCCGGCGGCGGGGCCTGCAGACGGTATGGGGGACGGGCGGCGCGTTCGGCGAGGCGCCGCCTCCCTACTGGCACTGGGTGCAGGTCGTTCGGGGCCTCGCGCTGGGCGCCGGTGGCGCGGAGCTGCTGGCCGGGCTCGGCGGGGCGGTCGCCTGGCTGACCGCGATCGCGCCGGACATCGCCAGCGGGCTCCCCCAGGCGCAGCTACCGAGCGCGGCCATGGGCGCCGGCGAAGGGCGCTTCCACATCTACGACGCGCTCGCCCACCTGCTCGGCCGCGCGGCGGGGAGCTCCGGCCTGGTGATCGTGCTCGACGACCTGCACCTCGCCGACGAGGCGTCGCTGCTCGCCCTCGCCTTCATCGCCGGCGCCGTCCGGGAGACGGGCGTGCTGATCCTCGGCACCTATCGCGAGGGGGACCTGGCCCCGGCGAGCGGCGAGCAGGCGGCCTCGCCGCTCGCCGAGCTCGCCGGCTCGAGCCGCAGGATCTCGCTGGAGGGGCTCGACCCCGAGCACGTCGCGCGCCTGATCGCCGCGAGAACCGAGGGCGAGGCGCCGGACGCGCTCGTCGAGCGCGTCCACGAGCTGACCAGCGGCAACCCGCTGTTCGTCTCCGAGCTGCTCAACCTGCTCGAGACGCAGGGGAGCCTCGCCGACTCGCAGATCGCTCCCGAGACGCTGGCGCTCCCGAAGGGGATCAGCGACGCGATCTCCCAGCGCCTCGCGCCGCTTCCGGCGCGCGGGCGACGGGCGCTCAGCGTCGGAGCGGTGATCGGGTCGAGCTTCCGGGCCGGGACGCTCACCCGCGCAGCGGGGATCCCGGGCGCGGAGCTCTTGGAGCACCTCGACCAGGCCGCGCAGCTCGGCCTGATTCGGCCGCTCGCCGAGCCGGCCGACGGCTACGCGTTCAGCCATGGCCTCGTGCAGGCGACCCTCTACGAGGCGCTTCCGCGCGGGCGCCGCTGCAGGCTGCACGCCGCCGTCGGCGAGGCGCTCGAGCACGCCTACGACGTCGCCGCGGGCGCCGGCCTCGCGGAGGTCGCCTACCACTTCCTTGCGGCAGCGCCGGCGGGAGACGAGGAGAAGGCCGTGGCATACGCGCGCCGCGCGGCCGAGCGCGCGGTGGAGACGTTCGCCTACGACCAGGCGATCACGCTCTACACCCGATCGCTCGAGCTCGTCGACAGCAGCCGCGGCAGCGAGCGCATCTCGCTGCTGCAGGCGCTCGGCGAGGCGCAGATGCGCTCCGGCGACACCGAGGCGGCGCGCGCCACGCTCCAGCGCGCCGCGGAGACTGCCCGCGCGCACGGCGATCCGGCGGCCCTCGCCCGCGCCGCGCTGGCGTCGAACATCTGGGGGCTGTCGTTCGGAACCGACGAGCCGCTGGTGCGGGTGGCAGAGGAGGCCGTCGAGCAGCTCGAAGGCGGCGACTCGCCGGGGCTGCTCGCATGCGTGAAGGGCCAGCTCGCAGCCGCCATCTACTGGTCCGGGGACGTCGAGCGGCGTGAGCGGCTGGCCGCCGAGGCCCTCGCTCTCGCGCGCTCACAGCACAAGCGGGAGGGCAGCATCGAGTCCGGGCGCATGCTCGGCTACGTGCTCGGCCGCTACCTGCTCGCGCGCTGGGGCCCGCGCTCGGCGCAGGAGGACCTGCCCGTCTCCGACGAGCTGCTCGAGCTGGCGCGGCAGACCAGGGACCCCGAGCTCGAGATCCTGGCGCGCAACTGGCGCGTCTCGGTGCTGCTCGAGACCGGCAGCTTCGCGGCCGTCGATCAGGAGATCAGCCGCGTGGAGCAGATGGCCCGCGAGCTGCGCCAGCCGCGAGCGATGGTCTTCCTGCCGCTGCACCATGCGACGCGGGAGGGCACCGCCGGTCGCTTCGAGGAGGCCGAACGCCTGAACGCGGAGTCGATGCAGATCGGGCTAGGCGTCCAGGGCACGGTGGGCGCGCTCGCCGGCAGGGCTCAGCTCGTCTCCATCCGCCTGCAGCAGGGCCGCCTGGCCGAGCTCGAGGGCCCCGTGACCGCGATCGCCAACGCCCACCCCGGCATGGTCGCCTGGGGGTGTGTGCGCGCTCTGATCCTCGTGCAGACCGGCCGCCATCCCGAGGCAGGCGCCGAGCTCGAGCGGCTGCTCGCGTCCGGGCTCGACGGCATTCCGAGGGACAACCTGCACATCGTCGCGCTCGCCCTGCTCGCCGAGGTCGCGGCGGAGCTCGGCGATCGGCCGCGGGGGCAGGAGCTGCGCTCGTGGCTCGAGCCCTACGCCGGCAGGTGGGTGGTCTCGCCGGGGGCCGCCGCGCTGTGGCCGGTGCACCGCTCGCTCGGGCGGTTGGCCACAATCGCGGGATCGCCCGCGCAGGCGCTCGAGCACATCGTCCGCGCGCGCGAGCAGGCCGCCAGGGCGGGCGCCCGCCCGAGCATCGCGCTGGCCGCGCTCGACGAGGCGCGGCTGCTCGCGGCCGGCGGGCACCCGGATGACGGCGCCCGTGTCACCGCGCTCGCCCGCGAGGCGAGGGAGCTCGCGCAGGATCTCGGCATGGGGCTGGTCGTGGACGCGGCGACGCTCGTGGAGGCGGAGCAGGGCGAGGCGGCGCAGGGCTGAGCCGGCGCGGGGCTGAGCCGGCGGACGGCCGCTGCGGCCCTGCGAGCTGCCCTCAGATCAGTGGCGCAGCAGATGCCGGCGCGGAGCGCATGCCGGGCGCTTGGCGATCAGCTTCAGCGCCGCGATCCCCGGGACGTAGAGGTAGTAGCCGCCGCGCGTCCTGACGAACGGCTCGGCGGGACGGCGCAGGAACGTCGCCGGCCGTGCGCGGTCCCCGTCGATCGTGATCTTGCCCTGCGGGCCGTGGCCGAGCAGCGCGTCCTGCTCGTCACCGAGGCCGAACGCGTCGCCGTCCATCATCCACTTGCCCTGGATCAGCTCGAACTGCCGGGTGATGCTCGCGTTGAAGCAGACGAAGATCAGACCGCGCTCATCGCCGTCCTGATATGGCATCCCGCGCCGGATGATGCGGTGCCGCCGCGTGCGTTCGGTCCCCCATTTGAGGCTCGTGCGCGGGTTGGCACGCCGGACGTGCGCGCCGAGCGGGCAACGCGACCCGCTGGGGTCGCTGCCGTAGTCGAACTCGTTGCCGGGGCGCCCGTCGGGCACGCGGGCGGGAGGTTGCGCGTAGGGGGCGTCGATGAGCGAGGTGCCGTCCCTCCAGCGGCCGATCACCTTTGCTTCAAGCCAGCGCCGGCGCTCGCCGTCGCCGCGCGCCGCCTGCTCGAAGAAGTCGCTCATCGCCGTGACCCGCTGCTCGAGCTTTCGCCAGACCATGAACGTGCCGTTGCGAAGCACCCCGTGGCTGTCCTCGCCGCCGGACGTCACTTCGTCCTCGTCGACGTGTCCCAGCAGGAACTCGCCCAGCCTGATCGCCCGCCATCTCGGGCGCCCGGTGAGCGAGGCGCCGCGCATCACGGCGCCCTCGCCCTTCGGCGGACGGCTGCGGTCGCCGCGAGAGTTGGTGGCGGCGAGCAGCGAGGGCTGTGAGAAGCCGTCGCGGAAGCCGAAGGCTTCGCGCGCATGGCGTCCGCTCGGCATCGGAAGCGTGTCCGCGTACTGGCAGACGAACGGCACCATCCCGGCGTGGCCGAGCCGGGCCGACAGCTCGTCCACCTCGGTTTCGCAGACGGCGCGCTCGTGCCCGTAGATCGTGAACAGGATGTGGGCGCCGTCGCGCAGCTTGGGCTCCCAGTTCTCAGGGTCGTTCGGGCCCGTGTCGCGGAGGTGCAGGGCGGCGCGCCTGCGCATGCCTTCCCTGAAGTCCTCGAACTGCTCGAAGGCGGGCGCCCAGCCGAGCCGGTCCAGCCCCGCATGTGTGAAAGAGATGTTCAGGGTGCTCTGCGGGCGCTGCTCTCTCGGCCAGTGCTCGTCGGTGGTGACGCTCGACTCGGCCAGCCTGGCGAGCAGCTCGCGCGCCGCGCCGGTGTCTTCGATCTGGCAGAAGAGATATGCGGCGTGGCGCAGATGCCTGTAGCCGCGCACGATGTTGCCCTGGGTGTCGCGCCGCTGATGGCTCATGCGTGCGCCAGTCGGCGAACCGGCTCGAGCCCTCGGAAGCCGTTGGCCAGCGCCACCGCGTCGAGGTCTCGTGAGTCGGCCGCGAAGCGCGAGATGAGCGCTCGCAGCTCGAGCGCGTGATTGATCTGCCCGACCGTCGCCTCTGGATCGAACGCGCGCACGACGTAGCTCGCCTCGACGCGGGCATCCCTGTCGCACAGGAGATATCTGTGCAGCGTGTCCCGGTTGACCGGCGAGGGCTTGCGGCAGCGTTCCCAGATTCTGCGCGCCGCTTCGACGCCGGCCAGCGCGGCCAGGTAGGTGTCCTCGTCGCCGTCGAATCTCGAGGAGAACAGCAGGTGGGGGGTGGGGATGTCGATCACGACGAACCGGGCGAAGTGGGTGCCGTCCGGCAGCTGGCCGGCGAAGGGGCTCGACGCCTCCGCGGAGGGGCCGGCGGGGGCGCCGGGCCGCGGGGCGGGAGAGCTCAGCCCGCGCAGATATGTGCGCAGATGATCCTCCTCACCCTCCTTCACGCGGGTGAGGGTCGCCAGTTCGGGCATCTCTAGAGCAGCGCCTGCGCGTCGGTGCTGAAGCGCGCCCACTCGGCGGCGAACTCGCTGGGGGAGGCGCCGCGCGTCCTGTCGATGAACCGCTCGAGCTTGTGCTGCAGCTCGAGCGCTCTCACCACGGTCTGCGTGGTGGAGTCCTCGCGGTAGTCGCTCCAGTAGTGGTCGGTGCCCCAATCGACGGTGTCGATGTGCTCGAGCAGCCGCGTCGTCGGCAGCGGGCCGGGAAAGCGCGAGGTGTTGTTCCAGATGAACCTCCACTGCGACGGCATCACCATCGCGAAGTCCGGGATGTAGCTCTGCGGCGTGCCGGCCCAGTTGGTCTCGAACATCAGGTAGCGCGGCCGCTCCCTGCTCGGCAGCAGCGTCCAGCGGCCGAGCGCGATCACGCGCATCCTCACCAGCGGCGCGCTCACGAAGCGACCGAATGGGCTGCGCCCGAACCCGAGCACCATCTTCAGCCATCCCGTGCGCCAGCACTTCGTTGGAGACACCGTGTTAATGGCACCCCAGCGATTGAATTGGGAGGTGGCCGCGCAACGGTCCGGTAGCACGGTCGGATCCTAGATGATCGACTGTGTCAGGTGTGTGGCACTTTTGGACGCTGCGCTCACACGCTCGGGCGCTCTAGTACAGTCGCCGCTGAGTCGCGTGAGCTCGAGTGACACCACCGGGGGGGAGGACAAATTCGATGCGGTTGTCATCGGTTCGGGGTTCGGCGGCGCCGTCGCCGCGTGGCGGTTGCAGAGGAGCTGCCCCGGCAAGCGGATCCTCGTGCTGGAGCGCGGGATGCCCTACCCGCCGGGCTCCTTCGCCCGCACGCCGCACGAGATGCGGCGCAACTTCTGGGACCCGTCGGCATGGCTCTACGGCCTCTACGAGCTGTGGTCGTTTGAGCACTCGAAGGTACTTGTCTCGAGCGGCCTCGGCGGCGGCTCGCTGATCTACGCCAATGTGCTGCTCGAGAAGCCGAGCGACACGTTCGGCGCCGACCGCTCAAACGGCGACAGGCCCTGGCCGCTTTCACATGAACAGGTGGCGCGTCACTACCAGGAGGTGAGGGACAGGCTCGGCGCGAGCGTGCTCCCGGACGAGTACTTCAACGAGCCCGAAGCCGGCAGCGCGTCGGTTCCAAAGACGAAGGCCTTCCTCGAGGCGGCTCTCGCGGCGGGGCTGCCGAAGGCCGAGCGGGCCAAGCTGGCGGTGACGTTCGCCGCCTCGGGCCGCGAACCGGAGCCGGGCGCCCCGCTCGGCTTGCGGGACTCCAACCTCCACCACCGCGAACGGCACAGCTGCACGCTCGTCGGCGAGTGCGATCTCGGCTGCAACGAGGGAGCCAAGAACAGCCTCGACTACACATATCTGAGCCTCTTCAGCGACGCCGGCGGCAGGATCCGCACCTGCTGCGAGGCGGTCGCCCTGAGCGCCGTGCGCGACGGGTACCGGATCCGTTACGTGCAGCACCTCGAGGCGCGGGCGCGCGTGGAGGCGCGCGCGCGGGCCGACCGCAAGGAGCGCGACAGCGAGCTGCTCGACCCAGTTGCAGATCAGATCCGCGAGATCACCGCCGGCGTCGTGGTGCTTGCCGCCGGCACGCTCGGCTCGACGCGCCTGCTGCTCGCGAGCCGGACCGGGCTGCCGCCGCTCAGCCCGCAGCTCGGCCGGCGCTTCTCGAGCAACGGCGACCTGCTGAGCTTCGCCCGCAACTGCACCGACAAGGCGGGCAATCCGCGCGAGCTCTCGCCGAGCCGCGGGCCTGTGATCACGGCGTACGCCACGGGAGGAGCCGCCGGGAAGGACCTCTGGATGGAGGACGCCGGCGGGCCCGGGCTCTCGGAGTGGGGCTGGCAGCTGCCAGAGCTCGCGGGCGACCTCTGGGCGATGCGCGGCACGGCGTTGCGGATGCTTCGCAAACGCTGGCGGGGACGCGTCAGCCGCGATCTCGCGGCGGCGCTCGGAAGCGCGCGGGCCTCCTCGGCGATGCTGCCGATGCTGACGATGGGGCGCGACGTCCCCGGCGGCACGATTCGGCTCGAGGGCGACTCGCTGGCGCTCGACTGGGATCCATCCGGCGACTCGGCCGAGTACTTCGAGCGCGCCGAAGCCGCGGCAGCGAAGATCGCCAGGCAGCTCGGCGGCGAGCTCGGTCCGGCGCTGCTGCGGAGGCGCACCCGCGGAGTGTCCGTGCACCCGCTCGGCGGATGCCCCATGGCAGAGAGGGCGCGCGAGGGAGTCGTCGCCCCCGACGGCGAGGTGTTCGGCTGCCCGAACCTGTTCGTCGCCGACGGCTCGGTGCTGCCCGGCCCTGTCGGGCCCAACCCCAGCCTCACGATCGCGGCGACCGCCCACCACATCGCCCAAGCGGCCGCCGCAAGGCTGTCTGCGGCGCCCATCCCCGTCGAGGCGCCGCCGCCGGGAGCGCCGTGAGATGGGAGGCGTGCGCTGGACCGAGTGGCTGAGCGGGTGGATGTCCTTCGACCAGACCGACTTCAACCAGGCGATGCTCGAGGGCAGGCGCGACGGCAGGAGGCTCGGCGCCGAGCTGACCCTGCAGATCGACGACGTGACGAAGTTCATCGAGAGCCCGCGCAGGGTCGCCTCCGTCTACAGCGGCTTCATCGACAGCCCCGATCTCGGCGGGCGGCTGAACGTCGTCTGGGGCGAGTTCGAGCTGCTCGCACAGAGCTCGGATCTGTTCGACCACCTGCACCTGCGCATGCGCTACCGGCTGAACCTGCGCGACCCGTCCGGGCGCGAGCTGCGCATGCGCGGCTTCAAGCTGGTCGAGAACGACCCCGGCTTTGACTCCTGGGTGGACACCTCGACGCTGTTCGTCCGCATCTACAGGGGATCCTGGACCGACTCCGCCGACGGCGACGACGACGAGCTGGCCGAGCAGGACGAGCGGCTGGTTGCCACCGGCATCCTGCGCATCAGCCCCGGCGCCTTCGGACGCGAGCTGAGCACCTTCAGGGGAACCGAAGGCTCGCCGCTCGCGCAGCTGGCGGACGTGATGCGCTACGGCCGCTGCTTCGGCCAAGGCCTCGCCAAGGCCTACTTCGGCCGGCCGATACGCGACGGGCGCCCGAGCTTCCCGCGCGATCGTCCCCGCCTGCCCTGGCAGCCCGGCGGCGCGCGATCGCAGTGGCATCCCGTACCCGGCCGCCACGAGGCCCAGGGCGAGCGCCGCCCCGCGCTCGAACGCCGGATCGTCGACTTCGAGGTCCCGGACCTCCCGTTCCCGCTGAACCTGCACCACCTCAGGGCGGTCGGCGGCAGGCCGCCCCAGCGCAAGCCGGTGCTGCTCGTGCCCGGAGCAGGCGTGCGCGCCGAGATGTACTACGGGCAGCCGGCGGGGGAGACGTTCGCCGATTATCTCCTTCGCCAGGGCCACGACGTCTGGGTGGAGAGCTGGCGGGCGTCGATCGATCTCCCGAACAACTCCTACACGCTCGACCAGGCCGCCAGGTACGACCATCCGGCGGCGGTCGACACGGTGCTGAGCGAGACGAAGGACACCTGGCCGTCGGGCACGCTCGGCGCGGTCATCCACTGCCAGGGCTCGGTCGGGTTCACGATGTCGGCGGTTGCCGGCTTCCTCCCGAGCGGGGTGACCCATGTGGTCTCGAGCGCGATCTCGATGTTCTTCGAGGTGCCCGGCGCGACATGGCTCAAGCAGCGCGCGATGATGCCGATGGTCAAGCTGCTCGGCAAGGGCGCCGACGGGCAGTGGGCGATCCGCGCGCAGACCCCTGCGGGAGTGCTGCTGGCGGCCGTCTCGCGGCGGGCCGAGCGCCAGTGCCAGAACGGCCCGTGCCAGATCGCGAACTTCGTCTACGGGTCCGGCTGGGACGTGCTGCTGCGCCACGACAACCTCGACGACGAAGTCCACGCGTGGAGCGCGCGCGAGCTCGGCTACACGCCGTTCAGCCTGATCGGCCAGGTATCGGAGAGCTGCCGGTACGGGCACATCGTCCCGGCCAAGCACGCGCGCCTGCCGACACCCCCGAGCTATGTCGCGACCAAGCCGATGACAGACGCCCGCTTCACGTTCATCGGCGGCGACCACAACCGCATGTTCGACGTCGAGGGGCAGGCCAAGACCCGCGACTTCTTCGGCAGGTTCGGCCTTGACGCCGCCTTGGTCCTGCTCCCCGGCTACGGCCACCTCGACACGTTCTGGGGCAGGGACGCCGCCAAGGATGTGTTCCCGGTGATCAGGGACGGCCTCGAGTGGTCGGGTGGCCCCCCGGCCGGCTCGCCGCCCGGGGATCAGCGCCCGAGGGGGGTGGCGCCCTCCTACAGCGCCCGCCGTCCCGACCGGCGCAAGCCTGCCCCGACGTTCTCGAGGCCGCCCGTGGCTCGCTCTCGCGTGAAGGCGCCTCCGGCCGGCGGCTGACTGCAGCGACACCGGTTCGCAGCCCCGCCGGTGCGCCCGTCCTCACACGCCGGGAGGTGTGAAAGCCACACCCATGGGGTGGGTGTAATCGGCCCTCCGCAGACGTAGCGTGTTGCTCAACCTCGGAACCCGACCGGACCGAGGGCGCGTCGAACAGAAGGGGGGCCGCAAAATGAGCGCAACACCGCGACAGCTGCAGGCAGAGCAGTGGATGGAGTACTTCGACGCGATCCCGGTGGACGAGACGCCGGTCCTCGCAAGCGTGCATGTGATGAGCGACCGGCCGAGCGACGAGTGCAAGGGCTCACGGCGTCGCCTGCACGCGATCGGCTACGACGAGCACCGGGACCTGCTCGAGGTCGCGGTCGGGTTCAGCCGCGGCGGCGACTCTCCCCTGCGCTACCTGATCACGGCGCCGCGCAGCGTCGACGTGACGGAGTCGGACGGGACGACGATGATCACGGTCGCGGACGCGAGCGGCGCCCAGACGCTCATCAGCCTCTTCAACATCGGTCCGGTGAGCACCACGGCGACGCGAACCGCGTCGCAGGTGCCGCCGCAGGTCTCACACAAGGGCCGACCCTGGCGTTTCTAGTGAGAGCCATGTTCGCGCCAGGCAAATCGAGCTCGCAGATCGGGATCACCGGGCCGGAGACCTTCCTGTTCGCCGACCTGTGCGGCTTCACCGAGTACACCGCCCGCCATGGCGACGCGCTGGCGGCCGACCTCGCGATCGGCTTCCACCGGCGGGTGGGCGAGCTGGCCGCCGAGGAGGGCTGCAGCATCGTCAAGGTCATCGGCGACGAGGTGATGGTTCACTCAGGCGACTGCCGCCGGGCCGTACGGCTCGCCTGCCGGATACTCGCGCTCAGCAAGCTCGACGGCTATCCGCCGATCCGCATCGGCATCGACAGCGGCCCGGCCGTGCGGCGTGAGGGTGACTGGTACGGCTCCACCGTCAATGCGGCGGCACGCGTCAGGGCCGCCGCCACGCCTGGCGAACTGCTGATCACCGAGCGCGCGCGCAGCGCGGTCGGCGACAGCGACACGATCAGGGTCGTGCCGCGCGGCGTGCGCGAGTTCAAGGGCCTTCCGGCTTCCGCCGTGCATGCGGCCGTCGCCGCATGAGCCGATGGACGGCGCGCCCGCTGCGTGGCACGCTGCAAGCGCGACGCGAGCCGCGGGCTGTCGAGCTCAGCTGTGAGCCGGCGAGCGATCGGGCGCGCTGAGGCGCTCGCAGACCTGCGCGAGCCTGCCGGCGTTGCTCGCGATCGAGGCTTCGGCGAGCTCGCGCAGGCCGTCCATGTTGGAGATGCTCGCGTCGTCGAGGCTGTCGCTGACGCCTTCGAGCTCTGCCTGGAAGCGGAAGTGGCCGACGTCGGAGCCGAGCAGCTCGTCGAGCTGGTAGTCGATGGCGGCGCTGGAGCCGTCCATGATCACCCCCAGCAGCGGCCGCGCCCACTGGACGAGGCCCCAATGCCTGGCCCGGCCGTAGGAGATCGAGTCCGTCAGCCGGCCGGTGCCGAGCGAAACGACGAACACGTCCGCGCCGGGCTGGTTTCGGAGCGCCTCGGCGTAGGCGCACATCGCGGGGTTGTTGGCGAACGTGCCGCCGTCTACGAGCGCGTAGTCGGGCGGCGCCGACCCCGGCACCGAGGTGAGCACGTGGTCGGGCTCGAAGTAGGTGGGAGCCGCGGAGGTCGCGCGCGCCACCACGGTCATCGGGTAGTCGGCCGAGGTCGGCGACGGCTCGGCGGAACCGGACTTGACGGCGCTGTCGCGCGGGGCGGGGCCAGCGTGCGGACGCGGCTTGAAGCTCTTGAAGAAGAACGGTTCGTGCTTCTGGATGTCGTAGGAGGGGATCAGCACGTCGGTCAGCGCGTCGGAGAGCAGCGCGCCGCCCATGTAGCGCTCGAGCGCCTCTTCGAGGCCCTTAGCCCCGTACTTCTCCACGAGCAGGCCGTCGACCGTCTCGATCGTTCGAACCAGCGAGCGGTGGAAGATCTTCGGGCCTTCGCGGTGGTAGAGGTCGGCGAGGTCGTTGGCGCTCCAGCGCGGCGCCCTGCCGGCGCCCGAGTTCTGCTCGCCGGGAACGGTGAGCCCGAGCGCGATGATGCCACCGGTAGAGGTGCCCGCGATCAGGTCGAACAGCTCGCATGCGGGGCGTCCGGTCAGGCGCTCGATCTCAGCGAGGAGCACCGCGGGAATGATCCCGCGAATCCCGCCCCCGTCGATCGAGAGGATCCTGACGGCGTGCCTGGAGGGCATCGGTGGGAGGATACGTCCAGCCGCGGTCGCACATGCGGAACTTCTCGACGAAAGGCTGAGGGGGCCTGAGGATGCCTTTACGCACCCGTAGCGCGCCGTTTGCAGCCTGTCCCGATGAGCGCGAGACGCCACACGGGCCACTCGAGGCGCGTGAGGGTCCGCTCCAGGCATGTGACGATCCACTCGAGACGCTCGCTCGCGAGCTCGATGAGATCGGCGACGCGGTGCGCGCCGGCCTGGGGGAGGACGACCGCGCCTACATCAAGCGCGTCGTCGCGGCGCAGCGCCGGCTCGAGCTGTCCGCGCGGGCGCTGCTGCTCGGCTCGCGGTTCACCCCGGCGGCCTGCGCCGGCGCCGTGCTGCTGACGCTCTCGAAGGTGCTCGAGAACATGGAGATCGGCCACAACGTCATGCACGGCCAGTGGGACTGGATGAACGACCCGGCGATCCACTCGAGCTCCTGGGAGTGGGACGCCGCGTCGACGGCCGCCTCGTGGAAGCACGCGCACAACTTCCAGCACCACACCTACACGAACGTCCTCGGCCGCGACCGCGACCTCGGCTACTCGGCGATGCGCGTCGAGCCGGACCAGAGCTGGCACCCGGTCTACCTCGCGCAGCCCGTCTACTTCTTCCTCATGGCGGCCGTGTTCGAGTGGGCGATCGCCCTCTACGACCTCGAGCTCGACGCGGTGCGCAACGGCGGCAAGTCTCGCTCGAAGGCCCGCGGGGAGATCTTCGCGCTGCTGGGCAAGGCGCGCCGCCAGCTGCTCAAGGACTACGTGCTGTTCCCGCTGATGGCGGGGCGCCGCGGCGCCCGCCGCGCGCTGGCGGCCAACGTCGCGGCGAACCTGGCCCGCAACCTGTGGGTTCACACGATCGTCTTCTGCGGGCACATCCCGGAGGGCGCGGAGACGTTCACCGAGGAGCAGCACAGCGGCGAGACGCGCGGCGGCTGGTATCGGCGCCAGCTGCTCGGCTCGTGCAACCTCGAGGGCAGCCGGCTGTTCCACCTGCTGACCGGCAACCTGTCCTTCCAGATCGAGCACCACCTGTTCCCGGACCTGCCGAGCAACCGCTACGCGGAGATCGCGCCGCAGGTGCGGGCGGTGTGCGAGCGCCACGGGCTTCCCTACAACAGCGGCCGGCTCGGCCGCCAGTACCGCTCCGTCTACCGCCAGGTCCTGCGGCTCGCCTTCCCCGGCGGCTGAACGGCTCGGCCGAACGGCGCCCGGCCTGTATCTTGCGCGGCATGAGCGAGCGCGACCTGGATGTAGTCGTCTTCGGCGCCACCGGCGTGACCGGGCGGCGCGTTGCCGCCTATCTCGCGGAGCGCTCGAGGGAGACGGGCCTGCGCTGGGCGCCGGCCGTCAGGGACACCGCCAAGCTCCAGCGGCAGCTCGAGGAGGAGGGCGTGAGCGCCCCGGATACGATCGCGGCGGACGTCTCCGATCAGAGCTCGCTCGAGGCGATGGCGGCGCGCACCCGCGTGGTGCTCAACCTCGTAGGCCCGTACACGCTCTACGGCCGCCCGGTGATCGCGGCCTGCGTGGCAGCCGGCACGCACTATGCGGACCTGACCGGCGAGATCCCCTTCGTGCGTCACACGATCGACGAGTTCGATCGACCGGCCGCCGCTGCCGGAGTGAAGATCGTGAACGTGTGCGGGTTCGAGGCGCTTCCGCCGGACCTCATGGTGCTGCTGGCCGCAGAGGCCGCCCGCGAGCGCTGGAACGAGGGCCTCGCGGCGATCGACCTCGAGGTCGCCGTCAGGCCGCCGCCGGGAAGGCCGCGCCTCTCGGACGGGATCTCCGGCGGAACGTTCCAGAGCCTTGCCGCCGTGGCGGGAGGCGATGACGCTGCGGTGATCGCCGATCCGGCGGCGCTCATCGACGACCTGGCGGCTGCCGCTGCCGTGCGCCGCGTCAGCCCGATCCCGCTCACGCCGCGTCGCGGCGCCGGCGACACGGTGATCGCCCCGATGGCGCCGGCCGCGTTCATCAACCCGGCGGTGATCCACCGCTCGGCCGTGCTGATCGCCGCGGCGGAGGGCCGCCCGGCCGAGCCGTTCCGCTACCGCGAGGGCGTCGAGCTGCGTGGAGGCGCCGCGTCAATGCCCGCGCGGTTGGCCGTCGCGGGCCTGCTCTCGGCCGCGCAGGTGGGTACGCGGGCGCTGGCACGTGCGAGGCCTTCGGTGAGGGAGCCGATCGCGGGCATGCTGGAGCGGGTCGGCCCCTCATCGGGCTTCGGCCCCGATGCCGACCGCCTCGAGAATTGGCGCTGGACGATGGCCGCGCATGCGCGCACGACCGGCGGCCGCGAGCTCGAGGTGCGCCTCGAGGCGGACGGCCACCCCGGCTATCTGGCCACGGCGAGGCTGCTGGGCGAGGCCGGGATGCTGCTGGCCGAGGACGGCGCGACGCCCGACCGCGCGGGCTGCCTGACACCAGCGGCGGCCCTGGGCGGCGACTGCATCCCGCGCTTTGAGCGGGCGGGGCTGCGGTTCACCGTCGCCGACTGACGGCTCGGTCCAGGCCTCGGCCGGCCGACGGCCGTGTGGCGCTCGGCCTAGGGGCTGCGAGGGTGTTTCGCGACTGCGTCGCGCTCGGGCAGCCGGCTGCGTTTGGCGGCGATCACGCGTATCCGCGTAGCGGTAGTCAGGTAGTCGAGGTCGCGCTCCACCAGCTTGCCGTTGATGATCGCGATGGGCGTCTTCTCGGGATCGAACAGGAGCGAGTTGCCGAGTCGCCAGAACTCCTCCCAGCGGCTCTCGTCGAACTCGGGAGTGTCCGACCCTGCGTCGGCGTAGTCGAGGACAGCGATCAGCTGCCTGCCGAAGCGCTGGCGTTCATCGAGCGTGCCGTCACGATCGAGTCGCTGCGCCATTCGCCGCACGGCCGCTTCCCATCGCGGGTCATCGACATCCTCGAGGTGGAGCGGTATGGGTCGAGGGGGCCAGATCGCGCTCGGCGTCACGGCAAGCGCCCGCGCGATTCGGACCCTCGTCTCGGGCTGGGGGTTCGTGGTGACCCCCGACTCGATCCTGCGCCAGGTCGCTCGAGGCAGGCCGCTCAGCGCGCAGGCGTCCCGCTGACTGAGCCCGCGCTCAACGCGCAGTCGTTCCATGACTTCAGCGGGGCGTTCCATTGCGATCGAGCGAGATGATGCCGTCCCCTTCGGACGGCATGCGTGGCCGGCGTTCGATCACGTCGCTGTCAGGGCGCGACGAGCGTGAACGCGAGCGTCACGGGCTTGGCCCGTTCCCACGCTTCGCGCATCGCAGCTTCGTCGCCGTAGCGAGCCTCCAGGCGCCTCGCCTCGCAGCGCACCTCGACGCGATCCGTCCCGAACGGCCAGGGATCGAGGGTGGACGTGCCGTCAGCCTCGTCGCGCAGCTCGACCGGGACGAGTCCGTCGGCGCTCGGCACATCGCCGGCGACGAACGGCCGCCAGCCGCTGCATAGCGCGAGCGACAGGCCGTCCCACGTCCACATCTGGCGCTGCGTGCGTTCGGCCTGCGCCGCCGAGATGTCGAGCGTTGCGCAGAGCTGCGCCTGGCGTGTCTTCTCTTGCTCGACGTGCGCTTGCAGAGCTGGTCTCTGATCGGGCGCGCCTCGCATGCGCAGTTCAGACAGCGAGCGGCCGTGCATCGAGACGACGAGCGCGGCATGCATGCTCTGGCTCATCAGCCGGTCAGGCGCGCCGCGCCAGATCGCCAGGTGCTGATCGACGGTCGCCTCGAGGAAGCTGCGCGGCAGGCCGGTGTCCTCGTTGAAGCCGGGCTCGACGTCGAACGGCGCCCAGCCGATGTCGTGTTGCTCCGCCCCGAGGGCAATCTCCTCGCGCGGCTCGACGGTGCCGAACCGGGCGTTGCCCCAGCACCGCGCCAGCTGACCCGAGAGCCAGGAGTGGGACAGCTGGCCGATGCAGAGCGCGCCGCTGTCATCGAGGCGGACGAGCACGGGGCGAGGGTATCCGAGGTGCGCGGGGCACGGCGCTAAATGGCGACGCGTGCGCCCGCTGCGTCCGATGTCAACCGGGCGTCCCAGACCAGGCCCACAGGTCCAAGCTTATTTCGGTAGCTAAAACGGTTTAGCCGCGCTGCCGATAGCTCTGCCATGTTGTTCAGATTGCGAGCTCCCAGTGCTGGCGTGTATGCGGAGGAGCGCTACCAGTCAGGACTCCGGAGTTGGCGGAGCAAGATGCGCCCCTGGCTCATTCTGGTGTTGGGCCCTTTCATTGTCGGCGGGCTCGTAGTTCTGATCGTCGAAAAGCAGGACCTATCGTGGTTTGCCGGTGCCGTAGCTGGCGTATCCACTGCCATGTGGCTCTGGGTGCAGGAAAGTCCCCCGCAGTACGTCGAGAAATGGCATGACGGCGCCGAAGGCGAGCGTAAGACCGAGAAGGCGCTCAAGCCCCTTGTGAAGACTCGATGGCGCGTCGTGCACGATGTCCAAGGGCATTACGGAAACTACGACCACATCGCAGTCGGACCGACCGGGGCCTATCTACTGGAGAGCAAGAATCTCCACGGCATCGTTGAGCTACGGTCCGGCGTGCCGTACCTGAGGCGACGCCATGATCCGCATGCAGTGGCGGCGTTCCGCCGCGTCCGCCCGCGGGCGCTACGCGCTGCAGCACGGATCAAGGCGGACATTCAGGAGCGCAGCGGCCACCGCGTCTGGGTGCAGGCAGTCGTGGTGTTCTGGTCAGATTTCCCCGAGCAGCTGGTTGATGACGGGCGTTGCGTGTACATCCATGGCGCGCGCCTCGCGGACTGGCTTCGAGAGCGCCCTCAGCGACTCGACCAGGAGCAAGTCGATCAGATTGGCCTGACGCTCGAGAGCTTGGCCGAGGAGCAGTCTTCCGAGAATTGACGTGCCGAGCCAGTGCCCAGGCCGCCAAGTGTTTGCCGGCAGCACCTCAGCCGACCGTGAGCACGTCAGCGTTGCGAAGGCTCGAGGCTCTCAGACTTCAGCCAGGCGAGGGTTGCCTCGAGGCCGGCCGAATAATCGACGCGAGGTTCCCAGCCGAGCATCTCGCGTGCTTTGCGATTGCTGAAGGCCTGGTTGTTGCCGAGCACCTGTACGGCTTGGCGCGAGAGCAGAGGCGGCGCGTTCAGGCCGGTGGTCCTGCGCAGCAGGCGGTAGCCGTGCTCGAGGGAGAACCCGACGCCGTGCGCCATCCAATACGGCAGGCTCCACCGGACCTTCGGGCAGCCGAGGCCCTCGGCCAGGCCGTCGGTGAACTCCCGCCAGGTGATGTCGAGGCCGTCGCTCACATTGAAGGCGTGGCCCGGCGCGGCTTCGTGGCGAAGCGCGAGGACCGCGGCGTCCAAGAGGTTCTCGACGTAGCAGAGACCGGCTACCGCGCGGCCTCCGTCTACCAGGAGCATGTTGCGGCCGCGAATCGCACGTGCGATCTCCCCGATGACATCCATCGAGCCGGGTCCGTAGACGGTCGCCGGGCGCAGGATGACGGCGTCGAGCGCGTGCGCCGCTTCCATACGGCGGACTTCAGCCTCGGCCTCCAGCTTCGTCTGCGCGTACCAGTTTCGAAACCGCTTGGCGGCGTAGGCCTCGTCGATCTCCGCGCGATCGGGATGGCCGTAGACGTCCGTGGTGCTGAAATGGATGAAGCGATGCACGGATGCATCGACGGAGGCTTTGAGCAGGCTTCGCGTGCCGCCGACGTTGGTCCGGACGATCTCATCCTTCGTGGACCAGTCTGATACGAGTGCGCCGCAGTGGAGCACGTAGTGGCAGCCGTCCACGGCGTGAGCGAGCGAACGCGCACTCGTGAGGTCGCCGACGGCGATCTGGACGTCTTGCTCGTCGAGCAGCGACGTGTCGCTGCTCGCGCGCACGAGGCAACGCACCGAATAGCCTTCCTGCACCAATCGTCTCGTCAGGCTGCCGCCGATGAATCCGGTCGCGCCCGTGACGAGGCAAACGTTCTCATGAGACGGATCGATGGCTCTGCCGCGAAACGCGATCGTGTCGCTCACAGGTGCGTCGTGCGCTGCTCGGCGCCGAAGTGTCGCTGTGGCGATATCGCGCACGACGGCCAGGTTCTTGCTTGCCGCGCCGTGACACTCGGCGAGCACGGCGTCGAGCGCGCCGAGGAAGCTGCGGGCCTCGCTCTCGGAGAGTGTCAGCGGGGGCAGCAGCTTGATCACATCGTTCTTGCCGGCCGCCATCGTGATGACGCCGTGGTCGCGGTGCAGCGGGATCACGATCAGCTGAGGAAAGAGTCCCTCGCTCGCCATGTGGATCAGACGCCAGTTCAGCCTCGCCATGCGGGAGCTGGGCGCGCGGAGCTCGATCCCGATCATGAGTCCGCTGGCGCGAACCTCCTTGATCATCTCGTAACGCTGCTGAAGCTCGGCGAGTCCGTCGACCAGCACGGTGCTCATGCGCGCGGCGTGCTCCACGAGGCCGTCGCGCTCGATGATGCGCAGGGTCGCCATGCCCGCCGCCATCGAGAGGCGATTGCGTCCGAACGTCGACTGGTGCACGTAGCTGCGCTCGAGCGTGCCCACGGCCTTCTGATAGATCTCACGCCTCGTGACCATCGCGGCGACGGGCATGTAGCCACCGCTGAGCGCCTTGCCGACGAGCACGAAGTCCGGCTCGAGGCCCCAGTGCTCGAGCGCAAACCACTTGCCGGTGCGTCCGAGCCCTGTCTGCACCTCGTCGAGGACGAACATCGTGCCGTAGCGGCGACACAGCTCCTGGGCGGCTCGCAGGTAGCCCGGAGGCGCAAGCGTGACCATCCGGCCCTGGATCGGCTCGACGATGAAGGCGGCGACATCTCGCGTGCGCAGCTCGGCCTCCAGACGCTCGAGGTCGCCGAACGGTACGCGGGCGCAGCCGGGCAGCAGTGGGCCGAAGCCATCCTTGAAGAACTCGTCGCCGACCAGCGAGAGTGGGCCGAGCGTGACGCCGTGAAAGCCGTCGTCACAGGAGATCAACCGCGGCCGCCGCGTCGCCGCCCGCGCGAACTTCATCGCGGAGTCAACCGCCTCGGCGCCCGTGCTCGCGAAGAACACGGAATCGAGTCCCGGCGGCAAGCGCTGCGACAGCGCCTCGGCGAGCATGCCGGCCAGCGGCGAGTAGTGGAGCTGCACCCCGTCAACGAGGTCCGCCGCGAGTGTGGCCTGCAGCACTTCGCGCACGTCCGGATGGTTGTGACCCAGGCTGGCAAACCCCTCGCCTGTATGGAAGTCGAGATAGGCGCTGCCGGCGGCGTCATACAGATAGGACCCCTGCGCTGACACGTAGTTCTTGTCGAAGCCCAGGATCTGCAGCACGTCGACGAGCGATGAATCGAGATGGCGCGCCGCCAGGTCCAACGTCTCGCTCGCGCGCGCCATGGCTTCCGTGGTGACACCAAGGGAGTCGACGGCGTTGGCGGATGGAGCGTTGGCGTTCATGGCTTTAGCTTCCGGTGCTTCAGGCAGTCCAAGCTGGGTCGCGAGCTTGCTTGACCAAGGACTGCCTCGGCCTGGCTGGAGAGCTGCCTGGCCCCGGCAGGCTATGTCGTCGTCGATGTGGATGCGGCGCAGGGAGCCTCGCGATGCGAAGGACTCGCGGCGGAGCACGGCGCAGCGATTGTTTCAGGCAGGCTCGCCCAGGTACTCCGACTCCAGCACGAGGTCCTTGAGGAGCGACTGGTACTCGACGTGTGTGTCGTGTTCGATGGTGCGCCATGTCTTGCCGTCCGCCGCCCGGAGGTAAGCCCTGTAGGTGGGCGCCCCCGGGAACTTGACGTTGTCGGCGACGACTATCGACCCGGGGTGCAGCCAGCGCTCGGCTTCGATGCGCTCGAGGTCGGGGAGGTAGGCGTTCTTGTCGTGGTCTACAAAGACGAAGTCGAGGGCTCCGTCGGTGAAGCCGAACTCGCTGCGCAACCGGTCGATGGTCGCTCCGCCGTCGCCGAGCGACCCCACGACCACGGTCAGCCGGTCGCCAACTCCCGCGTGAGCCCAGATGCGGCGCGCGATATCAGCGTTCGCCGGGTTGAACTCGATCGAGCAGAACCGAGCATCGGCCGGCATGACCCTGGCAATGCGCAGCCCGCTATAGCCGCAATAGGTCCCCAGCTCGAGCAGTAGTTGCGGCGAGGCCCGCTGGACCGCCCGGTCGAGGATCTCGCCCTTCTCATCGCCCACGTTGATCATCACGCTGCGTGTCGCGCAGAAGTCGTCGATTACCCGGATGGCGTCGTCGAGGTCGCCCGCGCGGGCGTGAGCGAGAACGTGGGCGGCGAGTGCCTCCTCACGTCCGTCACCAACCTGCCAGTTGCGGGTCAGGCCCCGCATGCCAAGCATCAGGCGCAGAACCGACCACCGCAAGAACGGAAGTCGCCTTCCCCCAATCTCCATCATGCGTCTCAACTGGTCACCAATCTCCCGGGATCGCCAGGATCTTGACAGGCGCCCGAGCGGAGCAGGTGCTCGTGGAGCGCGCGGGCGCGTCACCTGTTGGCCTCTTGTCCAAGAGGCGCGGAGGTACCCGCAACGACTATGGTGCACCCGTGATGCGTGTCTATCACCGTGAGCACGCCGGGCGGCCTGTGCGGGTCGTCTGGGTGCTCGAGGAGCTTGACGAGCCCTACGAGCTGACAGTGATGAACTGGGAGGAAGGGCAAAGCCAAGAGCACCTCGCGCGCCATCCCCTCGGCCGCGTGCCTGTGCTGGAGGACGATCAGGGGTTCCTATTCGAGTCGGCTGCGATCTGCCTGCATCTCGCCGAACTGCATCCCGAGCCGGGCCTACTGCCGCCGCCGGCAACCCATGACAGGGCGCTCGTCTACCAGTGGGCCACTTTCGCCCCGGCCGAGCTTGAGCCGGCGCTCATCGAGAGTGCGATCTTCGGCCAGAGCGATCCCGAGCGCGCAGCCAAAGCGCGCCACCGCTTTGGCGTCGCTGCCGAAGCGGTCGCCAGAGCGCTGGACGGCACCGATTACCTGGTCGCCGGCCACTTCGGCGTCGCCGACGTGCTCGTCGGCACCGCCCTTGCGTTCACCGCGCGAGCAGGCTTCGCCGAGGAGCTCTCGCCAACTCTGAACGACTACATAGCGCGGCTGAAGCAGCGGCCCGCCTACCAGCGCGCCGCCGAGCGCACATCGCTGTCGCTCGCCGGATCTGGCTGAACGGGCACGTCACGGCATAGGGTCGCCCCGGTCCAGCGTTCGGTAAGGCCGCCCGCGGCGGCCTCCAGTGGGCAGAGCCTGCGGACGGACGGCGGACAGCACTACAGCTGGAACGGCAGCTTCTCGGTGAGGCGCGCCAGCTCAAAAACACGCTGGACGTGGGTCGGCCCCGGCACGATCGCGAATTCGTGGCCACGGTCCTCGCAGAGCTCGCCCGCCAGGAGAATGGCCCGCAGACCCGCCGAATCGATGAACGTGAGATTCGAGAGGTCGAGCACTACCTCGATCGTAGTCTGGGCGCAAATCTGCCGGATCAGCGCCTCGAGTTGATCGGCCGATGCCACGTCGAGTTCTCCGCTCAGGACGAGCACGTGGCTACGCGCGCTCACCGCGTCCTGAACCTCCAAGGTCGAGCGCCCTTTCCAGCTTCCGTCGCCTGTCGAGTTGGTCGACAGCCTGTCGATCCCCATATCCCCTCCCCATTCGCGGATCTATGGTCCGGCCGGGCCTAACGGCACTCCAGAGTTGCCGCAAGGCACGCTCCAAAAAAAGCACGCAATCCGAGGCTTTTCGCACCCGGACAGCCGCGCGATCGTAGCGCGAGATGGAAGAGTGCGCAAGCGGCACTCCTGTCGTGCGACCCGTGCGCCTGAAGCGCGGGCCATGGTCGCCTCAGGACCGCCTTGTTGGCCATGTGCGCTCCTCGGACGTTGGGGTGGGCGCTATGCCGGGTCTGGGCGTTCCTCGCCCGGCCATGTTCCGGTCAGCTTGCTGAATGCCCGGCGAGTCCCATGGTCGAAGACCCCTCGCACCGCGCGAAAGATCGCGCCCTCCAGGAGCAGGGCCGGAATCAGCTTCTTCCACGCGATCTCCCGGTGCTTGGGGTCGGGGGCCTCTTCTTTGTCCACGGCTCTCCAAAGTCCCTCGAAGGCCTTCTTGCCGATGATCCCCGCCACGACGCCACCGAGGACGCTGAATGGGATGAACAGGACCTTGCTCATGCGCGTGCCTTCTCTCGTTTCATCTTGCGCGTGTCGCGCGGTTCGACGAACGGCTCACGGTCGGCCGGATGACCGGCCTCGATGAGCCGTCCACGCTCGAGCTCAGCGTTGAACTCCGCGCCCAGCAGGATCGCGACATTCGAGATCCACAGCCAGACCAGGAAGATGACGATCGCCGCCAGGGATCCATACGTCTTGTTGTAGGAGGAGAAGTTCGCGACGTAGAGAGCGAAGGCGCCCGAGGCGATCAGCCAGATGGCAACCGCGATGACGCCGCCCGGAGTGACCCAGCGAAACCCCGGATGCTTGACGTTCGGCGCCGCCCAATAAAGGATCGCGAGCATGAAGCTCACGATCAGCACCAGCACGGGCCACTTTGCGATGTCCCAGATCGTGATTGCGCTCGAACCGACGCCGAGGACGCTGCCGACCTGCTTTGCCAACCCGCCGGTGAGTACGACCGCGACGCTGCTGATGGCGAGCAAGAGCACCATCACGATGGTCACGCCAAGGCGCGTCGGCAGCTTCTTCCAGACGGGCCTTCCCTCTTCGACGTCGTAGATCCGGTTGGAGGCCCACATGAATGCCGAGACATATCCCGATGCAGCCCACAGCGCGCCGACAATACCGGCGACGAAGATTATCCCCGCGGTTCCCTGGCTCTTGGCGAGGTTTTCAATCGCGTGCGTGAAAATCGTCTTCGCCGGGCCGGGCGCGACTTTGCCGAGGTTTTCGATCAGGGGCTGGGTCGCCGAGTGTCCGATCAAGCCGAGAATCGACACGAGTGCGATGAGCGCCGGGAAGATGGCGAGCACGCCGTAGTACGTGAGGGCCGCCGCCAGGTTGGTCAAGCTGTCTTCGCGGAACTCGGTGACGGTGCGCCGCAGTACTCCACCCCAGCCACGAACAGGCAGGCGAGTTGGCTTATCAGGGGCTCGGGCGTCGATCGCCTCACGGCGATCCTGCCCCTCAGCGCGGCGCGCATCCCGTTCGCGAGTGCCATTGAACATGTTCGCCTCCCTTCAATCAGTGCGGTTCATCAGCCGGCCCGCGAGGAACGTCCTCAGCTCCTCTCGGTTGTCCGGTTTGTGCCCGAATGCGCGTCACCTAAACCGACGCGCCTTGATTCGCCGCACGAGAGGCTCGAGTCGTATCGCGACGTTAAACGGTTGTAATCCGGGGACGCAACCTCCGCCGATAGGGGTAACGATTGGCGCGGATGACGTTTGGCCGCCGGCGATTTGTGACTTACGACGAGTGGCCGAACCTGCGCGCTGGTTGGCACTGCCGATGCTAGGTGAGGCGTGGCACAACAATCATGCCTTCCCGACCTCCGCTCGGCACGGTCTGCGCTGGTGGCAGCTCGATCCGTGCGTAGGAGTGGCATGAGCGCTCGCAACGACCCGATGGTTATCGCCGTGCTCGAAGTGGCCCGCTGGACGGCCGGCGCGTAGACGCCGACGTGGTGGAGGGTCGGCCCGCGAAGACGATCGACGTTCCCGCCGAGGACGGACCACCTTGGATCGTCGTGAGGTGCTTCCCCACACGGTGGCCTTCTTGTCCAGGCGTCGTGGCGGTCACTGGTTGCCCAGGCGTCGGCGCCGTACTGTGATATCGATGTGACCGTCCTGTGAACAGACTGGAGCTGATGCGTTGGCAGCCCATGCGAGCGCGGCCGAGCCGATCGAGCCGATCCCTGAGACGTCCCCTGCAGAGCGAGTCGTCGCCGACGTGCAGGCCATCGGCGCACCGGCGGCGGATGCTGAGCGCGTCCGCGATTCGGTTCCGCTCTGGTTTCACACCTTCGCGCTTGCGCCTGGGGTGTACACGCCGGGGATCGCACGCGACCACGGCTATCGCCTTGCGGTGCTCGGCACGGGTCGCTTTGCGGGGCGCAGCGTGCTTGACGTCGGCGCGTTCGACGGCTTCTACAGTTTCCTCGCGGAGCTCCGCGGCGCGCGGCGCGTTGTAGCGGTCGACAACGAGCAGTATGTCGACTGGGTGCGTGCTCGCTTCGGCGTGACGCTGGCCGGCGGCGTCGGCTTCCGCGCGATCGCCGGCCTAGTCGCGTCGCGGGTCGAGTATCGCCGCATGGACGCCCTGGACGTGGCCGAGCTCGGCGAGCGCTTCGACGTTGTGCTGTGTTTCGGGATCCTGCACCGAGTGACCAATCCGATCGCGTTGCTGACGGCGCTCGCCGACGTACTGACGCCGGATGGCGAAGTCGTGCTCGAGACCTACGGCTCGCAACTGCCCGCTGAGGCTCCGGCGATCGAGGTTCACGACCCTGGCGACGTATACGCGCGCGACGACTTCGTCTATTGGGGCTTCTCGCCGGAGAGTCTCCGGCGACTTGGGCGGATCGTCGGCCTCGACGAGTTAGAGGTCGTCGACGAGCCGGAGATCGACGGCCACCCGCGGATCGTCGCACTGCTACGAGCGTCCGGCCGACGGCAGCTTGCGGTCGCGCCGCTCAGGCCGCCAGGACAGTCATGACCTTTTTGCCCTCACAGCGGGACTGCGTGTTCGCCGGCGACTAAGCCGTTGAGATATAGGAGAGCCGACGCAGGCCACCGCGCGGCTGGCGGCGCTTTGCGAAGTCAAGCGCCCCCTCTGCGTTCGCTCGACGAATCTAGGGCGCCAGGCGCTCGATCAGCCAGCCCTCGCCTGCGCGGCGGAAACGCAGCCGGTCGTGCAGGCGGTCGTGGCGCTGCTGCCAGAACTCGAGCGCTTCGGGGGCGAGGCGAAAGCCGCCCCAGTTGTTAGGCATGGGCAGCTCACTATCCGCATAGCGGCGCTCCACGTCGGCGACGCGGCGCTCGAGCTCCTCGCGACTTTCGAGGGTCTGGCTCTGAGGCGAGGCCAGCGCGCTGACCTGGCTGCTTCGCGGTCGGGTGCGAATGTACGCCGCCGACTCCTCGGCGCTCGTGTGCTCGACCGGGCCCTCGATCCTTACCTGCCTGCCGAGCGGATCCCAGTGAAACAGCAAAGCGGCGCGCGGGTTGACCGCAAGCTCGCCGCCCTTGCGGCTCGCGTAGTCGGAGAAGAAGACAAAGCCGAGCTCGTCAAAGGACTTGACGAGCACCATGCGCACCGACGGGACGCACTCGGCGGAAGCCGTGGCGAGGGCGGCGGCCTGCGGTTCGCGCACGCCTGCGGCCGCGGCCTCGCCGAACCACGCCGCGAACTGGCGCAGGGGATCGGTGTCGAGGTCGTTCTCGAGCAGCGGTATCCCGTGATCGGTCACGGGAGTCATTCTGCCCGGCCGGACGGTCGTCCACCTGGGCGATTAAGGCGCGTTCTATCGTGATCGCTATGCGGGATTTTCTGTCGTTTCCCAACCCTGTCAACGAGAAGGCCGCGCGCACGGTGGCCTTCGTGGTCATGCTCGTGAGCGCTGTCGGTCTGGCAACCTCGTCCTACTGGCTGTTCGTTGCGCTGGCCTACGGTTTCGTCGCGCGGGTCCTCGCCGGGCCGAGGCTCAGTCCGCTCGGCCGACTCGCGACCGCCGTCGTGGCGCCCCGGCTCGGGGCGCCCAAGCCGGTGCCGGGCCCACCGAAGCGCTTTGCGCAGGCGATCGGCGCCACGCTGACCACCGCCGGCGCCGTGGTGGCGTTCGGGCTCGGCGCGCACGCCGTCGGAGACGCGTTGTTCGCGCTCTTGATCGTGGCGGCGGGTCTCGAGTCGCTCGCCGCGCTGTGCCTTGGCTGCGAGCTCTTCGCGTTGCTGATCCGGGTCGGGCTCGTGCCCAAGCGCGTGTGCCTGGAGTGCGCCGATATCTCGCGGCGGCTCGGTCGAGCAGCTGCCTGAACTGGGCGGAGCTAGCGAGCGAAGGTGACCGGGGTGGTGTTGGCCGCCGATCTTGTGGTCGCTGCGAACCGGTCCTCGATCAACCGACCAGCCAGATCGCCCCGTCGCGCAGCTCGACCGGGAACGTTTTCAGCGGGATGGCGCCGGCAGTCGCCTTGATGACTCCTGCGAGCGGTTTGTACGCGCCCTGTGGACCCCGCACCATCTTGCCGGTTTCGACGTTGTAGCGCGATCCGTGCCACGGGCACTCAAGGCAACCCTCGGCGGTCACCCGTCCCCCGCCGAGCGAGGCGAACAGGTGGCGGCAACGATTCGACGTGGCGAATGGCTTGCCCGCGCTGATCCCCACAGCGATGGTGCCGTGAGGCGTTCCCTCTACGACGGTGACCTGTGAGGGCCCGAGGTCATCCACCGCTACGAGACGAACCGCGGACTGCTCGGAGGTGCTCACCCCCCGATGATCTCACACGGGCATGCCAAGGGTCAGCCCGGATAACGCTTCGATACCGCTCACACGACGCCGCTGCCCCGGTACCCAACCGCTCGATCGGTAAGGCCAGCGTCGGGTACCAGGCAACCTGCGGGGGCGAGAACGCCTTAGACGGCCCCTAAACGCATGCGACGGACCAGCCCCCTGGCTGGCCCGTCGCGGCCGACTGGCTAGACGGCCGGGTTGGACTCGATCGTTTCTTCGTTGACCTGCGTCACCCTCGTTGTGAGCCCGAGCTGTTCGAAGGCACCTCCGTTGAAGGAGGCTTCGAGGACGTCCTTTTCGCCGGTGACAAATTTTTCGGGTTTCTGCTTGCCTTTTGTCGCCGTGAATTTCAGTTTGAACGTGAGCGCCGTTTTGCCGGTGATCAGAGGAAGAATCACGGAACCCTGTACCGTCATTTCGGTGGCACCACAGTTGAATTTCATGAACGGACCCGTATGTCCAACGGGGAAGAGATCCAGGCCGAGTTTGTTCTTCGCCGCAGTTTCACCGAGTTTTTCGACGCCCAGAATCCCTTCAAGCGGGCTGGTGACGACTTCTCCGTCCAGCGCGCCTGAGCTTGTGCATTTTTCTCCGAGCCGTTCGCAGCCGGTGAGTGACAGCTCCACGCCACCGACGACTTTCAGCCCCGTGTATTCGCCCGTGCCGGCCTCGCCCGTGCACACCACTTTTGAGCCTTTGGTCGTTTCGAACGTGACCAGGCCTTCGGTGAGCGCGAGCGTGAATTTGTGTTTGGGCCCGATTCCAGCCAGCCATTCATAGGGTTTTGCCGTTTCCGCGACGGTGCAAGTAGAGTTCGAGTAGGAGCCCGCGCCATAGGCCGTCTTGACGCATTTTCCAAATTCGGGCGGTTCGCGAGTCGGCGCAGGGGTATAGACCCAAGCTGCCCCGCCCCCGCCGTCGCCCGGCTGGCCCACGAACGCTGTTTCTCCGTCACCCGCCAGCGCCACGCCTTCACCGAAGCGGGTGCCGACACCTCTGTCGGCGCTGACGAGCTTTCCGCCAAGCTGTGTCCAGGTTTCGCCGGACCGCTTGTACACCCATGCCGCTCCAATGCCCCGGTAGTCGCCCGGACCGCCGACCAACGCGGTGTTGCCGTCGCTCGACAGCGCGACGCTGAAGCCGAATTCGCCAGGGTATTTCGTTTCGGTGCTCACCTGGCCGAGGTGGGGCAGCGCTCCGCCTTGCTGCACCCAGGCTTCTCCCGAGCGCTTGAAGACCACAGCGTCACCTGAGGCCCCCGGCGGTTTGCCGCTGTCTTTGATCCCCAGGCCGATCAGTGCAGTCATGCCGTCGCTGGAAATGGCGATGCTCGACACCATGCCGAGTGCGAGTTTTTCGGTCGTGCTCCACGATGCGCCTGAACGTGTGAACACCCAGACGCCGCCTTCACTGCCGATCAGGGTCGTGTTCCCATCGCCCGACAATCCGACAGCGATGCCAAAGTTGTGTTCGCTCGTCCCGCTCGTGAGCCGTGCGCCCTGCTGGGTCCAGACTTCGCCTGAGCGCGCAAACACCCATACGCCGCCGACGTTCTCGTGATCACGACGCGCACCAACGACCGCGGTATTGCCGTCGGCTGAGAGCGCCACGCTATCGCCGAAGTTGGCCAGTCCGCTGCCGCCGGTGTCGGTGAAGGTTTCCTGAAGGGTCCAGGTTTCGCCTGAGCGCACGTACACCCACGCGGCGCCGCGCGATGTATTGAAGCTGGGTGTGCCAATGAGAGCCGTGTTGCCATCTGCCGACAGCGCGACGCTCACGGCCACGCCCCCTCCTGCAAGCGCCAGCTCTTTGCCCTGCTGGGTCCAGGTTTCGCCGGACCGCGTGAATATCCACGCCGCGCTTCCGCCGCCAACCAGAGCGGTGTTGCCGTCCGCAGACACGGCCGCGCTTGCGCCGAAGACACTACCTTCGGTCTGCGTGATCTTGACGCCTTGGCGCACGAACGGATCAATCCGCAGCGGGTAGCGCGCCCCGCGCGTATCGACGCGTAGCAGCAGCCGGGAACCACTCAGCCCAAGCGAGCTGTGCAGCAGCCGGCCGTCAGCGCCCGTCGCGGATAGCCCGCCATAGGTCAACACGGCTTTTCCGCCGCGGGTGAGCACGATGGTCTTTCCGTCAACCGAGAGCGACGGATGCGCGTTGCCCGTGAGCGCAATCGAGAGCGTCAACGGACCGCCAACGCGATCGGCGGGAGCGCGGCCCACGGTAAAGCCCTGCTCGAGGCCGAGCGGCCCGTTCGCGTACCACTCCGTCAGGCCGGCGCGCCGGTACACGATACGACCGCGCTGCAGACGCGGCGCGACGCTGCCGAGCGCCATCAGGGCAGAGCCGTACCCGACGGCCCGCGTGCTGAGCCGGAGCCGCGCCGCCGCTGCGGTCACCGACACGCCAGAGCGCGCGAAGGTGCTGGTCAGATGCTGACCGGGGTTAACGGCACGGAACCGTCCGTCGGGGACCGCCCGCGGGCGGTAGACCGCCGAGCTCGCCCCGATCGTCGCCGATACCGGCGCCTGTGCCGCAAGCGGGAGAGTCGACAGCCCATGCCGCGAGAGGACCCGGGAGCGCGCGCTTGGCGCGACGCCGGCCGGCCCATCTCCCACCGCTTGATACAGCGCGGCGCCACACAGAAGCGCGGCCACCAAGGCTGCCAGGAGCGACCGCCAATGGACCGCGCCCCACCTCGCCAAAGCCACCTCGCTGCTCGATGTTCCCTGCATGTGGCTCGGCGAAATGCGCATCTCCGTTCCTCCTCGATCGGTTGCCGACGACAGCCTCGCGCACCGTCAAAGGACAGCCCCACGGTGCGATCATGCCCGTGACACTGCTCTAGGAATCCAGTCTTTCCCCATTTCCGGAGGCCCAAGTGCCCTGCGCATCCCTCGGCCTCCAAGTGAGAAGCGCTACGAGCGACGCTACTCCTTCATGTGGCCCCTTTGATGAGAGGTTTCTTAGAGACTTACGAGAGCTCCTCGAGCGTCAGCCCGCGCCGCATGCGGCTAGCGAGTAGATATGGCGGCGAGGAAGCTAATCGCCGTGTAGGGGCGTCGATTCTGAGCGCAAGCCCAGCATCGGACTCGAACCGATGACCCCTTCCTTACCATGGAAGTGCTCTACCAACTGAGCTAGCTGGGCGCGAGCAGGGACTGTACCGCGCCGGTGGGCCGCCGGCGAGCGTGGCGGACAGGCACCCGAGCGCCGCTCAGCGAATGCCTTCGAGCAGCTCCCCTGGGGACGAGAGCCCCAGACCGCGGGCCAGGATCACGATCGTCTCGAGGCGCGGTGAGCGCTTGCGGCGCTCCAACAGGCTGATCTCAGTCCGGTGCAGTTCGCACAGGTCCGCGAGCGCCTCCTGCGACAGCCCCGCCAGCTCGCGACGCTGGCGCAGGTTGTCGGCGAACTTGTCGCGGGCGGCTCCCATCCTCCGCCCAACTCTGGCCCCGCGCAGACGAGAGTTCCACAGACGGTTGTCCGCACGCGAGCCTGCGCGCGACTGATGTAGCCGGCCTCCTCCCATCGCAGAAACGGTAGCCGACCCTGATGACAACTGTCGGCGGCGACAGGTGTGGCGCGGCGCGGCGGAGTCCGGCTCCGGGGTCGCCGTGGCGTGGCGCGGCCGTGCTTTGGCCGGCTACTCGTCGGCGGGCGTGACCGTCGTGACCGGAAGGCCCATGCCCGCGACCTTGCTCGGGAGGTCCAGCCTCAGCCAGCGCGAGACTTTTGGCGAGAGCGTCGAGATGATGATCTCGTCGAAGCCCTGCAGGTTGATTGCGTCCTGCACCGCCGCCACCGGGTCCGCGTCTCCCACCATGCCCTCCACCGGGGTTCCCGCCGCCGTGCTCAGGCGCGGAACGGCCGTCTCGAGCACGTCGCCGACCTCACCGCCGCCCTGGTCCTCCGGGTCGACGACCTTGTGCAGGCCGTGCGCGGGATTCGGCACGAGCAGCGTGAACTTCGCCGGGCCGCGCTGGGCCCTCTCGCGCACCGCGTCCAGCAGCGGCTGCGTGGCGGCCGTCTTGTGCGCCACGACCAGCACTCTCGACGGGACCTCTGAGGACTCCATGATCGGCACTCCCTTCTGGCTGACTGGTCGCGACCTGCCCACGCGAGCGCCTGCGGACAGCGCGGTTCAACTCCTCTTCTATCGCAATCGCCGACCGCTGTCATCCGGCGCGGACGGGCGTGCGTGCGAGCCGCGGCTAGGGTGTCCGCGATGCGCGTGCAGGTCACCGACGAGTCCGTGGAGGTCCTGCTCTCGCGCTGGCAGAAGGTGCTCGGGCTGATGCGCGACATCACGGTGGCGCGCGCAGATGTGAGCGACGTGCGCGTGGTGGACGATCCGATGCGCGAGACGATGGCCACCGGCATCAAGGTCGGTCTGCGGCTGCCCTGGCTCTACTACGTCGCACGCACGATCCGCCTCGACCAGGCGTTCGTCGTGCGGCGCGGCCAGCCCGGGCTGTCGTTCGCCGTTCGCAATCATGACCCCCTGCGCCGGGTGCTCGTCAGCACGGCCGACGCAGAGGAGCTCGCGCGGCGCCTGCGCGGCAGCTGAGGGCGGCGGAGCCGCGTAGTTGGGGCCTGGGGCGCCCGCGGCGCTAGGCCGAGCGTTCGGCGTTTCGCAGGCCGCTCAGCATCCAGACGCCGAACACGACGATCAGCGCGAACGCCGCGATGAACGCGACGCCCGTGTGGTCGTGCACGCCCGAGATCAGCCCGCGGCCGGCGTCTAGGAACGCCGTCGCCGGGTTCACGCTCGCGACCGCATGGATCCAGCCCTTCAGCAGGCCGAGCGGGACGTAGACGGGGGCGAGGAACAGCAGCAGGAAGACCGGCGTCTGCATCAGCGGGCCCGCCTGGATCGAGCGGAAGCGGAACGCCACGCCCGCCGCCCAGCCGTAGCCGACGAGTACCAGCAGCAAGGCCAGGCCGTAGAGGCCGAAGATGTCCACGCCGTTGCCCGTGATCCGCATGCCCGTGACGAGCGCGACGGCGGTGACGACCGACAGCGTGATCACCGAGCGTGTGAGCGCGACCAGCGCATAGCCGAGCGCGATCCCGCGGCGGTCCTCCGCCGCCAGCATCAGCCGGCGCGCGAAGCCGCTCTCGAAGTCGAACGCCAGCGTGAAGCCGGTGAACAGGCCGCCGAACATCGCCGACTGGCACAGCACGAACACGAACTGGAAGGCCGTGTAGCCGGCAGGGAAGTGGAAGCCCGGCACCGAGCCCAGGGCCGAGAGGCCGCCCGCGAAGCTCGCCAGGAACACCAGCGGGAAGATCAGCGACGGCACATACAGGTCCGGCCTGCGCACGTACGTGTGCAGGCTGCGCCACGCGATCGTCATCGCCACGCGCCACAGGCCGCCGCCGCGCGGTGCGCCGCTCGCGCTCGGAGGTGCGTCGGTCGTCTGGGCGATCGCGCTCATGTCCGCTGCAGCCTCGTTCGCAGGGCGCCCGCCACCAGCAACAGCGCCACGACCGTCAGGCCGATCGCCACGGCGAAGCCGCGCAACAGCACCGTCCCGTCCCAGCCCGAGATGAACAGGCTGCGGAAGCCCTCGATCAGGTAGGAGATCGGGTTCCACGTCGCGACCGTGTGAAACCAGCCAGTCCGCAGCAGGTTGCGCGGCAGGTTGCTCGAGGACAGGAAGATGAACACGAAGAACAGGGGGAAGAGGCCCTGTACCGCCTCGCCCGAGCCGGTCCGAAGCGCGGCCGCGCAGCCGAGCGCGCCGAAGCCGAGCGCCGTGATCGCGCCGAGCAGGAGGATCACGAGCGCGCCGCCGAAGCCCGCCTGCAAGTTGGCGCCGCCGATCAGGCCGACGAGGATGTAGACCGCGGACTGCAGCACGCCGAGCGCCGCCACGCCGACGAGCAGACCCGAGATCAGCGACACGCGCCGTAGGGGAGTCAGCGCCAGGCGGCTGAAGAAGCCGCTCTCGATGTCCTCCGCCAGGTTCGTGCCCGTGTTGATCAGCGCGAACATGCCTCCCTGGATGAACGCCACGGCGATCGCGAAGGAGATGTAGGAGTGCGTCGGGAAGCCCGGCAGGCGCGTCGCCGCCTTCAGCCCGCTCGCGTTCACCGCCAGCAGGATGATCGGGAAGAAGACGATCGGAAACAGCTGGAAGGGCTGGCGCAGCGTCTTGAGGATCGAACGCCTGGCCAGCACGCCGACCTGTGTCGTGAGCGCGCCCATCAGCCGCCGGCTGCGACCGCGCGCGGCTGCTCGTCCTCGTCGCGCCGGCCGTCCGCGCCGGGATCGCGCTGATCGCCGTCGCGGCCCTCGCCGCCGCCGTTGCCGTCGCCGGCGCCCTCGAGCGAGCGTCCCGTCTTCGCCAGGAAGACGTCGTCGAGCGTGGGGGAGTGCAGTCGAAGATCGGCGATGCGCAGTCCCTCAGCGTCGAGTGTGCGCACGATCTCCGCGAGGTCGCCGACGCCCTCCGGCAGCTGCACCGCCACGCCGTTCGCCGAGGCCGCCCCCGGCTCGCCGAAGCGGCGCAGCACCTCCGCGAGGCGGTCGCGGTCACCCGGGTCCTGCGGGACCGCCTCGACGCTCGGGCGCCCGATCGCGGCCTTCAGCTCGGCCGGTGTGCCCTCGGCGACGATGCTGCCGCGGTCGATGATCCCCACGCGGTCGGCGAGCACGTCGGCCTCCTCGAGGTACTGCGTCGTCAGGAAAACCGTCACGCCCTCGTTGGCCAGTCGCCGCACCTCGTCCCACAGCGCCGCGCGGCTCTGCGGGTCAAGGCCCGTCGTCGGCTCGTCGAGGAACAGCAGCCGCGGGCCGTGCACGAGCGCGAGCCCGAGGTCGAGCCTGCGCTTCATCCCGCCCGAGTAGCCGCCGACCTTGCGGTCGGCCGCGTCCATCAGGCCCACACGCTCGAGCAGCTCCGTGCCGCGGCGCTCGCGCTCGGCCTTGCCGAGGCCATGGAGCGCGCTCTGCAGGCGCATGTGCTCACGGCCGGTCAGGAACGGGTCGAGGGCAGACTCCTGGAGCGAGGCGCCGATCGCGCGGCGTACCTCCGCGCCCTGGTGCACGACGTCGAGGCCCGCCACGCGGGCCGTGCCCGAGGTGGGCGGCAGCAGCGTCGTGAGCACCAGCACGGTCGTCGACTTGCCCGCGCCGTTCGGGCCGAGGAAGCCGTAGATCTCGCCCGGCGCGACGCTCAGGTCGATGCCGTCTACGGCGCGCACGCCGCCCTTGAAGTCGCGGACGAGGCCTTCGACCTCGATGCCGTTCTCACTCATCATCGCGCTGCCCTCTCGGTCGACGGAATCCGCAACGTGATAGCACCAGTGGCCGGGGAGGGGGACGTGTTGGTCATCGGCACTGCGCTCCAGCCTTTCCGCGGGGAAGATGCTTCCGAACGGAAAGGTTTATAGCATAAATAGTTGGTAGGGCTTATGATCATCGTATGAAGACCGACAGCGGATCGAAAACTCATCGCTCGCCCCGGCTGCAGGACGTCACGGCCTCGCCCGACTCCAACCCGCCGTTTCGCTCCGTCGGCTTCACCGTCTCGAAGACCGGCTATGCCGTCGCCCGCCGCTTTCGCGAGCTGCTCGCGCCGCTGGAGCTCGAGCCGCGCGAGTTCGCGCTGCTGCGCGCCGTCAGCGCGTCCGAGGGGCAGTCACAGCAGGCGATCGGCGAGCGGCTGCAGATCCCGCCGAGCCGCATGGTCGCGTTCGTCGACGCGCTCGAGGGGCGAGGGCTGCTCGAACGCCGCCTGAACCCGCAGGACCGCCGCGCGCGAGCGCTGCACCTCACCGACGACGGGCGCGAGCTGTTGGCGCGCGCCTTCGAGGTCGCAGTCGCGCACGAGCGGGACCTCTGCGCCGACCTCGAGGAGGATGAGCGCGAGCAGCTGCTGGACCTGCTCCAGCGCGTCGGTGAGCGCCTCGGCCTGCCGCCCGGGGTGCACGCTGGGCACTCGGCCCTCGCCGACGAGTAGCGCTACGCGCGGCCGTGTCCCGCGCCGAGGAGCGGCGCGGCGCACGCCGGCGGCGTCAGCCGCCCCTCAAGTTCCTAGCCGTTGACGTGCAGGTAGGACTGGACCCGCTCGACCGGCAGCGTCGAAGCGAGACGCCCGTCCGGTTGGATCCGAAGCAGACGCCCGTCCGGCCGGCGCACTACGGCGACGCCGCGGCGAGTGCTCACCACGACGTGTCCCTCCGGCAGGTTCTCCATGCAGCGCAACTGCCGCTGGGTTAGCGACGGCGTGCGCCGCTGTGTAAGCATTGGGGTGCTGTACATGTCAGCCTTCCCGTTGTGCCTCCATCCTCATACGTTCGGAGGAGGACGAGGAAAAATGGTTAGCGCAAACTGGGCCCCTTCGTGGCGTGCAATCTCGCAGTTTGCGCCCGAAAAATGTTGCGTGCGTCGGCGGATGTTCGAGCCGGGCCGGCTAGGCCGGTGCGGGCTCCTCCTCGACGTCGGTCTTCTCGACCATCTCTTCGACGACATCGGCGGCGACATTTTCTTCGGCCTGGCGGCATTCCACGCTCGCGGCTGCCCACCACGCGCCGTGGCTGGCGACCAGCGCCCACAACGAGAGCGCCGAGACGAACGTCACGCTCTTGACCCAGCCCGTCGCCAGCGACAGAGGGATCATCACGACCCACAGGATCGTCAGCCAGCCCTGCACCTGACGCATGAGCACCGGCTCGTCCTTCAGCTTGAGCCAAAAGGTGCGCACCGTTACCTAATACCCGGCTGCGGCATGATGGCAAACCAGGGAGCAGCGGTTTTTGCCTGCTCAGTGGCACTTTTCTCATGAAGGGCCGGAGATGGCGGGGGCAGGATTCGAACCTGCGAAGGCTGAGCCGCCACGTTTACAGCGTGGTCCCTTTGACCGCTCGGGAACCCCGCCCGAAGCCCGTCGAGCATAGCGATCAAGGCCGGTTGGTAGAAGGCAGCGGCCGCCCCCGCTCGACCTCGAACGCGGCGTACTTCGGGCCGCCGAGGCGCAAGCCAGATGTGCCGCCTACCGCCTCGGCGGGGATGAACCACCGCCGCCCGTCGGCGACGAGGACAAACAGCCAGTCGCAGCGGCTCGCGCTGAAGTGCTTGACGAGGCCGTTCCAACTCTGGTTCCCGCCTCGCGTGCAGATCGTGACCTCCCAGCGCCGCTTCTTGTGGTGAGTGGCGGTCTTGACCTGCACTCGGTGCAGCACCTCGCCGTCGTCGGCGATCACGTCGTAGTCGGGGCTGTGGCCGAGCGGGAAGTTGACGCCGTACCCCTTCGAGGCGAGCCACTCCATCGCTGACATCTCGCCGAGGTCGCCCTGCCGGCGCGGTGATATGCGGTCCATGATCCAAAGCTACGTACCGCTTGGGATGGGACGCGGCGGCGACGCGGGTGGCGGCCTGTGAGCTGTCAGAGGAGCCAGGAGTAGCGCGGGGCTACGACGCCTCGCGCAGCTGCTGCGCGTCTGGCAGCGCCTGCAGCTTCTTGAGCGTGCGGTTCTCGATCTGGCGCACGCGCTCACGCGTGATGTTGAACGCGCGCCCGACCTCCTCGAGCGTGCGCGAGCGGCCTCCGGTGATCCCGTAGCGCATCTCGATCACCTCGCGCTCGCGGTGCGGCAGCGATGAGAGCACGCGCATCACGTTCTCTCGCCGCAGCGCCTCCGAGGCGATCTCGAACGGCGACTCCGCAGAGACGTCCTCGACGAAGTCCGCGAGCGCAGAGTCGTCCTCCTCGCCGACCGGCTTCTCAAGCGAGATCGGCTGCTGGGCGACGCGCATCACGTCGCGCACCTCGCGCACCGTGCAGTCCAGCTCGCCGGCGAGCTCCTCCGGGCTGGGCTCGCGCCCAAGCTGCTGGATCAGGCGGCGTTCGGTGTGGATCAGCTTGTTCAGGCGCTCCACCATGTGCACCGGGATGCGGATCGTGCGGCCCTTGTCGGCGAGCGAGCGCGTGACCGCCTGGCGGATCCACCACGTCGCATACGTCGAGAACTTGTAGCCGCGGCGGTAGTCGAACTTCTCCACGGCCCTGATCAGCCCCAGCGAGCCCTCCTGGATCAGGTCGAGCAGCGTCAGGCCGCGTCCGACATAGCCCTTGGCGATCGACACGACCAGGCGCAGGTTCGCCTCGACCATGTGCTGCTTGGCCGAGATGTCGCCGCGCTCGATGCGCTTGGCCAGCGAGACCTCCTCTTCGGCGTTCAGCAGCGGCACGCGGCCGATCGAGCGCAGGTACAGGCGCAGCGAGTCCAGGCTCGGCTCGACCGTGAGGTCGAGCTCCGGCCGCTTCAGGTCCTCGAGGCGCGACGACAGGCCGCGGGCCTCCTGCGCTTCCTCCTCGCCGGCACCTTCGCCCTGGCCGGCGAGCGCACGCGCGCGGGCCGCCAGCGGGTCTGCGCCGCGCTCTCCGTCCTCCTCCTCGCGGGCGCCCGATGCCGGCGGCTCGGAGCCGACCTCCGCGCTGCGCAGCACGTCGACGCCGTGCTCCTCGAGGTATCCGAGCAGGTCCTGCGTCTGCTTCGGCGAGAGCTCAGCCTCCTCGAGCGCCGCAGCCAGCACCTCCGCGGCCAGAAATCCCTTTTCCTGTCCCTCGGCGATGATCCCCTGCAGCTCCTCGATCTCGACCACAGCAGTCTCCGTCGCGATCGCGGTTCCCTCTTGTCTCTGTGTCACCAGGACCCTCCCACGGACCCACCCCGATTCCCCGATTCCATTCGGAGCGATGATGCGCTCCGTTCCTCCTCGTCAAGCTAAGTGCGGAGTGATACCAGAATGATCGGTCGCCGGGGTTCTGCGCGCTAGGCTCTTCGCGGTGCAGGCCACCAGGACCAACACGCTGCCGTCTCCCACCAAGGGTTCCGGCGACGACGTGCAGAAGCGCCAGCCCGGCGTGCCGGTGGGTCTCTCGCGCGTGGGCGTGACGGGCGTCGAGAAGGTCGTGCGCATCCGCGAGGAGCTGTTCTTCGCGCGCTTCGACTGCTTCGTCGACCTCAGCCACGAGCAGAAGGGCGCGCACATGTCGCGCTTCGACGAGGTCGTCAACGAGGCGATCGGCGAGGTCGTCCTCAGCGAGTCGCCGTTCCGCGCAGAGACGCTCGTCCAGCACATCGCCGAGCTCGTGCGCGCTCGCCAGGGAGCAGAGCGCGCCGAGGTCACGATCGCCGCGCGCTACCCCGAGCACAAGCCGGCGCCCGTCTCCGGCGTGCAGACGCAGGAGATCTACACGCTGCACGGGCGCGCTGTCGCCTTCGAGCACGGCACCCGCCGCACCGTCGGTGTCTCGGCGACCGGCATGACCGCCTGCCCATGCGCGCAGGAGCTCGTAGCGGCCCGCGCGCGCGAGCGCCTCGCCGACGAGGACTTCTCAGCCGAGCAGATCGACGTGATCCTCGAGAGCGTGCCCGTAGCCACGCACAACCAGCGAGGCCTCGCCACGCTGCAGATCGGCTGCATCGAGGAGTGCGTCGAGGAGATCGACGCAGCCGTGCTGCTCGAGATCGCAGAGTCGAGCATGTCCTCGGAGATCTACGAGCTGATGAAGCGCTCCGACGAGGTCGCCGTCGTCGAAAAGGCCCACAGCCGGCCGCGCTTCGTCGAGGACTGCGTGCGCGAGATGATCGCCGGCGTAGTCGAGCGCTTCCCGCAGCTAGATGGCCGCAGCTTCGTCTCCGCGCGCCAGGAGAACCTCGAGACGATCCACCAGCACAACGTCGTCGCCGAGCGCCACGGCCTGCTCTCTGAGCTTCGCGCCGAGATCGACTCCGGCGCCCCGGCCGCGCGCCAGACGAGCCTCGAGGAGTGGCTCGACCCCAGCGGGCGCGCTCAGCCGTCGGCCTGAGCCTGGCTCTGCTGCATTCTCCGGCGCAGGCCGAAGAAGTAGTCCAGGCCCGAGAGCACCGTCACGAGCACCGTGACATAGAGCAGCGCCGAGACCCAAAGCGGCTTGCCGTGCACCGCGATCACCGACAGGATCGCCGCGATCTGCAGGCACGTCTTGACCTTCCCGAACATGCTCGCGCCCATCACCACGCCCGCCTGCGTCGCGCCGAGCCGCAGCACCGTGACGGCCAGCTCGCGCGTAATGATCACCATCGCCACCCACGCCGCGAGCCGGTGCAGCGAGACCAGCGAGATCAGCGCCGCGACGATCAGCAGCTTGTCAGCGAGCGGGTCCATCAGCTTGCCGAACGTCGTTATCGAGTCACGCGCGCGCGCGAGATAACCGTCCACGAAGTCCGTCAGCGAGGCCAGCGCGAACACGACCGCCGCGAGCACGTCGCCGGCCGGCGTGTTGCCCAGCAGCGCCACCACCAGCGCCGGCACGAGCATGATCCGCAGGACCGTGAGAATGTTCGGCAGGTTCAGGGGAAACACGACCGTTGACAATATCTTGGAAGTGACCCCGCGAGCGGGGCGCAATTCCGCCACCACACTCGAGCGATAGGAGCAGCGCCATGAGGACGCGCACGCTTGGACCCGACGGCCCCGAGGTATCCGCGCTCGGCCTCGGCCTGATGGGCATGTCCGCCTTCTACGGCAACGCCGACGAACAGGAATCGCTGCGCACGATCCAGCGCGCGCTCGAGCTCGGCTGCAACTTCCTCGACACCTCCGACATGTACGGGCCGCACACCAACGAGGAACTCGTCGGGCGCGCCATCGCCGGCCGTCGCGACGAGGTCTTCCTCGCGACCAAGTTCGGCATCAGGATCGAGCCGGGAGAGGAGGGCGGCCCTCCGAGGCGCTCGATCAACGGCACCCCCGAGTACGTGCGCGAGGCATGCGAGGGCTCGCTGCGGCGGCTCGGCACCGACCACATCGACCTCTACTACCAGCACCGCGTCGACCCCGGCACGCCGATCGAGGAGACCGTTGGCGCGATGGCCGAGCTCGTCGACGAGGGCAAGGTCCGCTTCATCGGCCTCTCCGAGGCCGGCGCCGAGACGATCCGCCGCGCCCACCCCGTCCACCCGATCACCGCCGTGCAGACCGAGTACTCGCTCTGGACCCGCGACGTCGAGGACGAGGTCCTGCCGACGCTCAAGGAGCTCGGCGTCGGGCTCGTCGCCTACTCGCCGCTCGGCCGCGGCTTCCTCTCCGGGCGCTTCTCATCGCCCGACGAGCTCGACGAGGGCGACTTCCGGCGCTACGGCCCGCGCTTCACCGGCGAGAACCTCGAGCAGAACCTCAAGCTCGCCGAGCGCGTCAGGGAGCTGGCCGAGGAGAAGGGCGTCACGCCCGCCCAGCTCGCGCTCGCCTGGGTGCTGCACCGCTGGGAGCACATCGTCCCGATCCCCGGCACCACCAAAGTCGCCCGCCTGGAAGAGAACCTCGCCGCCGCCGACATCGAGTTGAGCGACGAGGAGGTGCAGCGGATCGCTGCGGAGGTCCCCGTCGCCGCCGGCGCCCGCTACGACGAGCAGGGGATGCGGTCGGTGAACATCTGACGCGGCCGCGGGCCGGAGCGGGCTCGCGGCTCAGTAGCCGACCGAGAAGAAGCTGATGTGCCTGCAGCCCTTGAGCTTGTAGTGCGGCAGGGCGTGATGGCTGGTGTAGACGACGATCCCCGGGCTTTCGCAGTGGATCACGCCTGAGCCCTCGTGGGCGTGGACGACGGTCGCGGGGTGCGTGCCCGTCCACACGTAGTTGACCGTGTCGTTTGAGTAGATGACGTTCCTGCCGTTGCCAGCGTGGATCACGGCCGTCTGATGCGCCGGCCAGCCGGAGGGGTGGTAGTCGCCCCAGATCACATCGCCCACGTCGCCGCCGTAGATCGTGTCATCGCCGTAGCCGCCGAGCAGGTAGTTGTGCACGCCATGCCTGCCCACGAGCGTGTGGTGCCTGCCGGCCGGGCCCTTGTCCATCACCAGATGCTGGTCCGGCGGCCACCCTGCATGGCTCGTCATCGCCAGCGCCGGCGCCGCCACGGCGAACATCGCGAGCAGCACTACGGTTGCGAGCGCTCGCCCGATAGGGTGGGGATCCATGCCGCTGATCCCCATGGTTATAGAGCGCACCGCCCGAGGCGAGCGCGAGTTCGACATCTATTCGAGGCTGCTCAACGAGCGCATCATCTTCCTCGGCACGCCGATCGACGACCAGGTGGCGAACCTCGTCGTCGCCCAGCTGCTGCATCTCGAGAGCGAGGACCCCGAGAAGGACATCTCGCTCTACATCAACTCTCCCGGCGGCAGCATCTACTCGGGACTCGCGATCTACGACACGATGCAGTTCGTCAAGCCCGACATCACCACCATGTGCGTCGGCGTGGCGATGTCGATGGGCTCGTTGCTGCTTGCCGCCGGCGCGAAAGGCAAGCGGGCGGTGCTGCCCAACTCCCGGATCCTGATCCATCAGCCCTCGGCCGGGTTCGAAGGGCAGTCGAGCGACATCGAGATACACGCGCGCGAGATCCTCAAGGTGCGCGCGCGCATCGACGAGATCTATGCCGAGCACACCGGCAGGCCGACAGAAGAAGTGCGCGAGGACATGGAGCGCGATCGCTTCTTCACCGCCGAGCAGGCGGTCGAGTACGGCCTCGTCGACCGGGTGCTCGAGAGCCACTGACCGACCGGTGGGGGCCGGCCGCAGCGGCATGTCCGCGCTGAGCCCGCTGGAGCGCCTGCTGCTCGCGCTGGTCGCGCTGCTGAGCGCGCTCGCGGGGGTCGCCAACTACCAGGCCTGGGCGCCCGTCCCGCGCTTCGCGATCGCGACCCTCGCGCTCGCCGGTCTCGCATGGATCGTGTCGTTCGCCACCGAGCAGCTCGGCGAACGTTTCGGGCCCGGGGCCACCGGGCTGATGCAGTCGACCCTCGGCAACCTCCCGGAGCTGTTCGTCGTGATCTTCGCGCTGCAGAAGGGCGAGCTCGTGGTCGCGCAGACGGCCATCATCGGCTCGATCCTCGCGAACGCGCTGCTCGTGCTCGGCCTCGTGATCGTCGTCGGCGCCCACCGCGCCCCCGACGGGATCATGCGCTTCTCAAAGCGCCTGCCGAGGGACACCGCCACGCTGCTGCAGGTCACCGTCTTCATCATCGTCGTGCTCGGCCTCTCGCTCGGCTCGCACGATCCCGCGAGCCACCACGTGAACGAAATCTCGATCGTCGGCGCGGTCTGCCTGCTGCTCGTCTACATCGTCTGGGTCGTGCCCTACCTGCGCTCCGACGTCGCGCCCGGCGCCGCCGTCGGTGCTGCACCGGCGGGCCCCACGGCCACGCCCCCGGCGCCAGGCGCGGCGCCGACAGTCGTGCCGGCGGCCGCCGCAGAGCCGCACGTAGAGGTGCGCCCGGCTCCGCGCCTGCCGCTCTGGCTGACCATCGTCCTCTTGGCCCTCGGCGGGGTGGGGTCCGCGTTCGTCTCGGACTGGTTCATCAACGGCCTCGCGCCCGCGATCCACCAGCTCGGCATCTCGCAGGCGTTCGCCGGCCTGGTGATCGTGGCGATCGCCGGCAACGCGGTCGAGAACGCTGCCGGCCTGGTGCTCGCCTGGAAGGGGCGCTCGGACCTGGCGATCTCGGTGGTCAAGAACTCTGTCGCGCAGATCGCGGCGTTCCTGTTCCCCGTGCTCGTGCTCATCTCCTTCGCGCTCAGCACCACGCTCACGTTCTCGCTCGCGCCCGTCTACATCGGCGCGCTGGTACTCACCGCGCTGGCCCTCGCGCAGGTCACCGGAGACGGCGAGGCCGCCGCCTTCGAGGGCTGGGCGCTGGTCGCCCTCTACGTCGTGCTGGGCACGGTCACGCTGTATGAGTAGGCGCCGGGCCCTCCCGGCTCACTGCTGCGCGAGCCCGCCGCCCCGGCGCGGCCGCCGATGCCCCGGCAAGCGTGCCTACCCGCCGCTGAAGGCGACGCCGTGGCGCAGCCCGCAGCCACTGCCGCCGGCGCGCACCTGCGCCGTGCTGGGGGGATCGTCGGTGAGGAGCTGCGGCACGCTCACCGCGCGCAGGTGCTTGCGCTGTAGCGCCGCGAAGATGCTGATCATCGCGCGCACCGTCTGCCCGTGGTTCTCGTGCATGAGGATGATCGCCCCGGGGCGCAGGCCGGCGATCACGTTGTGTTCGATCTGCGCGTAGTTGGCGCCGAGCGAGTCGGCGCTGTCGACCGTCCAGAGGATCTGCAGCAGGCCATGCGCGCGCACGATGCCGTCGATCGTCGCGTCGCGCGCGCCATACGGCGGACGGAACAGGAACACGGGCCCGCCGGAGGAGCGGGCGACAGCCGCCTGGGTGCGCACGATTTCGCGTTCGGCGTCAGCCGGAGCGAGGCCGGTTAGCAGCGGGTGGGTGAACGTGTGGTCGCCGACCGCCCCGAGCGCGCGCTCCTCGCGCGGCGCTCCCGCCACCAGCCCGAGGTTGCGCCCGACGATGAAGAACGTCGCCCTGGCCCCGTGCTTGCGCAGCTTGGCGAGCATCAGCCGCGTGTACGGGCCGGGGCCGTCGTCGAAGGTCAGCGCCACCTCGTCGCCGTGCCGCCCGCCGCAGTAGATCGGCCTGCCGAGCGAGACCAGCGAGCGCACCGCACCGGACTCCGGGTATCCCGCGCCCGCTTGGGGTGCGGCGGGCCTGGCGCCGCCGCCCGGAGAGGAGGCCGGCGCGCCGTTTGCCGGCTTGGCGGCTGCGCCGGCGGGCTGACGGGCGCGGGCACGGGAGCCGCCGCCGCTGGTGAGGGCCAGGACGAGCAGCCCCACCGCGAGCAGCGAGAGCGCGAGCCCGGCGCCCCGGCGGCGGGCGCGCACACGCGCCGCGCGGGCCGCGGCAGAGCGGCCGTCCGGCCGCCGCCGCGCCGGGCGGCGAGTCCGCTCGGGTCCGTGCATCGACCCACCGTAGCGACCCTTCGACACGCGGGCCCCGCGTCGTCTCCATGCACGCTAGACTGGCTTCTACCTCGCGCTTGGGCGGGGTTTTTCTTCGTCCAAGCTCGCCGCCAATACGACGCAGGGATTTCTCATCATGGCCCGCGGAGACGTTCGAATCGCCATCACCCTCGCCTGCGAGGAGTGCAAGCATCGCAATTACCAGTCAAACAAGAGCAAGCGCAACAACCCCGATCGCATCACCCTGCGCAAGTACTGCCGCTGGTGTCGCAAGCACACCAGCCACCGGGAGACCCGTTAGCGCGGGAGCGCTGCTGTGGCCCGTGACCGCAAACGTGCAAAGCAGCGCCGCGAACGGCGTGTGCGTGAGGGTGCGCGTGCGCCCGGCGCGAACCCGCCCACCCGCGCCGACGTGCCGGGTGCGCTCGACCACGCCTCCGCCGAGGTCGACGAGTTCGACGCCGCGCTCGTCCGCGGAGCCGACGGCGCGCCTGTGGCTCCCGGCGAGGACATCGAGCAGCCCGTCGCCGACGACGGCACCGAGGACGCCCTCCAGGAGGCCGGTGGCGGATCGGGACGCGGCGGCGCTGCCGGCGGTGGCCCGGGCGGCGACGGCCATGGCGGCGAAGAGCGCCCGTCAGGCGCCCCGCTGCGCGGCGGCAACCGCGTCATCGGCTTCTTCCGTGCCAGCTGGGCCGAGCTGCAGCGAGTTCAATGGCCCGACCGCCGCCAGGTCACCCAGGCGACGGCCGTCGTGCTCGGCTTCGTGGCGATCGCCGGCGCCTACCTTGGCCTTGCCGACGTCGTCGCCAAGGAAATCGTCGAATTCATCCTCTGAGGGCTTCTGAATGTTTCGCTGGTACGTCGTCAACACATACTCGGGCCATGAGAACAAGGTCAAGCACAACCTCGAGCACCGCGTCGTCTCGCTCGGCCAGCAGCGCGCCGTGCGCAACGTCGTCGTCCCGACCGAAGCCGTCTCCGAGATGAAGGACAACCAGAAGGTCACCGTCGAGAAGCGCACCATGCCCGGCTATGTGCTCGTGAACATGGAGCTCAACGAGGACTCCTGGGGAGTCGTCAAGGGCACCCCCGGCGTGACCGGCTTCGTCGGCGCTTCCCAGGAGCCCGTGCCGCTCACCCAGGTTGAGGTCGACCGGCTCCTGCACAAGGAGGTCGCGACCGCCACCCGCACACGGGCGCAGTTCACGATCGGCGAGTCCGTCAAGGTCGTCTCCGGCCCGCTGTCGGACTTCTCCGGCGAGATCTCCGAGATCAACGAGGACGCCGCGCGCCTGAAGGTGCTGGTATCAATCTTCGGCAGGGAGACTCCTGTAGAGGTGGGTTTTGATCAGGTGAAGAAGCTCTAATGGCCAAGAAGGTTCTGACAACGATCAAGCTGCAGGCGAACGCCGGGCAGGCGAGTCCCGCCCCGCCGGTTGGCCCTGCGCTGGGTCAGCACGGGATCAACATCATGGAGTTCTGCAAGGCGTTCAACGCGCAGACGCAGAGCGAAACCGGCACGGTGATCCCGGTCGTGATCACGGTCTACGAGGACCGCTCGTTCACGTTCATCACCAAGACTCCGCCCGCCGCCGTGCTGATCCGCCAGGCACTGCGCATCGGCAAGGGCTCGGGCGAGCCCAACCGGGTCAAGGTCGGCACGATCACCCGCAGCCAGCTGCGCGAGATCGCCGAGCGCAAGTTCAACGATCTCAACGCGAACGACCTCGATCAGGCGACCAAGATCATCGCCGGCACCGCCCGCTCGATGGGCGTGGAGGTCGAGGCGTGAGCAAACACGGCAAGCGCTACCTCGAGCTGCGCTCCAAGGTCGAGCCCGAGCGCGAGTATGCGCCCGGCGACGCGGTCGCCCTGGTGCGCTCGCTCTCGAGCGCGAAATTCGACGAGTCGGTCGAGGTCCACGTCCGCACCGGCCTGAACGTGCGCCATGCCGACGAGCAGCTGCGCGGCACGATCGCGCTGCCGAACGGCCTCGGCAAGGACGTCAAAGTCGTCGTCTTCGCCCAGGGCGAGAAGGTCCGCGAGGCCGAGGAGGCCGGCGCCGACGTCGTCGGCGGCGACGATCTCGCCAAACGGATCGAGGAGGGCTTCGACGATTTCGACGTGGCTATCGCCACCCCCGACATGATGTCGGTCGTCGGGCGCCTCGGGCGCATCCTCGGCCCATCCGGCAAGATGCCCAATCCGAAAGTCGGCACCGTCACGATGGACGTGGCGAAAGCCGTCGAGGAGTCCAAGGCCGGCAAGGTCGAGTACCGCACCGACCGCACCGCGATAGTCCATCTCGTGATCGGCAAGGCGAGCTTCGAGGAGCGCAAGCTGCTCGAGAACTACGCCGCCGTGATCGACGAGCTGATCCGCGCCAAGCCGGCGGTGGCCAAAGGGCGCTACCTGCGCTCGATCACCATCACGACCACCATGGGACCCGGGGTCAAGGTCGACCCCAGCCGCACACGTGACATCATTGAGGAGGCGCTCACGGCGAACGCCGCCTAGCGTCACCCACGACAGGCCACCAGAGACCCCCGGCGGGCAAGCGCCCATAAGACCGGGACAGGAGCCAAATGAACCGAGAGCAGAAGGCAGTGGCGATCGCCGAGATCGCCACCCACATAGACGAGTCCGACGCGATCTTCGCCGTCGACTACCGCGGCATCACGGTGGCCCAGGCCGCCGAGCTGCGCACAAACCTGCGCGAGGCCGACGCCCTCTTCAAGGTCGTCAAGAACTCGCTCACCGAGCGGGCCGCCGACGAGACCGGCGCCGAGAGCCTCAAGGCCTACCTCGAGGGACCCACCGCGCTCACCTTCGTCCGCGGCGACGCCGCGGTGGCCGCCAAGGCGATCGCCGACTTCGCGCGCACCACGCAGCTGCTTCCGTTCAAGGGCGGCCTGATGGACGGCGACGTGCTCGACGTCGACCAGCTCCGCTCGCTCTCGAGGCTCCCCTCCCGCGAAGTGCTCTACGGGCAGCTCGTCGGCGTGGTCGCCTCGCCCGTGAGCGGGCTCGTGCGCACCCTCAACGCGCTGATCAGTGGCCTCGCGGTCGCCCTCGGCGGCGTGCGCGAGAAGAAGGAGTCCGGCGAGATTCCCGCCGGCGAGGCGCCGGCCCAGACCGAGGCGCCGGCGGCTGAGCCGGCCGCGGAGGCCGAGGCGCCGGCGGCGGAGGCTGAGGCGCCGGCGGCGGAGGCTGAGGCGCCGGCGGAGGAGCCGGCCGCTGAGGCCGATGCCGCTGCGGCGGAGGAGCCCCCTGCCGAGGAGGCCACGGCCGAGGCGCCCGACGCCGGGGAGGGCGAGCCCCCCGCGGCGGATGACGCAGATGCCGAGTCCGAGGCGCCCGCCGAGGCTCTCGAGGAGCCGGCCGAGGCCGAGGCCGAGGCGCCGGCCGCGGAGGCGGCGGATGACCAAGCTGAGCCGGCGAAGGACGAGCCGGCGCAAGAAGACGACAACCAGGCGGACGCCTCGGCTGAGGTTCAGCCCGACGACGCCGAGGCGAATCCCACCAAGGAGGACTGACCAAAGATGGCAACCAGTACGCAGGATTGGATCGAGGAGCTGAAGGGCATCTCGGTGCTCGAGCTCGCCGAGCGCATCAAAGCGCTCGAGGAGGAGTTCGGGGTGTCGGCGGCCGCGGTCGCGGCCCCGGCCGCCGCTGCAGGCGGCGCAGGCGCAGACGGCGCCGCAGCGGCCGAGGAGGAAGCGAGCACGGTCGACGTGATGCTCACCGGCTCAGGCGACAAGAAGATCCAGGTGATCAAGGTCGTGCGCGCCGCCACCGGCCTGGGCCTGAAAGAGGCCAAGGCGCTCGTGGACGAGGCCCCCAAGCCGGTCAAGGAGGGCATCGAACGCGAGGAGGCCGACAAGCTCAAACAGGAACTCGAGGAGGCCGGAGCCTCCGTGGAGCTCAAGTAGCGCTGCGCCACCGCGTCGACCCGGCGCCGGGAGCAGACAGCACCGCGGCCGCGGGCGCCCCATCGGGCCTCGCGGCCGCCGGCAGTTAACCGGCCAGCGGCGCTCAGAGCAGGGGGCGCCCGTAACAGGCCTCCTCGACCGACACCTCCAAACCGGAGGGGTCGCCGAGGGGCCTGGTCCTCGTGCGGCCGTCCCAGCTCCAGCCGGCGAGCTCGTAGAAGCGGCGCGCGTGCATGTTCGTGGCGAGGACCCACAAGAGCGCCTCGCTTGCTCCGATGCCGGCGAGATGCGCGACCGCGGAGGCCATCAGGGCCCGGCCCACGCCGACGGACCAGAAGTCGGGATGGACGTAGATCGCATGGATCTCCCCGGGCTGTGCGCCTGTCTCGCCCGCGCGGGCGCCGGCGCCGTCCTCGCTCGGACCCGCGGCGATGAACCCCACCGGCGACGTCCCTTCAAGCGCGACGTCGACCCGGCGCCCGGCCCGCCGTGCGTGCTCGTCGGCCAGCCGCCCGCGCCAAAGCGTCTCGCGGCCTGCGACGGACAGCCCTTCGAGGAGGGGGTCCGGGAGCAGACCCCGGTAGGCGGCGCGCCACGACGCCACCTGCACGTGCGCGATGGCTCGAGCGTCGGCCGGGCCCGCCTCACGGATCTCACGATCGGCGGTCTCCATGGGGACGACAGGTCCGACCGGTCGCGGCGGGCGTGGGCGCCCAGACTTTATTTTTCGTTCACAATCGCCCATTTTCCGGTAGACTCGCGTCGCTGGTCAATAGTCGCAGCCGTCCTGCAGTACGGCGTCGCGCCACATACGTGACGACGAGGGCGGGGTCCGTGAGCACCGGTGGCCCTTAAGGGCGCCGATGACCTGTGCTATCTTTGCTGGTCGCGCTTCGGCGCCCTCCTCTGCCCGTGTATCGCCCTCCGAAGGAGTCATTTCTTGGCTGCTGCAGACGCTCTCCGGACGCGCAGAAGTTTCGCGCGCCTGAATAAGACAGTCGACGTACCCAACCTCATAGATATCCAGCGCCGTTCGTTCGCATGGCTGACCGATCCCAAGAGCGGTGGCCTGCGCGAGACGATCGACGACATCTCGCCGATCGAGGACTACACCGGCAACCTCGCCGTCCAGTTCGGCGAGTTCACGTTCGATGAGCCGGTCGCCTCGCTGGACCAGTGCCGCGAGAAGGACCTCACCTACGCCCGTCCGCTGACCGTCACGGTCGCGTTCATCAACCGGGAGACCGGCGAGATCCGCGAGCAGTCCGTGTTCATGGGCGACTTCCCATGGATGACCGAGCGCGGCACGTTCGTCATCAACGGCACCGAGCGCGTCGTCGTGACGCAGCTCGTGCGCTCCCCGGGCGCCTATCTGATGGAGCCGAAGGACCGCGAGAAGCAGGTCTTCATCGCGAACCTGATGCCGGCCCGCGGGTCCTGGCTGGAGCTGGAGATCGACAAGAAGGGCAAGGTCTTCGTCCGCATCGACCGCAAGCGCAAGCTTCCGGTGACGGTGCTGCTGCGCGCGATGGGCTACGCGAGCGACGAGGAGATCCTGCGCCTGTTCGAGAACTCGCTCTACATCCGCAACACGATCGAGGCGGACACGGAGGCGACGCGAACCGAAGAGGGCGCGCTGATCGAGCTGTTCAAGAAGCAGCGCCCGGGCGAGCCGCCGAGCGTCGACAACGCCAAGGCGCTCCTCAACCAGCTGTTCTTCGACCCCAAGCGCTACGACCTCACGCGCGTCGGGCGCTACAAGCTCAACTCGCGCCTCGGCCTTGACGTCGACATCGACACGCGCACGCTGACGCACGACGACATCCTCGCGCTGGTGCGCGAGCTCGTCTCGCTGCCGAAGCGCCTCGGCCTGCCCGAGGACGGCGAGGTCGAGATCAAGGACTACGCGGCCGAGGCGATGAGCATGCCGCGCGAGCCGGTGGCCGAGCACCTCGACGAGTACGAGCACTTCGGCAACCGCCGCCTGCGCACCGTCGGCGAGCTGATCCAGGAGGCGTTCCGGATCGGCCTCTACCGCATGGAGCGCGTCGTGCGCGAGCGCCTCACGACCGAGGACGCCGACACGATCACGCCGCAGACGATCATCAACATCCGTCCCGTGGTGGCAGCGCTGAAGGAGTTCTTCGGCTCCTCGCAGCTCAGCCAGTTCATGGACCAGACGAACTCGCTCGCCGGCCTGACCCACCGCCGGCGCCTGTCGGCGCTCGGGGCCGGAGGGCTCACGCGCGAGCGCGCGCCCATCGAGGTGCGCGACGTGCACCCGACCCACTACGGGCGCATGTGCCCGATCGAGACGCCCGAGGGTCCGAACATCGGCCTGATCGGCTCGCTGTCCTCGTTCGCCGAGGTCTCCGAGTACGGCTTCGTGACGACGCCCTACCGCGTCGTCAAGGACGGCGTGGTGACGGACGAGGTGCGACACCTCGACGCCACCCAGGAAGAGGAGCTCGTGATCGCGCAGGCCAACACGCCTACCGATCCCAAGACAGGGCGCCTGAAGGGCTCTGAAATCCTCTGTCGCACCCAGGCCGGGCAGTACGTGACGGTCGGGCCGAAGGACGTCGACCTGATCGACGTCTCGCCCGAGCAGATCTGGTCGGTCGCGACCGCGATGATCCCGTTCCTCGAGCACGACGACGCCAACCGGGCGCTGATGGGCTCGAACATGCAGCGCCAGGCGGTTCCGCTTCTGAAGGCGGACGCCCCGCTGATCGGCACGGGCATGGAGCGGCGCGCCGCCCTCGACACGGGCGACGTCCTGCTGGCCGACGGCGCCGGCACCGTCGAGTACATCGACGCCAACGAAATCGTCGTCCAGGGCAGCGACGGCAAGAAGCAGGAGTACGAGCTGCAGAAGTACATGCGCTCCAACCAGGGCACGTTGATCCACCACAAGCCGCTGGTCCGCAGCGGCCAGAAGGTCTCAAAGGGCGACGTGCTCGCCGACGGCTCCTCGACGGACCGCGGCGAGATGGCGCTCGGCAAGAACCTGATGGTCGCCTTCATGTCCTGGGAGGGCTACAACTTCGAGGACGCGATCATCCTCTCCAAGCGCCTCGTGCAGGACGACGAGCTCACCTCGATCCACATCGAGGAGTACGAG
>JAXDGO010000011.1:0-2611 GCA_034665005.1 Solirubrobacteraceae bacterium | reverse complement strand
GGAACTGCACTGGCTCGGCGCCCGCGATGGCCGCCGCGCCCTCTCGGCGGCGCTCGGCGAGCTCGTCGCCGACGGGGACCTCGACGTCGGCGAGGCGCGCCGAGCCGGTGAACGGATCCTTCACGACAACGCCTTCGAGCTCTACGGCTTCGCGAGCCAGGTGCCTTCGTGACGGGACAGCTGGCGGGCAAGCGGGCATTCATCACAGGCGCCGGGGGTGCCCTCGGCAGGGCCAGCGGGCTTGCCTTCGCGCGCGCGGGTGCGTCGGTCGCTGTCGTCGACATCGTCGCCGACGCGGCCGACGAGACCGTCCGGCAGATCGTGGCGCAAGGCGGCGAGGCCGTCTCGATCGTTGCTGACGTCCGCGATGAAGGGCAGGTCCGGAGCGCGGTGACCGAAGCCGTCGAAGCGCTGGGCGGCCTGGACACGCTCTTCAACAACGCCGGCGTCATGCCTCATCAGGACCGTTCGGTGCTCGGCACCGACCTTGAGCTCTGGCAGACCATCACGGCGATCAACTTGCATGGCACCGCGTTGTGCTCCAAGTACGCGGTCCCGCACATTGTCGAAGCTTGCGGCGGGGCAGTCGTGAACATGAGCTCGTTCCTTGCCGTGATGGGGTGCAGCTACCCGCAGGACGCCTACGCGGCGAGCAAGGGCGCCATCGCCGCCTTGACCCGGTCGATGGCCGTCCAGCTGGGGCCGCGGCGGATCAGGGTGAACGCGCTCGCCCCGGGACCGATCATGACTGCTCATGTAGAGCAGTTCTTCCCCGACCCCGAGGCGCGGCAGCTGCGGCTCAACCGAGTTCCGCTCGGGCGTTTCGGCACGCCGGAAGATGCCGCCGCGCTGGCGGTCTTTTTCGCGTCGGACGCCGCCTCGTGGCTCACCGGTCAGGTCGTCGTCCTCGACGGCGGCATCTCGTGCAACTACCTTTGAGGGGCAATACACCGCATGTGCCGGCTTTTGGGCTATGTCACGCGTACTCCGGCCGGGCTCGCCGAACTGCTAGGCGAAGAAGACCTCTTCGAGTTCACCGAGCTGTCATGCAAGCACGGTGACGGCTGGGGCGCCGCTTGGGCCACAGATACGCGAGTCGAGGTTGTGAAGGCCCCCGACGCGGCGAGAACCAGCAGCGCGTTCGAGCGGCAGGTGCACGAGCATATGGGAGATCTGGGTATCGTCCACCTCCGCTGGGCGACGCTGGGACTCGAGGTCGCGCCGGAGAATACGCATCCGTTCACGGACGGCACCGTCGCCTTCGCCCACAACGGGTCGATCAATTCGTCCTCGTCGCTCGACGCGCTGATCCCTGCCGGCCTGCAGCGGCTCCGAATGGGCACTACGGACAGCGAACGCTATTTCCTCGCGGTCCTGGCCGAGGTAATGCGCGAAAACCAGCATTACCCGAACAGTCGGGGCCGTCCAGCCGGCAGCGTGGCCGCCACTGTCGAGAAGATCGCGGCATCACATGCGTTCACCAGCCTCAACGCGATGATCGCGACACCGGACGAGCTGATCGCCGTGTGCTGCTACGATCCGGTCGCCGAGGAGAAGGAAGAAGAGCCGGACTATTATCACCTAGGCTACCGAATCACCCCAGGCGCTGTAATTGTGTCCTCCAGCGGATGGGGAGCGGAGTGGTCGTCGCTGGAGAACGGCCAGATCCTTGTCGTCCAGCGTGACACTCTCGACGTATCAGTAGGCTGGATAGCGGACGCGCGGATGACACGATAAGCGAGGAGGTGGACGTGGTCGAAGGGCAGCCACGTGCCAGCGACCTCGCCTATGACGAAGTCCGCGAGCGAATCATCGACCTGAGGCTGCCGCCAGGCTCGCTGGTCAACGAGCTCGCCCTCGCCTCCGATCTCGGAATGGGCCGCATGCCAGTGCGGGAGGCGATTGCCCGGCTGGCGATCGACCGGTTCATCACCGTGCTGCCACGGCGCGGAACCGTCGTAACGCAAGTTGGGCTCGATGACGTCCTCGACATTTTCGAGGCGCGGGAAGCGATCGAGTGCGGCGTGGTGCACATCGTTGCCAGCGGCGCGACGGGCGCGGATCTCGCGACGCTGCGACACCTCATCGAAGCAGCTGACCGCGCCCGCGACGGCACCGACCACGAGGCGTTCCTGCGTGACGACCACGCGATCCACTCGTTCCTCGTGCACATGGTGCGCAACTCGCTACTGCAGGATGCGGCTGACCGCCTCCTGCTGCACAACCTGCGGTTCTGGCGGATGTACTGGGCGTCACGCCCGGCGCAGCATGCGACGATGATCAGCCATGGCAGCCTGCTCGCTGCGCTCGAGGCGGGCGACCCCGAACAGGCGGAAAAGGCGATGCGCGAGCATCTCGTCGCCTCGCGGCAACTGCTGCGCGCCTCCCTCTGAAGTGCTGTCGCGAGCGCGGCGGGAGGTCATGGGGGCACCCCTAGCCACAGTGAGATCGCGAGATTGACCTGGTCGGGTCCCGGCTGGTCTCTGCCGCCCAGGTCAGCCAGGGACCAGGCGTCGGCCAAGACGGGGTATCGGACACTCCGGCACTGGTCAGCGCCGCTTTCCGAACGTGGGGCGGGTGGGGCTCGAACCCACGACCGGCAGATTATGAG
>JAXDGO010000010.1:0-35875 GCA_034665005.1 Solirubrobacteraceae bacterium | reverse complement strand
ACCTGCGCGCCCTGGGCGACGAGCAGCTCCGCTGTCGCGCGTCCGATTCCGCGCGCCGAGCCAGTGACGATCGCGGCTTTGCCGTCGAGTACTCCCATAGCTGTGAGTCTCCTTCTAAGTGGTCGGGGAGCGGAAGTTATATAGGCCGCCGCCCGGCGGGACGCTCAGCCGGTGATGATGACGCCGAAGTCCTGCGTGTAGATGCCGCCGGACTGCCCATGGGCGAGCGAGCTGGGCGGGTGCGCGGAGACTCCTATGGCCGTGTCGCGGAAGCGGGCGTTGAGGATGTTCGCCCGGTGGGGCGGAGAGGCCATCCATGCCGCGACGATCGCCCGCGGCGAGCTCAGCCAGAGCGTGCCCCAGGCGATGTTCTCGCCCACTTCGTAGCCGGCGGAGCCGTGGAGATATCCGGCGGAGCGCAGGCGCTGCACGGGTGTGTCGCCGGCGGGACCGACATGGTTGAAGTAGTTGCCGAGGGCCATGCTCGCGGTGTGCGACTGGGCGGCATTCTCGATTGCCGCATTGAGTGCGAGAGCACCCTCGCCGGAGGTGGCCCGTTCACGGTTCACCAGGCAGAGGATCGCCGCGCGAACTCGTTCGACGTTGGCCGAGTCGGGAGTGAGCTGCGTGTCGGTGCATTGGCCGTTGACGTCGGCAGCCGAGGTGCGGCGCCCGGGTGCGCGGCGGTGCGCGGCTCGGTGTGGCGCCGAATGCCGGTGCGGCCGCTTGCGCGCGTGGGTCTTGTGGTGCGTGCTCGCAGGATGGTGGACGCCGCGGCGCCGGCAGCGGACGGTCTTGTGCCGCAGGACGTAGGCGGCGCCGACGTGGACCTTGACGGTCTTCACGCAGTGCGCCGGATGGCTGCGCGCTCGCCGGTGAGCGTGCGCCCCGACCGCGTATGAGATGCTCGCGCTGGCGCATGCGAACAGCGCCAGGAGCGCGAGAATGCATATGACGCGGATACGGGCCACCTCTGCGATATCGGCCGTCCCCGCGCCAGGCATGAGCGCGGCAGCGCAGCTTTGGACACCGTTGCGAAGAGAGGTTCAGGTACGAATGGCCGCTTGCGAGGAAACCGCTAAAGCGGCAGCACCCGCCCGAGGATTTCGCGCATGATCTCGTCGCTGCCACCGCCGATCGGCCCGAGGCGGGCGTCGCGCGCGGCGCGCTCGACCCAGTACTCGCGCATGTAGCCGGCGCCACCGTGGATCTGCAGGCAGGCGTCCATCAGCTCGTATGACGCCCGCTGGGTCAGCAGCTTGGCCATCGTCACCTCGCGCAGCGACTCCTCGCCGGCGACGAAGCGCCGCAGGGCGTCGTAGGTGACACAGCGGCAGGTGTGGGCGGATGTGGCGAGGTCCACGAGCTTGTGGCGGATCGCCTGGTGCTCGGACAGCGGGCGCCCGAAGGCGCGCCGCTCGCGCGCGAACTCGGCGGTGCGCTCCCAGGCGAGCTGCATGGCGCCGACCGCTCCGAGCGCCATCGCCAGGCGCTCCCACTGGAAGTTGGCCATGATCAGCGCGAAGCCCTCGTGCAGGCCGCCGAGCAGGTTCTCCTCCGGAACGAACACGTCCTCGAAGCTGATCGTGGCCGTGTCGGAGGCATGCCAGCCGAGCTTCTCGAGCTTGGACGAGATGACGCCCTCGCCGCGGTCGACGATCAGGAAGGAGATTCCGTGATGGCCGCCCTCCGCGGTGGTCTTCACCGCCGTCACGATGAAGTGCGCGCGGACCCCGTTGGTGATGTAGGTCTTCTCGCCGTTGACGATCCAGCCGGACTCTGTGCGCTCCGCCCGCGTGCTGATCGCGGCGACGTCCGACCCCGCGCCGGGCTCGGTGATGCCAAGCGCTCCGATCTTCTCGCCTGCGATCGCCGGCACGAGGTAGCGCTGCTTCTGCTCCTCTGAGCCGAACCTCCAGATCGGGGGCGTGGCGATGTTCACGTGTGCGCCGATGCCCGCCGCGGTGCCCCCCGAGCCAACGCGCGCGAGCTCCTCGATCAGCACGGCCTCGTGCAGATAGTCGCCTCCCTGCCCGCCGTAGGCGGTCGGGTACTTCAGCCCGAGCAGCCCCTGCGCGGCGAGCTTGTCGAACACCTCGTCGGGGAACCAGCGCTCGTCCTCCCACTGCTGCGCGTGCGGGGCGAGCTCCCGTTCTATGAAGCCGCGCGCCGATGCGCGCAGCTCGTCGTGCTCCTCGGTGAAGGGTGGAGTGGGAGGCAATCTCGCCTAGTGACCGGAGCTCGGTCGGTGTGACCGGCCGCGACGCGCGGCTGACCGAGCCGTCACGATCACAGCCCGTAGGAGCGGCCGATCACCTCGAGCATGATCTCGTCGGTGCCCGCCCCGATCCGGTTCAGGCGCATGTCGCGCCAGACGCGCTCGATGTTGTACTCCTTCATGTAGCCGGCGCCGCCATGTATCTGGATGCACTCGTCGGCGACTTCGCATGCGATCCGCGAGGCGTGCAGCTTGGCCATCGAGATCTCGCGCACCGGGTACTCGCCGTTGGCGAACCGCCATGCGGTCATGTACACGAGCTGGCGCGCCGTTTCGATTTTCGTGGCCATCTCGGCGAACTTGTGGCGGATCACCTGGAACTGGCCGATCGATTTGCCGAACGCCTTGCGCTCTTTGGCGTATTCGAGCGTCCGATCAAAGCATTTCTGCGCCCCCGCGACGCTCCCGGCGGCGCCGATCATTCGCTCTCCCTGGAGCTCCCACATGATGTGGTAGAAGCCCTTGCCGACCTGTCCGAGAACTGCCGAAGCGGGGACGCGCACGTCCTGGAAGGCGAGCAGCGCGGTGTCTGAGGCGTGCATCCCCATCTTCTGCAGCTTCTTCTCGCGAATCACGCCGGGAGAGTCCATCGGCACGAGGAACAGCGTGAAGCCGTCGTAGCCGGCGTCCGGGTCGGTCTTCGTCACGAGCACGATCACGTCGGCGCGGTGACCGTTGGTGATGTAGGTCTTCGAGCCGTTGATCACGTATTCGTCGCCGTCGCGAACGGCGCGTGTCTTGATGCCTTTGACATCGGAGCCGGCGTCCGGCTCGGTGATGCCCAGGCACAGGATCTTCTCGCCCTTGATCGCCGGGACCGCCCACTGCTGCTTCTGCTCCTCGGTGCCGAGAGCGAGGATCGGCGGCATCGCCATGTCGGTCTGGACCGCGATGCCCATCGCCAGCCCGCCGCAGTTGGCGTTCGAGATCGCCTCGCCGAGCACGATCGCGCTGAAGTAGTCGCCGCCCTGACCGCCGTACTCCTCGGGCTTGTCGAGCCCCAGGAACCCGAGCTCGCCCATGCGCCGGAAGACCGAGTCGGGGAAGGTCGTCTCCTCCCATTCGTCCGCGTGCGGCGCGAGCTCCTTGACGGCGAAGTTCGTGATCGACTCGCGCAGCTGTTCGTGCTCGTCGTTGAAGATGAAGTGCTTGCGCGTGGCCTGGAAGTCGGGCTTCAGGACGCTCTCGGCGGTGGCGGCCATGGGGTGCGGTCTCCTTGCTCTCGGGCGTGGGGCGGCCGGACGCGGGTGGCCGGCGGCGTGTCCGCAGACGCTAACGCAGCGCTGCGCAAAAGTAAACAGTAGAGCTACCTACTTTCCACCAGCGGCAGATCCGGTTAGGATGCGGCGATGGCCGCAGACCCAGTCTCCTACGAGCTCGACGAGGCGGGCGTGGCAACGATAACGCTCAACGAACCAGACACGCGCAACGCGCTCTCGCCGGAGATGCTCGGCGGCCTGATCGCAGCCTTCGAGCGCGCCCGCGACGATGTGATGGTGCGCTGCGTGGTGCTCGCCTCCTCGCACGAGAAGACGTTCTCCTCGGGTGCGAGCCTCGGCGGGTTCGCCGGCGACACCCCGCTGGTGCACAAGCACTTCGGCTCCGAGCGCTTCCTCGAGCTGTTCAAGCTGATCGGCGAGCTCGGCAAGCCCACGCTCTGCGCCGTGCGCGGCCATGCGCTGGCCGGCGCGCTCGGCATCGCGCTCGCCTGCGATCTGGTGGTCGCCTCCGAGGGGGCGACGTTCGGCACACCCGAGATCAACGTCGGGACCTTCCCGTTCATGATCATGTCGATCATCTACCGCAACGTCCCGCGCAAGAAGGCCAACGAGCTGCTGCTGCTGGGCGAGCGCTGGAGCGCGCAGGAGGCGCTCGCCGCCGGCCTCGTCAACCGGGTCGTGCCCGAGGAGCAGTTCGACGAGGCCGTCAGGGAGTGGGCCGTCAAGCTGGCCGGCAAGTCGCCGGTGATCATGCGGCTCGGCAAGGAAGCGATGCGGCGCCAGATGGACATGCCGCTCGACGATGCGCTGGACTACCTGCGCGCACAGCTGACGCTCGCGCTGTCCACAGAGGACGTAGTGGAGGGCGTGAGCGCCTTCTTCGAGAAGCGCGAGCCCGAGTGGAAAGGCCGTTGATGGGCACCGAGCAGAAGACCTCGCTGCTGCGTCCGCTGGTCGAGGACCTGCAGGCCAGGCGCGAGCAGATCAAGCTCGGCGGCGGTGAGGAGAAGATCGCGGCGCAGCACGCGCGCGAAAAGCTCACCGCCCGCGAGCGGGTCGCGCTGCTGATCGACGACGGGACGTTCGTCGAGCTCGGCATCCACGGCCGCCCGCACTTCGCCCAGCGCGCGATGGACGGCGTCGACGCGCCGGCCGATGGAGTCATCACCGGCTATGGGAAGGTGGACGGCCGCCTGGTCGCGGTCTGCGCATACGACTTCACTGTGATGGCCGGCTCTATGGGGATGACCGGCGAGCTGAAGGTCGGCCGCCTGCGCGAGCTCGCGCTGACGAAGCGGATCCCGTTCATCTGGCTGCTGGACTCCGCCGGGGCCCGCATCCAGGAGGCCGTGGGCTCGCTGTTCGCCGGGTCCGGGCACCTGTTCCGCGAGGAGGTGATCGCCAGCGGCGTGATCCCGCAGATCGCCGCGCTGATGGGACCCTGTGCCGCCGGCACCGCCTACATCCCGGGCCTGGCCGACTTCGTGCCGATGGTCAAGGGGCGCGGCTCGATGGCGCTCGCGGGCCCGCACCTCGTGCGCGCGGCGGTTGGCGAGGAGGTGACCCAGGAGGAGCTCGGCGGATCTCGCGTGCACTGCCGCAAGTCAGGAGTGGGCGATCTCGAGGTCGCCGACGACGAGGAGTGCATCGAGCGGATCAAGCAGTACCTGTCGTTCATGCCGCAGAGCTGCGAGGAGCCACCGCCGATCCGCGCCGGCAGCGACCCACCCGAGCGGATGGACGACGAGCTGCTCGACGTCCTGCCCGAGTCCAACCGCAAGCCCTATGACATGTACGAGGTGATCAGCCGGATCGCCGACGACGGCTTCTACCTCGACATCAAGCCGCAATGGGCGAAGACGATCATCACCTGCTTCGCGCGCTTCGGCGGGCGGCCGGCCGGAATCGTCGCCAACCAGCCCAAGCAGCTGGGCGGCATCCTCGACAACGACTCCGCCGACAAGGCGGCGCGCTTCGTGAACCTCTGCAACGCGTTCGCGATCCCGCTGGTGTTCCTGATGGACGTGCCAGGGTTCATGGTCGGGAGCAAGGTCGAGGCCGGCGGGATCATCAGGCACGGCGCGAAGATGCTCCACGCGGTGGCCAACGCGACGGTCCCGAAGGTCACGGTGATCACACGCAAGGCCTACGGCGCCGGCTACTACGTGATGAACGGGCGCGCCTATGAGCCGGATCTGATCGTCGCCTGGCCGAGCGCCGAGATCAGCGTGATGGGGGCCGAGGGCGCCGTGGAGATAGTGATGCGCAAACAGGTCGAGGAAGCCGAGGACCCGGAGGCCAAGAAGGCTGAGCTGATCGACGCCTACCGCGCGATCATCGACGTGTACATAGCGGCCGGCAACGACATGATCGACGATGTGATCGACCCGCGCGAGACGCGCCCGACGATCTGCAGGGCGCTGGAGATGGCCGCAGGCAAGCGCGTGGAGCGACCGTGGAAGCGACAGGGAGTGGTGCCCGTATGAGCCTCGATGACCCGGTAATCATCACCTGCTCGATCTCGGGCGCGATCGCAAACCGCGATCAGTGTCCTGCGATCCCCTACACGCCGGCCGAGTACGCGGCCGAGGCGCGGCGGATCGTCGACGAGGGCGGGGTGATGATCCACATCCACGCGCGCAAACCGGATGGCACGCCGAGCTACGAGGTCGAGGACTTCCGCGCGATCACCGAGGCGATCCGCGAGGAGGTCGGCGACGCGGTGATCGTGAACTTCTCGACAGGCACGATCGGGGTGCCGGTGGAGAAGCGCATCACCTATCTGCGCGAGTGCCGCCCGGAGGTCGCCGCCTTGAACATGGGCTCGATGAACTACGCCAAGTACTCGCGCTCGCGCAAGCAGTTCGTCTTCAACATGGTCTTCGCCAACCCGTTCGACGAGATCATCGAGCTGCTCGAGGCGATGAACGAGCTGGGCATAAAACCCGAGCACGAGTGCTTCGACGTCGGTCATGTCGGCAGCCTCGAGCCGCTGATCGACATGGGCGCTTTGAAAACCCCCTTGCACGTCGACTGCGTGATGGGCGTAGTAGGCGGGATCCCGCCGAGCGCCCGCAACCTCGCGGCGATGGTGGACAACATCCCTGCCGGCTCGCATTGGGGCGTGATCGGGATCTCTCGCGACCAGTGGATGCTTGTGTCCGCGGCGCTCACGCTCGGCGGCTCGATCAGGGTGGGGCTCGAGGACAACCTCTATCTGCCGGACGGGCGGATGGCCGGCTCCAACGGCGAGCTGATCGCGAAGGCGCGCCAGATGGTCGAGGACGTCGGCCGGCGTCCCGCAACGGTCGCCGAGGCCCGAACGATGCTCGCGATCCCCGCGCGCGAGCGGAGCGCCGCGTGAGCCTCCCGCTCGAGGGCATCCGCGTGCTCGACCTCTCGCGCCTGCTGCCGGGCGGTTTCTGCTCGCTGCTGCTCGCGGACTTCGGCGCAGACGTGCTGAAGGTGGAGGACACGGGCATGGGCGACTACATCCGCTGGTCGCCGCCGTTCTACGAGGGAGCGCACGAGAGCGCGCGCTCGGCGCTGTTCCTCTCCCTGAACCGAAACAAGCGCTCGATCCGTCTCGATCTCAAGAACGACCGCGGCCGCGACGCGCTGCTGCGCCTGGTGCGCGAATACGACGTCGTGCTCGAGTCGTTTCGCCCGGGCGTGCTCGAGCGCCTCGGCGTCGGCTATGAGCGCATGCGGCAGGAGAACCCCGGCATCGTCTACTGCGCGATCAGCGGCTACGGCCAGGACGGGCCCAAGCGGGGCGCCTCGGGCCATGACATGAACTACCTCGGTCTGATCGGCCTGCTCGGGCTGACGGGGGAGCGTGGCGGCGAGCCGGTGCAGGCAGCGGGCCAGATCGCCGACATCGGGGGTGGCGCGCTGATGGCGGCATTCGGGATCCTGGCGGCGCTACGCGAGCGCGACGGCGGGCCGGTCGGCGCCGGCTCCGGCGAGGGGCAGCTCGTGGACGTCTCGATGTCAGACGGCGCCCTTTCGTGGCTTGCGATGGTGGCGGCCACCTACTTCGCCGACGGGAACGTGCCGCGCCGAGGGGAGCTTCCACTCGCCGGATCGCTCGTCTGCTACCGGCCCTACGAGTGCGCCGACGGCTGGGTGACGCTAGGCGCGCTGGAGCCGAAGTTCTGGCAGGCGTGGTGCCGAGGGGTCGGGCGCGAGGACCTGATCCCCAAGCAGTTCGAGCGCCCCGGCTCCGCTGTCCATGCTGAGGTGCAGGAGATCTTCAAGGCTCGCGGCCGCTCCGGTTGGGAGGCATTCGCGCAGGAGCACGACTGCTGCCTGGAGCCGATGCTCGAGCTGGACGAGGCGCTCGAGTCCGAGCTCGTCCGCGAGCGCCGCATGATCGTGGAGCTCGAGCAGCCCGGCGCAGAGCGCCCTGTCCGCCAGCTGGGCCTTCCCGTCAAGCTCGGGCGCACCCCCGGCGAGCATGCGCGACTTCCCGGGCCGGCCCTGGGCGAGCACACCGAGGAGGTGCTGCTCGCGGCGGGCTACTCCGGCGCCGAGGTCGCCGAGCTGCTCTCGAGCGGCGCCGTCGCCGGGCCGGCCGAGTCCCAGCAGGAATCGACGCTGCCGGCGTGAGACCGGCGCTCACAGTGGCCGGCGATTCGACCAACGGCGTTGGCGCGGGCGTCGCAACGCGAGCCGGCGCCCGTGACACGGGCGACCGCCCGCTGTTGAAGATGAGCGAGCTTGCCGAGCGCTCCGGCGTGAGCCCCGGGACGATCAGGTACTACCTGCGCGAGGGACTGCTCGGCCGTGGCCGCGACATCGTCAGGACGAGCCGCAACATGGCCTACTACCCGCCCGAGTACGTCGACCGGATCGCGCTGATCAAGCGCCTGCAGGAGCAGCGGTTCATGCCGCTGCGCGTGATCAAGGGAGCGCTCGAGGACGATCCCGAGCGCGTGCTGGCGCTGATCGAGCTCGAGGACCGCATCCTCGAGCGGGCCGTCGCCACCGCCGAGGACGACAGTCGCGTCTCGAGAAAGGCCGTGCGGGAGCGCTACGGGGTCCCGCGCAACGTGCTCGAGCGGCTCGCGCAGATCGGCGTGCTCACGCCCAACCAGCGGGGATACGACAAGGACGACGTCAAGATCATCGAGGCGATCGCGAGCTTTCGCGCGGGCGGCTATGACGAGGCGCTCGGCTTCACCGTGTACGACACGCTGCGCTACCGCGAGGCGCTGGAGCCGCTCGTGAGCGAGGAGGTCCGGGCGCTCGTCGGCCGGCTCGCCGGCGAGGTCGACGTCGAGCGCGCCATGGACATAGTCGCGGCCGGAGTCGAGCCGCTGCGCGAGCTCATCGGGGCGATGCACTCGAAGCTGCTGCTCGCCGAGCTGCGCCGGCACGCGCGCGGCGCATCCTGAGCGCTCGGTCTACCAGCGCGCCCTGTGGTGCTCGACGACGCCCCGGCCGCGGGCCAGCGGGATCCCGCCGGGCAGCGTCCCGGAGAAGGTCCCGAACGGCGCGCGATAGTCGCTGCTCACGATCAGCAGGTTGTCGCTTCGGCTGCGCTCGGCCTCGGCCTGGAACAGCAGCTCCGACCCGTCGTCGCAGCTGATCCGCGACAGGTCGTCCGCGAACTGCACCGGAGGCGTCTCGTGCGGCTCGCCGGCGACCCACACCGCGCGCTCGCTGCCGCTGGGAGGATCGTTGACGCCGGCGACCAGGTTCCATGCGAGCGCGACGCCGTCGGGGCTCTGACCCACGCCGGCGCTCCAGCGCCACTCGGTCCAGCGTGCGTGGTGGCCGGCGGTGTCGTCGATCACGGCGAGCGCCTCGATCTCCCGTGACGGCGCGCCGTCGATCGCCAGCGTGCCGTGGGCGCGGAGGCCCGCCTGCTTGCGCGTCCACACCTCGCCGCGGCCGTGCGGGCAGAGAGCTTCGATGCCCGGGACTTCCTCGAGGCTCAGCTCGAGCTCGACGCCGCGATCGCGCACGCGCAGCGCGCCCGGCCGTCCGAGCGGCCCCTCGCGCGAATCGCCCTGGGGCAGCTCGACCTCTCCGCGCCGCGGCAGCAGCCGTGTGCGCTCGCGGGCGATCGCCGGGCGGCCGTCGCCACCGTCTCTGAGGTGCAGCGCCCAGAAGGACTGCCTCGCCGGGCCGATCTGCACGAGCGCCGCACAGGCCATCAGCTCCTCGCCGAAGATGCCGACATAGCGCCAGCGCTTGAGCGGGCGCGAACCGCGGAAGAGCTTCGTGGGGACCGGGCGCGAGCGCGCGACTTCGCTGCCGCCGTCACCGGCGGGCGTTATGCTTGGGCTTGTTGACTGACCAGTCAATCTAGTGGTGGGTGGGCACCCCGCGGAATCTGCGGGCGCGCTGCCCACGGGAGGCAAGCGCTCTTGAGGGTCGCGGCAGTCCAGCTCAACGCCACCGCCGACCAGGCGGTGAACCTGGCGGTCGCCGATCGCCTCACGAGGGCGGCGGCGTCCGACGGCGCGACCCTGATCGTACTCCCCGAGAAGTGGACGGCGATGGGGGCCGAGGATGACCTGCGCGCGGCGGCCGAGCCGCTCGACGGCCCGGCGATCGGATGGGCGCGTTCGATCGCCCGGGAGCTCGGCGTCGATCTCGTCGCAGGGTCGATCCTCGAGCGGGTCTCCGGCCAGGACAAGCTCGCCAACACCTCGGTGCACGTGGATCCGCAAGGAGAGCTGAAGGCCCTCTATCGCAAGGTACACATGTTCGACGTCGAGGTGGGCGGGCGCTCCTACCGCGAGTCCGCCCTGGAGCAGGCCGGCGAGGAGATCGTGCTCTCGCGGACCGCCGACGGCGTCGATCTCGGGCTTTCGATCTGCTACGACCTGCGCTTTCCCGAGCTTTACCGGATCCTGGCGGTGCGGGGAGCGAGAATCATCGTCGTCCCGGCCGCGTTCACACTTGCGACGACGCGCGACCACTGGGAGACGCTCGTGCGCGCCCGCGCGATCGAGAACCAGGCGTTCGTGATCGCCGCCAATCAGGTCGGCTCACATCCGGCGGGACAGCACTCCGGCGGTCGCTCGATGATCGTGGACCCCTGGGGAGTCGTGCTGGCGCAGGCGCCCGACAGCGAGGCGCATATCGTCGCCGAGCTAGACCTCGACCGCCAGCGCGAGATCCGCGCGAGCCTGCCGTCGCTCGCCAACCGGCGCCCCGCCGCCTACCGCTGGCCGGCCGAGGAGGCCGCATGAGCTCCGGGCGCCCATCGACCGCTCGCGCCAAGCCGGCGCAGGACAAGCGCCGGCTGATCCTCGATGCTGCTGTGCGCGTGTTCGCGCGTCAGGGCTTCCACGCCTGCCGCGTGTCGGACATCGCCGACGAGGCGGGGGTCGCCTACGGGCTCGTCTACCACTACTTCGCCTCCAAGGACGAGGTGCTCGACACCCTGTTCCTCGAGCGCTGGGGCGTGATGCTCGAGCTGATCCGCGAGGTCGACGCGGAACCGATCCCCGTCAGGGAGAAGCTCAGGGCGATCGCCTCGTTCATCGTCGACAGCTATCAGCACGACCCCGATCTGATGAAGGTGATCATCGTCGAGGTGACGCGCGCCGCGAACTCGTTCGGGCAGACCCATCTGGGTGAGATCCGTGCCGCCTACGAGTTGATCGGAGAGATCGTCTCAAAGGCGCAGTCTGAAGGCGTCTTCAAGCCGGAGATCGAAGCGCGGTTCGCGGCCATGGCCTTCTATGGGGCCATCGAGCAGCTGCTCACCGGCTGGATCTTCGGCCTGCTGCCCCAGGGGGACGAGCATTTCGAGCGAGCCAAGTGGCTCGTCGTCGAGACGGTCTGCGGCGGCCTGGAGACGAGCTCCGTCGACCACGCCGGAGATGCGCTGACAAGGGCGGCCCCGCGCCGGGGGCCGCGCGGCGGCGGGAGTGGAAGCGACCACTTCGGGGAATAGACTGGCGCGATGATGGAGAACGACATGGCCAAGCGGCTGATGTGGTCGGGCCTGCTCGCAGGCTTCGGGGCCCTCGCCAGCATCGCGGCCAGCCGGGCCGCCCACGTTGTGTGGCGGCGGGTGTTCGACGAGGAGCCTCCCGAATGAGCGAGCCCTACGCACCGCCGCCGGGCGATCCTCGCGGGGAGCCGCCGCACAACATCGCCACGGCCATCACCGAGGTCTCCGAGCGCGCGACGCTCCTGATCCGCGAAGAGATCGAGCTCGCCAAGGCGGAGGTCGCCGAGAAGACGACCAAGCTGATCAAGGGAGCCGTCGTCGGCGCCGCGGCCGGCGTGTTCCTCGGGATGGCGATCATATTTGCGCTGGTCGGCTGCGCGTGGCTCCTCTACTACTACCTGCCGGGCAACCAGTTCACCTACTTCTGGGGATTCTTCGCGATGGCGGTGATCCTCGTCGTGGCCGGGATCTTCGCCGGCCTGATCGCCGCGCGCGCCGTCAAACGCAGCGCTCCGCCCGTGCCCAAGATGGCGATCGAGGAGGCTCGCAAGATCCGCGAGGCCGTCAGCGCAGGGTCAGAGGCGACGCAGGGTCCGGGCGACCCGGCAGCGCGCGCGAGCGGTGAGATCTGATGCCGCAGCGCTCGCCGGCAGAGATTCGCAGCTCGATCGAGAGCAACCGCATGGAACTCGCGACCTCGGTCGAGCGGCTGCGCGCCGAGGTCACGCGCGTGACCGACTGGCGCGGCCACGTCGAGCGTCATCGTCCCGAACTGATGATCGGTGCGGCCGTCGTCGGGCTGCTGATCGGCACCCGCCTGCTGCGCCGCCGCGGCCGCGGCTGAGCGCAGCCGGGAGCGGGTCAGCCCAGGTCAGCCCAGCAGCGCTCGCGGCACGGCGCCGACGCCGATCAGGCCCGGGCCGGTGTAGGTCCCGATCACCGGTCCGACCTCGGATGTGAAGACCGGCTCGGAGTCGAAGATCTCCCGGCATCGGTCGATCAGCCGCTGGGCCTGCTCAGGCGCTTGGATGTGCTGCACCACCCATCCGTCCGATCCCGCATCGCAGAGCTCCTGCGCGTACTTGACCATGCGCTCGAAGGCGCGGCCCGCCGTGCGCACGCGCTCGACCGGCACGATTTCAAACTCGAGCGAGAGGATCGGCTTGATCCTCAGGGTGCCGCCCAGCCACGCCTGCGCCTTGCCGATGCGCCCACCGCGTCTCAGGTACTCGAGCGTGTCGAGGCAGAACCAGATCTTCAGCTCCTCGCGCGCCTTGCGCACGCGGGCGACCACCTGTTCCTTGTCGGCCCCGCCGGCGGCGGCGGCGCATGCGGCAAGCGCCAACAGCCCCATGCCGCCACAGGCCGTTTCGCTGTCAATCACCTCCACGTGCTCGCCGAGACCGCGCTCACGCAGTAGCCCGTGCGCCTGCCGGGCCGCCTCGCATGTCCCGGATATGCCGCCCGCGAGGTGGATCGAGACCACGTCCCGGCCCGACTCGATCAGCGGCTCCCACACGTTGAGGAAGTCACCGATCGAGGGCTGTGAGGTGGTGGGCAGTTCGGGGTCGCTGCGCAGGCGCGCGTAGAAGTCGTCGAAGCCGTCCATCTCGAGCTCGCGCTGCTGGCCGTTTCCTGACACGTCGCCTTTCCAGCCGACGTAGAGGCCGACCTGGCTGATGCCGACGCTGTCGGCGAGGGTGCGCGGAAGGTAGTGAGTGCTGTCTGTGACAACCGCGACCGGGGGCATTCGGCGCGGGACGCTACAGCAACGCCTGTGCGAGCTCTCCCGACTCGTACATCTCCATGACGATGTCGCAGCCACCGATCAGCTCACCGCCGACGAACAGCTGCGGGATCGTCGGCCAGTTGGAGATCACCGAGAGCTCCTGGCGGATGCGCGGGTCGGGAAGAATGTCCACGGCGGCGAACGGGACCTCGAGCGACTGGAGGGCAGCCACCGTCCGCGCGGAGAAACCGCAGGCCGGCGCCTCAGGTGTCCCCTTCATGAAGAGGATCACCCTGTGCTCGTCGATCGCCTCGGCGATCGCGTCGCGGATCGGATTGGACTCCGCGGTCGGCGCGGGGGCCGGATCGGGCTGGCTGCTCATCATTGGAATCGGATCGAACTGGCTGGACATGGAGGGCTCCTGGCTATCAGTTGGTCTGGGTCTTCTCGGGAGTCTGCGTCTTCAGCGCAAGGGCATGGATCGCTCCCCCGATCTCCGCATCGAAGACGTCATAGACGAGCCGATGCTGCTCGACGCGGCTGCGCCCCTCGAACGCGGCGGCCGTGACGGTCGCGCTGAAGTGATCTCCTCCGCCCGTGTAGTCCTCGACCTCCGCGCGGGCGCCCGGAATCGCGGCCTCGATGCGCTTGCGTATGTCCTCGGCGGACAGCATCGCCTCCCAGCGTAGAGGATCGCGTCGGCCGTTCCTCGAGCCGGCCGCGGTCGGCCCAGGCGAGCCCCCGCCACGCCTGCTTGGGCGGCCGCCTGCTCGCTATACTTTGGAAAGTCTTGGACCGTCCACAGGGAGCGAACCGATGATCACGATCAGCGACAAGGGTGCCGAGAAGGTGCATGAGTTCCTCGCCGCACAGGAGGCCGACCTGAGCGTGGCAGGACTGCGCGTGGGCGTCCGCGGTGGCGGCTGCTCGGGCTTTCAGTACCAGCTCGCCTTCGACGAGCAGCGCGAGCAGGACGTCGTGTTCGAGAGCCACGGGTTGAAGCTGCTCGTCGACAGCGAGAGCCTGCAATACGTGGCCGGCTCGACGATCGACTACGAGGAGAGCCTCCAGGGCGCCGGCTTCAAGGTCAACAACCCGAATGTCGTGGCCGCGTGCGGCTGCGGCTCCTCCTTCAGGGTCGCCGAGGAAGAGCAGGTCTCGGCGGTCTGAGCGCCGGTCCCCTGCGGACCTGGCGTCCTCGGCAGGCATTGCCACGCGATCGCCCCAGGCGTCGCGCTCGGCGCGGGGGCGCCGGCATGGTCGCAGCTGCGCTCCTGCTGACGGGCGCGTACGGCTGCAGCGGCGCAGCGCACCGCCCTGCGCCGGCGCGCTCGGCGACCACCTCGGCTCCGGTGGCCAAGCCCGCGCCGGAGCCGCCGGCGCTCGGCCTGACCGAGGACAACGCCTCGCTGCTGTGGAGCCCCGACGGGCCCTCGCCGGCGCCGCCTGCGTTCCAGTCCGCGCGAACGCAGCTCACGGCGCTGCACCCGACCTATCTGCGCCTGCTCGTCGACTGGGCGGCGCTGCAGCCGCAGGCCGGCCGGCCGCCCGCCCTGGAGGCGCCGGTCAGCGGCTGTGCCCGGCAGGTCGGGCCCTGCGGCGCGTACGCCGGGATCGGCGGCGAGCTGGCGGCAATCGCCTCTCAGCAGCGGGCCGCCGGCGGCGGCTTCCGTGTGGTGCTCGACATCTTCGGCACGCCCGAATGGGCTGCTCAACCCGGATCCGGCTGCGAGACTCCCGGCACCGCCGCCTTCTCGAGACCTCTCCGTCCGGAGGCGATCGCCTCCTACCGCGCGCTGATCGCATCGCTGCTCGCACTCGGTAGGCGCTACGGCGTGGCGCTGGAATGGTGGAGCGCCTGGAACGAGCCCAACGACCCGCGCTTCCTCAGTCCCCAGCGCGCCTCCTGCGCGGCCGGCTCACCGGCCGTCTCACCGGACGCCTACGCGCAACTCGCGCGCGCGATGGCCGCCGAGCTGCGCTCCGCGGGCGGCCGGCACCATCTGCTGCTCGGCGAGCTGAACGACCTGGAGCTGGACACGCCGCACAGCACGAGCATCGCCCAGTTCGTCGGCTCGCTGCCGCCGGACGTGATCTGCCTCGGCGACGTGTGGTCGATCCACGCCTACGCCCGCCATGCACCGGCACCCGCCTCGACCGATGCGGTGGGAGCGCTCGAGAGGGCGCTCGACGCGCGCGGCGCGTGCGGCCGCGACGCTCATATCTGGGTGACCGAGGCGGGCGCCGGCGCCCCCCATCCCGGCCACCCGCGCCCGGCCGGCGCCGCCGATCAGCAGGCCGGCTGCCGGGCGCTCGCCGAGCAGCTGCGGGACTGGCACTCCGACCCGCGCGTCGCCGCCGTCTTCCAGTACACGTTCCGCGAGGACCCTGCGTTTCCGGTCGGCCTGGTGAGCGCCGACCTGTCGCAGCTCTACCCGACCTACCGCCTGTGGCTGGCCTGGTCGCAGCTCAGCGCCGCGGGGCGGCCGCCTCCGACGCCGGGCGCCGCCTGCGCATAGGCTGCTGCGGGTGGCGCCCCTGCCGAGATCGCTGCGCCGGCTGACCCCCGATCGCCTGCGCGACGACGTGCGCCTGCGGGCTCTTGCGCTTGGACTCGGGCTGATCCCGCCCCGCACCATGCACTCGGGCGAGGACGCGCGCGTGCTGCTCGACGCCGCCCGCGGCGCCCGCCGCGTCGTGGAGATAGGGGTCTACGAGGGGGCCTCGGCACTGGCGCTGTGCGAGGCGCTCGGGCCGGAGGCGGAGCTGCACCTGATCGACCCCTTCGGCCAGCACTCCGACGCCCTGCCGGGCGGCTGGGGGGCGAGCGAGCGAGCGACGCGACGCACCGTGGCACGCGCCGCGGGGCGCCTGGGCGCAGGCGCGCCGGCGGTCCGCTGGCATGTCGCCCGCTCGCATGAGGTGGCTGCACGCTGGAGCGGCTCCGTCGACCTGGTGTTCATCGACGGCGATCATTCCGAGGCCGGATGCGAGCTCGACTGGCGCAGCTGGCAGGGCTTCGTGGCCCCCGGCGGCCATGTCGTCTTCCACGACGCGCGCGCCGGGCAGCCCGGCGGGCGCGGGCTGTCGGGACCGACGGCCGTCGTCACGCGAACCTTCCGCGCCGTGGCCACGCCCGACTGGGAGATCGCCGCCGAGGCCGACCGCACGGTCGCGGTGCGGCGCATCGAATGAGAGCCGAGCTCGCGGTCTTCAGCACTTCTTATTATCCAAAATGGCTGGCTGCTCAGCCAGGGATTACAGGCACTTCGGGCAGGCCACCGGCTTGACGGCTTGTCGGTCGCTGTGGTACCGTCGGCGCGACATGATGTCAAGCGCTGTGAGGGGAAAGGAGCGCCCACGCCTGCTGCCGGGCTTGGGCTTGGGAGAGGGCATTGGCGCCCCGGTCTCTTCGCGGGCCGGTGTGGAGCCTCGGACTAGCGGGTTTCACAACGGTGAAGATCATGTTGGCTCGGCCTTGACGCAAGCACATGTTCGTGCGAAGGTCGGCCGTGTAGGGCCGTTGGCTGCGGAACAGTCAACGGAGACGACCCGGCGCAAGGGGCGTCTCTGACTCAAGAGACGAGAGTCGTGTGCCGGTCAATCTAAACCCCTAGAGGGAAAAGGAGCAGTGGATACATGAAACGCATCAGGATCGTGGGGCTCTGCCTCGTTGCCGTGTTTGCGATCAGCATCGCGGCCTCGTCGGCATCAGCCGCACCTGTCTTCTACACCAAAGCCGGCCTCGGCGAAACCGTGAACAAAGTGAACTTCACGGGCACGCTCGGCGCGGCCTTCCTGGAAGCCAAAGGCGGCACGAAGATCACGTGCACCGGCGGCACAGCCACAGGTGAAGTGACCGGCCCGACCACAGCGAAAAACAACGTCACGAAATTCACCGGCTGCGAAACGAACGGCCTGAAATGTGAAAATGCTGCACCCGGCGAAATCGTCACCAAAGTACTCAAGGGCACACTCGGCGGCATCACAGCTGCGCTGCCGGGCCTGAGGCTGTACGATGAAGCCGAAGGCAAAGGCGGCAAACTCGCCGAATTCTCGTGCGCAGGTGGCGCTGTTCCGGTCATCGTGAAGGGCTCCGTCATCGGCTCGCTCTCAGGGGCAAGCGGCACGGAACCTGCCAACGGCAAATTCGCGGCGTCGAACAAACTGTCGCTCGCAGAGGCCAAAGGCATCCAGAAATACTCGAAATTCCTCGAAGGCGAAGGCGGGACGGAACAGCTTGAATCGTCCGTCAGCGGCAACCCGTATGAACCTTCGGGTCAGTCGGTCATCGCCACGCTGAAATCAGTACCGGCCGGCAACCTCGGCATCACCAAGTAGCAAGCCGCGGAACGCCGAGCAGTTCGGACAGGCAACAAGCGCGTGGGGCCCTCGGGCCCCACGCGTCGTTAATAGCGCCCAAGGCGCCTAGGCGTTTCGTCGAGTCGGGATTCAGACCGAGCCGCTGCGGGTACTTGCACGCCAAGGTCGTGTACGGGGACGGTTCTCGCTTGACAGGCGTGGGGCAGTCGATAGACTCGTTTTCGGGAGCTGAATCAAGGACGAGGGACAGGTGATGGGAGGGAGCAATCGCGATAGCGCAGGGATAGAGGCTGACCAGCCCGGCTCAGCTGCACGCGCGCGCCTCCCGCGTCCCGTCCGCTCCTTCAGTCGCCCGCTTCTCGCGCTCTGCGTCGCGGTCGGTGGCCTGCTCCTGCTGAGCTCGCCCGCCCTCGCCGGCACAGAGCTGCACCACACCTTCGGTAGCTCGTTCAAAGGCGAAGCCCAATGCTCGTTCACGCAACCCGGCGCGATGGCGGTAAACAACGCGACGCACGAAGTGTTCGTGTTCGACCGCGCCACGAACAGCGTCAGCCGGTTCAGCTCGACAGGCGCCTGCCTCACGAACTTCAAAGTGGGCGAAAAAGAAAAAGGCGTTGCGGTGAGCGAAGGACTCGCAGTCGATAACTCGAATGGCCCCTTCGCCGGCGACGTGTACGTCTTCGAGTCGGGGGAACGCACGGTCTACAGGTTCACGCCCACCGGCGAAAAGGTGGGGCCGGGCATCAAGACCTTCCAGAAAGAAGGCGAAGCGGAAGCACACGAATTCAAAGCCCTTCACGGGCTGGCCGTGGACGAAGCGGGAACGCTGTGGGTGTATCACGGAAAAGAAGGTGCTGCCGGCAGCGGCTTCCAGTCGGTCATCGACTCGTTCACAAACGGCGAAGCGACGGGATTCGCCTCAGCCGTGCCGCTCGAAAGCGAATGCCCTCCCCGAACGGGATTCGCGGTAGCGGCAAATGCGGAATTCTTCTACGTCGCACGTGCGCGCGAAAACAGCAAAGAAAAATGTGAACAACAGACTGTGATGGTGAAGCTCACCCCGTCGGGAGGGCTGGCGGCGGAACCCGCTGTTGCTCAGCTTGGCGCCGCAAACACGACCGGCGCGGCGGTCGATCGCTCGACAGGTGAAATCTACGCCGACAACGAAACCAGCGTCGCCGCGTTCACCTCCGCCGGGACGTTCACCGAGAGCTTCGGAGGGGGAGAAGGCGCCTCGGCGCTGCGGGAAGCCACCGGCATCGCGGTCGATCCCAGCACCCACGACGTCTATGTCGCCGACGCGCACGAAGGCAAGGTCGAGATCTTCATACCGGCTCCGCCCGAACTGCCGCCGATACCCGAACCGGCCCTGGCGGACGGGCGCGCATGGGAGATGGTCACGCCGCAGAACAAGCTCGGCGCCGCGATCTTCCCGATCACGATCACGTCGGGCCTCGTGCAGGCTTCCGAAGCCGGCGACGCGATCACCTACTCGACCTCGGCGCCGATCGTCACCAACCCACCGGCCAACCGCAGCCCCGAACCCGTCCCCAACCTGTCTCGGCGCGGATCGCAGGGGTGGGTCACGCAGGATCTGGCCACACCCCGCAACCAGGTTCCGATCGGCTACAAATCGGGCATCGGAGGGTCGGAGTACCGGTTCTTCTCCTCGGATCTGTCGGCCGGGCTGCTGCAGCCGGACCTCGGCCTCTCCGTACCCGAAGAAGAGCGGCTGTCATCGGATGCGACCGAAACGACCCTGTACCGTCGCACGACGACCGGATCGCCGGGATCGTGCGAGCCGGTTCCGTCGTCGTGCTATGAAGCGTTGGTCACGGCGGCGAACAACACCTCCGAACCGCAGAGCAAATTCGGCGGCAAGCTCGAATTCGTCAGCGCCTCGGCGGATGGCCGCCACGCTGTGTTCCTGTCCGACGTGCCCCTCACCCCCGGCGCCGGGGAAAAGAGCTTCTACGAGTGGGAACCCGGGCAGCGCCTGCAGCTGATCAACGTGCTTCCGATCAGCGAAAAAGGGACCGAGGCCGAAGCCGCCTCGATCGGCGTCGGCGAAGCGGGCACGAACGAGGGTGACGTGCGGCATGCGATCTCCGACAACGGCTCCCGCGTCTTCTGGTCCGATGAACCGGAAGGGGAAGAAAAGAACCGCCTCTACGTGCGCGACGTCGTTCGCGGAGAAACCCTTCGCATCGACAAGGCGCAGGGCGTTCCTCAGCCGAGGGCATCGACTGCCGTGTTCCAGACCGCAAGCGCGGACGGCTCGAAGGTGTTCTTCACCGACCGCTCGCGGTTGACGCCAAATGCGTCCTCCGAAGGAGAAGAACCGGACGGCGAAGGCGATCTCTACGAGTGCGACATCGTGCCGGTCGAAGGCAAACTCGCGTGCAACCTGACGGACCTCACCCCGAAGCTCGCGAAAAACGGGCCAGCTTCCGTCCAGGGCGTTGCACTCGGTGCCAGCGAACTCGGGACATCGATCTACTTCGTCGCCAACGGCGTCCTCGCCGCGGGCGCATCGCAGGGGCATTGCACCAGCACCTCGCAGGAAGGGACGCCTGCCGGAGCGACCTGCAACCTCTACGTCGCGCAGAGCAGCGGCGGAAAATGGGAAAGCCCGAAGTTCATCGCCGCGCTGACCGGCGAAGACGTGCCGGTCTGGGGGAGCAACCAGTCTCATTCGGTGGCACTCATCAGTTCGCGCGTCTCACCCAACGGCCGCTTCCTCGCGTTCATGTCGAGCAGGAGCCTCACCGGCTACAACAACGTCGACAAGAACGAACCCAAAGCACGCGATGAGGAGGTCTTCCTCTACGACGCGAACACCAATCGCATCGTGTGCGCGTCGTGCAACCCGAGCGGCGAACCCCCGGCCGGAGTGCTCGACACCGAAAAGTCGGGCGAAGGGACGGGCCTGCTGGTTGACAGACCGGGCACCTGGATACCGAACGCCGAAAGACACACCGACCCGTGGCTGGCGGCCAACATCCCGACATGGACGGCGCTGAAAGCTCAGATCGCCATCTACCAGTCGCGCTACCTGTCGGACAGCGGCCGCCTGTTCTTCAACAGCTCGGACACGCTCGTCCCGGCCGACAAGAACCACAAGATGGACGTCTACGAGTACGAGCCGAGCGGCGAAGGCACCTGTGGAAGCGAACACGGCTGCGTCTCGCTGATCTCCTCGGGCGCGGAAACCGCCACGCACGAATCGGCGTTCCTCGACGCGAGCGTCAGCGGGGACCACGTCTTCTTCCTCACCGCCGAGCGCCTCGTGACCCAGGACAACGACACCGGCTTCGACATCTACGACGCCAAGATCTGCACATCGTCCTCGCCCTGCCTCGGGGCCCCGACTCCGCCCCCGCCGGCCTGCCAGGGCGAAGGATGCAAAGCGCCGACCTCCTCTCAGTCCGCGCTTCCGAGCGCGCCCCCGAGCATGCTCCCGGGAGCGGGAAACGGCGGCGTCCTCGGCGTGACGGTCATCAACAAACCTAAGCCCACACCGAAACCTGAAACGCGTGCGCAGAAGCTCGCGAAGGCGCTCAAGGCATGCAAGAAGCTGAAGAAGAAGCAGAAGCGGATCACCTGCGAAAAGCAGGCGAAGAAGAAATACGGGCCGGCGAAAAAGACCGCCAAGAAGAAGGGGAAGAAGTGATGCGAGCACAGCGATTCCCCCGCTTCAGGCGTCGTAACGTGGTCGTCGGCGTGCTATTGGCGATCGTGCTGCTTGCAGTCGCGGTCGGAGCGTCGTCTGCGTTCGCCGCGGAAACATGCTCCTCGTGCAAGCCCTGGTGGCATCTCGGCTCGAGCTCCGCGCCGACGAACCTCCCGCCGGGTCAGGAAGTGACGATCGTCGCGACCGCGACGAACCTCGGCGACGGTGAAGTCAAAGCAAGCCCGACTGCACCGGTCACGATCACCGACAAACTCCCGGCCGGCCTGGTGGTCACCGGCCTGAACCCGACGATATGCAATGTCACAGCGCCTCAACAGCACATGTGCGCAAAGCGCTCACCGAGCCACGGCAACAAAGCGCAGGACATCACGTGCAACCCGGCAACGGTGAGCTGCGATCTCAGGGAAAGCATGGCGCCCTATGAAGGCCTCGAGATGGACATCACGGTGAAGGTCGAAGAACCGCTGGGGACCGTGCGCTTGCTCCCGAACGAAGTGACGATTCAAGGCGGTGGCGCCGAACCGGAGTCGATCGTCAGGCAGCTCAAGGTCAACGGCGCACCCACGCCATTCGGCATCGAAAACTACGAAGTCTCCTCGGAAAACGACGCCGGTGGCTCCGAAACTCAGGCCGGCGCTCATCCGTTCCAGCTGACGACGACATTCTCGCTGAACGAGTCCGTTTTCAACTTCCCGGGCAAAGGTGTGTTCCCGTCGCTTCCGGAGCTTCCCAAGAACGTGCACGTCAACCTGCCGCCCGGCCTGATCGGCAACCCCATCGGTGTGCCGCAATGCTCCGAAATCGACTTCACGACGCATCCGACCGCCGACGTCAACCTGTGCCCCGGCAACACTGCGATCGGCGTTGCGGTTGTGCGAGTCAACGAACCGCTGACCGTGGCGGTGATCACGGCCGTTCAGCCGGTGTTCAACCTGCATCCCGCCGAAGGCGAGCCGGCGCGGTTCGGCTTCCAGGCCTTCAACGTGCCTGTGACCCTGGACACGGTCGTCCGCGAAGGCGACTACCACGTGGTCGTGAACGCGAGCAACATCCCCCAGTCGGCGGCGCTGCTCAGCAGCGAAGTGACGGTCTGGGGAGTACCGGGGGACTCCCGCCACAACCAGTCACGCGGGTTCGCGTGCCTCGCCGAAGGAGCGAGCGCACAGGGCCAGACATGCGAAGACCTCGGGGTGCATCCGCAGGCGTTCCTGTCGCTGCCCACATCATGCAAGGGGCCGCTGCAGACAAGCGCGTCCGCCCAGTCTTGGCTCCCGGGCGCGGGCTTCCTCGACGCCGTGTCGCCGGCCTTCACGGGCACCCACGAAGGCACCCAGACGTTGCAGGGCTGCGAGAAGCTTCCGTTCAACCCGACGATGGAAGTGCAACCCCAGCAGCACGAATCCAACACCCCGACTGGGTTGACCGTGGACCTCAAGGTGCCGCAGGAATCGACTCTGGACGAAAAAGGACTGGCGGAGTCGAACATCAAGGACACGACCGTGGCGCTTCCGCCCGGGATGCAGCTGAGTCCCTCGGCGGCCGACGGACTGGCGGCGTGCTCGCTCTCGGATATCGGCTTCACGGGTACCAACTCGATCACGGGAACGAACGAATTCAACTCCGAGCCGGCGAAATGCCCCGCTGCGTCGAAGGTGGGCACCGTCACGATCCACACGCCCGTGCTTGAACATGAACTGCATGGCTCTGTGTATCTCGCGGCGCAGAACGACAACCCGTTCGGGTCGCTGTTCGGCCTCTACATCGTCGTTGAAGACCCGATCTCTGGAGTCCTCGCCAAGATCGCGGGCAGAGTCGATCCCGTCAAGGCGACGGGACAGGTCATCTCGACGTTCCCGAACGCGCCGCAGCTGCTGTTTGACGAGCTCAAGCTGGAACTGTCCAACGGTCCGCGCTCGTCCGTCGCGACGCCGCGCTCGTGCGGCAACTTCACGACACAGGCGACGCTCACGCCCTGGTCAGGGACCGCTCCGGCCGAACTGTCCCTGAACCCGCAGCAATTCAACATCACCTCCGGTCCGCATGGAACCCCCTGCGCGAGCGTCCAGCCATTCAATCCGGGGATCGTCGCGGGGACGACCAACAACCAGGCCGGAGCGTTCACGCCCTTCTCGCTGACGCTGACCCGCCCCGACACCGACCAGCAGGTCAAGTCCCTCTCCGTGACGCTTCCGCCCGGTCTCGCCGGGATCGTCAAAAACGTGTCGCAGTGTCCCGAAGCCCAGGCCAACGCCGGAACCTGCGGACCCGAGAGCCTGATCGGCCATGCGACGGCCAGCTCGGGTCTCGGCTCCGACCCGTTCACGATCACGGGTGGGCGCGTCTACCTGACCGAAAAATACAAAGGCGCCCCGTTCGGCCTCTCGATCGTGATCCCGGCGAAGGCCGGCCCGTTTGACTTCGGCAACGTCGTCACGCGCTCGACGATCACCGTGGATCGCAACACGGCGGCGATCACCATCAACACGCCCGACGTTCCCACGATGGTCGTCACGGACAGATACCCCGAAGGGGTCGGTGTTCCGGTGCAGCTGCGCCGCATCGACGTCACGGTGGAACGGCCTGAATTCCAGTTCAACCCGACCAACTGCAGCCCGCTGAAAATCACGGGCGCGATCGGGGGCGACCAGGGCGCGAGCGCGCCGATCGCCGTGCCGTTCCAGGCGGCCAACTGCAACAAACTGCCGTTCGCGCCGACGCTGACGGCCGAAACCAGCTCGAATGTCACGAAAACCAATGGCACGAGCCTGGTCGTGAAGGTGACGTCGGGGCCGGGGCAAGCCAACATCGGCAAGACAAAGATCGTGTTCCCCGAACAGCTCCCATCGCGCCTCACGACGATCCAGAAAGCGTGCCCGGACTCAGTGTTCGAAGCCAACCCGGCGACCTGCCCCGAAGGCTCCGTGATCGGGACCGCCACGGCCCACACACCGGTGCTCGCAGGCCCGCTGACCGGCCCCGCCTATCTCGTCTCGCACGGTGGCGCGGCTTTCCCTGACGCCGAGTTTGTGCTCCAGGGCGAAGGGATCACGCTCGTGCTCGACGGCAAGACGGACATCAAAAAAGGCATCACGAGCTCCGAATTCAACACGGTGCCAGATGCGCCCGTCAGCACATTCGTCGTCACGCTCCCGGCGGGCCCGCACTCGGCGTTTACGGGCCACGGCGACCTCTGCAAACCGGTCAAGGCGGTCACCAAGAAAGTACTCGTCGCCAAGCGCGTCAAACGGGGTAAGAAGACGCGGACGATCAAAGTTCGCAAGACCGTGACGGTGAACGTCGCCGACCCACTGAAGCTTCCGACGATCCTCACCGGGCAGAACGGCAACGTGATCGAAAAGAGCACGCCGCTGACCGTCACCGGATGCAAAGCGGTCAAGGGCTTCAAAACCACGAAACACAAGGCTAAGAAGAAGAAGAAGAGCAAGAAGAAGACGTCCAAGAAGAAATAGTCGTTTTCTGAAGTCGCCGGGCTCGCACACCCCGGCCGTCCCTCCGCTCGAATACCGCACCGCTCGATCCACTCGGGTTTGCCACCCGTCAAACGGGGTAGACGTGGCTCGTGGGTCGAATAGGCCCGCGACGGCTCACGTTGCCGGCGAGGCATCCAGGCTAGTCGGGCCGCGCGCGCGGGGATATTGCGCGGCGGCATCGAATCCCGGGGAGAGGAGACAGAGGATGAAGCGGGTCAGGATTTCGGGGATGTGCGCGTTGCTGGCGCTCGCCGTCAGCGCCGCCGGCGCTACGGTCGCGCAGGCGGCCACACACTCTCTGCCCGAAGTTGGGCGATGCGTCAAAGTGGCCACAGGGGCAGGTGCCTACACGACGGCCACCTGCGTAAAAAAAGCCACCAATGGTCTCGGCAAATTCGAATGGACGCCGGTGAGCGTGACCGAAAAACAGACCTTCTCCGGCGCGGGAGGGGAAGTCACGCTCGCGACCACGGGCCACCAGACGATCCGTTGCGTCGCCGCCAACTTCTCCGGCGAATACACCGGACCTAAAACGGCGACGGTGCAGATCGAATTCCAGGCGTGCACGAACCCCCAGGAACAGCAATGCCAGAGCTTAGACCCGCGCAACAAATCGGAAATAGCGACGTTCCCGATGGAAGGCGAACTCGGGTTCGTCCGTAACCAGACGATCGAAGGCAGGACGTTCATCACGGTCGGCATGGATCTGAAGCCCCAGCCGCCGCTGCACGAACTGATGAGCTACGAATGCACCGGCAGCACAGAAGTCGCACATGTCGAAGGCTCGGTCATCGCGAGGCTCAGGCCATTCGACAAAATGACGACGGAATCGAACCTCCAGTACCTGGTCAAGAAAAACGTCGGACAGATCCCCGAACAGTTCGAAGGCGGACCCAAAGACACGCTGATCACGACGTTCACGTCCGGTCTGGAAACGCTCGGCACAGCGCCGTCGACGCTGAACATCGTCGGCTACTTCGGCCACAACGCGAACCCGCTGGAGATCAAAGCGAAGGAAAACTAGACCCGAGGCAGCAACGCTGCGTGCCTGCATGACGGAGGGCGCCCGTGGGGGCGCCCTCCGTGTTTGGATCGGCTATCCCGGCTCGTTCTGCAGCGAGCGCCACAGGTATCTGCATGCGAGCGTGCGGTGAGGGCGCCACGGCTCGGCCAGCGCCTCGATCTCCGCGGGCGTCGGCAGATGCTCGAATGCGTAGGCGCGCTCGATCGCTCGGCGGATTCCCAGGTCCCCCACGGCGAGCACGTCGGTGCGCTCGAGCTGGAACATCAGGAACATGTGGGCGCTCCAGGTGCCGAGCCCCTTCACCGCGACCAGCTCTGCGATGACCTCCTCGTCGTCGAGCTGCTCGAGCCGCTCCAGCTCGAGCTCGCCGGAGATCACGTGCTCCGCCAGCGAGCGCAGGAAGCCGACCTTTGCGCGCGAGAGCCCCGCGGCGGCGCGCAGCTCTTCGGGATCGTCGGCGAGGATCTCCGCCGGCGTGGGCGGGCGCCCGCCGAAGCGAGCCGTGAGCCGGCCGTAGATCGCACGCGCCGCCAGCACAGACAGCTGCTGCCCCACGATCGCGCGCACGAGGGCTCCGTAATGGTCGCCGGCCGCCGGCCGTCCGTCGCGCGAGTCGGAGATAGGCCCGATCGCTGCGATCAGGGCTGCCAGCACGGGATCGGCCGCGCTGAGCTCGGCCACGGCCTTGCGCCGCGAGGGCGCCCGGCGGCGCGGTTTCGCGGCCGGGGCGGATCTGCCGCGCGCGGCTGCCCTGTCGGCCACGGCCGGCCTCAGGCCGCCGGTAGCGCTGCCTCGAAGGCCACCGACTCGCCGTCGAGGGCGTTCAGCGCGCGCCCGAGCGACATCGCGATGCAGGTGAAGCTGGGCGTGTCGCGGACCGTGTAGCGCGACGCCTCCGTGGTGCGCAGCCGCTGGACGAGGTCGAGGAACGTGCCGACGTCGTCCGTGTCGAACGCCACCACGAACTCCTGGTCGTCGAGGCCGAACGAGTAGGTGGTGTGGTTGTCGACGCCCGGATATTCGCGGCCGACCTCGATGTGCCCCTGCATGATCCGCCAGCGCTCGTCGGCCGGCAGCGCGTACCACTCGCGCGACTTGACGAACGGATAGACGAACACGTACTTGCCCCTGAAGCCCCGCGCCACCAGGCGCTCGTCCTCGGAGTACTCCGAGCTCTTGCGCATGCCTAGGAACGAGTACGGGATCTGCGCCCACTTCATCAGGCCGCTCTGGGCCAGCACCACGTGGAACTCGTGGATGCGGTCGAGGTTCTCCGCCTCGGCCACGAGCAGCAGCTCGGCATCGCCGCGCGTGCCCACCAGCGAGAAGGACTGCAGCAGGTGTCCGTCGGCGAAGTCCTCGCACGCCGCAACGAACTCGCGCTTGTCCTGCTCGCGGCGGTCGGAGTCGAGGCGGCGCCAGGCGGGATCGAGCTTCAGGAAGGTGTACTTGACGAAGTGACGCGCGGCGGACACGACGTCGATTATCGCAGCAGCGGCGATGCTCCCGACAGCGTGGCGGGATACAGTGTGCGGCGTGCGGATCGCATTGGTGTCCCCGTACTCGTGGACCTACCCGGGCGGTGTCACCCGCCACATCGAGGCGCTCGCCTCGGAGCTGTCCGCGAGCGGTCACGACGCGCGCATCCTCGCGCCGTTCGACCCCGACGATGCGCTCTCGCGGCGCCTGCATCGCGGAGCTCAACCCCAGCGCCGCTCGCTCCCGAACGACTTCGTCTCGCTCGGGCGCACCATCGGCGTGCCCGCCAACGGAGCCGTCTCAAACGCGGCGCTCACGGCTCGCGCCGTCGTCACACTTCGGCACGAGCTGCGCAACGGGGGCTATGACGTCGCGCACCTCCACGAGCCGGTGGTGCCGATGGCCGGCTGGGATGCGCTGCGCTGTGCCGGTGACCTCCCGCTCGTGGGCACCTTCCATACCTACTCCGAGAACGTGATCACCAACGGGATCGCCGCCGTTCCGCTCGGCGGTCGCAGGCGGATGAACCGCCTGCACGTCCGCATCGCCGTCTCCGAAGCCGCCGCCTGGACGGCACGGCGCTTCTACGGCGGGCGCTACCGAATCGTGCCCAACGGCGTGCACCTCGCCGAGGACGCCGCGCCCGTCGACGGCGACCCAGGCGACTGTGCGGAGGGCGAGCGCGCGCCGGAGCTGCGAATCCTGTTCATCGGACAGGCCGTTGAGCGCAAGGGCCTGCCGGTCCTGCTGCGCGCCTTCGAGGCGCTGCGCGACCACATCCCCGCGACGCTCACGCTCGTCGGCGCGAGCGCCGAGGAGGTCGCCCACATGATGCTCGACGACCGCGGCGTGCATGCGCTCGGCAAGGTGTCAGAGGAGCGCAAGGCCGAAGAGCTCTCGCGCGCACAGGTCCTCTGCGCCCCGTCGCTGCACGGGGAGAGCTTCGGGATGGTCCTGACCGAGGCTTTCGCCGCTGCGACTCCCGTGCTCGCCTCCGACATACCCGGCTACCGCGACGTGCTGCGCGACGGTGTCGACGGCCAGCTGCTGCCGGCCGGCGACCCGCTGGCGCTCGCCGAGGCGCTGCGCACGCTCGCGCTCGATCCCGCCCGGCGCCTGCGCATGGCGGCCGCTGCGCGCGAGCGCGCCGAGCGCTTCTGCTGGCCGCACGTCGCCGCCGAAGTGCTCGACGCCTACGAGCAGGCGCGCGAGATCGCGCCGCGCGCCGCGGATCCGGCGCGGGGGCGGCTTGCCCGCGCCGCCCTGCGCTACGGGCTCGCGCCGGCCGATCTGCTCCCGCGCGTGCCCGCGCAGAGGCTGCCGTCGCTCGAGGTCAGCGCGCCGGCCGGCAGCCTGCCACCGGGCAAGCGCGCTCGCCGCCTGCGGACGCTGCGGCGCGCGGCGCTCGTGAGCAGCTCGCTCGCCGGCGCGGCCCTCGCGGCACTCGCCCTGCAGCGCATCGGCGTCGCGCGCGTCGCCGCCTCGCTCGTCGCCTCCAAGCCAGGTCTGCTCGTGGCGGGCCTCGCCCTGATGTGCTCGGCGATGTTCGTGCGCGCGATCGCATGGCACGCGATCCTCTGCGCCGCGCCAACCTGGCGCAGGGCGAAACGCAGGGACGCGATGCAGGGCACGTTCATCGGCGTGCTCATGTCGGCGACGCTTCCCGCCCGCCTCGGAGAGCCCTCTCGCGCGCTGATCGTCGCCCGCCGCCTCGGCCGCCCGCGCGAGACGCTGCCGGTGGTGCTCGGCACGATGGTCTCCCAGACGCTGCTCAACCTGCTCGCGTTGGCGATCCTCGGCGGTGTGACGATCTCGAGCGTCAACGTGCTCGACGGCCACCACCGCGCCCTGCTGCTCTTCGCGGTCGCGCCCCTGGCGGCGCTGATCGTGGTGCTGCTTGCTCCGGTGCTGATCCCGCCGGCGGCCGTCTCGCGCTCGCGCCGCCTGCAGGCGATGGTCGCCAGCCTTCGCCAGAGCCTGCTGCGGCTGCGAGATGGCCTGCTCGTCTTTCGCCTTCCGCGCCGCGCGGCGCTAGCCACCGCCCTGCAGCTGGCCGCCTGGGCGCTGCAGTGGCTCTCCTGCTGGCTGCTGCTGATGGCCCTGGGGCTCGACTCCCGCGCCGGCGCCGGCGCAGCCGCAGGCGTCCTGTTCGCCGTCAACGTCACGGCCGTCGTGCCTGCCACGCCGGCCAACGTCGGCATCTTCCAGGCCGCGTGCGTGGCGGTGCTCGCCGGCGCCTACCACGTCTCCACGCCCGAAGCGATCGCCTACGGCATCGTCCTGCAGGCCGTCGAGGTGGCCACGGCGCTGATCATGGGCATGCCCGCGCTGCTCAACGAGGGCCTGTCCTGGCGTGATGTGCGCCTGCGCACGATGCACGCCTCGCCGGTGAAGCTCGGTCCGCTGCCGGCCCCTTCCGCCGGCGCCGCCGCGGTGCGGGCGGAGGCGTAGCCCGCAGGGCAGGCATCTGCGCCGGCACGGCGTATGGAGCGATCGTGGCCGACGCCTGGGTCTACATGCTGCGCTGCCGTGACGGCTCCCTCTATACGGGCTGGAGCACCGACGTGCAGCGTCGCCTCGCCAGCCACCGCGCGGGCCGCGCGAGCCGCTACACGGCGAGCCGCCTCCCCGTGGAGCTGGCGATGATGGCGCCGATGGCCGACCGCACGGCGGCGCGACGCGAGGAGGCGCGGATCAAGGCGCTCGACCGCTCGGCGAAGCTCGCCCTGATCGCCCAAACGCCCCCTCCGGCGCCAGCCGGCGGCGGGGATGCCGGGGTGCGCGCCTCGGTTAGGGCATGATGGTGGCATGGCCTCCCGACCCCCGGCGCGCAGCGTCAAGATCTCAGACGACGAGCGGACCGGTTGGTCCTCGGACCGCCCGCGGCGCGACGGGGCTCCGCCGCGACCCGCCGACCTGACCGTCCACTGCCGCGTGCTCGCGCCGGCGGACCGCCTGCGCTACTCGCCCGGAAGCCTGCTGATCATCGTCTCGGCGTCCGCCGCCGAGCGCGACCGGTTCGTCGAGCGCCTGATCGAGGACCGTGCCTCGCTGCTGTCCCTGGACAAGGTTCGCGGCCTGCTCGCCGGACGTGTCGGCGAGGAGGAGCTCCAGGCGCGCGCCGAGGAGCTTCTGCAGGCCGCCGCGCTAAAGCGCCTGGAGAACCGCCAGACGGTCGTGCTGGCCGCCGACAGCCTCGACGCCGGCGAGCGTGAGCGCTTCGTGCGCATCGCTGCCTCGTTCAAGCGCCCGCGCCACCTGATCCTGCTCGAGACCGCGCGCGATCAGGTTGCCGAGGAGGACCTCGCGGCGCTCAACGAGCTTCGCCGGGCGCTCGACGCGGGTGAGCTGGGCGCCGAGGGCTTTCAGACGGTCCTGCGTCTCGGCGGTGGCTCGGCGTCGGAGGTCAAGCGGATCCTCTTCCGCCCGCCCCCGCGCGAGGACTGACTAGGAGCTCTCGCCGGCCATCGCCGGCTCGTCCTCGCCTTCGACCGCCCCGTCCGGCGGGTCGCCGTCGTCGAGGTCCGCGAACAGCGAAGGGTCGCGGCTGGAGCCGCGGATCACGTCGTCGGGCGAACCGTCCGGCAACAGCCGCCCCTGGCGGGTGCCGAAGTAGATCGCCTGCGGATGATGGGCGACGAGCGCGAGCGTCGACTGCTCCGGCTCGGGCGCGTAGCCGTCGGTGATCGTCATGCCGATCTGCGCGAGGTCGAGCAGCTTCTCTACCTTCAGGTGCTCGCTCTGCTCGGGGACGGCCGGATAGCCCCAGGAGTAGCGGCGGCCCTGCGTGGCCGGGATGTCGAGCATCCTGCGCACCTCGGAGTGCAGCCACTCCGCAAGTCCCTCGGCGGTCTGCACCCCGAGCCCATGGACAAACAGCTGCTCGGCGAACTCACCTTCGGCCTCCAGCCTGGCCATCAGCTCGGTCACCTCCGAGCCCACCGTCACCGCCTGCACAGCGATCACGTCGAGCTCGGCGGGGGGCTTTCCGTCCACCGCCGGGCGGAAGAAGTCCGCGAGGCAGATCCGGTCGCCCTTGGGCTGGCGCGGGGCGACGAAGCGCGTGAGCTCCGTCTCGCGATCCTCGGGATCGAGCACGACGATGTCGTTTCCGAGCGAGTAGCAGGGGAAGAAGCCGAGCAGCGCGCGCGGGTGCAGGTAGGTCTGCTCGCGCCACATGCGCTCCAGGCGCGGGCGGAATTCCTCTCGCAACAGCTTCTGCCAGGCCTCGCCTTTCACGCCGCGCCCGCCCCAGTGGAGCTTGAACAGCACGTGCGTGTCGAGGTGGTGGTAGACCTCGTCCAGGTCGACGTCGATCTCCTGCACGCCCCAGAACGGCGGGGTGGGAATCGGCACGTCGGTGCGCGCCGGCGAGCGCACCGAGTCGTCTGCGAGGTTGACCTCCTCGACCGGCGCATCGCCCTTCGCGCGGAACTCGGTCGCGCCGGCGCGCAGCTTCTCGATGAGTGCGCCGCGGGCGTCCTCGTCCACGAGCTGGTCCATGACCGCCAGGCCCTCAAAGGCGTCCTTGCAGTAGAAGACGCCGGGCTCGTAGACCTCCTCGGACTCTTTGCCGCCCGGGTAGAGCACGCGGTAGCCGAACGCGCGGTTGATCGCCGCGCCTCCGATCAGCACGGGATAGGAGAGGCCCTTGGCATGCAGCTCCTGGATGCACGCAGGCATCTGCTTCGAGGTGGAGACGAGCAGCGCCGAGAGGCCGATGGCCGTCGCCTCGTGCTCCTGCGCGGCGTCGACGATCGTCTGGATCGGCACCTGCTTGCCGAGGTCCACGACCGTGTAGCCGTTGTTCGTGAGAATCGTGTTGACGAGCGACTTGCCGATGTCGTGCACGTCGCCGAATACCGTCGCGAGCACCACCGTCCCCTTCGTGTAGCCCTCGATCTTGTCGAGATATCTCTCGAGCCGGGCGACAGCCCGCTTCATGACCTCGGCGGACTGCAGCACGAACGGCAGGATCAGTTCGCCGGCGCCGAACTTGTCGCCGACCTCCTTCATCGCCGGCAGCAGCACCTCGTTGAGGGTCGGCACCGCGCCGATCTTCTCGACGCTTCGATCGATCTGCTCCTCCACGCCGTCGCGGCGACGGCGCAGGATGTGGAAGTGAAGGGCCTCCTCGGGCTCCATCCCCTCGGTCGGATCCGCGGCGCCCGCGGCGACGTCCTCCTCGCCCTTGGACTCGAAATGCGCGATGAACTTCTCGAGCGCGTCCTCGCGGCGGTTGAACACGAGGTCGTCGGCCAGCTCGCGCTCGGCGTCGGGTATCTCCGAGTAAGGGGTGATGTGGTTCGGATTGACCATCGCCAGGTCCAGGCCCGCGTCGACGCAGTGGTGCAGGAAGACCGAGTTGAGCACCGCACGCGCTCCCGGTGAGACGCCGAAGGAGACATTCGATACGCCGAGCGAGGTCTTCACCGAGGGGATCTGCTCCTTGATCGCGCGGATGCCGGCGATCGTCTCGACCGCGGACGGGCGCCACTCCTCGTCGCCGGTGGTCAGCGTGAAGGTGAGGCAGTCGAAGATCAACAGCTCGGGGTCGAGGCCGTGCTCCTCGCAGCACAGGTCGCGGATGCGCTTGGCGATCTCCACCTTGCGCTCGGCCGTCTTGGCCATCCCGACCTCGTCGATCGTGAGCGCGATCAGCGCCGCTCCGTGGGCGAGCGCGACGGGAACCACGCGGTCAAGCTTGGCGCGGCCCGCCTCGAGGTTGACCGAGTTGACGATCGCGCGTCCGGGGACCTGCTCGAGCGCCCGTTCGATCACCTCGGGCTCGGTCGAGTCGATCTGGATCGGCGCGGGCTGCGTCAGCGACACCTTCTTTGCCACCAGGCGCATCTGTTCGTCCTCGTCCGTGCGCTCGGTCAGCGCGACACAGAGGTCGAGCACGTGCGCGCCGCCCGTCACCTGGTCCTCGGCGATCTGCACGAGCCCGTCGTAGTCGTCGGCCAGCAGCAGCTCCTTGGCCTTGCGCGAGCCCTGGGAGTTGACGCGCTCGCCGACCATCGTCGGCGCCGGCTCCTGCTGCAGCGGGGTGGCCGCGATCATCGAGGAGAGATGGGGCGCTCGGGGCGCGGGCCGGGGATCCACGGCGCGGCCGCCGACACGCTCCACGATCGCCGCGATGTGCGCGGGTGTTGTGCCGCAGCAGCCGCCCACGATTCCGACGCCGTAGCGCTCGACGAACTCCTTCAGGGCCTCCGCGAGCGGTTCGGGTTGCTCGGGGAAGATCGTCTCGCCGTCAGGTCCCTGCAGCGGCAGGCCGGCGTTCGGGATGCAAGCGACCGGCAGGGGGCTGAATTCGCACAGGAAGCGGATGGCGTCGCGCATGTCCTCCGGTCCGGTCGAGCAGTTCAGCCCGATCACGTCCACCTTCAGCGCCTCCAGCGTCGTGAGCACCGAGGAGATGTCGGTGCCGAGCAGCATCTTGCCGCCGTTGGGCAGCAGCGACACCGAGGTGTGGATCGGCAGCGTGCGCCCGGTGCTCTTGAACGCCTCCCGCGCGCCGAAGATCGCGGCCTTGACCTCGAGGATGTCCTGGGCGGTCTCGATGATCAGCAGGTCGGCGCCGCCGTCGATCAGCCCGGCCGCCTGCTCGGCGAACACCTCCACCAGCTCCGAGAAGCGGATCTGTCCGAGCGAGGGATCCTCGGAGGCCGGCAGGTATCCGGTGGGGCCGATCGAGCCCGCGACGAAGCGGCTCCCGCCGGCCGCCTTGCGCGCAATCTCGGCCGCCTTTGTGTTTATCTCGACCGTGTAGTCGGCCAGCCCCCACTCGTCGAGCTTGATCCGCGAGCCCTGGAAGGTGTCGGTCTCGAGCACTTCGGCTCCGGCCTCGAGCATCGAGGAGTGCACCCCCTCGATCACGTCCGGCCGGTTGAGAATGAGCGCCTCGTGGCACTTTCCGGCCAGGCCGCCGTAGTCCTCGCTCGTCAGATCGAACTGCTCGAGCGTGGCTCCCATGCCGCCGTCGTAGACGACGACATGGCTGTTAATCGCCTCTAGGTAGTCGCGGGCCATCCAGCCATGCTAGCTAGCGGGGCACGCCCGGCGGCCTCGGCCGTTACTTGATGAACAGCATCTCCGAGTACTTCGGCAGCGGCCAGAGATCGTCGGCGACGATCTTCTCGAGGCGGTCCGCGACCTCGCGCACGTCATCCATCGCCGGGAGCACGCGGTCGTGCACGTAGTCGGCCCACTTCGCGGGCGTCGAATCGTCCTGGTTCTCCTCCAGGTTGGCGTCCTCGAGCTTCAGCAGCGCGAAGTGCAGCTCCCTGATGACCGGCTCGACCTCCTCGATCAGCTCCTCGAGCCCCGCCATGCGCAGTTCGTTGACGTGACGGACCGCCGACGGGAGGATCTGCGTGCGAGCGATCGCGGCTGCGGTCTCGGACTCGATGTTGATCTTGACCGCGTACTGCTCGAGGAAGACCTCGTGGCGGGACTCGAGCTCGCGCTTGGAGAGCACCGCGTACTTCTTGAACAGGGCCACGGTGCCTTTGTTGACGAGCCAAGGAAGCGCTTCGGGAGTCGAGCGCAGGTTGTACAGGCCGCGCTTCTCCGCCTCGGCATGCCACTCGGGCGCGTAGTTATCGCCGTCGAAGATGATCCGCTTGTTGGCGGCGTAGCTCTCGCGCACGACTTTCGCGACCGCCTTCTCGAGGTTCGCGGCGTTGCCTTTGAGCGCCGTCTTGAGCTTGCCCGCGAGGTCATCGATGGCCTCGGCCACGATCGTGTTCAGCACGGTGTTCGGCAGCGCCAGCGACTGCGAGGAGCCGAGCGCGCGGAACTCGAACTTGTTGCCGGTGAACGCGAACGGGCTCGTGCGGTTGCGGTCGCCGCCGTGGAGCGGCATCGGCGGCAGCACCGGGGTGCCGAGTCCGAGGAACGAGCCGGGCTTGGAGCGCTCGGCTTTGCCGGACTCGATCGCGGCGAACACCTTTTCGAGCTCGGCGCCGAGGAAGATCGAGATGATCGCCGGCGGCGCCTCGTTGGCCCCCAGGCGGTGGTCCTGGCCGGGGGAGGCGATCGACGCGCGCAGCAGTGCCTGATAGGCGTTGACCGCCTGGATGACGGCGGTGCAGAAGAACAGGAACTGAAGGTTCTCAGAGGGCGTGTCGCCGGGCTCGAGCAGGTTCGCCCCGGTATCGGTGCCCATCGACCAGTTGTTGTGCTTGCCCGAGCCGTTGACGCCGGCGAAGGGCTTCTCGTGCAGCAGGCACACCAGGCCATAGCGCCGCGCGACGTTCTGCATGACCTGCATCGTCAGCTGCTGGTGGTCGGAGCCCACGTTCGAGTTCTCGAATATCGGGGCGATCTCGTACTGGTTGGGCGCGACCTCGTTGTGGCGCGTCTTGATCGGCACGCCGAGCTTGGCGAGCTCCTGCTCGGTCTCGAGCATGCACGCGAGGATGCGCTCGGGTATCGAGCCGAAGTAGTGGTCGTCGAGCTCGTGGCCCTTCGGCGGCTTGGCACCGAACAGCGTGCGCCCGGTGGTCAGCAGGTCGGGCCTTTCGAAGTAGTACTGCTCGTCGATCAGGAAGTACTCCTGCTCGGGCCCGACCGTCGTGAACACGCGCCGCGCGTCCTCCTCGCCGAGCAGTGCCAGCGCGCGGATCGCGGCCCCCGAGAGCGCGTCCATCGAGCGCAGCAGCGGGATCTTGTGGTCGAGCGCCTCGCCCGTCCACGAGGTGAACGCCGTCGG
>JAXDGO010000009.1:0-24738 GCA_034665005.1 Solirubrobacteraceae bacterium | reverse complement strand
CGGGTCGAACCTGGACGCACACCACGATCGAATCTCGATCGTAGATGCGCATGCTGTTGAGTTTTCAAAGACCGCCAAGCCTCGCCGAAAGTGCTTCCTTCAGAGGAGCTAGTCCGACCCGGCGCCCAAAGGCGCCTGCGGGCCGACCGGAGAGTATAGCGCGAGTCGGGCACCGGCGTCCTCTCTATGGACGCTGCTCGGACCGCGAGAACGGACGGCCTCCGCCGTCCAATCGACCTTGAATCATAGCGTCGTTGCAGGGTTTCCTAGGCCGCGCGCAGCCGGCGGAACCTCCGCCGCCCGACCTTCAGGACCTGCCCGTCGGCGCGCTCGGCCGGCACGTCGTGCTCGCCGGCGGCCAGCTGAACCTCGCCGAGCGTGACGCCCCCCTGGTCGATCAGGCGCCGGGCCTCCGAGCGCGAGAGCCCGAACTCCTGCGCGATCACGCCGGGCAGGTGCACGACGCCGTCGTTGCCGTCGAAGCGCGCCTCCTCGATCTGCTCGGGCGCGGCGCGCTCGACGAACACGCGATCGAAGTGACGCTCGGCCGCGGCGGCCTCCTCCTCCGAAGAGAGCCACGCCACGAGCGCCCGCGCCAGGGCCCGCTTGGCATCGCGCGGAGAGAGCTCCGCCGGCGCCTCGCTCGGCTCTGCCAGCGGGAGCAGCAGCCGCGCGTACTCGGCGATCGCCTCGTCGGGGATCGCCATCGTCTTGCCGTAGATGTCCTCGGGCGCGTCGGTCAGCCCGATCTGGTTGCCGAGCGACTTGGACATCTTGCGCCGGCCGTCGGTGCCCACCAGGATCGGCATCGTCAGGATCGCCTGCTCGGGCTCGCCGTATGCGCGCTGGATGTCGCGCCCCAGCAGCAGGTTGAACTTCTGGTCGGTGCCTCCGAGCTCCAGGTCGGCATGGACGGCGACCGAGTCATAGCCCTGCAGCAGGGGGTACATGAGCTCGAGCATCGAGATCGGCTCGTTGGCCGACCAGCGTTTGGCGAAGTCATCGCGCTCGAGCAGCTGCGCGGCGGTGGTCGTGCGGACGAGCGCCAGCAGCTCGACCATGGGCATGTCGAGCCACTCGCTGTTTCGCCGGACCTCCAGCCGCTGCGGATCGGAGTCGATGATCTTCAGCGCCTGGTCCTGAAAGGTCAGCGCGTTGGCCTCGATCTCGTCCTCTGAGAGCATCGGTCGCAGGCTCGTGCGTCCCGAGGGATCGCCCACCCTCGCGGTGTAGTCGCCGATGATCAGCACGACCCTGTGGCCGGCGTCCTGGAACTCGCGCAGCTTGCGCAGCACGACCGCATGCCCGAGGTGGATGTCGGGCGCGGTGGGATCGATGACGAGCTTGACGCGCAGCGGCCGGTCCTCCGACCGCGCGATCCTCAGCTTCTCCGCGAGCGCCCCCTGCGGCAGGCTGTCGACGGCGGTGCGGCTGAGCCGTGCAGCGTCCTCGGCGGCCGCGTCGGTGGCGTTCGGCATGGGAGGCCAATGCTAGACTCTCGCCGCAACCGGGGGGTCGCAGCGCCCGTTATCTCCGGCTTCGCCATCGGGTCCGCACCCTCCCACGCTGACCGGAAGGAGGGCCGGCTGCGCCTTCGCCCATGAGCGCGACGATCGCCCCCGACATATCGCCCACCTCCCCGCCCGGGGGAAAGCCGCGACTGAAGCGCCTTCGCCTGGTAGCGATCCTCTGGGCGCTGCTGCTGCTCGGTGTCGTGTCGTTCGTGTTCGGGATCTTCGTGTCGATCGCGTCGGACCTACCCTCGCTGACGAGGTTCTCCCAGCTCAAGGACGCCAAGAGCTCGATCCTGCTCGACGACCTCGGCCATCAGCTCGGCGTGCTCAGCCAGCACAACCGCGTGATCGTCGCGCCCGGCCAGATCCCGCAGATCGTGAAGGAGGCGGTCGTGTCGATCGAGGACAAGCGCTTCGACACGAACAGCGGGATCGACATCCGCGGCATCGCGCGCGCCTTCATCGCGGACATCCGCCACAAAGGCAATGTGCAGGGCGCCTCGACCATCGAGCAGCAGTTCATCAAGAACGCGCTCCAGGCCCAGTCGCACCGCACGATCCTCGAGAAGCTCCGCGAGGCGGCGCTCGCCTATCAGCTCTCGCACAAGTGGTCGAAGGAAAAGATCATCACGGCCTACCTCAACACGATCTACTTCGGCAACGGCGCGTACGGCATCGAGTCGGCCGCCCAGACCTACTTCGGGCACGACGTCAACCATCTCAACTGCGGCACGCCGAGCCATCAGCTGTGCGTCGAACAGCTGCAGCCGTGGGAGGCCGCGCTGCTCGCTGGCGTGATCCAGTCGCCCACCGCCTATGACCCCGCGACCCATCCCGTGGCGGCCAGGACCCGGCGCGACCTCGTCCTCCTTCAGATGTTCGAGCAGGGCTACCTGCCGCGCGGCGTCTATCAAGAAAGCGTCAAGCAGGCGCTGCCCGCTCCGAAAGAGGTGCAGGCCCCGCGCGAGCAGACGATCGAAGGGGTCGACGCCGGCTACTTCACGAGCTGGGTGCAGCAGCAGGTGATCGAACGCTACGGCGCGCCGCGCGCCTTCGACGGCGGCCTGCGCATCAAGACGACGCTCGACCTCGAGCTGCAGCGCGCGGCCGAACAGGCGGTCAACAACTACCTCGCCTATCCCGGCGGACCGACGGCGTCGCTCGTCGCGATCGAAAACTCGACGGGCGAGGTGCGCGCGATGGTCGGCGGGCGCAACTACAACGAAAGCCCCTTCAACCTCGCCACCGACGGCGAGCGCCAGCCGGGGTCCTCGTTCAAGGCGTTCGACCTCGCGGCGGCCCTGCAGGACGGCATCTCGCCGGGATCGGTGTGGACCTCCAAGCAGAAGGTGTTCATCGTTCCCGGCACCGGCGGCAAGGAGAAATTCGTCGTCCACAACGATGAAGGCGCCTACTCCGGCTCCAACACGCTCACCGGCGCGACCGCCTTCTCGGACAACTCGATCTATGCGGAAGTCGGCCTCAAGGTCGGCACTCACCGCATCGCGCTGCTCGCCCACCGCATGGGGATCACGACGCCGCTGTCGACCAACCCGGCGATGACGATTGGCGGGCTCACCGTCGGCGTTACCCCGATGGACATGGCCCACGCGTATGAGACCATCGCGCATGGCGGCCAGCGCATCAGCGGAACGCTCGGCGCGGCCGGTGAACCGGTGGGCATCCAGGAAGTCGAAGCCGGTGGGCGCCCACTACCCAACGGAGCGCGACGCGACGTCAACCACGTGCGGGCCCAGCGGGTGCTGCCGGCGAGTGTCGCCGCTACCGAGACCTCGATGCTCGAAACGGTGCTCCAGTACGGCACGGGGCGCGCCGCCGCGCTCGGCCAGTTCGCCGCCGGCAAGACGGGCACCACCTCCAACTACGGCGACGCGTGGTTTGTGGGCTGGAACTCCAAGTACACGGTCGCCGTCTGGGTCGGCTACCCCACGAAGCTGGTGCCGATGACGACCGAGTTCAACGGCAACCCGGTGCTGGGCGGCACGTTCCCGGCACTCATCTGGCATGACTTCCTCACCTCCGCGGTCCAGATCGACAAGACCCGCGGCGAACACGCGGCGGCCAAGAAGGGCGGCTCCGGCGAAGGCGGCGAAGAAGGCACCTCGACGGGCCCCGAAGGCGGCGGATCCTCCGCCCCGGCGGCCGGCTCGGGCAAGGGCGCCACCCCATCGAGCGGCGCGAAGGGCAAGTCGACGAGGCCGAGCGCTCCCGCCGGCGAAGGCGGCGAAGGCAAGGGCACAGAAGCCGCTCCTTCGCCGTCCGCTCCGCCGGCCGCGAGCCAGGGCCCGGCCACACCGCCGGCCTCCCCAGCGCCGACGCCGGCACCGCCGCCGTCGTCATCGCCTTCGGGAACCGGCGGGGTCGGCCCCGGGGGCTGACGAGAGCTAGGCCGCGACGGCGCGCAGCCAGGGCCGCGGGCGTGACACGTGGCGGCTGCGCCGGACGCAGAAGCGCCAGGGCAGCTCGACCGCATGGGTGATGCCGACGCGCGGGCCCTCCACGACGTGCGGCTCGTGCCAGTCCGCCGCGCGCTCGTGGATCCTGACCGGCCCGCTCGCCAGGCAGCCCGCGTTCTCGTCCAGCGAGATGCCGAGGGCCTGCGTGAGCTTGCCGGGCCCGGAGCAGAGCTGCTCCTCGCGATCGCCCATCTGCCCGCGCCGGACGCTCATCTGCTCGAGGCCCGCCACGGGTGCGAGCGCGCGGATCAGCACGGCCGCGCCGACGCCCTCGGGCTCGCAGACGGCGTTGAGCATCGCGTGGACGCCGTAGGAGCGGTAGACGTAGGCGCGCCCGGGCTCGCCGAACAGCGTGAGCGTTCGCGGTGTCAGGCCCTTGAACGCGTGGCAGGCCGGCTCGCTCTCGTGGTAGGCCTCCGTCTCCACGATCACGCCGGCCGCGCCGCCGTGCTCGACCGTGCAGCCGATCAGCTCGCGTGCGACCTCGAGCACGGGCCGGTCGTAGAAGTCAGGCGGAAGCGGGTTCATCCAGCACCTTGCGAGCAAGGTCGATCTGCTCTCGAACGCGCGTGATCGACGTCCCGCCCTCTGACACCTTGGACTCGAGCCAGGAGTCCTCAGCGAGCACGCTGCGGTACTCGGCGTCGTTGGCGGCGAGCGTCTCGCTGTGCGCGGACAGCTCCGCGGGCGTCAGCTCCGACAGCCGCCTGCCGGCGTCGAGCGCCGTGCGCACAAGCCCCGCGACGACGCCGTGCGCCTCGCGAAACGGCATGCCGAGGCGCACCAGCAGGTCGGCGAGGTCGGTGGCCGCGATCAGCTCATCGGCGGCCGCCTCGCGCATCCGCTCGCGGTCGAAGCGCACGCCGGCGATCATCCCGGTGGCCGCCGCCAGCGTGAGGTCGAGCGTGTCGGCGGAGTCGAACAGGTGCTCCTTGTCCTCCTGCAGATCCTTGTTGTAGGTCAGCGGCAGCGCGTGCAGCACGCCGTGGAGCGCGGCGAGGTGGGCGACCACGCGCGGCGCCTTAGCGCGCAGGAGCTCGGCCGCATCGGGGTTCTTCTTCTGGGGCATGATCGAGGAGCCCGAGCTCCACGCGTCGGGCAGCTGGCAGAAGCCGAACTCGGCGCTCGACCAAAGCACGAGCTCTGCGCCGAGCCGTGACAGGTGCGTCGAGCAGGTGGCGGCCGCGTTGAGGTAGTCGAGCGCGAAGTCTCGTCCGGAGACCGCGTCGATCGAGTTGGGGGCGACCTCGGCGAACCCGAGGTCGCGCGCGAGCATCGATCTGTCGGTGTCGAAGTTCACGCCGGCCATGGCCCCGGCGCCGAGCGGCAGCGATCCGGCCTGGCGCTCGGCGAAGGCAAACCGCGCGCGGTCGCGGGCGAGCATCCAGAAGTAGGCGAGCAGATGATGCCCCAGGTAGACCGGCTGGGCGCGCTGGAGGTGCGTGTAGCCGGGCATCGGCCAGTCGGCGTGCTCCTCCGCCCGCGCGAGCAGCGCCGCCATCAGGCCCGAGATCGCCCCGGCCGCCGCGGCACAGCGCTCGCGCGCGTACATCGCGAGGTCGGTGACCACCTGGTCGTTGCGCGAGCGCGCGGTGTGGAGCCTGCCGCCGACAGGCCCCGCGATCTCGGTGATGCGACGCTCGATCGCCATGTGGATGTCCTCGTCGCCGGGCTCGAACGGGAAGCGCCCATCGCCGAGCTCGACCTCCACGGCGTCGATGCCCACGAGCAGCGCATCGCGATCCTCCGCCGAGACGATGCCGCGCGCCGCGAGCATCCGCACGTGCGCGCGAGACTGCGCCAGATCCTGCGGCCAGAGGCGCCGATCGAAGGCGATCGAGGCGTTCAGCCGCTGAAACGCTGGGTCGGGTGGCTCGTGAAAGCGCGACACGGAGCGCTCAGTCTACGGTCGCGCTCGTGCCGACCCCGGCCCAGCGCACCTCACGGCGCGGCAGCGCCGCTCAACACCTCGCGCAGCGCCTCGGACACCCGCGCGACCTGGCTCTCGCCGAGCTCCGGGAAGAAGGGCAGCGCCAGCGAGCGGGCCGCCACGTCCTCGCAGACCGGGAACTCGCCTTCGCGGTGGCCGAATCGCTCGCGGTAGAAGCTCATGAGATGGATCGCCGGCAGGTAGGGCTTGCTCTGGATCCCCCGCTCCGCGAGCGCGCGAACGGTCCCGTCGCGGTCGGCGCCGGCGGGGAGCTGGACGACGAAGACGAACCAGCCGCGCTGCTCGTGGCCGCGATCCTCGCAGGGCAGCGTCAGCCCCTCTACCCCCGACAGCGCCTCGCGGTAGAGCCGGGCCACGCGACGGCGGCCTTCGACCATCTCGCCGAGGCGCCCCATCTGCGCGAGGCCGATCGCGCAGGCGATGTCCGAGAGGCGGTAGTTGAAGCCGAGGCGGTCGTGATCCAGCCAGTCCATGTCCGGCGCGCGGCCCTGGTTGCGCTCGGAGTCGATGCGCCGCTTCACGGCGGGATCGCCCATCGTGATCATCCCGCCCTCGCCGGTCGTCAGTTGCTTGTTGGCGTAGAAGCCGAACACGGCGAGGTTGCCCCGACCGCCGATGTCGCGAAGGTCCTCGTGGCGCCCGCTCAGCGCCTCGCAGGCGTCCTCGACGATTCCCAGCCCGTGCTGCGCAGCCAGCGCCTCGAAGGCCTCCATGTCAGCGGGGTAGCCGAAGATGTGCACGGGCAGCAGCGCGCGCGTGCGCGGCGTGATCGCCGCCGCGGCCGCCCCGGGGTCCAGGTTGAGCGTCACGGGGTCGATGTCCGCGAACACCGGCCGCGCTCGCTCGTAGATGGCCGCGTTGGCCGAGGCGACGAAGGAGAACGGGCTGGTGATGACCTCGTCGCCGTCCTGCACGCCGACCGCGCGCAACGCGAGATGCAGCCCGGCGGTGCCGCTGCTGACGGCGCTCGCGCAGCGGGCGCCGACCATCTCGGCGAAGGAGTCCTCGAACTCGCCCAGCCGCGGGCCGAGCGACAGCTGGCCGGAGCGCAGCACCTCGATCACCGCCCGCTCCTCAGGCTCGCCCACGAGCGGGCGGGCAAGCGGGATGACTCCGTCGGACGCGGCGTCCGGCCCGGCCACTACACCCTGCCGGGCGAGCCGGCCGAGGAGACGTCGGTCGGGGATCCGGACGAGGGTCGCCTGCCGGGCTGCATGCCGTACTCGAGGGAGTCGACGAGCGCGTCCCACGAGGCCGCGATCACGTTCTCCGAGACACCGATCGAGCCCCACACCTGATGCCCGTCGGAGCCGTCGATCAGCACACGTGTCACCGCGCCCGTGCCCTTGGCCTCGTCGAGGATGCGCACCTTGAAGTTCACGAGGTTGATGTCGCGCAGATGCGGGTGGATCTCGCCGATGGCCTCGCGCAGCGCGTTGTCGAGCGCGTTCACCGGCCCGTTGCCCTCCGCCGTGCGCACGTAGCGCTCGCCGCCCAGCCAGATCTTGATCGTGGCCTCGGTCTCGACCTTGCCGTCGGCGCGCTTCTCGACCAGCACGCGCCAGGACTCCAGGCGGAACAGCGGCTCGTAGACGCCGGCCTCCTTGCGCATCAGCAGCTCGAAGGAGCCGTCGGCCGCCTCGAACTGGAAGCCGAGGTGCTCGAGCTCCTTGACGCGCTCGACGATGCGCTGGGCGAGCTGCGCGTCGGAGGAGATCCCCGCCTGGCGGGCCTTCTCGGCGATCGTGCCGCGTCCCGAGAGCTCCGAGATCAGCACGTCGCGGTCGTTGCCCACGAGGTCCGGGTCGACGTGCTCGAACGTCTGCGAGTCCGCCTGGACGCCCGCAGCGTGCAGCCCGGCCTTGTGGGCGAAGGCGTGCTTGCCGACGTACGGCTGCGCCGGGTTGGGCGAGCGGTTGAGCAGCTCGTCGAGGAAGTGGGCCGTCTCGGTCAGGCGCGCGAGGCGCTCGGGCGCCAGCAGATCGCAGCCCATCTTCAGCTGCAGGTCCGCGATGATCGTGATCAGGTTCGCGTTGCCGGTGCGCTCGCCGATCCCGTTGACGGTCCCCTGCACCTGCGTGGCGCCGGCTTCGACCGCGGTCAGCGTGTTCGCGACGGCGCAGCCGGAGTCGTCGTGCGTGTGGATTCCCAGCGCGGCTTGCGGCAGCGCTTCGCGCACGACCGCGAAGGCGGTGCGGATCTGCGGAGGCAGCGACCCGCCGTTGGTGTCGCACAGCACGAGCCGCTCGGCGCCCGCTTCGTGCCCGGCGCGAAGGCAGTCCAGCGCGTAGCCGGGATCGAGCGCGAAGCCGTCGAAGAAGTGCTCGGCGTCGAGCAGCACGCGCTTGCCCGCGGCGACGAGGAAGGCGATCGACTCGGCGATCATCGCGAGGTTCTCCTCGCGGGAGGCCCTCACGACCTTCTCCACGTGCAGCACCGACGCCTTGCCGACGAGCGTGCACGCCGGCGCGAAGGACTCGGCGAGGATCCTCAGGCCCTCATCCTGCTCGGCCGCGACCTCGCGCCGTCGCGTCATGCCGAAGGCGACCACCTCGGCGCTGTCCAGCTTCTCTCCCGCGAGCAGCGCGAACAGCTCCTGCTCCTTGGGGTTCGACGCGGGGAAGCCGGCCTCGATCATGTGCACCCCGAGCTCGTCGAGGGCATGCACGATGCGCAGCTTCTCCTCGGCCGTGAGGCTCAGGCCGCCTCCCCCCATGCCGTCGCGCAGGGTGGCGTCGTATAGCTGTATGTCGGCCATCGGCCTAGCCCGCGGCGGTCGGGCGGGAGCCGACGACCGACTGCGTCGTCGATGCGGCCCTGCCGCTGCCCGGCGCCGAGCCGTCGCCCGTGGGGGTCTCGAGCGACCGCGGCTGCACGACGTCCAGCCACTCGCGGTAGCGCTCGCTGCGGCCATGGATCGCGTCGTCGAAGGCCGCCTGAAGAACGCGCGTGATCTCGCCCGGGCTGCCGGTCCCCACGACGTGGTCGTCCACCTCGCGCACCGGCACGAGCTCCGCGGCCGTGCCCGACATGAACATCTCCTCGGCGAGGTACATCTCGGCGCGCGCGATGCTGCGCTCGACGACCGTGTAGCCGAGGTCACGGGCGATCTGGATCAGCGAGCGGCGCGTGATCCCGTCGAGGATCGAGTTGTGCTGCCCGGGCGTGACGATCTCTCCGTCTCGCACGATGTAGACGTTCTCGCCGGTGCCCTCGCACACGTGGCCGTGGTCATCCAACAGGATCGCCTCGTCGTAGCCCGCCTTGACCGACTCGACCTTCGCGAGCACGCTGTTCAGATACTGGCCGGATGCCTTGGCGTGGGGGATCAGCGACTCCGGGCTGATGCGCCGCCAGGAGGAGACCTTGGCGCGGACGCCGTCGCGCTTGCCCTCCTCGCCCAGGTAGGAGCCCCACTCCCAGCAGGCGATCGTCACGTCCACGGGCGCCTCGAGCGGGTTCAGTCCCATCTGGCCGTAGCCGCGGTTGACGATCGGGCGGATGTAGCAGGAGCGCAGGCCGTTGCGCGCGACGAGCTCGAGCGTCGCGGCGCGCAGCTGCTCGGCCGAGTAGGGCACCGGCATGTAGTAGAGCCCGGCGGAGCGCAGCAGGCGCTCGATGTGCTCGGCGTTGCGGAACACGGCCGGCCCGAGCTCCGTGTCGTAGCAGCGCATGCTGTCGAACACGCCCGTTCCGTAGTGCAGGCCGTGCGTCAAGACGTGGACCTTCGCGTCCTCCCAGGCGACGAAATCTCCGTTCATCCAGATGAGGTCGGTCGGCTCCACGTTGACTTCAGCTCCTATTCGATGTTTGCGAGCACTGCCTGCGCCGCCTGCGAGGTGCCCGCCTCACCGCCCAGGTCCGCGGTGCGCAGGCCCGCGTCCAGGGCACGCTGCACGGCCGATTCTACAGCCGCGGCCTCCGTTGCCAATTTGAGGCCGTGCCTCAGCAGTAGCGCCGCCGAGAGGAACATCGCGAGCGGGTTGGCCACTCCCTGGCCGGCGATGTCGGGCGCGGAGCCGTGCACGGGCTCGAACACGCCCGAGGTGGACGCGCCGGGCTCGCCGTCGCCGAGCGACGCGCTCGGGAGCATCCCGATCGAGCCGGTCAGCATCGCCGCCTCGTCGGAGAGGATGTCGCCGAACATGTTCTCGGTGAGGATCACGTCGAAATGGCGCGGCGCCGAGACGAGCTGCATGGCGGCGTTGTCCACGAGCACGTGCTCGAGCGCGATTTGCGGGAACTCGCGCGAGTGAACCTCGCTGACGACCTCGCGCCAAAGCCGCGAGGTCTCGAGCACGTTCGACTTGTCCACGCTCGTCACCTTCGCCCGGGCCGCCCTGAACGCGGTCCTCGCGATGCGCTCGATCTCGCCCGTGGTGTAGGAGCAGACGTCGCTGGCCGAGGTCGCCGTGCGCGTCTTCTCGCCGAAGTAGATGCCGCCGGTCAGCTCGCGCACGACCAGCAGGTCGGTGCCCTCGATCCGCTCGCGACGCAGCGGCGAGGCGTCATAGAGCGCCGGCAGCGGCTTGACCGGCCGTAGGTTCGCGTACAGCCCGAGGCCCTTGCGCAGCCCCAGGAGCCCCTGCTCGGGCCGCGGCCTGCTCGGGTCGGTCGTGTCCCACCTTGGGCCTCCGACGGCCGCCAGCAGCACGGCATCCGAGCGCCGGCAGGCCTCTAGCACCTCGTCGGTGAGGGCCGTGCCGTGCGCGTCGATCGAGGCTCCCCCGAATAGATGCTCCTCGAACTCGAAGTCGCCCATGGCGCGCAGCAGCTCGAGCGTCGGAGCCATGATCTCGGGCCCGATGCCGTCGCCCGGAAGCGTGACGATGCGATGCGCCATGCCCCCGCGCCTAGAGCGCCGTCGTCAGGGCGCCGACCGGGGCGCCGCTCTCGCGCTGGGTCTCGAACGAAGCGATCGCGTCCGCCTGCTGCAGCGTCAGCGCGATGTCGTCAAGACCGCCCAGCAGCCGGTGCTTTATCTCCTGGTCGATCTCGAAGCGCGCTGCGCGGCCCTCGAAGCGGACCTCCTGGGCGTCCAGGTCGATCTCGGCGCGCTCGGCGGCCATCAGCGCGCGAACGTCGCCCGCCTCGAGCACGACCGGCAACAGCCCGATCTTGGTGCAGTTGGAGTAGAAGATGTCCGCGAACGACGGCGCCACGATCGCGCGGAACCCGTAGTCCTGCAGCCCCCACGGCGCGTGCTCACGCGAGGAGCCGCAGCCGAAGTTCTCCCCGGCGACGAGGATCGGGTTGGCGGGCAGCTCCCAGCCGGGCTCTTTGGCCCAGTCGTAGAACAGGAACTCGCCGAAACCCGAGCGCTCGACGCGCTTGAGGAACTGCTTGGGCATGATCTGGTCGGTGTCCACGTCCGCCCTGTCCAGGACGCTGACCTCGCCGGCGATCACCTTGATGGGTTCCATGTTCCCGTCCTCTCAGTCCGCGGGCCGGGCGCCGCCGAACACCGCGGCCTCGGCCCACTTGAAGTGCACTTCGACCTGCTCGAAGCCGGCGTCACGCAACCAGCGCAGCTGATCCTCGACGGTGTCCGGCCGGTCGTCGTCGTCCTCGAGGTCGACCTCGTGCTCGTGACGCGTGCCACCGATCTCGCGCTCGGCGCGCACGGCGGCTGCGAGCATCTCCTCGTCGAACAGCCCACGCAGCGGGCCGTCGATGGCGACATAGTCCATGTTCAGGAAGATCCCGCCGGGCTCGAGCAGCATGAGCAACTCGGCGAACAGCGGGCGCTTGCGCTCGGGCGGCAGGTGGTGGATCGCTAGGCCGGAGATGATCGCGTCGTAGCGCCCGGCCGGCAGCGCGTGCCGCCAATTGACGTCGTTCAGGTCGGCGCTGAGCGCCTGCCAGCGCCCGGCGTGGCCGGCCAGCTGCTCGCGGGCGCGCTCCAGCATGGGCTGGGAGAAGTCGACGAGCACCCCCTCGGAGCCTGGCAGGGAGCCGAGCACGAGCTCGCTCATCGCCCCGGCGCCGCAGCCGATGTCGAGGAAGCGGCCGATCGGCCGCTCGTGCCTCGCGAGCAGGCGCCGGAGCACGTCCTCCTGCACGTCGAGCAGCGGAATCAGGATGCGCCGGCGCTCCGCGAAGCTGGCGGCCAGCTCCTCCCGCTGCCAGTGAGCGCCGGGCGGCCCGGTGTCGCCGGTGGCATGCACGTGTGTGCTCACGACCAGTCCCGGATGTCCACGAAGCGGCCCTCGATGGCGGCGGCGGCGGCCATCTGCGGGGAGACCAGGTGGGTGCGCCCGCCGCGTCCCTGGCGACCCTCGAAGTTGCGGTTCGACGTGGACGCGCAGCGCTCGCCGGGCTGGAGGATGTCGGGGTTCATGCCCAGGCACATCGAGCATCCGGCGACGCGCCAGTCGAAGCCGGCGTCGCGGAAGACGCGGTCGAGTCCCTCTGCCTCGGCCTGTGCCTTGACCTGCTGGGAGCCGGGCACGACCATCGCGCTCACGCTCGCGGCAACCTTGCGCCCGGCGACGACGTCGGCCGCCGCGCGCAGGTCGCCGATTCGCGAGTTCGTGCAGGAGCCGATGAACACCCGGTCGATCGCGATCTCCTCGATCGGCGTGCCGGGCGCGAGCGCCATGTAGGCCAGCGCGCGCTCGGTCGCCTCGCGGTCGGCCGGGCTGTCGAACTCCTCGGGCGAGGGCACCCGCTCGGTCACGGCACGCACCATGCCTGGGTTCGTGCCCCAGGTCACCTGCGGCGAGATGGCCGAGGCGTCGATCACCACGTCCCTGTCGAAGCTGGCGCCCTCGTCGCTGCGCAGCTCGCGCCAGCGCTCGATCGCCGCGTCCAGCTCGGCTGCATGCGGGCCCGCGGGACGCTCCTGGTCGCGGAACCACGCGAACGTCGTCTCGTCCGGCGCGATCATGCCCGCCCGGCCGCCGCCCTCGATGGTCATGTTGCAGACGGTCATGCGCCCCTCCATGGAGAGGCCCTCGATGGCGGGGCCGGCGTACTCGACGACGTGGCCGGTCATGCCGCCGACGCCGAGCTGGCCGAGCGTGCCGAGGATCAGGTCCTTGGCCGTCACGCCGAAGCCCAGCTCGCCTTCGTAGCGGATGCGCATCGAGCGCGGCTTGTTCTGCACCATGCATTGCGTCGCGAGCACGTGCTCGACCTCGCTGGTGCCGATGCCGAAGGCGAGCGCGCCGAAGGCGCCGTGCGTAGAGGTGTGCGAGTCGCCGCACACGATCGTCATCCCCGGCTGCGTGACGCCGAGCTCGGGGCCGATCACGTGCACGATCCCCTGTCGCTCGGAGCCGAGCGAGTAGACGGGAACGCCGAACTCCTCGCAGTTGCGCTCGAGCGTTTCCACCTGCACGCGCGAGAGCTCGTCCTTGATCCGCGCGGCGATCGGCGTGCCATCGGTCGGCGTGTTGTGATCGGCCGTCGCGAGCGTCCGCTCGGGCCGGCGCACTGCGCGCCCGGCGAGGCGCAGCCCGTCGAACGCCTGCGGGCTCGTCACCTCGTGGACCAGGTGCAGGTCGATGTAGAGCAGGCCGTCGGCGACCTCGTGGGCCTCCCAGATCTTGTCGAACAGCGTGCTTGGCATGCTCATCGGCCTCCCTCATTGCAGGCGGTCTCTTGCTCGTTTAGGAGGACCCCTGACGGGGTCCTGCGGGGTCGCGGGGTGGCGGGCATCTAGCTGCGCCTCAGGCCCGCGGAGACGACCGCCAGGAAGGCGGCGTCGTCGTCGGCGGGGTTCTCGAAGTGGTGCGGCAGGTCGGCGTCGAAGGTGACGCAGTCGCCCTCGCGCAGCTCATGGCGCTGCCCGTCGCATACGAGCACCAGCGAGCCCTGCTCGACGAGCGCCGTCTCGCGGCTGCCCGGCTCGTGCATCGGCGGGTCATCCGGCGCGCCGGTGGCGCCGCCCGGCGACAGCACGTGCCGGGAAAGCTCGGCCCGCTGCCCGGGCTGGGAGGAGGTGAGCACCTCGAAGCTGTGACCGCGCCTGCGGTTGCCGCCGCGCTGGCGTTGCCCCGCCGGGGTCACGGTGACCGAGCCGCCCTCGTCCAGGCGTAGGAGCTGGGAGAGCCTCAGCTCCAGGCCGGCCGCGATCCGCGAGGCGACTGTGAGCGTCGGGCTGGTCTCGCCACGCTCCACCTGCGAGAGCATCGGCGCGCTGACGCCGCTACGTGCGGTGAGGTCGCGCAGCGACAGGCCCGACGCCTCGCGCAGCGCCTTCACACGGGCGCCGATGACGGCTGGGTCGAGCGGGTCGGCTGCTTGAGGTGCCGTCGCTGTGGCCATACGAGCGTACGCTATCACAGACGCGCGCTCGCTCGGACCGCTGCCTCAGTCGCCGCGCACCGTCAGGGTTCCGGGGGCTCGCCGGCCTCTTCGCTCAGGCGCGTGAGCTCCTCGTCGCTGAACGCTCCCTCCTCGGAGGCGAGAAGAGCCTTCGCGCGGTCTAGATCCTTCGCGTCCACCATCACGGCGCGAGCGCCCGACGACCCCCATTCGGGCCCACCGATCGTGCGCTGTGTGATCGCATGGATCCCGTCTGCAAGCAGGCGATCGCACACCATCTCGGCCTCGGCTTCGCTGCTGACCGTCGTGAGGCTGCGTAGCTCGTCGGACACTATGCCGTCTCCGGCAGCCCGATGGCACCATCGGCGTGCGAGCGGGTCACGGCCACCGACAGCGCCCGCACGTAGGCGCGGGCGGCGGCGTCGATGATGTCGGTGGAAACCCCCTGCCCGGCGCCGGTGACGCCGCCGAGCTCCAGCACCACGGACACCTCGCCGAGCGCGTCCTGACCCTCGGTCACCGCGCCGATCGTGAACTCGCTGAGGTTCGGCGAGATGCCGGTCGCCACGTTGATCGCCTGGAAGACCGCGTCGATCGGGCCGTCGCCGGTGAACGTCCCGCTCGCCGACCCGCCCTCTGGCAGCGTCACCGACACGCGCGCGTGCGGCGGCCGGTGCGAGGAGGCCTCCACGTCGAATGACTCCAGCGCATAGCCGGGGACCTCCTCGCGCAGCTCGTCGGTGACGAGCGCCTCGAGGTCCATCGCGGTCACCGATTTCTTGCGGTCGGCGATCTCCTTGAAGCGCTTGAACGCAGTGTTCAATGCGGCTCCGTCGATCTCGAAGCCCATCTCCTCCAGCGCTTGGCGCAGCGCATGGCGGCCGGAGTGCTTGCCGAGCACGATCGAGTTGCTCTGCAGCCCGACGGTGGTGGCGTCCATGATCTCGTAGGTTTCGCGCTCCTTGAGAACGCCGTCCTGGTGGATACCGGACTCGTGCGCGAAGGCATTGCGCCCGACGATCGCCTTGTTCGGCTGCACCGGGTAGCCCGTGAGCCTCGAGACCAGCCGGCTCGTGCGAGCGATCTCCTGGGTGTTGATCGCCGTGTCGAGGCCGATCGACGCGTGCCGGGTCCGCAGCAGCATCACGATCTCCTCCAGGGCGGCGTTCCCGGCCCGCTCGCCGATGCCGTTGATCGCGCACTCCACCTGCCTGGCTCCGGCCAGCACGCCGGCGAACGAGTTCGCCACCGCAAGGCCGAGGTCGTCGTGGCAGTGGACGGAGAGGACGACGTCCCGCAGGGCGGGCACCAGCCGATACAGGCCCTCCAGATACGCCGTGAACTCGTGGGGCATCGTGTAGCCGACGGTGTCGGCGATGTTGATCGTGATGGCGCCCTCGTCGATCGCGATCTGGACCACCTCGGCTGTGTACTCGAGGTCGGCGCGGGTCGCGTCCATCGGTGAGAACTCGACCATGTCGGTGTAGGCCTTGGCCTGGGCGACGGCCGCGCGCGCCTGACCCTTTACGTCCTCGCGAGTGGTCCGCAGCTGGTGCTCGATGTGAATGTCGGACGTCGAGATGAACGTGTGGATCCGTGGTCGCTCGGAGTCCCGAATCGCGTTCCAGGCCGCCTCGACGTCCTGCTTGCTAGTGCGCGCCAGCCCGCAGATCACGGGGCCTTCGACCTCTCGCGCAATCGCCTGCACCGACTCGAAGTCACCGGGCGAGGCGATCGGGAAGCCGGCCTCGATCACGTCGACCCCCAATCGCGCGAGCTGGTGTGCGATCTCGAGCTTTTCCTGCTTGTTCAGGGAGATGCCAGGCGACTGCTCGCCGTCGCGCAGCGTCGTGTCGAAGATCAGGACGCGGTCGGCGTCGTTGCGGTCATTGGCGGCTGAGCTCATGTCGTTCGTGCTCCTTCTCTGTCTCGCTTGCTCTTCTTCTCGGCTGGGTATGCGGCTACGCGGCCGCCACGCGCTATTCCCCCCGAGGGGGGAGGAGAAGAAGCTGCAGGAGAGAGGTCTGGAACGACATTCCAGCCGAGATTACCACCGGGCCGGCAAACATGGCGTGGGGGGCGCCGAACGACGCCTCCCCTAAGGGACCAGGACGACCTTGCCGACGTTGCGCCGCTCGGACAGCATGGTCTGGGCGGCGCCGGCATCCTCGAAGGCGAAGTCGGCGGCGATGACCGGCTCGATGGTGCCGTCGTCGAGCATCTCGACGAGCGGGCCGACCCATGGCTGGAGCGACCCACGGTCCTTCCACAGCGTCAGCATGTTCAGCCCGATCACCGACTTCGATTCCGACATCTGCTTGACGATGTTGAAGCGCGGCATGCGCGCCACGGCGCCGAGCGCCGTGAAGAGGTTGCGACGCGGCCCCGATACGACGGCCGAGGCGCCGAATGCGACGAGGCGCCCGCCGGGACGCAGCAGCGAGTAGCTGGTGCGGAAGCTCTTGCCGCCGACGGCGTCGAGGATCACGTCGAACTTGCCCACGTCGCGCTCCCAGCCGGTCCTCGTGTAGTCGATCGCGCGGTCGCAGCCGAATTCGCGGATGCGCTCATGCTTGCCGGGCGACGCCGTGCCGTAGACCTCCGCGCCGCTGCGCTTGGCGATCTGGGTCGCGGCGATCCCCACGCCCCCGCCTGCGGAGTGGACGAGCACCCGCTCGCCCGGCTGCAGGTTGCCGTAGCCGATCAGCCCCGCCCACGCGGTCGCGTAGTTGACGGGGATGGCAGCGCCCTGCTCGAAGCTGAGCCGGTCCGGCAGCGCCACGACGTCCGCGACGGGCACGACCACCTGTGAGGCGTAGCCGCCGAACTGCGTGCCCGCGAGGACTCTCTGGCCATGGGTCAGCGGCAGGTTGGACTCCGAAACGCCCTCCCCCATCTCGAGGATCGTCCCGGCGACCTCGTAGCCGACGACGCAGGGCGTCTTCGGCGCGTCCGGGTAGAGGCCCATGCGGGCCATCACGTCCGCGAAGTTGATCCCGGCGGCGGCCACCGCGATCCGCACCTGTCCCGCGCCGAGCTCCGGATCAGCGCGCTCCTCCACCTGAAAGACGCCGGGGCCGCCGTGCTTTGTGATGACCACAGCGCGCATCGCGCGAGCAGCCTATCCGATCAGCCGAGATCCACCGACCAGCCGTTGACGAAGCCCTCGGAGGCGACTATCTCCTCGAGCACCTCCTCCGGCACCCGCGCGTCGGTGGTGACGACCATCGCCGCCAGCCGCCTGTCCTCGCCGCCGTCGCCGTCCGGCGTGTGGCCGACCGCCGCCGAGGAGATGTTGACGCCGTGTGCGCCGAAGATCGTGCCGACGCGTCCGATCATGCCCGGCAGGTCCTCATAGCGGAAGACCGTCACGAACGGCTCGAGCTCGATCGTCAGGCGCCGTCCCTGCACCTCGACAAGATGCGGCACGCGGTTCGGGCCGATGCCGGTGCCGGCGACCGCCACGCGCTCGTCCCCGGCCACGACCGTCACGCGGATCAGCTCGTTGAAGTCCTGCGCCTCGGAGATCGCCTTCTCCTCGAAGATGATCCCGCGCTGATGCGCCATGGTCGGCGCGTTGACGAGGTTGACCTGCTCCTCCGTGCGTCCCTGCAGCGCGCCCACGATCACCGCGAGGCCGAGCAGGCGCGTGTCGAAGTCCGCAATCCGCCCGAGGAACGCTGCCTCGATGCGCTCGACCGAGCTGCCCTCCGCAAGGCTCATCGCCAGGCGGCCGAGATGCGTGGCGAGCGGCAGGAACGGGCCGAGCATCTCCATGTCCTCCGCGCCGATCGCAGGGATGTTGACCGCCGTGGAGACGACGCCTCCGGTCAGCGCCGCGACGACCTGCTCGGCGCTCTGATAGCCGGCGCGGTCGGTGGCCTCCGCCGTGGAGGCGCCCAGGTGCGGGGTGACGACCACGTTGGGATAGGCGAACAGCGCATGCTCGGTCATCGGCTCGCTCGGGAACACGTCCAGCGCGGCGCCCGCGACCTTGCCCGAGTCGAGCGCCTCCTGCAGCGCCTGTTCGTCGATCAGCCCTCCCCGCGCCACGTTCAGGACGCGCACGCCGTCGCGCATCTTCGCGAACGCCTCGGCGTCGAGGAAGCCTTGCGTCTCGGGCGTCTTGGGCAGGTGCACCGTGATGAACTCCGCCTGCGCGTAGATGTCATCGACGCTCTCCGCCTTCTCGACCCTCAGCTCGCGGTAGCGCTCGGCGCTCACGAACGGGTCGAAGGCCAGCACGCGCATGCCAAAGCCGCGCGCACGCTGCGCCACGAGCTGGCCGATGCGGCCGAAGCCGAGGATCCCGAGCGTCTTCTCATACAGCTCCACGCCCGAGAACTTCGAGCGCTCCCACTTCCCTTCGGTGAGCGAGACGTATGCCTGCGGCACGTTGCGCGCGAGCGCCAGCAACAGCGCCATCGTGTGCTCCGCGGCGGTGACGACGTTCGACTCGGGCGCGTTGGCGACGACGATCCCGCGCTTGGTCGCCGACTCGACGTCCACGTTGTCGACTCCCACGCCGGCGCGGCCGATCACCCGCAGGCGCCCGGCGCGGCCGATCAGCTCCGGCGTCAGCTGGGTCGCCGAGCGGATCACGATTCCGTCGTAGTCGCCGATGCGCTCGGCGAGCTGCTCGTCCGTCCAGTCGGTGCCGATGTCGACGTCGAAGTGCTCGCGCAGCAGCGCGACGCCGGAGTCGCCGATCTTCTCCTTGACGAGGACCCTCGGGCGCTCGTCCGTCCGCTTGCCGTCCACAGCCGTGTCCGGGGCCGAGGCGCTCATTGGGCCGTCCTCTCGAGCACCCAGTCGATGCACGCCGTGAGTGCCTGCACGTCGGCGGTGTCGACCGCCGGGAACATGCCGACCCGCAACTGGTTGCGACCGAGCTTGCGATACGGCTCGACGTCCACGATGCCATTCGCCCGAAGCGTCGCTGCGAGCGCCGCGGCGTCGATCGAGTCGGCGAAGTCGATCGTCCCCACGACGAGCGAGCGCTTGGCTGGATCGCTGACGAACGGACGCGCGTGGGGATGCGAGTCGGCCCAGCCGTAGAGGTGCCCAGAGGAGGCGCGCGTGCGCGCGAGGCACCACTCGAGGCCGCCGCCGTCGAGCATCCAGCGGAGCTGGTCGGCTAGCAGGAACAGCGTGGCGATCGCCGGCGTGTTGTAGGTCTGGTCCTTGGAGGAGTTATCGAGGGCGGTCTGCAGCGAGAGGAACTCCGGAATCCAGCGCTCGGAGGCGTGAAGCGCCGCGATCCGCTCCTGCGCGGCCGGGCTGAGCAGCGCGATCCACAGCCCTCCGTCGGACGCGAAGCCCTTCTGCGGCGCGAAGTAGTAGGCGTCGGCCTGCGACGCGTCGAGCGGGAGGCCGCCCGCGCCCGATGTCGCGTCGATCGCGACCAGCATGCCGTCCGTGTCCTGCGGCCGCACCACGGGGAGCATCACGCCCGTGGAGGTCTCGTTCTGCGCCCAGGCCACCGTGTCGACCCCTTCCCGGGCCGCGGCAGCGCCGATCGTCAGCGGGTCGGGGGCGTCGCCGGGCTCGGCGGCGATCGTCACGGGGTCCTGCAGGAACGGCGCGCCGGCGGTCGCCGCGGCGAACTTCTGGGAGAACTCGCCGAAGGTGAGGTGCAGCGCGCGGCTGCGCACGAGACCGAATGCGGCCGCGTCCCAGAAGGCGGTCGCCCCTCCGTTGCCGAGCGCCACCTCGTAGCCGTCGGGCGCCGACAGCAGCTCGCCGATCCCCGCGCGGATCTCGCCGACGAGCGCCTTGACCGGCCTCTGCCGGTGTGAGGTGCCCATCACGGCCGAGCCCTCGCGCGCGAGCCGCGCGAGCGCCTCGGGACGCACCTTCGACGGCCCGCACCCGAAGCGCCCGTCGCGCGGCAGCAGCTCCTCGGGGATGGCCAGTTGCGTCTCTGCGGTAAGGGGGCTCGGCGTCATTTGGGGCTCCTCGCTCGGTCGGACCTCGAGGCAATGTCGATGTCGGAGGGTGCCCAGGCGCGCGGCGGTGCTGAGTCGTCGCTCCCCGGTGGTGAACTCCACCCGAGCGCCAGTCGCGACGAGCAAGCGAGTGTAGCGGACGCCGCCGCGGCGCCGCGCCCTCCAGACAACGCCGGGCCCTACGGCGCTCCGGGGTCGGCGCGCGAGCCTCTGAGCACGCGACTGTCATCGGCAAGCCGCAGTGTCACGCGCGCGGCATCCAGGTGCTCGAGCAGCGCCTGCGCGTGGCGGCGCGAGACGCCGAGCTCGTCGCGAAGCTCGGCGAGCGTGATCGAGCCGCCGGCCACGATCAGCTCCCGCACGCGGGCGCCGACCTGCTCGACAGCGTCGACGTGCGCGTACATCGATCGGCCCACACGCACCGCGCGGCCGGCCGCACGCAGCTCCGGTAGATGCGCCGCCGCGTCGCCCAGCTCCGCCTCGCTCGGCGGTCGCGCGCCGGCGCCGCGCAGGCGCTCCTCTAGCGCGAGCGCTCCGGCGCTGAGCGGGGCGTCCCGGCCTTGAGGCTCGGGCCTCGCCGTGCCCGCGACCGGGCGGCCGGCCGAGCTCGTCGCGGCGCGCGGCCGCTGCCCCTCCCCGGCCTGCAGCTCGGTCAGCTGCTCGCCGCGGCGCATGCGGCCGAGGCGCTCGAGCACGCCGGCTGAGGGACCGTGGCGGCGCGCGTGCGGATCGAGCACGACGCCACCGCCGATGGTGTCCGGCGGGCTGATGCTCCGCACCACCAGCCGGTCGCCTGCCGCGGCGAGCAGCGGGCGCTCGAGGCGCATCTGCCAGCAGTCGTCGCCGAGGAGCACGAGCCGTCCGGCGCTCTCGCGCGTGCCGTGGTGGACCTGCACCCGCTCGCGCTGCGGTCGCGGCCCGTCGAGCTCCAGCGCGGCATCGAGGATATGAGCCGCGCGCAGAGTCGAGTCGTGCGATGCGAGCACGTCTCCACGCGCCACCTCCTCGCGCCGCACGCCCGTGAGATTGACCGCCACGCGCTGGCCCGCCGCGGCGCGCTCGACCGCGCTGTCGTGGACCTGAACGCCGCGTACGCGCACGGCTCGGCCGGACGGCAGCAGCTGCAGTCGCTCGCCGCGCGCGACGCTTCCCGACCAGAGCGTTCCCGTCACCACGGTGCCGGCGCCGCGGATGCTGAACACGCGGTCCACGTGGAGCACGCACGACCGGTCGCCCGCGCGGCTGCGCACGCCGCCGGCAACGCGCTCGAGCGCCGCGGCGACGTCCGCGACCCCCTCCATCGTGCGGGTCGAGCACACGGCGATCGGCGTGCCGGGCAGCAGCGCGCCGGCCTCACGGACGGTCGGCGCGGGATCGGCGAGGTCGGACTTCGTGACAGCCACGACTCCGGATCCGATCTCAAGGGCGCGCAGCACTCGCAGGTGCTCGACCGTCTGCGGCATCACGCCGTCGTCGGCGGCGATCACCAGTAGGAACATGTCGATCCCGCTCGCGCCAGAGACCATCACGCGCACGAGGCGCTCGTGTCCGGGAACGTCGATCATCGACAGCACGCCCCCGCCGGGCAGCGGCAGGGCGGCGTAGCCGAGGGTGATGGTCATTCCCCTGGCGCGCTCCTCCGGCAGCCGGTCGGTTCCGGCTCCGGTGAGGGCCGACACGAGCGCGCTCTTGCCGTGATCGACGTGGCCGGCCGTGCCTACGGTGAGCGGGTTCACGGCGGCGCTCACGCAAGCGCCGCGCCGATCGCAGCGGCCGTCTCGAGCGCCTCCTCGTCGGTGAGCGTGCGCGGGTCGAGCAGGAGCCGGCCCTCGCTGATCCGGGCGACCACCGGCGGGTCTCCGCGGCGCAGCGCCAGGGCCAGCGCGTCCGCGCCGAGCGGTCCGGGCTCGAGCGCGACGGCCGGTCCGGAGAGCTCCAGCAGCGGCAGCGCTCCGCCCCCGACCCGGCCGGTGCTCTCGATCACCTCTCCCCCGGTGGCGGCGGCGAGGCGCCGCGCGCGCTCCTCCAGCTGCGGGCGCTCGGCGCTCAGCATCGCCAGCACCGGGATCTCGCGCCGCGCGAGCTCAGGGTCGCGGTACAGGGCGAGCGTCGCCTCGAGCGCCGCCAGCGAGAGCTTGTCGATGCGCAGCGCACGCGCGAGCGGGTGGCCGGCCGCGGCCGAGACGGCATCGCTTCGGCCGACCATGAGCCCGGCCTGCGGGCCGCCGAGGAGCTTGTCGCCCGAGAAGCACACCAGCGCGGCCCCGGCGCGCACCGAGCGGCGCACTGGCGGCTCGTCCGCGAGCAGCTCGATCTCCTCGGCGAGCACGCCCGAGCCGACGTCGTCGATCACCGCGACCGGCAGCGTGCACAGCTCCTCGATTTCGACCTGCTCGACGAACCCGAGCGTGCGGAAGTTGGACGGATGGGCTCGCAGCACAGCGCCGGTGGCGGCGCCGATCGCCCCTCGGTAGTCCGAGAGGCGCGTTCGGTTGGTCGTGCCGACCTCGACCAGGCGCGCGCCCGCCTGCGCGACGACCTCGGGAATGCGAAAGGCGCCTCCGATCTCCACCAGCTGGCCGCGCGAGACCACCAGCTCGCGCCCCTCGCCGGCCAGCGCGGCGGCGGCCAGCAGCACGGCGCCTGCGCAGTTGTTGACCACCAGCGCCGCCTCGGCCCCGGTCAGCTCGAGCAACAGCGCCTCGACGTGCGCGCGCCGCGAGCCGCGCTCGCCGCGCTCGAGGTCGAGCTCGAGGTTGCTGTAGCCGCTGGCCACGCGGGCGAGCGCGAGGCGGGCGCCGGCCGACAGCGGCGCGCGCCCGAGATTCGTGTGGACGATCACGCCGGTCGCGTTCAGCACGCGGCGCAGCGACGGGCGCAGGCGCGTGCGCGCGCGCTCGAGCAGGTCTGCCTCGGCGAGATCGCCCGCGAGCAGCTCATCGCGGCGCTGGGCCAGCTCGGCCCGCGCAACCGATGTCGCCAGGCGGTCGACCGAGGGCAGCTCGCGCAGCAGCCGCCGCGTGTCGGCGCCGGGCGCGCTCTCCTCAGACGAAGCCATTGCGCGGCTCGTCGGCGTCGAGGTTCTGAGAGGCGTGGAGGTGCATGCACGGAGCGACGAAGGAGTCGAACCTTCGCACCGTGGGGCTGCCACGGCTCGCTGGCTTTGAAGGCCAGCTGGGGCACCGGCCCCGGCCGCTCCTCGCGGGCAAGGCGACTATACGACGCGCACCGCGCCGGGCTCACCGGCCACGATCCGCCCGACTGTGGCGCCGGGGATCGCCGCCGCGCGCTCGGCAGCGACGGCGATCAGCAGCCCGCCCGAGGTCGTCGCGTCGCACGCCAGCCAGCGGCGCCACGTGGGAACGTCGTCGGCGAACTTGCTGAAGCGCTCGGCGTATGCGAGGTTTCGCCGCGTGCCACCCGAGAGCCCCTGCTCCTGCTCGAGAAGCTTCTGCACGCCATCGAGGAAGGGGATGCCGCGGGAGTCGACCTCCGCCGCAACGCCGCTCTGAAGGGCGAGGGAATGCAGGTGCCCGAGCAGGCCGAAGCCGGTTATGTCCGTGGCGGCCCGCGCGCCGGCGGCCACGGCCGCCCGGCTGGCGCTGGCGTTGAGCGCGCTCATCAGCTCGACGGCGCAGGCCAACTGCTGCGCGCTCGCGAGCCCCCGCTTGTGCGCCGTGCTGAGCACTCCCACACCGAGCGGCTTGGTGAGCACGAGCGCGTCGCCCTCGCGGGCCGCGGCGTTGGTGAGCATCCGCCGGGGGTCGACGGTGCCCGTCACCGCGAGCCCGTACTTGGGCTCGGCGTCGTCGATCGAATGGCCGCCCACGATCGTGCAGCCCGCCTCGCGAGCGACCGCGAGGCCCCCCTCGAGAACCGAGCGCAGCACCTCGGCTCCCAGGCGCTCGAGCGGGAAGGCGACGATGTTCAGCGCGGTCAACGGCACTCCGCCCATCGCGTAGACGTCCGAGATCGCGTTCGCCGCGGCGATACGGCCGAAGTCGTAGGCGTCATCGCAGATGGGCGTGAAGAAGTCGACCGTCTGGACGAGCGCGAGGTCGTCCGTCAGCTGGAAGACGGCGGCGTCGTCGGCGGTCGCCGAGCCGACGAGCACGCGCGGATCCTCGACGGGTGGAAGCGAGTCGACGATCGGCAGGAGCTCTGCCGCCGGCAGCTTGCAGCCGCAGCCGGCGCCATGCGAGAGCTCGGTCAGCCCAACCGCCGCCATCGGCATACCCTAGCGGCGGCTCGAGCAGCGCCCCGCGTGCGGGGCAGCCGCTCGCCGAGCGCCGCTCTACTCCTCCGAGCCGCTCGAGCTGCCGAGCTCGGCCATCACCTCGGCCGGGCTCCCATACTCATCCTCCTCGAGGCTCTCCTCGAGCTCGTCGAGGATCTCGTCGGGTGCTTCGTTGTCCCTCGCGAGCTCGATCAGGCTGTCCTTGCTGGCCGGGTAGTCGGCGCCCCTGAGCGCCCGCTGGACTTCGGTCGGGCTTGTCGACATCACATGACTCCTTTGTCGGCTTTCAGATCTCCGTCGTTCGGACCGGCTGCCCCGGAGACTGCCGGCGCCCGGGGCG
>JAXDGO010000008.1:0-10062 GCA_034665005.1 Solirubrobacteraceae bacterium | reverse complement strand
CGTCGATGCGTTCGGAGCCGAGCACCTTGTCCAGATCGGCCAGCGAGCCAAGCGCACGCAGGCCGTTGCCCGGCAGCGCGTTCGGCGAGAGAAATCCGACGACCTCGATCGGCGAGTGCGGCGCGTCGCCGAGCGCGTGCGCGACGTCGGTGATCTGCTTGCCGGTGCCGACGAGCATCGCGCGGCGCCGGTAGCCGGCGGCGCGCAGGATCACGCCGGTCAGCCACTCATAGCCCGCGCGCAGGGAGGAGACGTACAGAAGCGCGAAGGCGAGCGAGCCGTAGAAGAGGTAGTAGCTGGAGATGTGTTCGCCGCTGACGACGGCGAACAGGAGCGCGACGAAGGCCACCTGGAAGAGCGAGCCGACGATGCGCGAGAGCCCCGGGCGCACGGCGCGCGCGGCGTACAGCCCCGAGCGCGCGAACAGGAGCGCGGTGAGCAGGTAGGCGAAGGGCAGGAACTGTTCGGTGCCGTGGATGGCCTTTTCGGGGCTCACCACGCCACGCACGTCTTCCTTGAGCACGAGCGCCGTGAAGATCGCAAGCGCGACGGCGGCGAAGTCGAGCGCGAGCAGCGACAGGACCCTTCCGACGCGCCGGAGCGTGGCCATGCGCAGCAGGAACGACAGCGCGGGCGGCCGCTTGCGCCGGATGTCGCGGTCGGTCAGCTCGGGCAGCTCGACGGTCGCGGCCTCGGCCTCGGGCCGCTGCGGCGCCGGCCTCGGTTGGCGAGGCTGCGTCGGAGGGGTGCGCACGCGCGGGGCCGGCGGAGTTGACGTTCCCGACCAGTTTGGACCCATCTCGCTGCTCACAACACCTCAGACTCCCACATGTACCGGTTGCTCAGCACGCGGACGAGCGCGCAGGAACGCCCTGTCCGCTCAGAGCGAACCACCGACCAGCAGCTCGATGCCCGACTGGTCGATCGTCCGCTGCAGCCCCTCGCGCAGGGATACCTCAGGCGACCAGCCGAGCAGCTCGCGCGCCAGTGTGATGTCGGGCTTGCGTTGCTTGGGGTCATCGACGGGCAGGGCCTCGAACACTATCTCCGACGTCGACGCCGTCAGCTCCTGCACGGTTTCTGCCAGTTCCAGCAGGGTGAACTCGTCGGGATTGCCGATGTTCACGGGGTTGTGGTGACCCGACTCGGCGAGCGCGATGATGCCGCGGATCAGATCGGTGACGAAGCAGAAGGAGCGCGTCTGGCCGCCGTCGCCGAAGACCGTGATGGGACGGTTGGCGAGGCCCTGGCGCAGGAACGTCGGGATCGCGCGCCCATCGTGCGGGCGCATCCTCGAGCCGTAGGTGTTGAAGATCCTCACGATCGCCGTGTCCACACCCTGCTGGCGGTGGTAGGCCATGGTCAGCGCCTCGGCGTAGCGCTTGGCCTCGTCGTAGACGCCGCGCGGGCCGATCGGGTTGACATGGCCCCAGTAACTCTCCGACTGCGGATGCTCGAGCGGATCGCCGTAGACCTCGCTAGTGGACGCGATCAGGAAGCGCGCGCGCTTGGCCTTGGCGAGGCCGAGAGTGTGGTGCGTGCCGTAGGAGCCGACCTTGAGCGTGTGCAGCGGCAGCCTCAGGTAGTCGATCGGCGAGGCCGGCGACGCGAGGTGGTAGACGAAGTCGATCGGCTCGTCGATGAAGTAGGGCTCGATGATGTCCAGCCCGACGTGCAGGAAGCTGCCGGGGTCGCGGATGTGCTCGATGTTGGCGAGCGACCCCGTCTCGAGGTTGTCGACGCAGATCACGCGATTGCCGCGGGCGAGCAGCTCGTCGCACAGATGCGACCCGAGGAACCCGGCTCCGCCGGTGACAAGACAGGTGGCCATGGCGGAGAAGCTTAATGGTTCCCGGGACTATCCTTCTTTGCGTGGCTGCCACCGAGGAGAACCTGACGGTCGCGCCGATCGTCGGACCTGACGATCCGCGTCGCTTCACGGACTCCGGGATCGAGATCTCCGAGCTCTACACCGAGGCGGACGTTCCCGAGAGCCTCGATCTCGGGGAGCCGGGCGAGTTCCCCTACACGCGCGGCGTCCACCGCGAGATGTACCGCAAGCAGACGTGGACGATGCGCCAGTACGCGGGATACGCCTCGGCGAAGGAGTCGAACGAGCGCTACCGCTACCTGCTGTCGAAGGGCTCCACCGGGCTTTCGATGGCCTTCGACCTGCCGACGCAGCTCGGCCTCGACTCCGACAACCCCCGCTGCCTCGGCGAGGTCGGGCGCACGGGCGTGGCGATCGACACGATCGACGACATGCGCACGGCGTTCGACGGCATCCCCCTGGACCAGGTCTCCACGTCGATGACGATCAACGCGCCGGCCGCCTGCCTGATGCTGCTCTACGAGCTGGTCGGCGAGGAGCAGGGGGTCCCCAGCCAACAGCTGCGTGGCACCACGCAGAACGACGTGCTCAAGGAGTACATCGCGCGCGGCAACTACATCTATCCGCCGGCGCCGACGATGCGGCTGACGACCGATCTGTTCGAGTACTGCCAGGAGCGCATCCCGCGTTGGAACACGATCTCGATCTCCGGCTACCACTTCCGCGAGAAGGGATGCTCGGCGGTTCAGGAGGTCGCCTTCACGCTGTCGTCGGGCATCGCCTACGTGCAGGCCGCGCTCGAGAAGGGCCTGGACGTGGAGGACTTCGCGCCGCGCCTCGCGTTCTTCTTCAACGGCCACAACAACGTCTTCCAGGAGGTCGCCAAGTTCCGCGCGGCGCGCCGCATGTGGGCGCACATCATGCGGGAGCGCTTCGGCGCCACCAACCCCAAGGCGACGATGCTGCGCTTCCACACGCAGACGGGCGGCGTCACGTTGACCGCCCAGCAGCCGGAGAACAACATCGTGCGCGTCGCGCTGCAGGGCTTCGCGGCCGTGTGCGGCGGCACGCAGTCGCTGCACACCAACGGCTTCGACGAGGCGCTCGCGCTGCCAACCGAGCGAGCGGCCAAAATCGCGGTGCGCACGCAGCAGATCCTCGCCCACGAGTCCGGCGCCGCCGACACCGTGGATCCGTTCGCGGGGTCCTACTTCGTGGAGGCGCTGACCGACGAGATCGAAGCGCGGGCGAACGAGCTGATCGAGAAGGTGGACGCGCTCGGCGGATCGGTCAACGCGATCGAGTTCATCACCGGCGAGATAGACGAGTCGGCCTGGGGCTACCAGGAGCGCTACCGCATCGGCCAGGACATCGTGGTCGGCGTCAACGCCTATCAGGAGGACGATGTCGAGGTGCCGGACCTGCTGCGCGTCGATCCGGAGTCAGAGCACGAGCAGGTGCAGCGGCTCAAGGAGTTCAAGGCCGCCCGCGACCAGGACCTGGTCCAGACGCGGCTCGAGGAGCTGCGGGCCGTCGCGCGCGGCAGTGAGAACCTGCTGCCGGCGATCCGCCAGGCGCTCAAGGACCGCGCCTCGCTGGGCGAGGTCTGCGGCGCGATGCAGGACGTGTTCGGCTCCTACGCGCCGCGGTTCTGAGCTCTCGCGCCGCGCAAGCGTCTAGGGTGCCCACGTGACCGCGAGCCCCGCCGCATCGCTCTATGACGTCGTACTTGCGATTCACATCATGGCTGTGGTCGTCGCGTTCGGCGTGACGTTCGCCTACCCGGTCATGTTCGTCGTGGCGGCGCGCAACGATCCACGCGGCGTTCCGCTGCTGCACCGCATCGAATACACGACCGAGCGCTGGCTCGTGAACCCGGGGCTGCTGGTCGTGCTGCTCGCCGGCATCTACCTGGCGAGCAAGGGGCACCACTGGAGCGAGTTCTTCGTGCAGTGGGGGCTCGCGGCGGTGGTCGTGATCGGAGCGGTCCTCGGAGCGGTGATGATCCCGAGCGCCAAACGCGCCGAGGCGATCGCCGCGCGGGATCTGCTCGCCGCCGGCGAGGGGCCAGTCGAGCCGAGCGAGGAGTACCGCGCGATCGTTCTGCGCCTCACGATCGTCGGCTCGCTGCTCAGCCTGCTCGTGCTGATCACGATCCTGTTCATGGCGATCAAGCCGTAGCGCCCCCGCAGCGCCGCGATACCCTGACGAGGTGAGCAGCCAGGGCTACCGGGTCGCGGTCGTCGGCGCCACCGGCCAGGTGGGGACGCTGATGCTGGCGCTGCTGCGCGAGCGCGGCTTCCCGGCGAGCGAGATCGTCCCGTTCGCCTCCGAGCGGTCGGTTGGGCGCGAGCTCGACGACGGCCTCGTCGTGCGCGCGCTGAGCGAGGAGTCGATCCAGGGCTTCGACCTCGCGCTGTTCTCGGCCGGCGGTGCCACATCGGGCGACTGGGCGCCGAGGTTCGTCGAGGCGGGCGCGACGGTGATCGATAACTCCTCGCGCTGGCGTATGCAGGACGACGTCCCGCTGGTCGTCAGCGAGGTGAACCCCGAGGCGCTCGAGTCCCACCATGGGCTGATCGCCAACCCCAACTGCTCGACCATGCAGATGGTCGTCGCGCTGAAGCCGCTCCACGACGAGGCGACGATCGAGCGCCTCGTGATCTCCACCTACCAGGCGGTCTCGGGCACGAGCAGGCGGGCTGTCGACGAGCTGCTCGAGCAGTCGCATGCGCTGCTGCACGAGCGCGAGATCGCCGCGCCGACCGAGTACGCCCACCAGATCGCGTTCAACGCGCTCCCGCACGCCGGCAGCTTCGCCGACGGCGAGGACCACACCGACGAGGAGCGCAAGCTGATGAACGAGACGCGCAAGATCCTCGGCGACCAGTCGATCGCCATCAGCGCGACATGCGTGCGCGTCCCCGTGGTCACGGGCCATTCGGAGGCGGTGAACGTGCAGACGCGCGAGCGGCTCACACCGCAGCGGGCGCGCGAGCTGCTCGAGCGCGCGCCGGGCATCACCGTCGTGGACGACCCGGCCGCGGGACGCTACCCGCTGGCGACAGAGGCAGCCGGCAGCGATGACGTGTTCGTCGGGCGCATCCGCCGCGACGCCGGCAACGATCGCGCGCTCGACCTGTGGATCGTCGCGGACAACCTGCGCAAGGGCGCTGCGACCAACGCCGTGCAGCTGGCGGAGCTGCTGCATGCGCGCGGATTGATACAAGCACGTGGCGCCCCGTCGGCCGCATAGCGGCGCCCTCGTGACATAGTCGGACCCGCTGAAGGACTAGCGGAAGATCGCTCGAAATGGGGAGGCGATGATCTCCTCCGAGGTGCAGCGCACGCTCGTCAAGTCACCACCCGAGCTGTGGACCGAGCTGAGCGATCCCGCCTCGCTGGGTCGCCACCTCGGCGATTTCGGCGAGATACGCATAACCCGCGTCGAGCCGGAAAAGACGGTCGAGTGGGAGGCCGAGAACACGAGCGGCACGGTGTCGATCAAGCCATCCGGCTGGGGGACGAGGGTCATCCTGAAGGCCACGCGCGAGATGCCGGCTCCCGAGCCTTCCGCCGCTCCCGAGCCTTCCGCCGCCCCGGAGCCCGCCGCCGCTCCCGAGCCTCCCGCGGCTCCCGAGCCTCCGGCCTCGCCGGAGCCGGACATCGCGGCGCAGGCCGGCGAGGCGCAGCAGGCCTCAGACGCCGAAGCCCAGCCCGAGGCGCGGGCCGAGCCGGAGCCGGAGGCACCGGGCGATCTCGAGGCTGCCGCCGCGATCGACGAGAGCTGGCCCGCCGAGCCGGCGCAGTGGCAGGCGAGCGAGATATACCCCGAACCGCTTGCGGACGAGCTGGGCGACTGGGAGGAGCCCGGCTGGGAATCCGACGAGCAGGCCGAGACGGAACCGCGTCGCGGCTTTCTCGCGCGACTGTTCGGCTGGCGCCGCAGGGAGAAGCCGGCCGAGCACGCATCCCCGCCGCCGGCCGACGAGACGCCGCTCGAGTGGCGTGCCGCTGCGGATGCCGCCTTCGACCCGGCGCCGGAGTGGCCGCAGCCCCTCGAGGCCCCGGTCGCAGAGGCGCAGCAGCCTGAGCCTGAGGCGGCAGATGTCGCCCGGGAGGACTCGGACACCACCGCGGAGCCGGACATCTCGGGGGAGCTGGAGGCGGCGGAGGACGTCGCGGAGGAGCAGGTGACGGCTGTGCTGACGTCGATGCTCGACCGCCTCGGCACCGCGCACCACCGGCCGTTCTCGCGCGCCTAGGGCGGCCGCGGACAGCGAGCGCGGATAGGATCCGCGTTCGGATGGCGAGCAGTCCTCACGATCGACAGGCCGACGCGGCGCTTCTGGCAGCCTCGCGCAGCGGCCACCGGCGCACGCCGCGCCAGAAGGCCCCTGAGACCTACGAGGAGAAGCTCGCTCAGCTGCAGGACCTTCGGGAGGGCGCGCTGCATTCGGCGCCGGAGGCCGAGGAGAAGCAGCACGCGCGTGGCAAGTACACGGCGCGCGAGCGTGTGGAGAAGCTGCTGGATCCGGGCTCCTTCCAGGAGCTGGACACGTTCGTCCGCCACCGGACCTACGACTTCGACATGCAGAAAAACCGGCCGTGGGGCGACGCGGTGGTGACGGGCCACGGCACGATCGAAGGCCGCAGGGTCTGCGTGTTCAGCCAGGACTTCACGGTGTTCGGCGGCTCGCTGGGCGAGGTGATGGGCGAGAAGATGGTCAAGATCATGGATCTGGCGGCGAAGATCGGCTGCCCGGTGATCGGCATCAACGACTCGGGCGGGGCGCGCATCCAGGAGGGGGTCGTCTCACTCGGCGCCTATGGGGACGTGTTCGTGCGCAACGTGAGGTGCTCGGGCGTGATCCCTCAGATCAGCCTGATCATGGGGCCGTGTGCCGGAGGCGCGGTGTACTCGCCGGCGATCACCGACTTCATCTTCATGGTCAAGGAGACCTCGCACATGTTCATCACGGGGCCCGACGTGATCAAGACGGTCACCGGCGAGGAGGTCGGGTTCGAGGAGCTCGGCGGTGCGATGTCGCACAACACGAAGTCGGGCGTCGCGCACTTCGCCTCAGAGGACGAGGACGCCTGCCTGGAGGACTGCCGCTACCTGATCAGCTTCCTGCCGCAGAACAACCTGCAGACGACGCCGCGCGTGGCGCCGACGGACGATCCGCAGCGGATGGACCCGGAGCTCGACCACGTGGTCCCGGACAACCCGAACAAGCCGTATGACATGCGAAACGTGGTCAAGCTGATCGTCGACGACGGGGAGTTCTTCGAGGTGCACGAACACTACGCGAAGAACATCATCTGCGGCTTCTCGCGCCTGGACGGTCTCGCGATCGGCATCGTCGGAAACCAGCCGGCGCAGCTGGCGGGCGTGCTCGACATCGACGCGTCGGCCAAGGCGGCGCGCTTCGTGCGCACGTGCGACGCGTTCAACATCCCGCTCCTTACGTTCGTCGACGTCCCGGGGTTCCTCCCGGGCACGAGCCAGGAGTGGGGCGGGATCATTCGCCACGGGGCCAAGCTGCTGTACGCGTTCACCGAGGCAACCGTGCCGAAGCTGACTGTGATCACGCGCAAGGCCTACGGCGGCGCCTACGACGTGATGGCCTCAAAGCACATGCTCGCCGACTTCAACTTCGCGTGGCCGACGTCGGAGGTCGCGGTGATGGGTCCGGAGGGCGCCGTGAACATCATCTACCGGCGCGACATCGCCGGCAGCCCGACGCCGGAGGAGCGGCGCAAGAAGCTGATGGAGGACTACAAGGCGCGCTTCGCCAACCCCTACACGGCGGCCGAGCGGGGCTACATCGACGACGTGATCGTGCCGCACGAGACGCGACCGAAGCTGATCACGGCGCTGCACACGCTGCAGAGCAAGCGCGAACCGGGCCCGAAGCGCAAGCACGGCAACATCCCCCTCTGATCGCGATGACGGGGACGCGCCCAGGCGAGGCATGACCGCGGACGACGCCCGTCCGGTGATCGCGCCGTCGCCGTCGGCCGAGGAGGCGGCCGCGATCGTCGCGGCGATCGAGCGCTTCATGCGCGCGACCGCGCCGCCGGCGCGGGAGAGCGTGCAGGCCGTGGATCGCTGGCGGCGTGCGGCTATTCTCGAAGGGGTAGAGCGGGAGCCGGCGGACGATGCTCCCAACCCCTGGATAAACACCTGAAAGCCGCTAGGCTTTACCCCAATATCTCTCCGCCGGCAGCGCAGGCAGCGCACGTACCATCGAATGCAGCCCGGGCTGAGGTCCGGATCAGGAGGTATTTCCCATCATGGAGCCAGCTTCGATCCCCGCACAGCGCGGCACCCTCGAGGACCCGGAGGTCCTCCAGAACGTGCCGGGGCACGTGATCCCGATCCTGCAGCGGGAGTACGACGACTTCAAGACAGAGGCCACCAGGTTCCTCGCCGGGGACATCCCCGAGGACGAGTTCATCAAGTTCCGGCTCAAGCAGGGCGTCTACGGCCAGCGCCAGGCGGACGTGCAGATGATCCGCGTGAAGCTTCCCTTCGGCGGGATCACGCCGGAGCAGATGGAGGCGTTCGCGGAGGTGATCGAGAAGTACGTGCCGCTGAACAAGGGCCACATCACGACGCGCCAGAACATCCAGATGCACCATGTTCCGCTGCCGGAAGCCGAGAAGCTCATCCGCGAGCTGGGCGAGTCGGGCCTGTCCAGCCGTGAGGGATGCGGCAACACGATGCGCAACGTCACGGGCGACCCGTGGGCCGGCGTGGCAAAGGACGAGCTGTTCGACCTGACCCCCTATGCGGGCGCCTATGTGCGCTACTTCGTGCGCCACCCGACCACCCAGGCGATGCCCCGGAAGGTCAAGACCTCCTTCGACGGCGGTCCGCGCGACCGCGCGATCAGCGGCATACACGACGTCGCCTTCCGTGCGCGCGTCAAGCAGATCGAGGGCCGTGGAGAGGTGCGCGGCGTGGAGATGCTCGTCGGCGGCGGCACGTCGATCATGCCGCGTGTCGCTCCAGTTCTGTACGACTTCCTGGAGCTCGACAACGGCGAATACCTCAAGGTCACCGAGGCGGTCATGCGCATCTTCGACCGCCAGGAGTGGCTCCGGGCCAACCGTGCGAGAGCGCGGATCAAGGTGTTCGTCGACAAGTACGGCATCGACGAGCTGCGCAGGCAGGTGGAGGAGGAACTGCAGGGCGAGTGGGTCAAGGAAAGAGACTTCTCGATCGAGCAGCGGCTGTTCCTCGACGACGAGCGCGAGTCGGCGCCGGCGCCCGCCGAGAGCCATGGGACGCCCAATGGAGATCTGTCGGAGTTCGAGCGCTTCCGGGCGGCCAACGTGGCCGAGCAGAAGCAGGAGGGCTTCGTGACCGTCGAGGTGAAGGTCACCCGCGGCGATCTCACACCCGAGCAGCTTCGAGGGCTGGCCGCCGTCATGCGCACCTATGCCGGCGGTTACGCGCGCACGACCGTTCAGCAGAACCTCGTGCTGCGCTGGGTCCGCGAGGAGTGCGTCTACGACGTCTGGAGGGCGCTCTCGGAGCTCGGCCTCGGCGATTCGGGGTCGCGCGAGATCGACGATGTCGTCTCCTGCCCGGGCACCGACTCGTGCAAGCTCGGCATCACGAGCTCCATGGGCCTCAACGAGGCTGTGCAGGAGCGGATCGAGGCGATGCAGATCACCGATCCGCTCACGCGCAAGCTCAACGTCAAGATCAGCGGCTGCCCGAACGGCTGCGGCCAGCATCACGTCGGCGGCATCGGCTTCACAGGCGCGTCGATCAAGGTCGGCGAGCACACGATCCCCGCCTACATCCCGCTCATCGGGGGTATCTCGGAAGGCGGCGAGGTGAAGTTCGGCACGCGCCTGAAGCTGCGACTGCCGGCCAAGCGCGTGCCTGACGCGATCGAGCGCTGGATCGGCCAATATGAGAGCAACCGCAACGAGGGCGAGGAGTGGAACGTCTATGTCGAGCGCGTCGGCACGGGCGAGCTGGAGGCGCTGGTGAAGGACCTGTCGCTGCCGGTGGACTTCGGGCTGGAGACGATGAACGAGTTCATCGACTGGAACAGAAACGTGCCCTTCCAGGTGATCCGCGGCGAGGGCGAGTGCGCGGTATAGGTGTCGAGCATGAAACGAGACGATCAGATCAGATGCATTCATCCAACAGCCAGATATTGAAGCCGACTTCCGACCTCGACCGGGCGCTGAGCCTCACGCACACG
>JAXDGO010000007.1:0-219095 GCA_034665005.1 Solirubrobacteraceae bacterium | reverse complement strand
CCCGACCACTTAGAAGGAGACTCACAGCTATGGGAGTACTCGACGGCAAAGCCGCGATCGTCACTGGCTCGGCGCGCGGAATCGGACGCGCGACAGCGGAGCTGCTCGTCGCCCAGGGCGCGCAGGTCCTCATCAACGACCTCGACGGGGACATCGCCGAGCAGGCGGCCGGCGAGATCGCCGGCGAGACGGCGGTCTTCGCCGGCGACCTGACCAAGCCGGGCGTGCCCGACCAGCTCGTGCAGAAGGCGGTCGACTCCTTCGGCAAGATCGACATCATCGTCAACAACGCCGGCTACACGCTCGACGCGCCGATCCACAAGATGTCCGACGAGCACTTCCAGGCGATGCTCGACATCCACACCGTCGTGCCCTTCCGCGTGATCCGCGCCGCTGCTCCGCACCTGCGCGAGCCCGCCAAGAAAGAGCGCGAGGAAGGCAAGGAGGTCTTCCGCAAGATCGTCAACATCTCCTCCACCTCGGGCACGTTCGGAAACGCAGGCCAGGCGAACTACTCCTCCGGCAAGGCCGGCGTGGTCGGGCTCACGAAAACGGTCGCCAAGGAGTGGGGCCAGTTCAAGGTCAACGTCAACGCAGTCGCCTTCGGCTTCATCGACACGCGCCTGACACAGGCAAAGGTCGACGAGAACACGATGGAAAAGGACGGCGAGAAGATCCAGCTCGGCATCCCAGAGCAGATGCGCGGGATGGCCTCGATGCTCATCCCGCTCGGGCGTCCCGCCACTCCCGAGGAGGCCGCCGGAGGCGTGTTCTTCCTCTGCTCGCCCTGGTCGAACTACGTGCACGGCCAGACCCTGCACGTGACCGGCGGGATGTTCGGAGGGATGTCGGGCTAGGACCCCGGGCCGTCCGCGCCCCCGAGGTCCAGCAGGCAACCTGAGAAGTAGGCGCCGGCGGGCGAGGCGAGGTAGGCCGCGAGGGCGGCCACCTCGCCCGCTGTCGTGTCGGTGCCCGGGGCGATCGTCACGACCGTGATAGCGTGACGCGCCCACTCGACCGACAGCGTGCGGGCCAGGTTCTCGAGGCCCGCGCGGGCCGCTCCCGCATGCTCGCCCGCGTCCCGGCCCGGGGCGACATAGACGATCCGCCCGCCCTGCCCGCGCGGCAGGAACGCCTGGTTGACGACCGATCGTGTCACGTTCCAGCTCGCCTCGAGGCAGGCGCGAAGCGCCGCCCGGGCCCGCTCCGGCCCGCCGCCCGGGGAGCGATCGCCGGCGGGCGCTGAGAACAGGGCGCCACCGTCGACGACGAGCACATCCGCGACGCCGCCGCCCTCTGCGAGCGCGCGCTCCACGGCCTCGTCGGTCTCCGCTTCATCGCTGCCGGGCGCACCTTCGACAAGCGCGCTGAAGACGGCGACGCGTGCGCCGAGCCCGGCGCACGCCGCTCTCACCGCAACGCCGGCCGGGCCGGCTTCAGGCCCCGCCGCAACCTTGTCGGGCTCGGCCGCCGCGAGCAGCACCGAGACCCCCTGGAGCAGGCCTGGCCGCAGCAGCTCTGTCGGGAGGGTCTGTGACATCCGCTCGAGCAGACCCTATTGCGGGAGCTCGAGCCGAGCTCAGAGCTCGCCCGCCGGACCGACCCCGGGCGGGCCGGCGTCCGGCCGGGCCGCGCCGGCGGCATCCGCTGCCCGCGCGCCGCGCAGCTGGAAGTACAGCACCGAGACCCCGAGCGCATACAGCGGCGCGGTCAGCACGCCGACGATCACCCTGACGACGATGCCCGCTCCGGCGCCTGCCGAGTCGGCGGCCAGCTCGACCGCTCCCGAGAGGATCGCGACGAGGATCACAACCACGAAGATCACGCCGAACACCTGCCAGCCGCTGCCGCGGACCAGCTCGCGGCTGCGCGTGAGCGCCCGCAATCCCGGAGGGCGCTCGAGCACGACCACCGGCGCGGCCACCGACCACACGGTGATCAGGATCAGGCCAGGCACGATCAGCAGCAGGAACCCCACGACCACGCCGATCCCCGCCACCACCGCGACCAGCAGGAGCTGGCCGAGGACAGGCGTCACGGCCCGGAGCAGCTGGCCCACGCTCGCGTCGCGGCGTCCGTCCTGAATGTCGGCGACGAGCTCCACGACCATCCCGGTGAACAGGGTGTTCGCCACCAGGCCGATCACGAGCGCGACGAGCGCGAGCGCGGGCGCGGCCGCCACGAGCACCGCGGAGACGATGCCCGTGAACACGAACACGACCGCCGCCGCGGGCATCAGCACCGGCGCCTGGTCGACGTAGATGTCGAACACGCGGCGGATCACCGCGCCAACGTCAAGTCGATCTTTCAATCTCTGCCTCCGCGCCCGCTCGGTCGCATCGAGGCGCAACCCTAGGCGACGGCGCCGACGCCCACGCGGCGCTCAGGCGACGGCCGCGCCCTTGGGCGCCCGGCGCGCGGCGCGGCGCTGCTCGCGCAGCCTCCTGAGGATGCCGCGGCGGCCATGCTGCTCGAGGCCTGCGTACAGCCGTCGGATCTCAACGAGGATCTCGTCGGCCACCGCCTGCTGCTGCTCACGTGTGGAGTTCTCGATCGGCTCCCAGCGAATCGGCTCGCCGTACTGAATCGTCGTCTTCGGGAACTGCAGCCGCTTCCAGTTGCGGATGCGCGAGGAGCCGTGAATCGCGATCGGCACGATCGGCGCGCCGCTCTCGAGCGCCAGGCGCCCGATCCCGCGCTTGGCCTGCTCGGCGACTTTCCCGGTTCGCGAGCGCCCGCCCTCGCAGTACATCGCGACCGCTCCGCCCCTGGCGAGGATCGTCTCGGCCGTGATGAAGGTCTCATCGTCCCGCGCGCCGCGGCGAACCGGGAACACGCCGCCGTGGGTGTAGATGAACTGCATCGGGCCTTTGAACAGCTGCGACTTGGCCATGAAGCGCACCTTGCGCCGGATGTAGCAGCCGATCAGGAAGTGGTCCATGAAGGAGAAGTGGTTCGGCGCAAGGATCACCGCGCCGCTGCCGGGGACGTTCTCGACCGCGATCGCGCGGGCCCGCAGCAAGCTGTAGGCGTAGAGCGAGGTGAGCACGCGCGTCAGCTCATAGGCCCAGTCCGGCTCACGCGTGCGCGCGCGCTCGTGGAAGCGGTCGAAGTGCTCCTTCGGCCGCGGGTCCGCATAGACCTGCTCGCGCATCGGTGCCAGATCATTCATCTGAGCGGTCTACGTCCGCCGCGTCCTAAAGTTACGCGGCCCCGTGATCGCGGCCGGCGCGACGTTCGCGGCCGCGGTGGCGTCGGGCCTCCCACGGCGCTAGTGCAGCGACCGCAGCATCGCGCGGATGGCGGCCGTGTAGGCGCCCTTCGTGCCGCCGTTGGCCGTGAGAACGCCGAAGTAGTGTTCGTGTTCGTTGTCCGACCGCGGCAGATGCTGGTCGAGTGCCTGGTAGATGAAGATCGCGCGGATCCTCTTGCCGTAGCGCCCCTGGATCGCCGCGAGCGTCTGCTTCAGCGACGAGGCCGCCTGCGCGTAGGTCATGCACGGGTTCCAGCCCAGGTTGCTGTCCAGGCAGCTGCCGTTGTCGGTGGCGATCCCGATCTCGGTGATGAAGATCGGCACCGTCGCCGGCGCGCCGCGCGCGCCCGTCTGGCTCACGAGCTGGTCGAGCATCGGCTGCCAGCCGGAGCGCGGCCCGTAGGGATGCGCGGTCCAGCCGGCGATCCGGTCTGCAAGGTCCGGGACCGCATCGAACATGCCATTCACCCAGTCGGCCGAGCTCGTGCCGGCGGAGTCGCCGATCGCGAGCACTCCGACGCGGCTGTTGCCAAGCGGTCCGTCGATCGCTTCCTGGGCGGCCTTCAACGTGAGCGCATATGCGTGTGCCCGTGCGACGAACGACGGGCAGCCGGCGCCGCAGCCGCCGAACTGGAAGGCCTGGTTGGTCTCGTTGCCGAACTCGATGTCGCGGACCGCCAGCTCCGGGCCGCCCCTGTGCCGCCAGAACGTTCCGGATGGCCCGAACGCCCGCGCCCAGCTCGCGAGGTTGCGCGCCTCGGCCGTCGTGGGCACGCGCCCCTCGAAGCCCGCGAGCAGCAGCACCCTCACGCCACGGCGCGCGTACCGCGTGATCACCGGCGCCATTTCGTCGGGGGTCGCGTCGATCGAGAACTCCACGCGCGCGATCGTCGCGCCCAGCGCCGCGATCTTCCCCGCGCGTGTCCCGCCGTCGGCGTCCGCGACGATCCCGAGCTGGAATGAGCGCCGGGCACCGGCGCCGCAGCCGCCGAGGAGAACCGCCGCCGCAAGCACCGCCAGCGCGCGCGTCAGGAGGCGCAGCACGCCGGTGAGGCTAGCAACGAGTCACGCCGCGAGAGCCGGTCATCGTCGCTGTATGTAGACACGCGCGAAGTCCGCGAGCTGGCGCCCGCGATGGACGAACCCGGCGGGTGTGCGGCCGCTCGCACGGTGGGCCAGGTCGAGCTCGATCTCAACGACCCGGTGCCCTGCGCGGACAGCGTCGATCGTCATGCCGATCTCCATGCCGAACCCGTCGGCGAGCGGCAGCACGTCCTCGAGGACGCGAGCCGAGACCGCCCGCTGCCCGGAGATCGGCGCCCTCGCCTCGAGGCCGCAGCGACGGCGGATCGCCCAGCGAGCGAACCCGACGGCGAGGCCCAGCCCTCCGCCGACCCGCCTGCTGAACGCCGCGACGGCAAGGTCCGCCTCGCCGCCCGAGACGGCCTCGCGCAGCGCGCTCAGCTCGCGCGCCGAGCCGGCCAGGTCGCCGTCGCAGAAGACGAACACGGCTTCGCGGTCCGTGCCGGCGCGCGGCGGCGCCTCGCGCAGCGCCTCGCGAACCGCGCACGTGACCGCGCCGCCCTTGCCGATCGCCCGCTCGCCGCGCACCACGCGGGCTCCGGCGCGCCGCGCGATCTCGGGCGTGGCATCGCTCGAGCCGTCATCGGCGACCCATGCCCGTGTGCCGGGAAAGGCCAGCCCGAGAGCGGCGAGCGTCGCCTCGATGCGGTCGGCCTCGTTGTGGGCGGCGACGATGAGAACGGTCTGCGGGGGCATCGGTCGATCGGCGACTGGCTCTATTGTCCCGGGCCAGTGGTGGCGATCGGCGTTTGGAGGAGTAGATGACGGACGTGGAGGCTCATATCACCGGCACCGTATGGAAAATCGAGTGCGCGGTCGGCGACGCCATCGAGGAGGGCGACACGGTGGCGATCCTCGAGTCGATGAAGATGGAGATGCCGGTGGAGGCCGAGGACGCGGGCACGGTAGTCAAGATCTGCTGCGAGGAGGGTCAGTCCGTCAACGAGGGCGACACGCTCGTCGTACTCGAGTAGGACCCCGCGTGCCCTCCGACGCTCCCCCACGCGAGCTCGCCGGCGGCAAGCTGCTCGTCGACGAGCCGCTCGACGGGGTCGTGCGGCTGACGATCTCCAATCCCGCCAAGCGCAACGCGCTCGATCACCCGATCCTGGACGCCATCACCGCGACGCTCGGCGAGCTCGGCTCGGGCGGGCAGGCCGATCGGTCATCCGCGCGCTGCGTGCTGATCACCGGCGCGCACGGCATGTTCTCGGCCGGCTATGACATCGGGGAGATCCCGGATGAGGAGTTCGAGGAGCGCGCGGAGCGGCTGGTCGCCCATCCGTTCACCGAAGCGATCGACGCGCTCGAGGCGTTCCCCCGCCCGACGCTGGCCGTGCTGCCCGGCCACACGATCGGCGGAGGCCTCGAGCTCGCGCTCGCGTGCGACCTGCGCGTTGCGCAGCAGGACATCAAGCTGGGCATGCCGCCGGCCAAGCTCGGGCTCGTCTACTCCCACACCGGCCTGCGCCGCTTCCTCGACGCGATCGGCGCCGCGCGCACGCGCGAGCTGTTCCTGCTCGGACGCCACATCGACGCGCAGACGGCGCTCCTCTGGGGACTCGTCAACGCCGTCGCCCCCGCGGGCGAGCTCGAGGCAGTCGCGCTCGAGCTCGCCGCCGAGCTCGCAGGCAACGCGCCGCTGTCGCAGGCCGGCAACAAGCGCGTGATCGCAGCGCTGCTGCACGCCCAGGGCGAGCTGCCGCCGGAGGTCGAGCAGGAGCTGATCGAGCTGCGCCGGGCGTCGTTCGCATCGCAGGACCTGCGCGAGGGGATGCGCGCGTTCGCCGAGCGCCGCCCCGCGCGCTGGCGCGGCGAATAGCCGTCCGCCGTGCCGCATACCGTTTGCGCATGGCGCCGCTGATCACCCGCGAGGAAGCTCTTTCGCTCGGCGAGATCGACGACCACGACCAGATCGAAGCCCTGATCCGGAGGGCTTGGGAGGCGCGGGTCGAGCGCTTCGCCGATTCGACCGACATGTGCTCGCTGGTCAACGCCAAGTCGGGCGGATGCGCCGAGGACTGCGGCTTCTGCGCCCAATCGCGCTTCGCCGACGCAGAGACGCCGATGCACGCGATGATGGACCCCGAGCAGATCCTCGAACATGCTCGGGCCGCCGAGGCGGCCGGCGCTCACCGCTTCTGCATGGTCACGCAGGGGCAGGGCCTGTCCAAGCGCGACTTCGAGAAGTACCTCGAAGGCGTGCGCCTCGTCTCCGAGCACACGAACCTCAAGCGCTGCGCATCGGTCGGGCACATCTCGGCCGCACGGGCCGCGGCGCTGCGCGAGGCCGGGATCCAGCGCGTGCACCACAACGTTGAGACCTCCTCGAGCTACTACGACGAGGTCACCACGACCGTGCGCTACGAGGGCCGGCTCCGAACGATCGATGCGGTCCGCGAGGCCGGCCTGGAGACGTGCGTGGGCGGCATACTCAACCTCGGCGAGACGCGCGCGCAGCGCGTCGAGATGGCGTTTGAGCTCGCGGAGATCAACCCGACGAGCGTGCCGATCAACATGCTGAATCCGCGACCCGGCACCAAGTTCGGCGACCGCGAGTACATGGATCCCTGGGAGGCGGTCAAGTGGATCGCAATCTTCCGGCTGATCCTGCCCGAGGCGCTGTTCCGCCTCTGCGGCGGACGCGTCGAGAACCTCGGCGAGCTGCAGCAGCTCGCCGTCAAGGCGGGGATCAACGGCGTGATGATGGGCAACTTCCTGACGACGCTCGGCAACGAGCCGCAGGAGGACCGCGAGATGTTCGAGCAGCTCGGCCTGAACATCGGCCGTCAGCCGGACAACGCGTCGAACCCGCGCCCGGACAACCGCTCCGGCTGGCTCTCCGGCGAGACGCCCGACGTCGTCGAGGAGCTACTGCAGGACCCGGCTCCCGCGGAGCCGGTAGGTCTGAACGTGAGGCTCTGGGACCCCTCGACCCAGCTGCGCTTCCGGCCCAAGCGCTCCGTGTCCGCGCGCCCCGACGGCGCACCCAACAAGGTGCCGGTCGCCTAGCCACGACGATGAGCGAGATCGCAGAGCGCCTTTCAGAGCTTGAGCAGCTGGGCCTGACCCGCCGCCTGCGCATGGTCAGCGGACCGCAGGGACCCACGGTTCTGCTTGACGGCAAGCCGGTGCTGCTGCTCTGCTCGAACAACTACCTGGGCCTGGCCGATCATCCGCGTGTGCGCCAGGCCGCCGCGGATGCGGCGATGCGCTGGGGCGTGGGCGCCGGCGCCTCGAGGCTCGTCTCCGGGACGATGACGATCCACCGTCGCCTGGAGGAACGCCTCGCGGAGTTCGAGCGCAGCGAGGCGTGCCTGCTGTTCGGCTCGGGCTATCTCGCGAACATCGGCGTGATCGGCGCGCTCGCGGGCCAGAGAGCGACGGTCTTCTCCGATGAGCTCAACCACGCCTCGATCATCGATGGCTGCAGGCTGTCTCGCGCGGATGTCGTCGTCTACCGTCACCGCGACGTCGAGCATCTCGACTGGAGCATGCGCCGCCACCCCGGCCGGCGCGAGGAGCACGGCGGACAGCTGATCGTCACCGACTCGGTGTTCTCGATGGACGGCGACGTCGCGCCGCTGGAGGAGATCGCCGAGCTGGCTGGGATCCACGGCGCGCGTCTCGTCGTCGATGAGGCCCACGCCACCGGCAACCTCGGGCCGGACGGGCGCGGCGCCGTTGCACAGGCCGGCCTGGAGGACGAGGTCGACGTCGTCATCGGCACGCTCGGCAAGGCGCTCGGCTCCTACGGCGCATACGCGTGCGCGAGCGCCGAGATCGTGCGCTACCTGATCAACACGGCGCGCTCGCTCATCTTCTCGACGGCTCCTGCGCCGCCGGCGGTCGCGGGCGCGCTCGCCGCGCTCGACCTGCTCGAGGAACGGCCCCACCGTGTGCAGCGGCTGCGATCGAACGCGCGCGTCCTGCGAGGCGAGCTGGCAGCTCAGGGCTTTCCGGTGGCCGACAGCGAGATGCACATCGTGCCGCTGATCGTCGGCGAGGAGCGCGCGACGATGCGATTCTGTCAGGGCGCCATCGAGCGCGGCGTGTTCGCGCAGGCAATACGACCGCCGACTGTTCCGCAGGGGACCTCTCGGCTGCGACTGGCAGCGATGGCCTCCCACACGGCTGCCGAGCTGCGCATGGCCGCCGTTGTACTCGGCGAGGTCGCTCATGAGCTGCAGCTGGAGCCGGGCGCGATGGCGCCACCGGCCCCCGAGCAGGAGCTGGCCCTCCGGGAGCACGAGGAGGCGCTCGACCGCGACGCCGAGCACGAGATCGGGGTGCGGAGGCTGCACCCCGGCGTGGAGGCGGTCCCGACCAGGCAGGACGCGCCGTTCGACCTCGAGCAGGACGCAGCCGAGCCAGGGGCTCGGCAGCCGACGGCACCGGCGGGCTCGAACGCGCCGTTTGACCTCGAGCGCGAGAGCATCCGCGCCGCCTAGCCTCCTGGCGGCGGGCGCGGGCATGCGCGGGCTGTTCGTCACCGCGACCGACACGGGCGTCGGCAAGACCGCTCTGAGCGCGGCGCTCGCCGCCGCGCTGGCGGCCGCGGGCCAGCCGGTGCGCGCGTACAAGCCGGTGCTCACCGGCCTGGACCCCGACGCCCGCGGGAGCGATGCCTGGCCGCCCGACCACGAGCTGCTCGCGAGCGCGGCCGGCATGAGCCCCGAGGAGGTGGCGCCGCTGCGCTACGGCCCGGCGGCCTCGCCGCATCTAGCGGCTGCGCTCGAGGGCGCGAACATGGACCGCGCGAGGCTGCTGGGCCAGGCTCATGCGGCCGCCGCACACGCGGTCGCAGCCAACGCCAGCCTGATCGTCGAGGGCGTCGGCGGCCTGCTGGTGCCGCTCACCGACGACTACACCGTGTGCGACCTCGCGCGCGAGCTGCGGCTGCCGCTGCTGATCGCGGCGCGGCCCGGGCTCGGCACCATCAACCACACGCTGCTCACGTTGCAGGCCGCGCGCGCTGCAGAGCTCGAGGTTCGCGCGGTGGTGCTCACGCCATGGCCGCAGCGGCCAACCGCGATCGACCGCTCCAATCGCGAGACGATCGCGCGGCTGGGCGCGGTCGAGGTCGAGACCCTCGCGCGCGTCGCGCGCCCCGACCGCGACGAGCTGGCACGTGCCGGCGGCGCGCTGCCGTGGCGGCGCTGGCTCGGGTAGGCCTCAGCTCGCGCTCTCGCTCCGGCCGGCCGCCCCTTGTCTCCCAACACACGCTCGCGTTGCGCTGGGAGGGCATGCATGTGACCGGCAGGGGCGCCAGCGCCGCGGGCGACGTCCCCTGCCGGCGCACGCGTCACGCGCCCGCCGGGGCGCCCGCGAGCATCTCCTTCACTGCCTCGGTGGTGATGGGCTGGCCCGCGATGGTGAGCGCGCCGCTTGCGATGTCGTCGACGATGACCCATGTCAGCTCGCGCACGGGCTCGCCGATCACGGACGCGAGCGTGTCGGTGAACTGCTCGGCGATCTCGTTCTTCTGCTCCAGCGACAGCACGTTCTCCATCGCCCTCAGGTTGACAACAGGCATGAGTGCCTCCTTGTGTTGGTGACGCTCGCAAGTCAACAGGCGCCCCGTGTGAGCGGGCGTGTGAGGGCTCAGGCGGCCACGGCCCGCTCGAGCAGCGGCTCGAGCGCGGGATTCTCGATCTCGGCGGCAAGCAGGCGGCCGGCCTCGAGCGCGCCGGGCGCACCGAGGCGGGCCTCGTGCACGTGAGCACGGAACACGAGCTCCCGCATGCCCGCCCGCCCTGCGAGCTCCCCGAGCACCCGCACGATCTTGCCCGCGTCCGGGTCCTCAGCGTCGATCGCGAGACCGGCCATCGTGTCGAGCACGTGCCCATGGACCCACTCGTAGGGGTCGGCGACGCGGGTCGCGCGCCGCTGCGCGTCGGCGAGCCACTCGCGCGCTCTTCGAGGGTCGCCGTCGGCAGAGCTCACGAGCCCCATGGCCCGGGCGGCGGCGGCCTCCCAGCAGGGATCACCGAGCCGGCAGGCCAGCCGGTACGCGCCCTCGAGGCGCTCGGAGGCCAGATCCGGCCTGCCGGCCCGCAGCGACGCCTCCGCCCTCAGCGACTCGGGCCAGGGCCGAAACGCGGTCCAGCGCTCCCGGGCCACGAGCTCGAGGCTCCTGTCGAGCGATCCGATGGCCTCCGCCAGCTCGTCGCGAAGGAGGTGCACGCGGCCTATCAGTGACAGCGACCACGCCGCCTGCCTGAGGCGTCCGCAGCGCTCGGCGAGGGCGACCGATCTCTGCAGCAGATCGATCGCGGCCGGATAGTGCGCGCGGTCAGAGAGCGCCATGCCGCGAACGCCGAGGACGGCGCACAGCTCCTCGTCGGAGTCCGCCAGCTCGGTGGCGCGCGCCAGCCAGCGACCGGCGGACGGGCCGCGGCCGGCCTGCACGTCGATGTAGCCCAGCTCGCGGCAGACGAGGGCCTCGGTGTCCCGCTCGCCGGCCTGGTCGGCGAGGGTGAGAGCCTCGTGCAGGACGGCGGCGCCTTCCTGGTCGCGGCCGCGCACCGCATGCACGAGCGCTGCCCCGAGCGCGGCGAGCGAGCGTGCCCCCAGTGCCGCCTCCCCGCACGCCGCAGCCTCGGCGCATGCCAGGCGCAGGCACTCGACTCCCGGCTCCACCGCCCCGGCATCAAGCGCAGCGCGGCCGGCCTCGAGCTGGCCGAGCGCCACCGTCCGGTCGCCGACAGCGCCGGCCACCGGGTGATCGCCCTCGCCCGCGGCCAGCCGGAGCTCCGGCCCGGGCCGCACGCCGAGCTCGCGCTCCAGGAGCTCCTCGCAGGCGGCGAGCTGGCGCTCCGCACCGGCGCTGTCGCCACTGCGCGCCAGGCAGCGGATCAGGAGCTCCTGCGAGCGCTGCTCGAGCGGGTCGATCGCCACGAGCCGCGCGGCCAGCCGGCTCGCGCCGGCCGCGTCGCCCGCCGCAAGCTGCTCGAGGGCCTCCTCGTGGATCCGCGCCTGGCAGGCGCCCGAGAGGTAGCGCCGTTGGTACACGAGCCACGTCTCAAACGCCGGAGAGCTGGGGAACGACATGCCCGCGAGCAGCTCGTCCTCCCAGTCGGACAGGGTCGTCCCGCCTTCCCGAGCGCCGGTCAGGGTGAGGACGTCGATCGTGGCGTAGTCCGGCAGGCGCAGCACGGGCGGGTCGCCGCGCAGCAGGAGCGGGTCCCCGAGAGCCCGGCGAAGCTCTGCGAGGCTCCAGCGCAGGGCCCCCAGCGGATCGTCGGCCTCGGCGAACAGCAGCGAGGCCAGCTGGACGCGCAGCGGGGGCCGCTCGGAGAGAACGAGGTATGCGAGCAGGGCCCAGACCTTGCGGCCGCGCGGCGGCGGCACCGGCGCTCCGTCACGCTCGATCGTGGGCCTTCCGAGCAGGCGAACCGCCAGGCTCACGTGCGCTCCGGGCTAATGGAAGCGTCGGGCAGCGAAGCCACCGGGGTGCCCGGGCGCCGACGTGGGAGACTACGGGGCATGCCCAGGTACTTCATGGAGCGCACTGTCGGCGAGGTTACACGCGAGGAGCTCGACGTCATCGCCGCTCGCTCGGAACAGATCAGGCAGGAGCGCTTCCCCGAGATCACGTGGGAGCACACCCACGTCGTCCGCACGCCCGAGGGGTTCAAAGCGTTCTGCGTGTATGAGTCACCCAACCCGGACAGCGTCAAGGCCCATGCGGCGGCCCTCGGCCTGCCGGTGGAGCGCTTCTACGAAGTCGAGACGGACCTGGCGCCCTGAGGCCACCCGCCTGCTCCACCAGGCGCCCGGCGTCGCGCTAGGACTCGAGGCCCAGATCGGCGAGCGCCCGTGCGCGGCCCCAGTACATGACCAACCTGACCACCTTGCCATCGCGCAGGAGCCACAGGTTCGCCGACGCCATCGAGCAAGACTGACGGGCCGGGCGCGATCTGAGACGATGGCGGCATGGACCCGCCTGCGGTGGAGGACGCCAAACCGTCCAAGAACATCCTGCGGTTCGCGAACCCGGTGATTAAGGCGCTGCTTCGCTCGCCTTTGCACCGCGTGCTGAGCAAGAACCTCATGTTGTTGACGGTGACCGGCCGGAAGACCGGTCGCGCCCACACCTTCCCCGTGGGACGCCATCAGTCGCCGGACGGGACATTCGTGCTGTCCGCGGGCGGCAGCTGGCGCCACAACCTTCGCGGCGGGGCGGCAGTGCGGGTCACGCTCGACGGCCGGGAGCATCCCGCGCACGCCACCCTGGAGGAGGATCCGGACCGCGCGGCCGAGGCCTTCAAGACGATGCTCGATCGCGCCGGCCCGCGTACGCTCGCGGTGAAGGTCAACGTGGACCGTTCGCCCACGCCCGCCGAGATCCGCGCGGCTCTTGCGGCTTCGGGCCGTGAAGTGGCGTACCTGCGGCTGACCGACTGAACACGACCTACCCACGGGTATACGATCGCGGCACCGCGATCGGGGGGTAGACATGCCACAGGCGAACACACCGGAGGACACCAGCCGGCTGATCGGAGAGGCGATCACATCCGGAGACCTGGACGCTGCGCTGTCTCTGTACGAGCCGGGCGCGACGTTCGCGATGCCGACCGGGTTCGGCGAGGGATCGGTGACCGGCCTTGAGGGTCTCCGCGAGGCCCTCGGCGGGTTCCTGGGGATGAGCCCGGAGCTCAGCGTCAACGCCGAGAAGACGCTGCTCTCCGGCGACATGGCGCTGGTCATCGGAAACTGGACGCTGAAGGGCCGCGACCCGGACGGGAACGAGATCGACGCCAGGGGCAGGTACGCGGACGTCATCCGCCGCCAGCCGGACGGCAACTGGCTGTTCGTGATCGACAACCCCAACGGCAGTGACTGACCACGGCGGGGCCGGGACCGCTCAGCCCGGCACTCCGGGGACATAGGAAGCGATCGGCGCCGGGTCCTAGGCGGCCGGCCCCGTCGCGCGCGCGGCATCGAGCATCGCCGCGGTGACACGCGAGAGGTCCTGCTCGCCGATCACGTATGGCGGCATCGCATAGATCAGGTCGCGGAACGGTCGCAGCCACACGCCCTGTGCGACCGCGGCGGCGGTCGCCGAGGGAAGGTCCACCTCGCCGTCGAGCTGAAGCACGCCGATCGCCCCGAGCACGCGCACGTCCCTGACGAACGCCAGCTCGCGGGCCGGCTCGAGGCCGGCGCGCAGCGCCCGTTCGATCGCCGGCACCTGTGCGCGCCAGCTTCCATCATCGAGCAGGTCGAGCGAGGCGAGCGCGACTGCGCAGGCGAGCGGATTTGCCATGAAGGTCGGCCCGTGCATCAGCCCGCCGCCCTCGCCCGCGGACACGGCCTCGGCCACCGTGGGCGTGCAGAGCGTCGCTGCGAGCGTCATGTAGCCGCCGGTGAGCGCCTTGCCGACGCACATCACATCCGGCGCAACGCCCGCGTGCTCGCAGGCGAACATGGCGCCGGTGCGGCCGAAGCCCGTCGCTATCTCGTCGAGGACCAGCAACATGCCGTGCTCGTCGCAGAGCCTTCTCAGCAGCGCGACGCACTCTGGCGCGTGGAAGCGCATGCCCCCGGCGCCCTGCACGACCGGCTCGAGGATCACCGCCGCGAGCTGCTCCGCGTGCTCGGCGACGAGCTCGCTGACGTGCCGCGCCCAGCGCTCGTCCAAGCCCGCGTCGAATCCGTCCGGCGGACGCTCGGCGAAGACGTGCTGCGCCAGCACGCCCGCGAACAAGCTGTGCATCCCGTCCAGCGGATCGCACACGGCCATCGCGCCGAGGGTGTCCCCGTGGTAGCCGCCTCTGATGGTCAGCAGCCGCGTGCGGGCAGTCCGACCCTGCGCGCGCTGGAACTGAAGGCACATCTTGATCGCGACCTCGACCGACACCGACCCCGAGTCGGCGAAGAAGACGCGCTCGAGCCCCGCCGGCGCGAGCTCGGTGAGCCGCTCGGCGAGGCGCACGGCGGGCTCATGCGTGAGGCCGCCGAACATGACGTGTGCCATCCGCTCGATCTGCTCGGTCACGGCGCGGTCGAGCGCCGGGTTTCGGTAGCCGTGGATCGCGCACCACCACGAAGCCATGCCGTCGATCAGCTCGCGTCCGTCGGCCAACCTGAGCCGCACCCCGTCGGCGGAGACGACCGGCAGGGGCTGCGCCGCCGAGGGCAGCGCGCCATAGGGATGCCAGACGCGCTCGTGGTCGAGCGCAGCCAGGTGGGCCCAGTCGGTCAGGCGGTCCTAGTCTTCGTAGACGACGAAGTCGCGCTTACGCGCGCCGCACACGGGGCAGAACCACGTGTCCGGGATGTCCTGGAACGCCGTCCCCGACGGGATCCCCCCGTCCGGGTCGCCCTCCTCGGGGTCGTATATGTAGCCGCAGGACTCGCAGATCCAGCGCTGGAGGGTCTCGGTGGTGGTGCTCATACGCAAAGGTTACCGACAGGTAGGGTGAGCCGATGAGCAGCTCCGAGGACAGCGGACGCCCCGGTCCGGGAGAGATCTACAATCCCGGCCCTGCGGCGCGCGTGCGCCAGGCGGCCAGCGTGATCCTGCTCCGTGGAGACTCCGACGCGCTCGAGGTGCTGCTGGTCAGGCGCACTCCCGAGGCGCGCTTCATGGGCGGCGTGTGGGTGTTCCCCGGCGGCGCGGTCGACGCCGGCGAGGGGGACGGCGACGACGCCCACCGTGCGGCGGCGATCCGCGAGCTCCGCGAGGAGGCCGCGATCACCCTCGAGGATGCGGGCGAGCTCGTGAAGTTCTCGCGCTGGATCACCCCGGCGCAGGTGAAGATCCGCTTCGACACGCATTTCTTCCTCGCACCAATCCCTGCCGGCCAGGAGCCGAAGATCGACGGACAGGAGTGCGTGGACCTGGGCTGGTTCACGCCAGACGCCGCGCTCGACGCCCATCGCGCCAAGGAGATCGTGCTCGTCTTCCCGACGATCAAGCACCTGGAGCAGCTGCGCGAGTTCGACTCGGTCGATGCCCTGCTGGCCCATGCCCGCGGGCGTGACGTACAGCCAATCGAGCCGCGGGTGATCGTCGAGGGCGAGGTCGCACGCATTCTGCTGCCCGGCGATCCCGGCTACTGATCGCCGCCGGGCCGAGGCCAGGGCCTTGCGGCGCCTCGGCGGTCCGGGCGAGAGGCTCCCTCAGCTTTCCTGCTGGACGTCGATCACGTGCTTGACGGCGTTGATCAGCGCGAGGTGAGTGAAGGCCTGCGGGTAGTTGCCGAGGTGGCGTCCGGAGGATGCCTCGAGCTCCTCGGCGTAAAGGCCCAGCGGAGAGGCGTAGGAGAGGAGCCGCTCGCACAGGTGCTCGGCCTCCCGGTGCTCGCCGATCTCCGATAGCGCGGAGACGAGCCAGAAAGAGCAGATCAGGAACGTTCCCTCGCTTCCGCGCAGGCCGTCGTCGGTCTCCTCGGTGCGATAGCGCAACACGAGTCCGCCCTCGGTCAGCTCGTCGCGGATCGCGCAGACGGTCGCGCGGACGCGCTCGTCATCGGGCGGGAGGAAGCGAAACAGCCCCACCAGCAGGTTGGAGGCGTCGAGCGCGTCCGTGTCGTAGTGCTGGCGGAAGACCCCGCGCGCGTCGACGCCTCGCTCGAGGACATCCGCGCGTATCTCCTCGGCCAGCGCCTGCCACTTCTCGGCGTTGTCCGCATGCCCGCGCCGTTCCGCCAGGCGCGCGCCGCGGTCGAGCGCCACCCAGCACATCAGCTTGGAGGAGACGTAGTGGCGGGGCTCGCCGCGGGCCTCCCAGATGCCCTGGTCCGGCTCACGCCAGCGCTTTGATGCGCATTCCACCTGCTCGATCAACACCGGCCAGAGGCGCTCGGGGATGTGGTCGCGCTTCTTGGAATGCAGGTAGACCGAGTCGAGCACCGCGCCGAACACGTCGTTCTGGCGTTGTTTGTAGGCGGCGTTTCCGACCCGCACCGGCCGCGCGCCTTCGTAGCCCTTGAGATGATCGAGCGTGGACTCCTTCAGATCCATCTCCCCCTTGATCCCATACATGATCTGAAGCGAGCCGTCCTCGTTGCGCCCCATGTCGGCTACGTACTGGACGAAGTCGTCGGCCTCCCAGTCCAGCCCCAGAGCGTGCAGCGCCCACAGCGTGAAGGAGGCGTCGCGCATCCAGCAGTAGCGGTAGTCCCAGTTGCGTTCACCGCCAGGGGTCTCCGGCAGCGAGGTCGTGGGGGCTGCCACGAGCGCGCCGGTGGGCATGAACGTCAGCCCCTTCAGCGCGAGGGCCGAGCGCTGCAGGTGCGAGCGCCAGGCATGGTCGGGATAGTTCCCGTCCGCCAGCCATGACCGCCAGAAATGGCTGGTGCGGCTCAGATGCTCCTCGGCCTGCTCGGCCGTCTGGGGGCCGCCGAGGCCCTCGGTCCACGACAGCGCGCAGAAGCGCCTCTCGCCCTCGACCATGGTGTGCCGGCCATGCGCGCGGTTGCCCTCGATTCCCATGCGGATGTCCGCGAACAGCCTGAAGCTGGCCGAAGAGTCGCTCACCTCGTCGGTCGTGAGCACCTCGCCGCTGCTCAGCTCTTGGCAGTCGATCGCGGACAGCCCTTCGGGGCCGACGTCGACCGTGCTCCAAGCGGCCGCCTTTTTGCCGTACTCGAGCATCGGCTCGCACACGATCTCGAGCTGCACCTGTCCCTGCACGCATTCGACCAGCCGCACGAGCAGGTGGTCGGCGTCGTAGTCGGTCGGTGGTCGCGTGTGGCTCGAGCCGTGCTTGTTGTCGTGCCAGTCGCCGATCGTGAGGCCGTCCAGCACGCGCAGCCAGCCCTGCGGCGTCATCCATGTCGTCTCGATCACGTTGGTGCCGGGGATGTAGCGCCGACCCGCTGGCACGTAGACGCCATAGGGGCCGACGCGCCAACTGCCCGCGCCGCGGTCGAGCATCGCGCCGAACACCGAGGGCGAGTCGAAGTGCGGCAGGCACATCCACTCGATCGATCCGTCGGAGGCGACCAGAGCTCCGGTATGGCAGTCGCTGATGTAGCCGTAGTCCGCGATGGGCGGGAAAGGAGAGTGGATCGAGGTGGCCTGCTCGGCCGGCGCGGCGAGCGTCGCCGGCTGGGACCTCGTGTCCACTGGAGGGGCGTTGTCCGGCATGCTCACCAGTCGATGCGATCGAAGACCGGCCGCTCGACGCCGGTGGGCAGGACCTGCTCTTCGTCGAGCTTGTCGAGGTGGGCCGCGAGTGTCGCGGTAGCGAACGGGCGCAGCTGCTCGGGCACCTCCCACCAGACGCTGTCGAGCAGCTCGGCCACGGTGCGGCGCCCTTCGCCGAGGGCCGCAATCAGGTGGTTCTCGCGGTCGATGCGATGGCTCAGGTATTCCTCGAGCTTGGCGTCCGCGTCCCACACCGGTGGCCCGTGGCCGGGGCAGAGGACATCGAGGTCCCCGCGCATGCGAAGCCGGGTGAGGCCGAGCATGTAGCCGGACATCGCGGCCGGATGAGGGCTGATGAACACGCTGCCCTCCCCCAACACCGCGTCGCCGGTGAAGCACGCGCCGCTTGCCACCAGCGCGAAATGGTCGGGCGCGTGCCCGGGCGTCGCGACCGCCTCCAGGGGGCCGAAGCGCGCGTGTTCCTCGAGTCGCACGTCGGCGTCGCCGCGGCCTGATGCCAGTGGCGCCGGATGGCGCGCCAGCAGCGCCGCGGCGGCCTCCGAGTGGTCGAGATGATCGTGCGTCAGGGCGACCCCGCCGAGCCCTCCGCGGTCATCGATCGCCTCGAGCAGCGCTTGCAGGTGGGTCTCGATCAGCGGTCCCGGGTCGATGATCCAGGTGGGACGCTGCCCGAGGAGCCAGGTGTTGCTGCCGGACAGGGTGAGCGGCCCCGGGTTCGGGGCGCGCACCCGCAGAATGTCGTGGCGGGCCAGCTGCTCGCCGTCGGAGAGTTCCTGCGAGGACTCTGCGCCGGCAGGAGCGCCGGCCCCGGGATCCCGCGGATGCCGCGTGCTCATGCGCTCGACGTTAGCTGAGAGCACGGCACCCATGGCGACCCGCGTGGCGCCTAGCGGGCTCGGCGGTCCGTCCGGCCGCCGCGGGAGCCGCCGTTGCGCGCTGCGCCGCTCGAGCGTGCCCCGTCGCCGTTTGGCCGGCTGGGTCGGCGGCTGCGCCGCGGTCGGCTCGCGGAAGGTCCGCCGGTTTTCATACCGGCCAGCTCCAGCTCGCGATCGAGGCCGAGTTCGCGCAGGATGCTGGCGAGCTCACGGGCCTGATCCTGAGCGACCAGCGTCACGCCGACGCCGCTTGCGCCCGCGCGGGCGGTGCGGCCGATGCGGTGGACATAGTCCTCCCGGGTCGCGGGAACGTCGTAGTTGATGACATGCGTGATGCCGGCGACGTCGATGCCGCGGGCCGCGACGTCGGTGGCGACGAGGGTGTCGACCACGCCCGACTCGAAGCTGGCGAGCGCGCGTTCACGCTGCCCCTGCGACTTGTCGCCGTGCATCGCCACGGCGTGGACGCGGCTCGAGGCGAGCCGCTTCACGAGCCGGTCGGCGCCGCGCTTGGTGCGGACGAAGACGAGCGTGAGGCCGCGGTCGGCCTCGCCGAGCTCTGACACCAGGCGCGCCACCTTGCCCTCGTGCGTCACCGATACGAAGCGGTGCTCCACGTCGCCCTTGCGCTCGGCCGAATGGGCATGCTCGTGCCTGCGCGGGTTCGACGTGTAGGCCTTCGCCACGCGCCCGACCTCGCCCTCGAGCGTGGCTGAGAACAGCAGCGTCTGGCGCTCGCGCGCGGTCAGCTTCACGATCCGGTCGACGACGGGCCGGAAGCCCATGTCGAGCATCCTGTCGGCCTCGTCGAGGACGAGCATGCGGATGCGGGCGAGCGAGACCTCTCTACGCTCGATGAGATCGAGCAGGCGTCCCGGCGTGGCGACGAGGATGTGCGCGCGGGACGCGAGGCGCGCCTGCTTGACGATGCCGGCGCCGCCGTAGACAGCGGCGATCGACAGCGCACGGGCGTGCGCGATCGGCCGCAGGTCGTCGACGATCTGGATCGCCAGCTCGCGGGTCGGCGCCAGCACTAGCGCCGAGGGTCGCGGGTCCGAGTCCTTCAGGCGCTCGACCAGCGGGAGGCCGAAGGCGAGCGTCTTGCCCGAGCCGGTCGGCGACTGCGCGAGCACGTCGTGCCCGTCGAGCACGTCCGGGATGACCATCTTCTGGACGGCGAACGGTGCCGTGATCCCGCGCTTGGCGAGCTCACCTGTGACGACCTCGGACACGCCGAGGCCGGCGAATGTTTCCTGCTTCATGTTGTTGGTGCTCCTTCTGGCGACCCTCTGGCCGCCGCTGCGTATGGAGATTCGACTGACCCCATCCGCGCACTCGAGCGCCAACAAAGACAAGAACCTCACGGACGACTTCGCCGCCCGTGGGGCCCACGATAACAGACGTCTGTCTCAGGCCTGGATGTTCGCCATCACGTGCTTGACGACGGTGTAGTCCTCGAGCGAGTAGATGCTCAGGTCCTTGCCGTAGCCGGACTCCTTGAAGCCGCCGTGCGGCATCTCGGACACGAGCGGGATGTGGTCGTTGATCCACACGCAGCCGAAGCGCAGGGCCCGAGAGACGCGCAGAGCGCGGCCGACGTCTCGCGTCCAGACGGATGAGGCGAGCCCGTAGCGGGTGGCGTTCGCCCACTCGATCGCCTGCTGCTCGTCGCCGAAGCGCTGCACGGTGATCACCGGCCCGAAGATCTCGCGCTGGATCATCTCGTCGTCCTGCTCGAGGCCCGCGACCACGGTCGGCTCGAGGAAGAAGCCCGGACGATCTGGCTCGCTGCCGCCCGTGACGATCTCGGCTCGGTCGGGTCGGCGCTCGAGGAAGCCCTCGACCCGCTCCCGCTGCCTGGCCGAGTTGATCGGGCCAAGCGTCGTCCCGGGCGAGAGCGTGTCGCCGATGACCAGGCCGCGTGCCTGCTCGGCGAGCCCGGAGACCACGTCGTCGTAGACCTTCCCGGAGGCGAGCACGCGGGTCGCGGCCGTGCAGTCCTGGCCGGCGTTGTAGTAGCCGGTGCCGGCGATCGTCTCGAGCGCACTCTCGAGGCTGACGTCGTCGAACACGACGACGGGCGCCTTGCCGCCGAGCTCGAGATGGACGCGCTTGAGGGTGTCGGCTGCCGTGCGGGCTATGTGCTTACCGGTGTCCACCGAGCCGGTGAGCCCGACCATGTCCACATCGGGATGGCTGATCAGCGCCTCGCCGGTTGGCCGGCCGGGGCCGGCGACGACGTTGAGCACGCCCGGCGGGAGTATGTCGGCGACCAGCTCGGCGAATCGCAGCGTGGTCATGGGCGTGGTCTCGGCCGGCTTCAGCACGACCGTGTTGCCGGCCGCGATCGCCGGGCCGAGTTTCCAGATGGCCATCATCAGCGGGTAGTTCCACGGGGTGATCTGACCGATCACGCCGACCGCCTCACGGCGGGTGAAGGAGGTGTAGCCCTCCATGTACTCGCCGGCCGCCCGCCCCTCGAGGCAGCGAGCCGCGCCCGCGAAGAAGCGCAGGTTGTCGATCATCACGGGGATCTCATCGCTCTTGACGGCTTCGATCGGCTTGCCGGCGTTGAGCGCCTCCATGCGGGCGATCTCGTCTCCGTGCTCCTCCAGCGCCGCGGCCATCGCGAGCAGCGCCTCGGAGCGCTGCGCCGGCGTCGTGCGCGACCAGCCGTCGAAGGCGCGGCGCGCGGCCTTGACCGCGCGATCGACATCCTCGGGCGTGGACCGCGGGGCGCGCGCGAGCTCCTCGCCGGAGGCCGGGTTGAGCACCGGTTCGGTCTCGCCGCTGGAGGCAACCCGCTCGCCGTCGATGAAGTTGCTGAGGGTCTCCACTGTGGTCGCCATCTGGATCTTCCCCTCCTATGGGGTGTCTTTTGTCGAAGTTACGCCCTGCTCGACCGTCATGCCTGCAGGGCCGGCACGCCGAGCGCCTCGGCGACCGCCGGGTGGGTGATCTGCCCGGCCCTCACGTTCAAGCCCTGGCGCAACGCGTCGTTTTGCGCGAGAGCCTCGTCCACGCCGAAGTCCGCGAGCTCGATCACGTACGGCAGCGTCGCGTTCGTGAGCGCGAAGGTCGAGGTGATAGGCACCGCTCCGGGCATGTTGGTCACGCAGTAGTGGGTGATGCCGTCCACCTCGTAGGTCGGGTTGGAGTGGGTCGTCGGGCGCGAGGTCTCAAAGCAGCCACCCTGGTCGATCGAGACGTCTACGAGCACGGCATGGCGCTTCATCACCCCCAGCTGCTCGCGCGTCACCACTCGCGGCGCCCTCGCGCCGTGGATCAGCACCGCGCCGATCACGAGGTCCGCGGCCGGGAGCATCTCCTCGATCGCCAGCGTCGATGAGTACACGGTCGAGGCACGTCCGGCGAAGGCGACTTCGAGCTCTCGAAGGCGATCGATCGAGCGATCGAACACGAACACGTCCGCCTGCATGCCGATCGCGATGGTCGCGGCGTTCATGCCGACGACGCCGCCTCCGATCACGAGCACTGTCGCGGCAGCGACGCCCGGGACACCGCCCAGCAGGATCCCGCGGCCGCCGAGAGGCTTCTCGAGCATGAACGCGCCCGCCTGCGTGGCCACCTTGCCGGCGACCTCGCTCATCGGTGCCAGCAGCGGCAGGCGGCCGTCGGAGTCCTCGACCGTCTCATAGGCGATGCAAGTCGCTCCGGATTCCTGCAGCAGGCGCGCGAGCTCCGGCTCGGCCGCGAGGTGCAGATAGGTGAAGAGCGCCTGGCCCTCGCGCAGCATGCGCGCCTCCTCGGGCTGCGGCTCCTTCACCTTCAGCACCAGCTCGGCCTCCGCGAACACCGCCTCGGCGTCCGCGACGATGCGCGCGCCCTGCATGCGGAACTGCTCGTCGGCCATCGCGCTGCCCTCGCCGGCGCCGGCCTGCACGAGGACCTCGTGCCCGCGCGCGCTGAGCTCCCTCACGCCTGCCGGCGTGATCGCCACGCGGTACTCGTCGGCCTTGATCTCGCTGGGAACGCCGATTCTCACCGCGCGAGCTCCCGTCCGCGCAGGGCGAGCCAGAACTCGATGCGGTCGCGGGCGCTCGAGAAGTCGCGTCCGGTCAGCTCCTCGACCCGCCGGATCCGGTAGCGCAGCGTGTGGCGATGGCAGTAGAGCGCGTTCGCGGCCTTCTCCCAGTGGCCGTTGTGCTCGATGAACGCGTCCAGCGAGCGCACCAGCTCGTCGCCGTACTCGCCCTCCCCCTGCTCAAGCGGCCCCAGCACGCTGCGGCAGTAGGAGAGCAGCGCGTCGTCGTCCTGCAGCGAGAGCAGCAGCTGAAAGGCGCCGAGATCGACATGCGAGGCCACCTCCGGGGCGTCGCCGTTTCGCAGCCTCACGGCCTCGAGCGCACAGCGTGCCTCGTGGAAGCTCAGGCGCAGCGAGTGAGTCGCGGCGGGCCGGCTGGCCGACGCGGGGACCTCGCCGAAGCGGCCGGTCAGCTCTGCGCGAACCTTGCGCGCCAGCTCGAGTGGATCCAGGTCGTCCGCGCCGACCACCGCGCACAGCAGGCCCGAGCGGATCGCCACCAGGCTGGGCACGCGCTCGCGCTGAAGGATGCGTTCGACGAGGGCCGCCGCGGCGCTCGGGTCGGGCGGCTTGAAGGCCAGGACGGCGATCTGCTCGCCGATGCCGAACGGGCGCAGCCGCGCCTGGAGGTCCTCCGGGTAGAGGTGCCCGGCGAGCGCCTCGGCCAGCACATCGCCGGCCATGTTCCTTTGCAGTATTTCGTAGCGCTCGTTGACGAGCTGCGCGAAGGCGCGCTCGGTGATCGCGATGAACGGCAGCTCGTAGGGCACCTCGAACAGCGGGAACTCGCGCTTGCGCGCCTCATCCACCAGCGCCGCCGGCAGGCGCTTGTGGGCGAACCCGGTCCCGAAGCCGAGCCCGGCGATCTGATGGTCGGCGAGCCGCTCGATCAGTTCGCGCTGCACTTTCGCGCGGTCGAGCTGGATGCCGGTGGTCAGCAACAGCTCACCGCCTTTCAGCCACGGCGTGGGGTCGGGCAGCTCGGTGCTGTGAACCCACCGCACGTGCGTGTCGGCGGCCTCCCGACCCGATACGAGGCTGAGGCCGAGCTCGCCGATCAGACTCTCGACAGTGAGCTCCATCGCTCCACCCGCTCCGAGGCCTCGCTCAACACCGGACGCAGTACCGCCTCGATCTCTTCGAACTGCTCCTCGCCGGCGATCAGCGGCGGTGAGAGCTGGACGATCGGGTCACCGCGGTCGTCCGTGCGGCAGATGAGCCCGCGACGATAGAGCTCGCCGGAGAGGAAGCCGCGCAGCAGCTCCTCCGACTCGTCGTCGTCGAAAGTCTCCTTCGTGTCTTTGTCCTTGACGAGCTCGATCGCGTGGAAGTAGCCGGCGCCGCGCACGTCGCCCACGATCGGGATGTCGCGCAGGCCGTCCAGCATCTCGCGGAAGGGCCCTTCGTTCTCGAGCACGCGCTCGCAGAGGCCCTCGCGCTCGATCACGTCGATGTTCGCCAGCGCCACGGCGCAGGAGACCGGGTGCCCGCCGAACGTGAAGCCGTGGTTGAAGATGGCCTTGCCGTGCAGGAAAGGCTCAGCGATGTGGTCGGCGGCGATCACAGCGCCCATCGGCGCGTAGGCCGAGGTGATGCCCTTGGCCGTCGTGATCATGTCGGGGACGTAGTCGTAGCGCTCGCATCCGAACCAGTGGCCGAGACGGCCCCATGAGCAGATCACCTCGTCGGAGATCAGCAGCACGCCGTGCCTGTCGCAGATCTCGCGCACGCGCTGGAAGTAGCCGTCCTGGGGGACGAAGCAGCCGCCGCCGTTCTGCACGGGCTCGAGGATCACCGCGGCAACTGTCTCCGGGCCCTCGAACAGGATCGCGTCCTCGATCGCGTCGGCCGCCCACAGCAGGTCGCGCTCTTCGCTCCAGCGGTAGGAGTTCGTGTTGACGACGTGCACACCGCCGGGGGTGAGCGGTTCGAACGGCGTGCGCAGCGCTGTCAGCCCGGTGGCGGTAAGCGCGCCCATCGAGGTGCCGTGATAGGCGAGATTGCGCGAGACGAGCTTGTGCCGCCTGGGCTCGCCGTTCGCCGCGTGGTAGGCCTTGGCGAGCTTCCAGGCCGACTCGACGGCCTCGGAGCCGCCCGAGGTGAAGAACACCCGGTTGAGGCCGGCCGGGGCCAGCCCGGCGATCCGAGCGGCGAGCTCGATCGAGCGCGGATGCGCGTAGCTCCAGTTGGTGTAGAACCCGAGCTCCTTGGCCTGCTCCGCGGCGGCCTGGCCGAGCTCGGCCCGCCCGTGCCCGACGTTCACGCAGTAGAGGGCCGAGAGCCCGTCGAGGTAGCGCTTGCCGTGCTCGTCGTACACGTAGCACCCATCACCGCGCACGATCACCGGTACCTCGGCGTTCGCATAAGAGCCCATCCGCGTGAAGTGCATCCACAGATGGCGCTTGGCTTGCTCCTGAAGATCACTGGACATCGAACACACCCAACTCCCGTAGCCGACTGGACACTAAGGACAACGGTACTGCGTAGTCCCTGTGCCGTTCAAGAAGCCTGCTGTTCAACATGTCCTAGCGGAATTGTACGTGATGTACAACGCAGGCGGTCCACTTTGGGGATCCCGCCCATTGGCGTCCGCCGGGCCTGGACGTAACTTTTGTCACGACGAGGCCGCCGCTTCTGTCAGAACCCACAACTAGGAGCCCAAATGGCCACCGACAGCGTCGCCGTTCCGAACACCCCAGCCGAGTCTGGCCGCCCGGCGAGCTCGCACGTCGAGGACAAGGGGCTGAAGAAGAACGCGATCGGCTACCTCTCGAACGTCGTGATCGGCGTCGCCTCCACGGCGCCGGCCTACTCGCTCGCGGCGACTCTCGGCTTCATCGTCGCGGTGCAGGGCGTGGGCGTGCACGCGCCGGCGGTGCTGCTCGTCTCATTCGTGCCGATGCTGTTGATCGCCATCGCCTACAAATACTTCAACCGCGCCGACCCGGACGCCGGGACGACCTTCGCCTGGACGACGCGCGCGTTCGGCCCGGGCGTCGGCTGGTGGAACGGCTGGACGATCGTGCTCGCCGACGTGATCGTGATGGCATCCCTCGCGGACATCGCGGCCATCTACACCTTCAAGCTCTTCGGCTTCACCGAACTCGGAGAATCGAAAGCGGCGATCATCGTCGCGGCCGCCCTTTGGATCGCGATCATGACCTGGATCTGCTACCGCGGCATCGAGCTCTCGGCGCGCATCCAGCGCGTGCTGCTCAGCGCCGAGGTCCTGATCCTCGGGGTGTTCGCGGTGGTCGCTCTCGCGAAGGTCTACGGCGGACACCCGAGCGGCTCGATCCAGCCGCAGGCATCCTGGTTCGATCCCACTGCGCTGAACTTCGGCGACCTCGTCGACGGAGTGCTGCTCGGCGTGTTCATCTACTGGGGCTGGGACTCGGGCGTGGCCGTGAACGAGGAGTCCGAGGACCCGAACGAGGGACCCGGCCGCGCGGCCGTGGTCTCCACGATCCTGCTCGTCGTGATCTACCTGGTCGTCACGACCGGCGCCCAGGCATTCCACGGCGTCGGCTTCCTGACGAGCGAAGCCAACCAGGAAGACGTGCTGAGCGCGCTCGGCAAACCCGTCCTGGGTGGGGTCCTGTACAAGCTTCTGATCCTCGCCGTGCTCACCTCGGCGTCGGCGTCGACGCAGACGACGATCCTCCCGACCGCGCGGACGACGCTCTCGATGGCGAGCTGGAGGGCGATCCCAGGCGCGTTCGGCCGCATCCACAAGCGCTACTTCACGCCGACCGTCTCCACCCTCGCGATGGGCGCGGTGTCGATCGCCGTGACGGTGACGCTGCTGCTGATCTCCGAAAACGTGCTCGCCGACTCGCTGATCGCGCTCGGCTTCCCGATCTGCTTCTACTACGGCTTCACGGGGCTCGCATGCGTCGTCTACTTCCGCCGTGAGCTGTTCAAGAGCGTGAAGAACTTCCTGCTCATGGGCGTCGCGCCGCTCCTCGGCGCGCTGATGCTGTTCGGCGTGTTCGGGAAGGCCGCCGAGTTCTACGGGCACGAGGCGAACGTCGAATCGCCGGCAATCGCCGGCGTAACGCTGCCGCTGTGGCTGGGTATCGGCGGCCTGGCGCTCGGGTTCGCCCTGATGCTCCTGTCGCGGCCGTTCTTCAAAGAGTTCTTCGCCCGCAAAACCGAAACCGCGCCGATCGGGCTCGTCGAGCAACCCGTCGAGCACGCCCCGACGCGCTTCTGAGGGGTCTGGAGAGGAGCTTCCGTCACAGGGGAACACGGCGCGCCGGCAGGGAGAGCGGGCGCGCCGTGTGACGGACGCCGGCGGGCGGCTCGCCAAGGCCACTCGCACTGCGGCTCAGCCGTCGCTCGGGAGCTCCATCTGCCCGTGCGGTGAGCCGATCTCCTGCAGCAGCTCGAGGAAGGGCTTGGGGGGAAACGCCTCCGGGCCCAGCACGCCCGCGCCCTTCCATGCGCCGCGGTCGAGCAGCTCGAGCGCGGCAACCGGATTGATCGCGGTCTGCCACACGACGGCCTGGCTGGAGTACTCGCGCATCGTCTGCTCGTTGTCGACCACGTGGTAGAGGTAGGTGGAGCGCGGCTGGCCATCCTTGCCGGTCCCCGTCACCCACGTGCCCGCGCAGGTGCGCCCGCTCATCCGCTCGCCGAGCGTCGCGGGATCGGGCAGGGCCGCCGCGACCACGTCTCGCGGCGCGATCTCATGGCCGCGCACCGACACGGGCTCTGTCGAGTCGAGTCCCAGCATGTGGAGCGTCTTCAGCACGTCGATGAACTCCTGGCCGAGCCCGTACTTGAAGGTGACGCGCTCGCACGGCACCCAGCGCGGGATCAACACCACCTCCTCGTGCTCGACGTTCACGCATTCCACAGGGCCGATCCCCTCGGGGAACTCGAACAGCTCCGGCTCGGAGAACGGCTCGGTGGTGTGGAAGCCGCGCTCGCGCTCCCAGATCAGCGGCGGGTTCAGGCACTCCTCGATCGTCGTCCAGATCGAGAACGTGGGAGCGAACTCGTAGCCCTCGACGACCAGATCGGCCCCGTCGCGCACGCCGATCGACTCGACGCTCGAGAACAGCTCGTCTGAGGCGTAACGGGCGAGGATGTCCGACAGACCGGGCTCGACGCCGATTCCCACGAGGGCGAGCAGCCCGGCCTGCTCCCAGTCGTCGTTTTGGGCGAGCTGACGTTCGCCCAGCATCTCGCCCGGCAGCTCGTACGGACGCTCTGGATGCGGATGGGACAGCGTCATCGCCATGTCGAGGTAGGTGACTCGCGTAGCGAACGCGGCGGCGAAGATCGGCTCGTTGAAGCGCGGGTCGCAGGCATTCAGGACGGCGTCCGGTCGCACCCGGCCGATCAGCTCGATGAGCTGCTCGCGGCTTGAAGCATCGACCCGCTCCGCGCGGAAGCGCTCGGACTCGCCGAGCCGCTCGGTCGCTGTGCGTGCTCGCTCGAGCTCGACGTCGGCCAGCACGACCTCCTCGAACACCTCTCGGCGCTGCGCGATCGCGGCGAACGCCGCTCCGACGCCGCCTGCTCCGACCACGAGAACCTTCACCGGCGCCAGTGTGACGCAAACGGCCATCTCCAAGCGCTGGACGCCCATGACCGCCGTGCGCCGCTATGGCGCAGGCCGCTCCCGTATGCTGCGCCGATCCGCGCGGCTCCGAACAGCAGCAGAACATGAGCACCGGTCTCCCCAGCCCCCCGCGCACGCCGCCCGGATCGCCCGAGCCCCAGGGCGCCGGCGAGCCGGCGCGCGCCGACGGTCGGGCGCCGGGAGCTCGGTTCGCGCCTGCCCGGCGGGGCCGTTGGGCGCCCTCCCCGGCCTTCACGCGCGCCGAGACCCTGTGGGTGATCGCCGCCGGCGTCCTGCTCGCCGTGGTGACGAGCTGGCCGCTGGTGCTCCACCTTCCCAGCCGCATCGCGCCCGACCTGGGCGATCCCGTGCGCACCGCCTGGGAGGTCGCATGGGTCGGCCATGCGATGTTGAGCAACCCGCTGCACCTGTTCGACGCCAACGCCTTCTACCCTCACCCGCTCAGCCTCGCCTTCTCGGACTCGCTGCTCGGCTACGGCCCGGCTGGGTTCTTCGGCTCGGGCACGTTCGCGGCCCTCGTCCGCTACAACCTGCTGTTCCTGTTCGCCTGGTCGCTGTGCTTCATCGGCGCCTACCTGCTGGCGCGCGAGCTCGGCCTCGGCCGGCTCGCGGGAGCCGCGGCCGGCGTCGCGTTCGCCTACGCGCCCTACCGGGTGACCGAGGCGGGCCATCTGCACGTGATCTCCTCTGGAGGAATCCCGCTTGCCCTGTTCCTGCTGCTGCGCGGCTACCGCCGCGGCTCTCGCGGGCTCGTCATCGCCGGCTGGCTCGTCTCCGCCTGGCAGGTCAGCCTCGGCTTCACGCTGGGGCTGCAGTACTGCTACCTGCTCGCCGTGCTCGCGCTGCTCGCGCTCTTCTGCTGGTGGCGCGGCGAGCTCCGGCTCGGCGTCGCGGAGCCCGCCGGCGCGACGGCGCCCGGCGGCCCGCCGGACTCGGCCGAGGACGCCGGGAAACCGGCAACGGCCAGCGCTCGAGGCCCGTTGGTCGCGCGCCGGCTGCTGGCCGTGACGATCGTCGGCATGGCGCTGGTCGGCATCGTCGGCGTCTACCAGGCCAGGCCATACCTCAAGGTCTCCCACGACTACCCGACGGCGAAGCGCACGCTCAAGGAAGTGAAAACGTATTCAGCCGGCCCCGCCGCGCTGCTCGCCGCCTCCTCGGAGAACCGCGTCTGGGGTGGTGCCACCGAAGGCATGCGCGCGAAAGTCCACTCCAAGAACGAGAGCGTCTTCTTCCCGGGTGGCCTGATCCTGCTGCTCGCGGCGATCGGGCTGGCGGGGGTGCGAGGGTCTCCCTTCACGCCGCGATTGCGCCTCGGCCTGGCCCTCGGCATCCTCATCTGCTCGATCCTCGCGCTGGGCCTCGGCCTCACGGGCGCGGGTTACCCCTTCCGCCTCGTGCACGACTACGCACCGGGCTGGAACGGCGTACGGGTGCCCGGGCGGGTCTTCACCCTGGCGACGCTCTTCTACGCGCTCCTCGTCGGGGCGGGGGCGCAGCTGCTGGCGCGCCGGGTGGGCCCATGGGGAGAGCGGCACTCGCTGCGCGCGCTGCCAGCGGTGCTCGGGGTGGCGCTCGTGATCGGGATCGTCGGCGAAGGGGCGGGGCACCTGGCGCACCCGGTCGTGCCGCAGCCTGCGCGCGCAGAGATCGGCCTCCGCGGCCCGATCCTCGACCTTCCCACCGACGGGCCGGCCGACCGGCTCTGGCAGTACTTCTCGACCGACGGCTTCTACAAGATCCCTGTCGGCAACAGCACGTTCGACATCAAGGCCGTCGATGACCTGCGCGGCGGCATGAGCGGCTTCCCGGATCGCGCCAGCATCGAGAAGCTGCGCTTCTACGGGATCCGCACCGTCGTGCTGCATCTGCGCATGCCCACCCTGCCGGGGATCCATGGCTACGCGCTCGCCGAGCCGCCGGACACGGCCGCGGCGGCGGCGAAGCCGGTGGCGGGGCTGGGCGTCACCCGTCGCCGCGTCGGCTCGATCGTCATCTATGAGATCGGCCCCGGGCCGGCGGCCCTGCACGGAACCAACTGATGGGCACGGCGGAGGGCGGATCGCCGACGGGCGCGGCCGCGTCCTCCGTTGCGACGGCCGCGCGCGGGGCCGGCGCGGATGGCGGCGGGAGGGCGAGGCGCCCGCGCACAGCTCTGTGGGCGGTTCTGCTGGTGGGGCTGGCGTTCGCCACGGTCATCCAGAACTGGTCTGACAACCAGAGCTCGCACTATGACCTGATCCGCGCGCTCGACGCAGGGCGCACGACGATCGACGCCGGCCCGTATCGCACGAAAGACAAGGCCTACTACAAGGGTCACTGGTATTCGGCGCGGGCACCCGGGCTCGCGATCTACTCGCTGCCGTTCTACGAGGTGATCAACGCCGTCGACGCGCCAGCGCTCGCGCGAACGTCGCAGGCCCTGCGCGGCGAAGACGAGATGATCTACTTCATCGGCCTCTGGGGCAGCGTGCTGCCCGGGCTCGTGATGCTGCTGCTCGTGTGGCGCGTCGCCGAGCGCTTCGAGCCGGGCTACGGCGGGCCGACCGCGGTAGCGCTCGGCCTCGGCACGATGGTGCTCCCCTTCTCGACGCTGCTGTTCTCGCACGTGTTCGCGGCGACCCTGGGGTTCGCCGCGTTCGCGATCATGATCCGCGAGCGCGCCGGGCCGCCACGGCCGCTGCTCCTGGCGGCCGCCGGCGTGATCATGGGCTACGCGATCGCCTCCGAGTACCCGTTGGCGCTGGTGGCCGGGGTGCTCGGGCTCTACCTGCTCTCGCGGCCTGGCGCGCTGGGCCTGAGGCCGCTCGCCACGCGCGCCGGCGCCTATGTGCTCGGCGGCCTCGTGGGGATCGTGCCGCTGCTGCTCTACAACCACGCCGCCTTCCACTCCTGGACGCATCTCGCGTACTCGAACATCCCCCAGCAGCACCAGGGCTTCTTCGGGATCTCCGCGCCCAGCCTGCGGGTGCTCGCGACGCTGCTGTTCGACTCGCGCGGGCTGCTCACGCTCTCACCGGTGCTTGCGATGGGCGGCGTGGGGACGGTCCTGCTCTACCGCCGCGGCCACCGCGCCGAGGCGCTGGCGATCGCCGGGATCTGCGTGCTTTACCTCGGCTACAACTCCGGCTACTACCTGCCCTTCGGAGGCGGCGCGCCGGGGCCGCGCTTCCTGATCACGATGCTGCCGTTCCTCGCCTTCCCGATCGCCCTCGCCCTGCGCCGCTTTCCCGGCCCGACCCTGGCCCTGGCCGCTGTCTCGATCACGACCATGGTCGTTGCGACGATCACGCACCCGCTCGTCGGCTATGAGAACGAGACGGTCATCTGGATGCGCCTGCTCGGCAAAGGCTCCTTTCAGCCGACGATCGCCTCGGCCTTCGGCTTGGGCCGCAGCTGGGGGGCCATCTGGCCGTTCGTGCTCGCCGCCGGCGCCGCCGTGCTCCTCGCCGTCCGGGCGACGCCGCGGCTGCGCCTCCCCGGCCGGGAGCTGGCCGCCGGGCTGCTCGCGCTGGCGGCCTGGGCGCTGTTCGCCGCGCTCGCCCCCACGCTGCTGGGGATCGACCACCAGGGTCTGCTGAGCATCGTCAAAGCCGGCGACCGCACGGCCCTTGACCTGTCCCTCCACGACGGCACCCGCTTCCCACTGAGGACGCTGGCCCCGGTCGCAGCGGCCGCCGGCCTGCTCGCGCTGGCCGCGACGCGCCTGCTTGCAGGCGACGCCGGCGCGCCCTCGGCGCACGCCGGCGCGCACCCCTCGGCGCGCTCACCGGCGACGCTGAGCGGTTAGCTAGTTCCTCGCGAGCTTCGCCGAGCAGGAGGCCGCGTGAAGCTGTTTGCAGACAACCACGTAGCCGGCCCGCGGCTGTTCGTGCGCGTTGGTCAGCCCGGCATCGAAGCGCGTGGAGTTGGTGCCGCCGAGCCAGTTGTAGATGTAGAGGCGCTTGATCTGCGACTGCGACCCGGCGACGCTGAACATGTATTTGAGAACCTTCGCCGCCCTCGTCAGGCCTGACCCGTTCCTGTTGGGGTAGGCGCCGCCGAATTTGACCAGCCCGCCGGTCTCGGTGAGCCAGACCTGGCCGCCGAACGCATGCACGAGTTCGCGGGTGCGCCAGCTCTGCATGCGGTTGATGTCGGAGTAGTTGTGCAGCCCCCAGATCTTCGGCATGACGGTCTTGAGGTGGCCGACTTCGTGTTTGAATTCGGAGATGTAGCTGAGCGTCGGGCCGATGTTGTTGGCGTCGAGCACGTCGAGCCCGATCACCGTGCAGCGGTTGCAGACCCGCAGCAGCGCCTGGTAGTAGCGGGCCGCCGCTCCGGCGGACGGGCTGGAATACGCACGCGGCACGTTGCCGCGGTTCGCCTCGTTCCAGGACTGGTACTGCTTGACATAGGGGAAGCGCTTCACGAATTTCTGGACGTCGTGCTGGTACTGGGCCACGCTCGGCAGCTTCGTGGGTGTGTGCTCGGAGTGGTAGAAGGCGACGAGCACCTTCTGATGGGTGGCTTCGGCGAGCTCGATGAACGTGATCGCCTTGTTCAGCGAGTCGCGGTGCACGGCGGCGTCATAGGGCGCGATGTAGCGCACGATCTTCGTGTGCAGGCCGATCCAGCGGGCGTTGCGGAACATATGCGCATCCTCGTCGCCGATGCCCGTCATGTAGCTGCTCGAGGCGTGCGCGCGCGGCTTCTGCGCACTGCCCGTGGCAGTGGGCGCGGCGAGCAGGGCGGCCAGCAGCGCGACGGACGCGGCCAGCGCTGGGATTCTGGAAGATAGTTTCATTCGTCTCATATGGAGGTCGTGGAGCATGTCCTTGCTGCAACAGATCTCGGGACGATAGGTTGCGTGATGCTAGTAGCTTTTTCGGGGAGCCCTGAAGGCCCTAGGGCGCTGGCGGAGAACCCCCGAGCCCGATACCTTCGTCGCGCTCCCCCTCGGCTCCTGCCGCTGCAGAGCGATTGTCCTCGCCGGCCGGACGGCGTAGCGAAGGGTCGGCGACGATGCGCACGTCGACTCCCGGCAGGCCGCGCAGCAGATCCCCGAGCAGCGAGCGGTCCGATCCACCGAGCCCGAGGCGAGCGAGGCCTCGTCGCGGCGAGGGTGTGCCGATCAGCACATACGTGCTGCCGAGTGCGCGCGCGACGTTGATCGCGACGACCGCGACGTCCTCGCCCTCCTCGACTCGCAGACGCGCCCCCAGCATGGCCGTGAGTCGCCGCAGCTCCTCCAGGCGCTTGCGGTCGTCGGTGCTCGGCGGGCGGCCGGGCGGCCGCACGACCAGCACATCGAGGTCTGCGTCCAGGCGCTGGGCCGAGCGCCACGCGCGCCGCACGACGCGCTCTGAATGCGGCGCGAGCGTCGCCAGCGCCAGCAGCCGCTCGGAGATCGGCTGCGGCCCGGCCTCTGCAGTGGCCGGCGAGCCCTCCTCGCCCCGGCGCACGATCGGGCTCGGCTCACGCACCAGGCGCTTGACCTCCACGTCCTCGGCCACCTGGCGCAGGGCCGTCTCCCTGAGCGCCGCGAGGTTCTCGATCTTGAAGAAGTGGTTGAGCGCGGCCGGCACGCGCTCCTGCGGGTAGACCTTCCCCGCGCGCAGGCGGGCGATCAGGGTCTCGGGTGTCAGGTCGATCAGCACGACCTCATCCGCGGCCGAGAGGACCTCGTCGGGGATCGTCTCGCGCACATGCGTGCCGGTGAGCTGGGTGACCTGGTCGTTGAGGCTCTCGAGGTGCTGGACGTTGACCGTCGAGAAGACGTCGATGCCGGCATCGAGCACGTCGCGCACGTCTTCGTAGCGCTTCTCGTGCTCGACGCCGGGAGCGTCGGTGTGCGCGAGCTCATCGATCAGGCACAGCTCGGGTTTGCGCTCGAGCACCGCCGGGAGGTCCATCTCCTCGAGCGGCGTTCCGCGATGAACCAGGACGCGGCGCGGGATGATCTCGAGCCCCTCCGCCTGCGCAGCCGTCTCGGCTCGGCCGTGTGGCTCGAGATAGCCGATCACCACGTCCCTCCCGCTGTCGGCCTCGGCCGCTCCCTCCTGGAGCATGCGATAGGTCTTGCCCACTCCGGGGGCCATGCCGATGAAGACCTTCAGGTTTCCTCGGTCATCTGACATGGGGGCCATCTGGGACGCTACATGAGTGACGTCGTTTCAGACCGGCGCAGCCGCGCTCGGCGGCCTGCTCATGCTCGGCGCGCTGCTCTCGGGGCTGGCACGGCGGAGCGTGCTGTCGCTCGCGGCGGTCTTCGTGCTCGCCGGGTTCGTGCTCGGCGAAGGGGCCACGGGCGTGGTCCATTTCAGCGCCGGCTCGGGGCTGGTCCGCGACCTGGCGAACGTCGCGCTGATCGTGATCCTGTTCCGCGACGGCCTCGAGGTCGACGCCGAGCTTCTCCAGAGCCACTGGCATCTGCCGCTGCGCAAACTCGCGATCGCGATGCCGATCACCGCGGTCGTCGTCGCCGTCTTCGCCCATCTGCTCGTCGGCCTCAACTGGACCGAGTCCTTCCTGCTCGGCGCCCTGCTCTCGCCGACGGACCCGGTCCTCTCCTCCGGCGTGGTGACCGATCCCCGGGTGCCGCGCGTCGTCCGCCATTCGCTGAATCTGGAGTCCGGGCTCAACGACGGGCTCGCGCTACCGGCGGTTCTGGCATTCGCAGCGGCGCTCGAGCCGAACAGCGGCCACTTCGTGTGGTGGCATTTCGTGCTCCAGGATCTCGGACTCGGGTTCGCGTTCGGAATGCTCTGCGGTGTCTTGGGTTCGCTGCTGATCCCACGCGGGGAGCGTGAGCCGGCCGATCGGCCGATCCCCGCGCACCAGAAGGCCCTTTACGGCCTCGGGCTCGCGTTCCTCACATACGGCCTGACCGTGCTGCCGCCTCACGGCAACGGCTTCATCGCCGTGTTCGTGGCGGCGATCGTGATGGGAATTCGCCGTCCGGATCTGCGCGAGTACTTCGCCGGGCGCCTCAAGGAGCTCATCGAGATCGTGACGCTGGCCATCTTCGCCGTCTTCGGCTCGCTGCTGACGCTTCATGGCCTCTTCTCCGACGGGTGGGCGGCCGTCGGCGTCGTGGCCGCGACGTTCCTGCTGGCACGGCCGGCCGCGGTCTGGTTCGCGCTCGCCGGCACCCGCCTCTCGAACGCGAGCAAGGCGTTCATGGCGTGGTTCGGCCCGAAGGGCGTGGCGACGATCGCCTTCTCGCTGCTGATCCTCGGGCGGCAGGTCGAGGAGGGCCCGAGGATCTTTAACATCGCCGCGCTGGCCGTGTTCGCCTCGATCCTGCTTCATGGGGCCACCGACACGCCCGGCACCAACTGGATCGCGCGCCGCGAGCGAGGCGGTTGAGCGCGGATCGGCTCGACCGGACGATCGCCTCGGTCAGGCTCCGAGGAGGTTGTGGACGACCAGGTCGATGAGCTTGATGCCGATGAACGGAGCGATGATCCCGCCGAGCCCGTAGATCAGGAGGTTGCGCCGGAGCAGCGCGCTCGCGCCGATCGGGCGGTAGCGCACGCCCCGCAGCGAGAGCGGGATCAGCAGCGGGATCACGAGCGCGTTGAAGATGATCGCCGAGACGATCGCGCTGCGCGGCGACCCGAGGCCCATGATGTTGAGCACGTGAAGCGGGCTTTGCCCGCCCGGAGTCGCGGCCCAGGTCGTGACGAAGATCGCCGGCAGGATCGCGAAGTACTTGGCGACGTCGTTGGCGATCGAGAAGGTCGTGAGCGCCCCGCGCGTGATCAGCAGCTGCTTTCCGACCTCGACGATCTCGATCAGCTTCGTCGGGTTGGAGTCGAGGTCGACCATGTTTCCGGCCTCGCGCGCGGCCTGCGTGCCGCTGTTCATCGCCACGCCCACGTCGGCCTGTGCCAGCGCGGGGGCGTCGTTGGTCCCGTCGCCTGTCATCGCGACGAGCCTCCCGTCGCTCTGCTGTTCGCGTATCAGCGCGAGCTTCGCCTCGGGAGTGGCTTCAGCCAGGAAGTCGTCCACGCCCGACTCACCGGCGATCTTGGCGGCCGTCAGGCGATTGTCCCCCGTGACCATGACGGTCTTGATGCCCATCGCGCGCAGCTGGTCGAAGCGAACGCTCATCCCCTCCTTGATCGTGTCCTTGAGGTAGATCACGCCGAGCACCTGGCTGTCGCGCGCGACCGCCAGCGGCGTGCCGCCCTCGTTGCCGATGCGATCGAGCTGCGCCTGCAGCTCGGGCGGCGGCGAGCCGCCTTCGCGGGAGATGAGCTCGATGATCGCGTCGCCGGCGCCCTTGCGCAGGCGCCTGCCGTCGATGTCGACGCCGCTCATCCTCGTCTGCGCCGTGAAGGGCACGAAGTCGGCGTGCAGCGTGGACATGTCGTGCTCGCGGATGCCGTACTGCTTGGCAAGGACCACGATCGAGCGACCCTCGGGCGTCTCGTCGGCGAGCGAGGAGAGCTGCGCCACCTCGGCCAGCTCGGACTCGGGCACGCCAGGCATCGGGACGAACTCCGAAGCGAGTCGGTTGCCGATGGTGATCGTGCCGGTCTTGTCGAGCAGCAGCACGTCGATGTCGCCCGACGCCTCGACCGCGCGGCCAGAGAGCGCGAGCACGTTGCGGCGAACCAGCCGGTCCATGCCGGCGATGCCGATCGCCGAGAGCAGCGCGCCGATCGTCGTCGGGATCAGCGCGACGAGCAGCGCGATGAGGGTGGTCTCGGAGATCGGCGTGCCCGCGAACAGGCCAAACGGCCGCAGCGTGGCCACGACGATCAGGAAGATCAAGGTCAGCGCCGCGAGCAGGATGTTCAGCGCGATCTCGTTCGGGGTCTTGCGACGCGCGGCCCCCTCGACGAGCGCGATCATCCGATCGAGGAACGATTTACCCGGCTCCTGGGTGATTTCGACTTCGATCCGGTCGGAGGTGACACGCGTGCCACCGGTCACCGCGCTGCGGTCGCCGCCGGACTCGCGGATCACCGGGGCCGACTCGCCGGTGATCGCGGACTCGTCCACCGTCGCGATGCCCTCTATCACGGTGCCGTCACCGGGGATCAGCTCGCCCGCCGGCACGATCACGATGTCCCCTCTCGCCAGATCCGACGCGGCCTTCGTCGAGCCGTCGCGCATTTTCGCGACGGTCTCCTTGCGCATCGACCGCAACGTGTCCGCCTGGGCGCGACCGCGACCCTCGGCGAACGCCTCGGCCATGTTGGCGAACACGACGGTCAGCCACAGCCAGACCGCGATCACGAACGTGTACCAGGCGGGCTCGCTGCCGCCGCCGAGCGGCTTGCCGCCGAAGGCCTGGATCAGCCAGGTGACCGTCGTGATGACCGAGCCGATCTCGACCACGAACATGACCGGGTTGCGGATCTGCACGCGCGGGTCGAGCTTCTTGAAGCTGTCCAGCAGCGCACGCCAGACGATGTCGCGCTGGAACAGCGAGATCGCCTGCCGCTCGTGCGTGCCGGGCATCCGCGAGGACATCAGTGCGTGCCTTTGGTCAGGCGGTCGAGGGCGAGGTTCAGCTCGAGCACGTTCACGCCGGGTTCACCGGAGAAGCCGAGGCCGCGCGCGTCGGTGTACCTCGAGACAAGCCCGTCCACGACGCTCAGCGAGAGACCCCGCTTGGCAGCGATGCGGTGCGCCTGGATGCGGGCGTTGGCCGGCGAGATTTCAGGGTCGAGGTTCGAGCCGGACGTGTTCACCGCGTCGACCGGGATCCGAGCGACGGTGAGACCCGGGTCGTAGGGCTTCTCCAGTTCGAGGTAGGCCTTGATGTTTTCGGCGTCGGCTTCCTCGGTGATCTTGTCGTTGGGGCCGCGGTTTGAGAAGGTGCTGGCGGCGGCGTTGTAGGCTCCGCCTTCCGTGGCCGAGGGGCGCGACTGGAAGTAGAGCGGATCCGGTGCGGTGACCAGTTCTGCTTCCTTTTCCTCGGGCTTGCCGTTCTTGCCGATCACCGGGGAGGCGAAGCTCTGCCCGATGATCCTCGAGCCGACGAGCTTGCCGCCCACGTAGACCTTCTGTCCGTTGGCGTTGCCCGGGAACGCGACCTGGCTGACGCCGGTGATCACGAGCGGATAGAGCAGCCCGAGCAGGACGGTGAAGACGACGATGCCGATGATCGAGGTGATGACGTCGCGTCGCATGTCAGTAGAGGTGTCCAGTCAGGCCCTGGACGACTGGGCCGAGGAGCAGGGCGGGGAAGAACGTCAGCGCGCCGACGAGGATGATCACGCCGATCAGGAGCACCGCGAACGTGGGGTTGTCCGTGCGCATCGTGCCGAGGCCCGCGGGCGTGACCCGCTTGCCGGCGAGGGCGCCGGCGACGGCCAGCGCGAACAGGATCGGCGCGTAGCGCGCGAACAGCATGTCAAAGCCCCCGAGCAGGTCCGCGAAGGTCACACCGTGTGAGCCGATGTTGCCGGGTTTCGGCTGAATGAAGCCCGTGTAACCCGCGAACGCCGAGCCATTGTTGTTCGCCTGCGAGAGGTAAGCGTAGAAGGACTCTGAGAAGCCCTGTGGCCCCTTGCCCAGTTCGGAGATCGACGCGCGGCCGGCGTGGCTCGCGGTCGCCATGGCCGTGCAGAACAGCGCGGCCAGCGGCGTGATCAGGATCCCCAGGCCGGCGAGCTTGATCTCCCGCGCCTCGAGCTTCTTGCCGAGCCACTCCGGCGTGCGCCCCACCATCAGGCCGCCGATGAACACCGCGAGCAGCACATACAAGAGGATCGAGTAGAGCCCCGTGCCGACGCCACCGAAGATCACCTCGCTGGCGGAGAGGTTGGAGAACGGCACCGCGCCGCCGATGCCGGTGAAGGACTCGATCGCGCTGTTCACCGCACCGCAGGAGGTGACCGTCGTGATCGTGTCGAACAGCGCGGACCCCGCGATCCCGAAGCGCTGCTCCTTGCCTTCCAGGTTGCCGCCGCCCGAACCGGCGATGACGTGGGTGTGCAGCCCGGCGGCGTGCTGCGCAGGCGACCCGTGCGCCTCGGCGATGTAGGCGACGGCCACGGCGCCTAGGAACATCACCATCATCGTCCCGTAGATCGCGTAGCCCTGACGGCGGTTGCCGGTCATGCGCCCGTACATGAACACGAGCGCGGCGGGGATGATCAGCACCAGCAGCATCTCGAAGAAGTTGGTGAACGCCGTCGGGTTCTCGAACGGATGCGCCGAGTTGACGTTGAAGAAGCCGCCGCCGTTGGTGCCGAGCATCTTGATCGCCTCCTGCGAGGCGACCGGTCCCATGGCGATCGTCTGTGTGAGCCCGCTGACGGTGTGGACGGTCAGGTAGTTGGAGAAGTTCGCGATCACGCCCTGTGAGACGAGCACGATCGCTCCGATGACCGAGATCGGGGCGAGCACGTACAGGATCGTGCGCACGAGGTCCTGCCAGAAGTTCCCGATGCTCTTCCCCGACCGCCCGATGATCCCGCGCACCAATGCAACCGCGACGACGATGCCGACGCCCGCCGACAGCCAGTTCTGGACCGTGAGCCCGATCATCTGGCTCAGGTAGCTCATCGTCGTCTCGCCGCTGTAGTACTGCCAGTTCGTGTTCGTCAGGAACGACGATGTCGTGTTGAAGGTGACGTTCCAGGGCGCAGAGTGAAAGCCGAGCGGGTTCAGGGCGTGCGGCACGTAGAACGCGTTCTGCGTGCGCAGGATCAGGTACAGCAGGAGCCAGCCGGCGAGTGAGAAGACGATCAGGCTCTTCGCGTACGCTTTCCACTCCTGCCGGCGCTCCGGATCGACCCTCAGGATGGTGTAGAGAAAGCGCTCGGGGCCGCCGAAGATCGGCGTGAGGAAGACTCGCTCGCCGGTGTACACCTTCGCCATGTAGCCGCCGAGTGGTGTCGCAACGGCCGTCAGGATCAAGGCGAACAGGACGATCGTCAGCCAGCCGGCGAACGTCATCAGAGCTTCTCTCCCCGGATCAGCGCGTAGAAGAGGTAGATGATCACCAGCACCGAGACGACCAGGCCGAAGAAGTCCGCGCCGCTCATGTGGGCGACGAAGAAGCCGATCGGGATCGAGCTCATACCCGATCGATCCCCTCGACCAGCGCCATGAGGATCGCGAACATCACGATCCCCAGCACAACCGCCACGACGTCCATGCGGTCACTATCGGCGCCGGAGCATCACAGAGGTGTAACGAATCGCGCTCGTGGCGTAACGATTTCGTGACGGTCGGGGGATCCCGATCGCCCGACCCAGTGCGAACGGGGCCGCGGGGCGCCGGCGGTGAGGCCCGTCGCCTCACGTCGCGACGGTCGTGTGGCATGGTGCGCGCCAGCGGCCACCGTCTCCCGTGGACAACGAGCCGCGGGAAGCCCACGACAGCGGAGGTGCACGATGGCAGTCGGCAAGGCGCAGGCACAGCATCCCGATCAATCTCCAGGTGCTGAATTCAGCTTCGTCGTACCGTGCCTGAGCGCCGTCGACGAGAACGCCATCAGGGAGCACCTCGAGCAGGATCGCTTCTTCTGGCTCGATGTGACCGCGCCCACGAGTGAAGATGTCGACAAGCTGCACGAGCTGTTCGGCTTCCACCCGCTCGCACTCGAGGACGCGCTGCACTTCGGGCAGCGGCCAAAGCTCGACGACTACCAGGATTACGTCTTCCTCGTGTTCTACGGCGCGCGAGATGACGCGTCCGGCGGGGCGGAGCTGCTGCAGGAGGTGCAGATGTTCATCTCCGGCAAATACCTGGTGAGCCTTCACAAGGATGTGCTGCCGGCACTCGATAAGCAGAGCTCCCTGCTCGACGGTCGCGTGCTGCACAGTGAGCAGTTCCTCGTCTACCGCGTGTTCGACGCGCTCACCGACAGCTTCTTCCCGCCGCTCGCGCGAATGGACGACGAGATCGACGAACTCGAGGCCTCAATCCTGGCCGGGCCGACCAACGACCAGCTACAGAGGCTTTTCGCCCTCAAGCGGACACTCATTGCGATGCGCAAGGTGGTGACTCCCCAGCGCGACCTCTTCGCTCGCTCGATTGATCAGCTCGCCGACCTTCCCGGCCTGGTGCTGGACGAGCGCGACTACTTCCGCGATGTCTATGACCACCTGATCCGCATCTCGGACCTCATCGACTCCTACCGCGACCTGCTCGGCAGCGCCACCGACCTCTACCTCTCGACGGTGAGCAACCGGCAGAACGAGGTGATGAAGCAGCTGGCGATCGTGGGCACGATCTTTCTTCCGCTGTCCTTCATCACCGGCTTCTTCGGCATGAACTTCGGATGGCTGGTGACCAAAGGCATCACCTCAACGTGGTCGTTCTTCGTGCTGGGCCTCGGCAGCCTGCTCCTCACGTGCGTCGTGCTCCTGCGCTTCTTCAAGCGCAAGGGCTGGATGTAGGCGCCGTGGTCGCCCGGAACGCCGGTTGGGGCCCTAGCCTGTGCTCGGTATGAGGCCGGTCTACTCGCTGGGCGTCTTCATTCCCGTCGCCCTCGTCCTCGACCTGGCGGACGCCTCTCCCTCGCTCGTGTTCGCGAGCTCGGCCGCCGGCACGGTCCCGGCGGCGGCGCTGATGGCCGATGCGACCGAGCAGCTCGCCGCCCGCACCGGACCGGGGATCGGCGGCCTCGTGAACGTCACCTTCGGCAACGCGCCCGAGCTGATCATCGCGATCTTCGCCCTTGCCGATGGGCTGCAGGAGGTCGTCAAGGCGTCGCTGGTCGGCTCGATCGTCGGAAACGCGCTGCTGGTGCTGGGCGCGGCGATGCTCGTCGGTGGGCGCAAGCGCACGCGACAGCACTTCGATCGCACCGCCGCCCAGACGCAGGCCGGGATGCTGATGCTCACGGTCATCGCGCTCGTGCTTCCCTCACTGCTGCTGCTTGCCCGCCACGACAGCCTGCCCACGGTGTCCGAGCTGCGCGGGGCGTTCGGCCACGACGTCGAGCAGGTCTCGATCGCCGTTGCTCTCGTACTGATCGGGACCTACATCGCCGGCCTGTTCTTCTCGCTGAGGACCCATCGCGACCTGTTCAACCCGGGCGGTGGCGAGGACGCCTCGGCGAGCACCTGGCCAATCCGCCGATCGCTCGGCACCCTCGCCTTCGCAGGGGCGCTCGTGGCGGTGATGAGCGACCTCCTGGTCGGCTCCATCGAGCACGCCTCTCGCGACATCGGCCTGTCGCAGTTCTTCGTCGGCGCGTTCGTGGTCGCGATCGTCGGCAACGCCGCCGAGCACTACGTCGCGGTGCTGGCCGCCGCCAAGGACAAGATGGACCTGGCGGTCAACATCGCCATAGGCTCGGGTGCGCAGATAGGGCTGTTCGTCGCTCCGGTGCTGGTGCTTCTGTCGTTCGTCGTCGGCCCCTCGCCGATGTCGATGGTCTTCAACGTCTATGAGATAGCGGCGCTCCTGGCCGCCGGGCTGATCACGACGTCGCTCGTCTCCGACGGCGAGTCCACCTGGTTCGAGGGCGTTCAGCTGCTCTCCCTCTACGCCGTGATCGGCATCGTCTTCTACGCCGCCTGACGGCGGCTCTATGCGGCGAAGCGGTATCCGACTCCCGGGTCGGTGACGATGTAGTGCGGCGTGGAGCCCTCGGGCTCGATCTTCGCGCGCAACCGTGCGATGTGCGTTCGCAGGGGCTGGATGTCATCGACGTACTGCGAACCCCAGACCTCCGCGAGCAACGCCCGGTGCGTCATCAGCCGCCCACGATTGCGCGCGAGCGCTCTGAGCAGCTCGAACTCGATTGGGGTGAGATGGACCGGCTGTCCGTCCCGACGGACCAGCCGCGCGGCGAGATCGATCTCCAGGTCGCCGGCCACGATGCTGGACTCCTCCCCGCCGGGCACGGTGCGGCGCAGCGCAGCGTGCAGGCGGGCCACGAGCTCGCGCGCGCCGAACGGCTTCGTTATGTAGTCATCGGCGCCCCCCTCGAGCGCTCTGACCTTCTGGTCCTCCTCACCGACGGCGGAAAGCACCAGGATCGGCATCTCGCTCCATTCGCGCAGCCTGCGGGTGACCTCGAGCCCGTCGCCGTCTGGAAGCACCAGGTCGATGATCGCGGCCTCCGGGGGATGCACCGCGGCGATGTCAAGCGCCTGCGAGGCCGTTTCGGCCGCCACCGCATCGAAGCCGGCCTCGCGCAGCACGACTTTTAGCGCGCGCACGATCTGCGGCTCATCGTCCACCACCAGTACCCGCGGCCTCGCCGGCGTCGAGGGATCGTCCGGGCTCACACCGCTCGCCCCTGACCGCTCGGCGGCGCCACCGGCCGTCGGCTCTCGTCCTCCGTGGCGTTGAGTCGCCGCTCGGCCTCCCCATCCTCGCCGAGATCCGCGGGGTTGCCGGCGGCCGGCTGCAGCGCAAACTCGAACACGAACGTCGCTCCCTGGCCGGGCAGGGACTCGACATGCAGCGAACCGGCGTTCGCCTCGGTGAAGCCGCGCGAGATGGCGAGGCCGAGTCCCGAGCCGCGGTGTCCACCCGCTGCCGTGCCGGCACGGTAGAACGGCTCGAACACCCGCTCGAGCTGGGCCGGCGGTATTCCCGGGCCGCGGTCGACGATGCGCACGATCACGCGGTCGCCGGCGGGCGAGGAGCCTGCGGGTCGCTCGCCCGTGGCGCCGGCCCTGTCCGCGGGCCGCAGCGGGCGCCCGAAGCTGCGAACGGCCCGTGCCCGCACCGAGACGGGATGTCCGCCGGAGTGCCTTCTCGCGTTGTCGAGCACGTTCACGAACGCCCGCTCCATCTGCACCGGGTCCACGCTCACCAACGGCAGGTCTCGCTCGATCGAGAGGCTGAACTCGCTGTCGTCTGCCGCGAGCTCCTCCAGCGCCGCGCGGATCGGCTCCTCGAGAGAGATCCACTCGCGGCGAGGCTCGGCCGCGCCCGCTTCCAGGCGCGACACGTCGAGCAGGTTGTCGACGAGCCGCGAGAGCCGCCGCGTCTCCTCCTGGATGACCGACGCCATCTCCTGGCGCTCCGGCGGCGCCAGCGACGGAGAGCCGACCGCCTCGCCAGCGGCGGATATCGCCGTGAGAGGCGAGCGGAGATCGTGCGAGACCGCGCGCAGCAGAGCGGTCTTGACCGTGTCCGCCCGGCGCAGCGCCGCCGTCTCGACCACGCCTCCCAGCAGCCCCTCGCGCTCGAGTGCCGCGCTCATCAGCGACTCGAGCGCCGGCACGACCCGCTCCTGCAGCCGGCGCAGGGTCGCCTCGGAGGTGTCGGCGCCCACCACCAGCGTCCCCAGCCGCCTGGTGCCCTCTCGCAGCGGGAACGTGACGCTACGCTCGTCGCCTTCGACCGCCTCCAGCTCGATCGCCGCCGAGTTCAGGCCCAGCGCCTGGGCCAGGCGGGACGCGGCCGTCGGCAGGTCCTCGGCCATGCTGTTCCCGCGCAGCAGGATCCGCGCCATCTCCGCCGCGAGGTCGGCCTCGACCCGGCGTGCCTCGGCGTCGCCCGCCCTCGCGCGGGTCACCTCCGCCACCGAGCTGGCGATCCCGGCGACGACGAAGAACACCGCCAGCGCGACCCAGTTGCTCGAGGTCCTGATGCTGAGCTCGCCGAGCGGCGGCAGGTGAAAGAAGTTGAATGCGAGCGCGCTCAGCACCGCCGTCGCAACGCCGAGCCAGGCGCCCCAGGTGATCGACACGACGAGCACCGCCGGGAGGTAGACGACGCTCAGCGACGCGACCGGCGCGACGTGCTTGAGCGGATAGATGATCAGCGTGCAGAGCGCGACCGCGGCCACCGCGACGATCGCCCCGACCCGCCGGGAGGGCGGTTGCGACCTCAGCAGGAAGCCGAAGGCGGGTGACACCTCACCAGACTAGTGCTGTCAGGCGCCCGCGGAGTCCGCGCTGCCCAGCAACGCCGGAGCGCCGTATGGGACGAGCGCCTCGGGCAGCTCGACGCTGCCGTCCTCGCGCTGGCCGTTCTCCAGCAGGGCGACGATCGTGCGGCCGACCGCGACCGCGGTGCCGTTGAGCGTGTGCGGCGTCTGGATGCGCTTGTCGCGGCGCATGCGGATGTCAAGCCGCCGCGCCTGGTAGTCGGTCGTGTTAGAGCAGGAGGTCAGCTCGCGGTAGCGACCCTGGCTCGGCAGCCATGCCTCGGTGTCGTACTTCTTCGCGGCCGAGTTGCCGAGGTCGCTCACCGCGATGTTCATCACGCGGTAGGGAAGGCCGAGCTCCCCGAGTATCTCCTCCTCGATCGCCAGGATCCGCTCGTGCTCCTCGACCGAGTCCTCGGGCGCGACGAAGCTGAACATCTCGACCTTGTCGAACTGGTGCACCCTGAAGATGCCCCTGGTGTCCTTGCCCGCCGCGCCCGCCTCGCGCCTGAAGCAGGGCGAGAAGCCGGCGTAGCGCAGCGGCAGGCGCTCGCTGTCGATGATCTCGCCGTCGTGCAACGAGGCCAGCGCCACCTCCGAGGTGCCGGCCAGGAACAGCTCGTCCTCGGCCAGGCTGTAGATCTGCTGCTCGGTGTCCGGCATCATGCCGGTCCCGTAGAGCGCCCGCTCGCGCACCAGCACCGGTGGGATCACCGGCTCAAAGCCGTATCCGCGCAGCTTCTCGAGCGCCCAGCGCACGAGCGCCAGCTCGAGCATCACCAGGTCCCCTTTGAGATAGGCGAATCTCGAGCCGGAGAGCCTCGACGCGCGATCCATGTCAATCATCTCGCCGGCCAGCTCGATGTGATCGCGGGGCGCGAACGAGAGCTCGGGGACAGACCCGATCTCGCGCACCAGCTCGTCCTCCGGCCCGGGCGCGGCGGATGGATCGGGCAGGTTCGGCAGCGGCGAGAGCGCCTGCTGAAGGTCGACCTCCGTGACGACCAGCTCGCGCTCGAGCTCTTTGGCACGCCCCGCCACCGCGCGCATCGCCTCGATCTCGCGCTCCCGCTCGGCCGCGTCGGCGCTGTCGCGTATGCGCGCGTTCGCGGCGTTCTGCTCGGCGCGCAGGCCCTCGAGCTCCGGCAGCAGCCGTCGCCGCAGCACGTCGAGCTCGATCACCCGGTCGAGCGCATCCGCCGAGCCGCCACCGCGCCGCGCCAGCGCCGCGCGAACGCCCTCGGGGTCCTCGCGGATGCGCTTGAGCTCGAGCACGCCCGCGACCCGCCCGGTGGGGCTCCTATTTGCCCGACAGGGTGATGTTCACGGATGGCACTTTTTCTGCCTTGCGCCCCGAGTACTTTTCGAGGAACGTTGCGACGGCCTGCGCCTGTCCGCCGACGAGGATGTTCTCAGGCATGATCGCGCCCGAGAAGCCGCCGTTTCGGATCGCATAGAGCGCCTGTTCGGCGTTCTCCTTGCGAATGTTGAAGTTCGGCCCGTTCGTTTTTACGCGGTTGGCGATGCTCGTGGCCGAGCCCTGGGCACCGACCACCGACAGCGTGTGGCAGCCGGAGCAGTGGTCGCGGAAGAGGACCGCGCCGCGATGGTAGGGACTGGTCTTGGCGACCTGTATCCCCTGCGAGCCGCAGGCGCCGAGGCCGGCGGCGCAGGCGAGCAGGGTCATCGTGGCGGCGAGCCTCATGCGCGAGGAATATATAGGCCTGCTCAGAACCCGTGAGCCGTGCCTGCCGCGCGAAGCGCGAGGAACACGACCACCAGCGCCGACACCGCCATCACGCCGATCTCGCGTCTGACGATCTCGGCGACGAGCACCCGCTGCTCGCCCTCGGGCAGCGCGCCGACCGCCGCGGAGCCCTCGAGGCCTCGCTGATCGAGGATCGTCTGCGCCGAGGCGACCCGCAGCTGCTCGGCGACGAGCGCGACTGCCAGCGGCAGCAGCGCGTACAGGTAGAACAGGTGATCGCTCGAGTCCTTGCCCGCCGCGACGAGCGAGCCGACCGCGACGGCGAGCGTCAGCGCCGAGCCCTGTCCGACGCGAAGCAGCACCCAGAAGGCGTTGCTCGCCGTTGGAGTCTCCGGACCGCCGCTGTGCCAGAGCCATCCGCCCAGCAGTCCAGATACAGCATTGAGGCCGGCGACCACGAGCGCGCCGGCCACGACCGCGTCGGTCATACCGCCGGTTGCGCGCCGCTTGGCACTATGGTTTCGAGCCGATTGCCACTATGTAACACTTTGCCACAAGCAGTGATATAACAGCGCCCGGTGCTTCGCAGCTATCTCCCCGCGCTCGTCTTCCTCATACTCGGTGGAGCCGTCGGCGGAGCATTTGCCGTACTCAACTCATTCATCGGGCCGCGTCGAGCGACCCCGCACAAGCACGATCCGTACGAGTGCGGCCTGCCGTCTGAGATCAAGCGCGGGATGCGCTTCGGGATCAGCTTCTACCTGATCGCGATGCTCTTCATCCTGTTCGACATCGAGGTCATCTTCCTCTACCCCATCGCGATCGAGCTGCGCGCCTACGGCAGCTATGCGCTCGCGGAGACGATCGTGTTCATCGTGCTGCTGTTCGTGGCGTTCGTCTACGTCTGGCGCAGGGGCGCGCTGGAGTGGAGATGAAGCGCCGGCAGGGCGCCGATCGGTCGCTCGGGGCGCCCGGCATCGGGATGAAGGTCGACCCCGAGACCCTTCGCGTGCGCGAGCTGAACTCCAGCCAGCTGCTGCAGGGAGGTGAGCTCGAAGGGCGCACGCCGCCCGCTCACCCACGTGGTCGAGATCTCGAGCGCCACGTCGAAGAACGCGTCATGACGACAACGCTCGAGAAAGCCACCGCGTGGGCGAGGTCGAACTCGTTCTTCCCGGCGACATTCGGCCTCGCATGCTGTGCCATCGAGATGATCACCACCGTGGCGTCGCGCGTGGACATCGCGCGCTTTGGCTATGAGGCGTTCCGCGCCTCGCCCAGACAGGCCGATCTGATCATCCTCTCCGGACGCGTGTCGATCAAGATGGCGCCGATCATTCGCAGGCTCTACGACCAGATGCTCGAGCCGAAGTGGGCGATCTCGATGGGCGCATGCTGCAGCTCGATGGGGGTCTTCAACAACTACGCGCTCGTGCCGGCCGACAAGTTCATGCCGATCGACGTGCACGTGCCCGGCTGTCCGCCGCGCCCCGAGGCGCTGATGCATGGGGTGCTCAAGCTGCGCAAGATGGTCCAGGAGGACCCCGACATGGGATGGCGCGACCGCTACGGCGCCCGCGGCACCGAGGAGATCCCCCCGGGGGCCGGCCGTCCTGCTGCGGTCAACGTGGCGGGTCCGGGCCCAATCGGGGACACCCCCGGTGCCTGACGCGACCGGCCTGGAGCTGATCGCCCAGGATCTGCGGACGGCAGAGGGCGCAGATCCTGCGACCGGAAGCCCTGTGCTCGAGACCGTGTTCTTCCGCGGGCGTGGCACGCTCGTGATCGAGCCGGCGCGCGTCAGGTCGGTGCTCGCGCAGCTGCGCGACCGCGGCTACACGTTCCTGGCCAGCGTGCACGGCGTGGATTACTACCCGCACGAGCCGCGCCTGGGGGTCGTCTACGAGCTGTTGGACATGCGCCGCGTGGACCGCATCAGCGTCAAGCTGCGTGTCGCCAGCGACGCGCCGGAGGTCGAGTCGGTGGTTCCCGACACGGCCGAGGGCGCAGGCTGGCCGACCGCCGACCACCAGGAGCGCGAGATCTACGACATGTTCGGCGTCGTCTTCCGCGGGCACCCGGATCTCCGCCGGATCCTGATGCCCGAGGACTACGAGGGCTATCCGCAGCGCAGGGACTTCCCCGTTGGGGGGGAACCCGTGTTCTTCACGTACAACGAGAGCGAGTTGCTGGGGCCGCCGCAGTGAGCCCGGCCGACGATCACCCGACGGGGCCGTCGACGAGCGGTCCGTCGCCGACGATCTCGGACTACCGCAGACGCGAGGAGAGCATCACGCTCGCACCGGTCGAGGAGCAACTCGACGGCGAGGGAGGCGGGGCCCGCGGGACCACCCAGGAGCTGCTCACGCTCAACTTCGGGCCGCACCATCCCGCGACGCACGGCGTCCTGCGCCTGCTCGTGACACTCCAGGGCGAGATCGTGCTCGACATCAAGCCGATCATCGGCTACGTCCACACGGGGATCGAGAAGACGGCCGAGGACAAGTCCTACTGGAAGGTCATAACGGTGATCGAGCGGATGGACTATCTCGCCTACTACTTCAACGCGCTCGCATTCTGCGGAGCGGTCGAGACGCTGGTCGAGGTCGAGGTGCCCAAGCGCGCCCAGTATCTGCGCGTGATCCATCTGGAGCTCAATCGCATCGCCTCGCACCTGTTCTGGCTCGCCACGAGCGCTCTGGACCTTGGAGCGATCTCGATGTTCTGGTACTGCCTGCGCGAGCGCGAGCAAATCGTCGACCTGTTCGAGATGTCCTCGGGGCAGCGTATGCACACTCGCTACTTCCAGGTCGGCGGCGTGGCAGAGGACATTCCTCGCGGATTCGCGGAGAAGCTGCGGGCCTTCCTGAAGGAGATGCCTAAGCGCGCGGACCAGTACGGCGCGCTCCTGAACGGCAATGAGATAGTCCTTCAGCGGCTGCGGGGCACCGGGCCGCTGGATGTCGCGACGTTGCTCTCGCTCGGTGTGACGGGCCCGCTGCTGCGTGCAGCCGGCAACCCGTGGGATCTGCGCAAGGCCGATCCGTACAGCTCATACGAGGACTTCGAGTTCAAGATCCCGGTTGGCACGGTGGGTGACAACTACGACCGCTACGCGGTTCGCCTGGCGGAGATATATGAGTCGGTGAAGATCGTCGAGCAGGCGCTCGACGGGCTGCCCGAAGGGCCCTACATCACCGCCGACCGGAAGGTCGCGCTGCCCCCGCGACACGAGCTCGCGACGTCGATGGAGGCGCTGATTCACCACTTCAAGCTCGTCACGGAGGGCTTCAGGGTGCCGCCAGGCGAGGTCTACTTCCCGGTCGAGGGGCCGCGCGGCGAACTTGGCTGCTTCGTGCGCTCGGACGGGTCCTCCAAGCCGGCGCGCGTCCACATGCGCGACCCCTCGTTCGTCAACCTGCAGGCCTTCTCGCATATGGCCCGAGGCGGATACATCGCCGACATGATCGCGACGCTCGCGATGCTCGATCCAATCCTCGGAGGGATCGACCGGTGAGCGAGCGCGAGGAGCCACGGGAGGAGCCGCTCGAGGAGGCGCTCGACGCGATCGTGACGTCCGCGCTCACCGCGCCGCGGCGGCCGGTTACCCGCTTCGAGCACGGCTCGCGCGTGCCGGGCTGGGACGAGGCCGTCGACCTCGAGCGGGAGCCGGCCGGGATTCCCGACCCCGAGACGACGTACGTGCCGCCCGCGCTCAGGGAGGAGATCGAGGCTCACATGGCCAAGTACCCGGAGCGCCGCTCGGCGGTGCTCCCGGCGCTGTCGGCCGCACAGCGCCTGCACGGATGGTGCTCGCCTGAGGCGATCGAGCAGGTCGCATGCGTGATGCGCGTGACGCCGGCCTATCTCGAGTCGGTCGCGAGCTTCTACGACATGCTCGAGACGAGCCCGGTCGGGCCCCACAACGTGTACGTGTGCACCAACATCTCCTGCTCGCTGCGCGGCGCCGACGAGCTGTACGAGGCGATCAGGACGGCTGCCGCTGAGGACCCCGACTTCAACGTGCGCGCATTCGAGTGCCTCGGCGCCTGCGACATCGCGCCGATGGCCTCGGTTGACGGCGTGTACGTCGGCCCGCTGACCGCGGACGACGTGCCACAGCTCATGCAGGACGTCCGGGCGGGTCGCCCTGTGCTGGCCGACAAGCAACTCGCTCGCCGGCCGGCGGCGGACCCGGACGCGAACAGGCACGCGCCGGAGGCTGGATGACGATGGCCGCCGCCGCTGCGCCCAAGCTGCTGCTGAACGACATCGACGAGCCTGGCCTGAGCACGCGCGAGGTATACGAGCGGCGCGGCGGCTACGAGTCGCTGCGAAGGGCGTTCGCGATGACCCCGGAGGAGGTGCTCAAGGAGCTCGAAGCCTCGGGGCTGCGCGGTCGCGGCGGCGCGGGATTCTCGATGGGCAAGAAGGTCTCGTTCCTGCCGAAGGGCTCTATGGACAAGTACCTCGTCTGCAACGCCGACGAGTCCGAGCCGGGGACGTTCAAGGACCGCGAACTGATGCAGAAGACGCCGCACATGCTGCTCGAGGGCATCGTCATCGCCGCCTACGCCGCGGGAGCCAACCGCGGGTTCATCTACATCCGCGGGGAGTACGCGCTGCAGGCCGACATGCTCGACGCCGCGCTCTCGGAAGCGAGCGACGCCGGCTACGTGGGCGAGGACATCCTGGGATCGGGGTACTCGCTCGCGCTCGTCGTGCACCGCGGCGCCGGAGCGTACATCTGCGGTGAGGAGACCGCGTTGCTGGACTCCCTTGAAGGCAAGCGCGGCAACCCGCGCCTGAAGCCGCCGTTCCCCGCCAACCAGGGCCTCTATCAGGGCCCCACGCTGATCAACAACGTCGAGACGCTCTGCACCGTGCCGGTGATCATCAGGATAGGCGGCGAGGAGTACGCGAAGCTCGGCACCGAGACCTCGACGGGAACGAAGCTCGTGTCCGTCTCGGGGCACGTCAGGCGCCCCGGCAACTACGAGATCGAGCTCGGCGTGCCCTCGCGCGAGATCATCTACGGCCTGGCCGGCGGTCCACCGGAGGGGCGCGAGGTCAAGTGCTGGTTCCCGGGCGGCTCCTCGGCGCCGGTGCTCACGGCCGAGGACCTCGATGTCCCCTATGACTTCGACTCGCTGGGGACGGCCGGCTCGATGCTCGGCTCAGGCGCGATCATCGTGGTGGACGACTCGACACCGATCTTCAACGTGGCGATGAAGGTCGCCAAGTTCTACCGCCACGAGTCCTGCGGTAAGTGCACGCCCTGCCGCGAGGGCACCAACTGGACGGTCAAGATGCTCGAGCGGATCGACTCGGGCGAGGCGACTCCGATGGACCTGGAGATCATGGCGTCCGTCCAGGAGCACATCATCGGCAACTGCCTGTGCGTGCTCGGCGACGCGATGGCGATGCCGATCGGCTCGATGATCGCCAAGTTCCGCGACGAGTTCGAGGAGCACATCGAGGCGGCGCGAGCGCGCCGCGGCCTCGGCGAGCTCGCCGCATCGGACCTGGCGCTCGCAGCCCAGGCAGCTCACGAGACGCAACTGCCGCCGGAGGGCCGGCTCGCCGCGCAGGGATCGGGCGCGCAGGCGCCGGGCGAGCACGAGGACGCGCCGGGCACGCAGCGGGGCGGCGCTTAGCGATGCCTCGCCCCGAGCCGAGGATGATCACGTTCACGATCGATGGTCGCGAGGTGCAGGCGCCGGAGAACGCCATGCTCGTGGACGCCGCCAAGTACGGCGACGTCGAGATCCCGGTGTTCTGCTACGAGCCCAAGCTCGGCCAGCCTGTCGGCGCATGCCGCATGTGCCTGGTCGAGGTCGAGGGGATCCCCAAGCTGCAGACCGGGTGCTCGACACCGGTGAAGGACGGCATGGTCGTGTACACCGAAAGCGGGCGCGTGAAGACCGCCCAGCAGTCGGTCGTCGAGTTCCTGCTGATCAACCACCCGCTTGACTGCCCGGTCTGCGACAAGGGCGGCGAGTGCCCGCTGCAGGACATCACCTTCGGCTGGGGCGCGGGCATCTCGCGCTACATCGAGCCAAAGCGCCATTTCGTCAAGCCGCTCGAGCTCTCGCCGCTGATCGCGATCGACCGCGAGCGCTGCATCCTCTGCTACCGCTGCGTGCGCTTCTCGCAGGAGATCGGCGAGGACTACCAGCTCGTGCTGGTCGAGCGGGGGGCGCAGAGCTACGTGGCGACGTTCGACGGCCATCCCTACGTGGCGCCGTTCAGCGGGAACATCGTCGAGCTGTGCCCCGTGGGGGCGCTGACATCCCGCCCCTATCGCTTCAGGGCCCGCCCCTGGGACGTGGAGGACGCCGGCTCGATATGCACGCTCTGCCCGGCGCAGTGCAACGTGACGCTCACCGTGCGCGACGAGCGCGCGATGCGTGTGCTGGCGCGCGATAACGCCGAGGTTGACGACGGCTGGCTCTGCGACAAGGGCCGCTTCGCCTACGAGTCCTTCCACGTCGACGAGCGCGTGATCGAGCCGATGGTGCGTGACGGCGGCTTCCTGCGTCCCGTCTCCTGGGAGCGCGCGCTGCAGGAGGCGGCCGCGGGCCTGGCGCGCGCGGGCGCGGGCACCGGAGCGATCATCGGCGGCCAGAGCACGAACGAGGAGGGCTTCCTGCTGGCGCGCCTGCTGCGCGAGCGACTCGGCTCCCCGCATCTGGACTCCCGCCGCGCCGGGCGCCTCCCGCTCGACCTGCACCGTGCGCTCGGCGCACCCGCCCTGCAGGCGCGCTCGTCGGATCTCGAGTTCGCCCACGCGGTGCTCGTGCTCGACGCCGAGCCGGTGCACGACGCGCCGATCCTCGACCTGCGCCTGCGCAAGGGCGTGCGCCGGCACGAGCTGCAGCTTGCGGTCGCCTCCCCATATCCGAGCTCGCTGGATGAGAGCGCCGCGCTCTCGGTGCGCTACGCGCCGGGTGGCGGCGCGGCGTTTGCGACCGCGCTCGACGCGGCGCTCGCCGATCGCGATGACGTGGACGGGCCGGCGCGCGAGGCCGGCGCCGACCCGCAGGCCGTCCGGGAGCTGGCCGCGCTGCTGAGGCCGGGCGAGGAGTCGGCGCAGGAATCGAGCGAAGGCCGGGAGGTGCCGCCACGCGAGGTCGTGGTGCTGTGGGGCGAGCGGCTGACGGCTGCCCCCAACGGGGCGGCGGGCGCGACGGCGCTGCTCGGCATCGCGGACAGCCTCGCGATGTCCGCCACCGGCGGCGCGGGTCTGCTGGAAGTGCCCGCCGGCGCCAACGCGCGCGGCCTGCGCGAGGCCGGAGCGCTGCCGAACGCGGGCCCCGGCCTGGCCGAGCTCTCCGCTGAGGCCACGCTCGCCGACGGGCGCGACGCGCGGGCGATCGCCGAGGGGCTTGCCGAGGGCGAGCTCAGCGCGCTCTATCTGCTCCACGCCGATCCGCTGCGTGAGCTGCCCGACCGCGAGCTCTGGGAGCGAGCCCTCGCGAGCGCGAGCACCGTCGTCGCGCACGCATCGTTCCTCACGGAGGCCATCCGCGAGCATGCCGACGTCGTGTTCCCGGCGGAGGCTTACGCAGAGAAGGAGGGGACGATCGTCCATCCCGACGGTCGCATCCAGCGCCTGCGCCCGGCGATCGCGCGTCCCGGCGCCGTGCGCGCCGAGTGGCAGGTGCTCTCCGAGCTCGCGCTTGTGCTCGGGCGGGACCTCGACGTGCTCACCGGCCCGATGGTCTCGATGCGCCTGTTCGAGTCGGTGCCCTTCTACGCAGGGCTGACGCTCGAGGAGATCGGCGGGCACGGCGTGCGCTGGCAGGAACGCGCCGCCGCCTCCGCCTTCCCGACACCCCGGACCGGACCCGGCGAGAGGGTGGCGCCGCAACTGGCGCCGATGCCGCCGGACGCGGCCGAGCTGGCGGGCTTCCGCTCCGTTTGGGACGCGCCCGAGGTCGAGTTCTCGCCGTCCCTGGAGTTCCTGTTCCCGGAGAAGGAGCTCCTGCTCGCCGATCGCAGCGTTGGCGCGCCGCCGGCCCTGGGCGGCGTACCCGCCCGGCTGGACGTCCTCGCCGCGAGCCAACCGGGGCTGGACGCCCTGCGGAGCTGAGCATGATCGCGCTCGTCGGCTACTACGAGCCGTGGTGGATCCAGATCATCAAGGCGATCGTGATCTTCGCCGTCGGCCTGCAGCTCGTGCCGGTCGTGCTGATCGTCGAGCGCAAGCTGCTCGGGCGCTTCCAGGGTCGCTATGGGCCCAACCGGGTCGGCCCCTACGGCGCGCTGCAGCCGATGGCCGACATCCTCAAGCTGCTCACCAAGGAGCAGTTCCGCCCGACGACGTCGGTCGGCTTCCTGTTCGCGCTCGCTCCGATCGTCTCGATCCTGACGGCCGTCGCCGCCTTCGCGATCATCCCGTTCGGCGACACCCAGGACATCTTCGGGACGAAAGTGGGGCTCTATGGCGTTGACGTGTCGATCGGCCCGCTGTACCTGTTCGCGTTCGGCGCCATCGCCTTCTACGGGATCACCCTCGGCGGCTGGGCCTCCGGCTCGAAGTACTCGTTTCTCGGGGCGATGCGCGGTGCCGCGCAGCTGATCTCCTATGAGGTCTCGCAGGGCCTCGCGCTTCTGGGCGTGATCTTCACCGCCCAGACGCTGTCGCTGACCGGCATCGTCCATGCGCAGGCCGGCATGTGGTACATCGTGCCGCAGCTCGTCGGCTTCCTGATCTTCCTCGTGGCCGGCTTCGCCGAGACAAACCGCGCGCCGTTTGACCTGACGGAGGCCGACGCCGAGCTCGTCGGCGGGTACAACACCGAGTTCGGCGGCGGGCGCTTCGCGTCCTACTACTTCGCCGAGTACCTCAACGTACTGGTGGTCTCCGGCATAGTCACGACCGTGTTCCTCGGCGGCTGGCTGATGCCGTTCGGCATCCACCCGCCCGGGTGGGTGGACCCGATCGTGGTGCTGGCGAAGATGTCGCTGATCACGTTCCTGTTCATCTGGGTCCGCGCAACACTGCCGCGCCTTCGTTACGACCAGCTGATGAGCTTCGGCTGGAAGGTGCTGCTTCCGCTCGCGACGCTCAATGCCCTCGTCACGGCGATCGTGGTCGTCGCCACCGACTGATGCCGGGCATGCCATCGAATCCGAGCAGCGAGGACGCCGCCAATCCGGCGCTGAGCGTCGCGACGTGGAACCCCGGGGAGCACGCGATCGAGGTCACGCGCTCGCCCGCGCCGGGGCCGCGACGAAGCGCGTGGCGCGCGTTCGCCGAGACCGCGCGCGGGCTCAAGACGACGCTGCGGCGTATCGCCGAGGGGCCGTCGACGATGCAGTATCCCGAGGAGAAGGTCCCCGTGTACCCGCGCTTCCGCGGCCGGCACAAGCTGCACCGCTTCGAGGACACGGGCCTCGAGAAGTGCGTCGGCTGCTCGCTCTGCGCGGCGGCCTGCCCGGCCGACTGCATCCGTGTCGTCGCGGCCGAGAACACGCCCGAGAACCGGGTCTCACCGGGCGAGCGTTACGCGGCGGTCTATGAGATCAACCTCTCGCGCTGCATCTTCTGCGGCTATTGCGAGATCGCCTGTCCCTTCGACGCGATCACGATGGGCCACGACTACGAGCTCTCCGACTACGACCGCTCGGATCTGATCTTCACCAAGGAGATGCTGCTTGCCGAGCCGCTCGAGCGGACGCCGCTGAGGAACGAGGACGAGTGAGCACGGTCGTCTTCTTCATCGCCGCGATCGGCGTGATCTCGGGCGCGGTCGGCGTCGTGGTCCTGCGCAACCCGTTCTTCAGCGTGCTCGCGCTCGTGGCGCATCTCGTCTCGCTCGCCGTGCTGTTCCTGCTGCTGCGCGCGGAGTTCGTGGCCGCGGTGCAGGTCGTCGTCTATGCCGGAGCCGTGATGGTGCTCTACGTGTTCGTCGTCGCCTACGTCGGCGGCGAAGGCGACACGATCGGGGAGCGCCTGCGCGCGGCCGGCGGGCAGGGGTCGATTGGCTCGGGCCTGCGGCTCGGCGGCGCCCTCGTAGGCGGGGCGCTGCTCGTCGAGCTGCTGATCGCGCTGCTCGGCACGGGACTGGAGGCGGTCAACGGCTACGGCGCCGGCTACAGCTCCGGCCCGCAGGCCTACGGCACTCCCGCCTACATCGGCAAGCTGCTGCTCACGCGGTTTCTGCTCGCGTTCGAGATCGCCTCCTTCCTGCTGCTGATCGCGGCCGTCGGCGCCGTCGTGCTCGCCCGGCGCAGGCGCGGCCTGGACGAGGACGACGAGGGCGAGCCGGCACCGATCGAGCTCCTGGGCGCCGGCGACATCGGCACGATGGCCGAGGGAGTCGGGAGGCGCTCGTGAGCATCGCCTGGTACCTGGCCGTCTCGGCGATCGTCTTCTCGCTCGGCACGCTCGGCGTGATCACCCGACGCAACCCGCTCGTGGTGCTGCTCTGCCTGGAGCTGATGCTGAACGGGGCCAACCTCGCACTGATCGCCTTCGCGCGCATGTGGGGCAACGGCGACGGGCAGATCCTGGCGCTGATCGTGATGACGGTGGCCGCCTGCGAGGTGTGCATCGGCCTCGGCATGATCGTGGCGATCTACCGTCGCAGGCTGCCGATCGACGTGGATGAGCTGAGAGAGCTCCAGGGCTGATGAGCACGACCGCCTACGGCTGGCTCGTCCTGCTGTTCCCGCTGCTCGGCATGCTCGTGATCGCGCTCGCCGGCGGACGGCTGCAGTCGCTCTCGCCCCGCGCCGCCGGATGGATCGGCACCGGGGCGATCTTCCTCGCGTTCCTGGCCGCGGTCGGGGCTTTGATCTCGCTGCAGGGGCACTCGCCGGCGCACCGGCAGATGGTCTCCTCGCTATGGGACTACGCGGTGACCGTCGGAATCGACGCGCGCGTCTCGATCCTCGTCGATCCGCTCTCGGTGTTCATGATCCTCGTTGTCACCGGCGTCTCGACGCTGATCCATCTCTACTCGGTCTCCTACATGGACGGCGACGGCGGCTTCAGGCGCTACTTCGCCTACCTGAACTTCTTCGTCTTCTCGATGCTGCTGCTGGTGCTCGCCGGCAACTTCCTGCTGCTGATCGTCGGCTGGGCGTTCGTCGGCGCCGCGTCCTACCTGCTGATCTCCTTCTGGTACAGGCGCACGACCGCCACGCGCGCCGGGCTGAAGGCGTTCGTGATCAACGTCGTCGGCGACGTCGGCCTCGTGCTCGGCACGTACTTCATCTTCAAGCACACCGGCACGCTGGACTTCACGAAGGCCTTCCATGCCACAGCCAACGGCGCGTTCGGCACCGGCTCGAACAACGGCGACCTCGTCGCGGGATGCGTGCTGCTGCTGGTGGGGGCGTTCGCCAAGTCGGCTCAGATCCCGCTGCACACGTGGCTCCCGGACGCGATGGAGGGCCCCACGCCGGTCAGCGCCCTGATTCACGCTGCCACGATGGTGACGGCCGGCGTGTACCTGATCGCGCGCATGCACCCGCTGTTCGAGCGCGCGCCGGCGGCGCAGGACGTCGGCGCGATCGTGGGCGCGGCGACGCTGCTGATGGCAGCGACGATCGCGCTCGTCCAGACCGACATCAAGCGCGTGATCGCCTACTCGACGATGTCGCAGATCGGCTACATGATCATGGGCGTGTCAGTCGGCGCCTACGCGGCCGGGCTGTTCCACCTGATGACGCACGCCTTCTTCAAGGCGCTGCTGTTCATGTCGGCGGGGTCGATCATCGGCGCGATGGCGGGCGAGCAGTCGCTCGACCGGATGGGCGGCTTCCGAAGAGCGCTGCCGTTCACCTACGGCTGCTTCGTGATCGGCGGTCTCGCGCTGGCGGGGGTGCCGCCGTTCTCGGGCTTCTTCTCCAAGGACGAGATCCTGCTCGTGACCGGCGAGCGCGGGGGCTGGCACTGGGCGCTCTATGTGGCCGGCTACATCGGCGCGTTCCTGACGGCGATCTACACCTTCCGCATGATCTTCCGCGCCTTCCACGGCGAGCCCGTGGCCGAGGCTCGCGAGCTCGAACAGGGGCATCTGCACCACGCCGAGACGCCGCGAAACCCTGCGACCGGCGAGCAGGAGGACACCGACGTCGGCTTCCCCGGCCCGAACCACCCGATCGCCGAGCGCGCCCTGCCGATGCGCGCCGCGATGTCGGTGCTCGCGCTGGGGTCGATCGGCCTCGGCCTGCTGCAGATCCCGCAGGTCGACTTCGTGATCGACGACTTCCTGAGACCGAGCTTCGGCGACTCCTCGCTCTATGCGACGCATACACGCAACGGACTGCTCGCGGTGGGCCTCGTGCTGGGCACCGTGCTCGGCCTCGCCGGGATCGCGATCGCGTATCGCGTGTGGGTGGCGAGACCCGGGACCGCAGCGGCCATCCGCGCCCGTGCGGGCAGGCTGTACGAGCTGTTCGCCGGTGAGTGGTACTTCGACCGCCTGATCGAGCTGCTCGTCGTCCGCCCCGCCGCATGGGCGGGCCGGTTCGCGAGGGACACCTTCGAGCGGCTGATCGTGGACGACACGCTCGTGGGCGGCACGACCGGGCTCGTGCGCGCAGGCTCGGCCGCGGTGCGCGCCGCGCAGAGCGGCTTCGTGCGCTACTACGCCGCGCTGCTCGTGCTGGGCGTGGCCGGCGTCGGCTTCTACTTCCTGCTGCAGTCGTGAGCGGCTGAGGACGATGCCGGCGCTCTCGATACTCATATGGCTGCCGGCGGCCTGCGGCGTGCTCGGCGCGATCCTCGCAGCGCGCGCGACCCGCGCCGTAGAGGCCGCGGGCGCTCCCGCAGATACGTTCAGGTCAAAGGCGCCGGGCGCCCTTGCGATGGCCGGCTCGCTCGCGGCGCTCGCGCTCGCGCTCGGCTACATCGTCGACTACAAGGCGGGCAGCGGCCTTCGGGACGTGACCGACGTGGTCTGGATCTCGGAGCTCGGGATCCACTACAAGCTCGGGATCGACGGGCTGAACGTGTTCCTCGTCGGGCTGACGACCGTGCTGTTCGCCGCGGCGACGCTCGCGGCCAACCTGCGCTCGTGGCAGAGGCCCGGCCTCTTCTACCTGCAGTTCATGCTCGCCGAGTCGGCGGTGCTCGGCGCCTTTCTCGCGCAGGACCTCGCGCTGTTCGTGGCCTTCTTCGACCTCATGCTGATCCCGTTCTACTTCCTGATCGGGACATGGGGCCGGGAGCCCGGCCGGGTCAAAGCGACGCTCAAGGTCGTGATCTACACGCTGGTCGGCTCGCTGCTGATGCTCGCGGCGGCGATCGCCACGGGCGTGCTTGCGGCTCAGCGGGGAGGCGGCCACATCTCCTTCGTGCTCTCCACGCTCCAGGCGCTGCCGCTCAGCCCTGGATCGCAGGACTGGATCTTCCTCTTCTTCGCGGCCGCGTTCCTCGTGAAGATGCCTGCGTTCCCGCTGCACGGATGGATGCCGGACGGCTACCGCGCGATGCCGATCGAGGTCCTGATGGTCTTCTCGGGCGTGCTTTCCAAGGTGGGCGCCTATGGCTTCCTGCGCATCGTGCTGCCGCTGTTCCCACACGCTGCGGCGCACTTCCAGACGCTGATGCTGGTGATCGCGCTCGCGTCGATCCTCTACGGGTCGGCGCTCGCCTATACGCACACCGATACGCGCCTGATCGCCGGGTACTCCTCGGTGGCGCAACTCGGGTTCATCACGCTCGGCATCTTCTCGCTGAACCCGCAAGGCGCCCAGGGCGCGCTGCTGCAGATGGTCAACCACGGGCTCGTGGTGGCGCCCGTGCTGTTCATCATCGCCCTGCTCGCACAGCGTGCCGGCGGCTCGGAGGACCTTCGCGACATGGGCGGGATCGCATTCCGGGCGCCCGTCCTGGCATCGCTGTTCCTGATCGTGGCGCTCGCCACCCTCGCGATGCCCGGCTCATCGAACTTCGTCGGCGAGTTCCTGATCCTGCTCGGCGTGTTCAAAGCGAAGCTGGTGATCGCCGTGATCGCCTTCGCCGGCGTGGTCATGGCCAGCGTGTATGCGCTGCGGCTGTTCATCCGCGCGATGCACAACCGCGTCGGGCCACGAGTGAGCTCGCGTGAGATCGGCGTCCTCGACGGCGCCGTGCTCGTGCCGCTCGTGGCCGTGATCGTGTTCCTCGCGCTCTATCCCCAGTTCGCCCTCCACCGCAGCGAAGGGTCTGTGAAGGCCTCCGTGGCGGCGGCGAGCCGCTCGGCGAGTCCCGGACCGCCTCGCGTCGCGGGCATCTCGCGACGGTCCCTCGCACGGTGCGATGCGACCGATGGAGCGCTCACCTGCTCACCGGAGGTCAAGGTGGCACGACGATGACGTCAGCGTCGAGCCTGCTGCTCGCCACCGCGCACCTGAAAGGGCCGCACGTCGACTTCGCGGGGCTCTCGCCGCTCGTCGCGCTGCTGGGCGGCGCGACGATCGTGCTGCTCGTCGGCCTGCTCGGCTCGCAGTGGATCCGCTCGCAGGCTGTCCCGGCGCTGACCCTGGCGGCGCTGGGCACGGCGCTCGGCCTGACGATCTGGCAATGGAACTCGCAGAAGTCGATCGTCTCGGGCGCGCTTCGGATCGACGACCTCGCGCTCGTGCTGAACGTGCTGCTGGTCGCCGGCGGCGCGTGCGCCGTGCTGCTCGCGTGGCGCTCGCTGGCGGCAAGGGAAGCCGGGCATGGCGAGTTCCACGCGCTGCTGCTCGCCTCGCTCGGCGGCATGTCGCTGCTCGCGAGCGCTCAGAACACGGTGGCAGTGTTCGCCGGCCTTGAGCTTCTGTCGATCCCGCTCTACGTGCTGTGCGCGACCGAGCTGCGGCGCGAGCATTCGCTGGAGTCGGGGCTGAAGTACCTGATCGTCGGCTCGGTCGGCTCTGCGACGCTCCTCTATGGAATCGCGATGATCTACGGCGCCACCGGCGCGACGGACTTCAGCGCGATCGCCGCCGCCCTGTCCAGCGGCGGCCTCGCGAGCGACCCGCTGACGCTCACCGGCATCGCGCTCTGCGTCGCCGGCCTCGCGTTCAAGGCGTCGGTGGCGCCCTTCCACCAGTGGACGCCGGACGTCTACGAGGGCGCGCCAACGCCCGTGACCGCGTTCATGGCGGTCGCCACGAAGGTCGCCGCGCTGGGACTCCTGCTGCGCTTCTTCGACGTCGGACTGATCGCCACGCGGGCCAGCTGGGCTCCCGCGCTCGCCGTGCTCGCCACGGTCACGATCCTCGTCGGCAACGTCGGCGCACTCGGTCAGTCCTCGCTGAAGCGGATGCTGGCCTACTCGTCGGTAGCGCAGGCCGGCTACATGCTCGCCGGCGTCGTCGTCGCAAGCCGCCTGGGCGCGCAGGCGCTGGTCTTCTACCTCGCCGTGTACCTGCCGATGAACATGGCCTCCTTCGCCGTGATCGTGGCGCGCGAGCGAGAGACGGGGCTCGGCGACTCGATCGGGGCCGTCTCCGGCCTGGGACGCGAGCGCCCGCTGCTGGCGTGGCCGATGACGATCTCGATGCTCGCGCTCGCCGGCATCCCCGCCACGGCGGGCTTCTTCGGGAAGTTCTATCTAATCGATGCGACCGTCTCCGGCGGCTACACCTGGCTGGGGGTTGTGATCGTGGTCGGCTCGATGATCTCGCTCGGCTACTACCTGCCGGTGATCGCCGCGATGTGGATGCGCGAGGCGCCGAGCGGCGAGGCGCGCACAGGTCCCGAGGCTCCGGTCACTGACGCTCCTGGGCCGGCAGGGGCGCTGCCGGCGCTCGCGGGCGGCTCACCCGAGCTCGACCTCGAGCGCTCGCCGGGCGCCGAGGGCCCGGAGGAGGGGTCGATCGCGCCGTCGCGCCAGCCCGAGGTGGTATTCGTCGCGGTCGTCGCCGGCGCGGCGACGATCTTCTTCGGCATCGTGCCCCAGCCGCTGTTCGATCTCGTGCATGGAGCCGGCGCCGCGCTCGGGCTGTCCTGAGCCGGCGATGGACGCTGCGAAGGGTGCTTCTTCCGGCGTCCTGCTCGATATCGATGGCGTGCTCTACGTCGGCGACGAGGCGATCGAGGGAGCGCGCGAGGCGCTGCGGGAGCTGCGCCGGCGAGGCCCCGTGCGGCTGGTCACGAACACCACCTCGCGGAGCAGGCGGGAGGTCTTCGAGCACCTGCTCGAGCTCGGCTTCGAGGCCTCGATGGAGGAGGTGCTGACGCCCGCGGCGATGGCGGTCCGCCATTGCCGTGAGCGCGGGTTCGAGTCGGTGGCACTGCTCGTCAGCGAGAGGCTGCGCGAGGACCTCGAGCCGCTCGAGCGCCTCAAGCGGCCCGGTCGGCAGGATGCGGTGATCCTCGGCGATCTCGGGGACGGGTTCACCGCGGAGGTGCTGGACGGGGCGTTTCGCATGCTGATGGATGGAGCCGAGCTCGTGGCGCTTCAGCACAACCGCTACTGGCGGCGGGCCGACGGCCTGGTGCTCGACGTGGGCGCCTACGCGGCCGCTCTCGAGTACGCGACGGGGCACGAGGCCGTCGTCGTCGGCAAGCCCTCACCGGACTTCTTCAAGGCCGCCATCGCCGACATGGGGGTGCAGCGCGCCGTGATGGTCGGCGACGACGTCGAGGCCGACGTCGGCGGCGCGCTGGCCGCCGGCCTCGACGGCATCCTCGTGCGCACGGGCAAGTATCGCGACGATGCACTGGCCGCGTCGGGCGTCACGCCGACGGCGATCGCGGACTCGATCGCGGACGTCCCCGCGCTGCTCGCGGGCGCGAGCTCCGACTAGGCCGCCGCCGCCGCGGACCTACGCCGCGGTGGCCTGGTAGAGGCCCTGGTCGGGAATGCGCCGCACCCGCGTGTGCCTCGGCTCGCTGAAGCCCGCCTCGCGCATGTAGCCGGCCAGCTCGCCGGGACTGTGCAGGTCGGCTCCGGAGGTGAGGTGGAACAGCATCCCGATCGCCGCCGCGGAGGCGCGCTGGCGCTTGCCGTCGGAGCGGAACATGTCGAGCACGGCGAGCGTCGCGCCGGGCTTCATCGCGGCGCGCACGCGGCCGAGCAGCGTCACGACCTGCTCGCCGGAGAGATGGTGTGCGATGTCGAACACGAGCGCGCCGTCGTAGGGCCCGCCCAGATCGGACACGAACATGTCGCCATCACGGTGCTCGACGCGGTCGCTCATACCGGCGCGGGCGATGATCTCGCGCCCGACGCGAGCGCTGCCCGGCAGGTCCAGGACGGTGGCGCTCAGGCCATCGTGGCGCTTGCACAGCTCGGCCGAGAACCAGCCGTGCCCGCCGGCCACGTCGAGCAGCGCCGACGGCTTGCCGGGCAGCCGGATCGCCTTGGCGACTTCCCGAGCGGAGAGGCGCGCCAGCTCGTACTGGCCGGTGATGTACACGCGCCAGTACTCCTCGTCCTCGGCCGGCTCGCGATGGATCTCGAAGCTGCCGCCGTCGCGGACGATGCGCCCCATCTCGCCGTACCACTCCCAGTAGGTGACCGTGTGTTCGATCCAGGTGCCGATGTAGGTGTCGGACGCGGGGTCCAGCCACTTGCGCGCGCGCCCGGCGAGCGCGAAGGAGTGCCCGTCCTGATCGAGGATCTCCAGGCCGGCCAGGTTCTCGCACAGCAGGCGGGTGCCCGCGACCTGCAACTGGAGCTCCTCCGCGAGGCGCCCGGCCGTGGCCGGGCCGTCGAGCAGGCGGGCGAATATGCCGAGCTGCTGCCCCACCCCCACGACGCGGCCTGCGGTCAGCCCGTACATCGCGTGGCCGCCGGGCATCGGCACGAGGTTCAAGCCGATCGCGAGCCGCTCGAGCGGATCATCCGCTCCAGGCTTCATTTTCATCGCGCCCGCAGCCTACACGCGGCCGGAGGCGTGCGCGGCCTCTTCTGCCTCCGTGAGCTGGCGCTCGACGAGATCGAGGCCCGCGTCCCAGAACCCCGGGTCGGCGAGGTCGATCCCAACGATCGATCCGAGCTCCTCGGGGCTGCGCGAGCCGCCGGCGGCGAGCATCTCGAGGTAGCGCGGGACGAGCTCGGCGCCCATCTGCTCATAGCGCTCGTAGACAGAGAGCGCGAGCAGCTGGCCGTAGGCGTACGCATAGACGTAGCCGGGGCTGCCGATGAAATGGGGGATGTAGGACCACCAGGAGCGGTAGCCCTCGGTCAGCTCGACCGAGTCGCCGAGCATCTCAGCCTGGCTCTCCGCCCAGAGCTCGCCGAAGCGATCGACCGAGAGCTCTCCCTGCTCGCGCCGGGCGGTGTGGACGAGATCCTCGAACCGGTTCATCGCGACCTGGCGGAACACCGTTGCGATCGTGTCCTCGAGATTCTCGGCAAGCAGCGCCAGGCGCGACTCGGGGGCGGAGTCCTGCTCGAGCAGGCGGCCGAAGACGATCGTCTCGCCGAACACCGATGCGGTCTCCGCGAGCGTGAGCGGCGTGTGCTGATGAAAGATGCCCTGGCGCGCGGCGAGCGCGAAGTGGACGCCGTGCCCGAGCTCGTGCGCGAGCGTGAGGACGTCGCGCCGGCGGGCGGTGTAGTTGAGCAGCACGTACGGGAACACCGACGGGACCGCGGCGGCGGCGAACGCGCCGCCGCGCTTGGCAGGCCGCACCGGGGCGTCGATCCGACGCTCCTCGAAGAAGCGCCCCGCCAGAGCGCCGAGCTCGGGCGAGAAGGACGAGTAGCAGTCGACCACGATCTCGCGCGCCTGGGCGAACGGGAACACAACCTGATCCTCGGTCACTGCGGCCATGCGGTCATAGTCGGCCAGGCGCTCGACGCCGAGCAGCCGCGCCTTCAGCCGGTACCAGCGCTGCGGTATCCCGTGGCGCGCGCGAACCGCGGCGATCAGCGCCTGCACGGACTCGTCGCTGGCCTCGTTGGCGAGATTGCGCGCAGCAAGCCAGTGCGGATAACGGCGCAGGCGATCATCGGTCGCCTTGTCGGCAAGCAGCGTGTTGAACAGGTACGCGCGCGTGCGCAGCCCCGGTGCCAGCGCGGCAGTCACTGCCTCGGCAGTCGTGCGCCGCACCTCGCGGTCGGGTAGCGAGAGCCGGCTTAGGGCGACGTCGAGCGCGACGCTCGCGCGGCCACCCTCGGCCGAGGAATCCGGGCCGCCGGACTGGCCCCCGTCGCCGCCGGCATCGGCGGGAAGCTCAACGTCGATAGCCGAGGTGAGCTCCTCGAACAGGCGCGTCCAGGCGCTCGCGCCGGTGAGGGCCTTCTCGGCGAGGATCTTCTCCTCGGGCTCGGAGAGCAGGTGCTCGCGGTAGCGGCGCACGTTTCGCAGGTAATGGCGGCAGAAGTCCAGCCCGTCGCCCCCGAGCAGGTCCTCGGCGCGCTCCTCGGGGAGCGCAGCCCACTCGAGCTCGAAGAACAGCAACGTCGTCTGGATCGCGGTCTCCTTCTCCTGCACGTGTTGCAGGAGCGCCCCGTTGGCGGGATCAGCCGTGTCGGTGGAGAAGCGCAGGGCGGCGTAATAGCCGGCGCGAGCGACCAGCTCGTTGATCTCGGCGAGCTCGCTCATCGCCTCGCGCAGGCCGCCGCCGTCGAGCTCGCCCAGCTTTCCGGCGTAGCGGTCGGCGAATGAGCTGGCGCGGTCGATCGCCTCCGTCAGCCTGCGCTCGACTCCCTCGCGACCCTCCCCCTCGACAAGTGGCTCGAGGTCCCAGGAGGTGGCCTGCAGCTCTGGATCGCTCGGCTCGGATCGGGTCGTTGCGGCCATGGCGGCCAGCTTAGCTTGAGAGCCCCGGCGGCTCGTCGCGCGCCGCGGGGCTACTCGCTGGCGAGTGCCTGCAGCATGTCCAGTCGAGCTGCTCGCCGCGCCGGGAGCTGCGCGGCGATGAGCCCCGCGAGCGCGGCCACCACGAGCAGGATCGCGAGCGTGCCGACTGGGATCGACTGCACGAAGCCCGAGCCGGAGAGGGCCAGCGTCGTGACGAGGATCGCCCCGACCACGCCGATCACCAGGCCGAACACGCCGCCGATCAGCGCGGTGATCACCGACTCATAGCGGATCATCTGCCGTATCTGCTTGCGCGAGGTCCCGATCGCGCGAAGCATTCCCAGCTCGCGCGTGCGCTCGTAGACGGACAGGATCAGCGTGTTGACGATGCCGAACAGGGAGACGATGACCGACAGGGCCAGCAGCACGTAGATCAGCGCGAGCAGCGTGTTGATCTGACCCGCCTGGTCCTGCTTGAACTGCGCGGCCGTCCGCGAGCGGGCCTGCGGGAACGCGCTGGCCAGCAGCCGGTTGACCGCCGGCTGGACCTGCGCGTTGCTGACACCGTTCCCGTAGGAGACGAAGTCGAGGGCGTCGTCGCGCTGCCCGAACGCGCTGCGCGCGAGGGCGAGGTTGATCGTGAGGTTTCCGAGCAGGCGGGCGTTGTCGGAGGCGATGCCGCGCACCGTGAGCGCAACGCGCTGATCGGTGGGCGTGAGCACCGAGAGGGTCTGCCCCACCTTCAAATGCTTGGATTCGGCGTAGCTCTTGGTGAGGATCGTCCCGCTGCTCCCGAGCGCCAGCAGCGTCGCGTTCGAGCCTCGCTTCCATTCGACGCGGTAGACGCGCTCGAACGTGCTCGGCTCGACGGCCGTGATCGACGCGTTGCTCGAGCTTCCGCGCAGCCGCCCAACCGTGAAGGCGACCGGCGTGACGCTCGCCACGCCGTGCACGCGGCGCAGGGCGGGCGCGACCAGCGCGGGGATGCCCTGTTCGTTGTTGCCGGCCTGGGAGTTCTCGACGATCAGATCGCCAGCGAAGGAGCGTGTCACGGCCTGGTCGATCGTCGCCTTCGTGCCGTCGGCCAGGACTGCCACGAACGCCACCAGCGCCAAGCCGACCGTGAGGGCGGCGGCGGTAATCATCGTGCGTCCGGGCTGGCGGATCGAGTTCTCGCGCGCGAGCCGGCCGGTGATCCCCCGCCAGCTGACGAGCACCCCGATCGCACGCGCGAGCGCGGGCACGACGCGGTAGTGGGGGGGCCTGTTGCCGCGCCGGACCCGGGCGATCAGCCTCACCAGGCGCAGGCCCCAGAGCACGAGCAGCACCGGCAGCACCACCGTCCCGCCGACGACGACGCCGATCGCGACGAACACGACGAGCGCCAGCAGGAAGCGGGCGACCAGCACGCGGCGGGAGGGCAGAGGCCGCGGGGGGATCCCGACGCCCTCGCGCATCGCTGCCAGCGGCGGCACGCGCGTGGCTCGTATCGCCGGTGCCAGGCCGGCAAGCAGCGTCACGATCAGGCCAACCAGAAGGGAAACCACGATCGTGCGCGTCTCGATCACCGTGCCGTTGTGCGGCAGGTCGGCGCCGAAGGCCTTGAAAAGCGCGTTCAGAGCCGGGGCCAGCGCGATCCCGCCGAGCAGGCCGAGCACCGCTCCGCCCACCCCCAGCAGCAGGCCTTCATAGATAACCGACTGCAGGATCTGCCTGCGCGAGGCGCCGAGCGTGCGCAGCAGCCCGAACTCGCGCGTGCGCTGCGCGACGGTGATCGAGAAGGTGTTGAAGATGATGAAGGCGCCGACGACGAGCGAGACGTAGGCGAACACCAGCAGGAACGTGCGAATGAAGCTCAGGTTGCTTTCCAGGTCGGAGGTGTCCTTGGCGGCCTGCTGCGCGCCGGTGCGAACGTCGACGGCGGCGGGAAGGATCGCGCGGATGCGGTCTCGCAGCGCGCCCGCTGTCACGCCGGCCCCCGCCGCGACGTCGATCTGGTCGAAGTGGCGGGGCAGGCCGACCACGCGCTGGGCCTCGGGCGGCGTGAGGATCGCTGCGCCGGCGCCGCCGAAGGACTCACCGCCGCCGAAGCGGGTGATGCCGACGATTGTGTAGCGCTTGGCGGGCGCCGAGCCGGCGACGATCATCTGCTGGCCCAGCTTCAGGTTGTGCCGCTTGGCGGTCGCTTCGTCGATCGCGACCTCGCCTGCGTTGACGGGCAGGCGACCGTGGACCGCCTTGAAGGACTCGAAGCGCTTCGGCGACTCGGAGGCGACGAATGCCGGCGCGCCGCCGGTCGTGAGGCGTTTGCCGTGCACGTCGAGGAACGTGGCGGGCGTGAAGATCGAGCCCGCCGCTTCGGCCACGCCGGGTGTCTCGCGCACCCGAGCGAGCATCTGCTCGGTGATCGGCGATGTCTGCGAGCGCGTTTCGCTTCCGAGCTTCTGCGTCGGGGAGATGACGACGTCGTTGCCGCGGTTGGCGACGCTGAAGATGCCGGCGAAGGACCTGTTGATCGTGTCGGTCAGCACATAGGTGCCGGCCATCAGCGCCACGCCGAGCGCGATGGCGATCCCCGTCAGCAGCACCCTGAGCTTGCGCTGCATGAATCCTCTGAGCACGAGCGAGAGCATCTAGCCCACTGACTTCATGAGGTCCAGCGCCTGCTCGGAGGAGACGGCGTCCCCGTCATGCACGATCCGCCCGTCGGCAAGCACCAGCAGCCGGTCGGCGAAGGACGCCGCGTGGGCGTCGTGGGTGACCATGACCACCGTCTGTCCGAAGTCGTCCACCGCGTGGCGCAGCAGCTCGAGCACGTCGTTGGAGGCTTTCGAGTCGAGGTTTCCCGACGGCTCGTCGGCGAACACGACCGCCGGGCGGGAGATCAGTGCGCGCGCCACGGCGACGCGCTGCTGCTGGCCACCGGAGAGCTCGGACGGCCGGTGGCTCAGCCTGTCACGGATGCCGACGGTGTCGATCAGCCGGTCGAACCACTCCCGGTCGGGCTTGCGCCCGGCGATCGACAGCGGCAGCAGGATGTTCTCTTCCCCGTTGAGCACCGGGAGCAGGTTGAACGTCTGGAAGATGAAGCCGATGCGCTCGCGCCGCAGCTGCGTCAACTCGCGATCCCCGAGCTCCGTCAGCTCGACGCCCCCGACGCGCACGATGCCCGAGGTCGGGCGGTCGAGGCCGGCGAGGACGTGCATGAGCGTCGACTTCCCGGATCCCGACGGTCCCATGATCGCCGCAAAGCGGCCGGCCGGAAAGGCGACGCTCACTTCGGCGAGGGCGTCCACGGCGGCCTCTCCTTCGCCGTAGCGGCGCCGGAGGTCCTCGGCCTCGACGATCGTCGTCGATCCGTTTTCCTCGGCGTCGGCGTGCATCGGGGCAGTCTAGACAGGACGCCCGAAGCGGGATGTAGCATCGTGCGCCCTATGCATGAGACAAGCCCAGAGGTCTTCCTGATCGCTCGCCCATCGATCGACGTCGATGGGATGCGCGGCTACCTGCGGGACGTCGGGGGCGAGTCGTGGCTCGAGCGTCGACTGGGCGAGGCCGACGGCGAGCCCAACGGCGGAGAGCTGCTGGTCGAGTTCGGGGGGCGGGCCTGCTACCGCTCCTGGGAGCCGGGGCTCAACCCTAACGTCACCAAGGTGCGCACCGACCAGCGCGAGTACTTCGCCAACATCCTCCGCTCGGCCCACGGGAGCGTGCTGGAGCACGCGAACTACTCATTCGCGCTACGGAACGTGAGCAGAGTTTTCACCCACGAGTTAATTAGGCATCGCGCCGGCTCGGCCTTCAGCCAGGAGAGCCTGCGCTACGTGCGCCTCGCCGACATCGGCTTTCGCGTCCCACCCGCCCTCGAGCCCGTGCGCGAGCAGGTGCTCTCGATCGTCGAGCAGCTCGAGGAGTTCCAGGTCAGCGCTGCCGAGAAGCTCGGGATCGACGAGCAGGGCGTGCCGTTCCACGTCAAGAAGGAGGTCACCTCGGCTCTGCGGCGCCTGGCGCCGATCGGCCTGAGCACGGACATCGTCTGGACCGCGAACGCGCGCACGCTGCGCCACGTGATCGAGATGCGAACCGCTGAGGGCGCCGAGGAGGAGCTGCGGCTCGTGTTCGACAAGATCGCCCGCATGATGCAGGCCGAGGCGCCGGGACTGTTCCAGGACTTCGTCCGCCAGGACGACGGCTCCTGGGTGCCCGAGCACCACAAGGTCTGACCACAACTCGCTGCCCGCGGCTAGTCCTCCTGCGCCTGCAGCTCGTTGACGCGCTCCTCGAGCTCCCCCATGACGGCGGGGTCGCGCAGCGTCGTCACGTCGCCGAGCGCGCGCCCCTCCGCGATGTCGCGCAGCAGGCGCCGCATGATCTTGCCGGAGCGGGTCTTCGGCAGTTCCTCGGCCCAGATGATGCGCTTGGGGCGCGCGAACTTGCCGATCCGATCGGCGACCGCCCCGCGGATGCCCTCGATCGTGCCCTCGTCACCCTCGATGGTGCCCTGCAACGTGACGAAGGCGACGATCGCCTGGCCGGTGTCCTCGTCGTGTTGGCCGATCACGGCGGCCTCCGCGACATCGACATGGGCGACGATCGCCGACTCGACCTCGGCGGTCGAGAGCCGATGGCCCGAGACATTGACCACGTCGTCGATACGCCCGATCACCCAGATGTAGCCGTCCTTGTCGCGGCGGGCCGCGTCGCCGACGAGATATGTCTCGCGGCCGAAGCGCGAGAAGTAGGTCTCGACGAAGCGGTCCTCCTCCTTGTAGAGGGTCCGCAGCATCGACGGCCATGGCCTGGTGAGCACGAGCAGACCCTGACCTTCCTGGAGCGGCTCGCCGGTGGACTCGTCGAGCACCTCGGCGAAGATCCCCGGGAAGGGGAACGTCGCCGACCCGGGCTTGGTGACCGTGATACCCGGCAGCGGGGTGATCATGATCGCCCCTGTCTCCGTCTGCCACCACGTGTCGACGATCGGGCAGCGTTCTCCTCCAATGACCTTGTAGTACCAGAGCCAGGCCTTGGGATTGATCGGCTCTCCCACCGAGCCGAGCAGGCGCAGCGAGGAGAGATCGTGTTTGCGCGGCCACTGCAATCCCCACTTGATGCAGGCGCGGATCGCCGTCGGAGCGCAGTACAGGATGCTCACGCGGTAGTGCTCGACGATCTCCCACCAGATGCCCTTGTGGGGATAGTCGGGCGCTCCCTCCCACATGACCGATGTGGCGCCGTTGGCCAGCGGGCCGTAGACGATGTAGGAGTGCCCGGTGACCCAGCCCACGTCGGCCGCGCACCAGTAGACGTCGGACTCCGGCTTCACGTCGAAGACGTAGCGATGCGTCGCCGTGACGCCCGTCAGGTAGCCGCCGGTCGTGTGCAGGATGCCCTTCGGCTTGGCGGTCGAGCCGGAGGTGTAGAGGATGTAGAGCGGGTGCTCCGCGTCGAGCTCCTCGGCCGGGCAGCGAGGCTCCGCGGCGGCGAGGACCTCGTCGTAGAAGAAGTCGCGCCCCTCGCGCATCTGGCAGGGAGTGCCCTTGCTGCGCACGACGACGATCTTCTCGAGCGTCGCCAGGTCGTCCATAGCCTCGTCGACGCGGTCCTTGACCGGCGCGGTCGTGCCCTTGCGCGCCGCACTATCGACCGTGATCAGCAGCTTCGCCTCCGAGAACTCCATCCGCTCGCGCACGGCCTCGGCGGAGAAGCCTCCGAAGACGACGTTGTGCGGTGCACCGATCCGCGCGCAGGCGAGCATCGATACGACCACCTCGGGGATCATCGGCAGGTAGATCCCGACCACATCGCCCTTGCCCACGCCGAGCTCCTTCAGCGCGTTGGCGAAGCGCTCGACCTCGGCCAGCAGCTCCGCATAGGTGATGTCGCGCTCCTGGCCGTCCTCGCCGCGCCAGTGGAAGGCGATTCGCTCGCCCCGGCCCGCCTCGACGTGGCGGTCCAGGCAGTTGTATGAGACGTTGAGCTTGCCTCCGAGGAACCACCTGTAGAAGGGCGGGTTCGAGTCGTCCAGCACCGTGTCCCAGGGGCGGAACCAGTGCAGCTCCTCGGCCTGGCGCGCCCACCAGGCCTGCGGATCGCGCGCCGCGTCCTCATAGACCGCTGGGTCTTTCAGAATGGCGTGCTCGCGAAACTCCGGCGGCGGCTCGAAGCGTTCGACGTCGAGCAGATCCGCAAGTTCGCGGTCGAGCTGCTCGCCGTCGGCCATCTCAGCTCAGCCGCGCCTTCCGCGCTTGCGACGCCGCTTGCGCGAGGAGCCGCTTGGAGTGGGCCCGGGCGCGAGCACGGCGCTCGGGCCCGAGACCGCCGGCTCGGCCCGCGGCGCCTTTCCGCCGCGTTGGCGGCCGGCGGCCGGCGCCTCGCCGCGTTCGGCGCGGCGCTCGGCCGCGGTCGGCCACGGCCGGGCCTCGCCCGCCAGCCACGCCGGCGGCTCGCCGTTGGGCCAGCGACCGAAGAACAGGATGCCGATGGCAACCATCCAGAAGGACGGGAGGATCTGGAACTCGGCGCCACCGATCGGCAGAAACAGGAGCAGAGCCGTGAACATGCCCAGGATGGCCACCCAACGCGGGAGCAGGCCGACGCGCAGTGCGTTGATCATGACCGCCACCATTCCTGCGGCGAACGCGAGCCCGGCGAGCAGGCTGACGTAGTCGACGATCACATTGACCGTGCCTTTGGTGAGCGTCTGGTCGACGGCGTGGTTGGTGAAATCGTGGCCAACCGCGAATTCGTGGGTCTGAATCGCGCCGGCCACCTGGTGAGCGACGCTCACGAGCGCCAGACCGATGCCGCCGCCGAGAACCAGCGGGCGGGCCGCCGGCCAGGTCTGCGGCCTGCGAAAGCGGGTCGCATCCAGCAGCAGCAGCAGGACGAGCGTCAGCGCGCCGATCGCCAGGGCGGCGAGCACGCTGCCGGCGATCAGGGCGAACGCGTGGTGGCTGATGAATTTGACCTCAGCCGTGCGCGGGCTCACGACCGGATTGGCTTCGCCTTTGAGCGCCGGAGCGAGGCCTTCGAACAGACCGACCGTGGGCGCGCCTTTCAGCGTGCCGGCGATGATGATCGAGCCGAGGAGGTAGAGGATGCCGCCGGCCAGAGCGGGCACGGCAAGACGGTTGCGGCGCTCGGTCTCGCGGACGACCTGAGCGCGGATCTCAGTTGGAGAGGGCATGAGCAGGGCAGTCTATGATGCGGGCATGGAGGGCGGTGGTCTCGGAGACCTGTTCGGCGATCCTGAGGAGCTCCAGCGTCGGCTTGCCGAGTTCGCCGAGCAGATGCAGGGCCAGCAGCGTCTGGTATGGGCCGACAACGCGATCAAGCTCGCTGTCGACATGACCGTCGCCGCGATCGCCCGCGTGAACGTGCAGGGTAACCCGGAGACGCAGGCCGAACAGATTCGCACCGTGATGGCACGCGTGTTCCCCGAGGCGGTCGCGCTCGTCCGCGAGGCGCGCGAGGGCCTTCAGTAGCGCGCGCGGGCCCTGGGCGCACGCCGCGCTCCCGGCCCCGGACCCTCATCATCCGAGTGAGGGTCTCCCTCGGACCCGTCGTCGACTGCGATCACGCCGTCCCGCTCGGCTTCGCGCTCGGCGTCGCGCGATGCGCGCCCCGCATGTAGGACCTCCTTGAACGAGCGGAAGCGGAATATGAACACGATCGCGGCCAGGCCCGTGAGGGCGGTGAAGGCGGCAATCGCGATCTGCTGCCCGACCGAATAGGCCGCGACCACAGCCGTTGGCGCGCTGGACGCGAACACCTTGACTAGGAGCGCCTGCTGCACACCGGCGCCGCCGGGCGTGAACGGCACCGCGCCCGCCACCTGGTTGACGGCGAACACCAACAGCACGTTCCTGACCGAGCCGCCCACCCGGAATGCGTCCAGCAGGAACCAGAACGCGGCGAAGCGGCACAGCCACGCGACGACCTGCAGGGAGGCCACTTCGCGCAGGTAGCGCCTGCGATCGCTGAGGATCGTAACGCCCTGGCGCACCCGCGCCCAGAACGCCTTCACCCGGGTGGACAGCCAGGCGAAGGCGATCAGGGCGACTATGCCGAGCACCGTGATCAGGAACAGCGTGAGCCTGAAGTGCTCGGCCAGATAGGAGATGTCGAACGAGCTCAGTTTCGCGAAGTCGGGGGGCTTCGGAAAGACCCCCTGCGTGAACGCGAAGATCAACACGAGCACGCCGACCGCAGCGTCGAATATCGACTCCACGAAGAACGCCGCGGCCACGGTCGGGTATCGCGACCCCGGGATCGAGGAGCGCGTCAGGAAAAGCTTGATGATGTCGCCGCCGCGAGCCGGCACCACGTTGTTGAAGCCGACCGCGGCGAAGTATGCGCCCCAGATCCGCCGCCACTCGAATGGGACCGCGGGATAGGCGGCCCTCAGGCTGTTGAAGAACGCGCGCGACCGGATCGTCAGGTTGAGCCCGAAGAACAGCATGCCGAGCAGCAGCGCCGGCCAGTGCACTGCGGCCAGGTCGGAGAAGAACTGACCGACTGCATCGAAGAACGAGCTGATGCTGTGGCCGAGCGAGGTGGACGCGACTGGCGTTGGCACGGCTTCAAGCGTACGGTGCCGGAGACCGGTCACACTCCCGGGGCGGGCATCGGGCACCCGCCGGCGCTCGCCTGCCGGCCAGCCCGCGCAACCGGTCCCCTATCGTTGAATAACGCCACCATGGCCCACCGACGAGGACACCACCAAGCATGAGCGGCGCGGAGTTCGGACTCGCCCTGTCGGTGTTCCTCGCCTGCGCGGTCGAGGCCGTCGAGGCGTTGACGATCGTGCTCGCGGTCGGTTCCACGCGCAGCTGGCGCTCGGCCATGAGCGGCGTCGGGGCTGCGGTGCTCGCGCTCGCTGCGATCGTCGCCGCGCTCGGCCCCGCCCTGACCTCCCTGCCGATCGACATCCTGCGACTCGCAGTGGGAGGCCTGCTGCTGATATTCGGCCTGCAGTGGCTGCGCAAGGCGATACTGCGCTCAGCCGGCCTGAAGGCCAAGCACGACGAGCTCGAGACATACGAGCAGGAGCTTCATGCCGCGCGCGCCGCCGGCGCCGAGCGCAGCGGCCTCGACGGCTATTCGTTCACGATCGCGTTCAAGGGCGTGCTACTCGAGGGTCTGGAGGTCGCGTTCATCGTGCTCACCTTCGGCGCGAACCAGCACCGAATCCCGCTCGCCGCCGCGGCCGCCGGTCTTGCCGTGCTGCTCGTCCTGGCCGCAGGCTTCGCAGCCAGGGGCCCACTCGCCAGGGCACCGGAGAACACGATGAAGTTCGCGGTCGGCGTGATGCTCTCCTCCTTCGGGATCTTCTGGGGCGCCGAGGGCGCCGGGGCGAGCTGGCCGGGCGGCGATGCCGCGCTGCTGGTGATCATTCCCGGGCTCCTGCTCGCGTCGGCCGCGATGGCCTGGACCCTGCGGGCCTCCGCCCCCCACGGCACGGTCAAAGCGGATCCGGCGGCCGGCGACAGCGCAGAGCCGGTGACCCTGGGCGCATGACACGCGTGATCGGAGTCCTGCTCGGCGTGTGGACCTTCGTGGTGGGAGACGACTGGCGCACTGCCGTCGGCGTGGCGCTCGCGCTGGGCGTGACGGCGATAGTCGCCTCCGCGGACGTGGCGGCCTGGTGGGTCATGCCGCCGGCGGTGCTCGTCCTGCTCGCGCTCTCGCTGCGACGTGCCGCTCGCGGCGCGTCGCGGCGTGGATGAGATGCGCTAGAAACCCTGGATGCCCTCTCCGCCCGCCAAGCCCGGCCGTCTGACCGTTGCCGTCACGGGCCCCACGGGGGAGATCGGACAGGCAGTCGTGGGGGCACTCGAGCGGGCGCCCGAGGTCGGCAGCATCGTCGGGATGGCGCGCCGGCCGTTCGATCCCGCCGAGAGGGGCTGGAAGAAGGTCTCCTACCGACGTGGAGACGTGCTCGACCGCAGAGCGGTGGCCGGCCTGGTGCAGGACGCAGACGTGGTGGTGCACCTGGCCTTCATGATCATGGGCGGAGCCAAGGAGAGTCGCAAAGTCAACCTCGACGGTTCGCGCAACGTGTTCGAGGGCGCGGTGGCGGCCGGCGCCAGGCGGGTGGTGTACACCTCGTCGGTGGCGGCCTACGGGTTTCATAGCGACAACCCGCTGCCGCTCACCGAGGACGTGCCGGCGAGGGGGACGGCGAGTCACTACTACTCGGCGCAGAAGGCCGAGGTCGAGACGATGCTCGCGGACGCGCTCTACGGCAGCACCACCGACGCCTACGTCTTCCGTCCGTGCATCGTCGCCGGGCCCGACGCGCCGCTGCTGATCGACAGCCTGCCGTACACGCAGATCTCAGACCGCCTCCCCGGGCCCGTCCTGAGCCTTCTCGACGGCGTCCCGATACTCAGGCCGATCCTCCCCGACCCTGGGGTGCCCTTCCAGCTCGTGCACCACGACGACGTTGCCAGCGCGATGCGAGCGGCAGTGCTCGGTCGCGGCACACCCGGCATCTACAACCTGGCCGGGTCCGGCGAGCTCACGGTCAAGCAGCTCGCCGCGGAGCTCGGCTGGTACTCGATCCCCGTGCCCGAGCTGGCCGTCGGCGTGGTGGCGCAGATGATCGGGCGCCTCGGCTTCCTGCCGGCGCAGGCGCAGTGGATCGCGGCATTTCGCGAGCCCGTGATCATGAGCACCGCCAAGGCCCGGCGCGAGCTTCGCTGGCGCCCGAAGCACGATGGCCTGCAGACGCTTCGCGAGACGATCACCGCCACGCGGCTGGACAGCCTGATCCGGTAGGCATGAGCCGGACGAGCATGCGCGTCTCCGTCGTGACGGACAGCACGACCTATCTGCCACAGCGGCTGATCGACCGCTGGGGGATCGGGCTCGTGAGCCTCTACGTCGGCTGGGGCGGGGATCTGAAGCCCGAGCCGCACTACACCGACCTGGACGCCTTCTACGCACAGCTGCGCGAATCGCCTCAGCTGCCGACCACATCCCAGCCGTCGGCGGGGGACTTCCTGGCCTGTTATGAGCCGCTGCTGCAGTCCGGCCGCGACGTGATCTCGATTCACCTGGCTGGCGGCCTGTCGGGCACGTGCGAGAGCGCAAGGGAGGCGGCTCGCATCGCGGCCGGCCAGGGACACAGTGGACGGGTCGAGGTGCTCGACGGCGAGACGGGTGCGGGTGGTCTCGGTTGCCTCGTGCTGCTCGCGGCCGGCCTTGCCGAGGAGGGCGCGGGGCTCGAGGTGGTGGCCGAGGCGGTGCGGGCTGCGCGCGAGGACCTCGAGATCTGGTTCTGTCTCGACACGCTCGAGTACCTGCGCCGCGGCGGGCGGATCGGAGCGGCCCAGGCGATGGTGGGCACGGCGCTGAAGGTCAAGCCGATACTCACCTTCGGCACGGAGATCGCACCGGTGGGACGCGTGCGCACGCACAGGCGCGCGTTCGAGCGCATGGTCGCCTACCTGAGCGAGCTGCACGAGCGCGGCGCGACGGACTGGATCGTCCAGCACGCCCAGGAGCCGATCGACGCTGAGCGCCTGGTGGAGGAGGGAAGGGCAATCTTCGGCACCGATCCGCTGTTCTGCACGCAGGTCGGACCTGTGCTGGGAGCCCACCTGGGGGCAGGGTTGCTGGTAGGCGGTATGACGCGCGGGGCCTCGCGCTCATCGGCAGACGCCTAGGCCCGTGCCCGCGCGGGTCGACTACGACCGCCACGGGCGCACATATGCGCGCCATCGCCGGCCCGACCCACGGATCGCGGCCCGCATACATGCCGCGCTCGGGCAGGCTCGCACGGTGCTGAACGTCGGCGCCGGCACAGGCTCCTATGAGCCGTCTGACCGCTGGGTCCTGGCGGTCGAGCCGAGCGCGACGATGCGGGCCCAGCGGCCCGCAGCGGCCGCGCCGGCGATCGATGCGCGCGCCGAGGCGCTCCCCTTGGACGACGGCGCAGTGGACGCGTCGATGGCCTGCGTGACGATCCACCATTGGGAGCAGCGCGATGCAGGCCTCGCGGAGCTTCGCCGGGTCTCGCGCGGGCCGGTCGTGATCCTCACCTTCGAGCTCGCCGGCCTGCCCGCGTGGCAGCAGGACTTCCTGCACGAGGGCCTGGTGCTCGAGCGGCCGCGCTTCGGCGCTGTCGAGGAGGTCGCCGCCGCACTGGGCGGGCGGACTCGGATCGAGCGCGTCCCGACGCCGGGCGACTGCTCCGACGGTTTCTTCGAGGCCTTCTGGCGCCGCCCCGAGGCGCTTCTGGACCCGGCCGTGCGCGGCGCCCAATCGATGTGGCCGCTGCTGGAGCCCGGCGTCGAGGAGCGGATCGTCGCACGGCTCGCCCGCGCGCTCGATTCGGGGGCGTGGGATGCCGAGCACGGCCACCTGCGGGCGCAGGACTCCTTCGACGGGGCGCTTCGCCTCGTCATCTCAGAGCCGCTCTGAGCGGGACTCGGGCCGCTAGCCTGACCGTGTGGCCGACGGACGTCAGGAGATCCCATTCGCCTCGCCGCCCGCATGGGAGCGGTGGCTGGAGGAGCACCACGCCGGCTCGGACGGCCTCTGGATCAAGATCGCAAAGAAGGACACGGGCATGGAGAGCGTCCGCTACCCGGAGGTGCTCGAGGTCGCGCTGTGCTTCGGGTGGATCGACGGGCGGCGGGAGGCACTCGACGAGCATCACTTCCTCCAGCGCTTCACGCCGCGACGGCCACGCAGCAGGTGGTCTCGAATCAACCGCGAGAAGGCCGAGAGGCTGATCGCCGACGGCAGGATGCGCCCGGCCGGAGTGGCGGAGGTCGAGCGGGCGAGGGCGGATGGGCGCTGGGAGGCCGCCTACGATGGCCAGAGGACCATCGCGGTCCCGGAGGACCTGCAGCGCGAGCTCGACGCACGCCCGAGCGCCAGGGCGTTCTTCGCGGAGCTGAGCAGCCAGAACCGCTACGCGATCCTCTATCGCCTGCAGGACGCCAAGCGGCCGCAGACGCGCGCGCGCCGACTTGCCACGTTCCTCGAGATGCTCGAGGCGGGCGAGACTCTCCACCCGCAGGCGTCCCGCCGACCGACTTCGAGCTGACCTGTGCGCGGCTGCGCACGTAGGATCCCCAGATGGACCGCGACGAGTTGCGGGCAACGCAGGCGCCGCTGAAGCAGCGCTACCTCGACCAGCCGGACGCCGCACTCGTGACGTTGCGTGCGACCGGGACCCTGGGCGAGGGCGTGTCCTGCTCGGTGCAGGCCGGGCGCGCGATCGCCGAGGCCGGGCTTCACCCGGCCACCGGCGGCGACGGCTCGCTCCTGTGCTCGGGCGACATGCTGCTCGAGGCGCTCGTCGCGTGCGCCGGAGTCACGTTGCGCGCGGTCGCGACCTCCCTGGGAATCTCCGTGGAGTCCGGCGCCGTGCGAGCCGAGGGCGATCTTGACTTCCGTGGCACCCTCGGCGTCGACCGCGAGGCGCCGGTTGGCTTCGCCGCGGTCCGGCTTTCATTCGACCTCGACACCGACGCCGACGAGGAACAGCTCGCGACGCTGCTCAGCCTCACGGAGCGCTACTGCGTCGTGTACCAGACCCTCGCCGGCGCTCCGGCGCTGGCGACCTCGCTGACCCACCGCTAGGCACGGTCCCCGGCTGAGCGAGAATCGAGCGCATGCGCTGCGCCGCCGCGGGTGCATCGGGCCCGTTGCCGAACATGAGCCGCACGTGCTCGGCGTCTCGGGCGAGCGCCCTGGCTCGGGTCGCGATCTCGAGCAGCTCCTCCTGTGAGTAGCGCCAGGCGAATCGCTCGGTCGCCGAGGCGCCTTTCAGATAGCCGTCCGCGTTGCGGCCGTGCGCACGCAGGTAGGCGAGGTCATCGCGCGTCACCGCGTCCACCGGCGGCAGCACGTTCGGCGCTTTGACGCGCGGCGCATCGACGCAGACGAAGGCGACGCCGGCAGCGCGGAGCCAGGCCAGGGTCTGCTCCTGGTCGCGCAGCCATCCACGGTGGCGCAGCTCGACCGCCACGGGAACCGGCGCGAGGCCCGCCACCACCGGCTCGAGCTCGCCCAGCCGATGATCCTCCGGCCTGAAGGCCGGCGTCAGCTGCAGCAGGAACGAGCTCAGCTTCCCCGCTTGGCGCAGCGGCTCGGCGGCGTCGAGCGTGCGGCGACACATCTCCCGCTCGAGCCAACCGTCCAGCATCACCCTGCCCCGCTCGTTCAGCCTGGCGCGATCCCGCAGCTCGGTCGGGAGCGAGGACAGCGGCGCCGCATGGCGGGAGAGCAGGCGGTGGAGCTTCATGTCGAAGGTGAAGCCCTCCGGCGTGGCCTGCTCCCAGCTCGTGACCGTCCGCCGTGCCGGCAGCGCGTAGAACGTCGAATCGACCTCCACCCCCTCGAAGCGCTCGCCGTAGTAGGCGAGGCGCTCGCGCGCCGTCAATTTCGGCGGGTACCAGTCGTCGAAGGTCCAGCCGGAGGTCCCGACGACGATTCGTCCTGCCATGCCCCCTGATTACCCAACACGAGTGCACGGCTGACCAAGCCGCACGGGCGACGCCTACCCTCTGCCTGGCAGCGACCGCGCGTACGCCATGCCGCGGGCGACCCATCGTTCGAGCTGGCGCTTGGTCACCAGTCCCTCGGGGTCGACGCGAAGCCACCCCTGCAGCACACGGCCACGCGTCTCGAAGGGCCCTGCATATGGCTTGCTGAGCAGCGCATCGGTCTCGGACGGGTCGACACGCAGCAGCAGTCCACCTTGGCCGCTCGCGCTGACGCACATATTGCCATCGACCAGGAACGCCAGGCCGCCGAACATGCGCTGCTCGGTGACGCCGCGCTCGGTCAGGACGAGCTCCCGGATCCGGTTGGCGAGGTCTTGGTCGTAGGCCATCTGCGAAGTATCTCCCCCCTCGGCCACGGCCCGCGCCGGTCGCCGGTCGGCGAGCGGCAGCTCGGCGGCGACACCGGCGGTTCGCAGCCGATGCGGTTCCCGCTGGCGCCCGGCTCATCCTGTCGCGGGTTCCCCGGCGACGAGCGCTCGTGCTCGCACGACGTCGGGCAGCTGCGATGCAGGCGTGAACCAGTCGCACAGCGACGCGACCGTCTGGTGCGCCGTGGACGGCATGCCGAGCCTGCGCTGGTGCACGACGAGCCGGGTGGCGGCACGCAGCTCGAGCAGCTTGGCGTTCTGCACACGCGCGGCCTCCACGGCCCGCTCATATGCGGCCGTGGCCCCATGGGGGTCCGGTGAGTCTCCGGCCATCAGCGCGCGCCCCTTGACGCGGAACAGCTCGGATTCGGAGAACCGTTCGCCGGTCGTCTCGATGTGCTCCTCTGCCGCGCTGAGCGCGTCAAGCGTCGCGCGGCGATCACCGGCGGCGAGGCGCAGGTCGGCGAGCAGGATGTAGAAATGCGGGAGGCTGAGCCTCGATCCCGAGCTCATGTACGCCTCGAGGCTGTCCCGGAGCCGCGTGGTCCCGGACTGCAGGTCCTCCGCATGTCCCTCTAGCCACCCGGAGAACAGCGATCCAAGCGTTTGCCAGTAGCCGACGTTGTGATCCACGCTGTGCGCAAGCGTCTTCTCGAGCCAGTGGCGCACCTCGGCAGGCTCCGACCTGCTGAGGTGCAGGACGCTGCGCATCCCCCACGCCTGGGCTCGCGTCACCGGCCCTCCGACCTGCTCTGCGAGCCCGAGGCTGAGATCGCTGCGCTGTCGAGACTCCTCGGAGTGCCCGAGGTTCCACAGCACCAGAGCGAGGTACGCGAGGGCGCCGACGCCGGTGTCTCCCTGGGCGCCGTAGACCTGATCTGAGGGATCGTGCTGCTGGTAGCGGGTGAACGCCTCCTCAAGGCGCTCACGGGCAAGCTCGAGATTGCCCAGGTACATGTGCACGAGGCCGCAGTAGAGGTGTCCCTCTGCGAGGTGAACGGGATCTTCATCGCGCTCGCCGAGCGCGAGCATCTCCTTGCCGAGGTCGAGAGCCGTGCCGTACTGGGCTCGCAGCAGATGGAACATCCACTGCCCGCGGATCACGGGCACGAGGCGCTCGTGGCTCCCCGCGCGTTCACATGCGGTCCTCGCCTTTGCATAGGTGTCGTCGACCCGGGCGGCCGCATAGCCGCGCCCCGCCTGGAGCGAGGCCGCGAGGTGCGTGAGGAAGTCGACGCGTTCGAGATCGTCGCCCGGGTCGGGGCCGGTCGCGTCCAGGGCCGCGAAGCCTCGGCGGAAGTGCTCGGCGGCCTCGAGGAAGGCCGCTCGCTCGAGCGCGCGGATCCCAGCCGCGTGCCAGTAGGGCACCGCCTTGCCCGGCTGTGCTGCGCAGGACCAGTGATGAGCGACGACCTCGGGCTCACGTTCGGCCACCGAGCCGAAGCGGCGAGTCAGCATCTCGGCGACGCTGCCGTGGAGGGCGTGGCGGCGCCGGCGCAGGAGCCGCTGGTAGGCCGCCTCCTGCAGCAGTCCGTGGGTGAACTCACAGCGCGATCCGGCGTCGTCTATGAGGCGCAGCACGTCGTGAGCCGCAAGCTGCTCGAGCGCCGGCCCGAGATCCGCGCCGTGCTGCGGCTCGAGCGCGGCGAGCTGGTCCCGGTCGAACTCCCGACCGAGGACCGCGGCCGCGTCGATCACGTCGCCAAGCTCGGGGAGCCGGTCGAGGCGCTCGGTCAGAAGGCCCTGGAGGGTCGGCGGCACAACCGTCGGGCTCATGGCGCCGTCCGCCGCCGCGGTCTCGGAGCCGAGCTCGAGCATCTTCAACATCTCCTCGACGAACAGCGGGACGCCGTCGGCATTGGCGTCCACCCGTTGGACCACATCAGGATCGAGCGCCGTGTCGCTCCCCGCCGCGATCATCGCTCGCACGTGCTCGGAGCTCAGGGGCCCCAGCTCCATCTCCAGGACGGGCTGCGACCAGGGGGGTTTGAACTCGCGCCGAAAGGTCAGGATGCAGAGCACCGGGATGCCCGGCAGTCTCGGGACGAGCCGGCCGATCAGCTCGACGGTTGTCGGGTCCGCCCACTGCAGATCCTCGACCAGGAGCAGCATGGGATGCTCGGCCGGGTTGGTGACGAGCAGGGCCTCGAGCACTCGGAGAGTCGCGGTCCGGGCATCGCGCGGGGTCAGGCCGGCGCGGGCGTCGCGGTGCCCGCCGCGGACCGACAGGAGGTCTCCGAGGAGCGGGACGGCCTCGACGGGATCCAGCCCGGCGGCGAGTACGGCGCGTTTGAGCACTTCCAGCTGATGCCTGAACGTTTCCCTCCTGTCCAGGCCCAGAAGGCGTTCCAGGAACCGGATGACCGGGTAGAGCGAGGTGTTCCGGTGGTGCGCCGAGCACTGCCACCTGCGCTCGACGCGGATTCGCTGTCCCACCTGCTCGCGGAGCCCGATCACGAGCCGGCTCTTGCCGATGCCGGCCTCGCCCGAGACGTGGACGGTTGCGCCGTGACCGTCCTCCGCCTGCTGCCAGGCCTCGGTCAGCCGCGCCAGTTCGCGACCTCGGCCCACCATCGGCCTCAGACGCCGGGCAGCGGCGACCTCGAGGCGCTCAACCAGGGCGCTCGGTCGCAGCACCTTGTGCACGCCAACGGTGCGCGAGACACCCCTGAGCGCCGTGACACCCTGCGGCTTGGTTTCGAAGTAGTCCTCGACGAGGGCGCGGGTGGCGTCGCTGATCATCACAGACCCGGGCTGCGCGATCGACTCGAGGCGTGCGGCGATGTGCGGAGTCTCTCCGACGATCGCCAGGTGCTCGCGCATTTCGCCGGCGCCCATCTGGCCGGCGACCACGATTCCGGTGTCCAGGCCGATCCGTACCTGGAGCGAGACGTCGCGCAGGCCGGCGTTGAGGGATTCGACCTCCTCGAGGATCCCGAGCCCTGCGTGCACCGCACGCAGCGCGTCGTCCTCGTGTGCCCGCGGATAGCCGAAGTAGGCCACGAGCCCGTCGCCGACGTACTTGGCGGTGTAGCCGTTGAAGCGTTCGATCGCCCGCGCGCAGGCATGCTGATAGCCGCTGAGGACCTCGCGGAAGTCCTCCGGGTCGAACAACTCGGCGAGCGGCGTCGATTCGACGAGGTCGCAGAACATCACCGTCATGTGTCGTCGCTGCGCCGTGTCGTGAGCCTCGGCAGCTCCCAGCACCCAGGCCTGCAGTGGACGACCACACCCGCCGCAGAACCTCATTCCCGCGGGGCACTCGAGACTGCAGTGACCGCACTTCATGTCGCTGGGCCACCCCCCAAGCAGCTGTCCTGCACAGCATAGCCACAGCAGAATGCGCTCGGCCTCGGGGTGACGCGCTACGCCACCGGGCTGATCTCCTCCAGCGCCTTGAGCACCTTCTCATCGTGTGTCGCAGGCTTCACCGCCCGCAGCACCTCTGCCACGTTGCCATCGGCGTCGATCACGAACGTCGTGCGCTGCACGCCCCAATAGGTTCGCCCGTACATCGACTTCTCTGCCCATACGCCGTAAGCATCGGCGACGGCGTGGTCCTCGTCGGCGAGCAGCGGGAAGTTCAGGGCGTGCTTCTCGTGGAAGCTCTTGACCGGTGCCACCGGGTCGGGGGATATACCGACCACGACCGCGCCGGCGCTCGCGTAGTCGCCGCGATGGTCGCGCACACCGCAGGCCTGCGTGGTGCAGCCCGGCGTGTCCGCCTTGGGGTAGAAGTAAACGACGACCGGCTGGCCGCGGAAGTCCGACAGCTTCACCGTGCGGCCATCCTGGTCGGGAAGCTCGAAGTCGGGGGCCCGGTCGCCCTTCTCGATCATGCTCGGATCGTATCCACCCGCTTCGCAGCAGTCGCGTCACATCTGTGGCGACGTCCGGCGCTAGGCTGCGGTCCACGTCCTGCATCCACACGACAGAGAGGAACGGCAATGGCAAACCCGGTGGTGCACTTCGAGGTACTCGGCAAGGATGCGGGGGCGCTACAGGCCTTTTACGGGAAGGCTTTCGACTGGGAGCTGAGCCCCGTCATGCCGACCTACGCGATGGTCTCGACGGGGGTCGAGGGCGGCGTCGCCGGCGGCGTCGGCTCCACGCCCGACGGCAGCGAGGGCCACGTGACCTTCTACGTGGAGGTGGACGATCTCGCGAGTGCGCTCGAGCAGATCGAGTCCGCGGGCGGCCGCACGGTCCAGCCGCCGATGGACGTCCCGGGCGGCCCCACCATCGCGCTGTTCGCGGACCCGGAGGGCCACGTGGTCGGGCTCGTCAAGTCAGCCTGAGGCCTACCGCAGCAGTCGCGAGAGCCTGCGGTCCTTCAGGACGCGCCCCTCGGTCTGGCAGACGGGGCAGTAGGCGATCACATAGTCCTCGAAGTGCACCGCCTCCAGGGCGGTCGCGCAGCGGGGACACGGCTCGCCCTGATGGCGGTGGATGCGCAGCGGCATCGGCAGCTTGTCGGGGATCGGCAGGCTGACGGCGTCCTCGTAGTGGGCGATCGCAGCGCCGAGCGTCCCGACGATCGCCTCACGCAGCCGCTGTGCCTCCTCGGCGTCGAGGTCGGCGCCGCGCTTGTAGGGCGAGAGCTCGGCCTCCCACAGGATCTCATCGACCCACGAACGCCCGATCCCGGCTATCACGCGCTGGTCGCGAAGCACCGCGTGCAGCGGGCGCGGCGCGTCCAGCAGCTCGGCGAGCGGCGGCGGGTCGGGCCAGGCTTCGGGGCCGAGCGTGGCCAACGCGTCATCCTGCTCGAGCTCGTCGGTCCGCAACAGCTTCACCCATGCGGCCTGCTTGGAGCCGAACTCGCGCAGCCGCAGCTCCATCTCCGAAGGCTTCCCATCCGCCGTCTGCGGCGAGGTGAGCCTCACCAGCAGCCGCGATGTGCGGTCGCGCGGGCCCGCCGGCCTGTCGTAGAGCTGCAGCCGCCCGGCGGACATCAGGTGCGTCAGCAGCGCGAGCTCCCCGGAGGTCTCGACGATCAGGTGCTTCCCGCGCCGGCGCACCGCCGCGACCCGCTCGCCGGCGAGCGCCGAGAGCGGCGGCTCAAATGTCTTGAGCGCGTTGATCCCGGGCGCGAGCGCCGACTCGATCCTGGCCCCGCGCAGCGCGGAGTCGAGCAATCGGGCGGTTACCTCTACCTCGGGAAGCTCTGGCATCGCCCTTCATCGTAGGGGCACACCGGAGCCATCCCACGGGCGAAGCCCGGCGCCGGGCTGGGCGGCCCGGCGCCAGGCGCGCCTCAGTAGGCCCGGATCCAGGGACCTTCGTACTTCTGCCCCGACGGGCTCTTCCAGCGCACGCGCCAGGTGCCGCCCTGCGTCGAGGAACTGAAGCCCCAGTAGCCCCGGCTGTCGGTTGTCACGCTCTTCAGGACGCGGTAGCGCGAGGAGTGCTTGCCCCGCACGAGCACCGTCACCTTGGTCACACCGCTCGTCGGGCGCACGAGGCCCCACAGCGAGAAGCCATGGCCGCGTTTGCTGACGGTCAGCTGCACGGGCCAGCCGAAGTAGAGCGGCTTCGGCTTGCCGTTGACGTACTCCAGCCCGGTCTGGAAGCCGACCACGCCACCGCGCACGCTTGCGCCTGGAGGGCCGCCGAGCGGGTCGTCGCGGAGCAGGTACTGCGAGAACGCCGCCACGCGCCCGTTCGAGTAGGCGATGCGCTCGGCGATGGCGTCGAACTCCGCCTGCTGCGCGGCTGACACGCCGAGTTGCTTGTTGGGCTTGCTCTGCACGCCGAACTCCGTCAGGTAGATCGCGAGATGCCCGGGAAGCGCGTGCGCGCCGGCCGCCAGGTCGAGCGCGCGGGAGAGACGCGACAGCGCGCCGAGCGTCACGTTGTTGCGATCCGGGGAGACGTAGAACGGCCCCGCAGGCACCGTGTAGGCGTGGTGTGCGTAGCCGGACATCGGCAGCGGGCCGCACGAGCCCGATTTCCTGTACTTGGTGTTCAGGCACAGCGCACCCTGCATGAAGGTGATGGGGGCGACGTCGTGCAGGAGCGCCTTCGAGCCTTCGCGGCGAACGTTCACGGTGCTGTAGCCCGTGGGCGCTGTCTCGCCGAAGAGCACCTTCGGTTGGGCGATCCCTCCGGCCTGGAGCCCGGCGTATCCGGCCTGGTAGAGGCCACGGTAGATCCGCGGCGAGGCCGGCGTGCCGTTGGAGTTCCACTGTGGCCTCAGGAACGCGGGATGGTTGGGCTCGTTCCAGATCGAGAACAGCGAGACCTGGCTTCCATAGTGACGCGCGACGGCCGTCATGAATTCCTGGAAGGCGCGGTCGCCGGGCCGCGTGACGTAGGGGGCCTTGCGGTTCGCAGTCGCCCACCTCGGGGCCGGCGCGGTCACCGTCAGCAGCACGGGCCAGTGGCGCCGCTCCGCTTCGGCGAGCACGACGTCGTACGCGCCCCAGGCGTAGAACGCCGGATTCGTCGCGTCGAAGGTCGGACGGGTCGCGCTGACGGGCCCGGGCGCGACGTCCGCCCATTTGAGCTCCACGCGCAACGCCCGCGCGCCCAGCGACTGAAGCTGCTGGAAGGCTCGTGGGCGGGTCTTTGCTTCGAGCAGGTCGTTGGAGGCCTCGAAGTAGGTCGGCTGGCCGTGGGAGGCCAGTGCCTGGCCGCAGGCGGCCGAGCCGAGGAAGAGGGCGCAGAGGAGCAGCGTGAGAGGGAGGTTTCTGGTTTTGAGCATGGTGGCTTGAGACACGTCGGCGCAGAGAAGGTTGCGGTCTTTGTAGCGTTCGGCTCTGTGAGCGCGCCAATTGCGGCAGACGACATTGTTCAGACGCCGGCGGACGGCCATGCCAACAGCCGCGCCCCGCTGCTGGTTCTGGAGCCGCTGGAGGCCTTTCTCGACGCCCATGGGCTCGGGGAGGGGGCGATCGAGGCGACGCCGATCGGCGAGGGCCACTCGAACGTCACGTATCTGATCGAGCGCGGGGATAGAGAGGTCGTGCTGCGGCGCCCGCCACGGCCGCCGCTGCCTCCGAGCGCGCACGACGTCCTGCGCGAGGCCAGGCTGCTGAGCGCGCTGCGCGACACGCCCGCACGCGTCCCCGACGTGCTCGCCGTGGGCGAGGACCCGGCAACGATCGGCGCGCCCTTCTACGTGATGGAGCGGATCGAGGGCGATGTGATCGTCACGAGCCTCCCGCCCGCGCTCGACACGCCGGCTGAACGCCGTGGGATCGGCGAGCAGCTGATCGAGTCCCTGGTCGAGATCCACGCGGTCGACTGGCGCGCGGCGGGTCTCGAGGGCTTCGGCAAGCCGACGGGATACCTCGAGCGCCAGCTGCGCCGCTTCCTCGGGCTGTGGGAGCTCAACAAGACGCGCGAGATCGCCGCGGTCGAGAGCGTCGGGAGCTGGCTGGCCGAGCATCTGCCGAGCTCCCCCGCCGCCACGATCGTGCACGGCGACTACCGCCTCGGCAACACGATCTTCGCGACCGAGGCGCCGGCGCGGCTGGAGGCGGTGCTCGACTGGGAGATGGCCACGATCGGCGATCCGCTGGCCGATCTCGGCTACCTGTGCATGATGTGGACGGAGGCCGGCGATCCCCAGGTCGGGCTGCGCGAGGCGCTCGGCAGGGTGACGCGGGCCGAGGGGTTTCCCACGCGCGCCGAGCTCATCGAGCGCTACGAGCAGCTCTCGGACCGCTCGATGGTCGATATCCGCTGGTACATGACGCTCGCCCTGTGGAAGTCGATCGTCTTCATGGAGGGCAACTACAAGCGCGCGATCGCCGGCACGACCGACGATCCCTATCTGAAGCAGTTCGGCGACGGTGTTCTCGAACTCGCCCGCCAGGCCGAGGAGGTGGCCCATGGCGGCTGAGCCCGCCGGCGAGGGCACCCGGCGCCGCTCCGGCCTGCTCGTCGACTGGGGCGGCGTGCTCACGACGAACCTGTTCGCTTCCTTTCACGCCTTCTGCCTGGAGGCGGAGATCGAGCCGGCGGCGCTTCTCGGTCGCTTCAGGACCGATCCGGCCGCGCGGGAGCTGCTGATAGCGCTCGAGACCGGCGGGCTCGAGGAGGCGGCGTTCGAGCTCCAGTTCGCCGCCCTGCTCGGGGTCGAGGCGAACGGGTTGATCGACGGCATGTTCGCGGGGGTAGCCCCCGACGCGCCGATGCTCGAGGCTGTGCGCCGGGCCCACGCAGCGGGCGTGCGCACGGGGCTCATCTCCAACTCCTGGGGGGTTCACCGCTATCCGCACGAGCTGTTCGCGGAGCTGTTCGACGGCGTCGTGATCTCCGCCGCCGAGGGCATGCGCAAGCCCACGCGCAGGATGTACGAGCTCGGGGCCGAGCGTGCCGGCGTCGCGCCGGAGGACTCCGTCTACGTCGACGACCTGCCGTTCAACCTCACGCCGGCCGCCGAGCTCGGCATGGCGGTAATCCACCACACGAGCGCCGAAACGACGATCCCGGAGCTCGAGCGGCTGCTCGGGATCCCGCTCGCGGCGGAAGAGCCGGTCGGCTGAGCGGCGGCGTCAGTCGCGCTTGCCGCGTCCGTACATCAGTTTGAACAGCCCGGCCAGCATCCGCGAGGTGCGGCTCTTGTACGGGTACATGAACAGTTCCTTCTTCATCGCCAGCCTCGTGACCACGATGGCCTGCTGCGAGCAGTACTTGCGGATGCCGCCCGCTCCGTGCCTGGACCCGAGGCCCGATGCCTTGGCTCCTCCCATCGGGAGCTCGAGCACGGTGTAGTTGATCATCGCGTCGTTGACGTTCGCCGCTCCCGCTTCCAGGCGCCGCGCGATCGCCTCGCCGCGCTTGGTGTCGCGCGAGAAGACCGACGCGCCGAGGCCGTACGGCGAGTCGTTGGCCAGCCGCACCGCCTCGTCGGCGTCGCGGACCTTCATGATCGGCAGCGTCGGGCCGAAGGTCTCCTCGGTCATGCACTTCATCGAGTGGTCGACGTCGACCAGCACGGTCGGCTCGAAGAAGCGGCCAGGGCCCTGGACCTCGTTGCCGCCGGTCAGCACGCGCGCGCCCTTCTGCACGGCATCCGCGACGTGATCCTTGATCGTCTCCATCTGGGGCGGGAAGGTGATCGCGCCGACCTCAACCGAGCCGAAGCCTTCGGGCTTGCCGACGCGCAGCGCCCGCACCTTCTCCGACACCTTCGCCACGAACTCGTCGTAGACAGGCTCCTCGACGTAGACGCGCTCGATCGAGATGCACGTCTGCCCGGCGTTCTGCATCGAGTAGTAGGTGGCGAAGTTCGCCGCCCGCTCCAGATCCGCGTCGGAGAGCACGAGCATCGGGTCCTTGCCTCCGAGCTCCAGCGAGGCCGGTATCAGCCGCCGCGCCGCCGTCTCTGCGACCTTCGTGCCGGTGCGGGTGGAACCCGTGAACATGATCATGTCCACGTGCTCGACCAGCGCGGCGCCCGTCTGCCCGCGCCCTGTGGCGATCTGCAGCACGTTCTCCGGCAGGCCGCACTCGCGCAGCCCTTCGGCCATCAGCAGCGAGGTCAGCGGGGTGATCTCCGATGGCTTGAGGATCACGCTGTTGCCGGCCATCAGCGCTGGGATGCAGTCACCGAAGGAGTTCGTCAGCGGATAGTTCCACGGGCCGATCACGCCGATTAGCCCGAGCGGCTGATAGCGCAGCACGAGCCTCTTGCCCTTGACGAGCACCTGGCTGGACTTGACCTTCTCGTCGGCCAGGTAGGACGGACCCTCCTTCGCCCAGAAGCCGAAGGCGTTTGCGGCGTAGCCGATCTCCGCGAACTCCGCGTCCTCGTGGGTCTTGCCGGTCTCCGAGACGATCGTCTCGATCACCCGGTTGGCGTTGTCCATCAGCCACTTCTGCGCCCGCTTGAGGACCCTCGCACGACCGTCGAAGCCGTACGCCTCCCACTCCGGCTGCGCGGCGCGGCCGCGCGTTGCCATCTCGGCCACCACATCAGCGCCGAGATCGGGAACCGTGGCCACGGTCTCCCCGGTCGCAGGGTTCTCCACCGGGATCCCGCCACCCGGATCGGCCAGGCCGTTGCCGGCATTCGCTGCATCCGTGGGCGTCTGCTGAGAAACCTGCTGCTCGACCGTGGCCATCTCGCTCTCCCCTGCTCGCTCGCTCGTAGCGAACAGACTACTCCGACCCAGCGGCCGGCGGAGGGCTAGTCGGAGAGCTCTATGGAGGCTATGCCGATCGGCTCGACCGGCTGGTCGCGCTCGTCCGTGGGCACTCCCTCGAGCTTGTCCACAACGTCCAGGCCCTTGGTCACCTGGCCGAACACGGTGTGCTTGCCGTCGAGCCACGAGCAGGCGTCGGCCGTGACGATGAAGAACTGCGAGCCGTTGGTGTCCGGTCCGGCGTTCGCCATGGCGAGCGCGCCGCGCACGATCTTGTGCGGGTTGATCTCATCCTCGAAGGTGTAGCCCGGTCCGCCCGTGCCCGTGCCCTGCGGACAGCCGCCCTGGATCATGAAGTCCCTGATCACGCGGTGGAACGTGAGTCCGTCGTAGAAGCCGTCGGCGGCGAGCTTGCGGAAGTTCTCCACTGTCTTCGGCGCATCCGCGTCGAACAGCTCGAACACGATCGGTCCTTCGGTTGTCTGCATGGTGGCGGTCGACATGCGCCTACCTTACCTTCACGCGCTCGAGGCTGAGCGCCTGGCCGCCCACATCGCCGCCGTCGAGGGCGTCGATCACCCGCTCGGCATCCGCGGCCGGGACCGAGAGGAAGGAGAAGCGGTCGAGCACGAGCACGTCGCGAACGGCCTCGCCGTCGAGTCCAGTCGAGGAGGTCACCGCGCCGACGATGTCGGCGACCTGCAGCCCGGCTGCGCGCCCACCGCCGAGCATGAGCTTGGCGTAGGGCTCCTGGTCGTCGCGCCTCGAGATACGCGGCTTGGAGTGCCGGCGGGGACGCTCGCGCACGGGCGTCGGCGCGGCGACCGCCCCCTTCTCCCACTGGGCGATCGATGTGCCGATGTGCCGTTCGATCGCCTCGAGCTCGCGCTTCTGGCGATCCTCGACGAAGGTGATCGCCCGGCCCGAGCGCCCCACCCGCCCGGTGCGCCCGATGCGGTGCACGTAGGTGTCCGGGCTGGTCGGCACGTCGTAGTTGATCACGTGGGTGACCGTGGAGATGTCCAGCCCGCGAGCCGCCACGTCGGTGGCCACGAGGATCGGCACGCGTCCTCCCTTGAACGCCAGCATCACGCCGTCGCGCGAGCCCTGCGACATGTCGCCGTGCAGCGCCCGGACGTTCATCCCGCGGTCGCGCAGCGTGCGGAACAGCTGGTCGCAGCGGATCTTCGTGCGGACGAAAACGATCGCCTGCTCGGGCGCCTCGGCCCGCAGCACCTCGACCAGCTTGTCGGGCTTGCCCTTCGCATCGACCGGCAGCTGGAACTGCGCGACCGTGTCGATCGTGAGCGTCGCCGCCTCGACCTGGATGATCGTAGGGTCGTACATGTAGCGGTCGGCGAGCGTGCGGATCGGCGGTGGCATCGTCGCCGAGAAGAGAGCCGTCTGGCGGCTCGCGGGCGTCAGCGAGAGGATTTTCTCGACGTCCTCCAGGAACCCCAGGTCGAGCATCTCGTCGGCCTCGTCGAGCACCACGAAGCGGCAGTCGTGCAGGACGAGCGAGTGGCGCGAGATCAGGTCGAGCACACGGCCGACGGTTCCCACCACGACGTGCCCGCCGGCCCGCAGCTGGGCCTGCTGGGTGCGGATCGGCGCGCCGCCGAAGACCGCCACGACGTCGATCCCGGTGTGCGCCCCATAGGTGCGCAGCGCCTGCGTCACCTGGATGCACAGCTCTCGCGTCGGCGTCAGGACGAGCGCCTGCACCGACGGCTCGGCCGGGTCGATGTACTGCATGATCGGCAGGCCGAACGCGGCCGTCTTGCCCGTTCCGGTCTGCGCCTGGCCGATCACGTCGCGCCCCTCGAGCAGCGCCGGGATCGCCTCTTCCTGGATCGGGCTCGGCGACTCGTAGCCGACGTCGCGCAGCGCGTGCAGGGTGGACTCGGAGAGCCCGAGATCAGCGAAGGACTTGCTCACTCGGACGGGTCGAGCAGGAGCTTACCCGTGGTCCGGCGCTCGCGCAGATCGACCTGCGCCTGTGCGGCCTGCCCGAGCTTGTACGTCTGTCCGACCACCACCTTCAGATCTCCGCGCGCGGCACGGGCGAAGAGCTCCGCGAGCGCCTCGGCGAACATCGCCGGCCTCGCGAGGCAGTGGAACAGGTAGAAGCCGACCACCGCGCGTGAGTGGCGCAGCAGCGAACCGGTGGATATCTGGTTCGCTTCATTGGTCGCGATCCCGTAGGCGACGATCCGCCCGAAGGGCGCGAGCGCGCGATAGGACGCGTCGAACACCTCACCGCCGGACATCTCGAACACGACGTCGACGGGCCGGCCTTCATTCGCCTCGAGGAGGCGCTCGGTCAGCCCCTCCGCCGCGGGATCGACCGCGACGTCTGCCCCGAGCTCGAGCGCGAGGGCGCGCTTGCGCTCGCTGGAGGCCGTCGCGATGACCCGTCCCGCGCCGAGCTGGTGGCCCAGCTGCACAGCGAGCGAGCCGACGCCTCCGGCGGCTGCATGCACGACGACGCTCTCTCCGTCGGCCACGCGGCCGGAGGTGCGGTAGAGGTGCCAGGCGGTCAGGCCCTGGATGATCATCGCGAGCGCCGTGCCGTCGTCGATCTCCTCGGGAAGCCCGAACACGAGCTCCTCCGGCGCGGTCGCATACTCGGCGTAGCCACCGCTGCCGACCAGCGCGACGACCCGCTCTCCGGTGTCCTCACGGACGCCCGCGACCTCGCCGCCGGGCACGAGCGGCAGCGTCGCCTTCTGCACGTAGGAGTTGGTGCGCGTGTGGGTGTCGGCGAAGTTCACGCCCGCGCGGCTCACGCGGATCAGGACCTCTCCCGGTCCAGGCTCGGGCCTGGGAAGTTCGGCCAGCCTCAGAACCTCCGGGCCGCCGAACTCGGTCATCTGGATCGCGCGCATGGGCCGAGGCTATCGGAGTGACGCGCCCTCTCCGGCCCTGCTCGCAGCGCGATCCGCGGGTCGGCGCGGGAGCGCATGCGGTGGATGGGGTGCTCTAAGGTGCCCGCCCATGCCAATCACAGTGGTGGGATCGATCGCCTACGACACGGTCAAGACGCCGTTCGGCGAGCGCGAGCGGATGCTCGGCGGCGCAGCGGTTCACTTCGCGCTGGCCGCCTCGTTCTTCGACGACGTGCGCGTCGTCGGCCCCGTCGGCGATGACTTCGGCGACGAGCAGCTCTCGGTCATGCGCCGTCGGGGGGTGGATGTCTCCGACGTCGAGCGCGTGGCCGGAGGCAAGACGTTCTTCTGGAGAGGCGAGTACGGCTGGGATTTGAACTCGCGCGAGACACTCGACACCCAGCTGGGGGTCTTCGAGGGATTTCAGCCAAAGCTCTCCGAGCAGTCGCGCTCCAGCGACGTGCTGTTCCTGGCGAACATCCAGCCGGAGCTGCAGCTGCAGGTGCGCAGTCAGATGCCGGATGCGCGCTTCGTCGCGCTCGATTCGATGAATCTCTGGATCGACATCGCGCGCGACTCGCTCGTCAGCGCGATCGAAAGCGTCGACTGCGTGATCCTCAACGACGCCGAGCTGCGCCAGCTGACTGGAAAGCCGAACCTCGTCACGGCGGCGCGCGAGATCCTGTCCTGGGGTCCGTCGGCGGCCCCGGTCGACTCCTCGGCTGATGTCCCCGCGGGCACGCGTGGTCCGAGTGTGATCGTCGCCAAGCAGGGCGAGTACGGCGCCGCGCTCGTCACGCGGGAGACCTTCTTCGCGTTGCCGGCCTACCCGCTCGAGACGGTGATCGACCCGACGGGGGCGGGCGACACCTTCGCGGGCGGGCTGGTGGGCTACATCGCAGCTCACCAGTCGAGCATCGCGGCCCCCGGGGGGGGCCGTCCGGCCGGCCTTCCCGAGGACCTGCTGCGGCGCGCGATGGCGCACGCGAGCGTGCTCGCGTCCTTCAACGTCGAGGAGTTCGGGACCGAGCGCATGGAGCGCCTCACGGGCCGCGAGATCGTCGCTCGCATCCAGGAACTGCACGCGATGACGCAGTTCAGCGGCGCGCCGCTGAAGCTCAGGGGGTGACGCGCCGCCAGCCCGGCCGTGAGCCGGCCGGGCTGGGGTTGTGGCGCTGCGGCCTCGGGTATACGATCGGATCAAGTGGACATCTGGACGTTCATCTGGCTGATGGTGTTCCTCAAGATCCCGGTGGTCGCGCTGTTCCTGCTCGTGCGCTGGGCGGTCGCCCAGTCGCCGCAGGACACACCGGGAGAGGACGGTGGCATCGGCCCGCCGTCACGGCCGCGCCACCCGCATCACCCGCGCTCGCGGCTCCCGCGAACCCCGAGGCGGGGTCCGCACGGGGCGCCGGCCCCGGTCTCGCCGCCGCGCGTACGCGCTACGACGGCGCGTCAGCGCCTGCCCCGCAGCTGAGCCGGCGCGCCCGCATGCCGCGGCCCGGCGGCTCGGTGACGCATAATCGGGTTAGAGCAGCCGAAACCGTGGATAGGAGAAGCAGATGACCACCCAGGCACAGGCGGGCGCGCCCCAGGAGATGTCCGGCGACGGCTCGGCTCCGGCGACCGACACCCTCACGGTGACGGACAACCGCACAGGCGCCACCTACGAGCTGCCCATCGACGACGGCACCGTGCGGGCGATGGACCTCAGGCAGATCAAGACCGGCGACGACGACTTCGGGCTGATGGCGTACGACCCCGCGTACACCAACACGGCCTCGTGCCGCAGCGCGATCACCTACATCGACGGCGACGCCGGCATCCTGCAGCATCGCGGCTACCCGATCGAGCAGCTCTGCGAGCAGTCGACCTACCTCGAGGTGGCCTACCTGATCATCAATGGCGCGCTGCCGTCCCAGCGGCAGCTCGAGGACTGGGTCCACGAGATCACGATCCACACGTTCGTGCACGAGAACGTCAAGGACTTCATGCAGGGCTTCCGCTACGACGCCAACCCGATGGGCATGCTCGTCGCCTCCGTCGGCGCGCTGTCCACGTTCTACCCCGACGCCAACCAGATCCACGACGAGGAGGTCCGCCGGATCCAGATCATCAGGCTGCTCGCGAAGATGCCGACGCTCGCCGCGTTCGCGTTCCGGCACAACATGGGCCAGCCGTATGTCTATCCCGACAACGACCTCGACTACGCCGGCAACTTCCTCTCGATGATGTACAAGATGACCGAGCTCAAATACGAGCCGGATCCCCGCCTGGCGCGCGCGCTGGACGTGCTGTTCATCCTCCACGCCGACCACGAACAGAACGCCTCGACGAGCGCCGTGCGGTCGGTGGGCTCGACGCAGGTCGACCCGTACACAGCCGTCGCGGCCGGCGTCGCGGCGCTCTACGGCCCTCTCCACGGCGGGGCGAACGAGGCCGCGCTGCGGATGCTCCAGCGGATCGGCAGCGTGGATGCCATCCCCGCCTTCCTGGAGGGGGTGAAGGCCGGGGACGAGCGCCTGATGGGCTTCGGCCACCGCGTCTACAAGAACTACGATCCGCGCGCGCGGATCATTCGCAAATACCTGGACGACGTCTTCGAGGTGCGCGGCAAGAGCCCGCTGCTGGAGGTCGCCACCGAGCTCGAGAAGCGCGCGCTCGACGATGACTACTTCACCTCGCGCAAGCTCTATCCGAACGTCGACTTCTACTCAGGGCTGATCTACGAGGCGCTCGGCCTACCCGTCGCGATGTTCCCGGTGATGTTCGCGATCGGTCGCACCAGCGGATGGATCGGTCAGTGGCTCGAGATGGTGCAGGACTCCGAGCAGAAGATCGCGCGCCCGCGCCAGATCTACACCGGTCAGCGCGACCGCGACTACGTGCCGATGGAGCAGCGCGCCTGACATCTCCATCCGCCATTCGGCCGATACCTGCTCGATCGCTGCTTCCATAAGCTGCAGCGCGCGCCCGCCTGGTTGCGCCGGGACATGCCCGACTCCAACTCAAACACCTCTCATCCGAACGGCCTGCTGACCGGGCCGTTCTCGTCGATCTTCGAGCACTCGCGCATCCCGATGGCGCTGGTGGATCGCGATCGCCGGTACGTCGAGGTCAACGACGCGCTGATCGACCTGTACGAATACCCGCGCTCGCAGATCCTCGGGAGCGTCTCCGACCACATGGTCGTCGACGACCGGGCCCAGATCGACACCCGCTGGGAGCAGCTCGTGCGCACGAACCAGCTCTACGGCGAGCGCGTGGTGGAGCACGCGAGCGGCACGCATCTGCGCGTCGCTTACGCGGCGCACGGCACGACGGTGGGCGACCGCTGGCTGGCGCTGATCGTCACGCTCTCAGCCCGCTTTCACCCCGACGGCGCCGAGCTGATCGGCACCGCGCCGAGCGAGCTGCCCCGCAGCGCCGAGTCGAGGCTCACGGCTCGCGAGCGCGAGGTACTGCGGCTGGTCGCGCTTGGCTCCAACACGCGCCGCATCGCCGACGAGCTTGCGGTCTCGCCGGCGACCGTCCGCAGCCACGTGGCCAACGCGATGGCCAAGACCGGCACCCACACGCGGGCACAGCTCGTCGCACAGGTTCTCGTCGAGGGGCTGAACGGCGCCTAGAGCACCAGCGTCGCGCCATGGCGGCTCAGCCAGGCGCGGTCCTCTCGATAGCCCGGCCAGTGCCGCGCGAGCAGCGACCAGAAACGCGGCGAGTGATCGAGGATCTCGAGATGGCAGACCTCGTGCCAGACGACGTATTCGAGCACCCGCTCCGGCGCCAGCAGCAGCCGCCAGTTGAAGCTCATGCGACCGGCCGGCGAACACGAGGCCCAGCGCGTGCGCTGCCCGCGAATGTCCAGCCCGCTGTAGGCGTGGCCTGCGCGCGCGGTCGCCCGGTCCAGCCGCTGCGCGATCTCGGCGCGCGCCGCACGCCGGTAGAAGCGCTCGACCGCCGGGCGCGAATCGCCCGCCGGCACGAGCAGGCGCCCGCCCGCGCGGTGAACGCGCGTGCGTCCCGCCTGAGGGACGAGCTCGAGCGCGACGCCCAGATAGGGCACCGTGCCCGCGCGGGCCGCGATGCTCGCGCGCGCCTCGCGAGCCTCGCGCAGCCGGCGCTCGATCCAGGGACGCAGCTCGCTGACGGCTGCCGCGGCGGCACGCTCGGGGGCCCGCTGCGGCAGCACGACCTCGACGCCCGTGTGCGCGTGGACGTTCACGCGAACCCGCCTCGCGCGGGTCGAGCGGCGAACCGTGTAGGCGATCTCGCCGCTGGGTCGGTGCTCTCGCAGCTCGGCCATCGGCCTGGGAGGGTACGCGGCCGGGCGGCCGTCGGCGTCCGGGCGCCCGGATGCACGCGCGGCGGGGCGGCCATCGCGCGTCCGGGCCACGCCGGGCGCGAGCTCTGGGCCGAGTGCCAGGACGGTCATAATGCCCAGCGAACATGGCCAGGTCGAAGGTCAGGCTGCCGCGCGACGTGCGCGACCACTACGAGGTGTTCCTCAATGGCGTGCCACAGCGGCTCGGCACCGACTACACGGTGCGCGAAGGCTCGCTCGTGTTCGATCGCGAGCTGCGCAAGGACAAGATCAGCGGGTGGCGCTGGCTGCTGGGGGCGTGGGGCGTCGGCACCTACCGCCAGAACGACTCGGTCGACGTCCGTTATGAGGCGGCCGACGGCTCGCCGCGTGTGGCCGACGGGCTCGAGATTGAGCCGGGGTAGACCGCCTTCTCCCAGGGCCGAGCCAGCTTCAGCGCGCTGAGGATCGCCCGCGTGGCCGGGGAACGGTTGAGCGTGTAGAAGTGGATCCCCGGGGCGCCCGCCTCGAGCAGCTCGGCGCACTGGAGCGTCGCGTAGGCCACGCCGAAGTCGAGCACCGCCTCGGGGTGCTCCCCGCGCGCATGCAGCTCGCGATGCAGCGCCTCGGGAATCGCGGCGCCGCACATCTTCGCCATCCGCTCGACCTGGCCGACCTGGGTGATCGGCATCACGCCGGGGATGATCGGCACGTCGATGCCCGCCGCCCGGGCTCGATCGCGGAACGCGAAGTACAGGGCGTTGTCGAAGAACAGCTGGGTGATCAGGAAATCGACGCCCGCCCCCACCTTCCGCGTGAGGTGCTCGAGGTCGGCCTCGGGGCTGGTCGCATGGATGTGCGTCTCGGGGAAGCAGGCCGCGCCGATCGCAAACGGGTAGTCGGCCGAGATCAGCTCGACGAGCTCGCGCGAGAACTCGAGGCCGCCCTCGGTCATCGTCCAGGCCTCCTGCCCGGCCGGCGGGTCGCCGCGCAGCGCGAGCACGTTGTCGATCCCCGCACGCTGCATCTCGTCGAGGGTGGCTCGCAGCTCCTCGACGGTGGCGCCGACACAGGTGAAGTGCGCCATCGCCTCCAGGCCGTACTCCTCCCTGATCCGCTTGACGATCTCGATGGTCTTCTCGCGTGTGGACCCGCCTGCGCCGTAGGTGACGGACACGAACGCAGGCTCCAGCGTCCGCAGCTCGGCGAGCGCCGCGTACAGGTTCCTCTCGCCCGCCTCGGTCTTGGGCGGGAAGAACTCGAAGGAGAACACCGGTCCGTCGGAGGCGAGGATCTCGTCTATGCGCATCAGCTGATTATGCAGCCCACCGCTCGGGCTCACCGGGTATGCGCCGAATCCTGCCCTCGGCCTCGAGGTGCGTCAGGTAGGCGAGGATCTTCGACAGCAGCCAGTGCGCGTTCTGCGGCGCCAGCGAGTCGCCATACACGTACGGCACGACATCGAACGCCGTCAGCGGGCCGCGAGCGACGGCATCGAGCACGCTGCCAAGGCGTTCCTCGACGAGCTTGCGGTTGCCCTGGATGTGCGCCTGCACGTCGGTGAAGGTGCGCCCGTGCCCTGGCAGGCAGAGGCGAGCGCCGAGCCGCTCGACGACGTCGAGCGAGTGCAGGAATTCGCCGACGGGGTCCGGCGTGTAGCCGTAGTCGAAATACAGCGAGATGCGCCCGAGCAGATGGTCGCCGGAGATCAGCAGGCGCCGCCCCTCCTGGAACAGGCAAACGTGCGAGGGGGCGTGGCCGGGCGTCTCGTGGACCGTCCACTCGCCGAGGTCCGTGTCGATCGTGACGCCCGGCAGCAGGTCCCGGTCGGGCTCGATCACCCCCGAGATGCCCGTGCCGCGCGAGCCCCGCTCGGCGGCGTAGCGGCGCAGCGGCTCCTCCGGCACGCCGCTCTGGCGGGCGACCTCGAGCCGGCGAGCGAGCACGGCCTCGGGGTCCTCGGCCATGCGCGTCATGTGCTCGTGATTGGGGTGCATCCACAGCTCGCAGCCGGCGCGCTCGACGATCGTCGCCGCCTGGCCGTAGTGGTCGGAGTGGGCGTGCGTGCAGACGACCAGCCGGGCGTCCTCCAGGCGCAGGTCGCACATCGCGAGCGCGCGTTCCAGGTTCGCCAGGGAATCCGGCTGATGCATGCCGGTGTCGAACAGCACGAAGCCATCGCCGGCCTTGACCGCCCAGGCGTTGCAATGCGGCACGCCGGGCCAGGGAAGCGGGAGCCTCAGGCGAAAGACTCCCGGCAGCACGCGCTCGCCGCGGCCGAGCTCGCGCCTGACCACCGCCTTCGCCGCACGCGATCGCTGATCGGTCGCCTTGGCCACGCGGCGGAGACTAGACTAAGCCACTTCAGCGGCGTAAAGGAGGCACCATGGCCGAGGAGGAGGGCACCAGCGAGGCGACCACGAAGGTCCAGGAGGTCGCGGCGAACATGCAGCAGGCGGCGATTCGCCGCAAGCGCATCTCCGGGAGCAGGACCCGCGGCAAAGCGGGCGACAAGGCCGAGGCGGTGACGCGCCGCTACTTCGAGGCGATCGACGGGCGCGACCTCGACGAGGCGGTCTCGCTGTGGGCGCCCGGGGGACGGGAGAACGTGCGCGGACGCATCGACGTTCTCGCCCCGGACGGCGTGCGCGCCTTCATCGGCGAGCTGCTCGCGGCGATACCCGACCTTCGCATGGAGGTCGTCTCGACGACGGCCGAGGACGACCGCTGCGGCGTGCATTGGCGGCTGACCGGCACGTTCGCGGGCCCGGGCGCCTTCGGCGGCGTCGCGCCGACCGGCAACCCGATCGCGCTCGAGGGCTTCGACCTGCTGACCGTGCACGACGGCCTGATCCAGAGCAACGACGCGTTCACCGACTCGATGACCTTCGCCCGCCAGATCGGGATGATGCCGCCCCAGGGCTCGACGGCCGAACAGCGCATGACGGGCGCCTTCAACGCCAAGACGCGCCTCGCCGACCGCCTGAGCGCGAGCGAGGCCCAGCTGGTCGCCGAGGGCGTGTGGGTGGTGCAGGGCCAGCCGGGGCGCTGCAACGTGTACCTGATCGAGGACGACGGCGGCGTGACCCTGTTCGACGCGGGCGCCCGCACGATGACCCGCGCGGTGGCCCGCGCCGGGGCCAAGCTGGGCGGCATCCGCCGCGTGGTGCTCGGCCACGGGCACACCGATCATCGCGGTGTCGCGCCGGCGCTGGATGCGCCGGTGCTGTGCCACCCCGACGAGGTGCAGGACGCCGAAGGCAGCGGCGGCTTCCGCTATTGGCCGGCTGGCCTCGCCGGACTTCCCACCCCCCTGCGCCAGGCGCATCGCCTGCTGCATCGCCACGCCTGGGACGGCGGGCCGGTGAAGATCGCCGACACGGTGTCAGAGGGCGATGAGCTGTCCGGCTTTCGGGTGATCGACCTTCCCGGACACGCGCCGGGGATGATCGGCCTGTGGCGCGAGTCCGACCGTCTGGCGCTGAGCAGCGATTGCTTCTACACGCTGGACATGTGGGGACGGGGCACCGAGCCGCGCCTTCCGGCGGCGATCTACAACTTCGACACCGAGCAGGCGCGGGCCAGCATTCGCAAGCTGGCCGCGCTCGAGCCGGCGGCAGCGTGGCCGGGCCACGCCAAGCCCGTGACCGGCGACGTGCGCGCGCAGCTCGAACGGGCCGCCGACCTGGGCTGAGTGTGGGAAGGCGCGCGCGCCGGCAGCAGAGGCCCTCCGCTCCAAGCAGCGACTACTCCGACGCGGAGGGAAACACGCTGACGCTGCGCGGCTCGCTCACCGCGGGATCGAGGCGCGACTACGCGGACGCCCTCGCCGGGACCGGCGCTCGGGCGGCGGGCACCCGCGAGGACTCCTGGCAGCGGGCGGTCGAGCTGCTGTTCGAGCGCCTGGCGCAGCGCTGGGTGATCGCCGGCGCGCCGATCGACCGCCAGCGCGAGCTGCTCGCGCGCTTTCGCATCGCCTCGCCGCAGGAGCGCGCGTGGGTGCGCGACGCGCTGCGCGAGCACTGCGCCGAGCACTTCCCCGACGTCGAGGCGCCATGACCGGCTAGGAGCGGGTGTCCCCGAGCAGCTCCAGGCGCGGGCCGTGGGCCGTCCCCGCCTGCACGAACCTGGCCGTGGCGGGGCTGAGGACGAACTCGAGCACCTCTCCCGTCTCGCCGCGTACCTCCAGCCGCCGGCCGTCCTCGTGGACGGCCACCACGGTCCCCAGCTCGAAGCCTCCGCCGAAGTGCGCGATTCGCGCACTCGCTCCCACGCGCGGCACGGGTCGTGACGGAACGGGCATCGAATCGATGCTACGCGCAGCAGATGACGCGCACGACCCCCGCGCCCGATACCGTCAGGTCGATGCGCCGCACAAAGATCGTCGCCACAATCGGGCCGGCCTCGCGCGAGATCGACACGCTCGTGCGTCTCGTCGAGGCCGGAATGGACGTCGCGCGGCTGAACTACTCGCATGGAACGCTCGAGGAGCACGCCGAGACGGTCCACCGCGTGCGCGACGCCGCCGGACGGGTGGGGCGCCCGGTGGCGATCCTCCAGGACCTCCCGGGGCCGAAGCTGCGGATCGGCCCCCTGCTCGAGGACGTGGTCGAGCTGACGCCGGGCGAGCGACTCACGTTCACCTGCGGCGACGGCGAGGTACCCGGCGACGCGCACCACATGAGCATCGCCTGGGGCGGTCTCGCGGATGTCGTCGAGAAGGACTCCATCCTGTACCTCGCCGACGGCTCCGTTCGCCTAAGGGCCGTGGCCGTGCGCGCGGGGGCGCACGAGGTCGAAGTCGAGATCGAGGTCGGAGGCGCGGTCGCCTCGCGGCAGGGGCTCAACATCCCCGGGCCGGTCGCCTCGCTGCCCTCGCTTCCCGAGGAGGACATCGAGCTGCTGCGCCACGGCGAGTCGGTCGGGGTCGACATGGTCGCGCTGTCGTTCGTGCAGACCCCCGAGGACGTCAGAGACGTCCGCGCCCATACGCGGCTGCCGCTGATCGCGAAGATGGAGAAGCCGCAGGCGGTCGAGCGCGCGGAGGAGATCGTCAAAGCAGCCGACTGCGTGATGGTGGCTCGCGGGGACCTCGGCATCGAGCTCCCGATCGAGCGCGTCCCGATCGTCCAGAAGGAGCTGCTCAAGCTGGCCGGCCGCATGGCGCGGCCGTCGATCACGGCGACCCAGATGCTCGACTCGATGGTGAGCTCCTCGCGCCCGACGCGAGCCGAGGTGGCGGACGTCGCCAACGCGATCCTCGACGGCACCGACGCGGTGATGCTCTCGCAGGAGACAGCGATCGGCGCGTATCCCGTCGAGGCGGTGGCGATGATGGCGGCGGTCGCAGTCCAGGCCGAGTCGATCGCCCCGTATGAGCAGTGGAACGAGACGCGTGTGCGCCGCAGCGAGTCCGATCCGGCCTACACGCTCGCCCACAACCTCTGCGACGCGGCGCGCGAGCTGCGGCTTGACGCGCTGATCGTGCCAACGCTCTCCGGCCGCTCGGCGCGCCTGGTCTCCGCACACCGCCCCACGGTGCCCATATATGCGCTCTCGCCCGGCAAAGAGACCGTCAGGCGCTGCGGTCTGATGTGGGGCGTGCAGGCCGCCTCGATGCGCCGCCACGAGACCACCGAGGCGCTGATCGCGGACGCCGCCCGCCGTGTGGTGGAGCTCGGCTGGTGCAAGCGCGGCCAGCGCGTGGGGATCACCGCGGGACTTCCCTCGGGCAAGCCCGGCACCACGAGTCTCGTGCAGATCCAAACGCTCTGAGGCTCTCCTGGCCGGAGCGAGACTCGAAGCCCTGAGCTTCCTCCGGAGCTGGCGCTAGCTTGTGATCGCATGAGCGCGAAGCCCGAAAGCGATGCCGGTGAGCCGAGCGCCGTGGATGCATCGCGGCGCACGTCGCTTGCCGCCGAGCGCACGTGGCTGGCCTGGTGGCGCACCGGATTGGGCGCCGCAGCGGTGGCGGTGGGAGTTGGGCGCGTGCTGCCCGGGGTGACCGGCGGGGCGCAGTGGCCGCTGCGCGTGCTGGGCCTCGCCTATGGAGCGCTGGCGGTCGCGGTGCTGGTGATCGGCGGGGTTCGCCAGAACCGCGTCGCGGTGGCGCTGCGCTCGGGCGGCTATGACCAGCTCTCCTCGCGGTTGGTGATGTGGCTGACCGCCAGCGCGGTGGCGTTGGCGGTGGCGACGCTCGCCGTCGTCGCGGCGGAGATCTAGCGCCGCCGCTCGCCGTCGCCCGACGCCCGACGCCCGACGCCGGCCGTCCTGCCTGCGCCTAGGCGGTTCGCGGCAGCTCGAACCAGACGCTCGTCGGACCGCTCGAGTCGACGCCCCACCGGCTGGCGGCCTTGTCGACGAGATAGAGGCCATAACCATCGTGCATGCTCGCCGGGTCGCGCTGCTTTGGCACGAAGCCGCCACCGGCGTCGGTCACGCTGATATGGACGGCATCCCTGCTCACCTTCGCGGTCAGCTTGATCACCGCGTGCGCCGGTCCCTTGGAGTGCAGGACCGCGTTGCTCACGACCTCCGAGACGAGCAGCACGAGTGTCTGGAACGTGGATCCGCTGAGACCGGCGTCCTGCGAGAGCTCGGTCACGGCCGCTCGAGCGATGCCGGGAGCTTCGACGTTGCGCTGCAGCTCGAGCACCAGAGGCGGCGGCAGCCCGGTCTCCTCGCACTCGTTGGAGCTGGTCCCGATCACGGCGAGCGAGGCTCCTCGACGAACGGCAGGTTCTCATCGGCGCCGGTGATCTGAAAGACCGACAGGGACGGCTCGGAGGGCCGGATCAGCGAGAGGCTCCAGTCCTCGGCGGCCGAGCGGTCGTTGAGGCCGATCAGCGTCCGCAGCCCGGAGGAGTCGATGAAGGTGAGCCCGCTGAGATCGATCACGAGCTGGCGAAGCCGTTTCTCAAGCAACTCAGCGGCGGCCTCGTCTACCTGCGGCGCGCTGGCGATGTCGAGCTCGCCCGTCAGGATCAGCCGACCTCGGTCGCCCTCCAGCTCACTGCGCATCTCAAACGGCGAGGCCTGGATCACGGCACCGTTATACCCGAACTTCGCTGTTTGCGAGCTTTTGGACAGGCTCCTGAGCGGCCGGCGGGCCGGTGAAGCGCATGATCACTATCGCGGTGTCGTCGGCCTGAGCGCCGACCTGGAAGTCCTCGAGAGCGGCCACCAACCGGTCGCGAATCGCCATGGGTGACTCGTTCTGCGCTTCTCCCAGTATCTCCTGCAAACGCACCATGCCGAAGCGCTCGTCGTCGCGGCCCACGGTGTCGGTGACCCCGTCGGTTATCGCGACGAGCGTCTCGCCGGGACCCATCGCGAAACTCGTTTCTGGCCAGCTGAACTTGGAGAACGCGCCCAGGAGCGTTCCGGCGCGGCCGAGGGCTTCGACGCCGTGGTCGCCCACGCGCAGGGGCAGGGGATGCCCGCCGCTGGCAATCGTGCCGCGCCCCTCGGATACGCGCAGACACAGGCCGCTGCAGACCGAGAGGGCCGGGCGCCGCTTCAGCGCCGCGTCCACCCGCGCGAGAATCTGCCCAGGACGTGAGTCGAACTCGGACGCCGCCCAGGCGGTGTGGCGGACGAGGGACGTCACGGTGGCGGCGCTCACGCCCTTGCCGGTGACGTCGCCGATCATCATCAGCCAGTCTCCCTCCACCTCCCAGAAGTCGTAGAAGTCGCCCCCGACGTCGCTCTCGTGGCCGGCCGGCCGGTAGAGGGCCGCGATCTCCCAGCCCGGCACCTCCGGCAGCGCCTCGGGCAGCAGGCTGCTCTGGAGCGTGCGCGCCACCTCCGTGCGCTCGGTGTAGAGCCGCGCGTTCTCCACCGCAAGCGCCGCCCGTTCGGCGATCTGCTGGGCGAACTCGACGTCACCCTGGTCGAAGGTGCGCCCGGATTCGGCGCTCACCAGCGTGAGCGCTCCGATCGTGCGCGCGCGTGCCGCCATCGGCACTATCAGGACGGCCCGCATACCCACACCGCGGAGCAGGCGGAGATGCTCCTCGTCGACCGCCGCCTCGACCAGCAGCTCGTCGGGAATGTCGCTGTAGAGCAACGGCTCGCCGGTGCGCCTCACGAGCCCCAGGCCCTGCTCGGGATCGAGCTCCTCGGGCTCGAACGCGCGAAGGCCCTCCGCCATCGCGAGCTTGCTCGGATCGGTGTGCGCAACGGCAACCGGCTCACGCGCGCCCTCCTCGTCGAACAGGTCGACGGCGCACCAGTCGGCGATCCGCGGCACCGCCAGCCCGGCGACGTTGCGAAGGGTCTGCTGATAGTCCAGTGAGGAGGCGAGCACCTGGCTCGCGCGCGCGAGGAACTCCATGCGCAGCGCCGTGCGCTTCGCCGCGGTCACATCCTCGATGATCGTCACCGCCGTCTCGATCTCCCCCGCCGGGTTGTGCACTCCGGTCGCCTTCAGCACGACCCACTGCTCCTCACCCGTCGCCCGGTTGACCGAGCGCATCGTCAGAGGCTCGGCCTGCTCGCCTCGCAGCAGTCGCACAGAGGGGAGATCCTCCATCCGGATCTCCTGCCCGTCCTCGTCGACGGTCTCCCATCCCGCCATCAGCGCACGCGGGTCTGCCTCGCGAAGCTCCTCGACGGAGGTGAGGCCGAGTCGGTCGAGCGCGGCCCTGTTGGCGTGGACCAGCTGGTCGTCGGCCCCGCGTATCGTGACCGCCTCACCGAGGGCGTCGACGATCACCGAGAGTCGCTCCTCGGTGCTGTGCAGCGCGCGCTCCAGCTCGGCGAGCAGCCGCTGGCGCTCCTGCTCGGCTTCATGGCGCTCCGAGATGTCGGCGACGAAGCCGTGAAAGGTCCATGCATCGCCCTCCCTCAGCGATGAGATGGTCAGTTCGACCGGGAACTCGCTTCCGTCGGGCCCGAGCGCGCTCAACTCGATGCGCTTGTTCAGGACCGGGCCCTCGCCCGTCTCCAGGAAGCGGCGCAGCCCTCGCCGGTGTTCCTCGTGATAGCGCTCCGGGATGATCGTGTCCGCCAGGACGCGGCCGATCGCCTGCTCGCGCGTGAGACCGAACATCTCTTCGGCGCGGATGTTCCAGTAGATGATCCGGCCATCCTCGTCCATCGAGATGAACGCGCTATGCGCGAGGTTGAGGATCGCCTGCCCCTGATCGACGTCCATCGCTCGATTATCCCCGGTGAGCGCCGTCTGCGACAAGTGCTGCAACGCCGGGCGACCGAGCCGCCGTCGAGCTCGCGGTGCGTCAGCCGGCTGCGCCGACGCCGCTGCGGCCGTAGAACTCGGCCTCGGCCTCGCCCAGCTCGGTGACGGGCTCCTCGCCGTACATCCACTCTCGCGCGATCCTGTGCCAGTTCGCCTGCGCGCGCAGCTGCGAGAGCACCGCGAGCGTCAGCATCTCCATGCGGCGGCCGAACAGGTGCTCGGGTCGCATCTGCTGATGGCGCATCTCGCGGAAGTGGCTCGAACGCGGGTCGGAGCTCTCGATCATCACCTGCGTCGCGATCTCAGGCGTCAGCGAGACCGTCTCGTCGGTCGTGTACCACCAGATCGCATCCCCGATGAATGCGAGCAGATGATCGGGGTCCACCCGCTCGGGCTGCGGCAGGAAGCCCGACTTCGCGAGCAGCGCATGCAGCGTGGCGGCGTCACCCTCCACCACCGCGCGCTGGCAGGCCAGCTCCAGCTCCACCGGCGCCGCATCCATGCGCTTGAACAACCCGAAGTCCAGGAAGGCCACGCGGCCGTCGTCCTGCAGCAGGAAGTTCCCAGGGTGGGGATCGCCCGAGAACTGGCGGTGACGGTAGAGGCAGCCGACGAAGAACCTGAACACGATCTCCCCGATGCGGTCACGCTCGGCCTGCGAACGGCCCTTGAGCTCCTCGAAGCCGGCGCCGCTGACGAAATCGCTCACCATCACCCGCTCGCGCGTGAGCATGCTCACCACGTCGGGGACGACGATGAACGGGTGCCCGGCGAAGATGCGCGCGAGCGAGCGCTGGTTCTGCGCCTCGAGCTCATAGTCGAGCTCCTCGCCGATCCGCTCCCTGATCTCTTCGGTGATCGCCTTCACGTCGAGGCCCGGGGTCATCCGCTTGAGCAGCCGCATGATCATGTCCAGGTTCTGCAGGTCGGCCCTCACCGCGCTGGCAACGCCCGGGTACTGCACCTTCACGGCGACCTTGCGGCCGTCGTCGGCGAGCGTGGCACGGTACACCTGGCCTATCGACGCCGCCGCGATCGGCTCCTCGTCGAATGTCGAGAACACGCTCGCGATCGGCTCTTCGAGATCGTCCTCGATGACGCGCTTCATCTGTTTGAAGGAGACGGTCGGGGCAGCGTCGCGCAGCTTCGCCAGCTCACGCTGGAACTCGTCTCGGTGCTCCTCCGGGACGAGCCCCACGTCCAGGAAGGACATCACCTGGCCGAGCTTCATCGCGGCGCCCTTCATCGTCCCCAACACGGCGACGATCTGCTTCGCCGTCTCCAGCTGGCGCCTGGCGAGGGCCGCCTGCGAGGACTCCTCGCCACGCGTCACGTTCGCGGCGCGCGTGCCGAACTGCTTGACAGCCTCGCTCGCGGCGAGCGTGGCGACCGTGGCGGTGCGCCTTGCGCGCGATGTCGGGATCTTCTCGTTCTCGCGCGGCATGCCATTCATGATGCTAGGAGCCGCAGAGCGACTTCGGCGGTCGTGTCCATCAGGTGCGCTCGACGCGCGACCCCGGCACGATGTCGTCGGAGCCGTCCTCCCAGCGCACCCACGCCTTCGTGCCGCCGTCGTAGTCCTCGCCGAGCAGCACCAGCGTGGCCGGGTTGCCGAGCGCGATGCACGGCTGCGACCCCTCTCCGTCGAGGCCGCGCCAGACGCGGATGAAGGCGTTTGACTCCCACTCCCGCCCAACCGAGGTCGGTTCGGCGTGACCCGGGTAGATGACAGTCTCGGGTGGCAGCTCCATCAGCGTGCCCATGATCGAGTCCCTCAGGTCGGCATAGCTCGTGTGGCCGGGCGCCCTGACTCCGCCGACCGAGTTCTTGAACAGCGTGTCGCCGGTGAACACGGCGGCCTCCGCGCCGATGAACCCGCCGGGCGCGGCGCTGCCGGCGCGGCCGGAGGGCCGAGCAGCGGTCGGCTTGGAGCGGTCGCCGACCAGGAAGGAGAGCATCCCGGCCGTGTGCCCCGGGGTGTGCAGCGGATGGCACTCGAGTGTCCCGAAATGAAGCGTCTCGCCGGCCTCGATGAGACCCACCCCCGCGGTCGCATCGTCCTGTGCGCCATCGTCGGCGGCCGCACCCATCAGCTCGCGCTCGCGAGAGCTGATCAGGACATCGAGCGCGGGCCAGCGGCTGCGCAGCGTGGGAACCTCGCTGACGTGATCGAAGTGGTGATGGGTGAGCAGCACGTGGCTCGGCGTCAAGTCCAGGCGCTCTGCCGCCTCGATCAGCGGCTCCACCGGCCCCCCGGCGTCGATGAAGAACGCCGGCCCCCCGTCGCCGTCGGCGACGAGGTACGTGTTCGACAGAAACTGCGGATGGGTCGCATACTCGACGAGCACCCCGCCATCCTTGCACGTAGGCCTCAGGCGACGTCGCCGAGCATCGGGGCCTCGCGTCCCGAGAGTGCGGGCTGCACGAGCCTGCTCAGGCCCGTCAGATAGCGCTCGTCGCCGACGTCCCTGCGCCACTCCAGAACCGGCACGGACGCGGCAGCCTCGACGATGCGCAGGCGCGCCTGCTCGAGCGTGGGAGCGGTCGTGGCCAGGGCAAGCGCCCGCGAGGTCCCGACCGTCCTGTAGGTGTCCTCGCCGACGCGCGTGGCCGATGAGAAGAACGCGTGACAGCCGTCGGCCTCGATCCGCTCGCAGTCCACAGTGAACTCGCATGGCGGCCCGGCCCGCAGCGCGTAGTCGGGCGACACGAGATAGAGCACGAGCGACGCTTCCTCGCGCAGCGGCACGTCGGCCTCCCCGAGCCGCCCCGCAGTGATGCGCTCCATCACGTCCGGCCAGTCGCCCTGGAACAGGCTCATGATGTTCATGCACTCGGGATCACCGAAGCGGGCGTTGAACTCGATCACCTTGACGCCGTCGGCGGTCGCGAAGAAGCCGCTGTTCATCACGCCGCTGAAATGACGGCCGCCGGCGGTGAGGCGCGCGATGATGCGCTCGATGATCGAGCACGCCTGCTCGTACTGGCCCGCGCTCATGAAGGGCAGCGTCGAGGATGCCATCGAGAGCGATCCCATGCCGCCGGTGCCAGGCCCCTCATCGCCGTCAAAGCGGAAGGGGTAGTCGTAGGTCGCCGGAGGGAACACGACCGTCCTGCCGTCGCTGACCGCCTGGATGGTGAACTCGGCGCCGACTATCTTCTCCTCGATCAGCACCGACTCCTCTGGCGTGCCTCGCGCGAGCAGGCTGATGGCGTAGTCCCGTGCCTCGCCATGGTCGGCCAGATGCGGACCCATGACCTTCACGCCCTTGCCGCCGGTGAGTCCTGAGGGCTTCACGGCCACGGGCGTCGAGCCGAAGAAGTCGAACGCCTCCGCGACCTCGCGCTCGCTCCTGACGACCCTCAGCAGCGGCACCGCCTCGGGCGCGACCTCCGAGAGCAGCGAGCGGGCGAACGCCTTGTTCCACTCGATCTCCGCGCCTGCTCTGGTCGGGCCGACGGTGCGCGTGCCCTGCGCGAGGAGCGCGTCGACGACCCCGGCCGCCAGTGGCTCGTCGGCGCTGACCATCGCAAGATCCACATCGCGCGCGCGGGCGAAGGCGGCGACTGCCGCCGGGTCGCACACGTCGCCCACCTGGTGGCTGCCGCCGGAGGACTCGGTGTGCCTGAGGATCGATGGGTTCTCGTGCCCCACGAAGGCGTGAAGCTCGCTGTTCTCGGCCATGCGCATCGCGAGCGCGCTCTCGCGCCCGCCGTGACCCACGATCAGAGTTCGCACGCGGCCAGTCTAGTCAGAGCACGATCATGCGATCGGGGGCGCGGCGCGGGCAATCAGCGCGAGGAGCTGCGACGCACCGCTCGCCTGCGGCCGAGCGGAAGCAGGCACCAGAGGGTCGCGAACATCACGAACACGAGCGACACGACGATGATCGTGGTGGTCACCGAGAACAGGTAGCGGGTGATCAGCAGCACGGCGCCCGTCATCGCGAGCGCGAGGAACGCGAATCCGGCGAGCGTCAATCGGTGGGCGACCATGACGATGTGCGGCCTGTCGCCCAGGCGGAACTCGATCCGGTGGTAGGCCGACGGGGCGATCAGCAGCGCGGAGGCGGTCGCCGTCAGCAGCAGGGTGATCAGGTAGACGTCACGCTCGAAGGGGCCCACGTGTGCGAAGCGCTGGCTGAAGGGGACGGTCAGCAGGAAGGCGAACAGGACCTGCACGCCGGGAATCGCGACTCGCAGCTCGCCGAGCAGCTCGGTCAGGTTGCGGTTGATGCGTTCCGCGTCGCTCTCGAGAGGGTCCGACGTCCCGCCGTTCGGCTCATCTGACGCAGGCACAGACATCGACTGGATTTTCGCAGCACCGCGCCACGCCCGTCCTGCGGCGGCGGCGGGCGTGGCGGGTCACAGGCGCGAAGGGGCCGCGAGAGCGGTAACGCCGCTCGTCTACTTCAGCGAGATGCGCGTGGTGTAGGAGCTGCCGTCGTCGAGCGACACCTTCAGGTTCCACGTTCCTTTGCTGAGTCCCTTGGTGCTGAGGTTGAAGATGTACTGCTGGCCGTCATAGCGGAACAGGGTGCCCGTGGTCGCCGCCGATGTCGATACGGCCTCCACGTAGGTGCCATCCACTTCGTCGGTGATCTTCGCGACCGTGAGGTTCGCGACCGCCGCGCCGACCTGCGCTCCTGCGCCGTCGGCGAGGCTGAACTTCACCGGCACCGTGCTGCCGAGCTTGAAGATGCTCGAGCCGTCCGCGTTCACAGGCTGCAGGATTCCGCTGTACCGGTAGAGGACGTTGGTCGTGCAGGATCTCGTCGTCGTGTGCCCGACCCTGTCGCCTGCCGACCTCGTAACCGTCTTTGGGCCGACCGTGCTGGTGTTGATCGGCACTGTGCCGCTCGGGTCCGCCGCGAGCCCCGACTGGCCATCCGAGGCCGTGACGGTCGCGCTCGCGCTGCCGTTCAGCAGCACGGTGGCCGGGCAGACGACGCTCAGGCTCGGCGCCGTGGCATCGATCTGGACGGTGCTCGACGTCGCGGAGGAGCTGTTGCCGGCGTTGTCCTTGACCGCCGCCGTGTCGGTGAACGAGCCGCTCACGGCATGCGTCACCGCAGCCGGCACAGACGCCGGGTCGACGCCGCTGCCGGCGCTGCCGTCGGCCAGGGGCGGATCACCGGTGCCGGCAGCGGTGACCGTCACCGAGTCCTTGAACCAGCCGCCGCCGCCCGCGTAGTCGGGCGAGCGATCCGCAGCCAGCGTCGGCGCCGTGGGCGGGGTCTGATCGACCTTCACAACTTCCGAGGCCGCCGAGAAGGCCGTGCTCAGCACGCCTTCATGCGCCATCACGCGGTAGTGCCACGTGCCCTCGCCCTCAGGTGCCCCTTTGGTGAATTCGAAGGAGGGCGCGGCGATCGCGCTGCCGAGGTCCGACCATTCGGTGTCGGCGGCGTTGCGGTGCTGCAGCGTGTACTGCAGAGAGCTGTAGAGCAGCGGATCGGCCGACGCCGTCCACGACAGGCCGAAGACGCCGGTGTTCGGGCTCACGCCCGAGGAGAGGGCGGGCACACCCGGCACGGGGTAGAGCACTTCGACGCTGCACGATTCGGCTGTTTCATGGCCGACGTTGTCGACCGCAGTCAGCGTGACGCTCGTGGTCCCGGCTTTGCTGGTGTTGAGCGGCACGGTGCCGCTCGGGTCCGCCGCGAGCCCGGACTGGCCGTCCGAGGCCGTGACGGTCGCGCTTGCGCTCCCGTTCAGCAGCACCGTCGCCGGGCAGCTCACGCTGAGGCTCGGCGCCGTCGCGTCGACCTGGACCGTACGCGAGGTGGCATCGGAGGTATTCCCGACGTTGTCGGCTGCCGTCGCGCTGTCGGTAAACGAGCCGCTCGTGGCGTGTGTCACCGCCGCCGGCAAAGACGTCGGGTCCACGCCGCTGCCGGCGCTGCCATCTGCCAGCAACGGATCACCGGCGCCCGCGGCGCTGACGGTCACCGAGTCCTTGAACCAGCCGCCGCCACCGGCATAGTCGGGCGATCGGTCGGGCGACAGGGTCGGTGGCGTCGGCGGGGTCTGATCGACCTTCACCGCTTCCGAGGCCGCCGAGAAGGCGGTGCTCAGCAGGCCTTCATGGGCCATCACGCGGTAGCGCCAGGTGCCCTCGCCCTCGGGCAGGCCGGCGCCGAAGGCGAACGACGGGGACGAGAGGGCGTTGCTGACGTCCGACCATTCGGTATCGGCGGCGTCGCGGTGTTGCAGTGTGTACTGCAGAGAGCTGTAGAGCAGCGGATCGGCCGACGCCGTCCAGGCCAGGCCGAAGACGCCGGTGTTCGGGCTCACGCCCGAGGAGAGGACCGGGACACCTGGAACCGGGTAGACGACACTGATGTTGCACTGCTGCGTGGTGGTGTTGCCGGCCTTGTCCTCGATCTGCACGCTGTTGGCGAATGACCCTGCTTTCGAGGTGGCTATCGCGAACGTGCCATTCGGATCACTGGCGAAGCCGGACTTTGTGTCGGCTGCCCCGGAGATCGTGTAGGAGGCTTCGCTGTTGAGCGGCACCGGGCCGGTCGGGCAGGTCAGGGTGAAGGACGGTTTCGCCTTGTCGATCTTGATCACGTCGCTCTTGGATTCCGCAATGTTGCCGTTGGAGTCGACCGAGCGGGCGTTGATCGTGGTCTGCCCTTCGCTGCTGACCACGATCGGACCGGTGTACTTGATCCACGGCGTGTCGGCCGCGCCTTCCAGTTTGTAGTAGTACTCCGAGCCGGCAACAGGGTCGTTGCCGTCCGTAGCGCTCAGTGTCACTGTCACATTTTCGCGATACCAGTCATCGACGCCTTCGGCGACGCGATCCCGCGTGATGGTCGTGACGGGTGCGGTGAGATCGGTGAAGCTTGGCCCGCTCGTGAATACGGTTGCGGCCGCTTTGGCCTGGCCATTGGTGTTTGGGTGAAAGTAATCGAGGGTGCTCACGTCGCTCGACGCGAACTGGATCGCATAGGCCGCGCCGCCGTCGAAGTGGCAGTGGATGTACTGGGCGCACACTTCTTTGAGCGTCGCGTTGAATTCTTCGTTGCGTTTTTGGACTTTGAGGCGCCGGTTTTCGTCGGTTGACGAGGTCGAAGACGGGTTTGCGAGCATCGACTGGCAGATTTTCGCCACGCCCCAGGTCAACACCGCGGCAAGGTTCGTGTGCAGGACTTTCCACAGGTTGTAGATGTTTGGGATCGAGGAGACATCGATCCGCGCATCGGGAAGGCCGGCGCTGAGCGTGTTGATGCCCGTGGTGAGGCTCGAGCGGAAGCTCGCGACCGAGGTCATGGTGGCTTCCGATGAGGTGCACACATCATTGGCGCCCAACAGGATCAGCACCTGATCCGGTTTGTTGGGCGCCGCCACGGCATTGCCTGCCTGTGACGGGAGGTCGCCCATTTTCGCCCCGGTGACGGCATCGTTTCCGCCGGCCGTCGAGCTGGTCACCGGCCTGGCCAGCAGGACCGTGGGGTTCAGCGCTTTCACCCGGGTGTAATAGCTGTTGACGCCGGAGTTCGTGCCTGTGGCCCACGAGTTCGCGGGGCAGTCGGCAAAGCTGCCGCAACCGGTGCCCTGAGAGTCGTATCCCCGCGTGATCGAGTCACCCAGGGCGTCAATCGATTTCGGCGGCCCGACCTTCGCCACCGTCGCGCCGGCCGTACCGGCCAACGAAAGCGTCGCGAGCAGCATCACAGACAAGAGCGCGCAGCCGACACGGCCGCGCCTCAGTACGACGGCAACTCCCGACATCTCCAGGACCCCTCAGTTCGTGGATTAGATGCCGGATCCGCCCGCGGGCCGCCGTGGCGACCAAGGCTTCCTCTCCCCCGGCCTGACCTTACTAACGGCATCCGACTGTCAATGTCAACCCGGTTTTATTGAAACTGCCGCAGTTTGCGGGCTTTGCACCGAGGCGGGCGGAAAGGAATGTGTGGGGCCTGGAGTCTTGCCGGCGCGCAGCGGTCGCCGCCGGGATCTCCGCGTAGACTCCGGCGATGGCCCTGATCCACACCTGCTACCGCATCACGGACGTCGATCGCTCGGTTGCCTTCTACAACGCCCTCGGATTCGAGGAGATCGGGCGTATGCCGATCCGCGATGAGGCGGTCAACGTCTTCATGAACCAGCCCGGCGACGGCGATATGCCGCGACTGGAGCTCACATACAACTTCGGCGTGGACTCATACGAGCTCGGAAGCGGCTACGGCCACATAGCGATCACCAGCGACGACCTCGACGCGACTCTCGCGCGCCTGGCCGACCAGGGCATCGAGCCCGAGAAGCCGCCGTACTCGGTGCGCGAGGGCGGCTCGCGGCTGTGCTTCGTGAAAGACCCCGACGGCTATCGAATTGAGCTAATTGAGAAGCCCCAGCTGTAGTCCGCTCGCCGGGGACTCAGTTTGCTCCCGGACCCGGTTCGATGCGTCAGCCTCCGCCGCGAGCGGCTCATGTTGAAGTAGGGTCGAGCTCAGAGTCTTCGAGCGAAGGAGGAGTCATGAGTGAGCAGAGCGTCGACGTCGTCAAGGGCGTCTATGAGGCCTTCGGACGAGGGGATGTCCCCGGCGTGCTCGGCGCGTTCGCCGACGACATCGAATGGTTCGAGGCCGAGGGCATGCCTTATGGGGGCTTGCACCGCGGCGGCGAGGCAGTGGCGCAGAAGGTGTTTGGCCCAATCGCAGAGGACGTGGAGGGGTTTGCCGTCACACCCGAGGAGTTCATGGCATCCGGTGACGCCGTCGCGGTCGTGACCCGATACACCGGCACCGGCAAGGAAACGGGCAAGAGACTGGACCAGACCGCGGTGCACGTCTGGGACATCCGCGACGGCAAGGCCGCGCGCTTCCGACAGTTCATGGACACGGTGAAGTTCGCCGAGGTAGTGCCGGCGAGTGCCTCAGTGGCCGGGTAGGGCGCGACGGGCAACGTCCTTGCCGGGCACCTCGATGCTGGACGCCGACGGCTATCGAATAGAGCTGATTGAGAAGCCCGCGGGCTGACGTGCGCGATCCCGACCGCTGACGCGGGGAGCTCGGCCGCGCGTGACGGCCGCGAGGCGCGACGGCCGCCATGCCCGCGGTACCCTGCCGGTGAGCGATGGCGGACACCGGCAAGATCGCCAAGAACCTCGAGCGCTTCGCGCAGGCTGTGGCGGCGCACGACCGCGAGAACCCCACGCACACCGCGTGGGGCATCGGCCTCGCCCATTTCGACCTGGAGCGCCTCGGGTTCGACGAGGGTGAGGAGGTCATGCCAGGCATAACGATCCACGGCGACAGCGGCGTGACCGGAAACTTCCGCGTGCTCTGCGACGGAGAGCACGACGAGGCGGCGAGCGAGGCCGAGGAGCAGGCGGTGGAGGCGATCGCGACCCGCTCGCTCCCCGACGCTCAGCCGGGCACGAGCCCGCCGCCATTCGAGCAGTAGAGGACTGGAGGCCGGCCTGCGCCCGTCAGCGGGCCACGAGCGGCGATTCGATCCCGGCGCGGGCGGCGATCATCGCCACCAGCCGCTCGATCGTCGGGCACTCGAGCCCATGGCGCGCGGCAGCGCGCAGGACCGATCCTGGGATCGCGTCGAGCTCGGGGGCGCGCCCCCCCGCGATGTCCCGCTGCATCGAGCTGCCGAGCGTGTCATGCGCCCGCTCGAGCTCGCCGATCGCCTTAGCCGGGTCGACGTCGCGCGCTCCCTCGGCAAGCCCGACGGCGCACCCCTCCTCGATCGCCGCGACGAGGTCGGCGCGCAGCTCGGGCGTTGAGCGGATCTCGCCGAGCAGCTTGTCGTAGGCGCTCGTGGTGCACGCCAGCGCGTTCAGCCGCACGAGCTTCGACCACATCACCTGCGCCTCCGACTCGCCCACCCGCGCCGGCACGCCGGCGCCCGTGAGCGTCCGGGCGAGCGCTTGCATCGCCGCGCCGGCGGCGGGCACGCCGCTGGCCATCTCCACGAGCAGAAACGGGCTCGTGTGCACGACCACGCCGGGCTCGGGTCGATCCGCCTCGACGCGGATCGACCCGGCGAGCACCGAGCCGGGCTCGAAGCGCTCGCGGAGGACCGGGATGTGGTCGAGGCCGTTGAGCAGCGGCAGAACGAGGTCAGGCGCAACGGATATGCGCTCGAGCGCCGGCTGCAGCTCCGACGCCTTGGTGGCCACGAGCAGCGCGTCGAGCGGCTCTTCGAGTCGCTCGACGGCGCGCGGACGCGCCACGAACCGGCCGAGGGTCACGCTGTCCACGTGCAGGCCGTGCTGCGAGATCACCGCGGCCGTGGAGTCTCGCGCGACGACGGTGACATCGGTCCCTGCGCGCTGGAGCGCGCCGGCGAGCAGGCCGCCGACGCCGCCGGGGCCGAGCACCGCGACTCTCATGACTGGGGGTCGATCAGCACGCCGGGGTTCATTATGCCCGCCGGGTCCACCGCGGCCTTGGCGCCGCGCAGCGCCATCGCGAACGTCTCCGGACGCTGCTGGTCATACCACGGCCTGTGGTCGCGGCCGACCGCGTGGTGGTGTGTGATGGTGCCGCCCTCGGCGAGTATCGCGTCCGACACAGCGCGCTTGATCGACGACCACTGCTCTATCTCCTCGCCGCGTCGCGCAGGCGCGATCACGGTGAAGTAGGGCGCGGGCCCGTCGGGATAGACGTGAGTGAAGCGGCAGAACACCCTGCCGCCGTCTCCGCATGCCTCGCGGACCGCCTCCTCGGCGGCGGCCATGACGCGCTCGTGGAAGGCGGGGAGCCGCTCCCACGTGATCGCCGTCTCGAAGGTCTCGCTCAGCACGCCCATGGCGACGAAGACGTCGCGCAGGTATGGCGCGCCGAGGAACGCCTCCCGCCAGGAGCTCACAGCATCGCCGGCGGAGCGCTCGGGGCTCTCGGCCGGCGCGCCGCCATGCTCCGCACAGAGCTCGAGCGCGCGCGCGAGCGCCGCATCGACCGGATGATCGGTTGACTCGAACCCGAGCACGAGCAGCGCGTGCGATCCGTCGCCGGCCATCGTCAGGCGCGCCTCCCCGGCGTCGAGCAGCCGGCAGTTCGACGGGTGTAACCCCGCCTGGGAGATCGAGCGCACGCAGTCGGCAGCTGTGAGGAAGCTCGGGAAGCGCACACCGGTCGAGCGCCTGTGGCTGGGGCGCGGCTGGACGCGCACCCACGCCTCGGTGATCACGCCGAGCGTCCCCTCGGAGCCTGCGAGAAGCCGGTCGGGACTGACGCCGGCACCGGATCCGGGCAGCCGCCGCGATGCCCAAAGCCCGCTCGGCGTGAGCGCGCGGATCGACTCGACGAAGTCCTCGATATGCGTCCACAGCGTCGCGAAGTGGCCGGCCGCGCGCGTCGCGATCCAGCCGCCGAGCGTGGACAGCTCGAACGACTGCGGGAAATGGCGCAGCGTCAACCCGTGCGCGCCCAGCTGCGCCTCCAGAGCCGGCCCGCTCGCGCCGGCCTGGATGCGCGCGGCGCGTGACACCGCGTCCACCTCGAGCACGCGGTCGAGCGCTCCCAGGTCGATCGAGACGACGCCCTCGTATCCGGGGCCGACGTCCGGGCTGACGCCGCCCACCACCGAGGTGCCGCCGCCGAAGGGGATCGCCGCCAGGCGCTCGCTCGAGCACCACTCGAGCAGGCGCTCCACGTCTCTCTCCTCACGCGGGCGCGCGACGAGGTCGGGCGGGTGATCGAAGCGACCGCGGAACCCGCGAACCACATCGGCGTAGGACTTCCCCAGCGCATGGGACACGCGCGAGTGAACATCGTCGGTACAGATCTCCGACAGCGACGACGGAGCCGCGATCCGCGGTGGCGCCAGCTGGAGGCTCTGGAGCGCCACTGGCTCCTCGACGTCCCGCGGCGTGATGCCGAGATGCTCGCCGAGCGCGTGCGCGGAGGCTCGCACCTCGGCCGGCGAGGGCTGCTGATCCTCAAAGCCCCAACCCCAGTGCTTTCGCCGACGGTCCGTCACCGCCGCGAGTCTATGGCTGCAGGCGCTTCGCCGACATTCACTAGCCTTCCTCTCGATGTCCGCGCAACCGGAACCGGCCACGCAGCCACCCGAGATACTCGCTCGCGGGCCATGGGCAATCGAGCAGGTGAGAGCGCGCTGGCGCGAGGACCAGTTCGAGCCATCGCCCGATCAGACCGAGGCGGCCGACGCGGCGATCCGGGGCCTTCAGGATCGCGGGTCGCCGAGCCACGACGGCATGGCGGCCCGCCTGGTCGACTATCGCGAGAACGAGGACGGGATCGCGATCGAGCTCCAGCCGCTGCGCTGGGCTCTGCGCCTCGTCGTCGGCGATGCCTCGCAGAGCATGGCCGCGCTGTGCGTCACGCGCTCGGCCGATGGCCGCTGGCTGGCCGGGCGCCGGGCCGCGTGGGTCTCCTCGTGGGCCGGGCGCTGGGCGCTGGGCGCCGGCGGCGCTGTCGATCTCGGAGAGAACCCTGCCGACACGCTCGTGCGGGAGCTGAGGGAGGAGTGGTCTGTGTCGCCCGAGCGCGTCCGCGGCGAGGCGCTGCTGCGCCTGCCACACAAGCTTGTGATGTTCGTTGGCCAGGCATGGCTCGCCGAGGGCGCCGAGGAGGCCGTGATGCCCGACCACGAGCACGACGCATATGCCTGGTGGCCGCGTGAGATCGACGAGTGGCCACCGGAGGCCGGAGAGACGCTGCCGCGGATGGCGCGCTGGCTGTCGGAGTCAGCCCCGCCGGAGTGAGCCGGCAGCCGCGGCCCGCGGTCGGGCCGCTGTCGTTCACCCGCCTGAAGTGGATCTCTTTCACACATTCGTGCGTGTACATAGCGTTGCTGGTGAGCGCCTTCGCCGCGGGCAAGCCGGAGCCGCTGACGTTCGTGCTCGGACTGACGCATGGGCTGCTGTGGATCTTCATGTCGGTGGCCTGCATCGCTGCCACGCGCCTGAGGGTCGTCCCGCTGAGGCTCGCTGTCGCCGTGGCCGTGCTGGGCGGGATAGGGCCGTTCTTCGGCAGCTACGAGTTCATCCGCGAGGAGCGCCTGCAGGTGGATCGTTCGACCCACCCGCCGCGCTAGAGTTGAGGAACCGATGGCAACAGCCACGACGACGCGCGCCGAAGACGAAGACGGACATAAGACAGTCGACGTGGTGACCCCTTCCGCAGGGGAGTCGGTCAGCGAGGGGACCATCCTCGAATGGCATTTCAAGGTCGGCGACCCGATCAGGGTCGATGAGACGATCGTCGAGATCTCTACCGACAAGGTCGACGTCGAGCTGCCGGCGCCGGCGACCGGCACCGTGAGCGAGATACTCGCGCCGGAGGGCGAGACCGTCACCGTCGGGCAGGTGATCGCGCGCATCGTGCTCGACGGGGCCGCGCCGGCGGGTAACGGCCAGGCCGCCGCACAGGCGCAAGCGGCGCCCCAGAAGCAGGCTGCGCCAGAAGCCGAGGCTCCGGCCGAGCAGGCATCCGAGCCTGCGCCCGAGGGCAGCAGCGCCGCGGGAGGCACGGTCGACGTCCTGACGCCCGCCGCCGGGGAGTCCGTCAGCGAGGGAACGATCCTCGAGTGGCGAGTCAAGCCCGGTGATCCCATCAAGGTGGACGAGACGATCGTCGAGATCTCGACCGACAAGGTCGATCTCGAGCTGCCCTCTCCGGCGAGCGGAACGGTGAGCGAGATCCTCGCGCCGGAGGGCGAGACCGTCACTGTCGGCCAGGTGATCGCGCGCATCGCCGTCGACGGCGATGCCGCCGCAGACGCCGCTCGAGCCCGTGCCGAGGCACAGGCACCAGCGGGCGCCTCCGCCGCCGGCACTCCGGCCGTCGCCGCCGGCACGAGGGCCTCGCCGGTCGCCGCGCGAGCTGCGGCAGTTGAGGGCGTCGACCTCGCCGAGATCTCCGGCAGCGGCCCGGCCGGCCGTATCACCAAGGCCGACGTGCTCTCCGCAGCCGCGGGCAACGGTGGGCGCGGCGCCGTCGCGACCAACGGCAAGCCGGCCACGGCCCCAGTGCCACGCTCGCAGCCGATGAAGGGCGGAGCCGCCGCGCTGGCGCGCTACATGGAGGAGTCGCGATCGATACCGACCGCGACGAGCTTCCGCACGCTCACCGTCACCGTGCTCGACGCAAGGCGGCGCGAGCTGAAGGCGGCGGGGCTCAAGGTGTCATTCACCCACCTGATCGCATACGCGATCGCGCGCGCAGCCGAGGACATGCCAGTGATGAGCCACCACTTCGCCGAGGTCGAGGGCAAGCCCCACCGCGTCGAGGATGGCGCCGTGAACCTGGGCCTTGCGGTGGACGTGGAGAAGAAGGACGGCTCCCGCACCCTGATGGTCCCCGTGATCCGCGACGCGGGACGCATGCCGTTCGACCGATTCATCGCCGCCTATGACGTGCTGGTCGAGAAGGCCAGAACGAACACGCTGACGGCCGACGACCTGATCGGCGCGAACGTCAGCCTCACCAATCCCGGCGGCCTTGGCACCGTCGCCTCGGTGCCCCGTCTGATGAGCGGCCAGGGGACGATCATCGCCACCGGCTCGATCTCATACCCGGTGGGCCTCGGCAAGGTGGGCGCGACGGTCGGCGCCGAGAAGGTCATGACCATGACCTCGACCTATGACCACCGTGTCATCCAGGGGGCGGAGTCGGGTCGCTTCCTCGCGCGCATCGAGGAGTACCTGCAGGGCGACCGCGGCTTCTACGACGGCGTCTTCGCCTCGCTCGGCGTGCAGCCGGCAGAGGCGCCGCCGGCGTCGGATGTCGCGCCTGCGCCCCCCGCCGCCGAGGCGCCGGCTGTCGAGCAGCAGCTGCTCGAGGCGGTCCACGCCGCCAGCAGGCTGGTGGGCCGTGTACGCAGCCACGGCCACCTGGCCGCGCGCCTGGACCCGCTCGGCTCGCAACCCGAGGGGGACCCGGGGCTGGACCCGGAGGCCATGGGACTGACGCCGGAGATCCAGGCCAGGCTCCCGGCGAAGATCTTCCAGATGTACGTGCCCGGCGCGACGCTCGCCGACGCGCTCCCGCACCTGCTCGAGACCTACTGCGGCACGATCGCCTACGAGATCGAGCACATCGCCTCCCACCGCCAGAGGGTGTGGCTGCGCGAGCGCATCGAGTCGGGCGCGTTCCGCCAGCCGCTCACCACCGACGAGCGCCGGAAGCTGTTCAAGCGCCTGGTGGAGGTCGATGCGCTCGAGCGCTTCATGCACAAGGCCTACCTCGGCCAGCACCAGTTCTCGATCGAGGGCCTCGACATGACGGTGCCGATGCTCGACGAGCTGATCGGGCTGTCTGCCGCGCACGGAGGCCAGGAGGTCGTGATCGGCATGGCGCACCGTGGGCGGCTCAACGTGCTCGCGCACAACCTCGGGCGGGCCTACGACACGATCTTCGGCGAGTTCGAGGGTGCCTCGACGCTTGAGGCGGTGACCACGATCCCGCAGGGCGGCACGGGCGATGTGAAGTACCACCATGGCACCCAGGGCCTGTTCAAGCTGCCGGACGGCGAGACGATCCGCGTCAACCTCGAGTCCAACCCGAGCCATCTGGAGTACGTCTCGTCTGTGGTGGAGGGCGCCACGCGAGCCGCCCAGACCTCGCGTCAGGGGCCGCACGCCCACCAGGACACCAACGCGGCGGTCCCGATCGTGATCCACGGAGACGCCTCCTTCCCGGCCCAGGGCGTCGTCTCGGAGACGTTGAACCTGCAGGCGCTCGACGGATACAAGGTCGGCGGGACGATCCACCTCATCACCAACAACCAGATCGGGTTCACGACCGACCCCGACGATGCCCGTTCCACCCGCTGGGCATCCGATCTGGCGAAGGGCTTCGACGTGCCGATCATCCACGTCAACGCAGACGACGTGCCGGCATGCATGAGCGCCGTGCGCCTGGCCTTCGCCTTCCGCCAGGAGTTCGGCCACGACGTCCTGATCGACCTGATCGGTTATCGGCGCTTCGGACACAACGAGTCCGACGAGCCGGCCTACACGCAGCCGGAGATGTACGCGAAGATCAAGGGCAAGAAGCGCGTCTCGGAGCTGTGGGCCGATCGCCTCGTCGCCGAGAGCGTCGTCACGGGCGAGGAGGTCGACCAGCAGGCGCAGGAGGTGTGGGACAACCTGACACTCCTGCACCAGCGGCTGAAGGCGAAGATCGCGGCGGCCTGCGAGCACGACACCGAGGAGCACACGACCGGCGAGTATCAGCTCGATCGCTCGCCGAGTCCCGAGGTCGAGACCGCCGTACCGGCCGCGCGCCTGCGGGAGCTGGGCGAGGAGCTGCTGCGCGTGCCGGACGGCTTCACCGTGCACCCGAAGCTCGTCAAACAGCTCGAGCGCCGGCGTGAGGCCCTGACGGGCGCCGACGGGCCGGCGATCGACTGGGCCCATGCCGAGGCCCTCGCGTTCGCGTCGCTGCTGACCGAGGGCACGCCGCTGCGCCTGACCGGGCAGGACACCGAGCGCGGCACCTTCAGCCAGCGCCACCTGGTCTTGCACGACGCGAAGACCGGCCAGACCGTCTGCCCGATCCAGAGCCTCCCCGGGGCGCTCGCTCCGCTCGAGCTTCACAACAGCCCGCTCTCCGAGCTGGCCTGCCTCGGCTTCGAGTACGGCTACAGCCAGGAGGCGCCGGAGACGCTCGTGCTGTGGGAGGCCCAGTTCGGCGACTTCGTCAACTCGGCGCAGGTGATCGTCGACCAGTTCATCGTCTCTGGACTGGCGAAGTGGGGACAGACGTCGCGGCTGACGCTGCTGCTGCCGCACGGCTACGAGGGCTCGGGTCCCGAGCACTCCTCGGCGCGCCTGGAGCGGTTCCTGATGCTCGCCGCCGAGGGCAACATCCGCGTGGCAAGCCCGACGACCCCGGCCCAGTACTTCCACCTGCTGCGCCGCCAGGCGCGCATCGCCAAGCAGCGTCCGCTGGTGGTGATGACCCCCAAGTCGCTCCTTCGCCTGGCGCAGGCCACGAGTTCGGTCGCCGACATGGCCGAGAACACCCGCTTCCAGCCGGTGCTTGCAGAGGCGGGCGTGCAGGACGACGAGGTCACCCGACTCGTGCTGTGCACCGGCAAGATCTACTACGACCTGGTCGGGCACCCCGAACGCGCGAGCCACGTGGGCCTCGCGGTGGCGCGCGTCGAGCTCCTCTACCCGTTCCCCGAAGGCCAGATCCTGGAGCTGATGGCGCGCTATCCGAAGCTGCGCGAGGTGCTCTGGGTCCAGGAGGAGCCGCGCAACATGGGGGCGCGCGCCCACATGTTCCCCAGGCTGATGCAGATCATGCCCGAGGGGATGCACTTCGGCTACATCGGGCGCCCCGAGCGCGCCAGCCCCGGCGAGGGATACCCGGCCGCGCACGTCGACGAACAGAACCGGATCGTCACGACGGCCATCGACCTGCGCCAGCCGATCTCCCAGTACCCGCGAAAGACACCGGGAGAGCGCTGATGGCGGCCCTGTGGCGACGCTTCCTGCAGGTGTGGCGCCAGCGCCGGCGCAAGCGCCGCGGCTACTAGCGTCCCTTCCAGACCGCCTCGCGCTTCTCCTTGAAGGCGGCTGACCCCTCCCTCGCGTCCTCGGAGGCGAACACCGGCCCCGAGATCGCGCCCTGGCGGTCCCACATCTCGGCGCTCGACCAGTCCCACTGCTCCTGCAGGATCTGCTTGGTGGCGATCAGCGCGAGCGGCCCGTTCTTGGCGAGGGTCGCGGCCAGCTGCAGCGCCTCCTCGACAGCTGCGCCGGGCTCGACGAGTCGGTTGACCAGGCCGAGCTCGTGAAACCGCTCCGCGGGCAGCGGGTCGCCCGTGAGCGCGAGCTCCATGACGACGTGGTAGGGCATGCGCCGCGGCATGCGCAGCAGCGCCCCGCCGGCGGCGACAAGCGAGCGTTTGACCTCGGGGATGCCCATCTTGGCGCCCCTGGCCGCGACGATCAAATCGCAGGACAGCGCGATCTCCATGCCACCGGCGAGCGCGAAGCCCTCGATCGCGGCGATCAGCGGCTTGCGCGAGGCGCGCTGGGTCAGCCCGGCGAACCCGCGGTCCTCGAACCACGCCGACTCCCCCTTGACGAACGCCCCCAGATCCATGCCGGCGCTGAAGAAGCCGCCGGTTCCGCTCAGCACGCCGACGGACAGCTGCTCGTCGCCGTCGAGCTCATCCAGCGCAGCGGCGACCCCGGCCGCCAGCGCGGCGTTGACGGCGTTCCTCACCTCTGGACGGTTGAGCGTGATCAGCAGGACGCTCCCGCGTCGCTCGGTGATCACGGCCTCGGCGGTGGAAACGGTGGCTGGATCGGCGCTCATCGACGGCACTCCTTGCTCGGGGAGAGAGGGAGCCTATCCCCTCCCCTGGGGCCGGCGCATGGCCCGCCGGCGTCACGCTGCGAACAGCCTCAGCTCGGGCTCGCGTTCGCCGCGCAGAACCTCGATGTCGATCTCCACGCAGTCGACCCCACGGGCCTGCGCGAGCACGCGCGCCTGGGGCTTGATCACCTGCGCCGCAAGCACGCCGCGGCACGAGCCGAGCGCAGGGTCCAGACGGACGCGCTCGAGATAGCGCGAGAGCTGCTCGACGGCGTCGATCGTCGCTATGCGCTTGATCTCCACGGCGATCCACTGGTCGGCCGTGTCCCTGCACATCAGATCGACCGGCCCGATGTCCGTCGGCCACTCGCGCCTGACCAGCCGAAATCCCTCGCCACACCACTGCGGCGCCCCGGCGAGCAGCTCCTGAAGCTCCTGCTCGAGGCCCTCCTTCTCGAGCGAGACCAGCGCGTCGAGCTCGTGCTCGACATCCGACAGGACCTCGGCGATCTCGATCTCCAGGCGGTCGTCCTGGCTGCGCTTGCGCACGACCAGCCGCTCCAGCAGACCGGAGTCGCCGACGTGCTCCTCGACCACGGTCGGCGGGATCATCCAGTTCAAGGGCTTGACGTTCGGACCGCCGCCGTCGGCCCACACCATGAACGTCCCGTCGGTCTTGAGCATCAGCAGCCGCACCGCCTCGGGCAGCACCGTCGTGAGGCGACCTGCGTAGGAGACCTCGCAGCGGGCGACGATCAGGCGCACCGGCTGAACCTAGCGGTCGGAGCGGACCGGATCTCTCGCTTCGGTCGGCGCCTCCTGCTCGGGCGGCGTCTCCCGCTCGGGCGGCGCCTCCTGCTCGGGCGGCGCCTCCTGCTCGAGCGGGCCGGCCTCAGGCTCGGCCTCGGCGCTGATCGACTCGCGAAACTCCCTGATGCCCTTGCCGAGCGCTCGTGCGAGTTCCGGCAGGCGTCGCGGGCCGAGCACGACGAGCGCCACGATCGCGATGAACAGCAGATGAACCGGGTTCTCGATGCCCATCCGGCTTCAGGCTAGCGCGACCTCACGCAGCCGCGCCTCTCCGCCGGCCTCGCGGCTTCGAGCATCGTGCCGGCCGGCGCGCGAGCATCGGCCTCGTACGGCGTGTCGGCACGGGGTCGCAGAACGCCGCCGCGCCGCATACCCTCTGACCCGTGGCAGAGGGAGCGTCAATGCAGGGTCGGCGACCTTACCCTCCGCCCCCTGCCCGCGAGCCGTTCTGGCCTGCCCAGCTCTGTGTGCTCGCCGCGATCGGCCTGCAGCTACTGCTGCCCGAGCGCCTTACCGTGGGTCCAACGTGGCTGTTGCCGGCGCTCGAGGCCGCACTGCTGATTGGCTTGTCGTTCGCCTCGCCGCGCGAGCTCGAGCACAATCATCCCGTGCGCCGGGGGGTCGCGCTGAGCATGACCGCCGTTGTGAGCCTCGCGAACATCTTCTCGCTGTACCTGCTGATCCACTTCCTGCTGCACAAGGGCAAAGTCACGGAAGGCCGCGAGCTGATCATCTCCGGGATGCTCATATGGCTCACCAACTTCCTGATCTTCGCGCTCTGGTACTGGGAGCTCGACCGCGGCGGCCCGGGCAGGCGCGCCGCCGGTGAGGACGACGCGCCGGACTTCCTGTTCCCCCAGATGAGCGATGACAAAATCGAGCCGCTCGACTGGCGGCCCAAGTTCATCGACTACACCTACGTCTCGCTGACGAACGCCACCGCGTTCTCGCCCACGGACACGATGCCGCTGACCCCGATGGCGAAGACGATCATGGGCATTCAGGCGCTCGTCTCGCTGGTGACGCTTGGCCTCGTCGTGGCGCGCGCGGTCAACATCCTCTGAGCCTCGGCTCAGCTCGCGACGCTCGGCTCGATGGCGAGGGCCTGCGCGACGAGGTCCCGAACCTCCTCGCCGGCCCCGAGCGCCAGCGCCCGCCGGAGCGCCCCGAGCGCTCCCTCGCGGTCCATCAGCCGCAGCCGCAGCCGCCCGAGCCGCTCCCACGCTCCGGCGTCGGAGGGGCCGCGGCGCGCCGCGCGCTCGGCCGCCTCCTCCGCGAGGTCGACGGCGCCCATGTCTTCGTAGATCCTCGCCGCGAAGCGGTGGGGGGCCGGCCGGCTTCCGTCCACGCGCGCCCAGTCACGCACGGCGCGGGCGGCCTCCTCGAGCCTGCCCGCCTGCCAGAAGGCGAGCGTCATCAGGCGCAGAACGGCGACGTTGCGCGGCTCTGCGTCGCGCGCGTAGATCAGCCGCTGCGCGGCGAGCATGTACTCGCCCTCTGCCATCGCCCGCTGCGCGGCAAGCATGAAGCGCTCGACCCGCTCCTCCGCCGGGTCGGGCTTTGAGAAGTCGACGAACCGCAGGCTCCCGGCGGGAACCGTCCGCACGCCATGGCTGAAGCGCACCCGCGCCCACTGGAGGACCTCCTCGCCGTCGCGATCGGGGTTGTCGGTGAAGTAGATGCCGGTGACGGTCCCGACGCCCCACTCGGGGTAGGAGATGCAGCGCGCGTAGCGATGCACGACCGAGTGGTCGGGCACCCTGCTGGCGAACGGGTCGTGCTTCGCCCGCTCCGTTGCATTTGCGCGGGCGCGCTGCTCGGCCTCATAGGCGCGCCTGCCCGCCTCCTCTCGCTCGCGCCGCGCGGCCGCGGCGCTCGCGCGGACGGCGTTGCGCGAGACATTTCCCCCCCTCGAGCCCTCGGCGAGCCGCTCGAGCTGGTCGGCCGCCTCGTTGATGGCCTTCAGATGGCGCTCGTGCTCGAACTGCCGGCCGGCCGGTGCAACGTCCGGGTGCCAGCGCTTGGCCATCTTGCGGCGCGCAAGCTGGACGTCGCGCTTGTTGAAGGGCGCATCGAGCTCGAGGAGCAGCAGGTGCTGCTCGATGTCGAGGACGGTTACGGGCATGACCCGACAACGTTAGCGAGGCGGGCGGGGCTCGGTTCCTCTCTATCCTGCTGCCAGTGTCCTCGCAATACATCTTCACGATGCACCGGTTGTCCAAGCTTCATCCGCCGGACAAGACGGTCCTCGACAACGTGTCCCTCGCCTTCTATCCCGGCGCGAAGATCGGCGTGCTCGGCTACAACGGCGCGGGAAAGTCGACGCTTCTGCGCATCATGGCGGGCGTCGAGGAGGAGTATCGCGGCGAGGCGGCGCTGGCTCCCGGGGCGAGCGTGGGGATGCTCGAGCAGGAGCCGCATCTGGACGAGGCGAAGGACGTCAGGGGCAACGTCGAGGACGGGGTCGCCGAGACCAAGGCGCTCCTCGATCGCTTCAACGAGCTCGCGGCCAACTACTCCGAGGAGACGGCCGAGGAGTTCGGCGCGATACAGGCGAAGATCGAAGCCGCCGACGCGTGGAACCTCGATACGCAGCTGGAATACGCGATGGACGCGCTGCGCCTGCCGCCCGGCGATGCCGAGGTCGGCCCGCTCTCCGGAGGTGAGCGCCGGCGCGTCGCGCTATGCCGGCTGCTCCTGAGCGCGCCCGACCTGCTGCTGCTCGACGAGCCCACCAACCATCTCGACGCAGAGTCAGTCGCCTGGCTCGAGCAGCATCTGGCGGAGTACCGCGGCACGATCGTCGCCGTAACCCACGACCGCTACTTTCTCGACAACGTCGCCGGCTGGATCCTCGAGCTCGACCGCGGCAGGGGCATCCCCTATCAGGGCAACTACTCGAGCTGGCTCGAGCAGAAGCAGGCGCGCCTTGCCCAGGAAGAGCGCTCGGAGAAGGGCCGTGAGCGCACGATCGCAGCCGAGCTCGAGTGGGTGCGGACGAACCCGAAGGGCAGGCGGACCAAGTCCAAGGCGCGCCTCGCGCGCTACGAGGAGCTCGTGGCGGAGGAGCGCAACGTGAAGCTCGACGAGGTCCAGATCCACATTCCCCCGGGGCCGCGGCTGGGCGACAAGGTGCTGACCGCGAGCGGTCTGTCGAAGGGCTTCGGCGACCGCCTGCTGATCGACTCGCTGTCATTCGACCTCCCACGTGCCGGCATCGTCGGCGTGATCGGCGCCAACGGCGCGGGCAAGACGACGTTGTTCAGGATGATCACCGGCGAGGAGTCCCCGGACAGCGGTACGCTCGAGCTCGGCGAGACCGTCGAGCTCGCATACGTCGATCAGTCGCGCGACGCCCTCGACCCTGCGAAGACCGTGTGGGAGGAGATCTCAGAAGGCCTCGATCAGCTCAAGGTCGGCGATCGGGTGGTCAACTCGCGACAGTACACCGCCGGTTTCAACTTCAAGGGCTCAGACCAGCAGGCGCGCGTGGGCAAGCTCTCGGGCGGTGAGCGCAACCGCGTGCACCTGGCCAAGCTGCTGCGCAAGGGCGGCAACGTGCTGCTGCTCGACGAGCCCACCAACGACCTCGACGTCGACACGCTTCGCGCGCTCGAGGAGGCCCTGCTGGCCTTCCCCGGGTGCGCGGTCGTGATCTCGCACGACCGCTGGTTCCTCGACCGGATCGCGACGCACGTCCTGGCCTTCGAGGGCGACTCCGAGGTCACGTGGTTCGAGGGCAACTTCGAGGCCTACGAGGAGCACCGCCGAGCCGTCATGGGGGCGGCCGCCGACCGGCCTCACCGGATCACGTACAAGCGACTCGTGCGTGGCTGAGCCAGACGCCCCGGCGCTGGGCGTCTTCGACCTCGACACCGCCGTTCATCGCGAGCAGAGCTCGGCGGCCGGCAGCGTCTTCGCGGCCGAGGTGTCGCCCGACTGGCGCGCCGGTCGCGGGCCTCACGGCGGCTATCTCGCAGCGATGCTGTTGCGCGCGCTGACCGAGACCGTCGCCGAGCCGGCGCGCGCGCCGCGGTCACTCACGATCCACTACGCCCGCGCTCCGGAGCCGGGGCCCGTGAGGATCCAGACGGCGATCGAGCGCGCCGGGCGCTCCCTCAGCACGCTCTCGGCCCGCATGGAACGCGACGGCTCGCTGATCGCGCTTGCGCTCGCGGCCTTCTCGGTGCCGTGGAGCGCGCCGGAGATCTCGGACCTGTCGCCGCCCGATGTCGCGCCGCCGGACCCGGTCCGGGAGTCGGGCGCGCTGCTGCACCCGGCCGCGCCTCACTTCACGCGCCATCTGGTGCTTCAGCCGCGGATCGGCTCGGTCCCGTTCACCGGGTCCGAGCAGCCGATGGACTTCGCCGCCTGGGTGGGCCTGGCGCAGCCGCGGGCGATCGACGCGCTCTCGCTCGCGTTCTTCAGCGACGCGCTGCTGCCGGCGCCGTTCGCGCGCTTGACCGAGCCGGCGGTCGTTCCGACGATCGACCTGACCGTGCACTTCCGGACCTCGATGCCGCGCTCGGAGGATCCCGACCCTGCGGAGCTCTGCCTCGCGCGGATGAGCACCCGCGTCGTCCACGATGGCTTCTTCGAGGAGGACGGCGTGATCTGGGCTCCCGACGGGACGGTGCTCGCGCAGTCGAGACAGCTCGCGATCGTGATTCCGCGCCCGAGCGGTTAGGATTGCGCGCGATGGCCGACTACACAGCGAAGCCGATCGGAGAGATGGAGGCGAGCTACGGCGGCGGCTTCGTCAAGGCGAGGGCCGAGCTGGGCGTGAGCGCCTTCGGTATGCAGGTGATCCAGCTTCCGCCGGACTTCGGCGACTATCCCGAGCACGACCACGCCGAGAGCGGCCAGGAGGAGGTCTACCTTCCGATCGGCGGGTCCGGATGGATCGAGATCGACGGCGAGCGGGTGGACCTCGACACGGACACGTTCGTGCGCGTGGGCCCCGCCGCGAGGCGCAAGGTGTACTCCGGGCCTGAGGGTCTGCGCGTGCTGGCGATCGGCGGAGCGCCGGGTCATGCCTACCAGATAGAGCCCTCCACGGAGCTCGGCGACTCCAGCTGAGCGCTCGCCTGCGCCCTGGCGCTCAGCGGGCGAACGACGTGTCGCGGTCCAGTCGCAGCGCGGCGGCCGCGATCAGGCGCGCGCATGCGGTCACGTCGTCGAGCTGGACGAGCTCGACCGGCGAGTGCATGTAGCGGATGGGGATCGATACGAGCCCCGTCGGCACGCCGCCCCGGCTGATGTGCACGGCGTCGGCATCGGTGCCCGTGGCGCGCGCCGACGCTTCGACAGTGTGGGGGATCCCCTCATCCTCGGCCGTCTGCCGCAGCAGCTGGAACAGCATCTCGTTGAGGTTCGATCCGCGGCTGATCACCGGCCCGGATCCGAGCTCGTGCTTGCCGGCCTCCTTCACGTCGATCCCCGGGGCGTCAGTCGCATGGGTCACGTCCACGACGATCGCCGCGTCGGGCTCCAGGGCGAAGGCGGTCGTGCGCGAGCCGCCGAACGTGGTCTCCTCCTGGGCCGCGGCGACGGCCGCGAGCTCCCACTGCGCGCCGCCGGCCTCGGCGACCAGCCGCGCTGACTCGAGCGCGACGAACGAGCCGAGGCGGTTGTCAAGCGCCCGTGAGGTGAGCCGTCCGTTGGGCAGCTCGGCGGGCTGCGCATCGATCACGGCGACGTCGCCGATCCGCACCCGTTCCCGCGCCTGCTCGCCGTCGCGCGCGGCGATGTCGATGTGCAGCTCGCGGACCTCCGCGACCTTCTTGCGCTCCTCCTCGCGCAGCAGGTGAATCGGCTTCTTTCCGACGACGCCTTTGACCGGCCCCTCGTCGGTGTCGATGACCAGGCGCTGGCCGACGAGGATCTGCGCGTCCCAGCCGCCGACCGCGCGGAACCAGAGATAGCCCTCGTCGTCGATGTGCGTGACGATCAGGCCGATCTCGTCGATGTGCCCGAGCACCAGCAGCCGCCTGTGGCCGGCCTCCTCCCCGTGCTTCGGCGCCACGAGCGCCATCGGCGAGCCGAGGATGTCGGTGCTCGCCTCGGCGAAGGCGGCCGCGGCCTCGCGCCAGACGTGGGCCGGCGCCGTCTCATAGCCGGACGGGCCGCGCGCGGCCAGCAGGTCGAGCAGCACCTGCGGCGCGCCGGCTCCCCCTTCGCGCCCGCGCTCGGAGGCTCCCGCCGGCTCGCTCATCTGGAGAGCAACGCCCGCAGAACGTACTGAAGGATGCCGCCGTGGCGGAAGTACTCCGCCTCGCGTGGCGTGTCGATGCGGACCCGCGCGTCGAAGCGCACCGGATCGGCGCCATCGCGCTGCGCGGTCACGCTCACCGACGGCGGCGGTCCGCCGCCGTCGGCCATCGCATCGGCGAGGCCCGTGATCGAGAAGACCTCCTCGCCGCTGAGTCCGAGCCCCTGCGCGCTCTCGCCGTCGGGGAACTGCAGCGGCAGCACCCCCATCCCGACGAGGTTCGACCGGTGGATCCGCTCGAAGCTCTGCGCGATCACAGCCTTCACCCCGAGCAGCTTCGTGCCCTTCGCCGCCCAGTCGCGCGATGACCCCGACCCGTACTCGCGGCCGGCGAGCACCACGAGATCGATGCCCTCGCCCATGTAGCGCATCGCGGCGTCATAGATCGACATCTGCTCGCCCGACCCGTCGCCGAGGTAGCGGGTAAAGCCGCCTTCGGGAAGGGGCTCCGAGCCGCCGCCGATGAGGTTGCGCAGGCGGATGTTGGCGAAGGTCCCGCGCATCATCACCTCGTGGTTGCCGCGGCGCGAGCCGTAGGAGTTGAAGTCCCTGGGAGCGACTCCCTTCTCCTGCAGATATGTGCCGGCCGGTCCGTCGCGCTTGATCGAGCCGGCCGGCGAAATGTGATCGGTCGTGACGCTGTCGCCGAGCAGCGCGAGCACGCGCGCGCCCGTGACGTCCTCCACGGCCTGCGGCTCGGCGGGCATGTCGGTGAAGTAGGGCGGCAGCCGCACGTAGGTCGAGTCCTCGTCCCAGGCGAAGCGCTCGCCGCGAGGCACCTCCAGCTCGTTCCAGCGCTCGTCGCCGGCGAACACCTCGCTGTAACTGGAGCGGAACATGTCGGCGCGCACGGCCTCGCCGATGGTCTGTGCGACCTCCTGCTCGGACGGCCAGATGTCCCTGAGGTAGACGTCGTTGCCCTGTTCGTCCTGGCCGAGCGGCTCTCCAACGATGTCAGTGTCCATCGTGCCGACTAGCGCATAGGCGACGCAGAGCGGAGGTGAGGCGAGGTAGTTCATCTTCACGTCGGGGTTGATGCGTCCCTCGAAGTTGCGGTTGCCCGAGAGCACCGACACGACCGCCAGGTCGCCGTCGCTCACCCCCTGGGAGATCTCCGGCGAGAGCGGGCCGGAGTTCCCGATGCAGGTGGTGCAGCCGTAGCCCACCAGATTGAACCCGAGCCTCTCGAGCGGCTCTGTCAGACCCGCGCGGTCGAGGTACTCGGTGACCACCTTCGAGCCCGGGGCGAGCGAGGTCTTCACCCATGGCTTGGAGCGCAGCCCGCGGGCGAGCGCGTTGCGAGCGAGGATCCCGGCACCCACCATGACCGAGGGGTTGGAGGTGTTGGTGCAGCTCGTGATCGCTGCGATGACGACATGGCCGTGATCGAGCTCGAAGGTCGTTCCGTCCGCCGTCACCGGCACGGCGGCGTGGCGGCGCTGCAGCGTCGCCGAGCGCTGAGGGGAGGGCTGCTCGGGGCTCTGCGTCGGCGGCTTGTGCCCCGGCGCTCCGTTCGCCGGCGGGTCTGAGGCGGGATAGGACTCGGCCACGGCCTCGTCGTGCGCGTCGCGCTGCTCGCCGTCGCTTGGCACGTAGTCGGCGAGCGCCTCGCGGAACGCATCCCTCGCATCGCTGAGCGCGACCCGGTCCTGGGGCCGCTTGGGGCCGGCGAGGCTCGGCTCGACAGTGCCGAGATCGAGCGTGATCGTGTCCGAGAAGGTCGGCCGCTCGGAATACTCGTCGTGCCAGAGGCCCTGCGCGCGCGCGTACGCCTCGACCAGCTCGATCTGCTCCGGCGGGCGCCCTGAGAGCTCGAGGTAGGTCAGCGTCTCCGCGTCTATCGGGAAGATCGCGCAGGTCGATCCGAACTCCGGCGACATGTTGCCGATCGTGGCGCGGTCGGCGATCGGCAGGCCCGCGAGGCCGGCGCCGTAGAACTCGACGAACATCCCCACCACGCCGCGCGCGCGCAGGAGCTGTGTGACGGTGAGCACCAGATCGGTCGCCGTGGCGCCCTCGGGAAGCTCGCCGTGCAGCTCGACGCCGAGCACCTGCGGGATCAGCATCGACATCGGCTGGCCCAGCATGGCGGCCTCGGCCTCGATGCCACCCACGCCCCAGCCGAGCACTCCCAGGCCGTTGATCATCGTCGTGTGGGAGTCGGTGCCGACAAGCGTGTCGGGATATGCCTGGAGTGGTTGGGAAGCGGATCCCTCGTTGGGGAACACCACGCGCGCGAGGTACTCGAGGTTGACCTGATGGACGATCCCCGTATCGGGTGGTACGACGGCGAAGTCGTCGAAGGCTTCCTGCCCCCAGCGCAGGAAGGCGTAGCGCTCGCGGTTTCGCTCGAACTCGCGCTCAGCGTTGACACGGAAGGCGTCGCGCGTGCCGAACGCGTCGACCTGGACCGAGTGGTCGATCACCAGCTCTGCCGGCGCGAGCGGGTTGATCCTCGCGGGGTCCCCCCCCATCTCCGCCATCGCGTCGCGCATCGCCGCCAGATCGACCACCGCCGGGACGCCCGTGAAGTCCTGCATCAGCACTCGTGCCGGGGTGAAGGCGATCTCGCTGCTCGGCTCTGCCTTCGCGTCCCAGCTCGCCAGGGCCTCGATATCGGCCGCCGTGACGGAGCCGTTGCCCTCGGTGCGGAGCAGGTTCTCGAGCAGCACCTTCAGCGAGAACGGAAGGCGCGCGACGTCGAAGCGCCGCTGCAGAGCGTCGAGGCGAAAGATCTCATAGCGTCGCCCGCCCACCTCGAGGGTGTCCTTCGCGCCAAAGCTGTTGTCCGACATCTGCATCTCCCGGAGCCGTTCTCAGGGTCGGTAGCGACTGCCCCCGCAGTCTCGCAGAGTCGCCGTCCTGCCTAGCGGATCAGCTCCGATGATGCCTGCGTGACGCGGCCCTTGCCCTGGCGCTTGGCGCGCAGCAGCGCCGCGTCGCATGCCTCGAGCAGCGCGTCGGTCGTCATTGGCTCCTGCCACTGGGCCACCCCGATCGACGCCGACACGCCGGAGCCGATCTCCTCGAGGTAGGACAGCGCCCTCAGCCGCTCGAGCGCTCGCGAGGCCGCGGCGGCCGCGCTCTCGAGCTCGGCGTTCGGCAGGATCACGACGAACTCGTCGCCGCCGTAGCGCGCGACGCGGTCGAAGGCACGGAACTCGCCCACCAGCGCGTCCACGACGGCGCGGAGCATCGCGTCGCCGGCCTGATGGCCATAGCGATCGTTGACGAGCTTGAAGTTGTCGAGGTCGATCAGCATGCACGACAGCGGGGTGCCCGTGCGCATCGCGCGGCCTATCTCCTCGTCGAGGCGCCGGCGCATCGCGCGATGGTTCATGCAGCCGCTGACCGGGTCGGTGCCGGCCTCTGCCCGCGCGCGCACAAGCGCGAGCCCCGTCGCAGCCTGGTCCACCAGCGTCGTCGCCAGTTCGACGGCGTTCGCTGCGAACAGCTCTGAGAGCCGGCGTACGAGGACCACGACCGTCCCAATTTCTCCGCGGTCGGCCAGCGGCAGCAGCAGCGCGCAGCTCATCGTGCCGGTCTGCGCCAGCCGCGGAACGCTCGCCTCCAGCTCCTCAGACGCGGCGGCGAGGAAGCTGCGCCCGGTGCGCGCCACCCAGCTCACCCCGGGCGGGCGCTCCGCGCGCGGGACCAGGTAGCTCAGCCGGCCGTCCGCCCCGAACATGTAGACGGCGACGAGGTCCTCCTCCTCGCCGGGCGCGGCGAGATGATGGATGTGCACCTCTTCGGCTCCGGGCACCGACATCAGCTCGACCGCGAGCGCACGGAAGATGGCCTCGGAGTCGGCGGCTCCGTCGGTCAGCGCTGTGAGACGCCGGATTGCCGCAAGCAGGCGGTCCACGTCCGTAGACGACGCCGAGGTATCCGTACCCATTGCGACATCCATACCGCCAATTTAGGGCATGGGAGCCGACGGAGCGCGAAATATCTCGCGGAGCTCGTCCGCCGAGCGTCGCGCGCCGCGTCCTCCACGCGCTGGTCCGGCACCGTGCTCAGGGGCGGCGAGAATCCGCCGCCCCCGGCACGAGGTCGCTATCGGAAGAACACCGTCACGGTGCTCGCCGAGCTGCCGAGCTTCCGGTTGGAGGGCAGGAAGCCGACGCGCAGGCGAACCCGCCGCGGGCCATGCGCTCCCCTGCGGAGCGGAACCTTGAGCGTCGTCGCTTTCGCGGGGGTGCGCAGGCGGCGGAAGACGGTGGCGAGACCCGAGCCTTTCCCGCTGATCCGTCCTGCGGCGAACGTCCTGACCGTGATGTAGGCGGTCCGGCCGATGACCTTGTGCCCCACGATCTGCACACCGCAGCCGTTGACGCCTATCTTCGTCTTCTGCTTGACCACCTTGCCGTTCTGCCCGGTGATCACCGTCGGCATTGCGAGCGGAATCGTGCACAGGTTCCCGTGCGCGGCGAGCGCGGAGTGCGCGCCCACCGGCAGGTTCACCGTGATGCTCGAGACCGGGACATCGGGGGTCGCCGCGAAGTTCGTCGTGGTGATCCCTTTTTTGATGTCCGTGTTGCCGACCAGGATCACGCGCACGCCGTTGCCTTCGAGCACGAGATCGAGGTCTGGGAACGCCGCTCCGCCGTGCGAGACGAGGATCGCCGGTCCTTTCATTTTCGCCGGCAGCGTCGGTGTGTTCGCTCGCACCCCGCCGACGAACGAGCCGGGCGGGCAGCTGAACGGATTCACTTTGAACGTCGCTTCCGGACATGCTTTCTGGAGCGTCGTCAGACGCGACGGCAGCGCCGTCGGCAGCGTCACGAGCACCGACTTGACGTTCGATCCGCCGGCCGGCAGGTTGAGCGTCGTTTCGAGGCTCGCGCCGTTGGCTTTCGAGGCCTTCGCGCCCGTCTTCGCCTTGAACGCCGGTTTGAACGCCAGCGCGCTGCAGTTGCTGACCTGGAACGGCGTCGAGAGCGCCTTGCTCGCCCCGAAGTTCCCGATCACAGTCGATTCCGTGGCGAGCACGCTGCAGTTGGTCGGATTCAGCAGGTAGCCCGGCCGGCTGACGTTCACGGTGACCCGCTTGAGGCGCACTCTGACCCCGCCATGGACAACGGTGGGCAGCACGCTTCCGATGACAACGCGACCGCTGAACTGTTCGACGTTGATCGTCGCCCGCGTCACCACGTTGCCCAGGTTGAACGGGCCGGCCACGGCCGGGACGATGAACGCCATTCCGTAGGGCGCGCCTTTATACGGTCCCGTCAAGTACGCATTGCCTTTGAATTCGAACGGTTCCGTCCCGGCTCCGGCGAGCACCGAGACAGTGCCGACCTGGCTTCCGGCCGGGCAGGTCGCGGAGGTCGCCTGCGCTTCGCTGCACTGTTCGACCGCCGGGATCAGGCCGACGAGGCCGGGCGGCAGCACCGTGCTCACTTCCTTGAGGTACTGCTGCCCGTCGGTCGGCCGTTCGAGGTTGAACGTGAACGCCGATTTGGCGCCCCCGACAGACGGCACGACAGACGTGCCCTGAGTCGGAGCGAACGGCAGCGGCGAGGAGCAGGCTCCGCCTTTGCCGTCGCTGTCGACGACGAATTTGCTCAGGCGTGACACCGTCGCGGTGCCGCTGAACGGCGTGAACCCCTCTTCGGTGCTCGCTTCACCGCACGCGAGCGGGTTGGCCAGCGGCGCGCGCGGTCCGCTCTTGAACGTCAGGATCGCGTTGCTGAACGGCTGTTCGGGGTTTTCGGCGAACGTCGCCGTCACCTGACCGGTCGATTCGTTCGCTACGGCCACGCCTTTGAGGCGCACCGACAGTCCGTACTGTTTGGACTCAGCGTCGAGGTAGATCGTGTACGGATTGCCCGTGATCGGGCCGGATTCGGGGCCTCCCAGATAGATGCTTCCTTCAAGTGATTTGGGCGGGAGGCCGGGGACGTTCAGAAGTACGGTGCCGAGTTTCGACCCTTCCGGACAATCCACGCCCTGGCTCGGGCTCGTGATCCTCGCCTGTTTCGGCGTGCAGGCTTCGAGACCATGAGCAGCCGACTCGTTAAGGGTCAGGCCTTCGGGCAGAGTTGTCGTTGCAGTCTTGAGCTGCGACGAATCCAGTTTTGCCGGGTCCGGATCGTGGGGCATCGAGACTTCTACCGTGGCGCCGTCAGGCTGATCCGACTGAGTCGTGCCTGGGATCAGCGCGAATCCCGGTTGGAACGGAACGAGTGCGCATTTGTCGGTGCCAATCGGCGTGCTGTATTCGGCTGTCGCGACGACGCCTTTGTCCGATTCGCCACGCCAACGGGTCGTGGTCTGAGGACCGATCCCCGTGCAGCTGGTCGGATTGGTCAGGAAGCCGCCGGTCCCGATGTTGCCTTTGAAGCTGAGGCGTGACGAGATTAGTCCCGGCGAAATGTTCTTGATTTCGAAGTAATCGTGATAATCGGCCCTGCCCGTTCCCACCGCCTGCGCACCCCATTCGACGTTGCCCTCGATGAAGGTGTGGACAAAGACCCCGGCGCCGACCTGGATCGCCACTCCAAAGTAGGACGAAAGACCTTCAGGCTGGACGAGGTTGTAAACAGTCCCTGTGAGCGCGACGTCAGCGAATTTGCCGGGCGCGACTTCGAGTATCGTCGTGACTTTGTTTTCGCCGATGATGCTGCCTGGTCCACATTTTGGAGCCAAGTAGATGTGTTTTACGGGTTCCACGAGCGTCGAGGTGAATTCCGCGACCGAACACTTTTCAACGGCCTCGGGATTCGTGCTGACGCCGGGGGCAACGTCCACGCGCAGGTTCTTGATGTTTTCCTGAGGAACGAAGAAGCCCGGTTCTGCTTCGAAGGTGTTAAGTCTGAAGTCGGTGATCCCGAAGTTGGGATGCCCCGCAGCCTGGGTGAAGCCTTCCAATTCGGCTTTTTCTTTTTCTTCGGCCGGAGGCACCTTTTTGCAGGTGTTGACCTTGCAGTTTGCGGCAAACCAGCTTTCCACGCCGAACGCAGCCTGGGCAGCAGCGGGCGCGGACAAAACGACGATTGCGCCTGCGAGCAGCGCCAGGACCGAAATGCGAGCGTGGGACCTCATACCGACCTCCCTCTAGAACCGAGCACCCGATACGCCTGTACTCCTTGGACTCCTAATAGTCCCGAAAGTTGCGGGACTTCCGGGCTGTATTAGACGGATTGCCTACTTCTCCTCCCGCCAGACCCGCCGCTCCGGAATGCCCGAGCCGTCCCCTCAGCGGCGCCGTGCCACCGTGTATCGCCGCTCGACGCCTTCGATCGTGAGCCGCTCAGCTCGCCTGGCGGGCGCCGGCGCTCGTCAGCGCCGTAGCGCGGCCCTGGCAGTCGTAGATGGTCGTGGCCCCGGCCGCGGAGCTGCGGGTCGCCGTCGTCGCGGGCGAGGCGCTCGTCTGCACCGTGACCCGGCGGCATGCGGTCGCGACGGCGCTCATCGCCGTCTTTGAGCCGGTGCGCGTATCGCCGGGAAGCAGGCCGCGCGAACCGATACCGCTCTGATCGGCCAGCACCCAGCGGATCCTCCCCGAGTCCACCTCCTGGGCGAGCCACGACACGCTCACACTGCTCTCGCGACCCGAGAAGCCGCCGATTCCGGCGACGTCGAGCTGGCCTTTGATGATCGCCGAGGCCGCGCTCGACTGGCTCGCGACCGCGATCGTTCCGCCGCCGTGCTGCCTGACGTAGGCGACGACGGCGGTGAGCGAGGTGTTTTCGCCGAACCGTCCGCCGGCGCCGCCCGGGCCGCCGGCGCCGCCTGGGCCGAACGAGCGACCGCCGCCCTGCGCGCCCGGCGGAGCGCCTGGTGGCTGTCCAGCCGCACCTCCCGGGCCGAACAGCTGGGCACCTTGCGACGCGCCGGCGCCGAAGGGGCCGCCGCCCGGGACGCCGCCGCGCGCCGCTCCGCGGCCGCCGAGCCCGCCGAAGGGCCCGCCCCCGCCGGCGTCCGCGACCGCGGCCGGCCCGCCGGACGGGAAGGTCCCGCTGGTGGCATACCCAAGCGTGTCCACAGCCCACACCGAGGGCGCAAGCAGCAGCGCGCCCATGACCGCGCCGATGGCAACCAGGCGCGCCCGACGGCCCCGCAACGCGAGGAGTGCGGCGACGGCCAGCGCGCCGACGACGATCAGCACTGGCACGAGCCACGTCAGCTGGCCCGGATACTGGCCGAGTATCGCGAGCTCGCATGCCACGCCCGCGACCACAGCCACCGGGCCGGCGATCCTGGCGTTCAGGCCGCCGCCGGCAAGCTGGGCGACGCCGGCGCCGACGAGCGCGGCGATGAACGGCGCGAGCAGCGAGACGTAATAGGGGTGGAAGATCCCACTGGCCGCGCTGAACAGCACGGCGGTGACGAGAAAGGCGCCGCCGGTTGCGATCAGCCAGCCGGTGCGAGGGTCAGAGCGCCTCAGACGGCTCGCAACGAGCATGCCGACGGCGGCGACCACGGCAAAACCGAGCAGCCAGCCGGCCTGCCCGCCGAGCGCGCTGTTGAGCAGCCGAAACGGCCCTGGCGAGCTTCCGAACAGGCCGCCTCCGCCGCCTCCGCCGGGGCCACCAGTCTGCCCTTCCACGCGCCCCAGGCCGTTGTAGCCGAAGATCAGCGACAGGACGCTGTTGTCGCTCGTGCCCGAGACCCACGGCCGATCGGCCGCAGGAGTCAGTTCCACGAGCGCCGGCCAGGCACCTCCGACGACGATCATCGCCGCGCCGCCCGCCAGCAGCTGGCGAAACGCGTGCAGGCGGCCCCTCCCGGCCGGAGTCGTCCAGAGCCACGCCGCGACGATCCCCGGAACCACCGTCAGCGCGACCCCCATCTTGGTCTCGAAGCCGAGGCCGACGCACACGCCCGCCAGCACCAGCCAGCGTGTGCGCCCCTTCTCGAGCCCCCGCACCACGAACCAAAGCGCAGCCACGGAGCAGAGCACGAGCAGCGCATCGGGATTGTTGTGCCGCGAGACCGCCACCGTGATCGGCGTCACGGCGAGGGCGAGACCCGCGATGGACCCACCAAGCCGGCCGAAGCGGCGGCGGACGAGGTCGTATAGGAGGGCGACGCTCGCGACGCCCATCAGCGCCTGGGGCACGAGCACGCTCAGCTGGTGGTAGCCGAACACCTTCACCGACAGCGCCTGCACCCACAGCGACAGCGGCGGCTTGTCCACGGTCATGAGCCCGGAGGGATCGAGCGACGCGTACAGGAAGTCGTGCCAGCTCGAGGCCATCGAGCGCACCGCCCCGCTGTAGTAGGTGTTCGCCCAGCCGTTGCGAGACAGCGCCCAGAGGTTCAGCGCTGCCGCCAACGCCATCAGCGCCATCAGCTCCGGGCGCGGCGCCCGCACCGCGAGCGCCACCGCCCTGGTCCGCGACCGCCACGCATTGGCGGGCGCTGTGGCGAGGGGCGCCGCAGACGTCGTCGGAGTTGCGGCCGAGCGTGTCTCCCATGAGAAGCCCATGGCGGGCAGCATCGCCGCTCCGGATAGGAGCGAGATGTGAGAAACGTCAGAGTTGCGTAAGGCTCAGTCGATCAGGCGTTTGCCGAGCTGCCAGATCGCCACGCGCCACATCAGCAGCGCGAAGCCGAGCAGCACCGCCGCGTGACCGATGTCCGCTGAGCCGAGCGCGCCGAGCGACGCGTCGCGCACCAGCTGCACGCAGTGGTAGAGCGGGTTGATCTGGGCGATCGTGCGCAGGCCCGCGGGCAGTGTCGAGATCGGGAAGAACGTCCCCGCGACGAGGAACATCGGTGTCAGCACCGCGCTGGTGACGTAGTTGAAGTTGTCGATCGTCTTCGCCACCGCGGCGATCACGACGCCGAAGGCCGCGAAGCCGAAGCCGGTGAGGAAGCCGATGAACGGCACGAGCAGCATGCCCGCGTTCGGTTGCAGGCCAAAGGCGAGCCCGACGACCAGCGGCGCGAGGCCGTAGACGCCCGCGCGTAGCGAGATCCACAGCACCTCCGCGGTGATCAGCTCCTCGACGTCGACGGGCGCCGCGAGCATCGCGTCGTAGGTGCGCTGGAACTGCCAGCGAATGAACGTGTTGAACATGCCGGGGAATGCCGAGGAGAAGAGCACGGCCGTGGCTACCGTCCCGGTCGCGATGTACTCGATCGTCTTGACGTGGTCGATCTGTTTGAGCAGCGTCCCGAACCCGAGGCCGAAGGCCAGGAGGTAGATGGTCGGCTGCACCACCGAGGAGAACGTCGTCGCCTTCCAGTAGCGCTTGAAGATGACCACGTCGCGGCTCATGACGCCGGCGAGCGCCGCCGGTTCCAGGCGCCCCACCCGACGCGTGCCGGCGACGGGCGCCGGGGCCTGGGCGCTCATTCGATCTCCTCCCCGGTCAACGCGACGAACGCGTCCTCGAGGTTCGCTGGGCGGCGCACGCCGTCTGGCGCCTCGCCGTTGAGGCTCTCCGCGCGCATGATCGCCAGCGCCGGGCCGCTGCGGCGACTCTGCCAGCCGTTGCGCGCGACGATCTCGCTCGCCTCGGCGAGCTGCGCGGGCGGGCCATAGACCTCCAGCACCTGCTCGCCCGCGTGCGCGAGAACCAGCTCCCGCGGTGTGCCCTGGGCGACGATCCTGCCCCGTGACATGACCGCCACCACATCCGCCAGGCGCTCCGCCTCCTCGATGTAATGGGTCGACATCAGCACCGTCACGCCACTCGCGCGCAGTCCGTCTATCAGTGACCACAGCTCCTGGCGCACCTGCGGGTCCAGGCCGACCGTCGGCTCGTCGAGCAGCACGAGGCGCGGCTGGTGGATCAGCCCGCGGCCGACCAGCAGCCGCCGGCGCATCCCACCCGAGAGCTCTCTGACGATCGTGTCGGCGCGTCCTGTGAGGTTCGCCAGCTCGAGCGCCCGCTGCACCGCCGCCGCGCGCTCGCCGCGCGCGACCCGATAGAGCCGTGCGAACACAGTGAGGATCTGACGGCAGGTGAGCTCGACGTCGAGGTTGTCGAGCTGCGGCACGACCCCCATCTCCAGGCGCGACTGCTTCGATTCGCGCGGAAGCTCGTAGCCCAGCACCCGGATGCGTCCCTCGTCGGCCAGCGCCTGCGCCGTCAGCATCCGCATCGTCGTCGACTTGCCCGCGCCGTTGGGACCGAGCAGCCCAAAGCACACGCCCGGCGGCACCTCGAGGTCGAGGCCGTCCACCGCCACGATCGAGCCGTAGCGCTTGAAGACGCGCTGCAGTGAGATCGCGGGCGCGGCGCTGCGCGCCGCCGCCTGGTCGTGTTCCGCTGCCATCGGCAGACACTCTAGGCTGCGGCGTAGCTCCGGCGCAGCAGCGTTGGAGTACGCCGGCGCACCGGGCCATTCATGTTGGGCACCCGAGCGCGTATGGGCGGATGTCGATCGAAGGCTGCGCGATCTCGGACGGGAGTCCATACCCGCACGCCTTGCGCTCGTGCACGATTGAGCAGGCTGTTCGCATAGCACCCACGCCGGGAGAGGTGAGTCGTGCCAAGCAGAGCTCCCCAGATCGTCGCCCTCGGGGGTGGCGGGTTCTCGATGGAGAAAGATGGCTCGCTGCTCGACGACTACGTGCTGTCGCTGACGGACGCTCCCCGCCCGCGCGTCTGCTTCCTGCCCACAGCCTCCGGTGACGCCGACCACTACGTGGTGCGCTTCTACCGCCGCTTCTCGGGCGACTGCGAGGCCAGCCACGTTTCCCTGTTCCGTCGCGACCAGGGCACCGGCGGCGTCGAGGACGATCTCGCGACGCACCTGCTCGCGCAGGACCTGATCTATGTCGGCGGTGGCAACGTCGTGAGCATGCTCGGCGCCTGGCGCGCGCACGGCCTCGACGCGATCCTGCGGAAAGCATGGCGCAGGGGTGTCGTGCTGTGCGGGCCGTCCGCCGGATCGCTGTGCTGGTTCGAGCAGGCGCTGAGCGCATTCCACGGCGCTCCCCGCCCGATTCGGGGCCTCGGGCTGCTGCCCTACTCCAACTGCGTCCATTACGACGCCGAGCCGGCGCGCCGTGCCGAGTACCACCGCTTCGTCGGCGACGGCATGCGAGCTGGGTTCGCCGTCGAGGATGGAGTCGCGCTGCATTTCACCGGCACCCGCCTGGAGCGCGTCGTGAGCTCGCGGGCCGACGGCAATGCCTACCTGGTTGAGCCCGCGTCCGACGGAGCCGTTCGCGAGAGCCACCTCGACGTCTGCTGCCTCGATGCCGAGGCAGGCCCGGGCGGCACCGCGTGCGCTGCACCGCTCGCCCGGCCGACGCGCGTAGTGCGCGCCTCGGAGCCAGTCGCCGCATGAGCTCACCGCCTGTGGCGCCCGCGGAGGAGCGGCTGATCTTCGCGATGGGCGGAGGCGGCTTCACGATGGAGCCCGGCAACCCGCTGCTCGACGACTTCGTGCTCTCGCTTGCCCGCGCGAAGGTGCCCCGAGTGCTGTTCCTGCCCACGGCGTCGGGCGACACGAACGCCCAGATCAACTCGTTCAGGGAGCGCTTCGCATCGCGGCCCTGCGTCCCCCAGCACCTCTCCCTGTTCCATCTGCGCGACTGCAAGCGCCCGCTCGTCGACCTCGTGCTCGAGCAGGACATCGTCTACGTCGGGGGCGGATCGATGCGCAACCTGCTGGCCCTCTGGGATGCGCACGGACTCGACCGGCTGCTCGTCGAGGCCTGGCGGCGCGGCACCGTGCTCGCCGGTCTGAGCGCCGGCGCGATGTGCTGGTTCCAGGCCGGCGTCACCCGGTCGAGCGGGCCGCCAGAGCCGATCGCAGGGCTGGGCGTGCTGGAGGGCTCGCTGAGCGTGCATGCAGATGGCGAGCCGGAGCGGCTGCCGGTGTGGCTGGCGCACATACGCGACGGCACACTGCCGGGAGGATGGGCGCTCGACGACGGCGTCGGGCTGCTCTTCCGCGGTCATGAGCTCGAGCGCGTCGTCAGCTCGCGGCCCGGCGCCGGCGCGCAGCGCGTCGACGCGATCGCCGGCGAGCTCGTCCGCCACCGTCTCGAGCCGGAGCTGCTCGGCGACGGGGCACGCGGCGCCCTCGGTGGCTTCGACGAGGCTGTCGAGGAGCTTCGGCGCGTGCATCGCATGCGCGACGGGATCGCAGGCCGGCGCAGCTGAGCTGACCTCGACTGATACAAGTCCGGGGATGCCCGCCGCCGGCACGAGCTCTTCGGACATGAATCTGCGCGAGCATCGCGAGGCGCTCGTGCGCGAGCACATGGACTCCGAGAACGTCCACGACTTCGACACCACGATCGGCACCTTCGCGCACCCGCGCTACGAGATAGTCCCCACCGACGAGGTCTACGACGGCGAGAGCGAGGTGCGCCGCTACTTCGCCGAGACGCGCGCGGCGTTTCCCGACCAGCGCAACGAGCTGATCGCACTCCACCATGCCGAGGACGCCGTGATCGTCGAGTTCGATCTGCTGGGCACTCACCTCGGTCCGCTGCGCGGGATCCCGGCGACGGGACGCTCATTTCGCACGCGCATGACCGCCTTCTTCATATTCGCCGGCGAGCGCATCGCGTGCGAGCGGGTCTACTTCGATCAGCTCAGCATCCTGCGCCAGCTCGGGCTCGTGCCCGGCGACCCGGAGGCGGACTAGCACCGCGTAGAGCGTCGGCCTTCGTTCACATGACGATTACCTCAGCTTGAGCTTCAGCGGCGAGCATCTGTTGACGAAGGGACCGCACGCCGCCGGCGACGGCACATTCATTCACTCCCGACTTGCGATCCCGCGATCCATGCAAACACAGAAACTGACAATCAAGCAGACGGCCACCGGCTACTGGACCGTTCAGCGCGGAGCCGTTCACCTCGCCGGCGCGATGACCCGCAGGGGCGCCGAAGCCGAGCGGGAGCTGCTCAGGCGGCTGAGCCGGCGCAACGTCAGGCGCACCGCCCCGCGCGCCGGCGCGAGCTCCTAGCGCCGTCCCTGGCGCCGCCGGCTCGGAGCGGGTGACTGCTGTGCGCCTCGGGCAGCTCAGCCGCCTACGGCGAACGACGGCTCGACCGAGGCCTGCTGCGCACGCCACGCCTGCAGCGCGTCCAGCGATCCGTCGATCACCCGGTTGAGGAACTCCGTCCGGTCATTGATGTGCGGGAACGACTCCTGCGGGACGGGAACCTCCAGGAACTCACACAGCGGCTCCCATCCTTCGGTGACGCTCCAGACCAGCAGCCGCTCCGGGGGGACGTTGCGCCTGACCTGCTCGTTGTGGCGGTTCATCGTGTCAATCAGCTGCTGCGGCTCGGCGTGCCCGGAGGCGAAGGTTCCCCTGCCCTCCCAGACCAGCCGATCGATCATGTTGAGAAAGCCCTTCCACTGAGGGTTCACGTGAGCCTGCGCGCTCGACAGCAGCCGGATCAGGGACTCGCCGTGACGCACCGCCCACACGGTCTGGCGCATGCTGCGCTCCCATGCCTCGGGCTCGCGGACGCTGAGCAGCACCTTCGCCTCCGGGTAGACGTCCATGAGCTCCTCGTAGAAGTATCCGCCGGGCCAGTCGACCGTGGAGTTGAAGTTGGCGAAGATCTCCTGCCAGGGCCCCTCGCCATCGAGCGCTCGATCCCAGAGCCCTGCCTGGTCGAGGTCGGCTAGGACGTCGACCATGTGGTAGCACGGGCCAAACCCGAGCATTTCCAGGGCCAGCTTCTGTGTCAGCGTGCCGGTGCGCGGCATGCCCGCTCCTATCAGCTTCATCGGCTCTCCTTCGGCTCGTCGCGGCTTGATCGTCGCGGCGGCGGCGCGTCGCACTGCCGCGGTTCGGCTGTCAGCGTCTCTGCTGACCCGAGCGCTCGGAGGCGCCGGAACGCGGCACTCTAGATGAGATCGGCAATCGGAGATGAAGAAGCAGGTAAGGCCGGGGGGTCCGAGCTGGCCTCGGGACGCTCCTCGCCGGCCATCTGGTGAAAGCGGCGGCGCAGGCGGCGTTGGGGCAGGCACCCGCGGCGAGCATCAGGAGGCGTCGGCCTCGGCAAGCGCCTTGAGGTTGAGCAGCTGGCGGCGCATCATCACGAGGTCACCAGGCGGCAGGATCGCGCGCATCGGAAGGCCCCAGGCCATGGGATAGGAGACGAGCACCTTGACCAGCAGGCGCGAGAGCGCCGGCGCCAGGGGATCGACGCGGTAGGTACAAGTCACGCGGCCGAAGAGGCGGCTCCTCAACGACAGCGTCATCGAGCGGTCCTGCTCGTAGTCCACGAGCCTGAAGACGCTCATCACGCGCTGGCCCACTGCGAGCTGCTCGATGCCGGGCGTCAGCGTCTGCGGGCTGCGCCGCCCGCCGTTGTCGAGCCTGTCGTAGCTGTAGGGCGCGACGCGCAGCTGGCACAGCCAGCGGAAGACCGTCGAGGCGGGAGCGCCCACGTCCACCGCGCGAAACAGCTCGTGGTCCGGATCGGCGAGGAGCCGGTCACAGCCGAACCGGCCCTCGCGCTCAGCGACGGTCGATCCCCACTCGTAGACGACGGCTGGCCAGAGGCGCATGGGCGCTCGGGCACAGTCTGGCCCCTCGGGCCGCCAAGGGACGGCAGGGCGCGCGAGGGGCGCGGCGCCCCACTTGACAGCTGCTGCTAACCGTCTCTCGGTCGAGGACCGAGCATCATCGGCGCCTCGTCCGCCCTGCGGAAGGGCAGCACGTCGCTGAGGCCGGTGATGTCGAAGACGCGCTGGACAGACTCCGGTCCCGGGATCAGCGAGAAGCCGTACGCCTGCCTTTCGCACCATCTCCGCGCCGAGGTGATCGTCCAGAGCCCCGATGAGTCGATGAAGGTGAGCCTGCTCAGGTCGAGCGTGACCGCCCTGGCGCCCCCTGCGCAGCAGCGCGAGATTGCCACCTCGAGCGTCGGGACCGAGCGCGTATCGAGTTCGCCGACCAGGACGAGCGTGCACAGGCCGTCCTCGCCCTTGTCCTCGTCGACTTTGAATTTCCCACCGCCGCCGATCTGTGTCGTGGTCACCTGCGCCGGCGCCCCGGCCGCCCCAGCCTCGGCCGCCGCCCCCCGCGGCGGATCAGGCTGAGGCGAGCGGTGGAACAGCTTTTCGCCCACGCTGCGCGGCCGCAACCGCGGTCCCACAGCGTGCGTCGCACCCCGAGAGAGAAAAGCCATCTCTTGGCGGAGTTTCAAGCATTGCGCAGGAAAAGTCCAATACCTTTTGGCCTCGCCGGTATAAACGCCAGACATCGCATCGCACCCGCCCGCACCCCCGGCTCGCGAGTCAGGACGGGGGTTCGTGCAGGTCGCACGGGCGCCGCGCCAGCAGCGCCCGATAGCGCTCCATGTCGGCGTGATTCCAGTCGGAGTGGGTCTGATGCTTGAACGCCGGGACCCGCTCGCGGTGATAGGGCGAGGAGAGGCTCTCGTGGTGGCCGATGACGTGCCCGATCGCGATCCTGTAGCGGCAGCGCAGCCAGCGGGTCAGGGCCAGTGACGCCGCCATCTGCGCCGGGCGTTCGAGGATTTCCCGGTCCGAGAGGCCCACGTGCTCGATCCCGATCGCGGTCCAGTTGAGCCCCACGGTGTGCCTGCAGCGCAACCCGAGCGCGACGAGCTGGTCGATCCGGCCGCCCGGCTCGATGAGGAAGTGGGCGCAGGTGTTCGGCAGCTCGTGGAACTCGCTGTCGGGAGCGTCGGGCGCGAACGTGTTGAAGGCCTCCTGTGCGGTGCCTGTCTCGGTGTAGTGCTCGACGATCACTTTCGGCGCGGTCAGCATGTAGGTGTCTTCGCCGTAGTGCCGCAGCGAATACCCGGCCATCTCGCGCTTGCGCGCCATGCCGAATGGAATCGGCCACTGGCGGATCGGCGGTCGCGCAGCCGCTGGGCGCCGCGGCGGCGGCGGGCTGGCGGTGATCCGCGCAGTCGCCGGTGCCGACGTGGGGAGCGCTCCGGCCGTTGCAGCTGAGGCCTGCGGGCGCGTTCTCGCTGGAGTTGGAGCGGCTGCGGCGCCGCACCCCGTGAGGAGCGCGACGGCGCCCGCGACGACCACGGCGCCCGCCCCGAGGGTGAGCGGACGAAGACGCCCTGAGTCGAACCCAGCCTCGGTGGTGCGCGACATCATGCGCTGAGTATCCCGGGGATCTGGCAGGCTTCGCCGATGGCAGAAGAACGTGGGGACATCGGCGGTAATTGGCATGCGTCTCGCGTAGACGCCAAACCGGGACGAGCGCGATGCGGAAGCTGATCTACTCGATGGGGGTGTCGCTCGACGGCTTCATCGCCGGGCCGGCCGGCGAGATCGACTGGTCGGCGCCGAACGAGGAGCGGCATCGGTTCCACAACCAGCAGACGCGGGAGATCGGCGTCCACCTCTGCGGACGGCGTCTCTACGAGAACATGAGGTACTGGGAGACCGCTGAGGAGAACCCGTCGGCCGGAGAGGTCGAGCTCGAGTTCGCCGCCATCTGGAAGGCCATACCGAAGATCGTCTTCTCGACGACCCTCGAGACGGTCGAGGGCAACACCAGGCTGCTGAGGGACGGGGTTGCCGAGGAGGTTGCCGATCTGAAGCGGCAACCGGGCAAGGACCTCGCAGTCGGCGGCGCGGGCCTCGCGTCCACCCTCATCAAGCTGGACCTCGTCGATGAGTACCGGCTCTTCGTCAGCCCCGTCGTGCTCGGCGGCGGCACTCCATACTTCCCGGCCCTGGAGGAGCGGGTCAACCTGGAGCTGCTCGAGACACGGACCTTTGGCTCTCGGGTGGTTTACGCTCGCTACCGGCGCGCTGAGGAGCAGGGCCCGCTCTGACCAGCGCCGCGCCGGCGCCGACAGAGGCTCGCAGGAGACCTCGCCCGCACGGGTCGGGCGCTCAGAGCCCTCCCCTGGGCGCGGCAAAGCGATCGGCGGCACCCTCCAGCACACGTGCCGGGACGCCGCCGACGACTGCCCCCGCGGGCACGTCGCGCACGACGACCGCTCCGGCGCCGATCACCGCGTCGTCGCCGATCGTGATCGGTCCGAGCACGACTGCGTTGGCGCCCACCCGGACGCGGTCTCCGAGCACGGGAGGCGCGCCGCGGTCGTCATAGCCGATCGTGACCTGCTGGGCGACCTGGCAGTCGGTGCCGAGCCGCCTCGCGGTGATGATGGTGGCGAACCCGTGCATGAGCATCAGGCCCGGCCCAATCTCGTCGCAGGTGATGAACAGCGCCAGCTCGCCCGCGTAGATGAGACCGAGGACCTTGGCGAGGAGCTTCCCGCCCAGCCCCAAGCCGCGGAGACGGTGATAGAGGACGCTTCGAAAGGGCCGGTGGGCGAGCACCGTCACGCGCTCCGTGCGGGTGTAGGAGTCCGGCAGCGGGAGATCCAGGCGCGGCTGCAGCTGACGCCGGATGTCACGGTCGGTGGCTGCTCCGCCAAGGGGCAACGCAAGGCGCAGCGGCAGGTATGCGAGAAACCGGCAGACGAAGATGACTCGTGTCATCTTCGGCCACTACGCAGGAGCTCACAGGCTGACGGCTCCACAGAACGCACGCAGCAGAAGTTACTCCCGGCGCGGCGCGGCGATCATGAGGAGTTTCTTAGACCACCACTCTCGAGGCACGAGGGCCAGCATCTCCCACGCCGGCGCCGTTTGGATTCCCCGGTGCTTATGCCGCGGCGCTGCGCAGCAGGACGCGGGCGGCGGCCAGGGCGGTGCGCAGCTGCCCTGGGTCGCGGCGGACCTGGGTGAGCAGCAGCCCGCCCTGTAGGAGCGCCATGGTGGAGGTCGCGAGGGCGGCGGGGTCGGCCCGGGCTGATAGGCGCCCGCGCTCCTGCATGCGCTTCAGGCCCTCGCGCAGGTGGCCCTCCCACCGCTTGAAGCCGTCGGCCAGGTTCTCGCGGGCGCCCGGGTCGCGCTCGGCGAGCTGACCCACGAGCGATCCGATCGGGCAGCCTCCGCGGGCCTCGCGCTCCTGCTGCAGGGCGACGAGCGCGCGGAACCAGCGGTCGATGCCGGTCCAGGTGTCGAGATGCTCGAGCAGCCCGTTCTGCGCGAGCAGGACAGAGTCCGTGGTGGCGTCGATCACCGCGCGGACGAGATCGTCGCGGTCGTCGAAGTAGTGGTAGAGCTGGCTGCGGCTGGCGTGGGCGCGCTCGCAGACGTCGTCGAGGCTCATCGCGGCCGCGCCCTTGTCGGCCACCAGCTCGGCTGCCGCCTGCACGATCCGTGCGCGCGTACTCCGCCCCTTTGCCGTCAGCACCTGTGGCATGCCGACATTGTACTGGTTGGACTTGACAGTCCAACCCCGGCCTGCTGTAGTGTGGCGGTGGACTACCTAGTCCAGTTTCCGGACGCCAGGGAGTGGGGGTGTGGGCGTGAAGGCGCCGAGCTGATTGTTCCTCGGGACAGGAACTGATCGCGCGCTCGACGAGGAGCGAGATTGATGCGCCTTCGCAAACGACGCGATGATCATGCTTGGTCGCAGGAGCACCTGTCTCATTACGTCGAGGGCGACATGAGCTGGCGCAGCCGCAGGCGCCTTGAGCTCCACGCCGAGGAGTGCCCCGACTGCAGCCTCGGGGTCCGCGCCCTGCGAGCCCTCCTGCGCCTCCTGGGCGGCTCCTCAGAGCGCGCCGAGCCGCGCGCGCCGGCGGGCATCTTCGACCGGGTCCGAGCCGATGCAGCTCGTGCCGAGATGGACGCCGGGGAGTCCGACGAGCGATGAGCCGAACGGCCTCCAGTCCCGTCGTAATTCCCGAGCACGAGCTGATCGGTCGGGCCCAGGCCGGCGACGCGGGCGCCTTCGAAGCGCTTGCCGATGTACATGCCGACCGCCTGTACGCCGTCGCGCTGCGCTTCCTCGAGGACGGTGGCGAAGCCGAAGACGTCCTGCAGGAGACGCTCCTGCGCGCGTGGCGCGGCATCCGCCGCTTCGAGGGTCGCGCGATGATCTTCACATGGCTCTACCGGATCGCCGTCAACGAGTCCAACCGCGCGCTCGAGCGGCGCCAGCGGCGCGGCGCGAACGTGCCCGTGGATGAGCGGGCCATCGAGGTTCCGGCCCCGTCGAGGGACGGGCCGGCCAGCCACGCCGAGCGCCAAGAGCTGCGCGAGGCGCTGCGGCTGGCAATCAGCGAGCTCTCTGCGCCGTGCCGCACGGCGCTCGTGCTTCGTGACATCGAGGGACTCTCCACGCGCGAGGCGGCCGAGATCGCCGGCGTCGGCGAGGCGGCGTTCAAGAGCAGGCTGCATCAGGCGCGCCTGAGGGTGCGCGCCCTGGTGGGGGACGCGGCACTCGTGGCGAGCGCCGGCTGAGCCCCTGATCCACCCCGCGTCGCGCCGCCGCCGCGATGGGCGCGGGCGAGATCCAAAAGAAATAAACCGTTTTCTGGACTGTCCGGTCCAACGCTGTGATTGCAGGGCACGCCGCTGACGAAAGCGGCAGGCGCGATCGCCGCTCGTGCAGTCGGCAGTCCAGCCGGGGCGCACCGCCTCGGGAAACTCCCCTGGAAGGAGACTCATCCGATGGTATTGCTCACATTGCGACGGACCGGTGGCTATCTCTCAGCTGTGCCTGTCGCAGCTCTGTTCGCAGCGCTGTTGCTGCTGCTGACCGGCGCGCCGGCATCGGCCGCGCAGCACCACCACAAGCGAGGGCAACATTCGACCAAGCGTCGAGGGGCTCATCGTCGGGCCGGTAGGGCTGGTAACGACAAGCCGCCCGGGGCGGCCAACGGCCTGGGGCAGCTCAACGGCATCCTGCCTCGGAACCACCTCACCGAGGAAAGCGCGATCCAGGTTGACCTCAACCACGAGACCGTGCGCCTGCCGCTGTATCAGGGGACGGCCCCGGTCCCGGGCGAACCGAGCAAGACGGAGAAGGTGTGGTTCGTGCTGCTCGACGCCTCCGACCAGGGCCTGGCGCACGATCTCGGCGTGAACTTCGCGCCGAAGCTCGCAAACATCGCGATCGGTGACCCGGCCGCCGTGCAGACGGTGACGCTCGACTCGCCCTCGCCCGAACAGAACCGCTTCGGCCCGGCCGCCGTGCACTTCCAGGGCGCTCCGGACTTCAGCCCGACGAGGATCGCGGAACCGGGGCCGACGGGCTTCCCGCTGAAGAAGTTCCAGCCGGGCTCCGTCGCTGGTCCCGGCTACAGCCCGTTTATCAAGATCGCGGGCTCGAACGTCGTCTACAACGCGCCGATCATCGCAGCGGGCGAAGGGCCGCTCGACGTCGTGCATCACACCAACACCGAGGACCGGGTGCTCGGGGTGCACATCGCGCCGCCTTCCCCGCCCGGCCAGTTCCTGCAGTCCTATGCCGACCTGCTGTTCGTCAAGGGCTTCGACGCCGGCCAGCCGATCGTCTACCTGAGTACGGACGCCGGCCAGCCGCTCACATCCGTCCTCGAGCGCTCGACGTATGTACCGGCGCTGAACGACGCCGCCTACCACGGCGGTGACGACTTCCTCGGCTCCGCGCGCGAGCGTCTGTTCGGCTTCATCAACGGACAGACCGGCCAGAACAACGGCCAGGCCCAGGGCTTCCAGCACCTGGTGCTCGATGGTCACGCAGGCGAAGACGCCTCGGCCGAAAACACCGGCCTGATCAACGGGCTGCGCAACGGCGGAGATCTGCTGAACGTTTTCGGCGACTTTCCGACGCTCGCCAGCCCGCGGCACGCGGACGCGTACAGCCCGCTGTGGGACGCGCAGCTGGGACTGTGGACCGCCAAGGCCATCAAAGAGGGCCTCAACAAGCGCCAGATCGATGAGAACCAGGTGTTCAACCTGGCGGCCACCAGGCCCGACCTGTTGACCGGCGTCAATCCGGCCACCGGCGAACCGGCCCCGTACGGATCGGTCGGCGTGGACATCAACTGTGCCGTCATCGGCTTCACGGCGGATGCCCCCACAGCCAACCTCGCCGAACCCGTCCCCAACTCGCAGTTCCCGCCGCTCTAGGCGCCGCAACATCCGGTCCGGGAGGAGCGTCACCAGCTCTTCCCGGGCCGGCCCCATATATGGGCGGTCGCCGGCGCGGGGGGTTGGTCCGAAGCTTCAGGCCGGCTCCGAGCTGGTGTGGTCCGCCAAATAAATGGACTACATAGTCCGTTCTGATCCAGGAGCGAATGACATGAGAATGATCTCCAGCCAGGCAGGCGCCGTGAAGGGCGGATCGACGAGGGAGCGCTCGGGCGATCCCAGGCCCGAAGCACCCGAGCCGGGCACGAACGGCAGCGGACTGCCGCGGCGTCGCCGGTACGGCGAGGTCGGCAAAACCGAAGCTGCGCCGAGCGGGTCTGACGTTCCATGAGTCGCTTCTTCCCGAACCACCCTCGCAGCCGGCCGCCATCGCGTGGTCGCGTGCTGCTCGACACCTCAAAGCTCGCGAAGACGAGGATCCGATCGCCGGAGCTTCACTCCACCGGCGATCAATTGACGGGCACGGGTTGGCGAGGTTCGCTGTGACGGTCGGCACCCGGCTGGCACCGGGCATCGTGTTCCTGCTCTTCGGCGCGGATGAGTTCGCCAATCACCCACGTAACGTGCGCTCATTCACGATGTATGGGCTCCCCTCGCCGAGCCTATTCTCCTACGCGATTGGAACGCTCGAGATCGTGGGCGCTCTCGCCCTGATCTCGGGCATCGCGCTGCTCCCCGTGGCCGTCGCCCTGGCGGCCGACATGGTGGGTGCGATCGTCGTCTCAGGAATCGCACTCGGGGAACTGATCAGCCTCACCCTTGCCCCTGCCATGCTCGTTGCAATGCTGGTCTTGATCGCTCGCGAGCTGAGCCGCCGGCGAGCGGGACGCGAGCCGGACGGGTCCCTCGTATCGCGGGCCAACCCCAAGCCTGCAGCATGCACCGGCGCTCGCGGGCCGGGACGCCGGCGTTGACTGTGTCCCCGAGGCGGATCGTCCTGTCGGGCAGCGTCGGATCGCCGAGCACCGTCAACTACCGTGGAGCACACGTCACCACTGCGATCCGGGAGGAGCGGTCGAGGGACGATGTAGTGGGCAGCAGCTTGCCCTGTTCCCTTGCTCGACACACACACCTCGAGCCGGCCTTCCTAAAGAACCCTCAACCAACTTCGCGATTTCTGCGTCAGTTTTGCGCCAGTTCTTTTCCCCAACAGGCGGCTTCGAGCGGTCCCCGGCGGACTGGCGGTGCGCGCCGGTTGCCGCCTCATCGCAAGCAGATCGCCTGCAGATCGGCGGAAACCGGCTCAAGAAACGGAGGGGGAGGGATTCGAACCCTCGTCAGACCAATCAGGCCTGAAACGGTTTTCGAGACCGCCGCATTCAACCGCTCTGCCACCCCTCCGGGGCGACGGGCTTAGGCTAGATGATCTCCGCGGCGCCGGAGACCCAGACCCGCTGGGCCACGCGCTCAGCGCCGCGACGCGAAGAACTCGCTCAGCAGCTCTCCGCACTCCGGCCCGAGCAGACCGCCGGCGACCTCCGGGCGGTGGTTCAGACGGGGCTCGCCGAGGATGTCCAACACGCTCCCGCAGGCGCCGGCCTTCGGATCGCTCGCCCCGTAGACGACGCGCGGCACGCGCGCGAGCACGATCGCCCCCGCGCACATCGCACACGGCTCGAGCGTCACGTAGATGACCGCGTCGAGCACCCGCCACGTACCGGTGGCTCGCGCGGCCTCGCGCAGAGCGATCATCTCGGCATGCGCAGTCGGGTCCTGGCGCAGCTCGCGCTCGTTGTGGGCCGCAGCCAGCACCTCTCCTGCGCGCACGACCACCGCGCCAATCGGCACGTCGTCGTGTTCCAACGCTCGCTCGGCCTCGCGCAGGGCCAGGCGCATGAAGTAATCATCTCGTGGGAAGAAGCGTTCGCTCATCGGTCTCGCCGCGTTCTCTGCGACAGTGCCTCCTCACCAAGGTCCGGCACATCATCATTACTCATACTCCAATGCTCTCCCGCACCGGCTGCCCACTCCGCTCCCGCCTCGGCAGCCGAGCTCCGGTCGGCATCACATGCTCGCTCGCCGCGACGATCGGCGTTCTCGCGTTCGCGGCGCCCGCCTTCGCCTCGTCGGCCGGTCCATACTCGCCGAGCCAGATAGTCGTCGGCTACGCGCCGCCAACCTCGCAGGCGCAGGCCGCGACAGCGAGCGCGTACGGCACGAGCCGGCCGACCACGGCGAGGACGCAGCTTGTGCGCCTGGGCCCCGGAGTCACCGTCAACGCCGCGCTCCGCCGCCTGCGCGCGCGGCGCGACGTCAAGTGGGCCGTCCCCGACTACGTGGCCCATACGGCGGGCGCCCTGGTCCCGAACGACGTGGGCAACGGCGGCGCGGCGAAAGACTGGCAGCAGCTTCAGTGGAACTTCGTCGGGCCGTTCGGGGTCGATGCGCCAGAAGCGTGGGCGAATCTCGCCGCCGAGGGCGCCCCGGGCGGCAAGGGCGTCACAGTCGCGGTGCTCGACACGGGTGTGGCATACGCCAACCGCGGCCCGTTCCGCCGCTCTCCCGACTTCAGCCGGTTCCAGTTCGTCCAGGGCTATGACTTCGTCGCGAAGGGGCATCTGCCGAACGACCGCAACGGCCACGGCACGTTCGTCGCGTCCACCATCGCCGAGGCCACGAACAACCGCTACGGCCTCACCGGACTGGCATATGGCGCGCACATAATGCCTGTGCGCGTGCTGGACGGCGGCGGTGAAGGCGAAGCGTCGACCATCGCCGAGGGCGTTGTCTACGCCGTCAAGCACGGGGCTCAGGTGATCAACCTGAGTCTCGAGTTCTCTCCTGGCGTCACCGCCTCAGACATCCCCGAGCTGATCGAAGCTCTGCGCTTCGCCCACCACCGTGGCGTTGTCGTGGTCGCCGCCGCCGGAAACGAGGGCCACAGCGCGATCGCCTACCCGGCTCGCGCGCCATATGTGATCTCGGTCGGTGCGACCACCGAACACGGCTGCCTGGCGGCATACTCCAACGACGGGTCGAGCCTCACCCTCGTGGCCCCCGGCGGCGGGCCCGACGCGGACCTCCCAGGTGACCCGAACTGCCATCCGGAACAGCCGGCGGGCCGTGACATCTACCAGGTGACCTTCGTCGGCAGCTCGCCGCGGGTATTCGGCGTGCCGTCCGGCTATGAAGGCACCTCGATGGCGACGCCACACGTGTCGGCCATTGCCGCGCTGATCATCGCCAGCGGCGTGCTCGGCCGCCATCCAAGCCCGGCGCAGATAACCGCGCGGATGCGGGCCACGGCCCGCAAGCTGGGCGGGGGCGGCGACGAACGGCTCTATGGCGCCGGCCTCGTGGATGCCGCAGCCGCCACCGCGCGCGGGCCACGCGGCGCAGGGTAGCCTGGCCACGTGCCGAGCACCGCGTCAGAGGCGCCGCGGGCGCCGGAGAGATGCGACCTCGCGGTCGTCGGCGGCGGGATCATCGGCCTGGCCGTCGCGCGCGAGCTCCTGCGACGGGACCCCGGCGCAAGCGTGTGTGTGCTCGAGCGCGAGAGCGAGATCGCCACGCATCAAACGGGCCACAACTCCGGCGTCATCCATGCCGGCGTCTATTACGCCCCGGGGTCGCTGAAGGCGCGTCTGTGCGTCGAGGGCGCCAGGGAGCTCTATGAGTACTGCGAGCAGCGCGGGATCGCGAGCGAGCGCTGCGGCAAGGTGATCGTCGCCACGGACGCCTCCGAGCTCGCTCGCCTGGACGAGCTCGAGCGCAGGGGCACGGCAAACGGGGTTCCCGGGCTGCGCCGCATCGACGCTGCCGGCATCGAGGAGCTCGAGCCGCACGCGCGCGGCATCGCCGGGCTTCACTCACCGGACACCGGCATCGCGGACTTCGTCGCCGTCGCTCGCGCGTATGCGCAGGATGTAGGCGAAGCCGGCGGCGCGCTTGCCACAGGATGCGAGGTCACCGAGGTGACTCCCGGGAGCCGGAGCCTGCGCCTGGTCCACTCTCACGGCACGACCGAGGCTGGACACGCCGTCTTCTGCGCCGGCGCCTGGGCGGACCGTCTCGCGGTCAAAGCGGGCGCCGACCCGGACCCGCGGATCGTGCCGTTCCGCGGAGCCTACCTGCGTCTCAAGCCCGAGCGCCGGCAGCTCGTGCGCTCGCTCATCTACCCGGTCCCCGATCCCTCGCTGCCGTTCCTCGGGGTTCACCTCACCAAGCACATCGACGGCGACGTCCTGATCGGCCCGACCGCGCTCATCGCCGGCGCGCGCGACGCCTACCGCCTGCGAACGATCCGGGGCAGGGATCTGATCGACACGCTCGACTGGCCCGGGACGTGGCGAATGCTCGGCCAGTGGTGGGCGACCGGTGTGACCGAGCTGCGTCATGCGGTCCTGCGCTCGGCGTTCGTCCGCGCCGCCTCGCGCTACGTGCCCGAGCTGCGCACCCGGGACGTGGAGCCGGCGTTCGCCGGCGTGCGGGCTCAAGCGCTCGCGCGCGACGGACGCCTGGTGGACGACTTCGTCTTCTCCGCGACCGAGAGAGCGCTGCACGTGCGCAATGCGCCCTCCCCGGCTGCGACGTCGTCGCTGGCGATCGCGCGTTACGTCGCAGACGAGGCGGAGCGGGCGTTCGGGCTGACGGCCCGAGCCCACTGACTCCATCTCAGCTTCACACCCACTGATGTAGCCTTGGCAGCTTCATTGTCCTCGCTGCTGCCCGCAGTGGCATCAGCGGCGAAGCGGGGGGTTCGGCTATTCGGTCAGGGTGCGTGTTGCGACGGAGTCTCGGCGTGGCGGCCGCGGCGCTGTTCACCATCGCCCTGATGGGCGCCGGACGCGCTTCTGCGGAAGTCACCGGCGCGTCTGAAAACCTGCGCACGGGGTGGTATCCGGGCGAGTCGTCGCTGACGCCTGCGCTGGTCGGCGGCGGACAGTTCGAACAGGTCTTCAACGTCCAGTTGCAGGGCCAGATCTACGCCCAGCCGTTGACCGCGAACGGGACGCTGCTGGTGGTGACCGAGGATGACTGGGCCTACGGCCTTGATCCTGTCACCGGAGCGGTGCGCTGGGCAAAGAACTACGGCGAAGCGGTGGAATCGCTGATACCTCCCATCAGCTGCGAAGACCTCGCTCCGCATGTCGGCATCACCGGCACTCCCGTGATCGACACCGAACACAACGTCGCCTACTTCGTCGCCAATGAATTCCTGAACAAAGAAATCGTCTGGCGAATGCATGCGATCAGCCTGGCGAGCGGGAACGATCTCCCCAACTTCCCCGTGAAGATCCAGGGTGAAGCGAGAAATCTGCCAGGGGTCAAATTCCAAGCGGCCCAGCAGCTGCAGCGGCCGGCGCTGCTGATGATGAACGGCATCGTCTATGCCGCCTTCGGAAGCCACTGTGACCATGCCCCGTATGCGGGCTGGATAGTTGGCGTGTCCTCGACAGGCCAGCTCGCCACGATGTGGGCGACGACCGGCAAGGGTGGACCGATCTGGCAATCGGGGGGAGGCCTGGTCTCAGACGGACCGGGGCAGATCATATTCAGCACCGGCAACCAGACTGAAGAATTCGGATCGCCCCCGCCCGGCCCGGGCAAGGCGCCGCCCGCAGGGCGCCTGTCGGAGTCGGTGGTGCGAGTCCAGGCTGAACCGGGGGGCGAATTGACGGCGACCGACTTCTTCTCTCCCTTCAACAGCGCAGAACTCGACGAATTCGATCTCGACCTGGGTTCCTCAGCGCCGGTCGCCCTGCCATCGCCGTATTTCGGCAGCCCGGGTCTGCCCCTGCTCGTTCAGGAGGGCAAGTTCGGCACGGTCTACCTGCTCAATCGGAACGACCTCGGTGGCATGGGGCAGGGCCCAGGCGGACGCGACAAGGTCATCGAAGAGCAGGGGCCCTACGGAGGTGTGTGGGGCACCGCGGCCGTCTGGCCGGGTGACGGCGGATACGTCTACATCCCGTCTTTCTCGGCGCCCGCGACACCAATCGAGAGCAGCAACAAGCTGCGCTTCTTCAAGTACGGGGTCGAAGGCGGGAACCCCCGCCTCGCCGTCACCGGAGCCACCCCGGACAAGATGTGGTTCGGATCAGGCTCCCCGATCGTCACCTCCACAGGCACCGCCGACGGGACCGGGGTGGTGTGGGTCACATGGTGTCCGACCGAAGGCTGCCATGAAGCGCAGCTGCGTGCGTACACCGCCGTGCCGAACGGCAAAGAACCGACACCGTTCTGGACGGCCCCGATCGGCTTCGCCACGAAGTTCGCCCGCCCCGATGCGAGTGCCGGGCACGTATACGTGGGCAATCGCGACGGCCGCATCATCGCTTTCGCCGGCCCACTGACACCGTCTACCCGATCGCTCGACCTCGGTTCCACCATCGTGGGTGCTCAGCTGCGCGGCCAGGTGACGTTCACGAACACCGGCACCAGGGACCTCCAGGTGAGCGCGGTGCGCCCGCCGTCAGCCCCGTTCACCGCGAGCGGCCTGCCCGCGGTGGGAAGCGTCATTTCACGGGGCCAGGCGATCACCGTCGAAGTGGTATTTCAATCGTTCTCCCCGGGCAGCTTCGCGGGGTCGCTGGCCCTCGCCACGCAAGCAGGCGAAATCCAGGTCGGGCTGTCGGCCTCCGCCACCCTGCCTCCCGCGACCAACGCGGGCTTCGTCACCGCGCCCGCCGGCGGCAAAAGCAAAGAAGCGCCTCCCATCCTGCGGAAACTCAAGATTCGCGCCTCGGCGTCGCGGCTCACGCACGGCAGGCGCAAGCTTGCGATCAGCTACCAGCTCTCCGCGCCGGGGAGGGTTGCCTTCAGGGTCTACCGCCGCGTGATCAGTCACCACTGCAAGCACGGTGTGAAGAGGTGCGTGCACTGGATCGCCACGAAAGTCAAGCTCACCGTCCGGGCGCACAAGGGGATAAACGTGCTGACGCTGAATCTCGGCACGCTGTCCCCGGGCCGGTACCACCTGGCCGCCACGCCGCTCGCGAGATCCGGCGCCCGCGGCATTACGCGCTACCTCGACTTCAAGGCCGCCGGCCAGCCTCGCCGAGCCGGGCGATGACGTCCGCGACGCCCTCGCGCGCTGTCGCGAATCGCGCCCGCCAGCCGAGCTCTCGCTTGATCTTCGCGTTCGACGAGCGGGCGGAGCGGATCACCGCGTCAACCGCGTTTCCTCCTGCGACTACACGGGCGATCACCGCCGGGATGCGCCTGGGCGCGCCGACGCCCAGCGCTTCGGCCGTGAGCGCCATAAACTCATAGAAGGTCAGCGGCTCGTCGTCCACCACGTGGTAGATCGACCCGGCGGGAGCGCTCTCGGCGGCGAGCACGAGAGCCGCTGCCACATCGTCGACGTGCACGACGTCCCACAGGTTCTCGCCGCGGCCGATGACGGCGAACCGGCCGAGGTGGCTGAGGCGCGGAATCAGCTCGTTGGCATACCACCCACCGGGCCCGTAGACATGCGACGGGCGGATCACCACCGCGGGCATCCCCGATTGGAAGATCAGCCGCTCTCCCTCCTGCTTTGAGCGGCCATAGGGTGTCTGCACCGGGAGCGGGTCCTCCTCGGTCAGCAGCGCTCCACCAGCCTCGCCCGTGACCACCGTCGAGGAGAACACCATGCGGGGGACGGCGCCCACGTCGGGCCCCGCCAGGGCGAGACAGGCCTCCACGAGCCGTTCGGTGCCTCCCACGTTGACCTCGCGGACCCTGCGCTCGCTGCGCTGGGAGGCTATTTCCGCGGCGAGGTGAATCACGCAGTCGGGGCGCTCGCTCACGAGTGTCTCCTTGAGCCTGTGGCCGTCCCGCAGGTCACCGGTGACCGCGCGCGTTCCCGGCGGCTCCGAGCCCTGTCGGCGAACGAACGCGCCGACCTCGTGCCCTCGATGCAGGAGCTTCTGGCAGAGAGCTCCGCCGATGAAGCCGCTGGCGCCGGTCACAAGTACGCGCATGCCGGTTCGAGCGTATCCCCGCCGGCCGCGCTTCGCAATAGGCGACCCGGTTCCTACATCTCGAACGCCGTGCGGCCTCCGCGCTCGACGAGCTCACGCAGCTGATCGCGACCATCGCCGATCACCGGGCCGCCGTGCGCCAGCAGCAGATGAGCGAACTCGATCTCCTCGAGTAGGCGCGCGCAGGCGGCCAGCAGTCCGCGCTTGGTCGCCGGCGGGTCGTCCATGAGCGAGTCCGGGACGAAGCCGAGCTGCCCCGACTGGCCGTGTGGGCCGCCGCGCACGACCGCGTCGGCGAGCACCAAGGCGCCCTTCTGCGGCAGGTGCAGCGCGGTGTCGTCGGGAGAGATTGCGTCGAGCTCGCATGCGACGGCGCCGCCGGGCAGCCGGTCGCCGATCTCAAAGCCCTCGACGTCCTCGCCGCCGGAGAACTCGTGCAGTCCCAGGCGGTTGCAATGCACCTTGCAGCTGAAGCGCTCGACGAAGTCACCCGACTCGCGATAGTGATGGCGGTTTGAGAGCAGGATCGCGCTCGGCGCCACCTCGCGGCCGGCGAACCACTCGAGGCCCTCCTCCGGCGGCACCAGCGGATCGATCAGCACGCCGTCGTCCTCGAGCCAGTACGAGGAGACCTCGATCCCGATCCTGGGATGGCGAGCCGTCCAGTGAACCACCCCGGGCAGAACCTCGCGCATGCGTGCAACATACCCCGGCCTCGCGCGCCGACCCATGCCGGCGGGCTCGGCGGCACGCTTATCTGGGGCGTGCCGGCGCGGAGGACTCCTCGCCGGCACGCGCCCGGGCGACGCGGTCGATCACCGAGGCCATCTCGGAGCGGAAGCGCTCCTCGCCGAAGCGCTTGGCGCTCTGCCGCGCCTGATCACCGTCGAGCCCAAGGCTCTCGAAGCGCTCGATCGCCCCCGCGAGCGCCTGCGCGCTCTGCTCGCCGAACAGCACGCCCGTACGCCCGTCGATCACCGACTCGGCGGCGCCGCCGACGCCATAGGCGATCACGGGCGTTCCCGCTGCCTGCGCCTCGACCGGGACGATCCCGAAGTCCTCCTCGCCCGGGAAAAGCAGCGCGCGAGCGCCGCCGAGCAGCTCGTCGCGCTCGGCGTCGGCGACCTTGCCGAGGAACTCCGCGTCCCTGCCCGCGGCTCTCTGCACCGCCGGAAGGCCCCTGCCGGCCCCGGCCACCTTGATCTTCCTGCCCAGGAGAGCGCAGGCGGCGACGGCTAGATCGACCCGCTTGTAGGGAACGACCCGGCCGAAGGTCAGGTAATAGTCCTGCGGCGAGCGCTTCAGCCCGAGGAAGTGCTCCACGTCGATGGGCGGGTGAACGATCTCTGAGGAGCGGCCGTAGTAGCGGGTGATGCGCTCGGCGACGTGACGCGAGTTGGCGACGAACGCGTCGGGGCCCTCGGCGCCGGCGCGGTCCTGCCGGCGAAGGCGCCTGAGCAACGGCGGCAGCAGCAGGCGCGTCAGGCGCCCCACCTCCTCGCCGCGCAGGAAGTCCTCGTCCCACGCATAGCGCATCGGCGTGTGGCAGTAGCACACGTGCACCGCGGCTGGCGGCGTTCGCACGTTCTTCGCGCACGCGTGGCTGCTCGAGAGCACCAGGTCGAAGCCCGAGAGGTCGAAGGCGCGAAACGCGCCGTTCATCAGCGGCAGCAGCTTCGGATAGTGGCGCACGGCGCCTGGGACGCGGTTGAGGTAGGACGCGTGGACCGGGCGCTCTTTGATCAGCGCCGGCCAGGGCGCCGGGTCATACACAGAGGTGAACAGCTCCGCCTGGGGAAACATCTCCAGCAGCTGCAGCACCACCTGCTCCGATCCGCCGGGGATCGTGAGCCAGTCGTGCACGACGGCGACGCGCGCAAAGCGCCGGCGCAACTCGTCGAGCAGGTCGGTGCTCGCCGTGTGACCTCCTGACTGCACCAGCGCGAGACTACACGCCCCGACGCCTGGGATCATGGCGCCGATGCCAGACCTCCCAAGCCTCCGCGACCGCGACATCGTGTGCGTCGGGTTCGCCGACTGGGACACCGATCTGTGGACCAACCAGCACCACCTGATGTCGCGCCTCGCCCGTGAGAACCGCGTGCTGTTCGTCGAGTCGCTAGGGCTGCGCCGGCCCCAGCTCGCCGGTCGGGACCTGTCGCGCGTGTGGCGGCGGCTCCGCCGCGGCCTGGCTGGGCCGCGGGCCGTTGACGGGCTCCACGTGCTCTCGCCGCTGGTGCTCCCGTTCCACCGCAGTGCCGCCGTGCGTGCGCTCAACCGGCGTCTGCTGCCCGCACTCGTGCGGCGCGCCGCCCGCCGGCTCGGCTTCAAAAGGCCGATCCTGTGGGCCTACGTCCCGCAGGCCGAGGCGCTGCTCGACGCCCTCGATCCGGCGCTCGTCGTCTACCACTGCGTCGATGACATAGCGGCCCAGGAGCGCATCGACACGGCCAGCTTTCGCGCAGCGGAGGAGCGCTTCGCCGCACGCGCCGACCTCGTGCTCGCCAGCGCACCAGCCCTGGCGCGGCGGCTAAGGATGATCTCCGCCAACGTCCTCGACGCGCCGAACGTTGCCGACACCGAGCTCTTCTCGGCCGCGCTGCTGCCCGGCCCGATCGATCCTGCCATGGCCGCGCTGCCGCAGCCCAGGATCGTGTTCACGGGCGCGATCGTTTCGATCAAGCTGGACTTTCGTCTGATAGCGGAGCTCGCGCGCCTGCGCCCGTCCTGGTCCTTCGCACTCGTGGGGCCCGTCGGGCCGGGCGATCCGCGCACCGATGTCTCGCCGCTGGCCGCCGAGCCGAACATTCACCTGCTGGGAGGGCGCGCGTACGCCGAGCTGCCGGAGGTGCTGCGAGCCGCCGACGCCGGCCTGATCCCATACGCCCGCAACGAGCTCACGGAGAGCATCTTCCCGATGAAGGTCTATGAGTACCTCGGCGCGGGGCTCCCGGTGGTGGCCACGCCGCTGCCGGCGCTCACGGGCATCGCTGACGTCGCGAGCGCGGCCGACGCGGCCACGATCGCGGAGCTGCTCGACGCGGCGCTCGCCGCTGACAGCCCGCAGCTGCGGGCCGCGCGCTCGCGACGGGCCGCCTCGCACTCGTGGGAGCGGCGCCTGGAGGAGATCGCGAGCGCGATCGGCGAGCTGTGAGAGATCTGCTCATCACCACGCACACACCGGTCCTTCGCACCGGGCAGGCGATGCGCACCTACGGCGTCGCCCGGGCGCTGGCCGCGAATCGCGGGCTCACGCTGCTCTATGTCCGCTTCGACGCCCCCGAGCCCGACGCGGCGTTCCGGGCAATCCCCGGGATCGAGCTGCGCGAGATCGTGCCGTCGCGCGGCCTGCGCCGCCTGATCAGCTACGGCGCGGCGCGCCTGGCCCGCATGCCCGAGGAGTTCGCGCGCGGGATCTCTCCCGAGCTCGAGCGCGAGGCGGCGCGCCTGGCGGCGGAGCCGGACCGTGGGCGCGTGGTCGCCGACGGGCTGATCGAGGCGGCCGCCCTCAGGCGTCTGGCCCGCGCGCGCCCCGTGATCTACAACGCCCACAACTTCGAGTCGGGCTTCCGCGACTACCTCGGCAGGGGCCTGCTCGGCGGCGCCCGGGGCCTGCGCGCGCTCGAGCGAGGCGTGCTCGCGCGCTCCGAGGAGTCCTGGATGGTCAGCGACGCGGACATCACCGCGGCGCGGGAGCTCTGCCCGGACGCCCGCCTGCGCTACGTGCCAAACGTCGTCGACGTCGAGGCGATCCGGCCCGTCACGCCGTCCGCCGGCGAGCGACGGGCCATCTTCGTGGCGAACTTCGCCTATGCGCCGAACCGCGAGGGGCTGCGGTTCCTGCTCGAGCGGGTGTTCCCGCGGGTGTGGAGCGAGCTTCCAGATGCGACGCTGACGCTCGTGGGCGGCGGCCTCGAGGATCCGCCGCAGGGCGATCCACGCGTGCAGGCGACGGGCTTCGTCGATGACCTCGCACACGCCTACGGGCGCGCGTCGTGCGCCGTTGTTCCGCTGCTGCAGGGGGGTGGCACGCCGCTGAAGTTCGTCGAGGCACTCGCCTACGCCGTTCCGGTGATCGCGACCAGGCGCGCCGCCGCCGGGCTCGACGTCCGCGACGGCGAGCACTGCCTGCTGGCAGACGGCGAGGAGCAGTTCGCGGCGGCCGTGATCCGCGTTCTGCGCGACGGCGCCCAGGACCTCGGCCGCCATGGGCGCGAGCTCGCCGCCGAGCGCTACTCGATCGAGGCCCTGGGACGGCTGCTGGCCCCCTCGCCGGCGCCCGTGGCGTAGGGCCCCGAGCGGCACTGCCCGCCCGGCAGGACGGGCCTTTTCCGCCCTTCCCTGGGCGCGACATGTGTCCACGACCCAGGCGGGCGCTTCAGCAGTCCACTCCCTGCCCGAAAGACCGCTTGCAGGTCTAATCAAGGCGGCCGCAGCATCCGAACCAGGAGGCAGCGTCGTCATTTCCCGAAAACGGCACGCCCGTCGCGAGGCGGGTTCGCAAAGCCAGGGGTCTCTCGGAGATAGCCCGGCTACCGAAGGAGGCACAGATGACACCCCCCCGCCCACACTGGGCATGCCGCGCCCTGATTGCGGCATGTCTGCTTCTCTGCTCAAGCCTGATTGCCTTCGCTCCCACCGCGGGAGCGGCTCCGTCCGGCCACACGCGCTCACATCAGGGCGCACGCAACTCGCATTCGACCGCCACGACTCGTAGGCCCCCGCGGAGGCTGATGAGTGCCGCGAGGCGCGCGAATCGCGCCGATCGTGTCCTCGTCGCCGACGCCAAGCAGCTCAAGCGCTGCCTGAGCGCCCACCGGGCGCACCCGAAGCGCTGCAATCGCGCGCGCAACGCGCTGCAGAAGGCGGGCAGCCGCTTTGCACGCGCCCAGCGCCGCCTCGCGCCGCTCGCGCGGGCGGGCAAACCAACTGCAATGGGCGTCGCGAGCGCCTCTAAATCCGAACCGTCCCGCGTCGCCCCGCTGCTGACGGTGTCCGGCCAGACGCTCAACTGGAACCGCGTCGATGGCATCAACAGCTACGTGCTCGTGCGCAAGGTGCCCGGCCAGGCCGACCTCTACTCGGTCGTCTACGGCACCTCGTTCACGCCCCCGCCGGTCCCCGGTCAGACGGTCCGCTACAGCGTCCGCACGACCACCTGGTGGTCGGCATGGGCGGCTGAGGTCTCGATCAGCTACCCGCAGGCCGGCGAACCGCCGAAACCGTCGACCGAACCGCCAACCGAACAACCGAAATCGCCGGACAAGCAGGCCGCGCCGGCGATCGCCGTCTCCGGACAGACGCTCAAATGGAACCAGGTCGCAGGTGTGAGCACCTACGTGTTCGTGCGCAAGGTCCCCGGCCAGTCCGACCAGTACTCGGAGGTAAGCGGCACATCCGTCACACCGTCCCCTGTGGCGGGCGCGACGGTCAAATACAGCGTCAGGACGGCGGTCGAAGGCAGCGCGTGGGCACCGGAGGTCGCGATCTCCTACGCCGGCGCGACGACACCACCGCCTCCCCCACCGGTCATACCTCCGCCGACGACGGAAGGCCCACCGGAAGGGCTCGGCGGCATGATGGTGGGCCTCGACACCGGGGGCTGGGTCGCCGAAAGCGTGGTCAACGACTTCGCAGGCGCGGTGAAGTACGTCCGCTCCAACGCCCGCAACTACAGCGATGACACCCACATGGGCTATCTCGCCAAAGCGGGTGTGACACTCATTCCCCTGCTGGAAGACAGCGGCAGTGGCGGCCCTCCGGCTGACCCGTCGGCGGAAGCCCTGACGTGGTGCCGGCGCTACTGCAAGGGCGGCACGTTCTGGGCCGGGAAGACCGACCTCGGCGCGACCGTGCTGGAGGTCATCAACGAGCCCGGCAACCCGTACTTCTGGGGCGCCAACGCTCGCAATGAAGGGTCCCGGTATGCGGGAATTGTGGAGAACGTCGCCTCGACACTTGCCGGCGGGCTGCCGGCCGGCCAGCCGCGGCCCCGCCTGCTGGTCAGCTATGACGGCGGGTTCGAAGGTGATCAGTACGGCAGGAACCTGGTGAAAGCCGACCCGAACCTGCTCAAACTGAACATCGGCTGGACAGTGCATCCATATGGAGGCAAGAGCTCTGTCACCCAGAGCGCGCTCGGCGGGCGGATTCGCGTGACGGAAGCGTACGCGGACACGCATCTGCCGGTGTATGTGACGGAGGTCGGCTGGCCGACCGCGCTCGGCCAGTCGGCGACCGGTGACTCCCTGCAGTGGACGGAATCACAGCAGGCGGAAAACATCACCAACTTCGTTGGCTGGGCGCGAGCACTGAAATACGTTGGCTCGGTGGTGTACTTCAACTACCGCGACTACGGCTCGAACACCTGGTACGGAATCGAGAGCGCCGGCGGCACCCGGAAGCTCTCCTACAACGCGCTGAAAGCCGCGGGCTGAGCGCAGAGCTGAGTCCGCGCGAAGCAACCCGCTTCTGCGCGCCCGGGCCATCCACCTGGCCCGGGCGCGCCGGAGCGTCGGGCTGAGACCGCGTGACCTGGCCGCCGCCGGCGCCGTGAAACGGCACGCCGCGGCGTGCCGGTCGGAAGGCTCGTGTAGCTTTGGTTGATAGCCGTCATGTCCTCTGAACGGTTGCAAGAGCGTCGCGGTCAGATGCCGAGCCTGCTCGGGCGCTGGCAGGTTGCCGTCGGCGGAGCGATCCTGCTCGGCCTGGTCGGCGGGGCCCTCACCGAGCGCAAGCCGAGCACAGCGATCCTCCTCTGCGTCGTGTTGGCGGCCGTCATCGGCTTGGCGATGCTCGGGGACCGTGCGTTTCCGTGGGCGATCGTGATCGTCGCGGTCGCGCCCTGGTATCCGTTCATCTCGGAAGCCGCAACAGGTCCACTCGTGCAGCAGAAGGTGCTGGCCTCGGCGGTCGCGGCCGCGCCGCTGCTGCCATGGCTCTGGTCTCTCTCTCTCAGTGGCCGCAGGACACGCCCGAGTCGCGCCGCGCTGTTGATGGGAGTGCTGTTCGCCGGCCTCGCGGTGCTCATCTACGAGACGATCGGGAGCCTGCAGGGGATGATCAACTCCGGGGTCATCGGGTACCTCTTCATCGGCGTGACGTTCCTCTGCGCGAGACGCTTCGGCGCAGGGAACGGGTGGCTTGCCGCGGCGTTCGGCGGGCTGCTGATCCTGCTGGTGCTCGGATTGGATGCCTACGTGCAGGCGCCGTCGAACAGGGTCGGCTACTTCTCGGGCTACCCGATCACCTACGGCGCGCTCGTAGTCGGGCTGTTTCCGGCCGCACTCCTGTTCGCCTACGAGCGGATGCGCCTTCTCGCTGGGGCCCTCGCGGCGCTCACGGCGGTGCTGCTCATCTTCAGTGAATCGCGCAGCTCCTGGGTCGCTGTGGCGGTGATGCTGATCGTGGCCGTGCTGTTGCAGACCCGGGCGGGCAACTTCAAGGCGCTGGCCGCCGTCGTCACGGTCATCGCCGTCGTTGCGGGGCTCATCGTCGGCACGGGCTCGCTGCATCACATCGTCGAACAGAAGCTGAGCGCCAAGATCACCACCTCGCAGTCGGTGACCCACCGCCAGTGGAGCTACAACTACGCGCTCGAAACGATCGGCCGCCGGCCGGTGTTCGGCGCGGGCGCTCCCGGGTTCTCCGCGCAGGAAGCAGCCAAAAAAACGACCATCGGAGCGATCGACAACGGTTACCTCTCGATCTGGGTGGACATGGGCCTGGTCGGGCTGTTCGCCGCGTTGATCCCGATCGCGGTGGCCGTGCGCGTGCTCGGGCGCTGCCTGCGCCTCGGCGTGACTCCGCGGCGCGAGCTTGCGCTGGCACTCGGGATTGTCGGCATGGCGGTCGTGACGGCGTTCTACGACAGCTTCTACTGGGCTCAGATCGACCTGCTGCTGGCGGCCATGGGCGGCGTGCTGTCAGTCCGTCTCGGGCTCATCAAAAAGCCTCGTCCCGACCCGCAGCTGGCGCCGGCGCAGGATGCCCCGCGCCGCGATCGTGTCAGCTTGGCGACCTGACGCGGCTCGTCCGCGACTGGCGCGAGCGTGGACGGCCATTGCGCTGATCCGGCTCTTCGTAGCCGTACTGGTAGTAGCCGCTGCCGGCCGCGAGCTTGACGTCGGTGACCACCAGCCCGAACACGCGAGACCCGCTCTGGGAGAGCACACGGCTGGCGGCGCGGAGCCGGTCGCGCCGGCTGACACCGGCCCGGCCGATCATGATCACCCCGTCCACCTGCGATAGCTGCAGCAGCACGCGCGTGTCGGCCACCGGCAGCAGGGGCGGCGAGTCGACGATCACGTAGTCCGCGGCGTCGCGGACCTGAGCGAGCACCTCCGCCATGCGCCCGGCGCTGAGCAGATCGGCCGAGTTCGGCGGGATCGTGCCGCTCGGGATCACGCCGAGGCCGGGCTCGCCGTCGATCGGCACGAGGAACTCGTCGAGGTCCCCGCTCGAGACGAGCATGTCCGACAGCCCGGGGGCGTCGCGGCGGATGTCGAGCAGCGTGCCGACGGTGGGGCGGCGCATGTCGGCCTCCAGCAGGATGACGCGGCGACCGACCGCGGCGAGCGCCGAGGCGAGATTGACCGCCACGGTGCTCTTGCCCTCGCTCTCGTCGGCGCTCGTGATCACGAAGCACCGGGCTTTGCCGGCAGGGTCGAGGAAGCGCAGGCCCTCGCGCAGCATGCGGTAGGACTCGCCGGTGGGCCCCGTGAGATGGCCGGCCATCCGGGCGTCCGCGGGGGTATGGGGAACGCTCGCGATCAGCGTGTAGTCGGGACAGACGCGTTCGAAGTCGTCGAGCGTCTTCATCCGGCGGTCCAGGAAATCGACCAGCAGCGCGAGCCCGCAGCCGAGCAGCAGCCCGACGACGAAGCCGAGGATCCCGTCGCGTTTGGGTTTCGGCGATACCGGGTTCGTATTTGGCTGCGCGCGCGCGATCACCTCCGCGTCGCCCGTCTGCAGCGAACGCAGCACCCCGAGCTGGCGCAGGCTTTCCGCGAGCTTGGTCTGCTCCCCGGGAGCGGCGGTCTTGAGCGACTGGCCCACGAGTTCTTCGGCCTGGGCCACCGTGGAGCGATCGGTCTGGCGGCGATAGACGATATAGCCGTCGGCGAACGCGTTGGCAACGGCGGCCGCTTCTCGCGGATTGGAGCGGGTCGCCTTGATGGTCGCGATGTCGGCGTCGGCATTCGGGCTGACCGCGATCGATTCGAGCAGCGAGCTGACCGGTTCTTTGGTCTTGAGGATGCTCGCCGCTTCGGCGGCCACGTTGAGCGAGGTGACGACGTCGATGTTCGTCTGGGTCGTCCGCTGCGGTTCCTGCGTGCCGGTTGAGAACAGGTTGTTCCCGAACAGCGCCTGGGCGAACCCGGGGTCGCGGAACAGCAGCTGCGCCGAGGCGCCGTATTCCTTGGGCGAACGCAGCGAGAGCGCCAGTGCGATGACCACGCTGATGACAACGGTCGCGATTACCACCAGCCGGCGTCGCCACAGCACAGAGAGCAGCTCGAACGGGGAGACCGTGGGAGCCGATGGGGCGTCTGATGAGGGCTCGAAATCAGGCACAGCTATCTGGCCCGGGCGTGGGGGTGCCGCACCGAATCAATGATACGGGCCTATCGGCAGCACGGCAGCGCTTCTTGATCGCGGGCCGGAAAAGCGGGCAGGGAGAGCCGGCGGGAGGGCCCGGCGTGGGCTGTACGCTGGGCGGTCGCATGACAAGGTCACCCCACTCACTGCGGCTCGGCCTGGCCGACTCCCAGGACCCCCGAGACATGCAGGCGGGCTCCGGCGCGAGCGGCTCGCTGCTGAAGGCGATGAAGGAGCTCCTCGCCGAGGCGCAGCCCATCAGCGGGGAGCTTCCGCCCACGCTCGGGAGGGTCGCGCACCTGGGCAGCGTGGCCGGGCGCATGCGACCGCGCGATCTGGCACAAGTGCGTGAGAGCGTCAAGCGGGCGCACCGTCCTGCACAGCTGGGGCGCCCGACTATCGCCGCGCGCTGGTGGCTCATGCGCAGGCGGCTTCCGCCCGCCACAAGTCTCGACGGGATCGTTCAGCGCGGCAGCGAGATGCGCCTGCCCGCCCGTTACCCGGTCGTCACCTTCGAGGACTCCACCGTGGTGCAGGCGCGAAGCTCCTACGACTGGCCGCACCTGCAGGGCCTGTCCGAGAGGGACCTGCAGCGCTACGCCGACCGCCAGCGCCGTGTCTACGAGTCGGCCGTGGCCTGCTGCTGCGCCACCCACTGGGTCGCGGAGAGCATCGTCGGCAGCTACGGCGTGGCGCCAGAGCGCGTCTTCACAGTGGGGCTGGGACAGAACCACGAGTCACCCGAGGCGCCCGCGCGCGACTGGAGCACTCCTCGCTACCTGTTCGTGGGGGTCGATTGGGAGCGCAAGAACGGAGCGGCGGTGCTGTCTGCCTTCGCGCGGATATTCGAACGTCATCCCGACGCGCGCCTCGACGTCGTCGGCGGCCATCCGCGCATCGATCAGCCGGGCGTCGTCGCGCATGGGCCGCTGTCGCTCGTTGACCCGGCGCATCGAGAGCGCATGACCGAGCTCTACGACCGCGCGACCGCCTTCGTGATGCCCTCGCTGCACGAACCCGCCGGCATCGTCTACGTGGAGGCTGCGGCGGCGGGGCTGGCGTCGGTAGGAACCACCAACGGCGGCGCGGCAACCATGATCGGGCCGGGCGGGATCCTCGTCGACCCGCATGACGCCGAGGAGATCTTCGCCGCCATGGAGCGGCTTGCCGACCCTGAGACGGCGCAGCGGCTCGGTGAGCTCGCGCGCAGCCATGCGACCCTGCTCACGTGGCCGAAGGTCGCAGAGCGACTCGTCCGTGCGTTCGCATTTCCCGACGTCGACACGAGCGGGCTCGCCGAGTTTCTCTGATCCGCCCTGCTACGCCGTGGCGAGGCCGCGCAGTGCGGCAATGGCGTCATCGACGAAGCGCTCCTGCTCGTCTAGGTAGGGGCCGATGCGGAACGCCTGAGCACGCTCGTGGGCACGCGCGACGCGGGCGGCCGTCCGGTCGCGCTCCAGGAGGGCTCGCTCCAGCGCTGCCGCGGCCCCTCCGGCATCGCCGCGCGCGAACAGCAGCGCATGCTCCTCGTCGTGCATGCCCTCGCTGATGCCGCCGACGTCCGAGGCGACGAGCGGCACGCGTGCGAGTGCGCCCTCGATCGTGACGAGCGGAAACGGCTCGTCCCACACGGACGGGACGATCAGCGCGTGCGCCCGGGCGAGCGCCGCCGCCGCCTGCTCGGGTGTCTGCTGGCCGCGCCATTCGATGGCATCGGCGACGCCGAGCCGCTCCGCCAAGCGGCGCATCTCGGCGCCGTGGTCAGCGTCCTCGGGGCCGACCACCACGAGCTTCGCCTCGATCGAGCGCTGCAAACGCAGCACCGCCAACGCCTCGATCGCGACGAACAGGCCCTTGTATCGGGTGACGCGTCCGAGGAAGACGATCTCCGGCTCGGTCGCAGGGGCTCGCACGACGTCGGCGTAGAGGTCTCCGTAGCGGGGCACCGAGTGACCGACGCGCTCGAGCACCGGCTCCACGAACGACGGGACCGTCACCATGCGCTCGAGCGCCTCGGAGTTCCACGAGATCGCCGCGTGAACGGGCGCGGTCGGGTCCAGGCGCAGCGCCTCGCGCCTGTTGAGGGCGCGACAGCCGGCGGCCCAGATGCTCCTCCCCGGACCGCGGGCCGCCGGAAGCAGCTCGCGCATGAACTGATCCTCGGCGAACAGCTTGCCGAACCAGTGCTCGCAGACGCGGAAGGCGAGCGGCAGGCCGCTGTCCGCCAGCACCCGCAGCGCCGCCTGCGGGATGGAGGACCCGTTCCATGCGTAGATCAGCTCGGGTTCCCACGCGAGCGCCGCGTGCGCCGAGCGGGCGGCACGGACCGAGGCCAGCGGCGCCCGCCTGGCGCCCCGCCGGTCATGGCTGAGCAGCGCGAGCTCGCGCGACACCCCGGCCTCGGCGGGCACGCTCGCGCGGTCCTTCTCGCTCGTGAGCACCCGCACGTCGTGACTCTGGCGCAGGCGCTCGACTACCCCGGCGCACTCGACCTCGTAGCCGCCCAGCGCCACGGGGGGGTAGAGGGTGGAGGTCACGAGGATGCGCATCCACAGACGGTATCCACCGGAGCAGCGGGCTAGGCTACCGCCGGCATGCGCGTACTCTTCTTCAACGAGGGCAACCTCGGCGCTCACGTGCTCGGCCACGCCCAGCTCGACACCGCGCTGCGGGCCGGGTTGAGCACGAACGGCAAGGGGGTGGAGGCGCGCTTCGCCGGGGTGGCGCCGATGGGCCGTGTTGCCCGGGCCGCCGCGAGCCGGCGCTTCCCGCCGCTGTCCTGGGCTGACCTCGACTTCGCCCCACTGCGCTGGCATCTCGTTCAGTCGCTCGGCGCGCGCAAGGCGCTGAAGGCCGAGCTGCGCGAGTGGCCGGCGGACGTCGTCCATGTGTACAGCCACGCGATCGGCTTCACGATGGCCGCAACGATGCGAACCACCCCCGTGGTGCTCTCGACCGACACCTCGGTGCGCGACTGGTGGGAGATGCCTGCGTGGAAAGACAGGCAGCGAAACTGGCCGCTGATCATCGCGCCGAGCGAGATGCTCGAGCGCCGTGCGCTGCGCGGCGCCGCGCTGGTGCTGGCGAGGACCGCGTGGACCCGGCGCGGCCTTGAACGAAACGCGCCCGGGGTTCGCGTGGTCGAGCATCATCCCGGGATCGACCTCGCGCGCTACCGGCCCGCGGAGCGCCGCGAGCGGGAGCGGCCGCGGGTGCTGTTCGTCGGCAGCCGCTTCGTGGAGAAGGGCGGCGCGGACCTTCTCTCGTCGCTGGGCGAGCAGCTCGGCCGCGAGGTGGATGTCGACGTGGTGACACCGGCGGACGTCGCCGAGCGGCCCGGCGTGCGCGTCCATCGGCTGATGCCGTCGGATCCTGAGCTGCTCGACCTGCAGCAGCAGGCCGACATCTTCTGCCTCCCCACCTACGGCGATACGAACCCCTGGAGCGTGCTCGAGTCGATGGCCTGCGGCACCCCTGTGGTCTCCACGCGCGTCGGCGGCATCCCCGAGATGCTCGACGAGGGGCGTGGCGGGGTGCTCGCGCCCTACGGAGACCCCCGCGGGCTGGGCGACGCTCTGCGGGGGCTGCTCGCCGATCCCGGCCTGCGAGCGCGGCTGGCGGCGCATGCGCGCGCCCGCTGCGAGGAGCGCTACGACACAAGGCGCCAGCTCCCGCTGCTCCTCGACCACCTTCGCGCGGCGGCATCGCCGGTGGAGCTCCAGCCGGCCTGAGGCCGGAGCGTCTCAGACCAGACGCTCACGGCCGATCAGGAGGCGCACGTCGTCCAGGCTGAGCGAGCCGAACGCGAACAGGAGCGCCGGATAGGAGATGCAGGTGGTGGCCACCAGCACCCCCAGTGGCGCGCCCAGGACCTTCAGCACGGTGAGCTCCCCGGCCAGCAGCGCGGCGGACAGCACGGTACCGCCCATCCTGCCCGGCTTGGGCCACGGCAGCTCGAGCCGCCTTCTGATCAGCGAGTAGCTGAAGGAGAAGACGACGACCTCGGTCGCGAGAGTCATCCAGGCCGCCGCCAGGAACCCGAAGATCGGAACGAGCACGAGGTTGCCTGCCAGGTTGACCACGAGCGCGATCAGGCTGATCCGCAGCAACCGCTTCTGCATGCCCATGACCACCAGCAGGTTCCCGTTGAGATAGCCGAAGGCGATGAACACGAAGGCAGCGAACAGCACCGGCAGGGCCGTGGCCGCCGGCACGAAGGACTGCCCGAAGAGCAGGCGCACGATCGGCACGGCGGCGACGCTCGTGAACGCCAGGGCGCCCAGCGAGGCGATCGCGATCATCTCTGCGGTGAGCCGCGCAGTTCGCAACATGCGCTCCCGATCGCCGGGCCACGACGCGGCGATGATCGGCGCGAGCGTGGTGAGGATGGAGAGCGGGATGAAGTGGGCCTGGTCGACCACGTTGTAGACGCTGCTGTAGAGCCCGGCCGCCTTGTTGCCGGCCGACTCGAAGACGATCAGCTGGTCGATTCGCGCGTAGGCGATGACCAGCACGCCGGAGAGGCCGACGGGCAGCGCCTCGCGCAGCAGAGGGCCCAGCTGCGCGCGTGAGGGCCTCGGCCAGTGGTCGACGAGGCGCAGCGCGAACAGCGCCTGCACGACCGAGCAGATGGCGTTGGTGGCCGACATCGCGATGGCGAGCGGGATCATGCCGCCGTGGCGCCAGTAGATGACCGCCACCGACCCGCCCCAGAGCACGCTCCGGAGGGTGAGCACGAGCATCGGCACGAGGTTGTTGACGCGGAGCCTGAAGAGGAGCCCCAGCGGGCCGGCGCCGCCGAACGGCGTCGTCACGATCAGCAGGAGCCCGGCCAGGAGCATCGCCTGACTGCGGTGAATCACGACGATCGCGAGCGTTGAGACCACGATCACCGGCACGAGCATGATCAGTCGCACCATCAGCGCCGCGCCGATCCATTCCCGCTCGCGCTCCGGAGCGCGGGCGGCTTCGCGCAACGCCACCGATTCCATCCCGAAGTTGGTGAAGTAGCCGACCAGCGTCAGGACGATGAAGATCGTCGACCACTGCCCGTAGCCCGAGCTGCCGAGCGTACGGACGACGAGCGCTGTGACCACCACCCCCAACGCCAAGTTGAGGATGCGCACGACGACCTGCATGAGGATGTCGCGGCCGGCGCGCTGCCGTGTCGCATGGCGAGCTAGTGTCGGTATTGGCACCACGTCCCGTTCGGGCGAGACCCACAGTATCCTTTCACCGGCGGGGGCCGCTCCGGTGCGTTCCGGGGATGCGATGCGACCTCAAGCACCTCTGGTTGCATGCCGATAGCGGCTGTAGCATTGCGAGTTTCTCCAGCGCAACGGCTGTCGAGGCCTTGCCGGGAGCCTGGGGCGCCACGACGCGCCGGCACGGCGGGCCAACCAACAAGAGAGGAAGCATCAGTGGGCGAAACGACCTTGATCACGGGCGGCAGCGGCTACATCGGATCGCTCCTTGCCCGGGAGCTGCGCGATGCCGGGCGCGAGGTGCGCGTCCTGGACTCACTGCTGCACGGACAGGAGGACATAGCGGCCGAACAGGAGCGGGGCGGCGTCGAGGTGATCCGCGCCGACATTCGCGACGGCGACGCGCGCAGGCGCGCGCTCGCCGGCGCACACGCGGTGGTGCACCTTGCCGCGATCGTCGGCGATCCGGCATGCGCCCGCGATCCGCAGGCCTCCGACGAAGTGAACGTCCAGGCCACACGCGATCTCGTCGCCGACGCGGCCGAGGCGGGGGTGGAGAGGCTCGTGTTCGCCTCGACGTGCTCGAACTACGGGCGTATGACCGACCCGACCGTCCCGATCACTGAGAGCGGTGAGCTGAGCCCGGTGTCCCTGTACGCCGAGCAGAAGGTCGGGATGGAGAAGCTGATCCTCGGCGGTGGCGCCAACGGCGTCAAGCCGACCTGCCTGCGCTTCGCCACCGTCTATGGCGTGGGGCGGCGGATGCGCTTCGATCTGACCGTCAACGAGTTCACCCGCGAACTGTGGGCCGACCGCGAGCTCGAAGTGTTCGGCGAGCAGTTCTGGCGTCCCTACATCCATGTCCGCGACGCGGGACGGGCGGTGCGAACCGTCTTGGAGAGCCCCGCCGAGAAGGTCGCAGGCCAGGTCTTCAACGCGGGCCGCTCGGGTGAGAACTATCGCAAGCTCGACCTCGTCGAGGAGATCCGCAAGCAGACCGACCGGGGCAGCGTCTCCTACGTGCGCCGCGACGAGGACCCGCGCGACTACAAGGTCAGCTTCGACAAGATCCTCTCGCAGCTCGGATTCGAGACGCTGATGACCGTCCCGGACGGGATCGCAGAGATCATCGCCGCGCTCGAGGCCGAAGCATTCGGCGATCCCTTCGACGGTCGCTACCGCAACGTTCCCTGAGCCTGGTCGAGCACGATCGCCGAGACCTGATGGCAGCCACCGAATCGTTTCCGCAACTGCCGCTGTTCGACCTGCGCCTGGAGCCTGAGGATCTCGCGGCGGTCGCCGAGACCCTGCGCTCGGGCTGGCTCACGCGGGGCCCCCGCACGGCCGAGTTCGAGGAGGCGTTTGCCGCGCACCTCGGCGCGCGCCATGCGATCGCGCTGTCGAGCTGCACCGCGGCCCTGCACCTCGCCTACCTCGCCGCCGGGGTGGGTCCCGGCGACGAGGTGATCGTCCCCTCGTTCACGTTCGCGGCGACCGCGGCCGCAGCCATCTACTGTGGCGCCACGCCGGTGTTCGCGGAGATCAGCTCGCGCCAGCGTCCAAGCCTCGACCCGGACGACGTCGAGCGGCGCATCACGCGCCGCACGAAGGCGGTGTGCGTGGTGCACTACGCCGGCTACGCCGCGGCCGCGGACCGCCTGAAGGAGCTGTGCGATGCTCGCGGGATCGCGCTGATCGAGGACGTGGCGCATGCGCCCAGCGCAAGCCTCGCCGGGCGAAAACTCGGCACCTGGGGACTGGCCGGCGCGTTCAGCTTCTTCTCCAACAAGGTCCTGTCGACCGGAGAGGGCGGCCTGCTGTGCACCGACAACGACGAGGTCGCCGCGTTCGTGCGCTCGCGTCAGTCGCACACGATGACGAGCGGGACCTGGGCACGGCACAACGGGCACAGCGACACCTACGACGTCACGGGTCTGGGCTTCAACTACCGCCTCGACGAGCCGCGCGCGGCGCTGCTGCTCTCGCGCCTGCGGCGCCTCGAGCCGGAAATCGAGCGCAGGCGCGAACTGGCGCTGCGATACCGCAAGCTGCTCGCGAAGGTCGACGGGATCATCGTGCCGTTCGACGACGCCGACGTGCCGACCTCATCCTGCTACGTCATGCCCACCATGCTCGAGGAAGACGGCCGTCAGGCGGAGGTCAGCCAGCAGCTGCGCGAGCAGGGCATCCAGACGAGCATCTTCTATCCCTCGATCCACCGATTCACCGCCTACCGCGAGCGCTTTCCCGGCGTGTCGCTGCCTATCACGGAGCTTGCCTCGCGAACCGAGCTCACGCTCCCGTTCTATCCCCACATGGCTGACGAGGACCAGGACCGCGTCGTCGAGACCCTCGCCGAGGTGGTCGCGGGATGAGCGACTGGCTGATGCCGCTGACGGATATCGCGATCTCCGAGGAGGACGTCACGGCCGTGCTCGACTGCCTGGACTCCGGCTGGCTCACCATGGGTCCGCTCACGCAGGCGTTCGAGGAGCGGCTGGCGGGCTACGTCGGCTCGCCCCATGCCGTGACCGTCTCCTCCGGCACCGCGGCCCTGCACCTGTCCTGCCTGGCCGCCGGGATCGGCCCAGGCGATGAGGTCATCGTGCCGGCGTTCACCTTCGTCGCCAGCGCCGCCGCGCCCCGCTACGTCGGCGCCCAATCGGTGCTCTGCGACGTGCGCGGCCCGCACGACTTCAACATCGATCCGGAGGATGCCGCGCGGCGGATCACGCCACGCACGCGGGCGATCATGGCGGTTCACTTCTGCGGCTATCCGGCCGATCTGCTCGCCCTGCGCGAGCTGTGCGACGAGCATGGGCTCGTGCTCATCGAGGATTGCGCTCAGGCGATCGGCGCGACGATCGACGATAGCGGCGTCCAGGTCGGCACGGTCGGCGAGCTCGGAGCGTTCAGCTTCTTCTCGAAGAAGCAGCTCTGCGTCGGCGAGGGCGGCATGGTGACCACCGCCGACACCGCGCTCGCCGACCGCGTGCAATTGCTGCGCACCCATGCCCTGACGAGCAGCACCTGGGACCGCCACCGTGGTCACGATCCGGCTTACGACGTGGTCGACATCGGCTTCAACTTCCGCCTTGACGAGCCCCGGGCCGCGCTCGGGATCAGCCGGCTGGCCCGGCTCGACGACGACATCGCGGCGCGGCGCGCGATCGTTCGCGCCTACCGGCGGCGCCTCCAGGACCTTCCGGGCATCGAGCTGACCTTCGACGAGCAGGCCGTCGAGCGCTCCTCGCACTTCGCCTTTCCGGTTCTGCTGAAGGACCGCCAGGCACGCGACCGCTTTCGCGCGGAGCTAAAGGCGAAGCGCGTCCAGACGACCTGGTATCCCGCCCTGCACAGCTTCAGCGAGTACCGACGCTACGCGCCCCCGGGCGGGCTGCCGCAGGCGACGGAGACCTCCGATCGCCACTGCGTGCTGCCGCTCAGCTCGACGATGGACGAGTCCGACGTGGACACCGTCGTCGACGCCATGCGGGCGGCGCTCGCCTAGCGAGCGGCGTCCGGCGGGATCAGGCGGTCGCGCACGGACTCGAACTCCTCCTGCGCCTGCTCGTAGTCCTCGTGGCGCCCGATGTCCAGCCAGTAGTCATCGCTCGGCCACGCGCGCACGACCTCCCCCGCGGCGATCAGCCGCAGCACCAGGTCGGGGAAGTCCAGATGCTCGCCGGGATCCAGCACCGAGAGGGCGCGGGGCGCAAAGCAGTAGACACCCATGCTCGCCACGAAGTCGATCGCCGGCTTCTCGTCGTAACCGGTCAGGCGGGTCGGGTCGCCGTCCTCTCCGAAGCGCAGCACGCCAAGCGACACCTGGATGTGGCGGACCTTCGTCGCGATCGTCGCCGCGGCGTCGCCGGCGCGGTGGCGGGCCAGGAGCGCGCCGTAGTCGATGTCGGTGAGCACGTCGCCGTTCATCACCAGCACGTGGTCATCCATCAGCCCGTCGATCAGCGCCAGCGCGCCGACGGTGCCGAGCGGCTCACGCTCGCGGTAGTAGTCGATCGGGATCCCATAGGCCTCGCCGTCGCGGAAGAACGCCTCGATCAGCTCGGCCAGGTAGCCGGTCGCGATCGTGATCCGCTCGAATCCATGGGCCTTCAGCTGGCGCACGACGATGTCGAGCACCGGGCGGTCGCCGATCGGCATCAGCGGCTTCGGCAGCACCGTGGTGTACGGGCGCAGGCGGGTGCCCTGCCCGCCGGCGAGGATCACCGCGCGCATCATCGCCGATGAGGGGATCCGGAACCGGTGCGCTGCGCGTCGACGTCCATCGCTGGCGCGGATGATATGGGTGACACCCGACGCGGCCGGCCGGGGCGCGCGTATCATGTCCGGAATGAGCGGGGCTCGCGCGATCGCAGCGGAATGACCCCGGCGTCGCGTCGGTAGCGCTCCAGCACGGATGCATGCGTCGAACTCCCAGCCGGCGATCGAGCCGGAGCCCCCGAGGGCCGGCCCGCAGCGGCTCGTGGCGTGCCTGATCGTCCTGAACGAGCAGCGACGGCTCCCCGCGGCCCTCGAGAGCGTCTCCTTCTGCGACGAAGTCGTGGTCGTCGACGGCGGCTCGACGGACCGTACGGTCGAGATCGCCCGCGCGGCCGGCGCAAAGGTCATCGAGAACGGCTGGCCCGGCTACGCGACACAGCGCAACGTCGCGCTGGACGCGGCGAATGGCGACTGGGTCCTCGAGCTCGACGCTGACGAGCGCGTCTCACCGCGTCTGCGCGCGAGCATGGAAGAGCTCGTCGCGACGGCCCCGCCCGAGGTTGACATGGCGATGCTGCCGTGGCGCCAGCGGTTCCTGGGGGCGATGCTTGGCCCGTCCGCGAAGTACCCGGCGCTGCGCTCGCGGCTGTTCCGCCCGGATCGCTACCGCCACGACGAGTCGCGGGCCGTGCACGAGGGAATCGATCCGCTGTCCGCGCCGGCGACCCTCGAGGGCGATCTGGAACACGAGCTCGCGGACACGCTGCGCGAGGCCCTGATCGACACCTGGCGATACGCGCGACTCGAGGCGAAGCACTGCCAGGCGCCCTCCTCGCCCAGGGGATACCTGGTCGGCATCGTGCTGCGGCCGCTCGCGAAGCTGCTCTACCGCGTGATCATCGACGCCGGCTGGCGCGACGGCTGGCGCGGCTTTTTGAACATCGGTCTCGATGCCGGCTCCGACGCGCTGGTGTGGACGCTCGTGCTGCTGCGCGCACGGCGCGGCGGCGCGGCGGATGGCTCGGCCGCGAAGCCGAGCGCATACGACGCCACCAGATACGCGACGGCCCATTTCGGCCGCATCCGCACGGGCCCTCCGAAGGTCGTCGCGATCGCCGCCCGCGGGCAGGCTGCGCAGGAGGCGGCGGACTGGCTCGCGCAGCTCAGGGCAGAAGGAATCGACGTCGCCCTTGTCTCCGACGAGGAGGGCGCTTCTGTCCCTGTCCCCGTCCAGACCGTCGCCAGGCTGCGCCCGTTTGCGGTCATGCACGCGCTGGACCTCGAGATGCAGATGCGCACGCTCGACGCCGTGCTGCCGGTGGGACGGCGCGCGCGGCTGCTGTGGCGCCTGCTCCCCTGGACGCTGCGCCCGTCCATCCCGGGGCTCAGCGCAGGCCTCGACGCGGCACGCGCCGCCGACCTCGCGCGCTCCGCGGTCGGCGAGCGGTGACTGGGGGCGAGGACGGGAGCGGGGCCATCGCGAGCTGCCGGCGCCGCGCCGCCGGCGCCCGTCAGGGGGCGCCGACCCGCCTGAGCAGTCCCTCGATCGTCTCGGCAACCACCGGGGCGGCATAGGTTCGCTCGGCATGAATGCGAGCTGCGGCCCCCTCGGTTGCGATCCGGCCAGGTTCGTCGAGGTAGCGCTGGAGCAGCGGTCGCAGCGAGTCTGGGTCGTTCTCCGGAGAGGCGATGGCCCCGAACTCCGGACGGATCATGTCCGCCACGCCCTCCGCGCCGGTCGACAGGCAGGGACGGGAGGCGAGCATTCCGAGGATCACCGCCCGCGGAGCTCCCTCGGTCGGACTCGGGCAGAACACCGACACGTCGAAGGACGAGAGCACGTCGGGCACGTCGGCGCCGGGCGTCGCGATGAAGTGCGCCCGCTCGCCCAGCGGCGCCGCCAGCGCATGAAGCTCTGACTCCGTCTCGCCGTCGCCGGCGAGGATCAGGTGCACCCGCGGATCCTCCAGCGCGCACACCGCCCTGACCACCACGTCGTTGCGCTTCTTGGGATGAAACCGCGAGATGCAGCCCACCACGAACGCGTCGGGCGGGATCCCGAGCTCGCCGCGAACCCTCGCCCTGCCGGCCTCGCTGAAGCGGATCTCCTCGACGCGCAGCACGTTCGGCACGACCACGACCTTGGAGCCGTCGACGCCGACCTCGGTGACCGAGCTGCGCGTGCCCTCGGAGATCGCCATCACCAGCGACGCGTGGCCGGCGGCGTCGAGATAGGCGCGGCGCGGAAGGCCACGGCGCAGCGGGAAGGGAACGGGGCCCCACTCGGCCCACACCAGCGTCCTTCGCAGTGCGGCTGGCAGCATGCGAGCGAGCAGCTGCTCCTTCTTGTAGTGGACCAGCAGCACGTCGTAGGGGGCCTCCGCCTGCAGCGCGCGGCGCAGGCGGCGCAGGAGCAGCGGCCAGCGCAGCGCGAGGCCGATCCAGCTGGTCCTCGACAGCTTCGGGCCGAGGGCCACCGGGCGCACCTCGACCTCCGTGTCCCTGGCGATCGTCGGCACGTCGGCGAGCATCACCGTCTCGTGCCCGCGCCGGCGCAGGGCCTCGAGCATCTCCACGGCCGCGAACTCCGCGCCCCCGCTGGAGTCGGTCGTCATCACGCTGACGATCTTCACGCGGTCATTATCTCGGCTGGGCGGCGGCGGCGAGGTTGCTGCGGTCAAGCTCGGCGAGGAACTCGTCCCAGCTCTCGGCGAACGGCGCGATGCGCTCAGCCAGGCGCTTCAGAGACGCGAAGTCGTCGTTCTGCTCCCATGACGTGTGCAGCACGATCGGGATCCACGTTCCCGGCGCGAGGTCGATCAGCCGCTCGGCCATCGGCAGCACCGTGCGGGCGTCCGCGTAGAGCGGGGCGTAGCACGGGAGATAGACGGCGCCGTCGCGCCACAGCGGACCGCCGTGAAAGCCCATCAGCGCCACGCTCTCAGGGCCGCCGCAGACGACGTCGAACCTGCCCGCGAGCATCGCGTACTGCGCCGCGTCGAAGCGGTTGAACGGCGGCACGAAGACCCGCGGGGAGGAAACGCCGGCGTCGGCGAGCCGGCCGCGTCCGTCCTCCAGCAGTTGCTCCGCCTCAGCCGGCGTCAGACCGCACAGCTCCGATCGCCGCCGCGGGCTCTCAGAGCGCGTCCGATGGGTGGTGCCGTGCTGGGCGAAAGTCACGCCGTCGCGGCGCATCTGCTCGAGCAGCGCGATCTCCTGCGCTCCGAGGGGGCGCCCGCCGCTCGAGCCGGGCGCCAACGGCGCGTGCGTCAGCTGTGGCACCACCGCCATCAGGTGGAGAAGGCCGGCCGCAGCCATCACCTCGTGGAATCGCCGCGACATCTCTAGGTCCTGCGGCCGGTCGAAGGAGGTGTAGTTGGGGAACTCGTCGACCCTCACCAGGAACCGGGGCGCGCCGGGCGCCGCGTCGCCGAGAACGCTGCGCCGCGCGGCGAGCAGCCTGGCAAGCCATCTGCTCTCCCAGTCCAGCCGCCCGAGCTTCATCGCCAGCCGCTGGGCCGCGCGAGCCGGCGTCGAGGGCACCGGCGAGGGCGTGAGCACCTCCCTCGCGTGATCGTCCAGGGCGCCAGCGTCCGCGTCGCCGAGATGCAGGAGCGCGTTGCGCGATAGGTCAGCGGCGGACGGCACGAGGAAGGCGCAACGCTAGCAATCGCCGAACGGCGCGGCGAACGGGCTCAGGTGGTGCGGATGATGAGCACGGAGCAGGGCGCATGGTGGGAGACCTTGTTCGGCACCGAGCCGAGCAGGAAGCGCTTCGCTCCGGTCATGCCCTTGTTGCCCACGACGATCAGATCCGCTTCCTGCTCCTCCGCGACATCGAGGATCGCGTCGGCCGGATCGCCCTGGCGCGGGTACACGTCGACCCTCACCCCCGCCTCGCGCGCCACCGCCGCGGCGGCCTCGAGCGTCGTGTCCACATCCTCCCGTGGGCTGATCGCCCATTGCAGGTCCTCGGGCGCCTGCCGGCGCTCCTCGGCCAGGCGCTGGGCCGGAACCGGCTCGTAGGCGCTCACGAGCTCGAGCTTCGCGCCGACGTCACGAGCGAGATCGACCGCCTGGCGTACCGCCTGGTTGGCCGTGTCCGAGCCGTCGGTCCCCACGACGATCGATTTGAACATGACTGGTCTCCTTGCGCTGTCGCCAAGGCTGGGCCGTCACGGCCAGCGGGCCGATCATATCCGTACTGTTCGAGAGACCTGTGATCGACCTCCATTCCCACGTGCTGCCGGGCATCGACGACGGGCCTGAGTCGATCGAGGGGTCGCTGGCTCTCGCGCGCGCCGCGGTGGCCGCTGGAACGCGCACGCTGGTCGCGACGCCCCACGTGAGCTCGCGCTATCCCAATGAAGCCGCGACGATCGCCCGCCTGGTCGAGGAGGTCGGCGCGCGACTCGCCGCGGAGGACGTCGCCCTCGAGCTGAAGCCGGGCGCCGAGATCGCGGTCACCCGCCTGGTCGAGATCGAGCCGTCGCAGCTGGAGCGGCTCGGGCTTGGCGGAGGCCCGTGGCTCCTGGTTGAGCCTCCCTTCACCTCGGTCGCGACGGGGCTGGACTCGATCCTGCGAGATCTGCTGCGCCGCGACCATCGCGTCGTGCTGGCGCATCCAGAGCGATGTCCGGCCCTGCGCCGCGACCCGCGGATGCTGGAGACGCTGGTAGCCGAGGGCGTCATCACATCGATCACCGCCGGCTCGCTGTCGGGGCGCTTCGGCGGTGAGGTGCGCCGCTTCGCGATTGCGCTCCTGGAAGCGGAGCTTGTTCACAACGTCGCCTCGGACGCCCACGATCACACGGGCCGCCCGCCCTCGATCCGCGCCGAGCTCAAGGGCGCGGGGGCCGAGCCGCTCGGCGAGTGGCTGACCGAGGAGGTGCCCGCCGCGGTCCTCGCCGGGGAGGCGATCCCCCCTCGTCCGAGCTTCGCCATGCCGGGCACGAGGCCCCGGAGATGGTCGTTGCGCCGCAGCCGATAGCGCTGGCGGCGCCGGGAGGCCTCAGCCGGCGCAGCCCCTCGCGCGCAGCACCCAGACGCCAACGCTTTCGCGCACCTGCACCCGGCAATGGCTCCGTGCCCAGGCAGCCGCCGCGCCATTGCGGACGTCGCCCTGACGCGCTTCGTAGGGCTCGGCGACCAGCATCCACGCGCTCCCGCCGCCGCGACGGGCAGCGCTCGCGAACGCCGCAGCGTTCGGCGGCCCGTTCGGGACGGTGCCGAAGCTCCCCGGGGCCTTGAATCCGACCACGCCGCTGGGGACGGGCCTGTCGTGCCACTCCTGCACGACCAGAGCGCCGTCCCTCGCCCGCAGTGCCCGGTCGTAGTAACCGATGGAGGGCAGGACGATCATGCTGTCGACGATCACCGGCTGACCGGGGAGGCGTTCGGCGCGCAGCCAGGCCATCGAGGTCGGCCAATCCTCCTGGACGGCGGTGCGCTGGCGCAGGTCGGCTGCCCCCGCCGCGAGGAAGATCGCCGCCAGGCAGGCTCCCGCCACGAGCATGCCACGGCGCTCCTGCCACAGCCGCGCCGCGGCGAGCGCGGCGAGCAGCGAGAGCCCGGGGAGCGCAACGATGGCGTACCGCGGCCAGAACAGGGGCCTTATCAGCGAGACCGCCATCAGCAGCACGACCGGCAGCACGCCCCAGGAGAGCGCGATCGCGAACCCCGCCCGCTGCGTGTCGTCGCGGCGCCGCCGCAGAGACCAGAGCGCCGCGCCGAGCAGCAGGGCGCCCGCGGCGATCGTCGCCCAGCGCACCGCCGTGAGGCCCGAGAAGCCGCCGCTGAACTCCTGGAGCGTCTGCGTGACGAGCGTCCGATCCGGTTTCGGCAGCCAGTAGAGCGCGTTGCGCCTGCCGCGAGCGATCACCGCCGCCACGATCAACGGCACGCACGCCACCAGCAGCACCGCCAGCGACCTCAGCCAGCGCCTGAAGCCGTCCGGGCCGGCGCGCCTGGCGATCAGTGCCTGGGCCGGCAGAACTATCGGGGCAGCGAGGATGTCGCAGTATGCGAGCAGCGCCATCGCCGCGACATAGCCGGCCCACCGGCCGCGGCCGGACCCGCGGTCGAGAGCGCGCGGGAGCGCGCCGAACGCGAGGCATGTGGCGAGCATCACGTACGCGTAGGGACGCGCCATCTGGCTGTACCAGATCGCCATCGGGCTGATCGCGAGCAGCGCGGCCGCGAGCAGCGCCCAGCCGGAGGACACGAATCGCCGCGCCGCCCACCACAGCGCGGGAATGCTGAGGGTCCCGGCGACGACCGCCGGCGCGCGCAGCAGGGCCTCGCTCGAGCCGAAGACCCGGATCAGCGGCCACAGCACGATCGGGTAGGGCGTGCCGTTCGCCTCATAGCCGAACAAGCCGAACATGTGGCCGAAGCCACGCTGGGCGAGCGCGAGCGAATAGGCCTCGTCCGTGAACAGGCTCCGCGACAGGCTCGTGACGCGCAGCAGCAGCGCCGCCGCCGTGAGGGCGAAGATCGCAGCCGTCTCTCGTCGCGCCACGATCGCCGATCGCGAGGTGCCCAGTGCCGCGGGGAAGGTGGTCGAGGTCAACGGGTGATCAGGCGAGCTTCGTGATCGCGACAACCATCCCGATCAGGACGAAGACGACGATCGCTATCTGCATCCAGATCCAGGTGGGCGACATTTCGGTGCCAGCGTAGTTCGACGACGCTCGTCCGTACCCTCGCAGGCTCAGACGGTACACGACTATCGTGTGGGGATGCCCAGGGTCCTCGTACGGCCGCTCACGGCGGTCGCGCTGGCGTTTTGCGCCTTTGCATGGCCCGCGTCCGGCGCGCACGCAGCCGGAGCGCCGAGTGCGCGCGGCCAGTCCGCCGGCCTGCTCGGCGGCGTGAACATCGTCGGTCTGGACTTCCATACGCCCGTCCAGGAAGCGGACCGCACAGTCGCCGACGCCCGCCAGCTGCACGTGAAGATCCTGCGCACGGACTTTCCATGGTCGGTGCTCGAGCCGGACGGGCGGGGCATGATCAGCCAGCGCGCCCTGGCCTTCACCGACCGCCTCGTGGGCGACGCGTCCGCGGCCGGGATCCGCGTGGTGGCGACCGTCGCAGGCACGCCCTGCTGGGCATCCTCGGCGCCGGCCGCGCTGCTGGCGAAATGCCGGCCCGGGCATGGCAGCGCCGCGAACGCGTGGCCTCCGAAGGCGCCCGCCGACTACGCGGCGATCGTCTCCCTCCTCGCGCAGCGCTACGGCGCGCGGCTGGCGGCGATCGAGGTGTGGAACGAGCCCGATCAGACGAACGAAGCATATTTCGCGGGCCCGCACAAGGCCGAACGCTACGCCGCCGTGCTGCGAGCGGCCTACCCGGCGATCAAGCAGGCCAGCCCCAGCCTGCCCGTGCTCGCAGGCTCGCTGGTGGGCTCCAACGGCTCGTTCCTGCGGGCGCTCTATGCGGCGGGGATCAAGGGCTTCTACGACGGCCTCTCCGTGCACTACTACAACCTCACGCTCGCCTCCCTGCGCTCGATCCACGAAGTGCAGCTGGCCAACGGCGACACCAGGCCGCTGTGGCTCGATGAGTTCGGATGGAGCAGCTGCTGGCCGAAGCAGAGGATCCAGCAGGAACAGGCGTGCGTCACCGCGCGGATCCAGGCGACCAACCTCAAGGACACGCTGCGCGCGCTCGTCCGCACGCCCTATGTCGCGGCGGCGATCGTCTACAAGCTCCGCGACTCCGGCCTGGAAGACTTCGGCATGCTCTCGGCGCGTGGCGCCCACAAGCCTGCCTTCGTCGCACTCGCCGGCGTGCTGGCCGCGCCGTTCGGGAGCGCGGGGCGGATAACGCTCAGCCTCCGCCGTGCCGGCCGGAGCGTCGTCGCGAGCGGCTCGGCTCCCGTCGGCGACTTCATGGGGCTGGAAGCCTTGCAGGGCAAGGTCCCGCGCTACAGGGCGCTGTTCACGCTCGATCGCTTCAACCACTATTCGATACGGCTGCCGTCCGTGCTGGGCACCCACGGCCTGCGGGTGCGCGTCTACCAGTACTCGGCCGGATTCGCGGCCGAGGCCGCGAAGAGCATCTGATCACTCGGCGTTTCGGAACAGCGCGATGACCGTCATCGCCAGGATCTTCAGATCGAGGCCGAGCGACCAGTTGGCGATGTAGTAGTTGTCCCACTCGACCCGTTCGGCCAGCGAGGTCTGCCCGCGCAGTCCGTGCACCTGCGCCCAGCCCGTGATCCCCGACCTGACCCGGTGGCGGTCGCCGTAGCGAAGTATGTCCTGCCTGAACAGCTCCACGAATTCGGGGCGCTCGGGGCGCGGCCCGACAAGGCTCATCTCGCCGCGCAGGACGTTGATCAGCTGCGGCAGCTCGTCGAGCGACGTGCCCCTCAGGAAGCGCCCGACGCCGGTGCGGCGATCCTCGCCCTCGACGCCTCCCGGCGCCGTGTCGCCTCCAAGCAGGAAGTCGAGAGCCGTCACGTCCTCGTCGACGCCCTCAACCTGGCCCGGCTGGACGCGCATCGAGCGGAACTTGTAGAAGTTGAAGACCTTGCCGTCGCGACCGACACGGCGCTGGCTGAACAGCGCCGGCCCGGGCGAGCTCAGGCGCACGGCAACCGCCACAGCGACTATCAGCGGCGAGAGCACGATCAGCAGCATCAGCGCCAGGACCCGGTCGAGCGCATGCTTGAGGGCGAACTGCAGCCCCTTCGGGTCGACCGCGGCGAAGGACATCAGCGGCAGCCCGCCGACAGTGTCGTAGCCGACGCGGTGGTTGATCGTGTCGAACATGCGCGGAACGACGGAAACGTCGACACCGAGCTCCTGGCAGAGCTGGATCAGACGGCTGACGCGTGCGTCGGCGACCGAGGAGAACGCGACGATCAGGTGCTTCACGCCCGTGCGCTTCACCGTCGCCTCAAGATCCTCGACCGTGCCGAGCACGGCGACGTCGCGCCCGCCCACCTCCGCGACCGACCGTGGATCCTCGTCGAGGAAGCCGATCGGCACGAGGCCGTACTCCGGATGGCTCTCCAGCCGGCGTGCGACCTGCGCGCCGACCACGCCCGCTCCCATGATCAGCACCGGCTTGCCAACGAGGCGCCGCGCGCGAGCCCAGCTCTGCGTGAACGACAGCAGCACGCGCCCGAGACCCACCGCGAGCAGCGCGAACAGCCACGCGCGCAGCCAGTCTCCCTGGTTGGGCACCTCGCCGTTGGCGAACATGCCGATCACCGCGACCGCCATGGCGGCGATCGAGACGGCGCTCACGACCGGGACGACCCCGTCGAGGAGCAGCGCGCGCAGGCGCGTGCGGTAGAGGCCGCGGAGGTAGAAGAGCAGCATCACGAGCAGCGGCAGCGCGAGCAGCGGCGCGCGCACCGCCGAGGGGCTGAACGCGACACCCGGGCCGTGCAGAGCGAGCAGCACGGCCGCCCACAGGAGCACGAAGTCGACGGCCGGGCGCAGCAGGGCCCAGCCGGGCCCCTCGAGCGCCCACTGCAGCGGGCCCTGGAAGCTGCCGCGCAGCAGCGCCCGGGGCGACGGGGCATCGTGCGTCAGCTCTCCGTGGAGCGGGAGCGCGGTCGACGTCTGCTGTGCGATTCGAGTCTGGTCCATGAGCCGTAGGGCGTCCTTGTCCTACTCGGTTCCTCGGGTCCCGCGGCGCATCCCTTTAGCTCCGGCGCCTCCGCGCCCACCGCTCTCGCGCGTCAGCTGCCGCGTGAGCGCGGCTGTGAGCACGAGCGCTCCGAGCGCGAGGATGATGTAGATCACGTCCTTGCCCGATAGGCCGAGCGTCGCCGAACCGCCGGACTCGCGCGTCGTGGAGAGCGGGCCGTTGGGATATGCGGGAGAGACGGCCGCCTGGGGGTGGCCTGCCTTGCCCTTGGCGGACCTGCCGCTCGGACGAGACGCTCTCGAGACGGCGCCATTCGAGCGGGCTTCCTGCACGCCGGCGCTCGTCCCCGACTGCGCGCCGCTCGAGCCGCCGGCTCCGGTTGACCCGCCTGCGCCGCCCGAGCCGCCGCCGCCCCGGCTGGAGGGACCGTTCAGCAGAGCCGAACCGAGGATCGCCTGGTTGCCCTGGCCGGGGCCGCCGTAGCCGCTGAGCAGCGAGCTGGCCGCCGCGACGGCCGGAATGAGGCACAACATGACCACCGCGAGGGTGGTGGGTATCAAGATGCTCGTTCGGCGGTTACTCATGCGTCCCCTACCTTGGGTTCCCTTCTATGGCTCGAGCAAACGATGTCACTCTCTCCTTGCCATGTGACCGTCATGCCCCCCCTTCACCGGATCGCCGAATCGCTTGAGCGGCTGAGCGCCAAGGTCGACGAATCGACGAGGATCAGCGGCACACGCTAGCGAACGTTGGCGCCTGTGTCGAGTAAACGGGCCATGTCCGGCGAAATAATCTCGCCCGCTCAGCCCAGGCGGCGAGCTTTGAGCAGGATCCCCCGGTTCAGTTCGTCGATGCTGATCCGCCTGCCCGCCCGGGCGAGCAGCAGCGCCTGGCGGGCGAGGTCGTCGCGGGGGTTCAGTCGCACGGCACGTCCCAGCAGCCTCACCGCGGCCGCCCGTTCCCCCCGGGCGGAGGCGATCGCCCCACGCTCGAGCGTCGCGTACGCGTCGCCCGGCGTCCGCCTCAGCGCGCGCATGAAGTCGCGGTCGGCCCTCGGGAGGTCGCCGTAGCGCAGCGCGATGCTGCCGGCGATGAGATACGGCTCGTCGCTGAGCGGGTTCAGCTGCGCGGCTTCATCCAGGCGGGCATAGGCCGTGGCGGGCGCCGTGGTCCATATGCGCGCGGCTTCCTGGACCTCGAGCTGGCTCAGCCACGGCGCGGCCAGCGACAGCGCGCCCGCCAGTGCGGCGAGCCCGCCGGCGAGCAGCAGGGCGAGGCGTGCCCGCCGGCCGGCGACGCGGCCGCGCCCGGCCGGCTCGCTCACTGTGGCGCCCGGGCCGCCGGCCGCCGTGCGCCTCGCCGGCGCGAGCGAGCCGGCGAGACCGAGCAGCGCCAGGGCCGGCGCGCCCAGGCCGGCGAACTCCCAGAACCAGTCGAAGGAGCCGTGCACGGCCCAGTAGGCGAAACCCGTGAGCGCCGCGGCTGCAACGGCTCTTGCAAGAGCGTCAGAGCTCCGCAGCGCGCCCGCGGCGGCGATCAGGGCCGCGACGATGCCCCCGACGGCGAGCAGGGCGCCGATGAGCCCGGTCTGGGCGAGCGTGCGAAGCTCGACGCTGTGGGGGTAGCGGGGTGTCTCGCTGCTGTGGCCGCGCGCCAGATACTGCTGCTGGAAGTTGTCGGCGCCGATGCCGAGCACCGGATGCGCCCGGAATTCGTCCAGGGCCACCCGATAGAAGTCGTAGCGATTGCTCCCCAGCCCGCTGACGAGCCGGCTTTCTGACGTGTTCGTCGAATAGCCGCCCTTGAAGCTGTCCCAGCTGTGGCGGATGCGCGTGACGGGGTTGCCGGCTGCCGCAAGGCCGCCCGCCACCGCCACGAGGAGCGTCACGACGGCCGCCGCGGCGATGCCCGCGCGCAGCCGGCTGACAGCCGTTGGCGAGAAGCTCCGGCGGCTCTCGACGGCCGCGCCGAGCGCAACCACCACCGCGACCGCGGCCGCCGACACGAGGATCGCCGTGATCGCGCTGTGGAGGGTCGCGGGCACGACGCTCCCGCCTCGCAGGTGGTTGCCGACGCGCAGCACCGTCGGCGCCGCGGCGGCGATGCCCGCCGCGACCGGCGCGAGCAGCGCGAAGCTGCGGATCCGTCCGGGGATCAGCGCGAACACGAGCACGAGCACGACAGGTGTCGCGTACAGCGAGCCCCGGCTCTGGCTCAGCAGCGCCACCCCAGCGAGCAGCACCGCGGCTCCCGCGAGCAGGCCGCGCAGCGGCCATCGGAGGCGCTCGCTGCGCGCGAGCAGCACGGCCGGCCAGGCCGCCATCAGCCACTGCGCCGCGTTGGCGTTGGGATAGCCCGTGGGATCGACGAGCCGCCCACCTGGGAGCAGGCTCTGCAGGGCGGCGCTGCCGGCGCCGTCGGCGTGGAGCGCCGTGAAGAGGGCGAGCCCAGCCATCGCGAGCGTCCAGGCGACCAGCAGCAGCGCGGCCGACTCTCCGCGCTGGCGCCAGCACGCGAACAGCGCGAACACGAGCAGGTAGAGAAGCGTTCGATTGGCCCCTTCCCAGGCATCCCCCGGGACGGCCGCCCAGAGGATCGACAGGAAGCTGAGCGCGGTGTAGGCCGCGAGACAGGCCAGGGCGATCCTCACGGCCACCGGAATCTCGCGAGCCCGTAGCCCGATCACGCCGAGCGCCATTCCGAGCAGCGCTATCACGATCAGCCCGCCCGGGCCCCAGTGCGTCACCGGATAGCCCGCCTGGTCAGTCGCCCACACGAGGAACAGCGCCATGGCGGCCAGCGACGGCAGCGTCGCGGGCGCGGCGCGCAGCGACGCCGTGAGCTTCCTCGTCATCGCGGGCACAATAATCCCCGGGGTGTCAGACCCGGCCCAGCTCGTCCGCTTCTACGACGAGGCCTACTCGAAGGAGCCCGCGCAGGCGGCGCTCTACGCGCGCTGGCGCGCGCTCGGCGCCGTCGGCAAGGCCGACCACGTGATCGCGCTCTGCCGGCGCGCCGGTGTGCGGCCGAGCTCGACGCTCGAGGTCGGTTGCGGAGACGGGGCGCTGCTCACCGAGCTGCACCGCCGCGGCTTCGGCGGCCGCCTCGCGGGCGTCGAGATCACCGAGGCGGCGGTCGAGATCGCCCGCGCGCGTCCGCAGATCGACTCGGTCCAGCGCTACGACGGCCTGCATCTCCCCGTCGCCGCCGGCACCTACGACCTCGGCATCCTCTCCCATGTGCTCGAGCACGTTCCCGATCCGCCGGCGCTGCTCGCCGAGGTTGCCCGCGCCTGCCGGGCAGTCATCGTCGAGGTACCGCTCGAGGCGAACTGGTCGGCGCGCCGGGCGGGCAAGCGCGAGCACGCCGCCGAGGTCGGGCATCTGCAGCGCCTGGACCGGCGGGCCGCGCGGTCGATGATCGCGCAGGCCGGCCTCACGGTCGGCTGGGAGCTAGACGATCCGCTGCCCGCGCAGGTTCACCGCTTCTTCGCGGGCACGGTGCAGGCTCGCGTTGCGGCCACCGTCAAGTGGAGCGTCCGAGCGGGACTGCACCGGCTCTCCCCGCCCCTCGCGCGTCGGCTGTTCACGGTCCACTACGCGTGCCTCTGCCTGCCGCCGGGCGCGTAGCGCCGGCGAACAGCAGCGACAGGACGCGGCCCATGAGCTCGTCCGGAACGGCGTCGGGGTCGGCCAGCTTCTGGCGGGCGATGCCGTCGGCGAGCGCGTCGATCGCGATCGCCAGCTGCTCGGCGGGGATGTCGAGCTCCAGGTCGAACTCACGCACTCCATCGGCGATCAGGCTCGTCAGCACCTGGCGCATGTGCGCGAACTGGGCGGCGACCTTCGGGCGGATCTCCGCGTCGCGCACGCCATAGGCCCAGAACTCCATGAGCAGCAGCAGCAGCTCCGGCTCGCGCTCGATCATCGTCATCCACTGCCGGGCGCCCCCCGTCGCGCGCTCGGCGACCGAGGCTCGCTCGGCGACCGCTTCGGAGATCTCGCGCGCGTGCTCGTCGATTTCACGCTCCATCAGCACCAGGAACAGGTCCTCCTTGCCGTCGAAGTTCGAGTAGAGGGCGCCGGTCGAGAAGCCGGCCCTGGAGGCGATCTCATCGACCGATGCGCCGTGGAAGCCGCTGCGCGCGAACACGCTCCGCGCGGCCGCCAGCAGGCGCTCACGCGTGTTCGCCTTGCTCTGCTCGCGCGTCATGCGTGTCGCCGGCTGCGCCTGTCCGTTGCCCGGCCGCGGTGTCGTCTCTGCGATCTCCATCCTCTAATCCTACTTGCAGAGCGCCCGCTATTGCGATAGCGTTCGTTATCCGCACATACGCCCGATAGGAGCAGCCGATGGCGACCGCCACACCTTCACCCAGCTCGACGGAATCCGGCCTGGCCACCCTCCCGACCGACGCCATCTCCTACGCGGACCTCTACGCGCGCTGGGAGCGCGGCAACTGGCGCGCGACCGAGCTCGACTTCACCGAGGACGCTCGCCAGTGGCGCGAGGACTTCACCGAGTTCGAGCGGCAGGCGGCGCTGTGGAACTACTGCCTCTTCTTCTGGGGCGAGGACGCGGTCGCGGACAACCTCTCGCCCTACATAGACGCGGCGCCGCTGGAGGAGCAGAAGTACTTCCTCACCACACAGCAGGTTGACGAGGCCCGCCACGCCGTGTTCTTCAAGCGCTTCATGCAGGAGGTCTGCGAGATCGGCGACGGCTCCATGTCGGGTGGGCTGAGCGCGATCAAGCCCCAGTTGACCTCCGGCTTTCGCAAGATCTTCGACCGTCTCGACCGGATGGCCGACGAACTCCGCGCCGATCGCTCGCCGGCGAAACTCGCGGCGGCGGTGACGCTCTACCACATCGTCATCGAGTCGGCGCTCGCGCAGCCCGGCCAGCACTTCATCTGCAGCTACCTGGAGGAACGCGACCAGCTGCCGGCGTTCCGCGAGGGCATGGAGAACATCGCCGCCGACGAGCAGCGCCACATCGGCTTCGGCGTCAAGCTCCTCTCGGACCTGAACCGCGAAGACCCCGTGCGCGTCCCCAGGGCCGTCGCCGGCATCCTGCGCGATGTGACCCGCTACACCGCCCAGGTGCTGATGCCACCCGGCTGGGACGAGAAATACCTGACTGTCTTCAACTACACCTTCGACAAGGTAGGCGTCGAGGGGCTCACCTCGATGACGACCAAGCTGCGCTCCGCCGGTCTTGCGCTCGAGACGCTTCCGGGGCCCCAGCTGCTGCCGTCCGGCCTCTCGCCGCTGGAGATCTCCCAGCGCGGCCGCGCCCTGGCCAAAGCCGGCGTGATCGGCGTGCGCGAAGGCCCCTCGATGCGCGATCCCGAGACCGTCGCGATGTTGTTCGACACGATCAAGCGGCAGGTCAACCCCGACCATGGACTGAAGCGGACGACCACCTTCCAGTGGGACTTCACCGACCCGGACGTCGCCCCCTGGCACCTGACGGTGAACAACGGCTCCAGCTCGGTCGAGCAGGGCGAGGCGCCGAAGCCCGACCTGCGCCTGCGCCTCTCCTACCAGGACTGGGTCGACATCGTCGGCGAGCGGCTGGACCCGCTCCGCGCGGTCGCCACCGGAAGGCTGCGCCCGCGCGGCAACCCGCTCGCGTTGGCGCGCCTCAGCAAGGTCTTCCCGAGGGGCTGAGCGGGGCCGACTCCGTCACGCCCCGCGCTCGGCGCCATCGCTAGCCCGGCGCGAACTCGCGCTGCGCCGCGGACGCGCCGGCCCCCGGACGCACCGCGGACGGTTTGCCGGCGCCGGAGGCCGGCGCATAGGCGGACGCTGTTCGCGCGCTTGGCACGTGTTGCGCGCCCAAGCCGGCAGCCGGCCGTCCGACCGGCGAGAGCCCATGCTCCGGCCCGAACTCGCGACCGGCCCAGCCGGCAGCGCCCGCGCCCGCCGCCGAGCGTCGTTTGAGCGATGCGAAGTCCGCTCCCTGCGCGCCGCCGATCCGAGGCCAGGCCCCGCCGGCCCCGGCGAGACCCGGATGCGCGCCCAGCACCGCGGGCTCGTGGCGGAGCAGCGGCGCCTCGGGGTGATCGGTGGCGCCCCGAAGCGCGACGCAGCCCGCTCCGACCCCCACTGCCAGCAGGCAACCCACGGCCAGCTTGGCTGTGAGCGGCCCGCCTGCCAGCACCCATCCTCCACCCGCCACGGCGCCCGCGCCACCGGCGCCCGTGCTCACGCCTCCGGTTCCCGCCCCGACGCCTCCGCCGGCAGCGCGGAGGCCGCCACGCAGACCGGCGCCGGCCAGCGCGAATCCTGCGCCGCCGAGCGCCGGCGTCAGCAGCACGGGCGGCAGGGCGGCCGCCAGACCGCGAAGCGAGACGACGTAGGCACGGCAGGCCGAGCACTGGCTGCCGTGCATCACCGCCAGCCGGTAGCGGTCTCCCTGCGGGTCGAGCATGCCGTAGGCGAGCCCGCGCATCAGCGAGCCCTGCTCGTCGCACCAGCCGCCTGCGCCGACCGTCTCCACGAGCGCGCTCACCTTGCCCGCGACGCCCGGCCGCCCGCCGCCTCGCCCCTCCATCAGCTTTCGCATGCGCGCCTCGCCGACCCCCATGCGCTCGGCCGCCTCCGAGCGTGAGAGGCCCTGCAGGTAGCAGAGCACGGCCGCCTCGCGCTCGCGCGCGCTGAGACGCGCACTCAGGCCCTCGAACAGGTGGCGAAGCCTCACGCGGTCGTCGAGCTCGGCTGCCAGGTCGCGGTCCTCCAGCGGCTCCCGGGCCGGTCCCCGATCCGGTCTCGAGGCATGCTCGGGATCGCCGCGTCGCCGGCCACGTTCACGCGCGCGGTGCTCGTCGATCGCGCGTCGGAAGGTCACGATCACCAGCCACCCGGCGACGTTCGAGATCTCCTCGCCGGCCAGCATCGCCGTGTAGAGGCCCTGCCACGCCTGGGCGTAGCACGCCTCCAGATCGGCTGGGTCCAGGCGCGCACCGCTCGCCTGGAGCCGTCCCCGCACGCTTGCGAGCACGCGAGCGCGCAACCCGTCGAACTCCCGGCGCAGCAGACGCTCGGCGCGGTAGCGGCGGAGGCTCAGCGGGCTCATCCAGACAGAGATTAGGCATATTGTCAATATCCGAATATTGCCAATTCGTCGAATGCGTCCACGTGCCGGCGGCAGGCCGGCAGCCGCGGGCGGGGTATCTTCACCCGATCTCGACGCCTGCAGCCCAGACAACCCCCGCGCCGCCGCCGCGCGCCACGGTGCTCGGCATCCCGCTGGCCGTCTCCGGGTACGAGCAGGTGGTCGACTGGATGGAGGAGATGGTCGCCGCCGGCGCGCGCGGATACGTCACCGCGGCGGCCGTCAATCTCGTGATGTCCGCCCGCGAGGACCCCGAGGCCATGGCGGCGGTGCTGGGCGCGACGTTGGCCGTGCCGGACGGCCAGCCGCTGGTGTGGGCACTGCGAGCGCTCGGCCACCCCGGCGCGACCAGGGTCTACGGACCCGATCTCATGCTGCGCTTCTGCGCGCGCGCCGCCACTTCGGGCACGCCGATCTACCTCTACGGGGGGCGAACCCCCGAGGCGCTGCAGCTGCTCGAAGCCAGGCTGCGCGCGCGCCTGCCGGGCCTTCGCATCGCCGGCAGCTTCTCACCACCCTTCAGGCCGCTCACCGCCGAGGAGGAGCAGCGGGCGATCGCCGAGATCAACTCCTCGGGCGCCGCCGTCGTGTGGGTCGGCACCGGCCAGCCCAAGCAGGAGAAGTGGATGCATCACATGCGCCCGCATCTGACGGCGCCGCTGCTCGTGGGCGTCGGCGCCGCCTTCGACTTCCACGCCGGTCTGGTCCCCCAGGCGCCGGCATGGATGCAGCGCAGCGGTCTCGAGTGGGTGTATCGGCTTGCGCGCGAGCCGCGGCGGCTGTGGCGCCGCTACGCCCGCTACAACCCCCGCTTCATCGCCGGCTTCCTGCGCCAGTACCTGCGCGAGCGCCGCTAACCTCTTGGCTGCGATGACGCCCTCGCAGAGCACCGCCGACGTATCGGTCGTCGGCCTCGGCCGCGTCGGGCTTCCGCTCGCCCTGTCGTTCGCCGATCGCGGCCTCGACGTGCTCGGTGTGGACAACGACTCCTCGCGCCTGGATGCGGTGGGCGAGGGCCGCATGCCGTTCGCGGAGACCGGCGGGCAGGAGCTGCTCGACCGCGTCCATGCGAGCGGGCGGCTGGCGCTGTCCCCGCGGGTCGCCGACGCGGCTCGCGCCCGCCACATCGTGATCACGCTCGGGACGCCGTCCTTCTCGCACATCGAGATAGACATGCGCGACATCCGCTCGGCGCTCGACGACCTGCTCGGCGTGCTCGCGCCGGGGCACTCGCTGATCCTGCGCTCGACGGTCGCGCCCGGCACGACCGACTTCGTCGCCGGCTACCTCGCCAAGCATCGCGGCTTTGAGATCGGCGAGGAGGTGTTCGTCGCGCATGCCCCCGAGCGCATCGCCGCCGGCCGCTTCATCGAGGAGATCGACACGCTCCCGTGCATCATCGGCGGCGTCGGCGCTCGTTCCGGGGATGAGGTCGGCGACCTGTTCAAGGTGTTCGAGGCGCCGATCGTGCAGACAACTCCCGTGCAGGCCGAGCTGGCGAAGATCTGGACGAACATCCTTCGCTACGCGAACTTCGCCCTCCCCAACCTGCTGATGATGGACTGCGAGCGCTACTCGGCCAACGTGTTCGAGGTGATCGACCTGATCAACCGCGACTACCCGCGCGGGGGGATCGCGCGGCCGGGCTTCACCGCGGGCACCTGCCTGCGCAAGGACTTCACCTTCTCGGAGGAGCGGTCGGCCGCGCCCGGGATGCTGCTCGCGGTGTCGAGGGTGAACGAGTCCGTGCCGCTGTTCCTGCTCGAAGGCGCGAAGCGCCGCCTCGGCGCTCTCGCCGACCGCAAGGTCGCGGTCCTCGGGCTGGCGTTCAAGGCGGACACGGACGACGAGCGCGACTCGCTCGCGCACAAGCTCGTGCGCCTGCTCGAGCGCGAGCTGGCCGACGTCGCGGTGCACGACCCGCACGTCCCCACGCCCACGCTGTCGCTCGCGGAGGCGGTCGAGGATGCCGACGTGGTCATCCTCGCGACCAACCACTCGGAGTTCCGCGATCCGCGGACGCTGGCAACGATCGCCGAGCATGCGGCCGGCGACTGCCTCGTCGTCGATCCCTGGGACTGCTGGGGCGCGGCTCAGGTGTTCGCCTACGCCTCCGAGCTCGCCCTGTTGATGCCCACCCCTCCGTCCGGGTGAGCAGGGTTCTCGTCACTGGCGGCGCCGGGACGATCGGCGCCGCGGTCGTCAGGCGCCTGCTCGCAGATCCCGCGTACGAGGTCCGCGTGTCAGACCAGCGCGAGGCGCCGCAGTGGATGCGCGAGGGCGCCGAGGTGCACATGGGCGACCTGCGCGTGCCGGAGCAGGCACGCGCGGCGACGCTGGGCTGCACCCACGTGATCCACCTGGCCGCGATCGTCGGCGGCATCGCCAACTTCCACCGGCTGCCGCACACCCTGACCGAGGTCAACAACGCGCTCTATAACTCGGTCATCCGGGCGGCGCTCGACGTCGAGGTCGAGCGCTTCGTCTATGTGTCGTCCTCGATGGTCTTCGAGCGTGCGGAGCTGTACCCAACACCCGAGGACTACCTGCCGCAGTGTCCGGTCCCCCTGTCGGCGTATGGCTTCTCGAAGCTCACCGGCGAGGTCTACTGCCGCGCCGCCAACGAGGAGCACGGCCTCCCGTTCACGATCTGCCGTCCGTTCAACGCCTACGGCCCCGGCGAGGTGCCGGACGCCGAGCCGGGAATCGCCCACGCTGTCCCGGATCTGATCCGCAAGGTGCTCTCCGGCCAGCGGCCGCTCGAGATCTTCGGCTCCGGCGAGCAGACGAGGACGCTCACCCATGTCGAGGACATCGCCGACGGCGTCGTCACCGCGATGACCTCGCCGGCGGGCCTCAACGAGGACTTCAACATCTCCGCCTCTCGGGAGCTCACCATCGCCGAGATCGCTCGCGTCATCTGGGAGGCCTGCGGCGAGGACCCCGAGGCGTTCGCGCTCGAGCACCTGCCCACGTTCGCCGTTGACGTGCAGCGGCGCTGGCCGTCGGTCGAGAAGGCTCGCCGCCTGCTTGGCTGGCAGGCTCGCATCGAGCTCGAGGACGGGATCGCAGCGACGGTGCGCTGGCTGCGCGAGCGCGACGAAGCGGCTTCAGCCTCGACGCCGGCCTCGACGTGAGCGCACCGGCGAGCGGCCGAACAGTCGCCTTCGGCATATAGGCTTCCGCGCCGTGCCCGACCGACGCTCAGCGCTGATAACCGGTGTGACCGGCCAGGACGGCTCCTATCTGGCCGAGCTGCTGCTGGAGAAGGGCTACGAGGTCCACGGCATGGTGCGCCGCGCGTCGACCGAGAAGTTCGACCGCATCGAGCACATCCGCGACCGCATCACGCTCCACCAGGGCGACCTGCTCGACCAGCGCTCGCTGGTCGACGCGCTGCGGGCCTCCGATCCCGCCGAGATCTACAACCTCGCCGCGATGTCGTTCGTCGCCGTCTCCTGGATCCAGCCGACGCTCACCGCCGAGTTCACCGGCGTAGGCGTCACGCGCATGCTCGAGGCGATGCGCGAAGTCTGCCCCCAGGCGCGCTTCTACCAGGCGTCCTCGAGCGAGATGTTCGGCAAGGTGCTCGAGGTGCCGCAGACCGAGACTACGCCGTTCTACCCACGCTCCCCCTACGGCGTGGCCAAGGCCTACGGCCACTTCATCACGGTCAACTACAGGGAGTCGTATGACCTGCATGCGACGTCGGGGATACTTTTTAACCACGAGAGTGAGCGTCGTGGGCTGGAGTTCGTGACGCGAAAGGTGACCTGGCACGCCGCCGCCATCAAGTATGGATTGACAAAAGAGCTGCGCCTAGGCAACCTCGACGCAGAACGCGACTGGGGCTATGCCAAGGACTACGTCGAGGCGATGTGGCTGATGCTCCAGAAGGACACGCCGGAGGACTACGTGATCGCCACGGGCGAGGCGCATTCGGTTCGCGAGTGCTGCCAGGTCGCCTTCGACGAGGCGGGGCTCGGCGACTTCGAGAAGTACGTGGTGATCGATCCCGCGTTCGTGAGACCGGCCGAGGTGGACCACCTGATCGGCGACCCGTCGAAGGCCGGGCGCGACCTCGGCTGGAAGCCGCGCACGTCCTTTGAGGAGCTGATCCGGCTGATGACCCGCGCGGATCTCGAGTCGCTCGCGCCGCGCTGAGCCTCATGGGGGTCCCCCTGTTCGACACCTCGACGGCGCTGAGCCCGCTGCGCGAGGAGCTGCGCGCGGCGGTCGCAAGGGTGCTCGACTCCGAGCGCTACATCCTCGGTCCCGAGGTCGAGGCCTTCGAGGAGGAGTTCGCCGCCTACTGCGGCGCCGGGCACGCGGTCGGCGTGGCGAACGGCACCGAGGCGCTGACGATCGCCCTGCGGGCGATGGGCGTGGGCCCGGGCGACGAGGTGGTCGTGCCCTCATTCACCTTCTACGCGTCGGTCGAGGCGATCCCGCCGACCGGGGCGACGCCGGTGTTCTGCGACATCGACCCGGAGACCTACTGCATGACCGCCGAGACCGTGCGGGCGGCGCTCACGCCACGAACCAGAGCGGTGATCGCCGTGCACCTGTTCGGCAACGTGGCTCCAGTCGTGGAGATCGAGGCGTTGGGGGTGCCGGTGTTGGAGGACGCGGCCCAGGCCGCCGGCTCCACCGCCGGCGAGCGGCGCCCCGGCGCGCTGGGAACGGCGGCGACGTTCTCCTTCTTCCCCTCCAAGAACCTCGGATGCTTCGGGGACGGCGGCATGATCACGACCTCCGATGAGCGGATCGCCGAGCAGGCCCGGACCCTCCGCTTCCACGGCTCGCGCGACAAGGTCAGCTACGAGCAGGTCGGCTACAACTCGCGCCTTGACGAGCTGCAGGCCGCGATCCTGCGGGTGCAGCTGCCTCACCTCGACGAATGGGCCGCCGGCCGGCGGCAGGCCGGTCGCCACTACGAGAACGCCGGGCTCCACGAGCTGCTCGGGCTGCCCCGGCCGGTGCCGGACACGTCCCCCGCCTGGCATCTGTACGTCGTCAGCCACCCCGAGGTGGACCGCCTCGAAGCCGCCCTCGCGGCCGCCGACATCGGCCACAAGCCCTACTACCGCACGCCGGTGCACCGTCAGCCGCCGATGAGCACATGGGGCGCCGGCGCGGACCTGCCCGGGACCGAGCAGGCGGCCCGCACGCATCTGGCGATCCCGATGAGCCCGGTGCTCACCCGAGAGCACGTCGCCGAGGTCGCCTCGGCGGTGCGCAGCGCGGCGGCCTAACGCCAGCGCTCGAGCAGGTCCTCCTCGGACACCTGGCGCACGACACGCGCCGGGACCCCCATCACCACGGCGCGGGCCGGAACGTCTCGCGTGACCACCGCGCCAGCCGCCACGAACGCCTCCTCGCCGACCTCGACGCCCGGGACCAGCACCGCGCCACCTCCGATGCGGCAGGCACGCCTCAGCGTGGCGCCGCGTGCCGGCGAGGACGGCCCGTGGCGGCCCATCGTGTCGTCGTTGGTGGTGATCGCGCCGGGTCCGATGAAGACGTCGTCCTCGACGATCGTGAATGCGGTCAGATAGACCGACGACTGAACGCGAGCCCGCGCCCCGACGCGAACGTCGTTGTCCACGACGCTGCCGCGTCCGATGACAGACCCGGTCCCCACCGAGCTTCGCTCGCGTATGAACGACTGGTCGCCGAGGATCGCCTCCGGCGCCACGCTCGCCCCAGCGAACACGACCGCTCCGGCGCCGACGGCTGCACGCGCCCCGAGCGTCAGCGCGCCCACCTCGCCGCGCGTCCTCGAATGGGCGGCGAGAAGCGGCCGCTTGCCGAGCACCGCGTGGTCCCCGATCACGCATCCGTCGCCGAGGACCGTGCCGTCGTGCACGACGACGTACGCGCCGAACATGACCCCCTCCCCCACCTGCACGCCATCTCCCAGCAGCGGTCCCGCCGCGCTCGAGCCGAGCGTCGCCTCCCCGGGCGTCACAGCCGCACGACGTTGGGGCTGTGAGCGTCGCTCGTCACGCCGCGCAAGTCGACGACGAGGCGCGCGCGCCTGGCGACCAGCTCGTAGTCGACACCCGGATGGGCCGTGACGATCAGCGCGAGGTCGGCGTCCGCGAGCGCCTGCTCGAGCGGCGTGCTGCTGAGCGAGAACTCGGCCAGGCTCGGCACGTGCGGGTCGTGGTAGAGCACCTGCGCGCCGAGCTCCTGCAGCAGCGAGATGATCTTCAGCGCCGGCGACTCGCGAACATCCCCGACGCCCGGCTTGTAGCTGACACCCAGCACGGCGATGCGCGCGCCTTTGACCGAGAGCCCCCTGTCGTTCAGCGCGCGCTGCGCCTTGGCGACGCAGTGGTAGGGCATCTGCTGGTTGACCTTGCCGGCCAGCTCGATGAACTCCGTGGCCATGTCGAACTCGCGCGCCCGCCAGCTCAGGTAGAAGGGGTCGACCGGCAGGCAGTGCCCGCCCATCCCCGGTCCGGGCTCGAAGCGCATGAACCCGTACGGCTTGGACGAGGCGGCCTCGACAACCTCCCATATGTCTATTCCCATGCGGTCGGTCAGCATCGCCAGCTCGTTGACCAGAGCGATGTTGACCGAGCGGAAGATGTTCTCGAGCAGCTTCGTGAGCTCCGCGGCCTCGGGGCTCGAGACCCGCACGATCTCATCGCACACGAGCGCGTAGAGCGCCTCGGCGCGCTCCGCGCACGCGTCGGTGAGCCCGCCGAGCACCTTCGGGGTGTTGCGCAGGGTGAAGTCCGTGCGCCCCGGGTCCACGCGCTCGGGCGAGAAGGCCAGGTGGAAGTCCCTGCCCGCGGCCAATCCGGACTCCTCCAGCAGCGGCGCCATGCGCTCGCGCGTGGTTCCCGGATAGGTGGTCGACTCGAGCACGACGAGCTGATCGGCGCGCAGCACCTCGGCCAGCGCGCGCGTGGCGTCTATCAGCGGCCCGAGATCCGGCTCGCGGTTGCGCGTCAGCGGGGTCGGAACGCACACCAGCACCGCGTCGGCCTCCGCGAGTCGCGCATACCGCGTGGTCGCGTGAATGCGCTCGGCCACCTGCTTCAGCGTGCCGGAGGAGACGTCCTCGATGTAGGAGTCACCGGCCTCGATCGCGTCGACCTTGCGCGCGTCCACGTCCACCGCGATCACGTCGCAGCCCTCCTGCGCGAACGCCACCGCGAGCGGCAAGCCGACGTAGCCCAGTCCAATGACACCGACGGTGCTCATCCAGGCGGCCAGTGTAAGGCCTCACTTGGACGGGCCCGGCCCCTGCGCAGCGGCGCTCGGGATCCCCGAGCGCCGTCAGGACGGGGCGGCGGCGGCCTTGAGCGATCGCAGGTCCGCCTGGACCATCCGCTCGACCAGCTGCTCGAAGTCGAGCTGGGGTGTCCAGCCCAGCTGCGCGTGCGCCTTCGCCGGGTCGCCCACGCTCGGCGTCCGCTCCGGCGCCCGCACCAGCGAGGGATCCACCCGCAGGTAGCGCTCGACGTCGAGATCGACGCACGCGAAGGCGGTGCGGGCCAGCTCAGCCACCGTGTGCGGCACGCCGCTGGCGAGGACGTAGTCGTCCGCGCGGTCCTGCTGCAGCATCAGCCAGGCGCCGCGCATGATGTCTCCCGCGAAGGACCAGTCGCGGATCGCCTCGAGGTTGCCGAGTGTCAGCTCGTCCTGGAGGCCCAGGGCGATGGCGGCCGCGCCGCGGGTGATCCTGCGGGTGACGAACCGCTCGGGGCGGCGCTCGGACTCGTGGTTGTAGACGATGCCCGAGCTGGCATGCAGCCCGTCGTGCTCGCGCATCGCGCCGACGAGCTCGTGCCCCGCGAGCTTGGCGATCGCATAGGGCGTCGTCGGCCGGCATGGCGTGTCCTCGCGCTGGGGGCAGTCGGGCGCGTCGCCGAAGATCGCGCCTGACGCCGACACGAACACGCGCATCGCGGGGTCCAGGTCGCGTACCGCCTGCAGCACCGCGGCGCACGATCCCGCGATCGCCGCGAGCGTCTCCTGCGGGTGCTCCCACGATGCGGGCACGAACGATGGCCCCGCGAGGTGGTATATCTCGCGCGGCCGCAGCTCGTCGATCGCCATGCGCAGGGTCGCCGGGTCCAGGAGGTCTCCGCGCATCAGCTGAAGCTGCCCGCGCAGATGCTCCGAGGGCCCGAGCGAGCGCTCGGCCGGGCCCCTCACGAGCCCGGTGACCCGGTATCCGCGCTCGAGCAGCAGCTCCGCGAGGAACGAGCCGTCCTGGCCGGTGATGCCGGTGATCAGCGCGGTCGAGGACGTAGGCACGGCGGGAGCTTATGCCCTCGGCTCAGGTTCTCGGCAGCACGGCGTCGCGCCCGCCGTAGGCCCGGCTGAGCCCCCGTGCCACAACCTCGGGGGCGCACACGGCACGCACACGCTCGCGGTTGCGGCTGCCGAGCGCCCGATCTCCCGCAAGGCGAGCGATCGCGCCGGCCAGCCCCTGCGCGTCGCCCGCAGGGACGAGCCCCTCCTCGCCGACGAGCTCGGCAAGCGCCCCCACCCGGCTGGCCGCCACCGGAAGGGCCGCCTCCATCGCCTCGGCGGCGGCGAGCCCGAAGGTCTCAGCGGAGCGCGACGGCGACAGCGCGATCGCGGCGCCCGCGCGCAGCCGGCCGAGCTCCGCATCATCGACGCGGCCGAGGAACCGGACATCGGAGCCGCCGGCGTGCTCGAGCAGCGCTTCCCGCTCGGGCCCCTCGCCGGCGACGACGAGCGGGATGCCGGCCGCGCGGCAGGCGTCGATGGCGACGTCTATCCCCTTCTCAGGCGACAGGCGCGAGACGACGAGCGCATACGCGACCGACCCCGCCGATGATCCGGTCCCCGGCGGGGACCCCGTTGCGCGCGAGGAAGCCGGCGCTTCGGTCGCCCGCACCGGCGGCGCGAGCACCTGCACGCGGTCGCCCGGCAGTGGCGCGCCGAGCTCGCGCAGGCGCTTCTCTGCGAAGGCGCTCGGGACGATGATCGTGTCGGCCTGCGCGACGAGCCGCCGCTGCCAGACCGCCAGTGACGCCGCGTATGCCAGCGACTCGGGCAGGCTTCCACGGCAGTTCAGGCGCACGCCGGGAAGCGTGTCGCGGCCATGGCACCGGGTGCATTCTGCGCCGCGTGTGAAGCACACGCCGATCGCACAGACGAGCCGATACTGGTGCAGGTGGAGCACGACGCGGGCACCGGCGCCGCGGGCCGCGGCGAGCGCGCGCCATCCGAACGCCGGGTGCAGGTTGTGGGCATGGACGACGCGTGCGCCGCTCAGCCGAACGGCTCGCCCGACGTCGGCAGGCTCGAGGCCGCCCCACAGCAGGCCCGCGGCCGCCGCGCGGCGCCCGAGGGTCGCGGAGTCGCGCGCGAGCAGCTGCGCGTCCTCGCCGAGACGCTCGCGCACGAGCCACAGCAGGTCCTGCACCACCCGCTCCTCTCCACCCGTGGTGCGATAGCGATTGTGCAGAAACAGGACCATTGGCCGCAAACCTAGACTGTTCCGAGCATGACGCCGGTATCAATCGTTATTCCCACGCGGGGCCGCCTGCCCTATCTCGAGGTGGCGCTCGCGTCGATCGCGCCGGCCGCCGCCGAGGCGGGCGCCGAGGTGCTCGTCGTCGACGACGACGGAGCGTCGCCCGCCGCCCGCGCGCTGGCGCAGAGATTCGGTGCGCGCTACGAGCCCCATCCCGCGCCGCGCGGCCTTAACGCGGCCCGCAACACGGGGGTCGAGCGCTCCACAGGGGAGCTCGTGGTGTTCGTCGACGACGACATACGGGCGAGCCGGCACTGGCTTGCGGCGCTGCTCGATGCGGCCGCCGAGCACCCGCGCACGGACGTGTTCACGGGCCCCATCCGAGCCAGCCTGGAGGGGCTCGCGCCGCGCAGCTGCGGGCGCGAGCGGCCGCCGATCACCACGCTCGATCTGGGGGCGGCGGACACGGCCGCGCCGTATGCGTGGGGCGCCAACATGGCGATCCGCCGCAACGCGCTCGAGCGCGTCGGGCCGTTCGACGTCTCCCTGGAGCACGGCGGCGACGAGCAGGAGTGGCAAGACCGGCTGCGCGCGCAGACTCCTGGCGCGCGGGTCCTGTATGTCGCCGGCGCGGCGGTCGATCACCGGCGCGCCGGCGATGACAGCCGCCTGCGCTCGCTGTCGCGGGTGGCGCACGCCCGGGGCCGCGCCGCCCGGCGCCTCGACGCCAGGCGAGGGCAGGCGCCGTCCCTGGCACGCGAGCTGCTGACGCTCGCCGGCTGCGTGGGGCATGTGATCCGGCGCCGCTGTCCGGCCGGACTGGCGATGGTCGCCCACAGCGCCGGTCGCCTGCGCGAGGGGCTGTTCGGCCAACGGCCAGAAGCGAGCGCGCGGCAGGCGGGGGATGACTTCCTCTCGGGCACGAGCGGCACGGTTGCGGGCCTCGGGGCCGTTCGCCGCGGCCTCGCCGACGAGGCGGTCAACGCTTGGGAGCTCGCCAGCGGCAGGCGCCTGCGGCTCGCGCTCGCGGCACGGCGAGCGCCGCCGCCGCGGCGGGTGCTCGTGCTCGGGGTCGAGCGCCCGGAGCACAGCGAGCTGGCCCGCGCGATGCGCGCCGAGCTGACGAGCTCGCGTCACCACGTCGAGCTGCACACCCGCCCGCCGGAGGGACGCGGCAAGTTCGAGAACCTCAACATGCTGCTCGCCGAGCACCCCGCCGATGAGTTCGACTGGCTGCTCGTCGTGGACGACGACGTGGAGCTGCCGCGTGGCTTCCTGGACCGTTTCCTGTTCCTGTGCGAGCAGTTCGGCCTCGTGCTCGCGCAGCCGGCGCATCGTCTCGACTCCCACGCGGCCTGGCCGGTGACGCGGCGGCGAGCCCGCAGCGTGGTGCACGAGACCAGCTTCGTCGAGATCGGCCCCGTGACGGCCTTTGCGCGCGAGACGTTCCCGACCCTGCTGCCCTTCCCGGCGCTGCGAATGGGCTGGGGGCTGGATGTCCACTGGGCGGCGCTCGCACGCGAGCACGGCTGGCGCTGCGGGGTTCTGGACGCGGTCTCGATGCGCCACCGCGCCGCTCCCGCCGCATCCGCCTACCCGCGCGCGGAGGCGGTGGCCGAGGCTCGCGACTTCCTGGCCGAGCGCCCCTATCTCACCGCGCGCGAGGCTCAGCGCATCCTCACGACCCATCGCCGCTGGTGAGCGGCTCGGGCCGCCGGCGGCCGAAGGTCGCGGTCATAGCGGAGTTCTATCCGAGCCGCCGCGACCCCGTGTTGGGCATCTGGGCCCACCGCCAGGCGCTCGCCGCGAGCGAGGCCGGCGCCGACGTTCGCGTGCTGGTGCTGCATCGTCTCGTGCCCCCGAGAGCGTCGTTCGCTGCGGGCCCGCGGGCGGCCGCGGCGGCCCTCGGGGCTCGCCTGCGCGAGCCGCGCCGGCAGACCCTCGACGGCCTGCCGGTCGCCTACGTGCCGTACCTCTCGCCGCCGCGCGCGAGCTCCTACCCGAGCTGGGGCGCCTGGGCCGCGCCCGCGCTGCGCCTGGCGCTGATGCGGCTCTCGCGCTCGTTCCCGTTCGAGCTGATCCACGCCCACAACGCGGTGCCGGCCGGCGATGCGGTCAGGCGCGCGCTGCGCGGCCTGCGCCCGGTCGCTGCCCCGCTGGTTATCTCTGTGCACGGCGGGGACGTCCTGTACACGGCCACGCGCGACGAGGCCGGCAGGCGCGCTGTCGCGCGCGCCTTCGGCGCCGCCCGGTTGGTGCTGGCCAACAGCCACGGCATCGCCGACCTCGCGCGCGCCGCCGGGGCGGGCGAGACGCGCGTCGTGCATCTCGGCGCCGAGCTGCCGCCGGCGCCACGCACCCGGCCGCGCGATGGGCGCACGCCCGTGGGCGGGCCCGGCGCAGGGCTGATCGCCGGCCGCTTGGCCGCGCCGCCAACGCTCATCACGGTCGGGCATCTCATCGCCCGCAAGCGCCACGCCGACGTGCTGCGCGCCCTGGCGGTGCTGGGACAGAGGCATCCGACGCTCCGCTACGCGATCGTCGGCGAAGGCCCCGAGCGAATCGCGCTCGAAGGGCTCGCCGCCCGGCTGGGGGTCGCCGACCGGGTGGACTTCCTCGGGCAGCTGCCGCCGGAAGAGGCGATCGAGCAGTCCCGGCGCGCCACCCTGCTCGTGATGCCGTCGACCGAGGAGGCCTTCGGCGTGGCCTACATCGAGGCGATGGCCGCCGGGGTGCCGGCGATCGGATGCCGCGGCGAGCCCGGGCCGGAGGAGATCGCGGCCGCCGGCGACGGCTTCATGCTCGTTCCGCCCGGGGACATCGAGCGCCTCACCCAGCGGATCGACGAGCTCCTCTCCGATCCGCACCGCCTGCGCGAGGCCGGGCAACGCGCGCGAGCGACTGTCGCTGCGAACTTCACCTGGGAGCGCTGCGGCGAGCAGACGCTCGCGGCCTACCTGCGCGCGCTGCAATGAAACCGGTCCTGTTCGTCACGGGCCACATCCCCGCCTACAGGGCCGGGGCGCTCGCGCGCCTGGACGAGCGAGAGCAGATCGAGGTCGCGCTGTTCGGCGGGCGCTCCAAGCACGGCGGAGCGCGCTTTGAGGGGCAACTGCCGTTCGAGCACCGTCACGTGCGGCCGCTCTCACTCGAGCGGCTCGTCTCCAGCGGTCGTCACCGCGCCGTCGTCTGCCCAACGGCGGGACGGATCGCGCCCCTTGCGACCTGGGCTGGCGCGCGCCGCGGTGGGGTTCCGCTGATTCTGTGGGCCTCGCTGTGGGCGCACCCGCGCAGCGCCGCCCACGCCCTCAGCTACCTGCCGCTGCGACGCCTCTACCGCTCTGCCGACGCGGTCGTCACATACGGACCGCATGTGAGCGCCTACGTGCGCGCCCGCGGCGCGCACAACGTGCACATCGCCCCGCAGTCGGTCGACGACGACTTCTGGCGCGCTCCCGAGCGCGGGCCTCAGGCAGACGACCCCCGCCGCGCGCAGGCGGCGACGAGGTTCCTGTTCGTGGGCAGATCGGCACCGGAGAAGGGGGTGCGGGTCCTGCTCGAGGCATGGCGAGCCTCGGGCCTCGGCCGGCCGGACGCCGCGCTCCTGCTCGCGGGGATCGAGCCGGATGCCGGCGGCGTCCGCGGTGGCGGCGGCGCAGGCGGGGCACGGGACGGAGTCGAGCGCCTGGGCGTCCTCTCGGCGCTCGAGCTGCGCGAGCTCTACGCGGCCTGCGACGTGCTGGTGGCGCCGTCGATCCCGACGCGCACGTTCCGCGAGCCGTGGGGGCTGGTGGTCAACGAGGCGATGGACCGGGGACTGGCGGTGATCGCGAGCGACGCCGTCGGCGCCGCCGCCGGCGGCCTTGTCCGCGACGGACGCAACGGCCTCGTGGTGCCGGCTGGAGACAGCCGCGCGCTCGCGGAGGCGATGGTGCGGCTCGCGGCCGACCCCGAGCTGCGGCGCGGCATGGGGCGCGCGGGCGCCGAGGACGTGAGGGCCTACAGCCACGACGCGTGGGCCGACGGCTTCTCGCGGGCGCTGGCAACCCTCGGCCTCTCCCGTGTGCGTTGGTAGCGTTTCCTCCTCCATCATGCGAATCTCAAGACAGATGAGCCGGCTCGCCGCGGCGTCTGGCGTGCTCGTCCTGGCGCTCGTCACGGCGCCGGCGCCGGCGAGCGCGGATGTCGGCGAAACGATCATCCAGCGGTGCACGCACGGGCAGTCACTGGCGGGCTTCAGCCAGAGCGACTATCGCAAGGCGCTGAAAGAGCTGAGCGCCGACGCGGAAGAGTACACAGACTGCTCGTCGCTGATCCGGCAGGCCCAGCTGGCCGCTGCAGGTGGGCGCGGGGGCTCCGGCGGGGCGGGCGCCGTGCCGCTCGCAACCACGCCGGCGGAGAAACGGGCCATCGCGGGGGCGGCGCGCGCAGGCGCAGCTCCGCTGAAGGTGGGAGCGCAGCTGATCCGGCCGGGCATCGTGCACGCGAACATCGCCTCTGCGCTCAGCTCGCTGCCCACCCCCCTGCTCGCGCTCATAGCCTTTCTGCTCGCCTGCCTGATGGCGCTCGGCGGCGGAGTCGTGCGAAACCGGATCCGTGCCCGCCGCTCAGACTGAGCGCGCGCCGATGGGCGTAGCGCCGCCGCTCGCCCCCGCGAGCGCCGAGACGCCGCGCCGCCGCATGGCGCCGCGCGCGCCCGGTGCCCCACATGTCCTCTGGTGGCCGATGCTGCTGACGGCGGGGATCCTGTGCTTCGTCACGTTCTTCGCCAAGGGCGGCCTGAACCTGGAATCGATGACCACGACCGAGATGGTCCTGACGCTCGGCGCGGGGGTCGTGGTGGCATCGGGGATCCTGCTGACAGAAGCGGGCAGGCGGGTCTACGGGCTCTGGCCGGTCGGGCTGCTGCTCGCCTTCACCGTGCTCACGGCGCTCTCGGTCGTGTGGTCGCTGCAGCCGGACGACAGCTGGCGCGACGCGGGAAGGATGCTCGCCTACAGCGGCGTGTTCGCCGCGGCGGTCGTGCTGGCGCGCATGGCGCCCGAGCGATGGCCGGCGATCCTCGGCGGTCTCGCTCTCGCGGCTGTGATCGTCTGCGGCTTCGCGCTGCTGACGAAGGTCTTCCCGGGCAAGCTCGCTCCTGCGATCTCCTATGCGCGGCTGGAGGAGCCCTACGGCTACTGGAACGCGATCGGCCTGACGGCGGCGATGGGGGTGATCTGCTGCATCTGGCTGGGCGCGCGGCGCGCGGGACACGCGCTGCTCAGCGCGATGGCATACCCGGCGATGGGCCTGCTGCTGCTGACGCTGCTGCTCGCCTACTCGCGCGGCGCCCTCGCCGCGCTCGCGATCGGCCTGGCGCTGTGGTTCTCGATGGTGCCGCTGCGCCTGCGCAGCGCCGCGGTGCTCATACCCGGCGCGCTGGGCGCCGGGGCGGTGGCCGCGTGGGCCTTCTCGAAGCACGCGCTGAGCGCCGACAACGTGCCGACGGCCGAACGTGCCGTAGCGGGACACCAGCTGGGAGCGCTGATCGTCGCCATGGTCGTGCTGCTCGCCGTCGCAGGCCTGGCGATCGGCTTCCTCACGGGCCGCCAGGCGCCGTCGCTGACCTCGCGCCGCAATGCCGGCGCGGCGCTGCTGGCGGTGATCGTGCTCGCCGTGCTCGGCTTCGGCGGGGCGCTCGCTCACAGCCAGCGCGGCCTGACGGGCAGCGTGTCGCACGCTGTCGACTCGCTCACCAACCCGAATGCCAAACCCCCAGCGAACACGCCGGACCGCCTCACCGCCGTGGCGAGCGTTCGCGCGCGCTACTGGAAGGAGGCGCTGCAGGTCTTCGACGCGCACCCGGTGGTCGGCGCGGGCGCCTCGAGCTATCAGACGGCGCGCCAGCGCTTCCGCGCGGAGACGCTCGAAGTGAGGCACGCCCACGGCTTCGTCGTGCAGACGCTCGCCGACCTCGGCCTCGTCGGGCTTGTCCTGGCGCTCGGCCTGCTCGTCAGCTGGATGGCCGCGGCGGGCAGGGCGACACATCCCTACAACCGGCGCTGGGCGAGCTGGCGCTCGTGGCTTCAGCTCCGCGACGGCGGCCGTCCCGGATGGCGCCGGCGGCCGGTCCCGTATACGCCGGAGCGCATAGGCATGCTCAGCATGCTCACGCTGGTCGTCGTGTTCGGTGCGCACTCGTTGATCGACTGGACCTGGTACGTGCCGGGCGACGCCTGCGCAGCGCTGCTCTGCGCGGGCTGGCTCGCCGGACGCGGGCCGCTCGGCGCGACCGCGGCCGGACAGGCGCCGGGCGCCCCGAACGCCGATGGCGCAGCGCGCGCCGGCTCCGCGCCGGGCAACCCCGTGCTCGCCCGCCTGGAGAGCCTCGGCCACCTGCGCCTCGCAGTGGCGGTCGCCGTGCTCGTCGCCGCGCTGCTCGCCGCCTGGTCGCAATGGCAACCGCAGCGCTCCGAAGACGCTCGCCAGCATGCGCTGGCGCTGCTGGCACGCAACCCGCGCGCGGCCACCGATGCAGCGCAGACCGCGGTCTCGCGCGACCCGCTCTCGGCGGAAGCGCTGATGACGCTCGCCTACGTCCAGGAGATCACCGGCCATCCCGCACTCGCCCGCGCGACGCTGCAGCGCGCGGTGCGCCTGCAGCCCTCCAGCGCGAAGACCTGGCTCGCGCTCGGACGCTACGACGTCTCTCGCAATCCGCGGGCCGCCGTCAACGAGCTGCAGGCCGCGATCTATCTCAACCCGCAGTCGATCGCGCCCGAAGCGCTCGCCAAGGAACCGCAGGCGGTCGAAATCCACAACGACTACGTCCAGGCCCTGCGGGCCGTGGCACAGCTCCCCGCGCCGGCTAGAAGCGGGACCGGACGGCCCGCGCGAGCAGGACGCGGCGCTCGCCGGGCACCCCGCCGGCCGAGCGCACCTGCACGTCGTGAAAGCCGAAGTCCTCGAGCAGCCCCCTGAGCGTGCCGGGGGCGTAGTGGCGCAGGTGCTCGCCGCGCGGATCGAAGCGCACTTCGAAGGCGCGCCTGGAGAGCGCCATGCGCAGCAGCGTGAGTCGCCCGAGGGTGGGCGTGCTGAGCAGCAGCGCTCCGCCGGAGCGCAGCACGCGACGGACCTCTGACAGCCAGGCCGCGGTATCGGCGACATGCTCGATCACCTCGCCGGCCCACACGACATCGAAGCCGGCGTCTGGCAGCGGCCACTCCCCTTCGCCGTCCACCAGCCGCAGGTCCAGCTCGGGATGGCGCACCCGCGCGCGCCGCAGCGGCTCCTCGGCGGCGTCGATCCCGACCACCTGCGCTTCCGCGCGCGCAAGCTCGGCGGCGAAGACACCCTCGCCGCAGCCGACATCGAGCACGCGCATGCCGGGGTCGACGTGCGCCAGCAAAAAGCGCTTGCGCAGATCGAGGTCTGACGGAACGAGCCCCGCGGGCACCGCCCGCCACAGGCCTTCGTGGTACGCGCGCGAGGGCATCTGGGCTCAGGCTAGCCGCAGGCGCAGTCACGGTGGCGTGCAGCCTGCAGCGCGGCTGTCATGCCTATTCAACGCTCCACCCGGTGACTGTGTTGCGTGCGTGCATTCGCGGGTGATCAGGTGAGGATCAGGATCGACCCGTGAAGGTTGCGTTCGACAGCCGCCCGCTGTCTGATCCGAACGGCATCGGTCGCTACTCACGCTGCCTCCTGAAGGCGCTTCGCGAGACCGCCGGCCACGGCGATGAGGTCCTCGAGGCACGCCATCCGGCGGCGATGGCGCGGTCGGGCAACGCCGACGTCTTCCACTCGCCCTGGATGGACGGGGCGATGCTGCACTCGCCCTGCCCGACGGTGGTCACGCTGCACGACCTCGCCGCGCTCAAGCGGCGCAGCGAGCATCTGCGGACCGGCCTGCGGCTGCGCCTGCGTCACCTCGCCGTTCAGCGTGCGATGAGGGTGATCGTCCCCTCCGGAGCGGTCGCCGAGGACGCCGTCACGCATCTGCGCGTGGAGGATGAGCGCGTCGTCGTGATCGCCGAGGCGGCCGACGCGGTGATGTACCCGCGGCCCGCCCGGGAGATCGCCGAGGCCCGCGCGCGCTTCGCGCTGCCCGAGCGCTACCTGCTGTGGGTCGGCGACCTGCAGCATCCCGAGCCGGGCAAGCACCTCGCGAGGCTTGTAGCGGCCCCGCGCGAGCTGGCGCTCGTGCTCGTTGGGCCTACGCGGCCCTGGGCGCACGAGCTGCCGAACGTGACCCTCACGGGACATGTCGAGGACGAGCACCTGGCCGCGATCTACAGCGGCGCCGAGGCGCTCGTGCTCCCCTCCGTGCACGAGGGCTTCGGCCTGCCGGCCGTCGAGGCGCTGGCGTGCGGGACACCGGTGGTCGCCTGCGAGGCGCCGGCCCTGCGCGAGGTGCTCGCCGAGCGGGCGACGTTCGTGGCGCCCGGCGACATGTCCGCGCTGATCGGCGCCGCCGAGAGCGTCCAGCGTCCCGCGCCGGAGCCGCCGTGCTGGAGCTGGGAGGACGCCGCTCGCGCGACCTGGGGTGTCTACCTCGACGCGATGGCCCCGGCCCACCGCTCGCGCGGCGCGAGCCGGACGCTGGGCGAGCGGCGCGCCGGCGGCATCGGCGGCTTCAGGCCTCAGTAGGCGCCGCGGCGCAGCAGCACGGCGGGGAGCGTCTTCAGCAGGATCGTCAGGTCCAGGGCGAGCGACCAGCTCTCCAGATAGATGAAGTCCAAGTGCACGAGGTCATCGAAGTCGAGCTCGGAGCGGCCCGAGACCTGCCATAGCCCGGTGATGCCGGGGAGCACGAGATAGCGCTTGCGGTGCCAGTCCTCGAGCATGTCGTAGTCGCGCTCGGGCAGCGGACGCGGCCCCACCAGCGACATCTCCCCGCGCAGCACGTTCACGAGCTGCGGCAGCTCATCGAGCGAGAAGCGCCGCAGCATCCGCCCGACGGTGGTCAGGCGGGGATCGTCGCGGATCTTGAAGAGCGCACCGGAGGCCTCGTTCAGCTCTTCGAGGTCGGCCTGGCGCTCCTCGGCGTCGCTGTGCATCGTGCGGAACTTCAGGCAGGGGAACGGACGCTGGCCGATGCCGCGGCGGATCGAGCGGAACAGGATCGGCCCGCGCGAGGAGACGCTGACGGCAATCGTGATCAGCATCAGCAGCGGGCTGAGGAGCACGAGCAGCAGCGTCGCGCCGATGATGTCGAACGTCCGCTTCAGCGCGAAGTCGACGCCCTCAAAGACAGGTGGGCCGAGCTCGAACAGCGGCACCGACTGTCCCGGCACGAACTCCGCGCGATGGATCAGGATCTCCATCGTGGAGGGCGCGAGCCTCACGCTCACGCCGCGCCGGTGGCACTGGTCTACCAGCTCCACGGCGTCGTCCTGCGGGAATTCGGGATCGGCGATGATCACCTCGTCGACGCGCGCCGTGGCGAGGACCCGGTCGAGGTCGTCCAGCGAGCCCAGCGACTGCAGGCCGTTCTCCGGCAGCGCGTTCGGCGAGAGGAACCCGATCACCTCGATCGGGGAGTGCGTGGCGTCGGCCAGCGCGTGCGCGACGTCGCCGATGTGCTTGCCCCTGCCGACGAGCACGGCGCGGCGATGGTAGCCGGCCGCCCGCAGGAGGAAGGCGGTCAGCCGCTCATATGCGGCCCGCAGCGATGAGACGTAGAAGATCGCGAACGCGAGCGAGCCGTAGAAGAGGTAGTAGCTGGAGAAGTGTTCGCCGCTCACGACCGCGAAGATCAGCGCCACGACTGCGACCTGGAAGAGCGAGCCGACGATGCGCGAGAGCCCGGGCCGCTGGGCGCGCTCGGCGTACAGGCCGGAGCGCGCGAACAGCAGCGCGGTGAGCAGGTAGGCGAAGGCGAGGAACTGCCTGGTCCCGTGCGCCGCGTTGTGCGCGTCGACGTTGCCCCGGACGGCTTCCTTGAGCACAAGCGCCGTGAAGATCGCGAGCGCGAGGGCGCCGAAGTCGAGCGCCAGCAGCGAGACGACGCGGCCGAGACGCCGCAGCGTCGACATGCGCAGCAGGAATGACAGCGCGGGCGGGCGCTTGCGGCGGATGTCGCGCCCGGGGAGCTCGACCGTCACCTGCGCGGGATCGGCGGCTGGGCGCACGTGCGGCGAGCGGGGTGCCAGCGGAGCGCCTGGTTTGCGCGCGATCCGAGCGGGCGGAGTGGACGTGGCCGACCGGCGGGATCCCATCTCGCTACTCACAACACCCCGAATTCGCGTACGGAGCGGTCGCTCGCACCGCTGCGCGCGCCCGCTGAACGTGACGGCCTCAGCGTGAACCGCCGCCGATCAGGAGCTCGACGCCGGAATCGTCGATCGTCCTCGCCAGGCCGTCGCGCAGCGAGATCTCCGGCGACCAGCCGAGCAGCTCGCGCGCGAGCGTGATGTCCGGCTTGCGCTGCCTGGGGTCGTCCACGGGCAGCGCCTCGAAGATGATCTCCGCGCTCGAGCCCGTCAGCTCTTTGACCGTTTCGGCGAGTTCGAGCAGCGTGAACTCGTCCGGGTTGCCGATGTTGACGGGGTTGTGATGCCCGGACTCGGCCAGCGCGATCAGCCCGCGGATCAGGTCTGAGACGTAGCAGAAGGAACGGGTCTGGCTGCCGTCGCCGAACACCGTGATGGGACGGTTGGCGAGGGCCTGGCGCAGGAAGGTCGGGATCGCGCGGCCGTCGTGCGGGCGCATGCGCGAGCCGTAGGTGTTGAAGATGCGCACGATCGCCGTGTCGACGCCCTGCTGGCGGTGATAGGCCATCGTCAGCGCCTCGGCGTAGCGCTTGGCCTCGTCGTAGACGCCGCGCGGCCCGATCGGGTTGACGTGCCCCCAGTAGGTCTCCGACTGCGGGTGCTCGAGCGGGTCGCCGTAGACCTCGCTGGTGGAGGCGATCAGAAAGCGTGCGCGCTTGGCCTTGGCCAGGCCGAGCGTGTGGTGGGTGCCGTACGAGCCGACCTTGAGCGTGTGCAGCGGCAGGCGTAGGTAGTCGATCGGCGATGCCGGCGAGGCGAGGTGGTAGACGAAGTCCACCGGCTCCTCGATGAAGTAGGGCTCGATGATGTCCAGGCCCACGTGCTCGAAGCGCTCGCGGTCGCGGATGTGCTCGATGTTGTGCAGCGAGCCCGTCTCGAGGTTGTCGATGCAGATCACCCGGTGCCCGTCCCGGAGGAGCCGCTCGCAGAGATGTGATCCGAGGAAGCCGGCGCCG
>JAXDGO010000006.1:0-2756 GCA_034665005.1 Solirubrobacteraceae bacterium | reverse complement strand
ACGGAATGGTCGTGACGCCGAAGATGCCGACGGCGTCGTCGGTGCGGTAGCTCATCGCCGCACCGATCGGCTTGCCATCGACTCGACCGAGCCAGAGCACCATGCGTGGATCTTCGAGAATCGTCGGCGGATGGAACACGCCGGGCTCGATCGTCGCGTTTTCATTGTTCTCGAACCCGCGGACGCTCACAGCCTCGAGCTCTTCGACCCCCTGCGCGGTCGCGACGCGCATGATCTGGAGCTCGGGTGGCGGGTCAACGCCAGTCGGCGCTGACGGGACGCGCAGAAACCATGGCTCGCGCCGCCAGTCACGAAACCCGTACGGCTCGAGGTCGATGTTCTGCCACGAGTCGCAGACGGCCGCGCCTGCGCCGGAGACCGCCTCGGCCGGAGTGTCCGCGCGTAGCGTGATTGCGCTGAAGTAGATATGAGGGGGCGAATCCAGCGCGAGCCACGCTTCCGCGTCGGCCGCTGATCGGAGCCCGAGCGCCGTGAGCCAGGACGCGTGCCAGCCGCTCGCGGCACCCGCGCAGAGTGCGACGGGATCCTTCACATGGCGAAGCGTAGGGCCTAGGTGCGCAGAACGACTTCGAGCGCAGTGCCGAGCCCGGGCTTCGAGGTGAGAGTGAACCCACCCTCGATCGTCTTCGTGCGCGCGCGAATGTTCTTCAGGCCCTGCCCTGCGGCCGGCGATTCGCCGTCGAAGCCTTCACCGTTGTCGCGTACCAGCACGAAGCGCTCGTAGTTGCGCATGCCGATCACGACCTCCGCCCGGGTCGCGTTCGCGTGCTTGCGCACATTGGCGAGGCCCTCCTGCACGATGCGGAAGACCTCGATCTGCTCGTCGGGCGCGAGCCTGACGTCGGTGTCGATCTCTAGGTCGACCTCGAGCTGTCCGTCGGCAGTGAGGAATTCGATGTACCGACGGAGGGCGGCGTCGAACGGTGCGTTTCCCGCTGCGGTCGATAGTGCGAGGATCGCGAAGCGCGCCTCCTGCTGCGCAGCGTTGGCGGCCTGTCGCAGCTTTGCGATCGTCTCTTCCTGCGGCGCTCCGTTCTGCAACATCGAAGCATGCGTCGAGATGGCGAACAGATATTGGGCGAGGCCGTCGTGGATCTCGCGCGCGACCCGCGCCCGCTCCTCGGCGACCGCCCGGCCGAACTCTGCGTAGCTGATCGCGCGCCAGGCTCCCGCGAGCAGCAGTCCGTACGCCAGGAGCCGCAATGCGTCACCGCGCGACACCGAGCCGGCGGCGAGCACCGGCGTGAAGACGTAGTGGAGCGAAGCGAACAGCATCAGCGTCGAGCCGAGCGCGAGCCAGCGATCGAGATCCTCGCGGCGCTCGTAGAAGCGTTTCCCGAATCCGACGACCGCCAGGAGATTCAGGAGTGCCTGAGCGGCAAGCGTGCCCGTCAGCAGGCCGGGGGTCTCGGAGCTGGGATTAATCGTGGGCAGGACGCCGGCCGAAGAGCGCAGCGCGAGCCAACCAAGCACGAGCACGACACACGACGCGACTACGGTATTTGCAAGGGCCCGCGGTCCCGACCGTCCCGGCACGAACGGGGCTGCCGCGATGAGCGTCCAGGCGAGCAGCCGACCGACGACCCCCGCCCACGCCTCCGGTCTGTTGACCGGCTCACCGCCGAGGACCGGTGCGATCGAGAAAGCCGCGATCGATGCGGAGGCGATGAGAAAACCCGTGCAGAGGAAGAGGTCGAGGCGCCGGCCCTCCACCGCAAACCGGATCCCGGCCAAGAGCGCGATGATCGCGCCTGCGAAGGCCATAACGGTCTGGAGCACGAGGCCGAGTTGCGGCAAGGAGAATTTCGTCTGGAGCTGGTGGTTCGAGACGAAGAGCGCCAGCGAGGAGCCGAGCAGGCCGAACAGGAGGATCTCTCCCCACAGCCAGGCCTGGAAGTCGTCTCTGCTGTCTTGTCGCATGTTCACTCTTGTCGGCAGATAGCAGTCCGCCGATAAGCCTCGAAACCCTGATGACTGAGCGAATCCTTCTCGTCGACGACCATCCCCTGACCCGGTCGGCTCTGGCCGGGCTGCTGACGCAGCACGGCTTCGATGTGGTCGGCGAGGCCTCGGACGGCGAGGAGGCGATCGAGGCGGCAACTCGGCTCGCGCCGGACCTGATCCTGCTCGATCTCTCGATGCCCGGGCTCGACGGGCTGAGCGCCTTGCCGCGTTTGCGAGCGGCCGCTCCGGATTGCGAGGTGGTCGTCCTCACCGCCTCAGGAACGGAGGAGAACCTTCTCGGTGCGATTCGCGGCGGTGCGGCCGGCTACTTGCTGAAGAGCGAGCCGCCCGAGCGGATCGTGGATTTCCTCCGCGGCGTTGCGCAGGGGGAGGCCGCGCTCTCGGGAGCCGTGGCGCGCCGCCTGCTCGAGCAGGTACGTGAGGGGGGCGGGCGGAACTCGGGTGTGCCCGACTCGATCGCAGCCATCCTGTCCGCGCGCGAGCTCGAGGTGCTTCTTCTCCTCGACGACCACCTCGGCACCGACGAGATCGCTAAGCGGCTGTTCATCTCCGAGCACACCGTGCGCTCGCACGTGAAGAGCCTCTTGCGGAAGCTCGGCGTCTCCTCTCGCCGCGAAGCGCTCGAGGCTCTTTCCGTCGCCCGCGGCTGAGTGACTCACCCATCGTGGGTGAGTGTCTTCCCCCGGGTTGGGGCATGCCTTCCAGGGGCTCGCGGCCGATACTCCCGTCAGGTCTGAACGCTCCCGGGACGGAGCGAAGATGGAACGAAT
>JAXDGO010000005.1:0-158428 GCA_034665005.1 Solirubrobacteraceae bacterium | reverse complement strand
TGACAAGGGGCGCGGCAAGGACGGCGAGCCGCTGGGCAACTTCGAGCCCGGCACTGACATCAAGGCCGAGGTGACCGTGCTCGCCGAGGGCTGCTGGGGACATCTGACCGGGGCCGCGATCAAGGAGTTCGGTCTGGCCGAGGGACGCGAGCCGCAGGTCTGGGAGCTCGGGGTCAAGGAGGTATGGAAGGTCCCCAAGCCGCTGACCAAGCTGATCCACACGATGGGCCCCTGGCCGCTGAAGATCTCCCACAAGTACGGTCAGATCGGCGGCACCTGGATCTACCCGATGAAGAACGAGAAGACAGGCGAGGACCTCGTCTCGATCGGCTTCGTGGTCGAGCTCGAGTACGCCGACGCCACGACCTCGGCACACGACCTGCTGCAGACGTTCAAGACCCATCCGCTGGTGCGCAAGATCCTCGAGGGCGGAGAGCGCGTCGCCTGGGGCGCCAAGGCGCTGCCCGGCGGCGGCTACTGGTCGATGCCAAAGCTCTCGATGCCCGGCGCGCTGCTGGTCGGCGACTCCGGCGGCATGGTCGACACGATGGCGCTCAAGGGAGTGCACCACTGCATCAGGTCCGGCATGCTCGCGGCCGAGTCGATCTACGCCGCGCTCAAGCGCGGCGAGACGAGCTTCGAGTCCTACGAGCAGGTGATCGAGGACTCCTCGGTCGGCAAGGAGCTGTGGGAGGTGCGCAACGCGCGCCAGCCGCTGCAGCGGGGACTGCTGCTCGGCGGGGCGCTCAGCGGCCTGCAGCAGATCACCAAGGGCAAGCTCCCCGGCCGCGCGGCATGGCACCGAAACGACGTCAAGCAGATGTTCGTCGGCAACACCAAGGACGTCTATGTCAAGCCCGATGGCAAATACACGTTCGACAAGCTGTCCTCGGTGTTCATCACCGGCAATGCCACGCGCGACGACGCGCCGAACCACATCCGCGTGCGCAAACGCGTGCCGCGCGAGATCGCCGAGACCTGGCGCTGGATGTGCCCGGCAGGCGTCTATGAGATCCCCGAGGATGCTCCCGAGCACGGCGAGGTCGACGTGATCGTGAACTACACAAACTGCGTGCAATGCGGCGCGATCACCGCCAAGGGCGGCCGGCTGACCACCCCCGAGGGCGGCGACGGGCCGCTCTACCAGATCACCTGAGCTCGCTGGGCCGGCGCCAGACGCGCCTGCTGTCGTGCGCGAGCGCGAAACCTGCGCTCGTTGGGAGTGTTACAGGGATGCCATGGCGCTCACGTCCCCGTCAACCATGCCACCTCTGCGCATGCTCCAGCTCGGGTGCGCGGCCGCGCTCGCGTCCGTTGTGCTGATCCCCGGTGCGACGGAGCCTGCGCAGGCCATGCCGGGCGGGGTGTCGGGTGCCAAGCCGAGCGCGTCGGCGACGCTCGAGCAGTGCGTCACCGCGGTCAACCAGACCGAACGCTCTGCCACCTTCGCCGGCGAAATGACGGCGATCGCCGGCTCGGCGCGGCTGGAGATGAGGATCGACGTGCTCGAGCGGATGCCGGAAGAGATCCGATTCCATGCGGTCAGCGCGCCCGGCCTGGGCGTCTGGCGCAGCTCCTCGCAGGGCGTGAAGGTCTACAAGTACCTCAAGCAGGTGACGAACCTGTCCGCGCCGGCGTTCTACCGGGGGGCCGTGCGCTTCCGCTGGCTGAACTCCCGGGGCAGGCTGATGAAGGCGGTCGAACTGCGCACCGCCAGATGTCAGCAGCCGGCGACCCCGGCGACGATCGCGCCGCCGGCGATCGCGAGCACGCCGTAGGCGGGCGCCCGGCGCGGGTCGCTAGAATGAGTGGACGATGAAGGCGAAGATCCATCCCAACTACGCCCAGGCCCACGTGCGCTGCACGTGCGGCAACGAGTTCACCACGCGCGCGACTCGCGACGAGCTGCACGTCGAGGTCTGCTCGAACTGCCATCCGTTCTACACGGGCAGGCAGAAGCTGATGGACACCGGCGGGCGCGTGGAGCGCTTCCAGCGCCGGGTCGCCAAGGGTCGCCTGCACTCAGCGCAAGCTCGCTCCGCCAAGTAGCTCGATGTCCGCGCGCGGGGCCGCCGGTTCGCCGACGACGCCAGTGTCGGGCCATGGCGCGTCCTCGGCCGCCCTGCAGGCGCCGTCCGGCACCGCCGACACGCCGCTGCGATCCGATGGCGCGGCGCTGGTCGAGCAGGACGGTGAGGGACAGCTGACGGCGCGGCGCGATGCCCCGGTGGGGGGGCAGGCGGTGCTCGAGGGCGTGATGATGCGCGGCGTCTCCAATTGGGCCGTAGCGGTCCGCAAGCCAACCGCCGAGCAGCTGAGCGAGCACGAGCGCTCGCCGGAGGAGCCGGCGCTCGGCGAGATCGAGGTGAAGACCTTCCCCCTCGAATCGGTGTTGAGGCGCCATCGCCTGCTGCGCCTGCCGATCGTGCGCGGAGTCGTGGCGCTCGGTGGATCGCTCGTGATCGGCTTCCGGGCGCTGGAGGTCTCCGCCAACGCGCAGCTGCCGCCCGAGGAAGAGAAGGAGCAGGAGATACCCCGTGGCGTCTGGGCGGGGACGGTCGTCGTCGCCCTGGCGGTCGCGATCGTGCTGTTCTTCCTGATTCCCGTCGGCCTCACCAGCCTGATCAAGCACCAGCTGGGCTCCTCGCTGCTGTTCTGGCTGGTGGAGGGCGTCCTGCGGACCAGCATCTTCCTGGGCTACCTGCTGCTGCTCTCCCGCGTGCGCGACCTGCGACGGGTGTTCGAGTACCACGGCGCCGAGCACAAGACGATCTCCTGCTACGAGGCCGAGCTCCCCCTGACGCCGGTCAACGCACAGCGCTTCTCGCGGCTGCACCCGCGCTGCGGGACCAGCTTCCTGCTGGTGGTGATGATCGTCGCCATCTTCGTGTTCGCGCCGATCGGCCTTCCGGCCTGGTACTGGCTGGTGGCCACCCGGATACTCGGGGTGCCGCTGATCGCGGGGATCTCCTTCGAGCTGATCAAGTTCGCCGGGCGCAACCGCCAGAGGCGCTGGGTGCGGGCGATCATGTGGCCGGGGCTGAAGCTGCAGCTGCTCACCACGCGCGAGCCCGATCTCGATCAGCTCGCCGTGGCGATCGCCGCGCTGGAGGCGGTGCTCGCCCGTGAGACGCCCGGCGAGCTCTCGGCGGAGGACCTCGTCGGCGTCGAGGTGGTGGCCTAGTAGTCGAGCGCCGCGGCCGGCTCCGCGGCGGGGACCGTGCGGCTCACCAGGTCGCCCCATCCCTGCTTCAGCCGCTCGAGCGACATGCCGCGGCCCTTGCGCAGGTGGATGAAAAGGTCTGCGCCGAGCGCCGCGAGGAGCGTGTCGGAGAGCACCTCCGCGTCGCACTCGCCGTCGGCCTCGCGCAGCAGCAGCATCACGTGCAGCCGGTGCACCACGTAGGCGGGGTGCATGAACCGCACGGAGCCTGTTTCAGCCGCCAGCAGCAGCTCGGTGTGCGCCTCGAGGGTGTCGAGCAGCGCTTCGCCGAAGGCGATCAGCCGCTCGCGAGGCGGCGCGCCCGGGCCGAGCGGCGGCCCACCGCGGATCATCTCCTCCTGAAAGCCCCGCTCCCGCTCTGAGAGCACCGCGGCCGCGAGCGACGCACGCGAGCCGAAACGGCGGAACAGCGTGCCCTTGCCGACGCCCGCCGCGTCCGCGACGTCGTCCATCGACACGCAGCCGGCGCCGCGCTCGTCGAACAGGCGTCTCGCCGCGGAGAGGATCCGCTCTCGGTTGCGCGCCGCATCGGCGCGCTCGACGGCCTGAGGCTCGGCCATGGGGAGTTCGAAGTGAGGATCCATACATACATCCTACTAAACGGACCACGGTCCGATTGATGCTATGCTGAGGACAGTAAACGGACTGAGGTCCGAAACCGCTATCGACTCAAGGAGCTCCCAATGAGCGTTGCAACACAGCAGGACATCTCCACAGGCACATGGAGCATCGACAAGGTCCACTCGCATCTCGGCTTTGCCGTCAAGCACATGGTCGTGTCGAAGTTTCGCGGCCACTTCGCGGACTACGACGGCGCCCTGGTCGTCGGCGAGAGCGGCGAGCCCCGCCTCGAGGGCACCGTCGCGGTCGACTCGATCGTCGTCAAGGACGAGAACCTCGCCGCGCACCTGAAGTCCCCGGACTTCTTCGACAGCGCGAACTACCCGCAGATCGGCTTCCGCTCCACCGCCGTGCGCGTGCAGGATGGCGGCGAGCTCGAGGTCGAGGGCGAGCTGACGATCAAGGATCGGACCCACAACGTGACCGCTCGCGGCACGATCACCGGGCCCCACGAGGACATCGCCGGCAACGACAAACTCGGCGTTGAGCTCGAGACCGTCGTCGACCGTCGCGAGTTCGGCCTCGAGTGGAACGCGCCGCTGCCCAAAGGCGGCTTCGCGGTCGACAACGATGTCAAGCTCGAGGTCTCCCTCGAGCTCGTGAGGCAGGCGTAGGCCTCATGCGCATCCTCGGAATCTCGGGCAGCCTCCGGCGCGACTCCCACAACACGCGCCTGCTGCGCGGCGTCGACAGGCTGCTGCCGGGCGGAGTCGAGCTGGAGCTGTTCGACCAGCTGGGCGTGATCCCGCCCTACAACGAAGACGAGGAGCACGAGACGCCCCCGGCGGTCGCGGCGCTGAAGGCCGCGATCGCCGGTGCGGACGCGGTGCTCGTGGCGACACCCGAGTACAACGCCTCGATCCCGGGCGTGCTCAAGAACGCGCTCGACTGGGTCTCGCGCCCGGTGAAGGACACGCCCCTGATGGGCAAGCCGGTCGCGGTGATCGGCGCGAGCACCGGCCTGTTCGGCGCGGTCTGGGCCCAGGCCGAGACGCGCAAGGTGCTGAGCACGATCGGCGCACGGGTCGTGGACCGCGAAATCCCGATCCCCGAGGCGGACGAGGCGCTGGGCGGCGACGGGTTGCCGCTCGACGAAGACGCGCGCGAGCTGCTCGAGGCGACGCTGACCGAGCTGATCGAGCTCGCCGAGCCCCAGCGCGTCGCAGCGTAGACGGCTGACTGCCGGTCATCCCGGCCACCTAGACTGGCCGGGATGATCGAAGAGCTCGTCAATCAGATCGAGACGCGCTTCGGCGAGCTGGGCGCGCAGATGAGCGACCCCGACGTGATCGGCGACCGTGAGCGCTACGCCGAGGTGGGCCGCGCCTACAGCCAGCTCGAGGCGGCAGCCGAGCTCGCGGCCCGCTGGCGCCACGCCCAGGACGATGCCGCCGGCGCCGAAGAGCTGCTCTCGGAGATGGGCGAGGACGCCGAGATGCGCGACGAGCTGACCCGCGCGCGCGAGTCGATCGAGGCGCTCGAGGAGGAGATCCGGCTGGCGATGGTCGAGCGCGACCCCAACGACGAGAAGAGCGTGATCGTCGAGATCCAGGGCGGAGCCGGCGGCGAGGAGGCCGGGCTGTGGGCCGGAGACGTCTACCGCATGCTCACCCGCTACGCCGAGCGCCTCGGCTTTCAGACCGAGTCGCTGGAGGCGGGCGAGGGCAAGTACACGTTCGCGATAAAAGGATCCGGCGCCTACTCCGTCTTCAAGTTCGAGGGCGGCACGCATCGCGTCCAGCGAGTGCCGCAGACCGAGTCGCAGGGGAGGATCCACACCTCGACCGCGACGGTCGCGGTGCTGCCCGAGGCCGAGGACGTCGATGTGCAGCTCGATCCGAACGACCTGCAGATCGACGTCTACCGCTCATCCGGGCCCGGAGGCCAGTCGGTCAACACCACCGACTCGGCCGTCCGCATCACACACAGGCCGTCAGGCATCGTGGTCTCGATGCAGGACGAGAAGTCCCAGCTGCAGAACCGCGAGAAGGCGCTGCGCGTGCTGCGCGCGCGCCTCTACGAGCGCGCGCTGGCCGAGCAGCAGGCCGAGCTCGCCGCCGACCGCCGCTCGCAGGTCGGGACGGGCGACCGGGCGGAGAAGATCCGCACCTACAACTACGGCGAGCGGCGCGTGACCGACCACCGCATCAAGCTCACCGTCCACAACCTCGACCAGGTGCTGGAGGGAGAGCTCGACGACCTCACGGCGGGGCTGCAGGCCGACGAGAAGCGCCGCCGCCTGGAGGCCCAGGCGGCGGTGTGATGCGCGACGGCGCGTTCTCCGCAGGGGGCCTCGAGGTCCCGCCCCACGCTCGATCCGGCGGCTGGAGGCGCGGCGCGGGCACGAACTCGGCTCGCGACGCGCTCGAGGGCGCGATCACCGCGATCGCCGCCGCCGGCTGCGAGACACCGCGTCTCGATGCCGAGCTGCTGCTGGCGAGCGTGCTCGAAGTCCCGCGGGAGCGGCTGATCACCGATCGTGACCTGACGGTCGAGGGGCCCGCCGTGCGTGCCTTCCAGGACGCCGTGCGCCGGCGCTCGGTGCAGCGCGAGCCCGTCGCCTACATCCTCGGGCGACGCGGCTTCCGGCGGCTGGAGCTCGCCGTCGACACGCGCGCGCTGATCCCGCGTCCCGAGACCGAGCTGCTGGTGGAGATGGCGCTCGGACTCGGCTACGGTGCACACGTGCTGGACGTCGGCACCGGCAGCGGTGCGGTGGCGCTTGCCCTCAAGGACGAGCGCCCCGACCTCGACGTGGCTGGCAGCGACCGCAGCGAGCCGGCGCTCGAGCTGGCGCGGTCAAATGGCCGGCGCCTGGCGCTCGAGGTTCGCTGGCTGCGCGCCGACCTGCTCGCGGGCGTCGCCGACGAGTTCGACGCGGTGATCGCCAACCTGCCCTATGTCGCGGACTCCGAGCGCGCCGCGCTCGCGCCGGAGATCCTCCGCCATGAGCCCGCCGACGCGCTCTTCGCGGGACCCGACGGGCTCGCCGCGATCCGTGCGCTCCTCGCGCAGCTCGCCACGCGCCGGCGGGTCGGGTTCGTGGCGCTCGAGGTCGGTGCCGGCCAGGCGAGAGCGGTCGAGGAGATGGTGCGCGCCGCCGGCTTCGGCGCGGTGCGCTCCGAGGCCGACCTTGCGGGAGTCGAGCGAGTCGTGCTCGGGGCGGAGCGGCGCGGATGAGCCCCGCGCTCGATGCCGGCGACGCGGTGCGTCTCGAGCAGTGCATCGCAGGCGGCGGCGTCGCCGTGTTCCCCTCCGACACCGTCTACGGGATCTGCTGCGACCCCGACAACGCCGATGCCGCTCGGCGCCTCTACGAGCTGAAGGGCAGGCCCTCGGCGCGGCCCTCCGCCGTCATGTTCTTCGCCCTCGAGCCCGCGCTGGAGACGCTGGGCGAGCTGCCCGATGCCGAGCGCCGCGCGCTGCACGCCCTGCTGCCCGGACCCGTGACCGTGCTGCTCGCAAACCGGGCATTTCGATTCGCCGCGGCCTGCAGGACGGACCCGGCGACACTCGGCCTGCGGGTCCCGCAGCTGCCCGATGGCCTGGCCGCGCTCGGCGCGGTGTCGCGCCCGGTGATGCAGTCGAGCGCGAACATCTCCGGGGGACCCGACGCCCGCTCGCTGGTGGAGGTGCCGCGCAGCCTGCTCGACGGGGTCGACCTGGTGCTCGACGCCGGCGAGCTGCCGGGCACGGCGTCCACCGTGGTCGACCTGCGCGACTTCGCCCTGGAAAGGCGCTGGCACGTCCTGCGCGAGGGCAGGCTCTCCAGCGACGCCGTGCGAGAGATGCTCGCCTCGGCGACCTGAGCAGCGTAGATCCTGCGCCCCTGCTAGCCTCGTGGCAGCTGCCGCAACTGGCGCCTGAGGTGGAAGCGACCACCGGGAAGCGGACAGCGAAACCCGCCGCGCGCCTGGGCACAAAGTCGCCGTCCCCTGCCAAGGAGAGCGCCGTGTCCGCCAGTGCTCGTAACAGTGAGCTCAGCCCCGATTACTTCGACCGACCGCTCGCGGAGGTAGATCCGGAGATCGCCGAGGTGCTGCGCGGCGAGCTCGAGCGCGAGCGGCGAACCCTCGAGATGATCGCCTCGGAGAACTTCGTGCCGCGCGCCGTGCTCGAGTGCCAGGGCTCGGTGCTCACCAACAAGTACGCCGAGGGCTATCCCGGGCGCCGGTACTACGGCGGTTGCGAGTGGGTCGACATCTCCGAGCAGCTCGCGATCGATCGCGCCAAGGCGCTGTTCGGGGCCGAGCACGCGAACGTCCAGCCGCATTCCGGCTCGCAGGCGAACGCCGCCGTCTACCACGCCCTGCTGCAACCGGGCGAGACGATCATGGGCCTCTCGCTCGCCCACGGCGGTCATCTCACGCACGGGATGAGGCTCAACGTGTCCGGTCGCCTGTATGAGATCGCGGCCTACGAGGTCGACCGCGAGACCAGCCTGATCGACATGGACGAGGTCGCGCGCATCGCCCGCGAGCGCCGGCCCAAGCTGCTGCTCGCCGGCTGGTCGGCCTATCCGCGCCAGCTCGACTTCGCCCGCTTTCGCGAGATCGCCGACGAGGTCGGCGCGCTGCTGATGGTCGACATGGCCCATTTCGCCGGCCTTGTCGCCGCCGGACTTCACCCCAACCCCGTCGAGTACGCGGACGTCGTCACCACGACCACCCACAAGACGCTCGGCGGCCCGCGCGCCGGGGTGATCCTGTGCAAGCAGGAGCTCGCCAAGAAGATCGACTCGGCCGTCTTCCCGGGCCAGCAGGGCGGTCCGCTCGAGCACGTCATCGCCGCCAAGGCGGTGGCCTTCAAGATCGCCGCGAGCGATCTCTTCGCCGAGCGACAGCGCCGCACGGTCGAGGGCGCCAGGGCGCTCGCGACGGAGCTGCTGCGGGCCGGACACGGCGTCAACGTGCTCACCGGCGGCACGGACGTGCACCTCGTGCTCGTCGATCTGCGGGACACCGAGCCGACGCTCACTGGCAAGCAGGCCGAGGACCGCCTGGAGGAGGTCCAGATCACGGTCAACCGCAACGCCGTCCCGTTCGACCCGCGTCCGCCGATGGAAGCCTCCGGCCTGCGCATCGGCACGCCCGCCCTTGCGACCCGCGGCCTGCAGCTCGAGGACTTCAGCGAGGTGGGGCGGATCCTCGCGATCGCGCTCACGCCGGAGTACGACTCGCGCGCCGGCGAGCTGGCCGAGCGCGTCGGCGCGATCGTGGAGCGCTATCCGCTCTACGAGGGCCTCGCCGGCGTGGCGGCCGTCTAGCGCGAGCCCCCTCCCGGCTTGCGACCTCGGCGCGTGCGATGCTGTGCGCGAGTCGATGGCGCATCCCAACGAGCTCGACGCGCTTTACGCATTCCTCACCGCCGTGGCCGTGACCGCGCTGCTGACGCCGGTCACGATGCGGCTCGCGAGGGCGGTTGGCGCGATCGACGAGCCGCGTGAGCGGGGGCTCTCAGAGCGCGCCACGCCGCTGCTCGGCGGAGTCGCGATCTTCGCCGGCGCGCTCGCCGCCGCCCTGATCTGGCTGCCGGCCGGCTATCACGCCGACCACCAGCTCTGGCGCGGCGTGCTGATCGCCGCAGGCGTGATCACGCTCGTCGGCGCGCTCGACGACCGCTTCGACCTGCCACCGTTCGCCAAGCTCGCAGGCCAGGTCGTGGCGGCGGTGATCGCCGTCCATTTCGGCGTGGTCGTGAAGGCCATCACGCTGCCGTTCGTCGGCCAGCTCGCGTTCCCCAACGCCGGCGTGACGAACGCCGGGCCGGTGCTGACCGTGATCGGCCTCGTGGCGATGATGAACGTCGTCAACTTCTCCGACGGGGTCGACGGCCTCGCGGCCGGCGTCTGCGTGATCATCGCGGCCGCCATGGCGGTGATCGCGTTCGACCTGGGCCGCGGGCAGCCGGGGGTGCTCGCGGCGCTCACCGCGGGCGCGGCGCTCGGCTTCCTGATCTACAACTTCCCGCCCGCGTCGAGCTTCATGGGCGACTGCGGCGCGAACCTGCTCGGGCTGCTGATGGGCGTGGTCACGGTCGAGGCGGCGGTGAAGACCGCGGCGGTCGTCTCATTCGTGCTGCCGCTGATCCTGCTCGCCGTCCCGTTCCTCGACACCACCTTCGTGGTGCTCAAGCGCTTGAAGTACAAGCAGCCGATCTACCGCTCCGACAGCGAGCACTTCCATCACCGCATGGCGCGCATCGGCTTCAGCAGCAGGCGCACCATCGCCTATCTGTACGCGTGGACGCTGATGCTCGCGGGGCTCGCGCTGGCGCTGCGGTTCGTTCCCTACAGCGACCACAAAGGACATCTCCACACCGGCTGGACGCTCGTCGTCGTGGGCCTCGGCCTGCTCGCCGCCGCTGCGAGCGTCTACCTCGTCTACGTCCTCGAGATCCTCAAGTTCCGGCGTCTCGACGCGATGCGCGTGCGCCTGCTGCGCCCCGACGCATCACCAGCGGAGATCGACCTGGACGTGACCAAGCACCTCGAAACCGGCGAGTTCCAGGCGGTGTCGGGCGCCGGGGACCGCGATGGGCAGGTGCTGGACGACGTGGTGCCGGCGAGGGCTGAGGAGCGGGTCGGCGAGCGGCAGGTGGATCAGGACGGCGTACGCGCAGAACACGAGCGTGGCGGCGCGCAGGCGCCGATCGCCGCCGACGGCGGCTAGCGGCAGCAGCCAGATCGCGTACCACGGCAGCAGCCAGGCCGTCGACAGCAGCAGCGCCAGCATCGACCAGCCGGCGGCGAGACGCCAGTCCGCTCCGCGAGCCGTCCGCCACAGCGCGCCGGCGAGCACCAGCAGGAAGCCCGCGACGAACACGTGGCGCCACCAGCTCGGCGTGCCGCTGAGCCCGACCAGCCGCGCGGTCTCGGCGGGGATGCTGTGCGTGGCCACCAGCTGCTGCTGCTCGCCGACCGCGTTCAGGAAGCCGAGCGCATGGAAGCCGAAGCCGATCAGCCCGACGACGGCGAGCGCGAGCAGGCACAGCGCGGCGGTCCCCGCCACCTTCAGCCGCTCACGCGTGCCCGGCGCCGCCAGCACGAGAAACGGCAGCACCAGGCCGGCGGTGACCTTGACACCGACGCCGGCGACCAGCGCGGCGGCGCCCGCGCGAAGGCGCGGGTTCGTCCCCGCCGTCACGGCGAGCGCGAGGGCGAGCATCAGCAGGATCAGGGTGTCGTTGTGCGCCCCGCCGACGGCGAGCACGAGCAGCACCGGGTTCAGGCCCACGAAGGCCGCCGCCCATCGGCGGGAGTGGCCGAGGCGGCCCGCCGCGCGCGCGATCAGCGCGACCGCCGCCAGGCTCGACAGCCCCGCGAGCGCCTTCAGAACCCAGAGGCCGCCCGCGAGCCCGAGCGGCGCGGTGGCGTAGCTGACGAGCGTGAACAGCGGGCCGTAGGGGGAATGCTTGAAGGGCCATCCGATGAACGCGAACACAGGGTCTGTGCTGGCTTCCGCGGCGACATGCGTGTACGGGTCCAGCCCGTGCAGGGCGCCCATGCGCGCGAACGCCAGATAGCCGAACACGTCCTGGGAGATCAGCGGCGGCCCGAGGAAGAGGATCACGTGCGCCAGCACGATGCCCGCCGCGAGCGCGCGACCGGGCAGGGCTCTCGCCGCGAGCAGCACGAGCAGGTAGCTCGCGCTCATGATCAGCATCAGCGTCTGAAACCCACCTCCGGAGAGCGTCGCGCCCACACCCTGAAGCGGTCCTGCCAGCCAGCCGGGCCAGCCGCCGATGCGCGCCGGGACGTACTGCGAGGGGCTCGCCGCCGCATCGGCGCTCAGCAGGAAGACGCTGCTGAGCACCCCCAGCAGGCCGAGCCCGGCGAGCGCACGCAGGATCGCCGCCGGCGCTCGCGCGTCGGCGCTCCCGTCCGTCTCTCCAGGGCCCCCTGCGGCGGGCCGGACGCGAGGTATGGGGGTCGCGGCCTGTATGGGCATCATTGTTGCGTCTAGCCGGACGTGCAAGCGTCCTTGGGGCACGCTAGCCTGTGACAGCTTCCATGCCCGCCGGGGTTGCTGAGCCGTGGGCGATGCCCACGCCGAGCACCCGAGCCGCTGGCGAGCACCATCCCCATATGCGACGCAGCTACCGCAAACGCACTCCGCGCCGGGGCCCTCAGCTGTCTGTGGCCGCCGGCCCGCAGCCCGAGCAGCCCGATCGCCGTGTGCTGATCCTGTCGGCCGACGTCGGCGAGGGCCACGCAGCGGCCGCGCGCGCGCTGGCCGAGCAGCTGGAGCAGTCCCCGCAGGCCACGCAGGTCACCGTGATCGACGGCCTCGCAGCCATGGGGCGGCTGCTGCGTCCGGTGGTCGAGGACGGCTACCGCGTCCAGCTGCGCTTCTTCCCCTGGACCTACACGATCATCTACTGGCTGCTCGAGCACGTCGTCCCGATCCGCGTGTTCGCGCGCGGGCTGCTCTGCAGGCTCGGGTCGCGCTCGCTGGCGCGGGCGATCGCCGAGCACGACCCCGACGTGGTCGTCTCGACCTATCCGGCGGTCACGGTGGTGCTCGCCCGCCTGCGCCGCACGCAGGCCATCCGCTGCCCGACGGTGGCGACGATCACGGACCTCACCGGCCTCTTCTTCTGGGCGCAGCCGGGGATAGACATGCACCTGGTCATGTACGGCGAGTCGATGCGCTCGGTCGAGCGCATCGCGGGGCACGGCAGCGCCCGGCTTGTCCGTCCCCTGATATCGGCCGAGTTCCTCGAGCCACGATGCCCGCTTGAGACCCGGCGTGGCCTCGGCCTCCCGGAAGAGGGCCGCATGGTGGTCGTCTCAGGCGGCGGGTGGGGGGTTGGGGACATCGCCGGGGCGGTGCGCGAGTTCATCCGTGTGCCCGAGGTCAGCAGCATCGTGTGCCTCGCCGGGCGAAACGATCAGCTCGCGGGCAAGCTTCGCTCCCAGTTCGCCGGGGAACCGCGCGTGAGGGTGTACGGGTTCACCGACAAGATGCCCGAGCTGCTCGCGGCGGCGGACGTGCTCGTGCACTCGACCGGCGGCGTCACCTGCCTCGAGGCCTGGGCGGCGGGCACACCGGTCGTCTCCTACGGCCTGCCGGTCGGTCACGCGCGCCTGAACACCAGGGCGATGGCGGCGCTCGACCTCCTGCGCCTCGCCAACGACAGGGACGAGCTGCGCGAGCACGTGCAGGCAAGCTTCGCGTCAACCACGCCGGCGGGCGGCGCCGCTGCGCCGGACCGCGGCGCGAGGGCCGACGATGCCGTCGATCTCGTGCTCGACGTGCCCCGGCGGGTGCGCACCATCCCGCTCTGGCGCCTGCGCGTCGCGGCGGCCGCGACCCAGCTCGTGCTGCTCTTCGGGGTGGGGTCCTGGATGATGTCGACCGACGAGGTGACCGCGCTCGCCTCCAAGGTGCTCGACGTGCAGCCGCTCACGCACGTCAAGACCAGCCAGCAAGAGGTCGGCCTGATCGTGCACATGCCCACGCCCGCCATTGCCGGGGTCGCCGCGAAGCTCGCCGCCCACGGCATCCACGTCTCCTTCGCAGACGACTCCGGCGTGCCGGCCGCGTCGCGCGTCGCGCGACTGCGCACGCTGGAAGACGAACTGCTGCCGGAAGTGCCGAGCTCGGCTCCGCTGCGGTGGGAGCGCACGCGCGCGCTGCTCCGCCACCAGGCACGCGCGCTCGGGCTGCGCCACAGCTTCTACTACCTGCAGCCCCGCGGCGGGCTCTCGGTCGGCCAGCTCGTGCTGGCGCGCACCGCCGGCGCCACACCGGTGCGCGGCGCGCTGCGATTCAGCGCGACCGGGCCGCTGCCTCAGCGCACGATGCGGGCCGGGGACGTCCTCGTGGTCGAGCTCGACGGCTCGCCCTCGTCGGTGGCCGGGCTCGAACGGATCGTCTCCTGGCTCGCCGCCGACGGGCTCGGCGTCGAGCCGCTCGCGTGGCTCACCGGCTCGCCCGCCATCAGCGCCAGCAGCAACGGCGAGCGCGCGAGAGCCGCTGCGCCGGCGATCAGCAGCGCCAGCGACAGGCCCAGCGGCACACCGCCCAGCGGCGTGGCGCTGAAGCTCTCGCCGAGCAGCAGCGGCGCGAGCACCACGGGAATCAACGTCTGAGTCACGAACACCAGCGGCGCCACCTGGATCGCCGGTCGCGACTGCAGGGCGCTCATCTCGCTCAACACGCCGACGCCGGACGCGAGGGCTGTCGACAGCGCCCAGGCGGCCGCCGGCAGGAGGTGATGGCTCGCGAGGTCATCCGATGCCAGCTTCGTCGCCACCCCGCTCCAGCCGAACGCGAGGCCGGCTCCGAGCATCGTGACCACCGCGTTTGCGCGCCCCAGCGCTCGCAGCAGGTAGGGGAGCAGGCTCGCCAGCGCGAGCGCGACGAGCACGACCGTGATCGTCAGCTCCTCCGACGTGTGCGTCGTGCTGCGCGGCGGGGCGGTCAGCCCCGCGCCGATCACCCCGGCGACGATCGCGAACATCGCGATGTGCTCATAGCGGCCCGCGTGCTCGCCCAGCATGCGCTCGGCGAGGAGCATCAGGACCAGCAGGCCGGCGGCCAGCGCAGGCTGCACGACCACCAGCGGCGCCAGCAGCAACGCCAGCACCTGCAGGGGGAAGCCCAGGATCGAGAGCCCCGTGCCGAGCAGCCAGCGGGCCCGTCGCAGCAGCCCCCAGGCGAGCGCGAGGCGCAGATGCTCCTCGTGGGGCGCCTGCTTGGCGTCCGCCGCCTGGAGGGCGATCCCTAGGCTGTACAGCGTCGACGCCCCTATGGCCGCCAAGATTCCAAGCACCAGATCGAGCATGTCCAACCCCGATCATCGCATCCCCTGGGTACCGCTCGCGGGTGCGCTGGCCGGCGCGGCGGCGGTTGGCTACACGCTGCCCGGGCTCGCCGGGGCGTGGCGTGCGCTGCGCGGGCCGCTCGGGATCGAGGATCGCACGGCCAGCCGGTGCGGCTACGCGCTCACCTTCGACGACGGTCCGCATGCGCAGGGCACCCCCGCCGTTCTGGAGGTTCTCGCCTCGGAGAATGTGCGCGCGACGTTCTTCCTGGTCGGCGAGCAGGTGCGCCGCAATCCCGCGCTCGCCCGCGAGATCGCGGCTGCCGGTCACACGATCGGCCTGCACTGCGACCGTCACCGCAACCTGTTGCGTCTGACCCCCGGACAGGCGCGCGACGACCTCGCCCGCGCGCAGGACGTGATCGAGGCGAGCACCGGGCTGGCGACGACGCTCTACCGCCCTCCATACGGAATCGCCAGTGCCGCAGCGCTCCGCCTGGCGCGCCGGCAGGGCTGGCGCACGCTGCTGTGGACCCAGTGGGGCCGGGACTGGGAGGCGCACGCGACCCCCGAGTCGATCTGCGCGCGCGTGACCGACGGCGCCCGCGAGGGCTCGGTGCTGCTGCTGCACGACGCCGACGACTACTCGGCCGAGGGATCGTGGCGACGCACCGCCGCAGCCCTCCCGCGCGTGCTCGAGACGCTCGCCGAGCGCGGGCTGCGCGACACCGCTCCCTGAGAGCGCGCTCGAGGCGAACCGCCGGCGAGGCGGAGTCAGTCTGAAGGAGCCGGAACGCGGCCGCCGCGCACCTGCAACGTTTGGCTCCCGGTCCCCGGCCATCTGGGCAGCGGGATAAGATCGGCGGCTTGTCCACCGCTGTTTCAATCGACACGCGGGGCTCCGCTGCGCCCGCGGCCGGGGCGCCGGCGATGACGTCGCTGCGCCCCGCGCAGGTGCGCACGCGCTGGTGGATCGAGGCGCTCACGATCGCATGGCTGCTCTGGGTCTATGACGCGATCACCAACCTCGCGCCGCTGCGCCTGGCGCCCGCCCTCGCGCACGCCGGGGACCTGCTCCGCGTCGAGCAGTCGCTGCACCTGAGCCCGGAGCTCGCGCTCGACCACTGGCTCGCGTCCCACCACACGCTCGGCCTCGTGATCTCCGACTACTACGACAACGCGCACTTCGTGGTGACGCTCTCGCTGCTCGCGCTGCTCTGGTGGCGGCGCGCCGACCTCTACCGGCCGCTGCGCAACTCGCTCGTGCTGATGAACCTGCTCGCGTTCGCCGTCTTCTGGCGCTACCCCGTGGCGCCCCCGCGGATGCTCGACGGGTTCATCGACGTGGTCTCCTCGACGCACGCGATCGGCTCATGGCACAGCGGCGCGCTCGCATCTCACGCCAACGAGCTCGCGGCGATGCCGTCGCTGCACATCGCCTGGGCGGCCTGGTGCTCGCTCGCGCTGTGGCAGATGTCAAAGCGCCGGTGGATGCGTGCCGTCGCCATCCTCTATCTGTGCCTGACGAGCTTCGCCGTGCTCGCCACCGGAAACCACTTCGTGCTCGACATCGTCGCGGGGCTCGCGACGGCCGCGCTCGCGGTGCTCTGCGTGCGCCTCGCCACGCGCTTGAGGCACTCGCGCACGGCACGGCTGCGCCCGCGCGTGCCGAGCATCTCGATCCGGGGCCGAGGGGCGCGCCGCCCGCCCGAGCGGCCCGCGTACCGCATGTCACAAAGTTGTTACGAAGTCCAAGACCAGGTAGACTAGCGCCGCCGCCGCAGACGGTTCAGGGACACTTCGACGGCTTGCTCGCACAGAGCGTCGGGAGGTTCGCGTCTGTAGGGTGGCCGTACCCACATGCCACACTTCGACGCCAACGACGACCCCATGCACGCGCCCGGCGCCGACCAGGGGGACTCACCCGAGCCCGCCGAGATCCAGCCGGTCATCCGCCGCGCGCGCAGGCTCGCGCGCAGCCGGCGCCTCGCCTGCCGGCGCGCGCCGGCGACGGGCGCGCTGCCGGCGATGGGCGCAGGGCGCCGACGGGACCCCCGCTGCGAGCGCCGGATCGACCGGCGTCCCCTGACGATCGTGCCGCCGTCGCGCCAGCGCCGGCGCCTGTGGACGCTCTGGCACGGGCGTCCACCCGGACCCGCAAGCTGACGTGTTCTTCCTGCGCTATCTCGACGTGTGCCTGGTGCTCGCGACGGGCCCGTTCGTGCTCATTGGCGGCATCCCGGCCTTCGGCTACCTCGTCGGCGCGAGCGCCTGGCTGCTGACGCGACTCGGCACCGCCTACACATACGAGCGGGCGCGGCGAATCGCAGACCCCAAGGTGAAAGCCGGCCTGCAGGTCGCCGGGATGATGGGTCGCGTCTGGGTCGTGGCGCTCGCCGTGATCCTCGCCAAGTACGCCGGCAGCAAGGGCGACGGCATCACGGCGGCCGTGGTCGTGCTCGCGGCATTCACCGTGTACTTCGCGATGTCGTTCGTGATGCGCCCGGGAGCGCTGCCGGGTAGCTCCCGTGCGCAGGGAAGACCGAGCGCATCGTGAACGCCACCGCGAACGACGCCCGCCCGAAGGGCGCCGTCAAACGCACACTGCTGATCCTGTTCGGCATCTACCTCGCGGGCCTGATCGGGCTGATCGCCATCTACGGCTTCAAGGGCCAGCGCAACAACGTCTACAAGCCGCAGGACGAGTTCAAACTCGAAAACTGGGTGAACCTCGGGATCTTCTCGATCAACAAGGCCGTCGTCTACCTGTTCCTGGCGGCCGCACTGACCTGCGTGAGCATGATCTACATCGCGCGGCGGATGCAGCAGCGCCCGAACAAGGTGCAGACCGCCGTCGAGCTGCTGTTCCAGCTGATGCGCGACAACATCACCGGCAGCTCGATGGACAGCAAGACGGCCGCCAGGTGGTTTCCGTTCATCGGCACGCTGTTCCTGTTCATCCTCTTCTCCAACCTGGTCGGCTACATACCGCTGCCGACCAACACGTCCGCGAAGATCGACGTGCTTGGCGTGCACATCCCGTCGTTCTCGATCTACGCCGCCACCGCCAACCTCTCGGTGCCGCTTGCCCTGGCGCTTGTCGTATTCGTGTCCTACACCGTGGAAGGCGTGCGCGCCAAGGGTCCGATCGGCTATCTCAAGGGGCTGATCCCCGGAGGAGTGAAGGGCGCGATAACGGTCCCGCTCTTCTTTCTCGAGCTGCTGTCGAACGTCATGCGCGTGCTCTCGCTGACGATTCGTCTGTTCGCCAATATCCTGGCGGGCCATCTCATCATCCTGTTCATGGCGGGGGCGCTGGCCGTGATCCTCGGCGCCACCTGGCTCGGCTGGTTCACTCTCCCGTTCGGCATCCTGCTGTACGCGTTCGAGATCGGCCTCGTCGCCGCCCTGCAGGCGTTCATCTTCGCCCTGCTCACCGCTATCTACCTCGGCGGCGCCGTCGCCGAGGAACACTAAAAGGAGCCAATCGCCGTGCACATCGCTCTCATAACCATCCTTGCGGCCACTGAAGAAATCGCCAAGGCCGGCAAGTCGATCGGCCTCGGCGTAGGCGGCGGTCTCGGGGCCGTGGGCGCCGGCGTCGGCATCGGCCTCGTGTTCGGAAAGGCGATCGAAGGGATCACCCGCCAGCCCGAGATGCGCGACGAGATCACCCAGCTGCAGTTCCTGGGGTTCGCGCTGACCGAGGCCTGCTTCTTCTACGGGCTGGTGGCCGGCCTGCTGGCCGCGTTCATCGTCTAGGCATGCTCGCCTCACTCGCAAACGCACCTCTCGCAGTCTCCAACGGCAGCTTCCTGATCAAGCCGAGTATCGGCCTGATGGTCTGGACGCTGCTGGTGTTCGGCGCCACCATGGTCCTGCTCGGCAAACTCGCGTTCCCGCGCATCAGCGAGGCGCTCGAACGCCGCCAACGGACGATCGAAGAATCGCTCGACACGGCCGAGCGCACGCGGGCCGAAGCCGAGCAGCTGCTGGCCGAATACCGCGAGCGGCTACAGGAGGCGCGGGCCCAGGCCGACGAGATCATCCAGCGTGCGCGCCAGACCGCAGAGGTCCGCGAGCACGAGGCAAAAGAGCGTGGGCACGAGCTCGTCGCGGAGGCCGCCAAACGCGCGCAGCGCGACATCGAAGCGGCCACCAAACGGGCCCTGGACGACATCCGCAAGGAAGTCGTCGAGCTCACGATCCTGGCGACCGAGAAGGTCACCCGCAAGGCGCTCGACGACTCCGACCAGAAGCGGCTGGTCGAGGAAGCGCTCGCCGAGCTCGACTTCTCCGGGCTCTCCAAGGGCGCGGCCAACAACTGATGGACGAGCTGGCCAGGGTATACGCGCGAGCGCTGTTCGAGGTGGCTCGCGAGCACGGCAGGCTCGACGAGCTGCGTGAGCAGCTCGCTCAGTTCGCCGACGCGCTCAGTGAGAACCGCGAGCTGGCCGTGTTCTTCTTCTCGCCCTACCTCTCCACCCCCGAGAAGCAGGACGGGCTCGTCCGCGTGCTCGACGGCGCCGACCCGCACCTGCTGAACTTCCTGGCGCTGCTGATCGAAAAGCACCGCATGCCGGTGATCTTCCGCATCCGCCAGCAGTACGACCAGCTGGCCGAGGAGGAGCACCGCACTCTGGCCGTGGAGATCACGAGCGCGATCGCGCTCGATCAGGCGACCACCGAGAGCCTCGGAAAGACGATCGGCGAACGCGCCGGGCGCACGGTGAAGCTGGCGGCGCGCGTCGACCCCGACATCCTGGGCGGCATCGTGGTCCGGGTCGGCAACTCGATCCTCGATGCCTCTATTCGCAATCGACTGGAGCAGCTGCGCAGGCACGTTGCCCAAGGAGCCTGATAGGGGCCCACCCACCCGCGCCGGCCGGCCGCAGGCCGACGAGCCCGACGGGCGGGCACCTCATCATCAATTAGGAGAACGACATGCAGATCAACCCAGACGAGATCACCAGCATCCTCAAGAGCCGTATCGAGGGACTTGGCAGCGGAGCCGCAGAGCTCACCGAGGTGGGCACCGTGCTGTCGGTCGCAGACGGCATCTCGCGCCTTCACGGCCTCGAGAACTGCATGTCGTTCGAGCTGCTCGAGCTGCCACACGGCGTCACCGGGCTCGCGCTCAACCTCGAGTCCGACAACGTCGGAGCCGTGCTGTTCGGCGAGTGGGAGCGGATCGTCGAGGGCGACACCGTCAAACGCACCGGGCGGCTGCTCGACATCCCCGTCGGCGAGGCGCTGCTCGGGCGGATCGTCGACCCGCTGGGACGCCCGCTCGACGGCAAGGGCGACATCGACGTCACCGAGACGCGCCCGGCAGAGTTCAAGGCCCCCGGCGTCGTGCAGCGCCAGCCCGTCAAGGAACCGATGCAGACCGGCCTGAAGGCGATCGACGCCATGATCCCGATCGGCCGCGGCCAGCGAGAGCTGATCATCGGCGACCGCCAGACCGGCAAGACCGCGATCGCGATCGACACGATCATCAACAACAAGGACACGGGGATCGTGTCGGTGTACGTCGCGATCGGCCAGCGCATGTCGACCGTCGTGGCGCTCGCCCAGACGCTCGACGAGCACGGCGCGCTCGAGAACACGATCATCGTCGCCGCCGGCGCCGACGAGGCCGCGCCGATCAAGTACATGGCGCCCTACGCCGCATGCGCGATGGCCGAGCACTTCCTCTACAGCGGCAGGCACGCGCTGTGCGTCTACGACGACCTCACCAAGCACGCCTACGCCTACCGGCAGATGTCGCTGCTCCTGCGCCGCCCGCCGGGCCGGGAGGCATATCCCGGTGACGTCTTCTACCTGCACTCGAGGCTGCTCGAGCGGGCGGTCAAGCTCAGCGATGATCTCGGCGGCGGCTCGCTGACGGCGCTCCCGATCATCGAGACCCAGGCCGGCGACGTCTCCGCCTACATCCCAACGAACGTGATCTCGATCACGGACGGGCAGATCTTCCTCGAGTCGGGCCTGTTCAACGCGGGCGTGCGCCCTGCGATCAACGTGGGCATCTCGGTGTCCCGCGTCGGCGGAAACGCCCAGATCGGCCCGATGAAAAAAGTGGCCGGCCGCCTCAAGCTCGAGCTCTCCCAGTACCGCGACCTCGAGGCGTTCTCGCAGTTCGGCTCCGACCTCGACGCAGAGACCCAGCGCGCGCTCGCGCGCGGCGAGCGTCTCGTGATGACGCTCAACCAGGGCGAGCGCGAACCGCTGCCAGTCGAGGATCAGACCGTGCAGATCTACGCCGCGACCAATGGCTTCCTGGACCGCCTGAAAGCGGAGCGCGTGCCCGAGTTCCTGGAGGCGCTCACCGAACGCATGCACGCCCAGAACGCCGACCTGCTCGCGAAGATCGCCGGCGGAGACTGGTCGGATGACGTGCAGACAGCCGTGCGCGAGGCGCTCGAGGCCTTCGGCCGCGACTTCGGCTACGACCTCGACGAGGAAGGCCAGCCACTGGAGGAGGTGCAGGCGGCCTAGTCCGCCTGCAGCCCAGCCATGGCCAGCCAGCGCGACGTCAGGAACAGGATCTCCTCGGTGAAGAACATCCAGAAGATCACGCGCGCGCTCGAGACGGTCGCAGGCGCCCGGCTGCGCCGCGCCGAACAGCGGATCGAGGCGCTGCGCCCCTACGCCGACGCCATCCGCCGGATGACACGCCAGGCCGCCGAGGCGGCCGGGTCCGAGGCCACCCGCCTGCCGCTGCTGACCGAGCACGAGTCCGAGAAGAACGTGGCGCTGCTGCTGATCACCGGCGATCGCGGCCTCGCCGGAGCCTTCAACTCGCAGATCATCCGCGCCGGAGTGCGCGCGGCCGGCGAGCTGGCCGAGAGCCAGCGCAACGCCGTCTGGTATGCGACCGGACGGCGCGGCGTGTCCTCGCTGACCTTCCGCGGATTCGACGTCAAGGGCAGCTACACGGGCTTCGCCGACCGCCCCGGCTACGCCGACGCGCGCTCGGTGGCCGACGACCTCATGACCGGCTACATCGACGGGGAGCTCGACAGGGTGGAGCTGATCTACAACGGCTACATCTCGCCGCTCAGCCAGCAGGTGCGGCGCGAAACGCTGCTGCCGCTCTCGCAGGCGACCGTCACCGGGACCCCCGACGACGGCGAGCGGGACGCCGAGGCCGAGGGTCCCCACCCGCTCGTCGAATACGAGCCCGGTCCCGAGGAGATCCTCAAGCGGCTGATCCCCGACTACGTCGAGATCTCGATCTATCGGGCGCTCGTCGAGTCGGCCGCCGGCTTCTTCGGCGCGCAGATGACCGCCATGCGAAGCGCGTCGGACAACGCCGGCGAACTCATCACCGATCTGACGCTGCAGATGAACCGTGCCCGCCAGGCCGAGATCACCCAGGAGATCATGGAGGTCGTGGCAGGGGCAGAGGGCCTCACCTAGCCGGCTGCTAAACAAACTTGCATCGATAACGAGGAGAATCAGAGAATGGACGCCAGCACAGCCACCGAGCCCACGGCCGCCGCGCGAGCCGCAAACGGCGACGCGCCCGAGCGCAACGTCGGGCGCATCGAGGAGATCCAGGGCGTCGTGATCGAGGCCGTGTTCCCCGACAAGCTGCCCGAGATCAACCACGCGATCACCGTCGCCCGCCCGGCCGCCGCCGCCTCCGAGGAGGCGCCGGGCATCAGCCCGATCACAGGCGAGGGCGTGATCGTGTGCGAGGTCCAGCAGCACCTCGGCGACGACCGCGTGCGAGCCGTCGCGATGGACACCACCGACGGGCTCTCGCGCGGCACGGAGGTGGTCGACACCGGCGCCCCGATCAGCGTTCCCGTGGGGGACGCCACGCTGGGGCGCATCTTCAACCTGCTCGGTGAGCCGATCGACGAAGGACCCGCCCTCCCCGCCGACGTCCAGCGACGCGGAATCCATCAGGAGGCCCCGGCCTTCGAGGACCTCACGCCGACGACCGAGATGTTCGAGACCGGCATCAAGGTCATCGACCTGCTCGCGCCCTACGCCAAAGGCGGCAAGACCGGGCTGTTCGGCGGCGCCGGCGTGGGCAAGACGGTGCTGATCCAGGAGCTGATCCACAACCTCGCAAAGGAGCACGGTGGGCTGTCGGCCTTCTGCGGCGTCGGCGAGCGCTCGCGCGAGGGCAACGACCTGTGGCTCGAGATGAAGGAGTCGGGAGTCCTCGACAAGACCATGCTCGTGTTCGGCCAGATGAACGAGCCTCCCGGGGCGCGCATGCGGGTGGCCCTCTCCGGCCTCACGATGGCCGAATACTTCCGCGACCAGGGGCAGGACGTGCTGCTGTTCATCGACAACATCTTCCGCTTCGTGCAGGCCGGCTCCGAGGTCTCGGCCCTGCTCGGCCGGATGCCCTCCCAGGTCGGCTACCAGCCGACGCTCGAGACCGAGATGGGGCAGCTGCAGGAGCGCATCACCTCCACGCGCGAGGGCTCGGTCACCTCGATCCAGGCGATCTACGTGCCGGCCGACGACTACACCGACCCCGCGCCGGCGTCCGTGTTCGCCCACCTCAACGCGACGACCGCGCTGTCAAGGGCGATCTCCGAAAAAGGCATCTACCCGGCCGTCGACCCGCTGGAGTCGACCTCGACGATCCTCAAGGCCGACATCCTCGGCGAGGACCACTTCCGCGTGGCGAACCGCGTCAAGGAGGTCCTGCAGCGCTACAAGGAACTGCAGGACATCATCGCGATCCTCGGAATCGACGAGCTCTCCGACGAGGACAAACTGACGGTCCAGCGCGCGCGCAGGATCGAGCGCTTCCTCTCGCAGCCGTTCTTCGTCGCCGAAGAGTTCACCGGCACCCCGGGCGCATACGTGCCGATCGCCGAGACCATCCGTGGCTTCGAGGAGATCCTCGAGGGCAAGCACGACGAGGTGCCCGAGAGCGCCTTCTTCCTGAAGGGCACGATCGACGAGGTCGTCGAGGCGGCCGGGAAGTAATGGCGCGGAGCACCTTTCCCGCCGAAGTGCTGACGCCCGAGGGCGAGGTGTTCTCCGAGGAGGTCGAGATGCTCTCCACGCGCACCGCCGTGGGCTCGATCGGGATCCTCGCCAACCACGAGCCCGTGCTCGCGATGCTCGAACCGGCGGAGCTGCGGCTCTACCGCTCCGAGACCGAGGTCGTGCGATTCGCCCAGGCGGAGGGCTACCTGCAGTTCGCCGAGAATCGCGCCCTGGTGCTCGTCGAGGAGGCGATCGCACCGGATGCGCTGGACCGCTCGGCGATCGAGACGAAGCTCTCGGAAGCTCGCGCTGGGGCGGAGCGAGCCGAGGATGGCAGCGAGGAGCAGGCGCGCGCCGAGCGGGACGCCCGGCGCTACGAGGCGTTCCTGTCCGTCTCCGCCTAGCGTCAGCGATTCATGCAGGGAGCAGCCGACACTCATTTCAAGCGCCCCGGGTGGTTCACCAAGAACGTCTTCAACCGCATCGTGGCCGGACTCACGCGGCTCGGTATCAGCGTGTTGGGCTCGCGCGTCCTGGAAGTGCGCGGCCGCAACTCCGGCCAGTGGCGCCAAACGCCGGTCAACCTGCTCACCTACCGCGGGCAGCGCTATCTGGTTGCGCCGCGCGGGGAGACGCAGTGGGTGCGCAACATGCGTGTGAGCGGCGAGGGGCGGCTGCGCCTCGGCTCCAAAGCGGAGCCGTTCACGGCCGTAGAGGTCTCCGACGACGCTGAGAAGGCGGCGACCCTACGGGCGTACCTGAAGCGCTGGAAGGCAGAGGTAGGCGTGTTCTTCGAAGGGGTCGGTCCAGACTCGCCCGAGGAGGAGCTGCGCCGCATCGCCCCGAGGCATCCGGTCTTCCGGATCGTCTCGGGCGCCTCGTGAGCGCAGCGGCTCGGGCCACGCATCCCGTCCGCGAGCCCCAGCCACTACTCTTCGCCGCCTCATGAGCGCCGCACCCCAGCCCATCGGAGTCATCGGAACCGGCTATGTCGGGCTGGTCACCGCGGCCGGCTTCGCCGAGCTCGGCAGCGACGTCTGGTGCGTGGACATCGACGCCGAGAAGATCGAGCGGCTGCTGGCCGGCGAGGTGCCGATCTACGAGCCAGGGCTGGCGGAGCTGCTCGCGCGCAACTCACAGCGCCTGCACTTCTCCACCGACCTCGCGCCGGCGCTCGAGCACGCGCGGCTGCTATTCGTCGCCGTCGGCACCCCGCCGACACACTCGGGAGACGCCGACCTGGCCGCCGTCAACTCTGTCGTTGACGCGATGCCCGGCTCCGACCGCCATGCGATGGTCATGAAGTCAACCGTGCCGTGCGGGACGGGAGCCACGATCCAGCGCATGTTCCGCGAGCGCGGCAAGGGGGGGATGGCCTACGTGTCCTGTCCCGAGTTCCTGAAGGAGGGCTCCGCCGTCAAGGACTTCCTGCATCCCGACCGCGTTGTGGTGGGCGACGGCGGCGACTGGGCGGGGGATGCCGTGGCCGAGCTATATGCGCCCCTCGACGCTCCGCTGGTGCGAACCGACGTCGCGAGCGCCGAGATGATCAAGCTAGCCGCCAATGCGTTCCTCGCGACGAAGATCTCCTTCATCAACGAGATCGCCAACGTCTGCGAGGAGACGGGCGCCGACGTGATCGAGGTCGCTCGCGGCGTCGGCCTGGACGACCGCATCGGTCCCAAGTTCCTGCAGGCAGGCATCGGCTACGGCGGCAGCTGCTTCAGCAAGGATGTCAGCGCGCTCAAGCTGCTGGCGGCCAATTCGGGCTACCACTTCCAGCTCCTGAACGCCGTGACCGAGGTCAACGAGCTGCAGAAGCGCCGCGTGGTGTCCAAGCTGCAGCGCCACGTGGGGGATCTGGCGGGCAAGCGCATCGGCCTCCTCGGATTGGCGTTCAAGCCCGAGACCGATGACATGCGCGGCGCCTCCTCGCTCGTGCTCGCGTCCCGGCTGCTGGCCGAGGGCGCAGTGGTCAGCGCCTACGATCCGGTCGCCGAGGAGGAGGCCCGCAAGGTGATGCCGCAGCTGGTCTACCGCGATTCGGCTCTCGCCGTCGTGGATCAGGCCGACGCCGTCGTGCTGGTCACCGAGTGGAAGGAGTTCCTGCAGCTCGACTGGAGCCAGGTCGCCGAGGCGATGAGCGGCGACCTCATGATCGATGGCCGCAACGCGCTGGACCCGGAGGCCGTGCGCGCGGCCGGCCTGTCATACGAGGGCATCGGGAGGCGGTGAGCCCATTCAGGCCGTGATCCTGGTCGGGGGGCAGGGCACGCGCCTGCGCCCGCTCACCGCGACGCTGCCCAAGCCGGTCGTGCCGCTGGTCGACCGGCCGTTCATCGCGTTCATGCTCGAGTGGCTGCGCGGACACGGGATCGACGACGTGATCATGTCCTGCGGCTTCCTCGCCACGAGCATGCGCGATGTGCTCGGCGACGGCGCCGAGCTCGGGCTGCAGCTGCGCTTCGTCGAGGAGCCCGACCCGCGGGGCACCGCGGGCGCGCTGAAGCTCGCCGAGCCGATGCTCGACGAGCGCTTCCTGATGCTCAACGGCGACGTGCTCACCGACATCGACCTCACCAGCCAGATCGCCCAGCACGAGCGGACGGGGGCGAAGGCCACGCTCGCGCTCGTCCCCGTGGCAGACCCGACGGCCTACGGCGTGGTGATCCTCGAGGAGGACCGCACCGTGAAGGATTTCGTCGAGAAGCCGAGACCGGACAGCGTGCAGAGCAACCTGATCAGCGCGGGCGCATACGTGCTCGAGCGCAGCATCCTCGAGCTCGTGCCGCCGGATCGCAACGTCTCGATCGAGCGGGAGGTCTGGCCGCTGCTGATCGGCAACGGCCTCTACGGCTTTCCCTCCGACAGCTACTGGCTCGACATCGGCACGCCCGCCCGCTACCTGCAGGGGACGTTCGACATCATCGAGGGCAACGTCGTGACCGCCGTGCGCGATCGTCTGGGCAGCGACTGGCTGGCAATCGCCGACGGCGCGCGGCTGGACGGGCGCGTGATCCCGCCGGCGGTGCTCGAGCGAGGCGTGCACGTCGCGGAGGGCGCGCACGTGGGCAGCCTCGTGGTTCTCGGCGCCGACGTATCGGTCGGCGCGGGCAGCGTCGTGGAGCGCGCCGTGATCATGGAGGGGACGCAGATAGGCGAGGGATGCGAGCTGCGCGACTGCATCGTGGCCGCCGGCTGCGAGGTGGGCGCGCGCACCAAGATCACCGGCGGGGCGGTGCTCGGCGAGCACGTCAAGGTCGGGGCTGACAACGTGATAACCCGCGGGGCGCGTATCTTCCCTGGTGTCGCGCTGCCCGACGGCGCGATCGAGTTCTAGGCTCCAGTGCCCACAGACCCAGCCGAAAGCAGAGTTCAACGACCCATGGCCACCGATTTCCCGTTCGACAGGAGCAGCAGATGAGCGAGGGCAGCGTCACCGCCACACCTGCCGCGGCAGAGCTCTCCCGCGCGGCGATCGCGCGCGTCGACGCCTCCGACCAGCTCGGCGACGTGCTGGCCCTGCCTGAGCACCTGCGCGACGCGGTGTGGCGGGTCGAGTCGGCGATCATGCAGGACTGGGACACCTCGGACGGCCTTGTGGTCGCCGGCATGGGCGGCTCGGCGATCGGCGGCGCCCTTGCCCGCGCCGCGCTCGGAGACCATGCCTCGCGGCCGATCTTCGTGACGCGCGCCTACGGGCTCCCGACGTGGACGACGCCCGACACGATGGTGTTGTGCGCGAGCTACTCGGGTGACACCGAGGAGACGCTCGCCTGCTACGAGTCGGCCGGCGCGCTCGGAGCGAGGCGCACGGTCGTGACGACAGGCGGACGGCTGGGGGAGATGGCACGCGCCGACGGCGTGCCCGTGATCCCGCTGCCAGCCGGCTTTCAGCCGCGTGCCGCGGTCGCCTACATGATCGTCGCCGCGCTCGAGGTCGCCGCCCTCTGCGGCGCCGGGCCGCGGCTCACCGCCGAGATCGACGTGGCCGCCTCGCACATCGAGCAGCTGGTCTCCGAGTGGGGGCCGGACGCGCCGGAGGACTCGCTGTCCAAGCAGATCGCCCGCGGCCTGCACGGGACCACGCCGGTCGTGGCGGGCGCCGGGCTCACGACCCCGATCGCCTACCGCTGGAAGACGCAGATCAACGAGAACGCGAAGCAGCCGGCCTTCTCGCACGAACTGCCGGAGCTCGACCACAACGAGATCGCCGGCTGGGAGGGCGCGCGCGACGTCGGGCGCTTCTCGGCGGTGTTCCTCGATGACTCGGACGCCCACCCGCGGGTGAAGGAGCGGATGGACCTCACCGAGCGCCTGATCGCCGACAACGCCGCGGTCAGCTACCGTCTGGAGACCCGCGGGGAGACGGCGATCGAGCGCGTCCTGTCGCTCGTGCTGCTCGGCGACCTCGTCTCGATCTACCTCGCCACGCTGCGCGGCGTGGATCCCGGGCCGGTGAAGATGATCGACGAGCTGAAGGCCGCGCTCGCCAAACGCTGAGCTATCACTATGACCATGGAGATCACACGATGACGCCAACCGCCACGCTTACCGATGCCGACTTCAGGGTCGCCGATCTCTCCCTAGCGGAGTTCGGACGCAAGGAGATAACACTCGCCGAGCACGAGTTGCCCGGGCTGCTGTCGATCCGCCGCGAGTACGCCGACGCGCAGCCGCTCAAGGGCGCGCGCATAACCGGCTCGCTGCACATGACGATCCAGACGGCAGTGCTGATCGAGACGCTGACGGCGCTCGGCGCAGATGTCCGCTGGTGCAGCTGCAACATCTTCTCCACCCAGGATCACGCCGCGGCGGCCGTCGCGGTCGGCCCCGAGGGAACGCCCGAGGGCCCGCAGGGAGTCCCGGTCTACGCCTGGAAGGGCGAGACGCTCGAGGAGTACTGGTGGTGCACCGAGCAGGTGCTGCGCTGGCCAGAGGGAGAGGACGGCTCCACGGGGCCCAACATGATCCTCGACGATGGCGGCGACGCGACGCTGCTCGTTCACAAGGGCGCCGAGTACGAGCGCGCCGGCGCCGTGCCCGACCCTGGGAGCGCCGACTCGGAGGAGCTCGCGGTGATCCTGTCGGTGCTGACGCGCTCGCTCGGCGAGGACCCGCAGCGCTGGACGCGGATCGGCGAGGGCATCAAAGGCGTGACCGAGGAGACCACCACCGGCGTGCACCGCCTCTACCAGATGGTCGAGAACGGAGAACTGCTGTTCCCCGCGATCAACGTCAACGACTCGGTGACGAAGTCCAAGTTCGACAACCTCTACGGCTGCCGGCACTCGCTGATCGACGGCATCAACCGCGCCACCGACGTGATGATCGGCGGCAAGGTGGCCGTCGTCTGCGGCTTCGGCGACGTCGGCAAGGGCTGCGCCGAATCGCTGCGCGGCCAGGGCGCCCGCGTCGTGATCACCGAGATCGACCCGATCTGCGCGCTGCAGGCAGCGATGCAGGGCTATGAGGTCAAAACGCTCGAGGAAGTGCTCGCCAGCGGCGACATCTTCATCACGACGACCGGCAACAAGGACATCATCACGGCCGATCACATGCAGCGCATGAAGCACCAGGCGATCGTCGGCAACATCGGGCACTTCGACAACGAGATCGACATCGCCGGCCTCTCCCGGGTGCCGGGGATCGAGCGGGTCAACATCAAGCCGCAGGTCGACAAGTGGGTGTTCACCGACGGCCACGCGATCATCCTGCTCTCGGAGGGACGCCTGCTGAACCTCGGCAACGCGACCGGCCACCCGAGCTTCGTGATGAGCAGCTCCTTCTCCAACCAGACGATCGCCCAGATCGAGCTCTTCACCAAGAACGACGAGTACGAGAAGAAGGTCTACGTGCTGCCCAAGCACCTCGACGAGAAGGTCGCGCGGCTGCACATCGACGCGCTGGGCGTGAAGCTGACGCGGCTCACCGACGAGCAGGCCGCCTACATCGGGGTGCCGGTGGGCGGTCCGTACAAGCCCGATCACTACCGCTACTAGCGGTCGGCCGGGCGCGCGATGAGAGCGATGGTCCTCGCGGCCGGCCTTGGCACGCGGCTGCGCCCGCTGACGTACGAGATCACCAAGCCGATGGTCCCGGTGCTCGACAGGCCGGTGATGGAGCACATCGTCGATCTGCTCGAGCGCCACGGCTTCAAAGAGGTGATCGCCAACCTGCACTACTTCCCCGAGACGATCCGAGAGCATTTCGGCGATCGCCTCGAGTACCGCGTCGAGCCGGAGCTGCTCGGCACCGCCGGCGGGGTGCGAGCGTGCGCCGACTTCTTCGGCGAGGACGCCTTCATCGTGATCTCCGGCGATGCGCTCACGGACATCGACCTCACGGCGCTCGCCGCGAGGCACCGCGCGGCCGGCGGGATCGCGACGCTGGCCGTCAAGCAGGTGGCGGACACGCGGGAGTTCGGCGTCGTGCTGCACGACCGCGACGGCCGGGTCACCGGCTTTCAGGAGAAGCCCGGGCCCGACGAGGCGCTCTCCAACCTCGGCAACTGCGGCATCTACGTGTTCGAGCCGGAGATCTTCGACTACTTCCCCGAGCGTCCCTTCGTGGACTGGGCGACCGATGTGTTCCCGGTGCTGCTCGAGAACGACGTGCCGTTCCACATCCATGAGATCGGCGAGTACTGGAACGACGTCGGCTCGCTCACCGAGCTTCGCAGGGGGACCTTCGACGCGCTCTGCGGAGAGCTGCACCTGGAGATCGAGGGCGAGGAACTGTGGCCGGGCGTCACCGTCGCGGGCGAGTCGCCGATACACGCCGACACCGAGATCGAAGGTCCCGCCTGGATCGGTCGCGACGTGCGGATCGGCGCGGGCGTGCGCATGATGGGCCCGCTCGTGCTCGGCGACGGTGCCGGCATCGGCGATCGCGCGCAGCTGCGCGGGAGCATCGTCTTCCCCGGCACCCAGATCGCCGACGAGTCGATCCTGATCGGCGCGATCAGCGGCCACAGCGGCATCCTGCAGAGCCTGCGCCGCCGTCGCTAGCGGCCGCTCACACGAGCCCGTAGCGCTCGCGCCGCTGCTGCTCGCGCTCGGACTCCGCCAGCGCGCGCACGAACAGGACGACCAGCGCGATGCCCATCACCAGGGACTGCTCGACCGCCATGATCAGGCCGGCGATCGACTGGTCCACGCCCGCGCTGATGCCCCACACCCGCGCGAGGTGGACGTAGTAGGGGTAGAGCGCCGACGGCGCGAACGCGAGCCCCATGCCGAGCGCCCCGACGAACAGCTTCGTGGAGGCCATGTAGACGATCGGGCCCATGCCATGCAGCCGCTGGCGCGCGCGGATCGGCGAGAGCAGATGCCACCAGTAGAGCGAGCCGGCGAGCACGAAGGTGATGTGCTCGAGCACATGCACGGCCTGGTGGCGCACGGCGAGGTCGTATGCCGCGGGGACATGCCATGCCCAGATCACGCCTACGTAGAGCACGACCGCGAAGGCCGGGTGCGCCAGCGCACCGGCGCGGTGCTCCAGGTCGCGCACCGCGCGCGTCACCGGCCGCAGGATCACCTTCGTGAAGCCGAGGATCGCGAGGATCGGGACGGCGTCCAGCAGCAGCATGTGCTGGACCATGTGCATGAAGAACAGCTGGTCGGCGAGCGCGTCCAGCGGCGAGACCAGCGCGATGAGCGCGAGCAGCAGCGAGGCGGCGAAGCAGCCCAGCCGCCAGAGCGGCGCGTCGGCGGCTCCACGCGGCCCCCGGCGCACGTCGCGCCAGCGCTTGGCGTAGACGCCGCCGACGGCGACGATGCCGATCAGCACGCCCGGGCTGAGCGTCCAGCTGAGGTTCGGGCTCATCCACGGCCATTTTGTCGAAACCGATGGACATCCGCCGTGCCCGGGCGTAGCATCGAAGGGCGCTTATCAAAGCCGACCAAAGGGAGCCTACGATGCAGATCGACATCAAGGGTCGAAACGTCCCGGTCACCGACAAGATCCGCGACCACGCGGAGCGTCGCCTGACCAAGGTCGCGCGGCAGGTCTCGGACCTCGCCCGCCTCGAGATCGAGATCTTCAAGGAGCCGAACCCGAGGGTGACCGACTGCCAGGTCGCCGAGGCGACGCTCTATCTCAAGGGCGTGACACTCCGCGCACGGGACGCCTCACCCGAGATGCTCCACTCGATCAACCTGATGGTCGACGAGCTGGCGCGCCAGGTCAAGCGCCACCGCGACAAACTCCGCCACCGTCGCGAGGCGCACGCGGCAGCCGCCCGGGAAGCCTCCCGGATTGCCGCCCGGCGCGCCGCGCAGCCGTCGGTGTAGAGCGCTCGGGCCACCAACGCGTGGCCGCTCCGGAGCCCGGGCGCTCCACCGCCGCACGGCGCGTTTGAGAATCGCCTCCGGCGGGTATTGCCGGGCGGGGATGAGAGGCCATGCGCTACTTGCGGTGACGGGCTCGCTCGTGCTCGCATCGACACTCGGGCTCGCCGGCAACAGCCTCGCCGCCGTGTCGCCCTCGCTCCCGCCGCAGGAAGGCCGCGCCCCGCGCCCGGGGCCGCCGGTCCTCTATGAACGCCTCGCCCACGCTCCGCAGCTCGAAAACGAACCGCGCTCCATCTGGCATGCGCCTTCGATACTCGTCTCCGGCGCGAGCGCATACCGCCGCGGGGAGTTCGTCTACCAGGGCTACCTCTACGACGACCACGGCGCCAAGGAGGTGACCGACCCGACCAACCCGATGCACTCGCCGGGCGGTGACTCCTCCGGCGGCGACCTGTTCTCCGCGCCCGACGGCACTTACGACTACCCCACGGCTACCGCCTACCACGAAAACGCGGCCAACCTGATCGAGCTGCGCGTCAAGCCACTCACCCAGGCAACCGCCTTCCGCATCACGCTCAACAGCCTCGAGGACTCCGAGCTGGTCGCGACCGCGATCGCGATCGGCGGCAGCGAAGGCCAGAGCCACCCGTTCCCGTTCGGCGCCAACGTGAGCGCGCCCGCGCAGTACTTCCTGACGATCCACGGCAGCACGGCCGTCCTCACCGACGCGGCCACCGGCGCCGCCGTCCCCGGACCGTCCCCGGCCGTGACCGTCGATCTCTCGCGGCGTCAGATCACGGTGCTCGTTCCCCACAGCGAGTGGAACCCCGGCACCTCGACCGTTCGCCTCGCCGCAGGCGTCGGCCTGTGGAACGCCTCCACCGACAGCTACCTGCTGCCTGTCGCCCAGCGGAACGCCACGCAGCCGGGAGGCGCAGGTGCGAATCCGGCGCCGCCCGCCTTCTTCGACGTTGCCTACCGCTTCAACTCGCAGGAGCCGATGCCGGGCACGCCCGGGCCGGGCACCACCGCCGACCCGGCATGGTGGCGTGAGTCGGCGCAGTCGCAGGCGCTGGCCGCAGGCGACATAAGCGCATTCCACGCCGAAGTGGACTTCGCCAAGCTGAAGGCGAAAGCCGAAGACGACATGCCGGGCGGCCCGACGGGGGTACCGCAGAGCGGCGCCTTCGACCGGATCCTCGCGTCGCACTTCTCCGCCGGCCAGGGGGCGGACTACGCCACCGGCGGCTGCGGATCGTCGGCCGCCTGCATCGGCGCGATGCGGGGCCAGCTGCAGCCGTATGCGATCTACGTGCCGGCCGGGCCGGCGCCCAGCGGCGGCTGGGGCCTGACGCTGCTCCTGCACTCGCTGTCGGCCAACTACAACCAGTTCGAGGGCTCGAGGAACCAGTCGCAGTTCGCCGCCCGCGGAGGAGGGTCGATCGTGATCACGCCGTCGGGCCGCGGGCCGGATGGCTGGTATTACGACCACGCCGGCGCGGACACCTTCGAGGTCTGGGCCGACGCCGCCGCCCGCTACAGCCTCAACCCGTCATTCACGGACGTCGCCGGCTACTCGATGGGCGGCTACGGCACCTACAAGCTCACGAGCCAGTTCCCCGACCTGTTCGCGAAGGCCCAGCCGACGGTCGGTCCCCCCGGCCTCGGCATCTGGCTGCCGCCCGGTGAACCGCAGCCGGGAGGCAACCGGTCGCTGACGCAGCGCATGCTGCCCTCGGTCCGCAACGTCCCCTTCCTGATCTGGGATGAGACGACCGATGAGCTGGTGCCGATCGCCGGCGTGCTTGAACAGGTGAACACGTTCGACGCGCTGGGCTACCGCTACGAGTTCGACCAGTTCCAGGCCGGCGACCACCTGACGCTCGCGATCAACGACGAATTCGGCCCGGCGGCGGCCTTCCTCGGCACCGACACGGTCCAGCGCAACCCGCCACACGTCACCTACGCCTACAACCCGACGATGGACTTCCCGGCCGACGGAACCACCGCCGGCCACGCCTACTGGCTCTACGGGGTCACGCTGCGAGATGCCAGCGGCACGGCGCCGCTCGGGACGATCGACGTGCGCTCGGAGGGCTTCGGCGTTGAAGACCCGCTCGCGTCTGAAACGCAGCACGGCGCCGGCGCGCTCACCGGCGGCCAGATCCCGGCGATCCCCTACACGAGCCAGGCCAAGACCTGGGCGGCGCCGGCCTCGGCGCCGGCCGCGAACGCGCTTGACATACACGCGAGCAACGTCGCGCAGGTGACGATCGACGCGACGCGGGCGCGTGTCAACTGCCACGCGCAGCTGCATGTGACGAGCGACGGCCCGCTCAAGGTCGTTCTCGCCGACTGCCCCCGCTAGGCCGGGCGCAGGCCCCGGGGGCCCGCCTTCGGAGGGTGTCGAGGCGGTCCGCGCGATAGCTATCCTTGGCAAATGCCCTCCCTGCTCGATCGCGCGCTGAACGTCGGCGAGGCGAAGAAGTTCAAGACCTATCAGAAGCGTGTCGCGCTGATCGCGGCATTCGAGCCGGAGCTCGAACACGACAGCGACGCCGAGCTGCGTGAGCGGATGGACGCGCTGCGCGAGCGCGCCGCCGACGGCGAGTCGCTCGACGCGCTGCTCCCGGAGTGCTTCGCGATCGTGCGCGAGACGGGCAAGCGCACGATGGGCATGCGCCACTTCGACGTCCAGCTGATCGGCGGGATGGCGTTGCACGAGGGCCAGATCGCCGAGATGAAGACCGGCGAGGGCAAGACCCTGACCGCGACGCTCGCCGTGGTGCTGAACTCGCTCGCGGTGCGAGACGACGACGGCGAGGGGGAGGAGGAGGAGGCCGGCCGGCCGCAAGCGCGCAAGGGCGTGCACCTGGTCACCGTCAACGACTACCTCGCGCGCCGCGACGCGGAATGGATGAGCCCGATCTATGACGCCCTCGGTGTGACCGTCGGCGTGCTTCAGAACATGCAGTCCTACGAGGACAAGCAGGTGGCCTATGCCTGCGACGTCGTCTACGGGACGAACTCCGAGTTCGGCTTCGACTACCTGCGCGACAACATGGCCAAGGACCTGGCCGAAAAGGTCCAGCGCGGGCACTTCTTCGCGATCGTCGACGAGGTCGACAACATCCTGATCGACGAGGCGCGCACGCCGCTGATCATCTCTGGCGCGCCCGAACAGGCCGCCGACCTGTACGTCAAGTTCGCGCGCCTGGCGCCGCAGATGGTGCTCGGCAAAACGCCCGAAGGCATGGACCCGCGCATGAAGAAGCAGTTCATGGCCGACTTCGACTTCGAGATCGACGAGAAGCACAAGACGGTCTCGATCACCGAGCAGGGCGTCGCCAAGGCCGAGCGCTTCCTTGGCATCGACCACCTCTACCGCGCCGAGAACGGCCACCTGGTCAATCACCTGATCCAGTCGCTGCGGTCCGAGTCGCTGTACAAACGCGACGTCGACTACGCGGTGATCGACGGCGAGGTCAAGATCATCGACGAGTTCACCGGGCGCATCCTCGACGGCAGGCGCTGGTCGGAGGGGCTGCACCAGGCCGTGGAGGCCAAGGAGCGCGTGCCGATCCAGGAGGAGAACCAGACGCTCGCGACGATCACCTACCAGAACTACTTCCGCCTCTACGACAAGCTCGCCGGCATGACGGGCACGGCGCTGACGGAGGCGACGGAGTTCATGAAGATCTACGAGCTGCCGGTCGTCCAGGTCCCGACGAACATGGAGATGGTCCGCGCGGACCGCAACGACCAGGTCTACAAGACCAAGGACGGCAAGTGGAACGCGGTGGTCAAAGAGATCAGCGCGCGCAACGAGGCAGGCCAGCCGGTGCTCGTGGGGACGATCTCGGTCGAGGTCTCCGAGCTCCTGTCCGAGCAGCTGACCAAGCGCGGGATCAAGCACACCGTCTTGAACGCGAAGCCCGAGCATGCGGCGCGCGAGGCCGAGATCGTCGCCGAGGCCGGGCAGCCGGGAGCCGTGACGATCGCGACGAACATGGCCGGCCGCGGCGTCGACATCAAGCTCGGCGGCAATCCTGAGCACCTCGCCAGGCTGCAGGTCGCCCGCGAAGGCGTGGAGCCGTCGGACGCCGAGCAGCATCAGCAGCGCATGGAGCAGGCGCTGCCGGCGCTCGAGCGCAAGGTGGAGGAGTCCCGCGAACAGGTCGTGGCCGCCGGCGGGCTGTTCATCTGCGGAACCGAGCGCCACGAGTCGCGCCGCATCGACAACCAGCTGCGCGGGCGATCCGGACGCCAGGGCGACCCGGGCGAGTCGCGCTTCTTCCTCTCCGCCGAGGACGACCTGGTACGGCTGTTCGCAGGTGACCGCATCTACCGGATCCTCGACAAACTCGGCGGCGTCGACGAGGAGGGCAACGAGGAACCGATCGAGGCCGGGATGCTCTCCAAACAGATCGAGAAAGCCCAGAAGAAGGTCGAGGAGCAGAACTTCCTGATCCGCAAACGCGTGCTCGAGTACGACGACGTGATGAACGAGCAGCGCCGCGTGATCTACGCCTACCGCGACGAGGTCCTCGAGGGCAAGAGCATCGGAGAGGAGGCGCGGCAGGAGGTCGCCAAGGTGATCGAGCGCACGATCGAGCAGTACACGCCCGGCGACTTCATCGAGGACTGGGATCTCGACGGGCTGTTCACGGCGCTCGGCCAGTTCTTCCCGGTCGACCTCGGCGAGGAGCAGCTCGGCCGCGAGGGGTTCGATCACAACGCCCTGACCGAACGGATCGTCGAGGCGGCCCTCGAGCGCTACGAGGCGCGCGAACAGGCGCTCGGCGAGGAGCTGATGGGGGCGCTCGAGCGCTTCCTGCTGCTGCAGATCATCGACGAACGCTGGCGCGAGCACCTGTTCGACATGGACTACCTGCGCGAGGGCATCCACCTGCGCGGGTTCGCGCAGATCGATCCGCTGGTGGCCTACAAGAACGAAGCGTTCGCGCTGTTCGGCGACCTCATGAACAGCGTCTGGGCCGACTACGCGCGCATGATCTTCAACGTGGAGGTGAACGTTGAGGGCGAGAACGGCGGTGGTGCTCCCGTCCCGGCTTTCGCCGCCTCCGGCAGCTCCACGCGTGCCGGACGCGTCTCGTACTCAGGCGGGCAGAGCGCTGCCGGCGCCGGTGCGCTCGCCGCGGCAGCGGCCGCCGCCGGCGTGGGCGCACAGGAATACGGCGACGACGGCGAAGCGATCGAAGCGATGCCGGTGGTCGAGCAGCGCGTGGTCGACGACGAGCACCAGGTGGGGCGCAACGATCCCTGCTGGTGTGGAAGCGGCAAGAAGTTCAAGAAGTGCCACGGCGCGTAGGTTCCGCGCTACGCTCGCTGGATGAAGGGCGATCGCGTGGAGATCGTCGTCGCCGCCGATGACGGCTCGAGGACGTATGAGATCCTCGCGACGCGGGCGGGCCGGCGGGTCGAGATCACGACGGGACGCGGCATCGTCGAGGTCACCGAGGTGACCCGCACGGGCGAACCGGTGCGCAGGGCCCGATTCATGGCGAGCCGCGTGCTGGCGCTCGTCGAGCACCCGGCGAGCGAGACGCGAAGCAAGCCAGAGCCGGCCGCTGAGACGCCGTAGGGAGCGCGCGGTGAGCTCAGACGCGCTGCTGCCGACCTGGGCCGGCCCGGTGCCCGACCGGCTCACCATCTGGCCGGTCGACGACGGCCGCTATGGGCTCGACGCGACGTTCCACGGCGCCACGGGCTATCAGCGGGCGCGCCAGCACCAGTCCGAGCTTGAAGCCGAGGGAGTCCCGCACACATTCCGCCAGGAGCTCGACGGGTCGTGGACGCTGCGCTTCGGGCCGCTGAAAGCCGCGGAGATCGCGCGTGCGCTACAGGCGTTCGTGTATTAGGCCGGCCCCGATCGATGCTTCGGTCTCCCGCTCGCGCCCGGTTGATAGCGTGGGGGCATGGCCACCACAGCACCCAGCGAGTCGACGCCGCAGCGCCTTGCGGCCATCCGTGAGCAGCTGAAGCTGCTCTCGGACTATCTTTGACCCGGCTGGGCTGGCCGAGCGTGTTGCGGCGCTCGAGGGCGAGATGGGAGCGGCGGGCTTCTGGGACGACTCCGAGCGGGCGGCCGCAGTCTCCGCCGAGCACTCGCGCATCTCCAGGCGCCTCGAGACCTTCAGGGCGCTGCAATCGGACGTTGAGGACCTCGACGGGCTCGTCGAGATGGCAGTCGAGGAGGAGTCGCTGCAGGGCGAGGTCGACGACCAGATAGCCTCGGTCGAGGAGCGGCTGGCCGCACTCGAGGAGCAGCGCCTGTTCTCCGGCCGCTATGACTCGGGCGACGCGCTCGTGACGGTCAACGCGGGGGCGGGGGGGACCGACGCTCAGGACTGGGCCGAGATGGTGCTGCGGATGGAGATGCGCTGGGCCGAGCGCCGCGGCTTTCAGGTCGAGCTGCTGGAGGCCGGCGCTGGCGAGGAAGCGGGGATCAAGTCGGCGACCTTCCGCGCGAGCGGCGAGAACGCCTATGGGCTGTTCGCGGCGGAGCGCGGCGTACACCGCCTGGTGCGCCTGTCTCCCTTCGACTCGGCCCACCGTCGCCAGACGAGCTTCGCCGGCGTCGAGGTCGCGCCGGTGGTGCAGGACACCGGCGAGGTGGAGATCGACGAGGACGACCTGCAGGTGGACACCTACCGCGCGTCAGGCGCGGGAGGCCAGCACGTCAACAAGACCGACTCTGCCGTGCGCATCACGCACCGGCCGACGGGGATCGTGGTGCAGTGCCAGAACGAGCGCTCGCAGTCCTCCAACCGCGCGACGGCGATGGCGATGCTGAGCGCGAAGCTGCTCGAACGCAAGGAGCGCGAACGCCAGGAAGAGATCGCGAAGGAGAAGGGCGAGGCGCAGGACGTCAACTTCGGATCGCAGATCCGCTCCTACGTGCTCCATCCCTACACGATGGTCAAGGACCATCGCACCGGCTATGAGATGGGCGACGTGCAGCGGGTCCTCGAGGGGGATCTTGATGGATTCGTGCGTGCGTTCCTGCTGGCATCGGCGTCCTCGGACAGGTAGGCGTGGACGAGGTCACGGCGCTCGTGCGGCGAGCGCTCGAGGAGGACGTCGGCAGCGGCGACGTCACGACACAGGCCACGGTCTCGCCGGAGGCGCGGGCGAGGGCGGTGATCACCCAGAAGCAGCCGGGGGTGATCTTCGGCGCGGGCGTCGCCGAGTCGACGTTCCGCGAGCTGGACCCGAATGTCCTGGTCAAGCGGCTCGTGCGCGAGGGGCTCTGGCGCGAGGACGGCGGGCCGGTGATGTCGATCGAGGGCGCCGCCCGCGCGCTGCTCACCGCCGAGCGCACCGCGCTGAACTTCCTCGGGCACCTCTCGGGGGTGGCGACGATGGCCGCGCGCGCCGCGCGGGAGGTGCAGGGCACGGGGGCGACGGTGCTCGACACGCGCAAGACGACCCCGGGCATGCGCGCGCTCGAGAAGGCCGCCGTGGCGGCCGGCGGCGCGGGCAACCATCGCGCGGGGCTGTATGACGCGATCCTGATCAAGGAGAACCACATCGCCGCCGCGGGCGGGATCGCCGCGGCCGTCTCGCGCGCCCGCGAGCTGGCCCCGCAACTGGCCGGCACGCTCGAGGTCGAGGTGCGCGACGCCGGGGAGATCGACCAGGCGCTCGCCGCGGGCGCGCCGCGGCTGCTGCTCGACAACATGGACGAGGCGGAGCTCCGCGCCGCCGTCGCGCAGGTCGCCGGCCGCGCGCTTCTGGAGGCGAGCGGCGGCGTGACGCTGCAGACGCTCCGGGCGCGCGCGGAGACGGGGGTAAACTGGGTGTCGATGGGGGCGCTCACGCACTCGGCGCCCGCCCTCGACCTGTCCCTCACGATGGAGTCACTGCCATGAATTTGCCCATGGCTCCGACGTTGCCCATGGCCCCGACCCTGCCGACGCTCTCGCCCGAGGAGATCGAGGCGATGCAGGCCGAGGTGCGCGCCCTGGCCGAGCAGAGGGGCGCCGTGATCCTCGCGCACAACTACCAGGTGCCGGAGGTTCAGGACGTGGCCGACTACGTCGGCGACTCGCTCGGGCTCTCGCGCGAGGCCGCGTCGGCGGCCGGCGAGACGATCGTCTTCTGCGGCGTTCACTTCATGGCCGAGACGGCCTCGATCCTCTGCCCCGAGAAGACCGTCCTGATCCCCGACCTCGACGCCGGCTGCTCGCTCGCGGCCTCGATCGACGCAGAGCAGCTCGCGGCCTGGCGGGAGGAGTACCCGACCGGGGTCGTCGTGATGTACGTCAACACGACCGCCGAGGTCAAGGCGCTGACGGACTACTGCTGCACGTCGGCCAACGCGGTCGACGTCGTGCGCCACATCTACGAGACGCACGGCGAGGACACCGAGATCCTGTTCGGCCCCGACATGTGGCTCGGCTCCTACGTCGAGAAGGAGCTCGGCCGTCGCATGCATGTCTGGGACGGCGAGTGCCACGTCCATGCGGGCATCCGCCCGGGCGACATCGAAGCCACGCGCGCGGCGCATCCCGGCGCCGACTTCCTGATCCACCCCGAGTGCGGCTGCTCGACGAGCGTGATGGAGTACGTCGCCGCCGGCGACATCTCCTCCGAGGGCGTGCACATGCTCTCGACGGGCGGGATGCTGAAGTTCGCCGAGTCGGCCGACGCGGCGCCGGCGCCGGAGTCCGACGCGCAGGTCAGCGAACCCGGTCTCGAGCACTCAGCCGAGCCGACCACCGCGGAGGTCCCGGGCAAGCTCCGCGAGGCGGTCGTCGCGACCGAGACCGGCATGCTCTACCCGCTGCGCATGGCGGCGCCGCACATCGACTTCATTGCGGCCAACCCGGTGGCCGAGTGCGTGTACATGAAGATGATCACGCTGCCGAAGCTGCGCGACTCGCTGCGCGAGATGAAGTTCGAGGTGCGCGTCCCGGAGGACATCGCCGACCGCGCGCGCGTTCCGATCGAGCGCATGGTCGCAATCGGCTGACATAGCGGATCATCGCGGTGCGGACGTCTAGAACTCGTCCGCGGTGTGCGGCCCGACGACGCCGACGGCGAGCTTTTCCTCGATGCCCGCGGCGACCTCGCGAACCTCGTCGAAGGTGACCGCGTCGAGCGCGGCGATCGCCGCGTCGGGGTCGATGTCCTCGCCGAAGACGATCCGCTGGTTGGCCGCATAGCGGGCGACCGCGCCCGTGTTCTCGAAGGCGAGCACCAGGCGGCCGGCGGCGTAGGCGCGCGCTCGCGCCACCTCCTCCTCGGTCGGCCCCTGCTCGCGCAGCTCCTCGACTATCTCTCGCATGCGGCTGTAGGCCTCGATCGTCTTCGCCGACTCAAGGCCCGAGCCGAGCTGAAGGATCGGCACGTCGGCGAAGGCATGGTCGATTGCGTAGACCGAGTAGCACAGGCCGCGCTTCTCGCGGATCTCCTCGAACAGCCTCGAGCCCATCGAGCCGCCGAGCAGCGTCGAGTAGATCGACAGCGCCGCGCGCTCGCGCACGTCGGCGACGGCGACGTCGGGACGGTAGATCATCCGCAGGTGCGACTGGTTGGTGTCACGCTCGTCGACGAGCGTCTCCGGCGAGAAGTCCGGAGCGGGCAAATACGGCTCCGGATCGGGCAGTGAGGGGAAGCGGGCGAATCGCTCCTGCAGCTCCTCCTCCGCCGGAAGGTGGTCGAGGTTGCCCGCCAGGAACACGCCGCCGCGCGCGCCCGCCCAGCGGCGCTCGCGGAAGGCGACGATGCCCTCGCGGGTGAAGCTCCTCAGGTTCTCCTCGGGTCCGAGCACCGTGCGGCCGAGCGGGTGCTCGCCGAACGCGGCCCTGTCGATCAGATACTCGGCCACGGTCGAGGGCTGGTCGTAGGCCCGGTTGATCTCCTGGATCACCACGCCGCGCTCGCGGTCGAGCTCCTCGGCGTCGAGTCGCGGCCGGCCGACGAAGTCCGAGAGCAGGTCGATCGCCTGCGGCGCGCTCTCCGCGCGGACGGTGAGGTGGAACGCCACGAGATCGTGGCTCGTGTATGCGTTGAGCACGCCTCCGAGCCGCTCGGCGGTCTCGTTGACGTCCTTGTAGGTCGGATACTTCTCGCCGCCCTTGAACACGAGGTGCTCGAGGAAGTGCGCCATCCCGTTCTCCTCGGGCCGCTCGTTGCGCGCGCCGGCGTCGAATGCCACGAGCACTGTCAGCGCGCGCGTGCCGGGGATCCCGATCGTGTGGATCGGCAGACCGTTCGCCGGGACCGTCGTCGTCTTCACGCTGGCCATGCGCTCACCCTAGAAGGTTCCCGAACCTCCCTGGACTCACGCGCGCCTCGACTACGCTTGCCTGCAGCCCATGTCTCGCGCGCGCCGCCAACCGCTGACCGCCGTGCTGGCGCTTCTGCTCCCGATCCTGCTCGCGGCCGGCCTCTGGCTGGGCGGCCATCCGCAGGATCTGCCCGGCTTTCTGCGCAGCGCCTTCGTCGCCGACCACCAGACGCGCGTCGTCGATGAAGCGATCGAGCGGATCGCGAGCGACTACTACCGCCCGGTCCCCGCCGGTCAGCTCGCCAACGCGTCGATCGCCGGCGTAATCAAGAGCCTGGGCGACCGCTTCTCCCACTACCTGAGCCCGGCCGAATTTCGAGAATTCAACACGCCGCCGCACTTCACCGGCATCGGAGTCGCCGTCGGTCCCCAACATCGCGGGCTGCTGATCGCGCACGTGTTCGACTCCTCGCCGGCGCAGCGCGCAGGGCTGAAGGTCGGCGAGCTGATCGTCGGCGTCAACGGACGCAAGATCGAAGGCATGTCCGCCGATCGCGCCACCGCGCTGATCAAGGGGCTGCCCGGCACGGACGTCGAACTGCAGATCGAAGCGCCCCGCCGGCCGCACACCTCCCACGGACAGCTGCGCACCCTGAAGATCACCCGCGCGACCATCTCCGAGCCCGTCGTGGCGTCCCAGACCAAGACGGTGGGCGCCAAGAAGCTCGGCGTCGTCGCGCTCGCGACCTTCAGCCCCGGCGCCCACGGGGAACTGCGCGAAGCCGTCGAACACGAGCTGAAGGGGGGCGCGCGCGGGCTCGTGCTCGATCTGCGCGCGAACGGTGGCGGCCTCGTGCAGGAGGCGCAGCTGATCGCGAGCATCTTCATCCCCAAGGGCACGATCGTCAGCACGCGCGGGCGCACCCAGCCGAGCGAGACGCTGCTCGCGACCGGCCACGCGATCTCCGGCTCGATCCCGGTCGTCGTGCTCGTCGACGGCAGCACCGCGTCGGCCGCCGAGATCGTGACCGCGGCGCTGCAGGACCATCGACGCGCGACGGTCGTCGGCACCCACACCTTCGGCAAGGGCGTCTTTCAGGAGCAGGAGCCGCTGTCGAACGGGGGCGCCCTGGAGATAACCGTGGGGGAGTACTTCACGCCCGACGGGCGCAACCTCGGAGGCGGCGGCGTCAAGCAGGGCGCCGGCATCACGCCTGAAGTGCGCGTCGCCAGCGGCGTGGACACCACGCGCGGACTGGCCGCTGCGCTGAACGCGCTCGCGGCCAAAGTGAAGTGAGCGCTCGCCGGGAGCGCAGGCCGGACGGCTCCTCGCGGCCGGATCCTCCCGCGCCAGCCGGCGCGGTGGTGGCGGTGCTGCAGCGACGCGGACGCTTCCTCGTCGCCGAGCCGCTCTTCCCACGCCGCGAGCGGGCCGGCGAGTCGCCGCGCAGGCACGGCACCGAGCGCCTCGTCCTCAAGTCGGCCGGGACCGGCAGCGCGGGGGTCCGTGCCACGGCCGGCGATCTCGTCCTGGTGGCGCGCCCGCGTCGCGGGTCGGGGGCGCGAGTGCTGCGCGTGCTCGGCCGACCGGACGTGGCGCGCGACGTGATCGAGGCGCTCATGCTCGACCGTGGGCTCGCCCGCGGCTTCGATGCCGCCGTCGAGCGCGAGGCGCGGGCGGCCGCCGGCTTGGTCGAGCGCGCGGGGCAGAGGCGGCGCGACCTGCGCGGGCTGGCGACCTTCACGATCGACCCCGTCAGCGCGCTCGATTTCGACGACGCGATCTCCGCCGAGGCGATCGGCGATGGAAAGACGCGCGTCTGGGTGCACATCGCCGACGTCGCTGCGCATGTGCCCGAGGGCTCGCTGGTAGACCGCGAGGCGCGCAGGCGGGGCACGAGCGTCTACGTGCCGGGAGCGGTCGAGCCGATGCTGCCGCTCGCCCTCTCGAGCGACGCCTGCTCACTGCGCGCGGGAGCCGAGCGGCCGGCTGTCACCGTCGAGCTCGAGCTGCGCGGGGCGCAGGTCACGAGCGCCGCCTTCTACCGCTCGCTGATCCGCTCCGATGCGGCCCTCGACTACGACCGCGTCGACCGGATCTTCGCCGGGCGCGAGACGGCCGCGGAGCCCTGGAGCACGCCGCTCGCCGCCGCCCGCGAGGTGTCCGCGGCGCTGGCCGGCAAGCGCGAGCAGAGCGGCGCGCTCGTCGTCGACTCGCAGGAGCCCGAGTTCTCCTTCGACGAGCAGGGCAACGTCAGCGATGTCCGCGGCCGCGTTCAGACCGAGTCCCATCGCCTGATCGAGCACCTCATGATCGCCGCCAACGAGGCCGTCGCCGGCCTGCTCTCACAGCGCGGCGCGCCGTGTCTCTACAGGGTCCACGAGCCTCCCGATCCCGAGCGCATCGAACGGCTCGTCGACCAGCTCGCGTCGCTGGGCGCTCCCACGCCGCCGATGCGAAAGCCCCTGTCCGCCTCGCAGGCGGGGGAGCTGCTCGGCCTCATCTCCAGGCGCCTGGAGGACCACATCCGCCGCGTCGGCCACGGCCGGCTGGCGCTCGGCTCGCTCCTGCTGCGCTCGCTCAAGCAGGCCTACTACTCACCCAAGAACCTCGGCCATGCCGGGCTGCGCTCGCCGAGCTACTGCCACTTCACCTCGCCGATACGCCGCTACCCCGACCTCGTCTGCCACCGGGCGCTGCTCGCGGCGCTCGGCGCCGGGGAGCCCGCGCCGCGCGCCGGCGAGCTCACCGAGCTCGGTGCATGGACCTCTGAACGCGAGCGCGACGCGATGACGATCGAGCGAGACGCCGACGACGTGGCGAGCTGCTTCGCGCTCGAGCGGGTGCTCTACGAGGGCGGCCCCGAGCTCGCCTTCGCGGGCGAAATCACCGGGTTGATCTCCGCCGGCGCGTTCATCGCGTTCGGTCGCGCGGGCGAGCTCGAGGCCGAGACCATCGCGCCGCCCTTCGAGGGGATGCTCCCCGTCAGGCACCTGCGCGCGCCGGACCCCGGCGCGTCGGCGCCGCGGCGCGCAGCCGCGACAGGAGCCGGCGGGCGGGCTCGCGGTGCCGGACCGGCTCGTTCCGGCGGGCCCGCCCGCGGCGGCGCACCGGCTCGCGGCGGAGGGCGAGGCGAGCGCGCGGGCGGCGGCCGCCGCGCAGACGGCGAGACCGGGCGCGACTGGTGGGAGCTCAACGAGCAGGGCACGATCCTGCGGGGCGAGCGGACCGGTGCGACGCTTCGCCTGGGCGATCCGATCGAGGTGCAGGTCGCGCGCGTCGATACGGTGCGCGGCCGCGTGGATCTCACGCCCGCAGGCTAGGCTCGGGGGGATGGCAAAGGGCAAAGGAAAGCGCAAGATCGCCCCCGGCGACGTGGCCTCGAACCGCTACGCCTCCCACCGCTACGAGCTGATCGAGCGGCTCGAGTGCGGCATGGTGCTCGAGGGCACCGAGGTGAAGGCGCTGCGCGCCTCCGGCGCACAGCTCAAGGACGGATACGCGGCGATCAACGACGGGGAGCTGTGGCTGCACTCGATTCACATCCCTCCCTACGCCCCCGCATCCCGCGAGAACCACGATCCGGAGCGCCCGCGCAAGCTGCTGCTGCACCGCCGCGAGATCGACCGGATCGCCGGCCGCGCGAAGGAGCGCGGGCTCACGCTGGTGCCGACGCGCATCTACTTCTCAGGCCCGCGTGCGAAGGTCGAGATCGCGCTCGCCCGCGGCAAGGACCTCTACGACAAGCGCCAGACGATCCGCGAGCGCGAGACCAAGCGCGACATGGAACGCGCCGTGCGCGAGGCCAGGCGCTAGAGCGATCTGAAGCTGTGGCCGGCGGTGGAGAGGATGTGCGCCTCGTGCATCCCCACCGCGAGCAGCGCGATCAGGCCGATGTAGACGGCCGCCACGATAAGCCGGTTCCGGGGCGAGACGCGGTAGTAGGCCGCCGACTCGAGCGAGCGCGTCTTGCGCTCCTTCCAGCGCCGCCAGGTCTCCAGGCCGCCGAACAGGACGATGATCAGGAGGATCGGGTTCGGGAACACGAACGCCAGCGCGACCAGCGCGCCGAAGCCGACGAACCACATCCATGGGGCCATCGCCGCCATCGCCCGGCCGCCGTCGAGCGGCACGACCGGGAGCAGGTTGAAGAGGTTCAGGAAGAACCCGATGTAGGCCAGCGCGCGGAACAGGTCGCTGTTGGTGGCCTCGGCGATCACCAGGCACACGCCGGAGCCGACCGTGCCGAGGATCGGGCCGGCCAGGCCGACGCGCGCCTCGGCGAGCGCGTTCTCGCCGAGCGACTTGGCGGTGATGAGCGCCCCGAGGAAGGGAATGAACATCGGCGCGCTCGCCTTGATCCCCTCGCGCCGCAGCTGGATCACGTGCCCCATCTCATGCACGAACAGCAGCACCACGAAGCCGACCGCGAACGTCCAGCCCCACCACAGTGAATAGGCGGCGACGGAGACCAGCGCCGTCCCCGCGGTCGCGAGCAGCTTGGGCGCCAGCAGCAGCACGCCTTTGATCTCCGCGAAGAACTTGACCACGAGCGCCACCAGGCCGGCCAGCCAGCCGCCGATGCGCTTGCGCAGGTCCCGACCGTGACCGGCGCCGCGCGTCGGCTGGCCGAACGGGTTCTCGCTTGGCTGTCCGCCGGCCGGCGCCGGCGCCGCGGGCAGCACCTGCGCGGGACTGGGCATCGATAGCTCACGGTTCTCCATTTCTCCATTGTGGCAGCAGGGATAAGCGGCGCCTAATCCCCGCCGCAGGCGTCGCGGCACGGCGCGGGGCCGCGCTCGCCGCTGGCGAGATGGTCCGCCCGGCGGGCTCGAGACCAGCCTCGGCCCGTCGATCGCACGGGCATTCGTTTTTTTTCCGGAGGGAGCGGGATAAGCGTCCGCCGGGGGTTGCATCGGCCGTTGACGCAAGCTACGTTGAATCCAGACGCGGAACCAAGTCGCAAAGAGCGAGGCCACTGAGGTGTGAGGCCGCGCCACCCACAAAGAAAGGTCTTCGGACCGGACAGAGTGGGTTCCTCAAGCGGCTTGGAACCGCGTCGTTTTTTGTGCTCTGGCACCGCTGTCGCGCGGTGCCTGATGCCGGTTCAGAGCATGCCGCCAAGGCGCCTGCCCGCCGGCCGCTCATGCGCCAGGCGGCTACACTGCAGTGGCAAAGCAATCTCGGGGACGACAGGCTTCGACGCGGTCGGCTCGTGAGGTTGGTGGCGAGTCGAGGTGCCCGGGCGGCCTCGTAAAACACCCGGGAAAACCATAAGTGCGGACTCTCACGAGTACGCCCTCGCCGCCTAGTCAATAGCTAGGCCGTGAGGTCTCGGGCCCCGCTTGCCTGCGGCGGGGAAGGCCGGGATCAGAAGCAGGCTCACCCGGTGAGGTCCGCCTCCGCCGAGCCGGGGAAAATCAAGGAGGCTGGTCCCCCGCAACCCCGCCGGCGAGGCGAGCGTGGGACGAGATCAGAGCGCCGGCTACGCTCGTAGAAGCCACTCTCATGCGATCACGGACGTGGGTTCGATTCCCACCGTCTCCACTGGCCTCCCATGCTCCGCTTTGGGAAGCCGAGATCTGCGACCAAGCGGGGGGAATCGAACCAGAATGAGGTTCCCCCCCGCAGCGTCGCCCTTACGGTCGCGAAAACGAGGAGCAGCCACTCGTCGAAATGGCCGTCAGCCACTGCTGTGGCAGAGCGCCGCGCTCAGGCTCCCACCGAGGCGAGTCGTCGCTCAGAGGTGTCCCAGAGTCGTTGGGCGTTGTCAGGGTCGAGAGCGTAGGGGGCGACGCCGTGCCGGCCGTCGCCGTCGGCTCGTGAGGCGATCGTCTGAGCCTCCTGGCAGTCCTCGAGGTAGCGGCCGCCGATCTCTTGCAGCAGCGGGGAGGCTGCGGCCAGGACGGAGGTCGCGGCGCCTTGGGCGACCGTCTTGAGTTCGGTGGAGGCCCCGGCCTCGCGGCGAGCTTGGGCGAGCGCCTCGGGGTCGATGTGACGCTGGAGGTTGGTGGCGATCCCTCCGGGCATGAGCGCGTTGGCGCGGATGCCGTCGCGGGCCCAGCGCCGGTCGGCCTCGACGGCGAACAGCGTGTTGGCGGTCTTGGATTGGCCGTAGGCGGCAAACGGGTCGTAGGCGACGAAGGCGAACGTGAGGTCGTCGAACAGGACTGGGCAACGCAGGCTGGCCGAGGAGGAGACGGAGACGATCCTCGCGTCGCCGGATGCGCGCAGCGCGTCGACGAGACCGGTGGCAAGCGCGAAGTGACCGAGGTGGTTGGTGGCGAAGTGCAGCTCGTCGCCGCCGGGGGTGAGGCTGCGGTCGGGGATCGCCATCACTCCGGCGTTGTTGACGAGGATGTCGTGCGGTCCGTCCCAGCGGTCAACGAACGCGGCCACCGAGGCCGGGTCGGCCAGCTCGAGGGGGCGAACGTCGACGGCGCCGTTGCCGGTGCTCTGACGGATCTGCGCGGCGGCGGTCTCGCCAGCGGTCAGGTCTCGTGCGGTGAGGGTGACCGCTGCGCCCCTTAGCGCCAGCACGCGCGCGGTTTCCGTCCCGATGCCCGAAGAGGCGCCGGTCACGATCGCGCGGCGGCCGGAGAGATCGACGTCCGCGAGGACTTCCTCCGCGCTGGAGTGCTCACCGAACGGCGTCGTCAGCGGTGGGATCGCGGTGCGGGCCATCGCTAGTCGGCGTCGGGAAGCCGGATCAGGTTGACGCCGGCGAGGGGGGCGCGAATCTGTTGCATCCTTCCGCCGGTGACGAGGTCGCCGAGGTCCATGACGAAGAAGCCGGCGTCCTCGAACAGCGTCCTCGCCTCGGTCTTCGCGTCGGCGTCGTCGCCCGAGAGGAAGATCACACGCTGGCCTGCAGCCTCGTGCGGATCGGCGCCGAGCACCGCGGCGACGAGGGTGTTCGCGCCCTTCACGACGCGCGCGCCCGAAACGAGCCCCGCGACCAGCTCGCTCGACGTCCTCCCGTCGAGGTCGCCGCCCTCGAAGTCGGTCGCGGCGAAGTCGTTCGTCGCGTCGATCACGATCTGACCGCTCCACTGGAGCCCCCGTACGGCCCCAGGGACTTGCTCCCAAGGCACGGCGAGGGCCACGGTGGGGGCTGCCGCCGCCTGCTCGACGGTTCCCGCAGACACTCCATCGCCGAGCGCGGAGACGACCGGCGCGAGCGATTCGGGGCCGCGGCTATTGGCGATCACGACCCGACGGCCGGCACGCAGCGCCGTCCGTGCCATCGCCTGGCCCAGGCGGCCGGCGCCGATGATCCCGAGGAGGTCGCGCTCCGCCGAGTCCATCGCGTTCACGCGTCGTACTCCGAGGCGAACAGATAGCTCACCGCAAGACTCCGATACGGCCGCCAGCGATCCGCGAGCTCGGCCATCTCCTCCTCGGTCGGCGGATGGTCGAATCCGTAGGCCCGTTGAAGGGCGCGCCGCAGCGCCAGATCGCCGGACAGGAACACGTCTGGCCGGTCGAGGCCCACGAGCAGGAAGCCGCGCGCCGTCCACGGCCCAATTCCAGGCACCTCGGTCAGGGCCGCCTCGACCTCGACGTCCGTCATTCGCGAGAGCGCCTCGTCGCTCAGGCGCCCGTCGACGAAACGCTCGGCGAGCGCCCGCAGCGTTTCGCCCTTCCGAGTCGACATGCCGCTCGTGCGCAGCACCCCCGGGTCCGCGGCGAGAAGCTCCGCGGGTGAGGGCAGATGCCCTCCGAAGTGCTGCACGATCCGAGACACGATCGTCCGCGTCGCGCTGACGGAAAGCTGCTGACCCGCGACCTCGAAGATCAGGGTTCCGAACGAGTCGAGCGTGGGCAGCTCGTCCATCCAGGCCCGCGGACGGAAGTCCCGCCGCGCGTCGATCAGGCGCGCGAGCACCGGATCGGCGCTCCGAAGAAACTCGCGCGCCTCGCCGTCGGCGAGCGGGGCTCGCTTGCGTCCCCGCGCGCCCACGTCCTTCGACTTGTGCTGCACCTGATCCACTATCGCTATCCGCCGGAACTCATTCTTGCACCAGCCGCTCGGTGAGCACGATCTCCACTACTCCCGGCACGGTCTCGTCACGAGCCGGTCGCAGCGATCGGGCTGCCTGCAGGGACCAGGACCACCTCCACCACGGAATCCAAGTCAACAACCAGGTCCCGCCGCTCTAGCGGTCGCCGCCGCGGGCCTTGACTTCGGCTCGGATGAGAAGCAGAGTGTGTTCCCCCGACCGGTCCCAACGCGCCGCTGCGTGGCGGCGGCGACCAGCGGATGGAGGCGAGATGAGCAGCGTCGAGGTGGGCAGCGAGAGCACAGCGGGCACGCCGCCGCTGAAGGCGGGGGAGTTCAAGCTCGAGGTGGTGGTGGTGCCGGTCGCGGATGTCGATCGAGCGAAGGAGTTCTACGGCAGGCTGGGCTGGACGCTGGACGCTGACATCGCCGCCGGTGAGGACTTCCGCCTGGTCGAGTTCACCCCCCCGGGCTCCGGGTGCTCGATCCAGTTCGGCACGAACGTCACGTCGGCCGCGCCCGGTTCGGTCCAGAGCTTGTACCTGGTCGTCGCCGACATCGAGGCCGCGCGTGACGAGCTCCGCCTACGAGGCGTGGAAGTCAGCGAGGTGTTCCACGAGGGCATGGGAGGCGCCCGATTCCACGATGACGGGCGTGTGGCCGGGCCCTCGCCCGACCGCAGCACCTACGGCTCGTTTGCCACCTTCAGCGATCCGGATGGCAACGGCTGGCTGCTGCAGGAGATCACAAGACGGCTTCCCGGTCGCTGAGAGGAGAGGTGTGATGGCCACGACATACGAATCCGTCGCAGACCTCGCGGATGCGCTCAGGCGCGCAGCGCAGGCACACGGCAAGCACGAGGAGAGAACGGGCAAAGCGGACCCGGACTGGCCGGACTGGTACGCGCTCTACATGGTGCACGAGCGCGCCGGCGAGGAGCTGCCGACGTGAGCAGCGACTACGACGTGATCGTGCTCGGCGGGGGCTCGCCCGGCGAGCACTGTGCGGGGGCTCTCGCCGACGGCGGCCTGCGCGTGGCCGTCGTGGAGCGCGAGCTCGTCGGAGGGGAGTGCTCCTACTGGGCCTGCATCCCGTCGAAGACGCTGCTGCGGCCGGGAGAGGCTGTCCACGCGGCGCGCGAGGCCGCGGCGAGCGCCGAGGTCGATGTCGAGGCGGCGCTTGCCTGGCGTGACTTCATGGTCTCCGACTACTCCGACGCCGGGCAGGAGCGCTGGCTGTCCGACCATGGCATCGACCTGCTGCGCGGCAGCGGGCGGCTTGCCGGCCCGGGCGTCGTCGAGATAGACGGCGTGCGGCACACCGCAGAGCACGTGGTCCTCGCGAACGGCGCCGATCCGGTCTTTCCCCCCGTGCCCGGCCTGCATGAGCTCGACGGCGTTTGGACCAGCCGCGAGGCGACATCCATGAAGGCCATCCCGCGGCGACTGCTGATCCTCGGTGGCGGCCCGGTCGGGGTGGAGATGGCGCAGGCGGTTTCCCGACTCGGCGGCGAGGCGGTGGTCATCGACATGTCCGAGCACGTGCTCGCGCGCGAGCCGGCGCCGCTGGGGGAGGCGCTGGGAGAGGTTCTCCGCCGCGAGGGCATCGAGCTGGTGCTGTCCGCCAACGCGACCGCGGCGCGACGCGAGGGCCAGGACTACGTCCTCGAGCTCGATGACGGCACCGAGCTGCGCGGCGAGCGGCTGCTCGTCGCCACCGGTCGGCGTCCACGGGTGCGCGGCATCGGCCTCGAGACCGTCGGCGTCGAACCGGACGCGCACGGAGTTCCGGTCGATGCGCACCTCCGCGCGGCCGAGCACCTGTGGGCGATCGGCGACGTGAACGGGCTCTGGCCACTCACCCACGTCGGCAAGTACCAGGGCGAGGTGGTCGCTGCGAACATCCTCGGCGACCCCCGAAGGGCCAACTACGAGGCGGTGCCGCGCGTCACCTACACGGACCCGCAAGCGGCGGCAGTAGGCGCTTCAGCGGGCCGTTTCAGCGCCATGGTGCCGGTCTCGGGGGTGGCGAAGACCGCTACCTACACGCGGGCATACGCGGAGCAGAACGGGTTTCTCGCGCTCCTCAGCGACGGCGAGCGGCTGACGGGCGCCTACGCGCTCGGCCCAGAGGCGGGAGAGTGGCTGCAGCAGGCGACGCTCGCGATCCGCGCCCACGTCCCGCTCGACGTCCTGAGCGACACGATCCAGCCTTTCCCGACGTTCTCGGAGATTTACGTCGACGCACTGAAGACGCTCCGCGGCGAGATCGCGGCAGCGTCCGCGGCAGTCGGTGCGGGACCGCCGATGCCGAGCTGACGCATGCGAGAGGAGAAGCAAGATGGAGTTCCTGGTCGAGTTCGACATCAACATCCCGGAGGGAACTGCTCGCTCCGAGATCGAGGAGCGGGAGCGCGGCGAGGCCGCCGCGACCGCCAAGCTGGCGGAAGAAGGGCACCTGCTCCGGGTCTGGAAGCCGTCGGTGGCAGCCGACGAGACGAAGGCCCTCGGGCTGTACCTGGCGGACAGCCAGACGGAGCTCGACGGTCTCCTCGGCGCTCTTCCTCTTGCCGACTGGATGCGCGTCACCGTCACCCCGCTCGAGCCCCACCCGAACGACCCGGCGAACGGCCGGCCGAGCACCTTTCAGCTCCCCGCCCCTCGTCTGACCCCGGTCTACCGCCTAGAGGCCACGCTGGGCGAGCCCCGTGACCTGGGGGAGGTCCCACAGGGGCATCGACGGATCGTTCCCCTGACCGGCGGAACCTTCACCGGTTCGGAGATCAACGGGACCCTCGTCCCGGGCGCAAACGCAGACTGGCAGATCATCCTCCCAGACGGCACGGCACTCGGCGACATCCGCTACGCGCTCCAGACCACCAACGGCGACCTACTCTACGTCCAGTCACGAAGTGTCCGTCACGGGACCCCCGAGGTGCTCGCCCGTCTCGCCCGAGGCGAGGCCGTCGCCGCGAGCGAGTACATCTTCCGGGCCGCCACCGAGATCGAGGCCGCCGCGCCCGATCTCGACTGGCTGAACAAAGGGGTCTTCATCAGCGTGGGAGGCCGGCGTCCGGAAGGCGTGGTCTACGAGACCTATCTGGTCGGATGAGCGCCTTGGATCGTGGAGCTCGGGCGTGACGCGACCGCTCAGCGCTCCTTCCGCTCCAAGGAGTCGTCAGCTGGGCAGCCGCTGTCCAGCGGGCATCAGTCGGGGTATTCGTCCTTGCGCCAGGCCCGGGGCTCCTCGGGTTCCGGCTTGGGCGTTCGCTCGAGCAGGAACGAGTGGTAGGGGGCCACGAACCGATCGGGCGCCATCACCGTGTAGGTGTGGTAGACGGTCCCGTTCTCGCGCGCGAACGCGATCCAGCTCGGCCCCTCGCGCAGGCCGTCCGCGAGCGTGGCTCCGACCCGCCGCCCCCATTCCTCCAGCCACTCGGGAGGGTCTTCGATCATGGCCTTGACCTCGGGGATCTCCTGCGCCTGCTCGGGCGTGAGCGCGATGCCGAAGTCGAACGGAAACTCGGTCCCGTAGGTCGAGACGTATGGGAACTGCCAGCCCATCCGCTCCTTGTAGGCGATCAGCCGGTCAATCGGCGCGCGCGAGAAGCAGATCAGCGTCACGTCGCGGTGGTTCAGGTGCACGCGCGTGCCGTCGAGCTCATCCCCCAGGTTCGAACACCCTGGGCACGCGCCGAGCTCGTAGTCGGGCCCGAACATGATGTTGTAGGCGAGCAGTTGCGAGCGCCCGTCGAACAGCTCGCTGAGCGTCTTCTTCCCCTCCTCGGTGTCGAACCGGTACTCCTTCTCCACCGGAACCCAGGGAAGCCGGCGCCGCTGTTCGGTCACCGTCCGGCCGAGGGTGGTGTGCTCGGCCTCGAGCTTCGCAAGCTCATCGCGAGCGGCCTGCCATTCCTCGCGGGTTCCAACCTTGTAGTCGCTCATCGCTATCTCCTTTGACATTCGTTGGGCCGGCGTGGACCGCGGTGTGGATCGTGCGGGGGGCCCAGCCGCCGACGACCCGTAGGTTAGGACCGCGGTGCCGCGCAGGACTCATCGCAGCGTAGCCCGGTCCAGGCGCTTGAACGCGGGGACCGACGCTTCGGCGAGAACGCGTTCCCTAGGCGTACACGCCGTCGAGCCACGCCTTCAGCGCGGCCTCGCGCGCCCCGGCGTCGACGCCATCCACGAACAGGTGCGCGCTCATCCCCACGACGCTGCCGTAGTGGTTTCGCCCGAAGAACCGGTACAGCCCCTCGGCCGTGCGGACGCCGAGGAACTCCGGGGTCAGATAGTCGATCACTCCCTCGAGTGAGCCGGCGTCGCCGAGCGAGGCGTGGACCGTATCGCCCACATGCGCGTCAGGCGCGACGCCGAGGGTAGCGCGGAGCGCGTCCATCGCGTCCGGCGCACCCGCCGTCGCCGGCCCGTTGATGCCGTCGGAGGGCTGGCCGACGTAGGTGACCGGGCGGCCGTTGAAGTGCTCGAGATACTGCCCGAGAGTGTGGAGGTAGAAGTCCGTGTGGCCGCCGATCGCGTCGTACTGGTCCTCCCACCCGTCGGCGAGGATTCCGCTGTGGACGTAGCGCAGATGCGCCGTGCCGCCATGGCGCGTCTCGATCGCGTAGTCGAGGGCGTTGAAGGTCCCGTCGGGAGACTGCATGCGAATCACGAGGCGGTGCGGAGGGTCCCAGGTCGTGACCGGCGCCCCCTCGGGCGGCGCCGCGCCGGCGGGGATCTCCATGCCTGTGGGGAACATCCAGGCCGCGACATCGGCGGTGATCGCGGTCCAGACATCCGACGGCGCGGCGGGCAGGTCGACCTCGCGGGTGACCTCGAATTCACGGCTCATGACTTGGGCTCCTTGTTCGTGATGGTGGGGTGTAGTGCGACGATGAAGCGGTGGCGACGACCGCCGGGAGCGGCCTCGTTGTGGTACTTGGCGACGAGGCCGTTGACGGCGTCCGCCAGCTCGACGGCGAACGCGGCCCGGTCCTTCGCGGATGCGAACCGCACCTCGCTGTCGATCCCAAGGGTCGCGAGCGGCTTGCCGGCTGCGCTCGCCCCGGTGATCAGCTCGCCGACCTCGCGCACCATGCGCCCCGCGAGCGCGAGCAGCCAGCGCGCTGAGCGCTGGTCCGGCTCACGTGACGGATCCGGTGCGACCGCCGCCAGCGCGCTCGGCGAGATCACGTAGGACGCGGCCGTCGCCTGCAGCACGCGCTCGGTGCAGTTGCCCCTGCGACGCTCCTCGACGAGCTCCACCAGGCCGTGGCGCTCCAGCGCCCGCAGGTGGTAGTTCGCCTTCTGGCGCGTGAGGCCGACACGAGCGGCGAGCGTGCTGGCGGACCCAGGCTCGGCCAGCTCGGCGAGCAGGCGGGCTCGGATCGGATCCAGCGACGACTCGGCAGCGGCGGGGTCGTCGATCACGGTGACGTCGTGCATGGCTGCACCTTCTCACGGACAACTAATTTTGTCAAGCGTATTTATCTTGTCGGCCGACCGGGTCGGCTTCGGGCGCCACTCCCGGCGTCGAGGACTTGATCCGAGCCGGGCGTGCGGCAGGTTCAATCGCTGGCGCGTCGGCGTAAGCTCTGCCGGGATGTCTCGCCGAGCTCGATGTCTGGCCCTCGCTTCATGTGCGCTGGCGGCGACGCTGCTGTTGAGCAGCGGCATCGTCGGAATCAGCGCGGGGTTGCTGTTCCTCGCGCCGGCCGTGCTCCTTGCGCTGCCGCTCCTCGCCGGCCGTTACATCGGCGCCGAGCGCCTGAGTCGGATCGCGCATGCGCGCTTGCCGCGCAGACCTCGGCGCGCCGCTGCAGGTCTCCCTCCCCGTGCCGGGGAACGTCTCCTGCCTCGCGGCGGCCTGCTGATCGGGGCGTCGCTCGCCGTCCGCCCTCCGCCGTCGGTCCTGTCTCACTGAGCCGGCCGGCGCGCCGTTAGCTGCCGGTCTGTCCAGCCGGCGGCGCCCGTCGCCGGCGTTTCCCGTGTCACGGGCATTCCCTGCCCGCGGCGGTTGACCGACAGGAGATTGGATCATGTCACGCAACAGACGAGTCGCGCTGCTCGCGGCGGTGGTCGTGGTGGTGATCGTGGCGTTCGCGCTGGCCAGCGGCGGCAGCTCGAATAAGGCCAAGCAGACCAGCGGCCATGCATACATCTATGTGGTCGGCGGAAAGCCGAAGGGCGGCGTCAAGACCCTGACCTACAACAAGGGCGAACAGGTCGTCTTCACGGTGGTCTCCGACGTGGCGGACGAGGTGCACGTCCACGGCTTCAACTTCAAGAAGGGCGTCGCCAGGAACGGCACCGTCACGTTCAGCTTTCCGGCCACCGACCAGGGCGGCCACGTGATCGAGCTCGAGAGCCGCGCCGAGCAGATCGCAAACCTCGAAGTCCGATGAGCAGCCGATCTCACGTGCCAGCGACGAGGAGATGGCTCCGGCTGACGCTGCTCGCGTCGGCCGGAACGGTCGCGCTGTCGCTGCTGCTTCCGCCCGCGGCGCTTGCTCATGGGATCGCCGGCAAGACCGACCTGCCGGTGCCCCGCTGGCTGTTCGCGTGGGCCGCGGCGGTGGTGCTGGTCGTCTCGTTCGTGGCGCTCGCCACGCTTTGGCCCAAGCCCCGCCTCGAGCACGCACGTGGCCGCGTCCTGCTGCGCTTTACACCGGTGCTCGAGCCGATCTGCGGAGCGATCGGCGTCGCGCTGTTCGCGATCGTGGTCTATGCGGGGCTGGCCGGCGAGCAGGAACTGCCGACCGCCAATCTGACGCCGACCTTCATCTACGTGCTGTTCTGGGTCGGGCTGCCGTTTCTCAGCCTTCCGTTCGGCGATGTCTTTCGCGCCTTCAACCCCTGGCGCGCGATCGCACGGGCCGTCGCGTGGGCGGTGGCGAAGGTCACAGCCGGGAACGCGCCGCTCAAACCCAGGCCGTATCCCCAATGGCTTGGGCGCTGGCCGGCCGTGGTCGGAATCCTTGGGTTCGCGTGGCTCGAGCTGATCTACGTCGAACACGACAAGCCAAGCACGCTGGCATGGCTGGCACTCGGCTACGCCGCCGTCCAATGGGTGGGAATGGGCCTTTACGGCATCGAGACATGGACTTCGCGCGCGGACGCGTTCGCCGTGTATTTCAACCTGTTCTCGAAGCTGTCGCCATTGCACTGGTATCGCGATCGCCTCGAGCTGCGCCCGCCCCTTTCCGGCGTGACGAGCCTGGAGCCGTTGGCCGGCACGGTGGCGTTGCTGGCGGCCATGATCGGCTCCACGAGCTTCGACGGGCTGGAGCAGGGCACGATCTGGATCAACACGCTCTATCCCGAACTGCAGAGCGTGTTCTCGGGCCTTGGATCCACCGCCGCCGCGGAGCTGAGCGGCACGGTCGGCCTGCTGGCGATGGTGGCGATAATCGGCCTCTTCTACCGGTTGGGCATTCGAGGGATGCAGACGATCGATCCGAATTTGTCATCAGGAATGCTGGCGGGGCGCTTCGTGCACACGCTCGTGCCTATCGCGCTCGCCTACGTCGTCGCCCACTACTGGTCCCTGCTCGTCTACCAGAGTCAGGCGATCTACTACCTGGCGTCAGATCCGCTGGGTAACGGCTCGAACATCTTCGGCACGGCCGGCGGACAGATCGACTTCAGCGTGCTTAGCCCCAACTCCATCTGGTACGTGCAGGTCGGGGCGCTGCTGCTCGGTCATGCCTCCGGGCTCGCGCTCGCTCACGATCGCGCCCTCACGCTCTACCGGCAGGCCGCCGACGCGATCCGCTCGCAGTATTGGATGCTCGTCGTGATGGTCGCCTTCACAAGCCTCGGCCTGTGGCTGCTCTCGTCAGCCAGCTGAGCGCTGGGGTGCTAGAGGCGCTGCCCCTCGTAACGGGCCTGCTCCTCTGCCGTGCGCTCGGCCCACGGGATCGCCTCCAGGCGAGCATCGGGGATCGGCTCTCCGCTCTCGACAGAGAGGCCGTAGGTGCCTTCGGCGAGGCGCTGTTCGGCCCGCTCGATCGCCTCGAGCTCATCCCGCAGCCGCTCGGCGAGGCCCTCGCCGATCTCTGCATCGAGCAGGTCCGGGGCGACGTCCGACGCCTCGAAGGGATCGGGATCGTCGTCGTCTTCTCTCTGAGCCACCTCGGCGAGGGCGCGCTCGATGCGTGCGCGCTGCGCTGCGAGCAGCTCGCGGGCGTGGTCGGTGTCCATCCGTTCAGTATGAATGGGTCCGGCCCGGGATGTCACTGAGCGCAGGACCGAGCTCGACCTCGTCGCCCACGCACACCACGCCCTCCCTCAGGACCGCGCCGTAGACCCCGAAGGCGAGTGGCTCGGTCGTGTCGGCGCCGTCGCGGTATGAGCGCAGCAGATCCAGCGTCGGCAGGTCGACCTCGCCGCTCTCCGGGTGCCTGCTCGTGACGATGCAGCGTCCGACGTGCCCGCGCAGCACGACCCTCGCCTCACCGATCGTGACCTCACGTCCGATCCACCCATCCTCCTCGTGCGCGTCGACGCCGGTCAGCTCGATCGTCATGCGAAAGCGGCGGCTGTCGATCTCGTGCTCCTCGGCCGCCTGAGCGAGCGCCGCGAGCGAGGCGCGCGAGATGATGGTGACCGCGCCCTGCTCGCCTCGGTCGACCGCCGGCCTCCCGACGGCCAGCTCGGCAAGACGCAACGGTTCCCCGGCATGCTCCGAAAGCGCTGCCGAGAACGGACCGAGCAGCATGCGAGACGCCCGAGGTCGCGAGAAGAAGGTGGCCTCCAGCTCCGGCCCTCTTTCGAGCGCGCCGCTCACGACGCCACCGTCGGGAAACGTAAGCGTGAGTCGCTGCTCCTGGTCGTCGAGCGCCGCCTCAACAGTGTTCAGGGCTCCCAGGTGCTTGCCGTTTACCATGCGCGCGCGATCGTCAACGAGGAAGAAGCGCCGGTCGCCACGGACCCCCCCGCGCTCGAGCAGCACCTGCGACCGCGCGGCGACGCGAAGCCCCTTGACGGGGGTCGTCGCAAGCCCGGCCACCCGGATGCCGTGTGCGGACATGTCGCCTTTCTATCGCTTAGGCCGATCGCCGTGGGCCGGCGAGCCCCACCCCGACCGTTCGGCGACCAGCGCTCAGTGCGAATGGCCGCCGCGCACGGTGCTCCACGACTGCCAGGTGATGCGGAGGATCACCAGCGTGATCAGCAGGCCGATGAGCGGGTCGGCGATGCGCGCGCCGAACGCGACCGCGATCGCCGAGGCGATGACCGCGAGGCTCACGTAGGCATCTGCGCGCGCGTGCTGACCGTCGGCGATGAGCGCCGGGCTGCCGAGGCGCCTCCCCGCACGGGTGCGGATGCGCGCGGCGATCAGGTTGCCGACGTAGCCGATCGCGCCCGCGAGGGCAACGGCGCCGAGTTGCCGCGGCGCTGAGGGATGGACCAGTCGCATGATCGCCTCGACCCCCGCGACGCACGCGCTGATGAAGATCGCCACGACAACCGCGAGGCCCGAGCGCCGCTCGGCCGACGGCGAGCGCAGGGCGAAGGCGATGCCGAGCGGCACGGCCGTGAGCGCGTCGCCGAAGTTGTGGATCAGGTCGGCGAGGAGCGCGATGCTTGAGCTGGCGACGAACACGAGCGTCTGCGCGACGGCGGCAACGCCGAGCACCGCGAGTGACAGGGAGACGGCGCGGATACCGTCGCGGGACCGCTTGATGCTCTCGTCCACGAGCCCGTGCGAGTGACCCTGGTTCCTCTCGTGCCGGTGGGGCGGCTCAAGCGCTCCCTGCACGCGCTCGCGGCTCTCACGCTCATGATCGGAGCCCCTGCGTCCGGCGTGAACCGGCCTGGACAAGCGCGGCGCCGTGACGTGTCGGTGGGGGCCAGGGTGCGGGTGGCTGTGCACGTGCTCGCCGTGGCGATGTGCCTCCAGTTCCTGTGCCGTCGGGCCCATGTCGCCAAGCTAGCGAAGGAACCTTCCGACGGCCAGGAGCAGGTCAAGCGGGCTTACGTGCCGGGCGGCGCGGGAGTGGGTCGTGCTCGGCGAGGAATGCCTGAAGCAGCTCGTTGTAGGGCCCCCCGGTGGCCGGAATCGTGTGTCCCCGACCCGGGACGGTCGCGCGCTCGGCGCCCAGCCTGCCGGCGACCGTGTCGCAGACCGCCTCGAACACCGGCGAGTGTCCGCCCGAGATCACGAGCTTCGCGAAGGGAGCGCCGCTCAGCGCCTCGAGCGGTGGGTCCGCCTCCCACGGTGGCCGCTCGCGCATCAGCAGGCGGGCGCCATCGAGCAGCTCGCCTCTCAGCTCCGCCGGCGTGTCGTTGGTCGAGCCGACGCCGCCACGGAAGGCGCTCAGGAACTCCAGCGGGGCGAGCGTCGAGGCGCCGCGGTACAAGAGCTCGCCATGAGCGATCTGCTGGTCGACGAGGGCGTTCCCCGACGCCACCGCCAGGCAGCCGGGCTCGGATATCGTCAGCGACCGCACCGCCTGCGGCCGCAGGGCCGCGGCATAGAGCGCGATCACGGCTCCGTAGGAGTGTCCGACGAGGTGCGCGCCGTCGCCGAGCAGCTCCGCGATCAGCGGCGCCTCGGCCTCGAAGTCTCCGCGCGGCAGCGGCCGGCTCTCTCCGAAGCCAGGGCGGCTCGGCAGGATCAGCGACCAGTGCTCCGCGAGTTGCAGCTGATGTCGCCAGGTGAGGCCCGGTCCGACGACGCTGCCGTGCACGAAGAGGACCGCTGGGCCGTTGCCCAGGCGCATGACGTCCATTGCGGCGATCGACCTCATGCCCATCCCCGGTGACGACGAGCAGCCATGAACATGCGGTTCATGATGCTGATGATCCCGAGCGTGCGCGAGCGCCGCGGCGCGCCGCCGCGCCGGGTGTAGGATCAGCCCATCTCTGCACCCGTCCTGTGGCAGTACAACTTCTCGAACTTCAACGAGAAGGCTCGCTGGGCGCTCGACTTCAAGAAGATCGCGCACGTGCGGCGCTCCCTGCTTCCGGTCTCACCTCGCGCGATTCGCTTCTCGGTGCGCGGGACGCTTCCCGTGCTTGATCTCAACGGCGAGCGGATCGTCGACTCGACCCGCATCATCGAGGCGCTCGAGCGCCACAGTCCGCAGCCGGCGCTCTACCCCGATGACCCGGCCGAGCGCGAGCGCGCCCTCGCGCTCGAGGATTTCTTCGACGAGCACGCCGGTCACGATCTGCGCCGCGTCGCCTTCTACAGCCTGCGCGACGATCCGGGCTATGTGGGCGCATTTCTCACGACCGGACGAGGCCCGGCGACGCGACGCATGTTCCATGCGTTGCTCTCAATGCCTGGCTCGATGGCCTACGCGAACCGTCGCTACCGGATCAACGCCTCGGATGTCGCCGCTTCCACGACGGCGCTGTCCGCGGCGCTCGAACGCATCACCTCCGAGCTGCAGCCGAGCGGCTACCTCGTCGGCTCGCGCTTCAGCGTCGCCGATCTCGCCGCAGCCGCGCTGCTGTTCCCGCTGGCGTGGCCGGCAGAGCTTCAATACGACTATCCCGATCCGCCCGACGCGGGGTTCGCGAGGACGTTCGACGGCCACCCGGCGCTCGATTGGATCAGGCAGATCTACGGCCGCCACCGAGGCTCCTCGGCGGAGATCGGCCGCTGAGGGCGCGACGCCGAGCCGGCCTCAGGCGATCGGGTCGAAGTTGCGCGTCGAAATTGGCCTTGCGTTTTGCGCGGCACGGCCTAGGATGAGACCCATGGCGCTCACGACGCGCGAGCTTCCACGCAGCGAGTGGCAGGGTTACTTCGACGACTTCAGCCGCAACCTCGACACGCTGGTTGCCACCGTCGAGGTGGCCGGCCGCGAAATCGGCGACCAGGTCGAGGCCGAGCAGCTCGTGCTGACGGGTATCAGCTACGACCACAAGGACGACATCGTGGTGATCGGCCTCGATGCCAAGGGTGGGCTCACCGGGGAGCTCGAGCACATCGTCTACAACCCGCAGAAGATCTATCTCGCCACGGGAGACGGCGAGCCGACGGTGTTCGACATCGCCGACGCAGAAGGGCAGCAGACGCTCCTGCGCCTGGAGCCGTCGAGCTGATTCGGCCGGTGGCCCGATGACCGGTCACCACCTCGAGGTCCTGCCGCTCTCTCGCGAGCACTGGGTGGTGCGCTATGAGGGCGACGTGACGCCCGTGGCCGAGGCTCCGACGCTCGCGGAGGCAGTGGCCCAGGCCCGCAACCACGCGAGGCAGTTCGGCGAGCCGACCATCCACGTGCACAAACTAGACGGCGGCCAGCGCACCGAGCGTATCGAGCCGGACTTCCGGGCGCCGACACCGGCCGACGTCAAGGGGCCCCACGTAGAGCCGCGATCAGGCGCCGCGGATCAGGTCCGCGGCCCGCTCGGCGATCATGATGGTGGGAGCGTTGGTGTTCCCCCCGACTATCGTCGGCATGACCGAGGCGTCGATCACGCGCAGGCCGTCGAGTCCGTGAACACGCAGCTGTGAGTCGACGACCGCGGCCTCGTGAGTGTCGCTCATGCGGGCTGTGCCGACAGGGTGATATATCAGCATCAGGCGGCGCCTCAGGTCCGCCTCGAGATCCTCGCGCTCAACGGACGCCGACCCGGGCTTCAGCTCCTTGACGACGACCTCCCGCAGGGGGGACTGATCCGCGATCTCGCGCGCCAGGCGCATCCCCGCGATCATCGACTCGAGGTCCTCCGGCTCGGAGAGCGTGTTCGTGATGATCCGCGGCTTGGCTTCCGGGTCCGCGGAGCGCAGCCAAACCTGGCCGCGTGCCTTCGGCGAAACGAGCACGGGGGCGATCACCATGCAGTGCCCGTCGTATTCCTCTGCGCCATGGTCTTCGAAATACGCCGCGCCCATATGGAACTGGATGTCTGCCGCGGGCAGGCCGCCGCGCGTGCGCGTGAACGCCACGACCTCGGCAACTGTCGAGCTGAGCGGCCCGGATCGCCGCAGCAGCCACTCCGCCAGCGGCTTCGGCTTGTCGGCGCCGTAGAGCGTGTTCCTATCCGACACTTCCCAGATGGCGGTCACGAATGGATGGTCCTGCAGGTTGCGGCCCACGCCCGGCAGATCGTGGCGGCCCTCGACGCCGGCGGCACGCAGCTCCTCGGCCGGACCGACTCCCGACAGGAGCAGCAGCTGCGGCGAACCGATCGCTCCCGCCGAGAGCAGCACCTCGCGCCTTGCCTGAGCGACCTCGACGCCACGGCGGCGCCTGCGCAGGCGAACGCCGACCACACGGTCGCCCTCGAACTCGACCCCAAGCACCGTCACGTTCGTGCGGACCTCGAGGTTCGGTCGTCCGAGCGCCGGGCGCAGGTAGGCGTCGGCGGCGCTGAAGCGCTGGCCGTTTCGCTGGGTCACCTGGAACATCGAAACGCCGTCCTGCTCGGGTCCGTTGTAGTCGGCGATGCGCGGAATCCCTGCCGCCTCGCTGGCCTGCAGCAGGCGTCGGTCGAGCGGCCGCGGCGAGCGCTGCTCGCTGACCCTCAGCGGACCGCCGGCGCCGTGGTACTCGGATGCGCCCCGCGTGTTGTCCTCGGACTTGATGAAGTAGGGCAGCACGTCGCGATAGCCCCAGCCGGGAGCGCCCTGCGCCTCCCATGCGTCGTAGTCCAGCGGCCTGCCACGGACGTAGAGCATCGCGTTCATCGAGCTCGACCCGCCGAGCGCCTTGCCGCGGGGAATGTAGAGCGAGCGACCGTCGACGTGAGGCTCGGGCTCGGTGGCGAAATCCCAGTCGAGCTTCGTGTGAAACTGCTTCGGGAAAGCCGCCGGGATCTTGACGTTCAGCGAGCGGTCCCGGCCGCCCGCCTCGAGCAGCAGCACTCGCACCGACGGGTCCTCCGAGAGGCGGTTTGCGAGGACGCAGCCGGCAGAGCCCGCCCCGACGATCACATAGTCGTGCATCGGTCCTTCATCTGCGCGAGGCGAGCAGTGGCGCCCGGTCGGGCATCGGCATGAACCGGTAGTCGGCCGCATCGAGGCGTTCGGTGCGCTGCAGGTACTCGCGCATGTAGCCCGGCCAGTTGGCGACGATCCTGCCGTCCTTGTCGCGGTACCAGGAATCGCACTCGGTCCACGCCGTCCCGGCGAAGCGGGCCTGCAGCGCGCGGTCGCTGGCCGCCTCGATCTCGGGGCGCACCTCGATCGCCCCGGCCTCGCGGGCGCGCGTCGTCTGAAGGGCCTGCCGGATGTAGGCAGCCTGGGTCTCGAGGTAGAAGATGATCGACCCGCCCGAGGTGTTCGTGTTGGGGCCGTACATGACGAACATGTTGGGGAAGCCCGGGACCGCCATCCCGAGGTGTGCATGAGCGCCCTCGGACCAGTACTCGCGCAGGTCGCGCCCGCCCGCGCCGCTGATCTCCATCGGGAACATGAACTGGGTCGTTCGGAAGCCGGTGGCCCAGATGATGCAGTCGAGCTCGCGCATGCGGCCGTCGGCTGTGACGATGCCCTCTGGCGCGACCTTCGCGATGTCGTCGGTGACGAGCTCCACGTTCGCCCGCTGGAGTGCCGGGAGGAAGTAGGAGCTGAACAGGATCCGTTTGCAACCGAACGTGTAGTCGGGCCAAACCCTCCGGCGGATCTGGGGATCCTTGAGCTGCGAGCGCATGAATGCCGCCGAGCGCAGGCGCAGCAGGCGCCCGACCGTCCGCGGGTGGCGGATCGAGAGCGTGAGCGCCTCGCAGTACTGGAACATGAATTTGCGGCGGAACGCCTGCAGGCCGGGGATGCGCCGCACCGCGGACTTCACCGCCGCCGGGTATGGAAGGTTCTTGCGCGGCAGGAACCAGTTGCCGGTGCGCTGGAAGAGCGTGAGCTGCGCGACCTGCGGCGCGATCTCGGGCACGAACTGGACGGCGCTCGCGCCGGTCCCGATGACCGCCACCCGCTTACCCGCCAGCGGATAGTCGTGGTCCCATTGCGCCGAGTGAAAGCTGTGGCCCGCGAACCGCTCGATGCCCTCGATGCGGGGCTGGGCGGGCTGGTGCAGCTGCCCGGTCGCGAGAATCAGGGCGCTCGCGGTATAGGTAACGCCTGCGGCGGTCGCGACGGTCCAGCAGCAGCTCTCATCGTCCCACGAGCAGTGGGTCACCGTCGTGTTCGCGTCCACCAGGCGGTCGATGCCCTGGCTGCGTGCGACGTCATGCAGATAGCGGTGGATCTCGCTCTGGCTCGAGCACAGCTGCGACCAGTCGCGGCGCTGGGCGAACGAGAAGGAATAGAGGTGGCTCGGTACGTCGCAAGCGGCGCCGGGATAGCTGTTGTAGAACCACGTGCCGCCGAGCTCGGAGGCCTTCTCGAGGATCTTGATGTCCGTCATCCCGTGTTTGCGCAGCTCGATCGCGGCGGCGATACCGCCGAATCCCGCGCCCACGATCAGGACCTGCAGCGTCCGCTCCGAAGAGGATTGCTGAGGCGCGGCGGTGGCGGACATTCACTCCCTCTGACTGATGGTCCCGGGGCTGAGAGGTCAACCTTAGGCGCTGGGCGCGGCATTTGCCATTGGCTCAGGCTGGGATGGCGCCCTCGAGCCACGCGATCGCCGGCGGGATCTGCTCGGGATCGATGTGGTGCCCGGCGTCGGACTCGTGATACTCGACCTCGAGCCCGGCGTCGCTGAGCAACCGGCTCGCGTCACGCGCAAAGCTCACGTCGATCACCGGATCGCGCCGGCCGTGCGCGATGAACACGCCCAGCCCCGCACGCCCCGCGAGATCCGCCTGCCAGCCCTCGACGGTGGGAATGAAGCCCGAGAAGGCGAGGATCCCGCCCGGGCGCGGCCGGCCCGCTCCGAGACCGAGCGCATAGCTCATCACAGTTCCCATCGAGAAGCCGCCGAGCACAGTCCGCTCAGGCCCGAGGCCGGTCCGCTCCCACAGCTCCTCGTGGAGCTCGGCGAGCTTCAGGAACGCGGCCTGGAAGGTCTCGGGGTCGGGATAGCCGACTCGGGGCACCCGATACCAGTGGTAGCCGGGAGAGCCCGGCAGGACGAGCGGCGCGCGCGGGGTCACCAGGTGCAGCCGGCGCGCCGGGTCCAGCGCATCCCCGAGAGCGAGCAGATCCTGCTCGTCGGTGCCGCGGCCGTGGTGCAGGACGAGCAGGCCGGCCGCCTCGCCCACGGCCGGTCGCTCGCGGAAGCTCAGCGCGCTCATGGAGAGCCCGCCAGCAGGCTCCTCGCGACGCCTTCGATCGTCTGCTGGCCGTAGCTCATCGACGGCTCGCCTGAGCTGAGGACGGCGATCGCGAACGTGACGCCCGGTCGCTCGAGCCGTGCGACCTCCGTGAACACTCCCTCTTCGGGAAGCCATCCTGTCTTGAAGAACACCGTCCAGCGTGGGCGTGCGACGGGTGGGATGCCCCAGCTCTGCGAGGGCTCGATGCTCGACATCAGGTACCTGGCGTACCCGTAGAAGCGAGGCGGAATCAGGCGTGGCAGCGCGAACAGCAGGCGCGCCTGGTCAGCCGCCGAGGTCTGCGTGAGCGCCCACCAGCCCACCCCGGGGGCGTAGTCGGTCATGCCCGATTCGCGGGCGACCCGCGCGAGCGCCCCGCCGCCCACCGCCGCGAGCACCGCCGAGGCGGCGTTGTTGTCGGAGATGTGGATCATCGGATAGAGCAGCGACGTGTCGGCGTGCCCGAGGTCGCGATGGCGCGCGTTCAGCATCTGCAGGTAGGCGACGAGCATCATCACCTTGACGATGCTCGCGGTCGCGAAGTGCGAGCGCAGGCGCAGGCCGCTCAGTCGGCCCGTGCTGTCCACCACCGCAAAGGACGTCCGGCCGGGACGCGCGTCGAGAAAGCGCCCGGCTGCGGCGATCCCGGCGGCCGACGGGAAGGCGGTGGCCGGCGTCCCGCGGCCTTCTCCTTGGTACTCCAGCGCCGACACGCTCGCCGGCGCGGCCGCCGCCAGGGCCGCCCAGGCCGCGAGCAGCGCCGCCGCGGCACCGCGCCGAGCCCGGCGCTCAGCGTGCATCCTGGCTCACCTTGAAGTCATGGCCCGGGCAGCGGCCATGCGCGGCTCGCGTGGCCATCGCATGTTCCCAGGACGGGTTCAGGCAAACGCGATAGAGGAAGCGCTTGGCAGGAGGATTCACGATCGCGCTCGAGTAGGTCACGCCCGGCGAAAGCTCTCGCGTGGGGCTGATGGCCGTCAGCCGGAACAGGCTCGTGCCTCGGCGGGCCGTGTACCAGAAGGCGCTGACCGGGTTCGATACCACTTCCACGGCGTGCTCGATGCGGACGCTCAGACGAGTCTCTCCCGGGCCCAGGCGCCGCGCGTTGATCGCGACGACGGGATCGACGAACACCCCGAGCGGTTTGCTGGCGGCCGCCGGCGAGCCTTCGGCGATGACGCGCACGCGGGTGTTGCGGTCGGGGCGCAGGCCCCTGAAGGAGAAGCTGCCGTCGGGGCGGCTCGTCAGGTGCGCCACGGTCGCATAGCCGTCAAACGGATATGCGTCGCTCTGCAGCGCCAGCACCACGCCGCCGACCCCGAGTCCGCCGACAGCGACGGTACCGCTGACGGTGAGAGCGGCGCCGATCGTCACGCGCGTGGGCGCCGCCGACGCCGTCACTTCCGGGCCCGTCTGCGCAGCCGTTGCGGGGCCGGCCGCAGCAGCTGCGATCGCGATCGCGAGTGCAATCACTGTCGGCGGGCGATTTTCGTGAACGTCGAGTCCCCCATGCTGCTCGGCGCAACCGTAGTCCATGGCGCGGGCGCCACGGCCTGCAGGACCGCCGAGACGCGAGTCTCGGCTAGTGGCGCAGCTTGACGGTGGTGGAGGCGCTCGACCGGGCTTCGCCCTTGTGGCTCGGCACGAAGCGCACGCGCACCCGCAGCTTCAGCGGGTGATGCCTGCGCACGGCGCTCAGGCCCGCACGCGAGAGCTTGAGCTTGAGCGTCGTCGTCGATGCCTTGCGGACCCGCCGCGAAGCCGTCTTCAGGTTCTTGCCCGTCGCGATGAGACGCCCCGCGGCGAACGTCTGGACGGTGAGGATCAGCGTGTGGCCCTTGATCTTGCGACGCACGATCCTGACTCCGCACCCGGCGACGGCGATCCTGGTGTTCTGCTTGATCTGCGCGCCGCTCTGAGCCGTGATGACCGTCGGCATGATGAGGCTGTGGGCGCAGAGGTTGCCGTTGGCGGCCAGCGCCGAATGCGGGCCGCTTGGCAGGTTCAGCGTGAAGCTCGACACCGGAACGTCGGGAATCGATGCGAACGTCGAGGTCGTGATCCCCTTTTTGATGTTCGTGTTGCCGACGAGGATCACCCGCACGAGGCCGTACTGCAACACGAGGTCGAGGTCGGGGAAGGCGGCTCCGCCATGTGAGACGAGGTACGCCGGCCCGGTCAGCTTGCCGGGCAGCACCGGGGTGCTCGCGCTGGCGCTGCCGACGTTCGATCCTGCCGGGCAGCTGAGCGGGTTCGCCGCGAACGTCGCTTCAGGACAGGCTTTCTGGAGGGTCGTCAGCCGCGAGGGCAGCTGCAGCGGGAGCTGTGTGAAGACCGAGCGGATGTTCGCCTGGTGCGCGCCCTGGGTGACATCGACCTGCAGGCCGGCGCCGTTTGCTTTGGACGTCTTGGCGCTGCTCGAGACCTTGAAGGAGGGCTTGAAGGCGAGCGCGTTGCAGTTAGCCACCTGGAAGGGACTGGAGACGTTCGCCGTCGCGCCGAAGGTCGAGGTGAGGGTGGAGTTCGTCGCGAGCGCGCCGCAGTTGGTCGGGTTGAAGAGGAAGCTCGGCCGGTTCACGAGCACGCTGACGTTCTTCAGCCGCAGCGGCACGCCCCTGACGATCGTGGGGAGCGCGCTCGTTGCGATCACGCGGCCGGTGTATTGATCGACCCCGATCGCGACGCGCGTCACGACCGTGCCGAAGTCGAACGGCCCCGCCACCGCGGCCACCGGTATCGAGAGGCCATACGGCGCGCCGTTGTAGGAGCCGGTGAGGAACACCGGACCCGAGAATCCCATCGGTTCGGGGCCGGCGCCGGCCGCGACCGTCGCCGTGCCGATCTGGCTGCTCGCCGGACAGGCGCCCGTCTGAGCCTGCGGTTCGCCGCAGAGCGTGACCGACGGGATCGCGCCGACGAGCCCGGGCGGGAGCACCGTCGTGACCTTCGAGAGGTACTGCTGTCCGTCCGGGCGCGCGAGGTTGAACGTGTAGGCGGTGTAGGCGCCCGCGGCCGGCGACGAGCTCTGCGTGCTCTGCCCGAGGGAGAACGGCAGAGGGGAGGGGCATCCGCTCGTCACGAACGGGCTCGAGCTCAATGCCGCAGCTCCTCCCGTGTAGGGAGTGAAGAGCGATTCGACCTGCCCGGTGCCACAGGCGAGCGGGTTCGCCACCGGCGCCTGCGCGCCGCCCTTGAGCTTCATGATGAAGTCGCTGAACGGGAGCTGCGGGTTTTCGGTGAAGCTCGCTTCGAGCCTGCCGGTATTGGGGTTCGTGTTGACGAGGCCCTTCAGCCGTACCGAGACGCCATATGCGGGAGCCTCGGCGTCGACGTAGATCGTGTACGGCGGGCCCGTGATCGCGCCGCCGGCCGGGTTGCCGAGGAAGACTTTCCCGCCGAGAACGCCCGGTGGGAGATCCGTTTCGATCGTCACGGTGGCGATTTCCGACGCGCCGGGGCAGGAGACGGCGTTTTCCGTGCCGATCCCGATCTGCGCGGGGCTGCATGTTGCAAGGCCGCGCGCCGCCGAGGGATTGAGCGTCATTCCTTCGGGCAGCGTGACGCGAGCGTCTTTGATGTCGGCCGTGTTGATTTCCGTTGGCCCGACGTTCTGCGGAACGAGGACCTCGGTCGTTGCGCCATCCGGCAGGTCCGACTGGGCCGTTTCCGGTTTGAGCTGGGCCGTCGGTTTGAAGGGCACTTTGTCGCAGCCTTCGACACCCACGGGCGTGTGAGTGGGAGTCCTTGAGATCTCGCCGGCCCACGATTCCACTTCGAGGAAGGAGGTGGTGCTGCTCGAGCAGACGCTCGGAAGGGTCAGGAAGTTCCCCTGGCCGGCGTTGCCGTCGAAGTTGAGTTTGGACTTGAGGACGGGGACGGCTTTGGAGATGTTGTCGATTTCGAAGTACTCGTGGTAATCCGAGCTCCACGCGACGTGGCCCTTCAGGAATATGTGTTCATTGGCCACGAGCGGCACTTCGACGTGGATCCCGAACTCGAGAGGCAGACCTGCCGGCTGTTGCAGGTTGTACACGTTGCCAGTCAATGTCTGCCGGACCGCGGCGAGCCAAACCGTCAGTTCGGTGGTGCCGACTTTTGAGGCGAGCGAGCATTTGTCTGTGTTGAAATCGGTTTCGGTGCACTTTGGCAGGGCCTCCGGGTTCGCGGCGAGGCCAGGAGGCACATCGACTCGTAGCCGCTTGAGAGACCCTTCCGGTTCTTCGTTCAGCAGTTCTTTCTTATGGTTGACTTCGAACGTGGTGATGCCCCAGTGAGGGTGGCCCGCGGCCTGCGTGAAGGCTTCGCTGTGGTCTTTTTCCACGCTCGCGTAGGTGCAGTTCGGTAGCACGGTCGAGCATGTCCCGGCTTCGAAGTTCCCTTCGGTGACGCCGAACGCCGCATGTGCGGCTGGTGTCATGGCGCCGGCCGCCAGAGCCAAGATCACAACGACGAGATGCGCGACACGTGCCTGCGGACTCATGGACGATCGAACCTCATTTCTACCTCCCTGTAGAGCAGGGGCTTCGTTTTCGGCGTGCCGCACCCGGCGATCAGTTACCCGATCGCCGCCCGGGTATTCGCGACGTCGACAGATGTTGATTCAGCGCAAGACGCGCCTGCCGAACGCGAGGATCAGCTGCGATGTGGCGTACGGCTTCTCGATCATCGGCGAGTGGCCGGATCCTGGGATTGCGAGCACCTGAGCCCCGGGCACGGTCTCGTAGTCGCGCTCCGAGCGGGGAGAGACCAACTGGTCGCGCGTTCCGTAGAGCGCCAGCAGCGGCACCTTGAGGGCTTTGAGGCGCGCGGGCAGCGGCTCGCGTTCCAGATAGGCCGTGGAGTCGCTGTGTGAGTCGTGATAGGACGTGTAGGTCATGCGCCAGAAGTCGCCCGCGTAAACGCGGCGCACCTTGAAGCCGGGGGCGAACGCGGACCCGAGCGCGCTCGCGACCATGCCGTCGGTGGCCAGCGTGCGCGTCGCCGGGCCGATCAGCGGCACGAAGGCCAGCCGCGCGAGGAACGGCAGGGTGGAGGCGCTGGACCGCGGCGGTGAGTCGATCACGACGACCCCGGCGGTGAGCGCGCGGTGGCGCCGGGCGAGCGCGGTGGCGACGAGGCCGCCCATCGAGTGACCGATGATCACGGCGCGGTGCACGCCGAGTTTCCCCAGCGCTTCGTCGACGAGCTGCGCCTGATGCTCCATCGAGTAGCCGCCGGCGGGCTTGGCCGAGCCGCCGTGCCCGAGCAGGTCTATGCGAACCACGTGGTATCTCGTGGCCAGGGCCGGCGTGATCGCGTCCCACCAGCGAAGCGAGCCGGCGAAGCCGTGCAGCAGGACCAGCGCCGGCGCCGACGCTGGTCCGTTTTCATGCACCTGCAGGTCGTCGCCATGGGGCAGGCGCACGATGAATCCGTCGTAGGCGCGCGCCTGCCTCGTCTGCCCCCCGACGATCAGCGCGTTCACGCCGAACGCCACGGCGCAGAACAGGACGAGCCCGAGCAGGCCCCCGATCAGGCGGCGTGTCATGCGCCCGAGTCAGCAGCGCCGCCTCGGCGGCGCGAACAAGCCCCGCCCCCGCGCAACTACTGCTCCCGCGGTATGTAGGGCGCGAGCTCGCGCCGTGCGATCGAGAGCTTGTGAACCTCGTCGGGGCCGTCCGCGAGCCGGAGAGTGCGCAGGTGGGCGTAGGCCCACGCCAGCGTGAAGTCATCCGAGACTCCGCCGCCGCCGTGCACCTGGATGGCCCTGTCGAGCACCTTCAGCGCGACGTTGGGCGCGGCCACCTTGATCGCCGAGATCTCTGTGCGCGCCTGGCGGTTGCCGACGGTGTCCATCATCCACGCGGCCTTCAGGGTGAGCAGCCTCGCCATCTCGATCTCGATGCGCGACTCGGCGATCCAGTCCTGGATGTTGCCGCGCGCTGCGATCGGCTGCCCGAAGGTGACGCGCGAGACCGCGCGCCTGCACATCGCCTCCAGCGCACGCTCGGCGGCGCCGAGTGCCCGCATGCAGTGATGAATCCTTCCCGGGCCCAGGCGCGCCTGCGCGATCATGAATCCGTCGCCCTCGCCTCCGATCAGGTTCGAGGCGGGGACGCGCACGTCCTCGAAGTCGACTTCGGCGTGCCCCTCCTGGTCCTGGTAGCCGAACACCGTAAGCCCACGAAGGAGGGTGACGCCAGGCGTGTCGAGCGGCACGAGGACCATGCTCTGCTGCTTGTGAACGGGCGCGGGACTGGACTCCCACCCACCCGTCTTGCCCATCACGATCATGATCCGGCAGTGAGGGTGCAGCGCGTTCGACGTCCACCACTTGCGCCCGTTGAGCACGTAGTCCTCTCCGTCACGCTCGATCCGCATCGCGATGTTCGTCGCATCCGAGCTCGCGACATCCGGCTCGGTCATCGCGAAAGCCGAGCGGATCTCGCCGTCGAGCAGCGGCGTCAGCCAGCGGTCCTTCTGCTCCGGTGTCGCGAACTGGTTGAGGACCTCCATGTTGCCGGTGTCCGGCGCCGAGCAGTTGCAGGCCTCCGATGCGATGTGCGAGCGTCCGAGGATCTCGGCGAGCGGCGCGTAGTCGCTGTTCGACAGCCCGGCGCCATGCTCGGGATCCGGGAGGAACATGTTCCAGAGGCCTGCCTCGCGCGCGCGCGCCTTGAGCTCCTCCATGATCTCGGGCTGATGATGAGGGTCGCCGGACTCACGCAGTTGGCGCTCGTAGGTCGCCTCGGCGGGAAAGACCTGCTCGTCCATGAATGCCGTGAGGCGCTCCACGAATTCGGAACAACGTTCGCTCGGCTGGAAGTCCATCGGTTCTCCTTGCTGACGGCAATGGGCTTAGGATCATCCACGATGAGCCAAGGAGGCGCCAGCTACCGCGCGGCAGGAGTTGACTACGACGCGCTCGACGCCGGCAAGCGGCTCGCGATGGCAAAGGCGCTCTCGACCTCCTCGCTGCTCGCCGCTCGCGGGGGGCGCGCGCTGGACCTTTCCCGGGGCGAGTCCGCGTTCGTGTTCGAGCTTGGGGATCAGACGTTCGCGTTCGTCGTCGAGGGCCTCGGGACGAAGTCGATCATCGCGCGCCAGGTCCTGGAGGGTCAGGGTCTCGATCGCTTTGCCGACGTCGCCTACGACGCGGTCGCCGCGATCCTCAACGATCTCTGCGGCGTCGGCGCGCTGCCGCTCGTGGTGAACGCGTACTTCGCCACCGGAGCGTCCGAGTGGTATCTGCAGCGGGAGCGCGGCGAGTCGCTGCTCGAGGGCTGGCGCCGCGCGTGCGTGGACGCCGGCTGCGTGTGGGGCGGGGGAGAGTCACCGTCCCTGCCCGGGCTGCTGGACGAGCGCGAGATCGAGCTGGCGGGCGCCGCCGTGGGCGCCGTGCCGCAGGGGCACAAGCCGATCCTGGGAGACGATCTGCGCCCCGGCGACGAGATCGTGCTGGTGGCCTCGAGCGGGCTGCATGCCAACGGCGCCTCGCTTGCACGGCTCATCGCCGGCCGGCTGCCCGAGGGATACGCAACCTCCCTGCCGGACGGCAAGGCCCTCGGCGAGGCGTTGCTCGAGCCGTCGATCATGTACGTCCCGCTCGTCGCGGCGCTGCTCGACGCGAACGTGCCCGTGACCTACATCAGCCACATCACCGGGCATGGCCTGCTGAAGCTGATGCGCTCGCCGCGCCCGCTCACCTACCGAGTCGAGCGCCTGCCGGAGGTCCCGGCCGTGCTGAGCTTCCTCGCCGGCGAGGCCGGTTTCGACGCGGAGACGGCTTATTCGACGTTCAACATGGGCTCCGGACTGGCCGTCTACTGCGCGCCGGGAGCCGCCGAGTCCGTGGTCCGGCTCGCCGAGCGCCTCGGGCTCGACGCGCTCGTCGCGGGACGCGTAGAGGAGGGGCCGCGGCAGGTGCTGCTCGAGCCCGTCGGAGTGCGCTTCGCGGGAGAGCAGCTCGAGCTCTCACCCGACCAACCGACTAACCCTAACGGTTCAGCTCAGCCTTAGCCCTCGGGGGCCGTGGCCGTCGCACTCGGGTGCCACCGCACCCTCCGAGGCGCTTGCCCGCAGGCCACTCCGCGCATGCGACCCGGCCCCTCGGGAGTTCGAACTTGAACCGGTTGCGCGAGACGGATAAGGTTGCCCGCGAATAGTCGCCACTGTTCCCCGGGTAATGGGTCGGGGATCTCGATGTCGCCGGACCGGCATGGCTCCGGAGCTACCCGGATCGAGGCGGACCTGTCCATCAAAAGAGGAGAGAACCCTGATGCGCAGAGCATCCACCTGTCTTGCCGTTATCGGTCTAGCCGCATTCGCACTCGCGCTCGCGGGCGTGGCGTCGGCGGCGCCGGTTGTCACGCTGAAAGCGAAGGCCGTACCGATTCCAGGCTTCCCGCACACCGGGAATCACAAGGGCGTGGGGGCGGCCGCCCAAGCCGAATTCACGATCTCGGGCACCGAATACGGCGGGTTCCCGCCGCCACTGATCGGCGTCAACTTCTTCCTGCCGACCGGTTCCAAGATCCACACGGCAGGGTTCAAGACGTGCTCCAAACCGGTCCTCGAACAGAGCGGTCCGTCGAAATGCCCGAAGGGCTCGGCCGCGGGACCGATCGGTCACGCCAACGGCGTGGTCGCGTTCGGTAACGAACGTGTGCACGAGGAAGTGTCGATCCAGTCGTTCTTCAGCTCGAACGGCCTGCTGTTCTACACCGAAGGTCACTCTCCGGTGCAGCTTGAATTCCTCTCCGCAGGGAAGTACATCCACCTCGGCGGCGGTGGCGGCTTCGGGCCTGAGCTCGAAACGATCGTGCCGCTGGTCGAAACCGTGCCGGGTGCGCCCGACGCGTCGGTGGAAACCATCAACGTGAAGGTCGGCGCGGCGATCAAGTCGCACGGCAAAACCATCTACTACGGCACGACGCCGAAGACCTGCAAGGGCTCATGGAAAGGCAAGGCGGAACTCATGTTCGCCGGCCTCGGTGGACTTTCGCCGCAGACCGTGACCGCTCCGTACTCGATTCCTTGCCCGAAGAGCTAGGCGAGGTTGCGCAGCTGAAGAGTTCGAGAGCGTAAGCTCAATCGACGCAAAGTGGGACGGGCGGCCCCATCGGATGGTGGGGTCGCCCGCCTCGTTGTGAACGGCAAGGAAGGATCGGGGTGAGGAAGGAGAGCGTCGGGTGGAGGAAATTCGCGGCCGCTATCGCGGGCATCGCCTGCGTGGGCGCGCTCGCCGCCATCGTGCTCCTCGCCACCGCCGCCGGCGGCTCGAGCGGCACCTACACGGTCCGCGCCATCTTCGACGACGCCGGCAACATCATCTCCGGGGAGGACGTGAAGATCGCCGGGGTCAAGGTCGGGACCGTCGGCTCGGTGACGGCCACGCCGCAGGCCAAGGCCGCCGTCATCCTGAACATCTCAAAGCCCGGCTTCCAGGACTTTCGCTCCGATGCGAGCTGCTCCGTGCGCCCGCAGGCGCTGATCGGCGAGAAGTACGTCGACTGCCTGCCGACCCAGCCGCGCGTCGAAGGCACGCCCCTTCCTCCGCCGCTGCAGAAGGTCCGCAATGGCCAGGAAGGCGAAGGGCAGCGGCTGCTGCCGGTCGAGAACACCCACAGCCCGGTCGACGTCGACCTCCTCGGCGACATCAACCGCCTGCCAGAACGCCAGCGCCTCACCATCATCCTCAATGAGCTCGGGGCCGGACTCGCCGGGCGCGGGAGCGATCTGAGCGCTGTCATCCGTCGCGCCAACCCCGCGCTTCAGGAACTCACCAAGGTCTTCCACATCCTCGCAAGTGAGAACCAGGTGCTAGCGAAACTCGCCGTCGACTCCGATCAGGCGCTCAAACCGTTCGCGGCTGTCCGCGAACGGGTCGCCGACTTCGTCGTCCAGAGCAACAAGGTCGCGCAGGCATCTGCCGCGCATCGCGGCGCGCTCGCGCAGAACCTCCGCGACTTCCCGCCGTTCCTGCGCGAGCTGGGTCCGGCGATGGACCGCCTCGGTCGCTTCGCCGAACAGACGACGCCGGTGTTCACCGATCTGGGGGCGGCAGCTCCGGGGATCAACCGGGCGTTCACCAACCTGCCGGCGTTCTCTAACAGCTCCTCGACCTTCTTCCAGAACCTCGGCAAGACATCGAAGCAGTCGGGTCCCGCGCTGGTGGCGACGAAGCCGCTCCTCACCCGTCTGAAGGCGCTCGGAAACGCCGGCCAGCCATTTGCCGGCAACCTCGCCCAGCTGCTCGGCAGCCTGCGCGACACCGGCGGGCTCGAGCGAATCATGGACTTCATCTTCCTGGGCGCCGGCGCCGCCAACGGCTACGACGCGCTCGGGCACTTCCTGCGCGCCGAGGGGGTCGGCACCACCTGCCTCACCTACGCGACCAAGCCGGTTCCCAACTGTCCGCGCCATCTGTTCAACACGCGAGGCGTCGAATCCTCAGGGGAAGCCGCCACCGCCAGCAAGGCTGCGATCGACCCGAGGAAAGATGGCGTCGTGATGGCCCGGACGCTCGCCGTCCTCAACGGCGCCTCACCGGCGCAGGCGATCGCCAAATACCCCGGCTCCGCCGCCGCCGCTACTGAAGCCGCCGGAGCCGGCTCGACGCAGGACGGATCCGGCAAGGCCCAGCCGGTGGGCGGATCGACCGCGGGCACCACCTACTACGCGCCATCGGCCGAAGGATCGGGCGCCGGCGGCATGCTCCTCAACTACCTCCTTGGTAACTGAGTGATGAACAGGCGACCACTCCTCCAACTCCTGCTGCCGGCCGTCGCCGGCGCCACGCTGCTCCTGCCCGCCGCGAGCCTCGGCGCGGAACAGGCGGCCGCGCCGCCCGCCGGCCCGAGCACCGAAACCTCCTCGCCCGCGCCAGCTGAAGAAACGCCCGTCGTGATCACCTCGGCGGGCAAGCCGCCGCCGCCGCCCGCCGCCGCCCCCCAACAGGTGCCGACCCCACAGGTCCAGGCCCAGCACTCGCAGGGCAGCACGCCGGGTCGCTCGTCAACGCCCAAGGCGGGAGCGAAGTCAAAGCCGCCAGCGCCGAACACCCTGCCGGCGGCGCCCGGCGAAGGCTCCGCAGCCGCGGGAGCGCCCGCGAAGCTGAAACCCCTCTCACCGTCGGCCCTCACGCCATCGCTGCCCTTCGCGCTGCAGTCCTCCATCGCAGGCGTGCCGAGCTTCTTCATCGAAAGCTTCCGGATACCTCCGTTCCTGCTGCCGATCTTCCAGGCGGCCGGGACCGCCTACGGAATCCCGTGGCAGGTGCTGGCCGCGATCAACGAGGTGGAGACCGACTACGGACGTGACCTGAGCGTCTCGAGCGCGGGCGCCGAGGGCTGGATGCAGTTCCTGCCGGCGTCCTGGGCGCAGTACGGGGTCGACGCGAACGGCGACGGCTTCAAGGACCCCTACAACCCGGCCGACGCGATCTTCGCGGCCGCCAGATACCTGCGGGCCGCCGGCGCGGACGCCGACATCAAGGGCGGCGTCTTCTCCTACAACCACTCGCAGGCGTATGTCAGCTCGGTCATGCTGCGCGCCCAGCTGCTTGGCGGGACGCCATCGGAACTGCTCGGGGCGATCACCGGTCTGACGGAGGCCCGCTTCCCCGTGCATGCGGCAGCCCACTTCAGCGACGGGTTCCCGACCGTCACGGCGAAGGGGTCGAGCATGCCTCGGACGCTCCCCGGCACGGTCATCTACTCGCAGGCCGGCGCTCCCGTGATCGCGGTGCAGGATGGCGAAATCGTGAAGATCGGACGCTCGCCCACGTTGGGGCGGTTCGTGTCGCTGCGGGATGCCTTCGGCAACATCTACGTCTACGCGCAGCTCGGCGACGTGTCAAGCGTCTACCCGGTGCTCGAGCCGCACGTGCACAGCGCGGTCAGCAATCGGATCTCCCAGCCGGGCGGCAAGCCCGAACCGGCTCCGAGCGGTCCCGCCACGGCCGGCGCTCAGCCGCGCTCACCGGTCTCCGAAGGCGCCACCGTCTCGGCGCTCGCGCTCGGCGCGGCCGCGGGCCTCGAACCGGCTCCCGCTCCGTGGACGCCTCCCGTCGCAAAGGCCCCGCCGCTCCCGCCGCGCAAACCGGCGCGCCGCCCGCGCGTCTTCACGGCCGGGTCCAACGACGTCTACCTGCACCCCCTGCGCGCGGGCGTGCAGGTGATCGCCGGCACGGTCCTCGGCCACCTGGCCGGCGCAGCGGCCGCAGGCTCGGCCGCTGCCGAAGGGCCGCATGTCCTCTTCCAGATCCGGCCGGCCGGCGCAGGCGCACCGTTGATCGACCCCAAGCCGATCCTCGACGGCTGGGTGGCGCTCGAGAACACCTCGATCTTCCGGGCGAAGGGAGAGAACCCGTTCCTGGCGACCTCGCCTACCACCGGCCAGGTGCTGCTGGAGTCAAAGCAGCAGCTCGAGCCGCAGGTGCTGCATGACGGTGGCATCCACCTCGGGAGCTGCGGCCGTCAGGCCGTGCAGTCAGGCAGCGTGGACAAGCGCGTGCTCGCGATGCTCGAGTACCTGTCGGTATCGGGCCTGAACCCGACGGTCTCAGGCCTGAAATGCGCGAGCTCCACCACGGCGGCCGTCGCGGCCAACGTCCGCGTGAGCTCGAGCAGCGACGCGGTGAACATCACCGCGATCAACGCCATCCCGATCACCCACCACCAGGGTCAGGGCTCGATCGCCGACAGCGCCGTTCGCAGGCTGCTGATGCTGCAGGGCGCCGCGAGGCCGCAGCGGATCGTCAGCCTGATGAGCTATCCGGCCGCCGCCGGCGCATTTGCCAGCCCCAAGGCTCGCGACGCGATCAAGGTCCGCTTCAGCTCGCTGAGCGGTGCCGGCGCCGTCGCCGCAAACGCGTCCAACACGGTGCTGACGCCCAGCGGATGGGTGAAGCTGATCGCGCGGCTCGGAGAGATCCCCGACCCGACGGTCCCGCGCGGCCCGTCGTCCGCTGCGATCGCCGACAAACCGGGCGTCTCGCCCCCGACCAATGGAGGGCAGCCCGGTGGCAACCGCTAGCCCCCCCAGCCCGCCTGCGGCCCCGCCGCCACCCGGGCCTGAGACCCCTGCCGGTCGGCCGCGCCCCACGCGCGCCGGCCTGGCCCGCATCCTCGCGGTCGGCGCGCTCGCGCTCGTCGTCGTGGCCATCGCGCTGCTCGCGTTCGGCGGAGGCGCCGGCTCGAACTATCAGCTCGTGTTCGGCGATGCCGGCCAGCTTGTCAGGGGCGACCAGGTGCAGGTCGGCGGCGTGCCCGTCGGAAGCATCACCGACATCGTGCTCACGAAGGACTTCAAGGCGCGCGTCACGATCCATGTCGACGGCTCGCTCACACCGCTGCATGAAGGGACCGTCGCCCAGGTGAGGGTTCCATCGCTGTCGAGCGTCGCAAACCGCTACATAGCGCTCTCGCCCGGACCCAACAACAAGCCGTCGCTGGCGGCCGGCGCGACGCTCCCGTCGAGCGCGACACGTGAAGTCGTCGACCTCGACCAGCTGTTCAACACGCTCAACCCGAAGACCCGCAAGGGGCTCTCGCAGTTCATCCAGGGAACCGCCGAACAGTACGCGGGAGCCGGTCGCGCGCTCGGCCAGACCACCGAATACTTCCCGCCGGCGCTGAGCGCGAGCGACCACTTCTTCTCCGAGCTGATCAAAGACCAGCCGACGTTCACCAACTTCCTCGTCGAAAGCGCGAAGGCGGTCACGACGATCGGCGCGCGCAAGGAACAGCTCGCCGACCTGATCGAAAATGCGAACACCACGTTCACCGCGATCGGCTCGCAGCAGTCCCAGCTCGCGCGGGGGCTGCACCAGCTGCCGATCACCCTGCGCCAGGGCAACCGCACGTTCGCCGAACTGCCCTCGACGTTCGGCGCGCTCAAAACGCTGGTCGACACGTCCCGGCCGACGACCAAGTCGCTCACCTCGCTGCTCGAACATCTGCGTCCGCTGCTCACCACCGCGACGCCGGCGGTGCACAACTTCAACCAGGCGTTCAACCGCCCCGGCACGAACAACGACCTCACCGACCTGATCCGCGCGCTGCCGGCCCTCGCGCGGACACTCACGACCAGCTCGCCCAGCAGCGTCACCGCGCTGCAGGAATCGGTTCCGATCACGGCCTTCTTCGGCCCGTACGCCCCTGACCTCTCCGGGACGCTGCGCACGTTCGGCCAGGCCGGCGCCTACTACGACGCCAACGGCCACTACGCGCGCCTGAGTCCCGTGTTCCCGTCCTTCAAGCTGGGCGAAAACAACAACCTCACCCCGGCTACGCCGCAACAGGGGCTGGAATCCCTGAAATCCGGACAGCTGCGGCGCTGTCCGGGTGGCGCGATCAAGCCGGCAGCCGATGGGTCGTCGCCCTTCGTCGACAACGGCCTGTTGACCTGCGATCCGCTGGAGACGCCCTGATGAACAGGCGCCGCAGCTCATCCCTGGCCGGTAACCCGCTGCTGATCGGAGCGGTGACGACGCTGATCGTGGTCGTCGCGGTGTTCCTGGCCTACAACGCAAACAACGGGCTGCCGTTCGTCCCCACCTACAACATCAAGGTGGCTTTGGGAGAGGCCTCCGGGCTGATTCCATCGAACCAGGTGCGCGTCGCGGGCACACGCGTCGGGCTCGTCAGCAAGCTGACGCCACACCAGGACCCGCGCACCGGACGCATCACGGCGATCGCCGAACTCAAGCTCGAAAAGGGTCTCGAATCGCTCCCGGCGGACACGAAGGCGATCGTGCTGTCGGTCTCCGCGATCGGCCTGAAGTACCTCGAACTCGAAAAGGGCAGCTCCACCCAGAAGCTGAAGGCGGGCCAGACGATCCCGACCGCGCAGACCCGCGAACCGGTGAACATCGACGAACTCTTCAACATGTTCGACAAGCCGACGCGAACGGCGATCAAGCAGAACACGAACAACTTCGGCGACGGGCTGGCGGGACGCGGTCTCGGGCTGAACAACACGATCGCCGAACTGCGCCCGCTCGTCACGCAGGCCGTTCCCGTGCTGCACAACCTCGCCCTCCCGCAGACCGGGCTTCGCGAGCTGTTCATCGCGCTCGACCGCGTCTCCTCGCAGGCCGCTCCGGTCGCCAACGCCCAGGCCTCCTTCTTCAGCGACCAGGACACCTTCTTCAGGGCCTGGGCGAGCGTCACGCCATCGCTTGAAGCGGCGACCGAGGGTGGGCCGGCAGCGCTCGAGCAGGCAACCCACTCGCTCCCATTCCAGCGCGCATTCATCGAAAAGGCCACGGAGTTCATGCACCTGCTGCGCCCGAGCGCCACAGCGCTGCGCACCGTCGCGCCACCACTGGGCCACGCCTTCAAGGAAGGCGCCGTCAACCTCAAGGCCGCGACCGCGCTCAACACGCGCTTGGCCGAATCGTCACAGGCGCTGGCCGCGTTCGCACAGAATCCCGTCGCGTCGGCCGGCCTTGAAGACTTCACGCAGACGCTCCAGATCGGCAACCCGCTGTTCGCCGGTATCGCCCCCGCGCAGTCCGTCTGCAACTACCTGACGCTGGCCTTCCGCAACGTGGCGAGCCTCGAGTCCGAGAACGTCGGAGTCGGCACGCTCGCTCGCTCCGGATTCCTGCTGGCGCCGACCGGCGCCAACAACCCCGGCTATCCGTCCTCGGCGCTCGGCGACGGACCCTCGCTGGAAAAGGAAGCGAACACGACCAGGGTCTTCGACACCGGTCGCAACCACGTTCACGCCAACCCCTATCCGAACGTCGCCGGGCCCGGCCAGCCGCAGCTCTGTGAAGCCGGCAACGAGACCTACCAGCCCACCAAAGCCGTGATCGGCAACGTACCCGGCTCCTCGACCAACCGCGAAATCACGAGCCGCGAACAGGACCTGTTCGGCGAAAAGTACCCCACCACGACGCTCAAATCGCTCGGGCTAGTGAAGCCGAAGCCGAAGGCGAAGGTGAAAAAGAAATGAGCCGCAGGCGCTGGTGGCGTCGTCACGAGGAGGTCCCGGTCGTCGAGCTGATGCGCTACAACCCGCTGCGCATCGGGCTGGTCGTGATCGTGCTGGCCGCGATCCTCGTGTACTTCGGGTTCACCAAGCACATCCCGTTCAAACACGGCTACCGCCTGAAGGCAGAGTTCGCGACCGCGGTCAACATCCATCCCAAGTCGCCGGTGCGCATCGCGGGGGTCGACGTCGGCAAGGTCAGCGCGGTGGCGCGCCACGGCAAGTCCGGCCTCGTGACAATGGAAATCGAATCGAAGGGCCTGCCGATCCATTCCGACGCGACGCTCAAGATCCGGCCGCGGATCTTCCTGGAAGGCAACTGGTTCGTCGAAGTGCAGCCCGGCAGCCCTTCGGCGAAGACGCTCTCCTCGGGCGCCACGATCCCGATCACGCAGACCTCGGATCCCGTGCAGCTGGACCAGGTACTCGACGCGCTGAACACCGACACGCGCTCGAACCTGCAGACCTTCCTGATCGAATACGGCGACTCGCTCACGCACAAGCCATCGGCCGCCGAGAACGCCGAACAGGACGCCGAGGTGCGCGGCATCAACGCCGCACAGGCGCTGAACAAGGCCTACCACCGCGGCCCACCGTCGCTGCGCGGCACCGCCGTGATCAACCAGGCGATCACCGGCACCGAACCCCACGACCTCTCAAAACTGGTGGCGGGCATCGGCAAAGTCACATCGGCGCTCAACGTCCACGAGCAGCAGCTCGGCGAACTGATCGGCAACTTCAACACGTTCTTCGCGGCGTTCGCCTCGGAGTCCTCGGCCCTGCGCGCCACGGTTGCCGAGCTGCCCGGCTCGCTGATCAACATCAACCGCGGCCTGGCCTCGCTCAACGCGTCCTTCCCGCCGACGCGCGCTTTCGCGCACGACATCCTGCCCGGCGTCAGGGCGACCAACCCGACGGTCGCCGCGGCGCTGCCGTGGATCGAACAGGTGAAGGCCTCGCTGGCGCCCAGCGAGCTCGGAGGCGTCGCCAAGGGCCTCTCGGAAGCAACGCCGTCGCTCGCCAGCCTCGAGGCCCAGCAGGTGCCGCTCTTCCAGCAGACCGAGCTGTTCAACAAATGCCTGACGAAAGTGTTCTACCCGGCCGGGAACACCAAGATCCAGGACGGCGCCAGCACGTCCGGCGTCGAAAACTACAAGGAATTCTGGTACAGCCTGGTCGGGCTGGGGAGCATCGGCCAGCACTTCGACGGCAACGGCGTGATGGCCAAGTTCCTGGTCGGCAACAGCGGCCAGACGCTGCGCTCGCAACACGTCGGCGTGCTGGGCGTCAAAGGCAAACCCGGACTGCAGCTGCTCGCGCGCTCGCCGCTGGCGCCACAGGGCACCCGCCCGGCCTACCCGGCTGAAGAGCCGCCCTACCAGCCCCTCGTCCCCTGCTACACGCAGGCGCTTCCGAACTTCAACGGCCCGCTCGCGCAGGGCCCGGCGGACGGGAACGGCTGATGGCACCGACAACGCCATCAGGCCACCAGGGCGGGCTCAGCGTCCGTGAACAGATCGAGCGCTACCGCACGGCGTTCATCTCCGTGGTCGTGATGATCGTGATCGCGGCAGCCGTCGGCGGCTACATCCTGGCGCACGAGAACCTCAAGCTCCCAGGTTGGGTGCCTGTCTTCGGGCGCAGCTACTACACGCTGAAGGCCGATTTCCAGACCGCCCAGGCGGTCACGCCGGGACAGGGTCAGGCGGTGACGATCGCCGGTGCGAAGATCGGCGAAATCGCGAGCGTGAACCTTGCCGACGGGGTCGCGACGGTCACCATGAAAATCGTCCCCAAATACGCTCGGATCTATCGCAACGCGACGCTTCTGCTGCGCCCCAAGACGCAGCTGCAGGACATCACGATCGAGGTCAGCCCGGGCACGCCCTCCGCGGGCAAGCTGCGCAGCGGCCAGGTGCTCCCGCTGTCGCAGACCGCTCCCAACATCAACTTCGACGAGTTCCTCGCCGGCCTCGACGCCGAAACGCGCGCCTACCTGCAGGAGCTGCTCGCCGGCGCCGGGCAGGGGCTCAAGGGCAACTCCAAGGCGCTGGCCGCGACGCTCAAGCGCTTCGATCCTCTCGCGCGCGAATTCCAGAAGATCTCCGACCAGGTCGAAATCCGCCACGCGAACATCGCCCGATCGATCCACAACTTCAGGCTGCTGATGGAAGCGCTCGGCGGCAAGGACAAGCAGCTGGCGGAACTCGTCGACGCCTCCAACGCCGTGTTCGCGACGTTCGCGAAAGAGGACGCAAACGTCCGTCAGACGCTCCACCTGCTGCCCGGCGCGCTGAGCAAGACCGGCGCCGGCCTCGGCAAGCTTTCCACGGCCACCAACGTGCTCGGCCCGACGCTCCACAAGCTCCTGCCGTTCGCGCGCTCTCTGGGTCCCGCCAACGAAGCCACTCGTCGCCTCGCGCTCAAGACGACGCCGATCTTCAAGAACGAAATCCGGCCGTTCGCGCGCCAGATCCTGCCGGTCGTCAACGAACTGGCGCCGGCGACAAAGGGCGCCGGAGAAGCGTTCCCGAAGCTCGCGACCAGCTTCTCCGTGCTGAACGAATTCTTCAACGAGCTCGCGTACAACCCCGGGCCGAGCAAGGGCGGCTTCCTGTTCTTCCTCGACTGGGGCAACCACAACCTCAACAGCGTCGTCAGCTCGGCCGACGCCCACGGCGCCGTCGGGCGCAGCCTCGTGTACTTCAACTGCGAAGTGCTGCCGCTGCTGAAAGGCGTCTCCGAAGTCAACCCGACCGTCAGCCTGCTGGTCAGCCTGCTCAGGCCGCCGACCGGGCCCGAATGCGTGAGCCTGCTCGGGACTGCCCAGACGAAAGCGAAAGTCGGCGCCGCGGCCGCGCGCGCCGCGCGCGCCAACGCCGCGTTCTCGGGCGTCAGCCGGCAGCCGCTCGGCTCATCAGCCCCGGCGAGGAAAGGCGGCTGAGATGCAGAAGCGCGCGCCGACGCTCGGCAACATCCTCGTGATCATCCTGTTCGTGCTCAGCTGCTTCGGGCTGCTGATGTTCCTGTGGGAGTCATTCGGCGGCCCGCTGCCCTTGAAGCCGAAGGGCTATCGCTTCACGGTCGCCTTCCCGCGCACGCTCGCCCTCGCGGAACAGTCGGACGTGCGCATCAGCGGTGTGAACGTGGGCCACGTCGTCGCGCTCAAACGCGGCAGCGACGGGCGCACCCACGCGACGATCGAACTGTCCGGCAAATACGCGCCGGTGCGCGCCAACATGCACGCGATCCTGCGCCAGAAGACGCTGCTGGGGGAGACGTTCGTGCAGCTGATCCCCGAGGGCAACAACGGGCCGTTCCTGCAGGACGAGAGTCAGCTGGCCGACAGCCAGGTCGAACCCTCGGTGACGCTCGATGACGTCCTCTCGGCGTTCGACGTCAAGACACGGCGCTCCTTCGGCGTCTGGATGAAGGCCGTCAGCGAAGGCATCAACGGACGCGGTGAAGCGATCAACGCGACCTTCGCGAAGCTGGAACCGTTCGTCGAACACGCCAACCAGCTGGTGAAGGTCCTCAACTCCCAGGAAGGAGCTGTGCGCGCGCTCGTGCACAACACCGGCGTAGTGTTCGACGCGCTTGCCAGTCGCGACCACCAGCTCGAAGGCCTGATCGTCAACGGGCAGCGCACGTTCCGCGCCGCCGCCGAAGGAAGCCAGGCGTTCGCCGACGCCTTCCGCGCGCTGCCCACCTTCGAGCACAACTCACGCGTGGCGCTCAAAGAACTCGACAAGTTCGCCGCGGACGCGAGCCCGTTCCTGGACGAATTCAGGCCGGCCGAGCGCCAGCTGTCGCTGCTGCTGGGATCCGCGAAGCCGTTCGCCCCGGAATTCGACAAGTTCCTGACCGATCTCGGGCCGCTCACGAAGGCTGCCAGGACCGGCCTGCCCGACGTCAAGAAGACGCTCGACCTGACCGTGCCCGTCCTCGAAAACCTGCGCCCGGTGCTGCACAACCTCGACCCGTTCCTGCAGTACACCGGCGAATACGTGCCAGAGGTGCAGGCGTTCTTCGCGAACCTGACGGCGGCCACCGCCTCGCACGGCGCGAACGGCGACCTGCCAAAAGGGACCGGGCCGCGTCAGCATCTGCTGACCTCGATGAACGTCCTCGGCCCGGAGAGCCTCGCGCTCTACCCGAGCCGGATCGGCACCGACCGCTCGAACCCCTACTTCCACACCGGCGCCTTCAACTCGCTCGTCAGCGGCCTGCCGGTGTTCGACAGCCGCTCGTGCGCGAACTCCGCGCCGTCGGTCAGCGGCCCCACGAGCGAAACGATCTCGGAAACCGTGATCGAACAGATCTTGCAGTTCAAGGTCGCCAACAAACCCGGCAGCGCCAATGAAGTGGCGGCGCCGGCATGCACGCAGCAGGGTCCGTTCACGTTCAACGGTCAGACCAGCCAGTTCCCTCACGTAACCTTCGGGAAATGATGGCCGACGACTTCGAGTATCACTCGAGCGATCTGGAGCTCGCGGGCGACCCGGAGGCCGGCAACTGGTCGATCCGCTGCAAGGACCTGTACAAGCGCCTCGGCGGCGTGCCCGTCCTCAACGGGCTGAACGTCGCCTTCCCGGACGACACGATCACCGTCGTGTTGGGGCCGTCGGGCACCGGCAAGAGCGTGCTGATCAAGCACATCATCGGGCTGATGTTCCCCGATTCCGGCGACGTGGTCGTGGACGGACAGTCGGTCCCGAGCCTGACGATGCCCAAGCTGCTCGCCCTGCGACGCAAAATCGGCGTGCTGTTCCAGGACGGCGCGCTGTTCGGCTCGATGTCGGTGTTCGACAACGTCGCCTTCCCGCTGCGCCAGCACACGGACCTCTCCGAGGCGGATATAGCCGAACGCGTCTCCCAGCGGCTCGCCGACGTGGGCCTCGCCGATGCGATGCGCGATGCGCCGTCGCAGCTGTCCGGAGGCATGCGCAAGCGGGCCGGCTTCGCGCGCGCCCTGGTGATGGAGCCGGACATCGTGATCTTCGACGAGCCCGACTCTGGACTGGACCCGGTGCGCACGGCGCTGCTGTGCGATCTGATCCAGGAGATGCACTCGATCTACAGGGGCACCTACCTCGTCGTCACTCACAACATCGCCTCTGCGCGGCAGATCGGCGAGTACATCGCGCTGCTGTGGCGCGGGCGGATCGTCGAAGCGGGGGATGCCGAGAGGATGTTCTCCTCGCAGAACCCCTTCGTGCGCCAGTTCCTGAGCGGAGAGGCCGAGGGACCCCTGACGATGGATTGACGCCCGGCCGTCGATTGACGTCCGGGCGGCCGTATGCGAACATACGTTCGTATGGTCGCCTGCGTGCATCTCCCCCGCTTCGAGCTGGTCGTGGCCGCCGGAGAGCGCTCGGAGATCATCAAGCAGGCGCTCGCGGGGAAGGCGCTGGCGCTGGCGCCGCCACCCGGCTCCGACCAGCGCGTGGGAGAGGTCTCGGGAGGGGCTGAAGCCTGTGGCGTGGCCGGCGGGATGCTCCTCGGAGAGGCGCTCGCCCGCTGTCCCGAGCTGATCCTCTTGCCGCCGGACCCGGTGGGGGCGGCCGAGACCTGGGAGGGCGTGCTGCGCGCGCTGGAATCGATAGGGGCCGCCGTCGAGCCAGCTCGCCCCGGCCTCGCCTACTTCGAGACGAGCGGGCTGCGCGGGATCCACGGCACGGACGCCGCGACGATGGCCGCCGCCGGACTTGCATGCCGATCGGCCGGCCGATCTCTGGCCGGTGGCGGACGGCCGCCGCGCATCGGCGGCGGACCGACGCGCTTCTGCGCCCTTGCCGCCGCCCTGGCGGTGCGCTCGCGCCGGCCGCTGTTGATTGGAGCCCCGCCCACCCACGAGGCGCGGCGCTGGCTCGCCGGCCGGCCGGTCGCGCTGCTCGGCTTCCGCGAGGCGACCGCGGCGCTGGTCGAGCCGCTCGGCCGCCTCGGGGTACGCACGCTGGGTGAGATGGCGAAGCTGGGGCGGGCGGCGCTGACCGATCGCTTCGGGGCGCCGGGGACGCTCGCCCACAGGCTTGCCTGCGGCGAGGACAGCCCATTGCAGCCGCGCAGGCTGCAAGAGCGCCTGGAGGAGTCGATGGAGGTCGGCGACGCGAGCTCAGGCTCGGCCCTGAAGCGCGTGCTCGGGGTGCTGGTGGATCGGCTGCTGGCCCGGCCCGAGCGCCGTGGACGCACGTTGCGCGCTGTGATCCTCTCCGCGCAGCTGGTCGCCGGCGGAGGCTGGCGCGAGCGCGTGGTCTTCCGCCAGGCGCTGTCCGATCCCGAGCGCATCCGGCTGGCGCTGTCTGTGCGCCTGCTGCTGCTTCCCGCCCCTGCCTGCGCCCTGCGGCTTGCCGTCGAGGGCTTCGGCCCGCCGGCGAGCGAGCAGGGCGCGCTGCTGGACGAGGAGCCCGCCCGCCGCGCCATCCGCCTGCGGGAGGCCGTCGCCCAGATGCGCGCGGTCGCCGGGCAGGACGCGGCACTGCGGGCCGTCTTCGTGGACCCCGACTCGCGCATACCAGAGCGGCGCGTGATGCTCACGCCCGTACCGGAGTGAGCGCCTTGGCGCGCACCCTCAACCCGCCCCGGCCTGCGCGCGTGCAATTCGACGGGCGGGCTCCTCATCCCGTCGAGGTGAACGGCGAAGCGATCGAGTCGCTGCGCGAGTCCTGGCTCGTGGAGGATCGCTGGTGGACCGCCGAGCCGCTGCGCCGCCGCTACTGGGAGCTCGTGGGGAGGCGTGGGCGAAACGTGGTCGTGTTCCACGACCTCGCCCCGGGGGCGGACAGCTCTAACCGGGCCGCCCGCGCGCATGGCGGCTGGTTCCTCCAGAGCCCCTGATCGAGAGATGGCACCCTCCGACTCACCGTACGTGGAGCTGCACTGCCACTCGGCCTACTCCTTCCTGGACGGCGTGTCGCTGCCGGAGGAGCTGGCGCAGCGCGCGGGCGAGCTCGGCTACACGGCGCTCGCGTTGACCGACCACAACTCGGTCTCCGGCTCGATGGAGCTGGCCCAGGTCGCGGCCGACCACGGGGTCAGGGCGATCCACGGCGCCGAGATCGACCTGGCCGCCGAGCCCGCCGCCGCCGGCGGCGGGCGCCACCTCACCCTGCTCGTGCGCGACGGGCGCGGCTGGAGCAATCTCTGCCGGATCCTCACGCTCGCCCATGCGCACACCCGCGAGGGGTCCCGCCGGCGCGAGCTCGGCGAGCCGGCGGTGAGCCTGCAGGCGGTGCTCGACCATGCCGAGGGCCTAGTCTGCCTGACGGGCTGCGCCGAGCGCTCGGCGATCGCCAGCGGTGTCCGCGACGGCCGGGGCGCCACCGATGAGCCGGTGGCGCGGCGGCTGCTGGAGGCGTTCGGCCCGGAGGGAATGTATGTGGAGCTGCAGCGCCCCTACGCCCGCCACGATCGTGCGCGCAACCGCGCGCTCGCCGCGCTCGCCAGGCGCCTTGCGCTGAGATGCGTGGCCACCGGCGACATCCACGCGCACATACGCGCCAGGGCCGAGCTGCAGGATGCGTTCGTGGCGCTGCGCCACCGCACCACGCTGGATGCCTCCGAGCCGTTGCGCCGCGGAAACCACAGCCATGTGATGAGCACGCCGCAGGCGATGGCCAGCCGCTTCGGCGACCATCCCGAGGCGGTCCGCGAGACGCTGCTGCTCGCCGAGCAGCTGACGTTCGACCTGACGAAGGATCTCGGCTACCGCTATCCGGGGGCCGAGGACGAGAGCTCCTCGCGCCGCCTGGCCGAGCTGTGCGCATCGCGCCTCGAGGATCGCTACGGCCCTGGTGCGCCGCCAGAGGCACGCGCGGACCACGAGGAGGCCCGGGCGCGCCTCGAGCAGGAGCTGCATGTGATCGATCGGCTCGGCCTGGCCGGCTTCTTCCTGCTGCACCACGACATGCTCGAGCTCGCCCGCGAGGTCGCCCTGGAGGTACGCGGCCCGGATTCGGTGCGCGCGCTGCTGGCCCCCGGACGCGGGCGAGGCTCCTCTGTCTCCTCGCTCGTGTGCTACCTGACAGGCCTCTCCCATATAGATCCGGTCTCGAACAAGCTGGCGCTGGGACGCTTCCTACACGAGGATCTGCACGGGCTGCCCGACATCGACCTCGACTTCCCGCGCGACATCCGCGAGAAGCTGATCCCGCGCGTGCACGAGCGCTACGGGCACGACCGCGCAGCGCTGGTCGCGGCCTTCCCGACCTTCCGCGCGCGGGGGGCGATCCGGGAGCTGGGCAAGGTCCTCGGCCTGCCGGCCGGCGGGATCGAGCGCCTGGCCAGGGGCGCGGACAGGTACGGCTCGGACTCCGAGCACGACGTAGCGGCCGCGCTGGCCGGCGATCGCCCCGGCGCGAGCGTGGCCGGGTCCGGCGCGCGAGCTCCCTCGGAGCGCTGGCGCTGGCTCGGAAAGCTGGTCGAGCAGGCGTACGGCCTGCCCCGGCATCTGTCGCAGCACTCGGGCGGCATGATCGTGTCGACGAGGCCGCTGATCGACTGCTGTCCGGTCGTGCCTGCCGCGATGGAGGGCCGGCAGATGGTCCAGTGGGATAAGGACTCCTGCGCGGACGCCGGCTTCCTGAAGATAGACCTGCTGGGCCTGGGGATGCTCTCGGCGGTTGAGCGCTGCGTCGAGGAGATCGCGCGCGTGCACGGCGAGCGCATCGACCTGTCGCGCATCCCGTTCGACGATCCGCGCACCTTCAGGGCGATCCGCGCGGCAGAGACGGTCGGCGTCTTTCAGATCGAGAGCCGCGCGCAGATGCAGTCGCTCCTGCGCACGCGGCCGGAGAACCTCGAGGACGTGACGATCCAGGTCGCGATCGTGCGGCCCGGCCCGATCCAGGGCGGCGCGATCAACCCCTACATCGAGCGGCGCACGCGCCTTCGCGAAGACCCGGGGTATGAGATCCCATACGACCATCCCACGCTCGAGCCGGTCCTGAAGGAGACGCTCGGCACGATCATCTTCCAGGATCAGGTGATGGAGGTCGCCGAAGCCTTCGCGGGGTTCACCCCCGGTGAGGCGGACGGGCTGCGCAGGGCGATGAGCCGCAAGCGCTCCCAGGAGATGCTCGGCCGCCACCGCGAGCGCTTCATCGCCGGAGCCCAGCGGCACGTCGGCGCCGGACAGGAGACGGCGCAGCGCGTGTGGGGGATGGTCGAAGGCTTCGCCGGCTTCGGCTTCCCCAAGGCTCACAGCGCCGCCTTCGGCCTGCTCGCCTACCAGTCGACGTGGCTGCGGGTCCACCACGGCGCCGAGTTCCTGTGTGCGCTGCTGAACGAGCAGCCGATGGGCTTCTACGCCCCCGACAGCCTCGTCCACGAGGCCGAGAACCGCGGCATCGCCATGCTCGGGCTCGACGTCAACGCATCGGCGGCGCAGTGCACGGTGGAGGGGGGAGGCGTGCGCCTCGGCCTCGGCTATGTCAAGGGGGTGGCGAGCGCCGAGGTGCAGAGGCTCGTGGCCGAGCGCGAGCGCGGCGGACCCTTCCGCAGCCTCGGCGACCTCGCCGCTCGAGCCGGCGTGACACGCGGCACGCTCGAACAGCTGGCCTGGGCAGGCTCATGCGACAGCCTCATGGCCGGGTCGGCGCGCCTCGCCGGCAGCGACACCCAAATGGGCGCAGACAGGCGCACGGCCCTGTGGCAGATGGGGCTGGCCACGCCGGCCGAGACGCCCTCGCCGGGCGAGAGCACCCAGCTGGCGCTGCCCCTGGAGCTGCCGACGGCGCCGAGCCTGCGCGCGCTCGGGCGCTGGCAGCGGCTGATCGCCGACTACTCCACCAGCGGGGTGACTATCGGCGACCATGCGCTCGCGATCCTGCGCGAGCGGCTGACGGTCCCTCGCGGCGCCGGCCAGGTCGGGCTCGTGACCAGCGCGCAGCTCGCCAGGCTGCCGACGGGCTACGAGGTTGCGGTGGCCGGGCTCGTGATCGCAAGACAGCGGCCGGGGACGGCGAACGGGACGATGTTCCTGCTGTTCGAGGACGAGTTCGGCACGGTCAACCTGATCGTCTCCAAGGCGGTCTACGAGCGCCATCGCCAGCTGGCGCGGGCAGAGCCGCTGCTGCTTGCCAGAGGACGCCTCGAGCGCTCACTCCGGGCGGCCGGTCCGAGCGCGCTGCATGCCGGCGCTCGGCGCGAGCAGGTCCGACAGGACGAGACGGCGGAGGAGATCCGCCCGGTGATCAACCTGATCGTGCGCGAGCTCGCGCCGCTTGAGCGCTTCCTGCCCGGAGGCATCGAGGATGCGCCGGCGGCGGCAGGCGCTGCGCGCGTACACCGCCTGCCGGGCTCCGAGCGTGGCGCGCAGCCAGGCGACGCCGCCGCGGCCGCAGCAGAGGAGGATCTCCAGAGCACCGAGGTGGGCTCGAGCATGCGCGCCGTGGCGCCGCCCGTGCAGAGCTTCGCGGCCGGCCGGCGCCGCTAGCCCCGGCGGCGCCCGTGTGAGCCGCGGCCGGACGGGTAGCCTCTGCTCATCGCGCGCCTCGGTGACACGGACCTCGATGTATTCCCCCTCTGCCTCGGCGGCAACGTGTTCGGCTGGTCGATCGACGAGGAGCGCTCCTACGAGGTCCTCGACGCCTACGTCGAGGCGGGCGGGAACTTCATTGACACCGCCGACAGCTATGGGCGCCGGGGGCCGGACGGAGAGGGGGAGTCCGAGCGGATCATCGGCCGCTGGATGGCCGCCCGCCAGAACCGCGACAAGCTCGTGATCGCGACCAAGGTCGGCGCCTCCCCGTCGCTGCCCGGGCTCTCCGCAGAGACGATCGGCCGCGGGATCGAGCGCTCGCTCGCGAACCTGCGCATCGATACCGTGGACCTCTACTACGCTCACAAGGACGACCCCGAAACGTCGCTCGACGAGACCCTGGGGACCTTTGCCGAACTGATCGCCAAAGGCAAGATCCGCTACGCGGCCGCCTCCAACTACAGCGCCCCTCGCCTGCGCGAGGCGCTCGCGGTCGGTGAAGCGGACGAAATGACCAGATACGTCGCGCTGCAGACGCACTACAACCTGATGGAGCGCGCGCGCTACGAGGGCGAGCTGCAAGCGGTGTGCGAAGAAGAGCGGCTTCCCTGCCTGCCGTACTTCGCCCTCGCGCGGGGCTTCCTCACCGGGAAGTACCGACCCGGCGGGCCTCAGGTGGACAGCCCTCGAGCGGCGGGTGTGATCGAGAGTTACCTCAACGAGCGCGGCTTCGCGGTGCTCGAGGCCCTCCAGCAGGTCGCCTCAGAGCAGCAGACGACGATGCCCGCCGTCGCGCTCGCGTGGCTGCTGGCGCAGCCGACGGTCGTCGCGCCGGTCGCCAGCGCCACCTCACGCGAGCAGCTCGCGGAGCTGCTGCCAGCCGCGGAGCTGAAGCTGTCAGCCGATCAGCTCGAGCGGCTGAGCGCCGCCAGCGCCCATCCGGCGCCCAAGGCGAGGCGCGAGTCACAGCAGTGAGTGAGGCTTGACCGGTATCCGCCGTCAGAGTAGGTTGAGCGATGAGGGCCGCTCGGCTCTTGGTCGGGTGCGCGGAGAGGAAGGGCGGACGTGAGACGAATCGTGACGGCAGCGCTTTGCGCCCTGTGCTCCTTGACGATGATGGCGGTCCTTCCGGTGTCTGCCCTCGCGGAACCCGTGTTCCTCACGAAAGCGGTGGTCGGGGAACCCGCCCCGAGCAGCGTGCTGCTCACCGGCACGATCGGATCATCTGCGTTCGAGAGTAGGACCGGCAGCCGCTATGCGTGTGTCGACTCCGCCGGCACGACCAAAGTCGATGGGGAAGTCGCAGGCCCGAAAACGGTCCGCAAGGTGGTTCTCACCTTCCACGAATGTGAAACGAACGGGTTCTCCGAATGCGGGACTGATGAAAAAGCAAGGCTGACCGTCACCAACCACCTCGAAGGCGAACTCGGACCGATCTCGCCAACGCTCCCCGGGCTCAAGCTGTGGGCCGAAGGCGACAAGGGCGGCTCCGTGATGAAATTCACGTGTGCCGGCGGCGCTCTCCAGTTTGACGTCAGGGGAACCATCACCGGATCGCTGTCGGGCGCCGCGGGCGAAAACGCCGAAACCGGCAAACTCGTCTCCTCGATCAGCCTGACGTTCAGAGAGGCCAAAGGCATCCAGAAATACCAGGGCTTTGAAGCGGGCGAACCGGGACAGTGGGAATGGAGCGCCTCCGGCAACGCGTTTGAAGACCTGGCGCTGGCGGGAGTCGTGAAACTGCAAACGGTCCCGTCAACGCTCGGGCTGGGCGTGACCCGCTAAGCGGCGGCCGCGAACGCGAGCAGCTGACCGTCCGGGTCGCGCACGGCCAGGCTGCCGTCCTCCGCGCGCGCGGGTGCAGCGGCGGACGGCTCCTCGCCGAGCGCGCGCTCGAGGGAGTCAAGCGCTCCCGCGTCGCTCAGCTCGAAGCGCATCTGACGCAGGCCGGGAGCCGTTTCCGGCGCGGCGCCGGCGCCCCGGCTCTGCCATGAGTTCAGGCCGACGTGGTGGTGATAGCCGCCCGCCGACAGGAACGCGGCAGAGGGAAGCCGTGCCTGCTCCTCGAACCCGAGCGCGCCGCCGTAGAAGGCGCGCGCGCGGGGAACGTCTGAGACCTTCAGGTGGACGTGCCCGATGGTGGTCTCCGGCGGCATCGCCGGCGCCGCGCCGCCGACGTCCTGCGCCAGCAGGTCCTCGAGGTCGAGCGGGAGGGTGACCATCCTCACCCCGTGCCCGTCGGCCGGCCTGTCCCATCGCTCGCGCGGACGGTCGACGTAGACCTCGATCCCGAGGCCGTCGGGGTCGCTGAGGTAGAGCGCCTCGGAGACCCCATGGTCGGAGGCGCCCTCGAGCGGCCAGCGCTGGCCGACCACCCGCCTCACGGTGGCGGCGAGCGCCGCGCGCGAGGGATGCAGCCAGGCGACGTGGAACAGGCCGGTGCTCGCTGGAGGCACCGGTGTGGGTCGCGTCACGGCGCTCAGCGCGAGCGCCGGGCGCTCCGCCTGCGGTCCCAGCCGTGCGCCCTCGGCGTCGCTCGAGACCAGCGGCAGCCCGAGCACCCGCTCGTAGAAGTCGATGCTGCGCGGCAGGTCGCTCACGGCGAGCTCCACTGAGCCGATGCGCAGGGCCGGGTCGATGACCGTCATCTTCGAGGATCGATAGAAGCCATCTCCTTCAGAGTAGTCTCCTGTGCCGTGAACTTCCGCAAACTCGGCTGGAGCGACATCGAGGTCTCGGAGATCAGCCTCGGCTCGTGGCTGACCTACTCCGGCGGCGTGGGCCGCGAGCAGGCCGAGGCCTGCGTGAATGCCGCCTTCGATGTCGGCATCAACTTCATCGATACCGCCAACGTCTACGGGCGCGGGGCGGCCGAGACGCTGCTCGGCGAGGTGCTCTCAGGGCGCGAGCGCTCCTCCTACGTGCTGGCGACGAAGGTCTTCTTCCCGATGTCAGACAGCGACCGCGGCCTGTCGGCGGCGCAGATCCACAAGCAGATCGACGCTTCGCTGCAGCGCCTGCGGACCGACCACGTGGACCTCTACCAGTGCCATCGCTACGACGACGCGACACCGCTGGAGGAGACGATGTCGGCGCTGACCGAAGTGGTGCGCTCGGGCAAGGCGCGGCACATCGGCTTCAGCGAGTGGCCCGTCGAGAAGGTCAAGGAGTCGCTGGCGCTCCCGGGCGTCGAGAAGTGGGTCTCCAGCCAGCCGCAGTACTCGATGCTATGGCGGGCGCCCGAGGCCGAGCTGATCCCGCTCTGCGAAAGCGAGGGCATCTCGCAGATCGTGTGGTCGCCGCTCGCGCAGGGCGTGCTGACCGGCAAGTACAGCCCCGGCGAGCCTCCGCCGGGCGACTCGAGGGCCGCGAGCGAGAGCATGAGCGCCTTCATTGACAGGCTGATCGAGCCGCGCGTGCTCGAGGCCGTCCAGCGCCTGCGCCCAGTCGCCGAGGCCGCTGGGCTGACGATGGCCCAGCTCGCGCTCGCATGGGTGCTTCGCCAGCCGAACGTCGCCTCGGCGATCGTCGGCGCCAGCCGTCCCGAGCAGGTGCACGCCAACGCCTCCGCCGCCGGCATCGAGCTCAGCGAGGACACACTCGCCGCGATCGATGAGGCGCTCGGCGACGTCGTGGTGCGCTGAGCGCGCGGCGCAGCGGGCCGACCTCAGCGCGGCTGCACGACGAGCGTCTGGAACGCGCGGCCCACGGCGCCGTGAACGTCGTGCAGGACGCTCTCGGCGAGACCCGTGCCGCCGCCGTGGAGCAGCGTGCGCGCGTCCAGGCCGATCCACTCGCCGCGCGGCTGGCGCTGCAGATGGATCGTGAGGTCCGCGTTGATGAACAGGTACTGGTCGAATGGCAGCGCCGCGCTGACGCCGTTGCCGAAATCGGCCGTCGCCGCCAGCCGGGCCAGCGGCGTGAGCGCCTCGCCGGGCAACAGCGGGTGGCGCAGGCGCATCCACACACGCGCGGGACCGAGCGTCCAGGGGTCATCGAGCCAGCGCATCTCCATCGCGCTCGCCGCGAAGCTGTCCGCCTTCGAGTCGTCGAGGGAGAAGCGCACGGGCTTGCCGGCCTCGGGTCCCGGCATCGTCTCCTGCGCGTGCACGTGGGGCGCTCCGCCGTCGCGCTCGGCTTGCGCGGCCGCCGGCAGCCCCGCAGGGACCTCCTGCACGCGCAGCGCGCTCGCCCGGCAGATCAGCTGCTCGCCCGCGTGCAGCTCGGCCGCGAGCTCCTGCACCCGCCGCCCCGGCCGCACGATGCTCGTCGAGAGCGTGAGCGGCGCAAACGGGATCGGGCGCAGTAGCTCGAAGCCCATGCGCGCGACGCGCAGCTCGGCGCCCGGCTGCATCCGCTCGAACTCGGCCGCCATCAGCGCCGCCGGCGCGCCGCCGTGGAGCGCCTGCGGATCCCACGGTCCGCGCGCATGGTCGGTCGGGATGAAGCTCTCGCTGTCGGCGAGGAAGACGCTCTCGGCGACCGCGGGCTTCACTGCGCCAGCCGCGCGACGAAGTCCGCGAGCCTGCCGGGGTCGCGCAGCGGCGCGCCGTGCCCGAAGCACGTGAGCTGCGGTCGCAGCGCTGCGAGCCTGCGCGCCGAGTCGCGGTTGCGCGGAGGGTCGGGCGTGAAGATGTCCGGCGGCTCGTGAAGGCCGCGGATGCCCGTCCTGACGTTCATGTTGTTGAGCACGTCGCCGAGGATCAGCACCCGGTCGGACTCGCGCCAGTAGGCGACCTGGCCGGCTGAGTGCCCGGGGCTCTCGAGCACCGTGAAGCCCGCCACCTCGTCGCCCTCGACCAGCGCCCTTGCGACCGGGTGGGGGGGACCCGTCCAGAAGCGCTGCTGCAGATGGTTGAGCCAGCCGGGAGCCTGCGAGTTGGATATGCCGCCCAGCGTCTCCATGGCAGGGACGTCGCCCTGACCACACCAGAGCGGGATGCCGAGCCGCTCGCAGACGGCATGGCTCGAGCCCTGGTGGTCCGGGTGGGCGTGGGTGAGCGCATGCGCCGTCACGCCGCGGCCTGCGATCTGACGCATGATGCGCTTCTCCGCCTGCCTCGTCCCCGCATCGATCAGCACGTCGCCGACCAGGTACACGTTGATTGCGTTAGGCGGCCAGCCCGCCAGCATCTGCACATCGTTCGCCAGCTGCTTCATGTTGCCCCCGTCTCGTTGGTGGTCATGTGTGCTCTCCCGTCCACGAGAAGCCGCGCACGGCGAGGTACAGCCCGAACACGCCCCACAGCGCGATCACGGCCAGCTCGTCGAGGTTGCTGCCGAGCCCCGCGCCGGTCACGAGCGCGCCCGAGAGCCCCTGGATCAGCGGCTTCAGCGGGAGCGCGTCGGCGATCGTGCGCAGGAATCCCGGAGCGCTGTGCGAGTCGAACACGAAGAACGAGACGAACACGACCGGCAGGAACACCGCGTTGACGTATGCGGCGGTCGACTCGAAGTTGGGGATGACGTGGGCGAAGGCGACGCCCAGCGCCGCGAAGGACACGACGCCGAGGATCACGAACACGAGCAGCTCGGCCCAGTCGCGTGGCCATCCGATCCCGAACAGGATGCGCCCGGCGAGCACGATGATCGCGATCTGCAGGATCGTGTTGGTCACAGCGTTGGCGGCGACGCCGCCGAAGTAGGAGATCGTCGGCAGCGGCGTGCCGCGTATGCGCTTCAGCACGCCGCGCTCTCGCAGGAACACGATGTTGTAGGACAGCGCGGTGAACGTCGTCGACATCACGCTCATCCCCGCGATCGAGGGGACCAGCAGGTTCAGGTCGTGCTGGTTGCCGCTGAGGATCGCGCCGCCGCCCGCGAGGAACAGCAGCGGCAGCAGGAAGTTGAAGAATGCCGCGCTCGGGTTGCGCCAGAACATGCGTCGCTCGAGGCGGTACTGGCGCCAGCAGAGCTCCACCGGGTTGACGCCGCCGAGGGCATCAGGCATCGGCGGTCAGCTCCAGGTACACGTCCTCCAGCGTCGGGCGCTCCACCGAGAGGTCGGCGAGGCGCTCCCCGCGCGCGAGCGCCTCGGCGGTGAGCTCGTGCAGCAGCCTCGTCGGGTCGTCGGTCTCCCGCTCCACCAGCTCCCCGTCGGAGTCGCGGTAGGCGACGCGGTAGTGCGCCGCGCCGACGCCCAGCTCGCGCGGCGCTCCGACGACCAGCACGCGCCCGTCCTTGACGATCGCGACGCGGTCGGCGAGCGCCTGCGCCTCCTCGAGGTAGTGGGTGGTCAGCAGGATCGTCTTGCCGAGGTCGCGCAGCGAGCGCACCGTGTCCCATGCGGCCCTGCGCGCCTCCGGGTCAAAGCCGGTGGTCGGCTCGTCGAGGAACATCAGCTCCGGGTCGCCGACGAGCGCGAGCGCGAAGTCGAGCCGCCGAAGCTCCCCGCCGGACAGACGCCTGCTGCGCACGTCGGCCCTGTGCAGCAGGCCGGCCAGGTCGAGCACCTCCTCGACATCGCGCGGATGCGGGTAGAAGCTCGCCCAGTGGCGCAGCGCCTCGCGCGGGGTGATGTGGCTGTAGATGCCGCCCGACTGCAGCACGATCCCGATCCTGCGTCGCAAGTCGATCGAGCGGCCGGCCGGATCATGGCCGAGGACCGAGACCTCGCCGCCGGTGCGCGCCCGGTAGCCCTCCAGGATCTCCACGGTGGTCGTCTTGCCGGCGCCGTTGGGGCCGAGCAGGCCGAAGACCTCGCCGCGCCTGACCGTGATGTCGAGGCCGCGCAGCGCTTCGTAGCCGCCATAGCGCTTGCGCAGGTCGCTCACCTCGATGGCAGGTGCTGTGTCGCTCACGATCCCGATCATCCCAGGACCGCCGTTCGTTGCTACCAGTGCACGCCCCTTGTGAGGGTCGCCATCGCGATCTGCTCGAAGGAGGCACGCTCCTCGACGTCGCGCTGGCCCTTCGACGCCGCCGAGTCCGGGAACACCCGGTATGCGAGGTGCAGCAGCCGGTCGACGGCGCCGGGGGAGAGCGTGTATGCGACTTCGCCGAAGCGCCCGAGGCGCGTGCCCATGTGCTTCGGCCGGCGGCGCAGCGCCTCGCAGATCATGTCGGCGGCCTCCTCGGGGCTGATCGCAGGAAACGCGTCGTACATCTTCGTCGGGGCGATCATCGGCGTGCGCACCAGCGGCATGTGGATCGTCGTGAACGTGATGCCGTCGCCGATCACCTCGCTGGCGACCACGCGCGTGAACGCGTCGAGCGCGGCCTTGGATGCGACATAGGCGGAGAAGCGCGGCGGGTTCGTCTGCACGCCGATCGAGGAGATGTTCACGATGTGCCCGGAGCCGCGTTCGCGCATGCGCGGGAGCAGGCCGATGATCAGCTTGACCGCGCCGAAGTAGTTGAGCTGCATGGTCCGCTCGAAGTCGTGGAAGCGGTCGTAGCTGAGCGCGATCGATCGGCGGATCGAGCGCCCGGCGTTGTTGACGAGCATGTCCACATTGCGATGGTCCGCCAGCACCCGCTCGAGCAGCCGCTCGACCGACTCCATGTCGGCGATGTCGGCGGCGTACACGTAGGCGGTGCCGCCGGCGGCGACGATCTCCGCGCGCGCCTCCTCGAGCTTCTCGACGTTGCGAGCCACCAGCAGCGGGATCCCGCCCGCCGCCGCGACCTTCATCGCGGTCGAGCGCCCGATGCCCGATGAGGCGCCGGTGATCATCACCGTGCGGCCCTCGAGTGCCTCTTTGAGCGTGCGGCCGCGCCTCAGGTCGGGGTCCATCTCCCGCTCCCAGTAGTCCCACAGGCGCGAGGCGTATTCGTGCAGGGGCGGCGGCTGTTCCAGCGGCGATCCCGAGAGTGCCTGCGCCGCCTCGCGCGTGTCGAACCTCGGCACGAGCTCCATGTGCGAGACGACCTCCTGGGGTATGCCGAGCTCGCGCAGCGTCAGTTTCTGCAGCTGCCGCCATGGAGGCAGCTGCGCGGCGAGCTTCAGCGGCCACTTTGGCAGAGGGGCGGTCAGTCGTTTGTCGATGCGCACCGCGAAGCGTGGGGCGTGCGCGGCGGTCGCGAGCTCGTTGATCAGCTCATCGACGCGCTGCGGGCGGGGGTCCGTGAGATGGAACGCCTTGCCGTCGAGGTCGGGCTCGTGCGCGATGTGCTCGAGCGCTCCGGTCACCCAGTCGACCGGGACGACGTTCGTGTAGCCGAGGTCCAGTCCGACCAGCGGCACCCACTCGGGTAGCAGCTGGCGCAGCCGCTGGATCGCCTTGAAGAAGTAGTAGGGACCGTCGATCTTGTCCATCTCGCCGGTCGTCGAGTCTCCGACGACGATCCCCGGACGGTAGACCCGCCACGGCACGTACGGCTGCTCGCGCACGATCCGCTCGGACTCGAACTTCGTGAGGTGGTAGGGCGAGGGCAGGCGCTGGCCCTCGTCGAACATGTCCTCTTCGAACAGGCCCTTGTACTCGCCGGCGACCGCGATCGAGGAGACGTGATGCAGGTGCTTTGCGTCGACCGCCCGGGCCAGTTCGACGGCGTGCGTGGTGCCGCCGACGTTGACCGCCGTGTTGCGCTCGGACGGCGCCGTCATGTCATAGACGGCGGCTAGATGGAAGAAGTGGGTGATCTTCCCGCGCAGCTCATCGATCTGATCCTGCTCGATGCCCAGCAGCGGCCTGCGCAGATCGCCGACGACGGGCTGAACGCGGTTCGCCGCCGAGGCTCCCGCGACGATGCTCCAGCGCACGATCAGGTCGTCGAGCCGCGCCTGCGAGCTCTCGCGGACCAGCACGTACACCTTGCCCTGGCGTTTGTCCAGCAGCCGCTCCACGAGACGCCGCCCGATGAAGCCGGTTGCACCCGTGACGAAGTAGGCCATCGCGGGGAGAGCCTACCTCGTCCTACGCGCCCGCGCCCGCGCCGCCACGGCCCTCGCCGGCGGCGAACCGCGCCGCGCCGCGCGCGCCGTCCTCGAACACCTCGGGCCCCGCCGCTGCCTCGAGCGCGAGACCCTCGGCGAGCGTCAGCCCGAAGCCCTCGATCGCGGCGCGGCGATCGGCGAGCATGGTCCGCTGCGGGAAGCGCGCCAGCCCCTCGGCGAGGCTGAGCGCTCGGTCGAGATGCGTGGACGCGGGCACGACCTCGTTGACGAGGCCCATTGACAGCGCCTCCTCGGCGGCGACCATGCGTCCCGTGAGGATCAAGTCCAGCGCGCGACCCAGCCCGACGATGCGTGGCAGGCGCTGGGTACCCCCGTCGATCAGCGGCACGCCCCAGCGGCGCTCGGGGTATCCGAGCGTCGAGTCCTCGGTGGCGATGCGCAGATCGCACCACAGCGCCAGCTCGAGCCCGCCCGCCAGGCAGAACCCTGAGATCGCCGCGATCGTCGGCTTGGAGGCAGTCAGGCGGGTGAAGCCCATCGGCCCCTCGGCGTTCATCAGGCGTGCCACGAACGTATCGGTCGCCTTGAGGTCGGCGCCCGCGCAGAACGACACGCTGCCGGCGCCGGTCAGGACGAGGACGCGCGCCTCGTCGTCGGCCTCGAAGCGAAGGAAGGCATCGTGCAGGGCCGCCGCCGTGGGGCCGTCCACGGCGTTGCGCCGGTGCTGGCGGTCAATCGTGATCAGCGCGGCCGCGCCGCGGCGCTCGTAGCGAACGGCCTCGGCGTCTGCGGGCCCGGCCGCCTGCGCCCCCGGGCCGTCCTGCTCGGACTCGGCCATCCGCCGGAGGCGATCTACCAGCCGCCGCGCCACTGCGCGTTGCCCAGCAGCGCCTTCTGTGCGGCTTTGCGCGCTTCCTTGCGCCGTTCGAGGGCTTTCTGGAGCATGCTCATCACGAACACGAACAGCGGGAAGAAGACGATCAGGATGAAGCCGGCGTTGGTGACGACCTTGTCGTTGGTCTCCCCGTAGAAGCCGCGGCCGTTGTTGTAGGCGTCGGCGGCGGGCGCCAGCGCGAGCGAAACGAGCAGCGCGAGCATCAAGAGCCTTCTCAGCAGGTGCGTGCGCATCGTGGCCCGGATCCTACCTCAGGCCGCCCTACCATCAGCAGCCGATGGCTCTGCTGATCGCATCGGACCTGCACAAGGACATGGCCGGGCAGCCGCTGCTGCGCGGTGTGTCGTTCAAGCTCGAGCGCGGCGACCGGATGACGGTCGCTGGGCGCAACGGCGCCGGCAAGACGACGCTCCTGCGGATGCTCGCGGGGCAGACGTCGATCGACCGCGGCGAGCTCAGCGTGGCCAAGGGCGTGCGCATCGCGCTGCACGACCAGCGCCCCCCGCGCGAGCGGGGTCTGCCGCTCGGCGAGTACCTGCTCTCGGGGTGCGTCGAGGAGCTTCAGATCGAGGCCGAGCTGGGCGAGCTCGAGTCCAAGATGGCGGCCGGCACGGCCGACGAGGCGACGCTGGCCCGCTACTCGAGGGCCCAGGCGCGCCTGGAGGCGCGCGGCGGCTATCTCTGGCGGGATCGGGCGACCGTGATGGCGCGCGGCCTCGGCTTCGCGGAGGCCGACCTGCACCGGGCCCTCGACAGCTTCTCCGGCGGACAGCTCACGCGCGCGTCGCTCGCCCGCGCGCTCGCCACCGGCGCCGACGTCCTGCTGCTCGACGAGCCCACCAACCATCTCGACATCGAGTCGCTCGAGTGGCTCGAGCAGACCCTCGTGGAGCTCGACGCCGCGGTGGTGCTGGTAGCGCACGACCGCTGGTTCCTCGAGGCGGTCGGCACGGCGGTGCTGGAGCTCGAGGCCGGCCGTTCGCGCTTCTTCGCCGGAACCTGGCATCAGTGGCGCAGGGAGCAGGCCGCGCGCGAGCTGTCGCTGGGGCGGGCGATCGACGCGCAGCGCGCCGAGATCGCGCGCATGGAGCGGTTCATCGAGCGCTTTCGCTACAAGGCCACGAAGGCCCGGCAGGCCCAGTCGCGGGTCAAGCAGCTCGCGAAGATCGAGCGCATCGAGCGCGATCCGAGGGACTCGAGAAGCCTCGAGTTCGCGTTCTCGGCGCCGCAGCGCTCCGGGCGCGTCATCTTCGAGCTGCTCGACGGCCGCGTCGAGGTCGGCGGTGAGGACGGCCCGGCGCTCACGCTGCTCGAGCAGGCCGAGCTGTGGCTCGAGCGTGGTGAGCACGTGTCGCTCGTCGGCTCCAACGGCAGCGGAAAGACGACGCTGATCGAGACGCTCGCCGGGCGTCGCGAGCTGGCCGCCGGCAAGCTGAGCACGGGACACAACGTCAAGATCGGCTACCTCTCCCAGCACGCCGAGGAGCTCGGCGCGGGCGGCCCTCCCGGCCAGAGCGTGCTGGAGGCGGCGCAGCGCGCGACCGGCCTCACCCCGGGCAGGGCCCGAGCGCTCCTGGGGCGCTTCCTGTTCTCGGGCGAGGAGGCCGAGAAGCCGCTCAGCGGCCTCTCCGGAGGCGAGCGCCGCCGCCTCTCGCTGGCGGTGCTCGTCGGATCGAGCGCCCACCCGCCAAACGTGCTGATCCTCGACGAGCCGACCAACCACCTCGACATCGAGAGCCGCGAGGCGCTCGAGGACGCGCTGCGCGACTTCCCCGGTGCGGTGCTGCTCGTCTCGCACGACCGCGCGCTGCTGGACGCGGTGGGGACACGCACGATCGCCGTCGAGGAGCGCTCGCTGCGCAGCTACGTCGGCGGGTGGCCCGAGTACGTGCGTGTGCGCGACGAGCGCCGCGCGGGCTCGCCCGGCGTGAAGCAGTCGTTGGCGCCCCGCGCGACCGAGCCCTCACAGCTGCCGTCCGCAGCCAACGGGTCGCGAAGCGGCGCGGGCGCAGGACAGGGGCAGGACGCCGACACGGGCGACGCGCCTCAGGCGCGAAAGCGCAGGGCCAGGCCGAAGGGCCCGTCGAAGAACCGCCTGAGCGCGCAGGAGCAGGCGGAGGAGGCGGTCGAGCAGGCTGAGGGGGCGATGCGCGCCCTCGAGGATGAGCTGGCCGAGCCGGCCGCCTGGGCGACGCGCTACGAGTCGGCGAAGTCCGAGGCGCGCCACACGGCCGCCAAGCGGGCCGTCGAGGATGCGTACGCGCGGCTCGAGGCGCTGGTCGAGTGACCTAGACTTCGGCCATGGAACGGACGAGGACCGTGCGCAACATCGCGATCGTCGTGGCGATCGCGGCTGCCGTCTACATCCTGCCCGGCGGCGGCCGCGTCGCGAGCACCTTCGAAGCGGCGCTGTGGGTCGCGTTCGCGGTCGGCATCGGCTACCTGGGCCTGCGCCTGTACCGCGAACACAGGATCTCCCTGGACAGCCTCGGCGACCGTCACCGGGCCCTGCTCTACGGCGGCGTCGCGCTCGGCGTGTTCGTCGTGGCGGCGCGCAGGCGGCTGTGGGAAACCGGATCCGGCGAGCTGCTCTGGTTCGTGCTCGTCGCATGTGTGATCTACGCGCTGGTCGAGGTCTTCCGCCGCTCGCGCTCCTACTGACCCGCTCGCCTGTCGCCGGCTTGCCGAAGCGCTGCCCGGCGCGATCGGTGCGCCTCCTATCCTGCGATTAGATGGCAGTGACAGACACAATGACCGGCGGCGGCGAGGGTCGCGCGAGCCTCGCCGAGCAGCGCCGCGCCCTACCGGACCAGCCGGGCGTCTACCTGTTCCGCGACGGGCGCGGGCAGGTCATCTACGTCGGCAAGGCCAAGTCGCTGCGCAAGCGGGTCGCCTCGCACTTCTCCAAGGCACAGGTGCCGAGCAGCCCCGGGCACGCCGAGATGGTGGCCGGCGTGGAGCATGTCGAGTGCGTGGTCGTCGCCTCAGAGGCGGAGGCGCTGCTGGCGGAGCAGAGCTTCATCAAGCAGTACCGGCCGCGGTTCAACATCCGCCTGCGCGACGACAAGTCCTACCCGTTCATCGCGATCTCGCTGGACGAGGACTACCCGCGCGTCTACTTCACGCGCGAGCGTCACCGTGCCTCCCGTCTCTACTTCGGCCCCTACTCCAACGCGAAGCGCGTGCGCGCGACGCTCGAGGTGCTCGCGAAGGTGTTCATGTTCCGCTCGTGCACGGGTCCAGAGCCGGGCCGGCGCAGCGGCAGCCCGTGCCTGGACTACTACATCAAGCGCTGCGAGGCTCCATGCGTGGGCTACGTCTCAAAGGCGGAGTACCGCAAAAGCATCGAGGGCGTGATCGACTTCCTCTCCGGCCGCTTCTCGGCGATCGAGCGCGACCTCGAGGGCCGCATGCACGACGCGGCGGCGGCGGAGGAGTTCGAGCAGGCGACGCTCGAGCGCAACAGGCTGCGGGCGGTCCGCTCGCTGCTCGAGCGCAGGCGCGTGGCGAACGAGTCGGTCGGCACGTTCGACGCGGTGGCGGTCGCGCTCGACGGGCGCGAGGCCAACGCGCAGGTGTTCCAGGTGCGCGACGGAGTGCTCTCCGACCGTCAATCCTTCTATCTCTCCAACGAGACCGAGCGGGAGCTGGCCGAGGTCGCGGAGGAGTTCATGCTCCAGTACTACGGCGGCCACATGTCGATTCCGGCCCTGCTCGTGGTCCAGCGCGAGCTGGGCGGGCGCGAGGCGTTAGGCGACGCGCTCGCGAGCCGGCGCGACGGGCCGGTCGAGCTGCGGGCGGCCGAGCGCGGGGAGAAGCGCCGCATCCTCGAGCTGGCCGAGCGCAACGCGCGCCTGGCGCTCGACCAGGAGCAGCTGCGCTCGGAGCGCCGCCGGCAGGGCCGCGTCGACGCCCTCGACGGGCTGCAGAACGCTCTCGGCCTGGACGTGCCGCCTGTGCGCATCGAGTGCTTCGACATCTCCAACCTCGGCGGCACGCACACCGTCGCCTCGATGGTCGTGTTCGAGGGTGGCGCGGTGAAGAAGGCCGACTACCGGCGCTTCACGATCCGGACGGCCGAGGGGTCCTCCGATGACTACGCGGCGATGGCCGAGGTTCTCGAGCGGCGGTTCGCGCAGTGGGAGCGCCAGGCCGACATCTCGCCGCACGACTCCGCCTACGACGCGAGCTTCGCCTCGCTGCCCAACGTGGTCGTGATCGATGGCGGCAAGGGGCAGCTCGCGGCTGGGCTCGCGCCCCTGCGCGGCTTTCGCGAGCGGGGGGTGGCCGTGATCTCGCTCGCCAAGCGCGTCGAGGAGGTCTTCATCCCCGGGCGCCGCGCGCCGCTCGTGCTCGATCACTCCACCCCGGAGCTGCAGCTGCTGCAGCGCGTCCGCGACGAGGCGCATCGCTTCGCGGTCACCCACCATCGCAGCCGCCGCGACAAGGCGATGACGACCTCGCTGCTCGACGAGCTGCCGGGCATCGGACCGGCTCGCAAGCGTGCGCTGCTCGCGCGGTTCGGCTCACCCGAGACGATCCTCACGGCCTCGCGCGAGGAGCTCCAGGCCGTGCCAGGGCTGCCGGCGAAGGTAGGCAGAGAGCTGTATGGACATCTCCACCGCGCCGGCTGAGGCGCCCTCAACAGGTCGTTCACCGGACGTCCGGCAGGAGCGGGAGAATTGACGCGATGGCGGTGATCAGGCCTTTGCGCCCGCTGCGTGCCCCCGGCGGCAAGTCGGAGCGGCCCGTGGTCGAGTCGCGGCTGCAGGACTTCGTGGTGATCACGGGCTTCTCCGGCGCCGGCAAGTCGACCGCGATGAACGTGTTCGAGGACGCGGGCTACTTCTGCGTGGACAACCTTCCGCCGGAGATGATCCGCTCGCTGGTGGAGCTGTTCGTGCACAAGGGGTCCAAGGTGGAGCGGGCGGCGGTCGTCTCGGACGTCCGCGGAGGCGTCTACTTCGAGGCGCTGAGAGCGGTCGTCGACGACCTCGACGCCCTCGGCCTGAGCCACCACGTGGTGTTCCTGGAGGCCGCGGAGCAGGCGCTCGTGACCCGCTACAAGGAGACACGCCGCCGCCATCCGCTTGCCCCGGAGGGCAGCGTCGCAGCGGGCGTCGCCGCGGAGCGCGCGATGCTCGAGCCGCTGCGCAGCCGCGCCGACCTCGTGATCGACACGACCGGCATGTCGGCCGCGAGCCTGCGCAGGAAGATCGCCGACGAGTTCATTCCGCGCAAGACGGCCGGGCGCCTGGCGTTGACGTTCATGAGCTTCGGCTTCAAGCACGGCCCGCCCCGCGAGGAGGACCTGGCGTTCGACGTGCGCTTCCTCGAGAACCCCCACTACGAGCCGGAGCTGCGCGAGCTCACGGGCCTCGACGCACGCGTGGTCGACTACGTCGCGCGCGACGGTCGCCTTGCAGAGTTCTACGAGAGGCTGCACCCGCTGCTCGACTTCATGCTGCCGCAGTACGTCGCGGAGGGAAAGGCTCACCTGGTGATCGCGATCGGCTGCACAGGCGGCCGGCACCGCTCGGTCGCGATCGCCGAGCACCTCGCCGAGCGCTACCGCGGCCAGGACGACCTCGACGTGGCCGTCGCGCACCGGGACATCGACAAGCCTCCGCGCAGCCCGTGACGCATGGTCTCATGCGCTCGGGTGTATGACCATTGCGATACACCGCTCGTGAAGCAACATACCGAGGCGGCGCGCCGGGCCGACAAGGGCCGAGGAGGCTGATCCGCTGATAGCCTCCCCGCGGTACGCCGGGCGACGGAGCGAGCTCCTGAGCCCGGCATCGTTCATTTTCGCTCCAGGAGGCAATGAATGCCAGTACGCGTGGGGATCAACGGATTCGGCCGTATCGGCCGGAACGTGTTCCGCGCCGCGAAGGCCCGCAGCGAGGCGCTCGGCGGGGAGATCGAGTGGGTCGCCGTCAACGACCTGACCGACTCGCGAACGCTGGCGCATCTGCTCAAGTACGACTCGATCCTCGGGCCATACCCCGGCACGGTGGAGGCTCGCGGCGAGTCGGCGCTCGAGGTGGACGGTGAGGAGCTGAAGGTGCTCGCCGAGCGCGATCCTGCGGCTCTGCCCTGGGGTGAGCTGGGCGTCGACGTGGTGATCGAGTCGACCGGGCTGTTCACGGATCGCGAGGCCGCCGCCAAGCACCTCGCGCAGGGCGCCAAGAAGGTGATCATCTCGGCGCCGGCGACCAACCCGGACGCAACGGTCGTGCTGGGCGTGAACTTCGATGAGGTCTACGACCGCGATGCGCATGCCGTGATCTCGAACGCGTCGTGCACGACCAACTGCCTCGCACCCGTCGCCAAGGTCGTCAACGACACGGTCGGGATCAAGCACGGCCTGATGACGACGATCCACGCCTACACCGCCGACCAGCGGCTCCAGGACCTGCCGCACAGCGACCTGCGCCGCGCGCGTGCAGCCGCGATCAACCTGATCCCGGCCTCGACCGGCGCGGCGAAGGCGATCGGCCTGGTGATCCCGGCCCTCCAGGGCAAGCTGCACGGCTTCGCCGTGCGCGCGCCGGTGCCCGTGGGGTCGGTGGTCGACCTGACGGTCGAGTGCGCGCGCGAGACGAGCGTGGAGGAGGTCAACGCCGCGCTGAGCGCCGCGTCGCAGAGCGGCCCCCTCGAGGGGATCCTGCAATACACCGAGGATCCGATCGTCTCGAGCGACATCCTCCAGTCGCAGTTCTCCTCGATCGTCGACGCGCAGCTGACGGCCGTGATCGACGGCACGATGCTGAAGGTGGTCGCCTGGTACGACAACGAGTGGGGCTACTCGAACCGCATCGTGGATCTGGTGCAGAGGGTCCTGTGATCTCAGGCCGGGACCGCCGGCCGGGCGTGCGGCGGCCTCTCCGGAATATCGTGACGGAGCCCGGGACGACGGGAGGCTTTCGATGAGGAGCATTGACGACCTGGACGTGCGCGGGAGACGCGTGCTGGTTCGCGTCGACTTCAACGTGCCGCTGGCCGCGGGGGCGGACGGCAGGCCGGTCGTGGCCGACGACACGCGAATAGTCGCGGCGCTTGCGACCATCGAGGAGCTGCGCGGGCGCGGAGCGCGTCTCGTGCTGGTCTCGCACCTTGGCCGCCCCCAAGGGCGCCGCGAGGAGGCTCTGTCGATGGCTCCCGTGGCGCAGCGGCTGCGAGAGCTGAGCGACGCGGAGGTGACGCTCGCGCCGGCGGTCGTGGGGGAGGGCGTCAGGGCGCTGACCGAGCAGCTTCGCGACGGTCAGGTGCTCGTGCTCGAGAACGTGCGCTTCGAGCCGGGAGAGGAGCGCAACGACCCCGAGTTCGCGCGCGCGCTCTCCGAGCTGGCGGATCTCTATGTGGACGACGCGTTCGGCGCGGCCCACCGGGCTCATGCGAGCAACGAGGGCGTGGCGCACCTGCTGCCGAGCGCCGCCGGCCGGCTGCTCGAACGCGAGGTGCGGACCCTGACGGGGATCCTCGAGAACCCCAGCCATCCGCTGATCGCGATCGTCGGCGGGGCGAAGGTGGCGGACAAGATCGCGGTCATCGATCGCTTCCTGGAGCTCGCCGACGTGCTGATCATCGGCGGGGCGATGTGCTTCCCGTTCCTGTGCGCCCAGGGTCACGGGGTCGGCGACTCGCTCTGCGACGAGGAGGACACCGAGCACGCACGCCGGGCGCTCGCGCAGGCGAAGCGTCCAGGGAACGCCCGCATCGAGCTGCCGGTCGATCTCGTGATCGGCGACCGGCTGGCCGAGGACGCCGAGCATCGGGTGCTCGAGGGAGTCGAGGTGCCCGAGGGCTGGATGGGACTGGACATCGGGCCGGCGACCGCCGAGCGCTACGCCGATGAGATCGCGCAGGCGGGAACCGTCTTCTGGAACGGGCCGATGGGCGCGTTCGAGCTCGCGCCGTTCGCCGCCGGGACGCGCGCGGTGGCCGGGGCGGTCGCGAGCGCGCGCGCTCTGACGGTGGTCGGCGGGGGAGACTCGGCGGCTGCGCTGGCGCGGTTCGGGATGGAGGATCGGGTCGACCACCTCTCAACCGGCGGCGGCGCGACGCTCGCGCTCGTCGAGGGCCACGTCCTTCCCGGAGTGCAGGCCCTGGACGGCGCCGGGGTGGCCCACTGATGGCGCGCACGCCGCTGGTCGCGGGCAACTGGAAGATGCACAAGACCGAGCGCGAGGCGGAGGAGTACATCCAGGCGCTGCTCCCGCGGGTCTCCTCGATCGACGGCGTTGACGTCGCCCTCTGCGTTCCGTTCACCGACCTGCGGGCGATGGTCGACAGCGCGCGCGGCTCTCGCGTGGAGGTGTACGCGCAGAACATGCACCACGAGCGCGAGGGGCCGTTCACCGGCGAGGTGTCGGCGCCGATGCTCAGCGAGCTGGACGTGCGCGGTGTCGTGCTGGGGCACTCCGAGCGCCGGGCGATGTTCGGCGAGACGGACAAGGCGCTAGCGCTGAAGGTCCCGGCGGCGCTCGCGGCGGAGATGGTGCCGATCCTGTGCGTGGGCGAGACGGAGGATGAGCGCGAGGCAGATGAGACCGACCGCAAGCTGCGCCAGCAGATCAGGGACGATCTGCTGGGGGTGCCGAACGAGCGCCTCGCGGATGTTGTGATCGCGTACGAGCCGATCTGGGCGATCGGCACGGGCCGGGTGGCGAGCCCAGAGCAGGCGCAGGAGGCGGTCGCCTTCATCAGGGCGCTCGTGGGCGACCGGGACGCCGAGGCCGCCAAGAGCGTGAGGATCCTCTACGGGGGATCGGTCAGCGAGGGGAACGCAGCCGAGCTGCTCGCGCTCCCGGACGTGGACGGCGCGCTCGTCGGAGGGGCCTCGCTCGATGCGGCGTCGTTCGCTCAGATCGTGAAGGCGGCGACCGGGCCGTCGCCGACGGCCGGGTCTTCGCCGACGACCGGGTCCTCGCCACCGCCGACTCGATGAGCGCTCCCTCGGGATCGGCGGGCCTGCCCGTCCGCTGCGCCTGCCTGATCGTTCTCGACGGGTGGGGGCTGGCCGCGCCGGGGCCGGGCAACGCGGTCTCGCTGGCGCACACGCCGGTGTTCGACGAGCTGTGGGCGAAGTACCCGCATGCGACGCTGACTGCGAGCGGCCGCGCGGTGGGCCTGCCCGAGGGGCAGATGGGAAATAGCGAGGTGGGACACCTGAACCTCGGTGCGGGGGCGGTGGTCCGCCAGGACCTCGTGCGGATCGACGACGCGATCGCCTCCGGCTCTCTGGCGGGGAACGAGGCTCTGCGGGGTGCGTTTGCCGCCGCCAGGCGCGTGCATCTGCTCGGACTGGTCTCCGACGGCGGCGTGCACTCCTCGCTACACCAGCTGTTGGCGCTGATCGAGCTGGGTAGGTCGCTCGCCGTCGAGGACCTGGTGGTGCATGCCTTCACGGACGGCCGCGACACGCTTCCGCACGCCGGTGCCGGGTATCTGGCGACGCTCGACCGCACGCCGGGCGCGCGCTTGGGGTCGGTGATCGGGCGCTACTGGGCGATGGACCGCGATCGTCGCTGGGAGCGCACGCAGCGCGCCTACGACCTGCTCGTGCAGGGAGAGGCGCCACACCGCGCTGCGAGCGGCGAGGAGGCTGTCGCGGAGGCCTACAGGCGCGGCGAGACGGACGAGTTCATCGAGCCGACGCTCGTCGGCGCAGAGGCGCGCATACGTCCCGGCGACAGCGTCATCTGCTTCAACTTCAGGCCCGATCGCATGCGCCAGCTGACGCGGGCGCTCGCCGAGCCCGGCTTTGGAGCGGGCGAGGAGGAGCTTCCGGGCTGGAGCGGGCGCGGGGGCAACGAGGCGATCGCGCGCCTGACCACGCTCACGAGCTACGAGGAGGACTGGCCGTATCCGGTCGCGTTCTCGCCGGAGCGTCCCGCGACCACGCTGTCAACGGTGCTGGCCGCAGCCGGGGCCTCCCAGCTGCATGTGGCGGAGACCGAGAAGTACGCGCATGTGACGTACTTCTTCAACGGAGGCGAGGAGACACCCGTGAGTGGCGAGCGGCGCGCGCTGGTGCCCTCGCCGCGCGACGTCCCCACCTACGACCACAAGCCGGAGATGAGCGCGCGGCAGGCTGCCGCCGCGTTCGTCGCCGCGTGGCGCGAGGATGCGCCTCGATTCGGGATCATCAACTTCGCCAACGCCGACATGGTTGGCCACACGGGCGTCATCGACGCGGCGGTGAAGGCGATCGAGACGGTCGACGCATGCCTGGGCGAGGTCGTGACGGCGGTCGCGGAGGCGGGCGGCGTCTGCGTGGTGACGGCCGACCACGGCAACGCCGACCACATGCTCGAGCCGGACGGCAGCCCGAACACCGCCCACTCGCTGAACCCGGTGCCGCTGATCGTGACGAGCAGCGGTGTGCGCCTGCGCGAGCAGGGCGGCATCCTTGCGGACGTGGCGCCGACGGTGCTGGAGCTGCTGGGAATCGGGCAGCCGGGGGAGATGACGGGGCGATCGTTGATCGAGGATCGCTAGATTTTTTCGAGTGGCGGCCTGCCGGCCGCACGTGTGTTCGCGCGGCAGGGAGAGGGTCTGATGGATTCAGAGGTCCAGGGGACGAGTTCGGGAGGGCGATCGCGGCGGCTGCTCGCGGCGTTCTTCGTCGCCTCGGGGGTGAACCACTTCGTGATTCCGCGCGCCTATGAGCGGATCGTTCCGCCGCGGCTGCAGGGGGAGGCCGGGCGCGTCGTGGCCATCAGCGGCGTGGCGGAGATCGCGGGCGGCTTGGGCGTGCTGCTGCCCTCGGCGCGACGGCTCTCGGGGCTGTGGCTGATCGCTCTTCTGGCGGCTGTATTCCCGGCGAACCTGTACATGGCACAGACGCCTGAGCGCTTCCGGCGGATCCCTCGCTGGGCGCTCTACGGCCGGCTGCCGCTGCAGCCGCTGATGATGTGGTGGGCGTGGCGGGCGACGCGGCGATGAAGGCATTCGCCCGCGCGATGGCGCCAGACGCTGCTATGTTCGGCTGAGAGGGAGTTCAGACTCGCACCGTCATGCCAACCGCGACTGCCGTCAAGATCTCACCGTCCGAGCAGGAGGCTCTGACCGAAGGGGAGCTTCGCGCCTGGCGCGGGCTGCTCAGGGCCTACGGGTGCCTCGCCAAGCGGCTCGATACCGAACTCGAGCAGGCGCACAAGCTGCCGATGACCTCGTATGAGGTGCTACATCACCTACAGGAGGCGAGCGGCGGGCGCATGCGCATGTGTGAACTGGCCGATCACGTGCAGCTCTCGCGCAGCGGCCTGACGCGGCTGGTCGACCGGCTCGAGCGCGACGGGTTGCTGGAGCGCTGCTCCTGCAACCACGACGCGCGCGGCTCCTATGCATGCCTCACCGACGCAGGCTGCGAGCGCCTGGAAGAAGCGCGCGTGACCCATCTGGCCGTCGTGCGGGAGCACTTGTTCTCGCGCTTCTCCGAGCTCGAGCTCGTCGCGCTGGCGGACATGTGGGAGCGGATCGCTCCCTGCAGCAACGGCTGCTGAGCAGCACCTCGCCGCGCCGCTGGGCTGCGCGGCGGCCTTCGCGGCACCTGACGACCGCAGCGCGCGATGCGCGCCACCTCCTGCCGCGCTGCAGGCGGATCGCTCGGGTGCGCCGGCGAGCGGCCTACTGCCATTTCCATAGGGACACATATTCGGCGAAGCTGCCGAAACCAGACTTGATGGTGAGCGACTTAGATTTTATACTTCGCGGTGTCTACGGTCTCAACAAGTGGAGGTAAGACGATGGCACTTATCAGATGGGAGCCCGCTCGCGAGCTGCAGACGATCCAGCAGGAGATGAACCGCCTGTTCGGCACGTTCTTCGATACCCGCCAGCAGGGCGGCAACGGCGGCAACGGCGGCACGCTGCGCGGCTGGATCCCGGCGATGGATCTCGTCGAGGAGGACGACCACTTCGTCCTTCGCGCCGACCTGCCGGGCGTGCGCGAGGAGGACGTCAACATCGAGCTCGAGGACAACGTGCTGACGATCTCCGGAGAGCGCAGGGCCGAGCAGGAGGACCGCAAAGAGGGCTACTACCGCGTCGAGCGCGCGGTGGGCGCCTTCTCGCGATCGCTGACCCTGCCGGAGGGCATTGATCCGGAGCGGATCGAGGCGCAATTCGAGAACGGCGTGCTCACCGTGAGGATCCCCAAGCCGGAGGAGCAGAAGGCTCGTCGCGTCGCGATCAGCGTCGGTGGCAGGACTCCCGCGATCGAGGGCTCGGGCCGTGAAGGCACGGGCGAACGTGAGGGCTCGCGCGGTGAAGGCTCCGGCTCGAGCAGCCAAGGCAGCGAAGGCCCGGGCAGCCAAGGCGGCGCCGGCTCCGGCAGCGAGGCCTCCCGCGGTGAAGGCTCCGTCGCAAGCCCCGCCGGCGGGCGTTCCTGAGCCCCGTCCCGGTTAGTCACCCGGGGGGTCCTGGACGTCGAGCGGATGGCGGCCCGCCTCCCCGGCGGCGCCGCCATCCTGCTGCGTGCTGCGACGGTGGCGGCGGTGCAGGACGAGCCCGCTGACGATCGCCAGCAGCACCGCGGCCAGCCCGTAGAGGCCAAACGTTTCAATCGCATTCTCGGCCGAGTGGCCGAGGAAGTAGGCGATCAGGCCGACCGCGACGGCCCAGGTGACTCCGCCGAGCGCGTTCCACAGCAGGAACGAGCGCCAGGGCATCCGTGTCGCGCCGGCGAGCCACGACGCCCACACGCGCAATCCGAGCACGAAGCGACCGAAGAACACCGCCTTGGGGCCATGCCGCTGGAAGAACGGCTCGCCGACCTCGAGCACGCGCAGGCGCTGGCGGTGCAGGAAGCCGGGGCGTTCCAGCAGCCAGCGCCCGCCCCTGCGACCGATGAGGTAGCCGATGTTGTCGCCGATGATCGCGCCGGCGGCCGCGAGGCCGATCACGAACTCGATCTGGAGTTTGCCCTGGCTGGCCAGCACCGCGGCCGTTATCAGGGCGGTCTCGCCGGGTACCGGCACGCCGCTCGACTCGCTCATCACCAGCACGAGCAGCAGCGGATAGCCGGCCACCTCGACCAGGTGCTTGACGTTGATGATGACGGCGAGCATGGGGTGCTCTCAGGATGAAGCGGCGTCGAGGAGGCTGCGGTGAGGGGCCAGGTGCCCGCGCAACCGGTCCGCGGCGCCCTATTTGGTGTTTTCGGAGACGAGCTGCTTCAGGGCGGAGGAAGCCCGTCCGACTTCGTTGAAGACGACGTTCCGCAACTTCACGGTCGTCGGCGATGACGACGCGCTGCTGAGCACGATGACGGCGACCACGACGAGGATGATCGCGAGCAGCGCGAGCAGCATCGGCCGCAGGCGGTTGCCGCGGCGCCGGCGCGCCGGCGCCGCGGCGGCCCTTGCCGGGCGGGAGGCGGGCGTCTCGCGCTTGGGCCCGGGACGCGGCTGGCGCGGAGCGAGCGCGCGCGTGGCACGTGTGGATTTGCCCCCGCTCGCAAGGACGCTCGTCGCCTGCGTCGCCGGGGCTCCGCGGGCCGGCGCGGGACGCTCGCCGGGCGCGATGCCATTGAACCCGTCGCGCAGGGCTCGCCCCATCTCGCGAGCGGTCTGGTAGCGACCTCGCGGGTCGAGCGCGAGTGAGATCGCCACCGCGTCGGCGAGCTCGGGCCCGACGGCGGCCACGATCGTGTCGAGGGTCGGCGGCTCCTCGCGCTGCTGCTTGAGCGCCAGCTCGGTGAGCGATGTCGCCTCATAGGGCAGGCGGCCAGAGATCAGCTGGTAGGTGACGACGCCGAGCGCATAGAGGTCGGCGCTCGGACCCGCCTCCTCGCCGCGCGCCTGCTCGGGAGCCAGGTAGGCGGCGGTGCCGAGCACCGATCCGACCTGGGTGATGCTCGACTGCTCGGTTGCCTTGGCGATGCCGAAGTCGGCGAGCTTGACCTCGCCTTCGCGCGCACGCAGAAGGTTGCCGGGCTTGACGTCGCGGTGCACCACCCCGTTGCGATGCGCGTAGTTCAGTCCCTCGCAGGCCTGCTCGATGATCGAGAGCGCCTCGTCGACCTCCACCCAGCCGTCGTCGCGCAGGATCTCGGCGCCGGAGGACCCTTCGATGTACTCCATCACGATGAAGTACTGGCCCGTGTGATCGTCCTGGCCGGAGTCGAACACCTGCACGATGTTCGGATGGACCAGGCGCGCAGCCGCCTGCGCCTCGCGCTGGAAGCGAGAGACGAAGGTCGGGTCGTCGGCGAGATGTTCGGCGAGCAGCTTGACCGCCACCTGGCGCTCGAGGCGCAGGTCGAGCGCGAGGTTGACGGTGGACATCCCGCCGAAGCCGAGTCGACCCTCGAGCCGGTAGCGCCCGGCGATCTCGGTGGCGCTCATTTGCCGCCTTCCTGGCCGCCCCCGGCGGCCGCGCCGCCGCTTCCACCTTCCCCTGCGCCGCCGCCTTTGGATGGCGCTTCCTGTTCCGGCGCGGGCGTGCCGCCGCCGGGGCCCGACGTCGTCGGCGTGGTGGGGGTCGTGGGCGTGGTGCTCTGCGTGCTGGTCGTCTGGGGGGTGGTGGGCGTCGTGGGCGTTGTCTTGGTGCTTGTCGTGGTCTTCGGGGGGGTGGTCGTCGTCTGCGCGATCGGTTGCTTGCACGCTTCGAGGGCCTGCTTGCGGAGGTTGGAGATGCCCTGGCGCAGCGTGTTGCGAAGCCCGCTGTCGACCGTCGAGGGGAGCGCGGCGAAGTCCTGTTCGGTCTTGACGATCGCCGCTTCGGTGTTGGTGCAGTTGCCGTTGGCGGATTCCGCCGCCTGCGCGACGGCTTCGAAGTCGCTCTGCAGGGGCCCGGCGTTGGCCGCGGGTATCAGCTTGCCGGAGGAGCTCCCGCAGGAGATCAGCACCGCGGCGGCGACACCGAGCGCGCCGGCCGCGAGCAGCCGCACGATCAGGCTCAGCCGGGCGGCCCGCGCGGGGGGGCTGGTCGATCGGCGGCTCAACACGGTCATTGACCGTACTCCAGCCGCTCGGCGAGCGAGTCCGGCAGGCGCGCCGCGCGGATCGCCGCGGCGGCACCGGCGACGTCGTAGTCGGTGCGGTGGAACGACGCCTGCAGGCCATCGAGGTCGAGCAGCATCCAGGAGGCGCGGGGGTCGCCGTCGCGAGGCTGGCCGACGCTGCCGGGATTCAGCAGCCACTCGCCGTCGGAGATGTCGAGCTCATCGCCGTCGCGGCGGGGCTCGCCGGTGGTGAGCGAGCCCTCGCGTCGCACGAACGACAGCGCGACGTGCGAGTGGCCGATCAGGCAGATGCGATGCGGCTGCGCGTCGAGGCAGAGCTCCGCGAGCAGCGCGGAGAGCACGTACTCCCAGACGGGGTCGCGCGGGCTGGCGTGGTAGAGGCCGACCACGTTCTCCTCCCCCTTGACGCTGAGGCTCTGCAGGAACTCGAGGTTCTCAGCCGCGATCACCTCGCGCGTCCACTGTGCCGCGAGGCTCGCCCCGCGGGAGAACTCGTCCAGCGGTATCTCGCCGGTGACGGCGAGGTCGTGGTTGCCGGCGAGGCACACGGCGGCATGCTCGCGCGCGAGCGCGACGCAAGCGTCCGGCTCGGCCCCGTAGCCGACCAGGTCACCGAGGCACCACAGCTCGGCCGCGTCGCTGGCGGCGACCGCGTCGAGCGTCGCCTCGAAGGCATGTCGGTTGGCATGGATGTCGGAGATGACTGCGACCTTCATCTTTGCAGGGTAGGAACACCGCTCGTCGCGGCGCGTTCCACGTGGGCCAGCGGCAAGCAGCCGGCTGGCCGCATGCGTGCGACAGGACCGCGGTCCTGCGCCTCGGGCCCTACTCGGTCTCGGGGGCCGACTCCGAGCCGCCGTACTCGGGAAGGTTCTTGATGCCCTCGCGGGTGAGCCACTTGGAGTAGTTGTCCTCCATCGCGTCGATCAGCTCGCGCATGAAGCGCGGGGAGAGGTTCACGCGAGAGACGACCACGCCCGGAACCTCCTCGGACTCGACCTCGTGGTCGACGCGGGCGAAGGTGATGGTGAACTCGTAGTCGGAATGGCTGACGTTCGCGAAGTTCGCGTAGACGCCACCCATGATCTCGGGGGACAGGTGGATGTTTATGTGGCGCTCGGCGCCTGAGTCTTGGTCGTTCACGCAGCTAGTATCGCAAGCCCGAGCGCCGAACCATGACCGCCCCTTCCGCCAACGACGAGCAGCCCTCCTCCCGGCGTCTTCTGAGCACCTCCCAGACGCCGCTGGAGGCGCTGCGGGCGGCGGTGATCGAGGCCGCGGCAGAGATTGCGGGCCGGCCCGCCGGGGCGATCAGCCTCGAGCGCCCGCCGCGAGCGGAGTTCGGCGACTACTCGACCAACGCCGCGCTGCTGCTGGCGCCGGGCCTCGGCGCCCCGCCGCGCGAGGTCGCCGAGCGCCTCGGCGGCGCGCTCCAGCAGCGCCTCGGGGCCGGCCTCGATCGCTACGAGGTCGCGGGCCCTGGCTTCCTGAACCTGTTCGTGGCCGACTCGTGGCTGTCGGGCGCGCTCGGCGCCGTGCTCGCGGCCGGCGAGGAGTACGGCTCGCGCGGCGCCGGCTCGCCGGAGCGCGTGCTCGTAGAGTTCGTCTCGGCGAACCCCACCGGCCCGATGCACGTTGGCCACGCCCGCAACGCGGCATACGGAGACGCGCTCGGGCGAGTGCTCGCCTTTCACGGGCATCGCGTGGAGCGTGAGTTCTATGTCAACGACGCCGGATCCCAGGTTCGCAAGCTCGGCGAGTCGATCGGAGCGCTCGCACGGGGCGAGCCGGTTCCGGCGGACGGCTACCGCGGCGATTATGTCGAGCGGCTGGTTCAGCGCGTCGGCGCAGACCAGACCGAGGGCATTGACGACGACGCGCTCGGGCACGCGGCCGTCGAGGTGATGGTCGGGCAGATGCAGCAATCGCTCGCAGCCTTCGGCGTTATCGACTTCGATCACTGGGCCTACGAGAGCGCGCTGCACAGGGGTGATCCGAGCCCGGTCGACCATACGCTGGCGCTGCTCGAGGAGCAGGGACGCACGTATCTCAGCGACGGCGCGCTGTGGCTGCGCACGACGGCCTTCGGCGACGACAAGGATCGCGTGCTCGTGCGCTCGAACGGCGAGCACACCTACTTCGCCTCCGACATCGCCTACCACCAGGACAAGCGCGAGCGCGGCTTCGACCGCCAGCTGGACGTCTGGGGAGCGGACCATCACGGCTACGTCTCGCGGCTGAAGGCGGCCTACGAGGCGCTCGGCGGCGACCCGGAGCACCTCGAGCTGCTGATCATGCAGCTCGTCCATCTCGTGCGTTCCGGCGAGCGCGCGCAGATGTCCAAGCGCGCCGGCGAGTTCGTGACGCTCGACGACCTGCTTGCGGAGATCGGCGTCGACGCGGCGCGCTGGTACCTGCTGGCGCGCTCGCATGACACGACCGTCGACCTCGACCTCGACCTCGCGCGCCAGCAGTCAAACGAGAACCCCGTCTACTACGTCCAGTATGCCCACGCCCGCATCTCCTCGATCCTCGCGAAGGCGGGCGCGGAGCGCGTGCAGGCCGCGCAGGATGCGGCGATCGACGCCGAGCGCGAGCCGCTGCATCCAACCGAGCGCGCGCTCGTGCAGCAGCTGCTCGCCTTCCCGGCCGAGGTCGCCGAGACCGCCGAGCGGCGCGCGCCACACAGGATCGCCGCCTACGCCCTGGAGCTCGCGCAGCGCTTCACCGCGTTCTACCGCGACTGTCGCGTCGTCGGCGCCGAGCCCGAGGCCGTCGAGTCCTTCCGCATCGTGCTGTGCGTGGCGAGCAGGCGCACGATCGCCCGCTCGCTTGACCTACTCGGGGTCACGGCACCGGACGAGATGTAGCGCTCGGCGGGCGGCGGACCCGCCTGGCCGTGGCTCAGTCGAACCGCGCGAGGTCGGACTCGAGCCGCGCCGCAGCCTCCGCGTTCAGCGAGGGGGCGCTCGCCTCGGCGGCGGACTGCGCACGTGCGCGGCGGCGCCAGCGGGGCAGCAGCAGGGCGAGCGTCGCCAGCAGGGCGAGCACGACGGCGAGCGGAACGAGATAGGCGCTCAGATCGAAGCCGTGAGTGCTCGGGAGGCCGAGCACGGTCGGCCCGTACTGGCCGACCAGCGCCTGCTTGATCTGCGGTTCGCTGGCGCCCTTGTCGATCAGGCCCTGGATGAAGGCGCGCTCGCGGTCCGCCTGCGGCGACTGGGCCACGTTCAGCGGGATCTTGCAGGTGACGCACATGACCTGGCGCTCGATCGCGGGCAGCGACGCGCGCGGTGCCGGCCTCGTCGCCGCTTGGGCGCCGCCCGCGGTCATGGCGCCAAACGCGATCAGGAGCGAAAGCGCCATCCGCCGTCTCATGAGCTCTCCGCCAGCGTGATCGCCCGGTCGATGAACGCCTGGCCGATCTCGCCGCGCGACAGCGCCACGATGTCGCCGTGGCGGTCGAGGATGAAGCTCTCGGGCAGCTGGTCGGTGCCGTAGGAGTGCGCGAAGCCGCCGTTGTTGTCGCGCAGGTTGGGATACGTCAGGTGGTAGCGCCTGACGAAGCTCTCCGAGTCGGGCGACGCGTCGAGGTAGGTGACGCCGAGCACCGTCGCGCCGTGCTGCTCGAGCCGGCTCTGTGCGCGCTGGAGCAGCGGCGCCTCGACCTGGCACGGTTCACACCACGACGCCCAGAAGTTCAAGACCACCACCTTGCCTCTGAGCGAGCCGAGCGTGCGCCGGCCGCTGGCGCCGAGAACCGGCAGCGAGCGGCTTGCGTCCGGTGCCGGCGGGTGCTCCCGCTGGTCGACGCGCTGGTCCAGCGTGCGATTGGCCGACTGCGCCGAGATGCCGTAGATCAGCAGGCCGACGAGGCATGCGCCGGCGAGCGAGGCGAGGATCGGCAACACTCGGCGTCTCACGGCCATCAAGGGTAGGGGAGCAGCATGGAACGCCGCGCACGGGCCGCAGCGCGGCGCTCGCGGCGGGGGTCACGGTTGACAGTTTGGGCATTGCTCGGAGGGGTATCTCAAGTTCGCTGGCGACCGATGGGAGGAAGAAATGAGCACCGGAGCCATAGTCGCGATCGTCGTTGGAGCCATCATCCTCGTGGGCGTGATCGTGATCCTCGCGCGCAGGGCCGGCGCAAGGGGACGCGCGGCACACCGCAGAGAGGCTGGGCGGCTTCGCGAGCAGGCACACGCGCACACGATCCAGGTTGAAAGCGCCCGCGCTTCAGCCGACGAGAAAGCAGCGCAATCGGCACGGGCGGAGGCTGAAGCGGATGAAAAGGCCGCACAGGCCAAGCGCGCCGCGGCGCAGGCGCAGCAGCAGGCGTCACTGGCTGAGCACGAGAGCGAGATCGTGCGCGCTCACCACGACCGGGCGCGTGCCGTCGACCCGGACGTCGGCGATGACGGCGAAGCAGAAGCCCGCGCGCTGGACGAGCGCTCGGGTGAAGAGGCCGACGAGACAGCCACCAGGGGCTCGCGGTAGCACCGAAGAAAACCCCGCGCGAGCACGTAACATGCGGTTCGCGCGGCGATAGCTCAGTTGGTAGAGCGCAAGCTTCCCAAGCTTGAGGTCGCGGGTTCGAGACCCGTTCGCCGCTCTTGGCTTGCCTAGTGGAAGGGGGTGGGCGATGACGCAGGAGAACGTGACGCTCGTCCGGCGTCTGCTCGAGTGCTTCATTGCCGGGGAGGTCCTATGGGACGCGCTTGATGAGGCGGTCGAGATCCACGACCATGACATCCTGGACGCCGGCGAATACCGCGGGCATGCCGGCGTAATGCGGTGGGTGGAGGACTGGGGCGCGGGCCTGCCAGTGGTGAGCTTCGACCTGCAGGAGCTCATCGACGCGGGCGATGTGGTCGTGGCGGTGATTCTGCTGAAAGCGAGAGGACGCGACAGCAGCGTGGATGTCGAGCGCCAGGACGCCATCGTCTACCAATTCCGCCACGGCAAAGTCGCGAGGTTCGACTACTACAACTCCCGCCAGCAGGCGCTCGAAGCCGTAGGCCGGGCGGACTAGGACCCGGGCTGAACCCTGGCGTTGAAGGTCAGGGCGCCGGAGCACATGCCGGCGCTTCGGTCCCGGGAGCGAATGCGGACCCGCACGCGTCCCTGAAGTGACCTGGGCGTGTCGAAGTAGACATGGATGCTGATGCTTCCGCGCTTCATGTACCTGTCGGGTGCCGTCGTCAAGGTCCTTGCTCCGACGTGGTCGGGGATTGGCACATTTTCGCGGTAGGAGAGCCATGAGCCCATGAGTGCATAGGTGTGGCCGCGCTGGCATTGGATGGTTGCTCTGATCGCAACGGCCACCAGATGCTTCCCGTCACCGGACACCCGCACGGCGATCCTTGGGCCGTGCTTGCCGCCCGCCGCGATGTAGAGGCCGGGACCGTTGGGAGGCAGCGACGGGGGGGCTGCCGAAGGAGCTGCCTGAGCGCCAGGCGACTGCGCAGGCCAGGCAGGCGACGCAGCGGACGGGGCGGTCGCCGGCAGGGGTCTCGCGGCGTCGATCCAGCTGTGCGCCCATGCGGCGACGAGGTCGGTGCGGGTGAACACAGTCGGTCTGGTGGTCGCGCATGCGCCGTAACCGTGGCTGGTGATGCCAATCTCGATCACGCCCCCTCCCGCCGGGTTGCGGGATATCAGCGGACCGCCGCTGTCCCCCTCGCATGCGCCGGTTTCGTAGGTCGGAGGGTCTACGGCGCACAGCTCCTTGCCGCGAAAGAACGGCGCCGCGTGAGTTTCGCAATAGGCCGTCTTCTGGAGCCCGGTTTCTGCCCATTGCAGCCGTTCCGTGAGGCTCGTCTGTGCGTAGTAGGAGCTTCCCCAGCCGGCGATCACAGCCGCTTTCCCGGCTTCGAGGTCGGTCGAGTCCGACGGCCAGGACGCGAGCCCGATCGCGGGTGCGGCGATCGGCGATGAGAGCACCAGCAGCGCCGCGTCGCCGACGGCATAGCCCCGCAGGAATCCCGGGTAGATGATCACCCTGGAAACGGTTGACACCTGTCGCGATGGCGAGCTCCATTCGACGTTCCCCGTCACGACCGCATAGCCCGCCGGTTCGTTGACGACTCCGGTTTCCATGTTCTCGGCGCAGTGCGCGGCGGTGAGGACCACATTCGGAGAGACAACGGTTCCCGTGCACACCCCGACGCGGTCTTCACGTCTGTCAATTACGTATGCCAGCCAGGGAAAGGCGGCGTCTTCTGCGAAGACGCCGCCGATGATCGATGCTCGGGCGGCTGGTCTCCGGTGGCGAGGCATGGAGCCATGGCTTGCGCTCCGCGGCTGTCGGTATCCCGCGCGCCCGCTGGCCGGCGCCGGGGCCGGGAGCGCACATGCGACCAAGGTCGCAGCCAACGCAGCCAGCGGCGGGGCGGCCAGGCCGGCCCGAACCCTAGTCGTGTCAGATGTGCCCGAAATCGTTCCCATCAAGCGGCGAAGTCATCGACGGAGACGAATGGTTCCATTAGCGTGTAGCGGCGCCGTTGGCCAGACGTCACGCTGGGAGGACCGCCCGACGCGGCCGCGAATCCACTCTCGTGCCCGATCCACCGGATGGAATAGCGCTCGAGCGCAATCGCGACCTGGTGGGCTGGATGCACAGCCCCTGGATCCGCCGCGTGATCCTGTGCTGCATCGCCGTCCTGCCCGTGCTCGCGCTTCTCAACGTGTTCGGCCAGCATCCAACGACCAGCTCCGCCAGCTCACCGGCGGTCAGCGTCAACGTGACGGCCCCCGCGCGGCTGCGCAGCGGCCTCATCTTCCAGGTGCGTACGCAGGTGCTCGCGCGGCGTGACATCGGCCAGCTGCAGATCGCCTTCGACAAGGGCTGGTGGGAGTCGATGAGCGTCAACTCGGTCGTGCCCGAACCGAGCGAAGAGTCCTCTGAAAACGGGAGAGTCGTGCTGAGCTACGGCAAGCTGCCCGCCGGACAGACGCTCGTCAGCTGGATCTACTTCATGGTCAACCCGACGAACGTCGGCAAGCGCACCGAGAACGTCGACGTGCTGGACGGGTCGAACGTCCTGGTGCACATCCACCGAGCACTCACCATCTTCCCCTGATCAGCGATGGACCTCGTAATCCGCGCATCCGTCGTCTTCTTCTTCATCCTCGTGGTGACTCGCGTGGTGGGCCGACGCGAGCTCGGCGAGCTCGAGCCGTTCGACCTGATCATGCTCGTCGTGCTCGGCGACCTCGTGCAGCAGGGGATCACGCAGAACGACCAGTCGGTCACCGGCACGCTGATCGTGATCTCCACCATCGCCCTTCTGTCCGTCGTCGTCAGCTGGGCGTCCTTCCGCTCCCGCGGCCTGAGGGTCCTCACGCAGGGCTCGCCGATCGTGCTCGTCGAGGACGGTCGCCTGATCGAGCGCAATGCTCGCCGCGAGCGGATCACGCTCGAGGACATCCTGGAGGAAGGCAGGCGATCCCAGGTGGCTTCGCTCGGCGACGTGGAATGGGCGATCCTCGAGGGCGACGGTCACATCAGCTTCATCCCGCGCCGGCGCTGAGGCCGATCGTTCACCGTCGAGCGCCGCCCGGCGCTCAGGCGCCGCCATAGGAGGCGGGCGCCGGCTGCGCTTCGCGGGTGTCGGCGATGAGCTTGAGCAGCCCCTGTGGCGTCGTGCCGCCGAGCACGCGCAGGCGATGCAGGCGGTAGAGGTCGTCGGTTCGGTGCGCCCATCCTGGCACCACCGTCGTTGACCCGGCGTAGCCGGCCGATCTGACGGCGGCGAGCACTGTCGCGTCGTAGTGGCCGGACGGGTAGCAGAACCAGTTGACGGGGACGTGGTAGCGCTGCTGGAGCGTCCTTCGCGCCACGGCGACCTCGTAGTGCAGCTGTTCGGCGTCGAGCCTGATCAGATCGGCGTGGCTGAAGCCCTGCGTGTCGAGCTCCCAGCCCGCCGCCACGAGGCCGCGGATCTCCGCCTCGCCCAGGCCGCCCTGGGAGGGCGGAAGCCCGCTCAGCTGGATGTTCTCGACGCCCACCCACCCGAGCCGCTGCAGGACCGGGAGAGCCTTCGTGTACTGGGACTCGTAGCCGTTGTCGAAGCTCAGCACGACAGGCCTGCCCGCGCCGAGCGGGGTGCCGCTCCTCCAGTAGGAGGCCAGCTGGTCCTGCGTGACGGCATGCCAGCCGGCATCCTTCAGCGCCTGCATCTGGGCGGCGAATTCCTGCGGCGAGACGTAGAGCCCCGGGAACGGCGCACCGGCGGGAGGCGATGCGATCACGTGGTACATGAGGATCGGAACCGGCGCGCCGCCCGGACGGCCCGAGGAGCGGGTGGGGGAGCCACCCGCGGGCGCCGCCGCGCCCGCCTTGCGAGGCTGCCTCGTGGCGGTCGCTCCGGCGTCACGGCCGGACGCGTGTGTCCCACCGCCCGACCCGCCGGCCAGCGCGACGACGGCCGCCACGAGCGCCGCCATCACGGCGAGCAGCGCAACGCCGGCGCGGCGGCGGCGGCGCGTCGCTCGCCGCCGGTCCTCGCGCCGAGCGCGCAGAGCCTCGCTGTCCATCGATCCAAGAATACTTGCGGGCACCGGCGAGCAGAACAAGACCCTGTCTTTTATGAGATCTCATCTCATCTATGGTAGGCTGCCGCGCGATGATCAGACCGACCTACGCGCTGCTCGCCGCGACGATCGCGCTGGCGGTGGCCGGCTGTGGCCGCTCCGGCGGCGTCGCGGCCACGGGCGCGGCGGGCAGGGCCAAGATCGAGGTCGTCGCCGCCGAGAACTTCTGGGGGAGCATCGCCGTCCAGCTCGCCGGCACGCGGGCCAATGTGCGAAGCATCATCGTCAATCCGAACGCCGACCCGCACAGCTACGAGCCGACCGCCGCCGACGCCCGTACGCTCGCCGGCGCGAACATGGTGATCGTCAACGGCATCGGCTATGACAACTGGGCGTCGCAGCTGCTGGCCGCGAGCCCGCAAAGCGGACGCGCCGTGCTCAACGTGGGCAATCTGCTCGGCTTGAAGGACGGCGCCAACCAGCACCGCTGGTACTACCCGAGGGACGTGTTTGCCGTGGTCAAGCAAATCGTCGCCGACTACGACAGGCTCGATCCAGGCGGCGCGTCCTACTTCGCCAAGCAGAGGCAGCGCTTTGAGACTGTCGCGCTGGCGCGCTACAACAAGCTGCGCCAGTCGATCCGCGCCCGCTACGCCGGCGTCCCGGTCGGCTACAGCGAGAGCATCTTCGAGGGGCTCGGCGAAGACCTCGGGCTGCGGCTGCTGACGCCCCGGAGCTACGCCGAGGCGATCGCGGAGGGCACCGACGTGAGCGCCAAGGACAAGGAAACGGTCGACGACCAGGCGCGTCGGCGGCAGATCAAGGTCTGGGTCTTCAACAGCCAGAACGTGACCCCCGACGTGGAGCGCGTGAGTCAGATAGCCAAGCAGCAGCAGATCCCGGTCGCCACCGTGACCGAGACGCTCTCGCCTGCGTCCTACAGCTTCGAGCAGTGGCAGGTGATGGAGCTCGAAGGCCTTCAGCGCGCGCTTCACCGTGCGACCGGCAGGTAGCGGCGTGCGCGCCGCCGAGGCGGCGGTCGCGCGCCTAGAATGAGCTGCGTGGCGTCGACCCCTCCGAGCAGTCCCTGGGCCGAGCAGGCAGCGCAGGCGCTCACCGCCGCCGGCTACCGACGCGGCGGCGCTCGCCGGGCGATCCTCGAGCTGCTCGATGAGCAGTCGTGCGCGCTCTCCGCCGTCGAGATCGAAGACGCCCTCGCGAGCCGCAACCGCGAGGTCTCCCGCGCGAGCATCTACCGCGTCATGGAGGAGCTCGAGGAGATCGGCCTGCTGCAGCGCGTCGAGGTCGGACAGGGAGTCGTCCGCTACGAGCCGGCGCGTCGCGGCCGGGGCCATCACCATCACCTCGTCTGTGACCACTGCGGGCAGATCTCGCCTTTCAGCGACGACGGGCTGGAGCGGGCCATCCGCCGGGTAAGCGACACCCTGCCTTTGCGCGTCTCAGAGCACGAGGTCGTGATCCACGGCGCCTGCGAGACCTGCGCGGCGGGCTGATCGCCGCCGTCAGTCGCCGCTGAGGCTCGTCGGCATCGGCTGCCCTGCCGGCGGCGGATCGTCCCTCAGCAGCTGCGGCACCGTGACGATCCGGTAGCCGCGGGCACGAAGGCCGTTGATGATCGCCGGCAGCGCGGCGATCGTCTGCGTGCGCACACCGCCGGCGTCGTGCATCAGGATGATGGCGCCCGGGTGAGCGCCGGCGAGCGCGCGTTCGACGATCGCCGCCACCCCAGGCTGGCGGTAGTCCCCCGTATCGACCGACCACAGGACCATCAGCAGGTGCAGGGCCTTCAGCTCGCTGAGCGTGGTCGCGTTGAAGGAGCCGTAGGGCGGGCGGAACAGAACCGGTCGCTTCCCGCCGAGGAGTTCGATGCGGGCGATCTGTTCGGCGAGCTCTTCGCGCTGTTCGTGCGCCGGGAGCCGAGCGAGCGCGGGATGGTTCTCGGTGTGGTCGCCGATCACGTCCCCGTCTGAGATCTGACGGAGGGTTGCGGCGCTGAAGTAGCGCTCCATCCTGCCGATCACGAAGAAGGTGGCGCGCGCATGCAGGCGCTCGAGCGCGCTCAGCACGCCCGCGGTGTAGGGCCCGGGGCCGTCGTCGAAGGTCAGCGCGACCTCGCGCTTGCGTCCTGCGCCCGCTCTGACGAACGGCGTGTAGGCGAGGACGGAGGAGACCGCGGCGTTGTGGCCGTTTTCGGGCTCGACCAGCGGCTGTGCGGGAGCGTTACGTGCCCGGGCCAGCGCTGCTTCGGCCGCCGACGCGGGAGCCGCGTGCCGATGGCCGGACCCCGACAGCGCGGCCGCGATCAGCGCGATCACCACGGCTGCCCCCAGCAGCGCTGCCGCCCTGCGGCGGCGAAATCTCGTCAGGCGCTCGCGGGGCGCCTCGGCGGCCGCGGGCGCAGGTGGGGGAGGCGGCGACGACGCCGGCGAGGTCGGCAAGGCCGGCGGCACCTGCTTCGGCCTGCGTGCGATGTGGCCATCCTCGAAGTCCCACTGCCAGCGCCCGGTCATGGCCAGATGCTAGACGTCCATCTGGCGGCTGCACCGCGCCGCGTCAGCTGCCGCCGTAGGAGACGATCAGGTCGGTCGCGACTCCGGCCAGAAAGCCCGCCGCGATCAGATAGAGGCCGAGGGTGTGATGGCCATAGCGGCGCATACCCGTCCAGATCTCGCCGATCACGTACAGGATTGCGCCGCCTGCGAGCGCGTAGAACAGCAGCTCAAGCGGGCTCGAGTTGACCTGGTAGCCGACGATCGTGCCGAGGAACGTCGGCCCGCCGCTGATCAGCCCGGCCCTTGCGAGCCACGACCACGACGGCCGCGCGCCGCCGAGCGGCCCGACGATGCCGAACCCCTCGGTCGCGTTGTGCAGGCCGAAGCCGATGATCAGCACGGTTGCCAGGCCGATCGCGCCGGCTTTCGCCGAGACCCCGATCGCGAGACCCTCGGCGAAGTTGTGCAGCCCGATCGCCACGGCGATCACCATCCCGGTCTGCAGCGCTCGCTGGCGGACCTCCTCTCCCTTGGCGCGCGCGATCTCCTCGGCGCTGAGGACGGCGGCGGCATCGCCGCCCGCGATCGGAGCCGGCGCGGGGCGGCGCGAGCGCAGCCGCCGCTCGATCGCCGAGATGCCGGCGGTGCCGCTCGTGAAGCCGACGGCCAGCAACGCGAACAGGCCGAGCACGTGTCCGAAGCTGGCCTTGTGGGCCTTGAAATCGCCGAGCGCCGCTTCGAGGATCTGCTCGCCGTGCTTTGTCACGTCCATGAAGATGAACGCGAGGATGCCCACCGAGAACATCGCGAGGCACACCCTCATGCGGTCATCGACGCCGCGCATCCTGCCCAGCGGAAGGCCGATGTAGATCGTCAAGCCGGCGATCGCGCCCAGCGCGACTGTCTCGGTGAAGCCCATCCGTACCTCTTCGCTCGTCAACCTGGTTAGGTACCCCTAACTTCTACCACACAGGTCGGAATTGAGACGACGGCGACCGTCCGCCGTCGAATAGGCGAGAATCCCCCGCATGCACGTGACAGCCAAGGCCGACTACGCCGTGCGAGCCGTGGTGGAGCTCGCCGGCAGCAGCCAAGGCTCGCCGCGCAAGGTGGATGAGGTCGCCAAGGCCCAGGGCATCCCCGTTTCCTTCCTCGAGAACATCCTCACGCAGCTGCGCTCGGCCGGCATTGTGCGCAGCCAGCGCGGACCCGAGGGCGGTTACTGGCTCGCCAAACCGCCGGAGGAGGTCAACCTCGCGCACGTGATCCGTGCCGTCGAGGGCCCGCTCGTAGGGGTGCGCGGGCAGCGGCCGGAGGAGATCGAATACGTCGGGTCAGCCGAATCGCTGCAGCAGGTCTGGATCGCGCTGCGCGCGAACCTGCGCAAGGTGCTCGAGCATGTGACCGTGGCGCAGGTGGCTGCCGGCAAGCTGCCGAAGGACGTGCTCGCGCTGACGCGCGAAGAGGAAGCCTGGCAGACGCGCTAGGAGGAGAAGACCCGGGGAGCGGGCAGCCGCACGGACAGGATCTGACCCTCGCTGAGCTCGAGCTCCTGCGCGTCCTCCCGCGTCACCTGGGCCCAGATCTCGCGGCCATCGTGCAGCTTGAGCTCGACCCGGACCTCGAAGCCGAGATGTACGACCCGCTCGATCAGAGCCTCTGTGCCGGTGCCGTCAGACTCGGGGAGGATCTGGATGTCGTGGGGTCGGACGAACGCGTCGCCGATGCGGTTGACCGGTCCGATGAACGACATCACGAACTCGTTGCTCGGGCTCTCGTACAGGTGGCGGGGTGAGCCCGCCTGCTCGATGCGGCCCTCGTTCATCACCACGATCTGCTCCGCCACTTCCATGGCCTCCTCCTGGTCGTGCGTGACGAACACGGTCGTGACGTGGATTTCCTCATGCAGCCGGCGCAGCCACTCGCGCAGCTCCGCTCGGACCTGCGCGTCGAGGGCCCCGAACGGCTCGTCCAGCAGCAGCACCTGCGGCTGCACCGCAAGCGCGCGCGCGAGCGCCATGCGCTGGAGCTGTCCGCCGGACAGCTGCGAGGGGTAGCGCTCGGCCAGGCCCTCGAGGCGAACCAGGCCGAGCAGCTCGTGGACACGGGCGGTGATCTCGTCCTTCGGCCGTTTGCGCACGCTGAGGCCGAATGCGACGTTGTCGTGCACCGTCATGTGCTTGAAGGGCGCGTAGTGCTGGAAGACGAAGCCGACGCCGCGCGTGCGCGCGGGGGATCTGGTCACGTCCTCGTCGCCGATCACCACCTCGCCGGCGTCGGGCGTCTCCAGGCCCGCGATGATGCGCAGCAGCGTCGACTTTCCGCTGCCGCTCGGTCCCAGCAGCGCCGTCAGCGCGCCGTCGCCGACCGTGATGCTGACATCCTCGAGCGCGACGAAATCGCCGAAGCGCTTGTCGACGTTGCGGACCTCGATCGCCATCAGACTGGGGTCCGTCTGCGTGTGTGCCGTGTCAGGAGGTTCATTGCCAGCAGCGTCGCAAGAGCCAGGAGCGCCAACACGACCGCGGCCGTATAGGCGCCTGTCGAGTCGAAGTTCTCGAAGCGATCCTGGACATAGAGTGGCAGGGTTTGGGTCTGTCCCTCGATTCTCCCCGACACGATGCTCACCGCGCCGAACTCGCCCAGGGCGCGCGCCGTCGTCAGCACCACGCCGTAGACCACACCCCATCTGATTCCCGGCAGCGTCACGCGCCAGAACGTCTGCCAGGCGCTCGCACCGAGCGTCTCCGCCGCCTGCTCGGAATCGGTGCCGAGCTCGCGCAGCACGGGAATCGTCTCGCGCGCCACGAACGGCAGCGACACGATCGCCGTCGCGAGCACCATCCCGGGCACCGAGAAGATCACCTGGATCCCGTGCCCGGCCAGCCAGTCCCCGAACCATCCGGTCCTGCCGTACACCAGCACGAGCGCAAGCCCCACGACCACCGGTGAGATCGCGAACGGCAGGTCGATCAGCACGCCCAGCAGGCCCTTGCCCCAGAAGCGCCCCCGCTCGAGCAGCAGCGCCATTCCGACCCCGAACATCGTGTTCAACGGGACCGCGATCGACACGACCTCGAGCGACAGCCAGAACGAGTGCTGTGCATTCGGCGCGGTCACAGCGCTCCAGACGGGGGCCAGCCCATGCTCGAACGTCCGGTAGAAGATCATCCCCACGGGGGCAAGCAGCAGCAGCGCGAGGTAGCCGAGGGCGATCGATCGCACGCCCAGCTTCCGTGCCCGTGCCGCGCGCTCATCGGCGCGGCGCTCGCCGCTCAGCGGCGCCTGCTGTGCCAGCCGGTTGGCTGCAACCGATGAGACGCTCACGCCGACCGCCCGCTAGAGGACATGTCTCGACTGCCGGTGTGAGACGAAGCTGAGGACCGCCAGCACGACGAGCGCCACGAGCAGCAGCGCGACCGAGACGGCTGCCGCGGCGGGCAGGCTGTCGTTCTGGATCTGGCCGAAGATGTAGACGGAGCCGACCTCCGTCTTGAACGGCAGGTTCCCCGTGATGAGCACCAGCGAGCCGAACTCGCCGAGCGCGCGGGCGAAGCTCAGCGCAACCCCCGAGATGATCGCCGGCACGAGGCTCGGCAGCACGATGCGGCGCAGCACCGTCAACGGCCTCGCGCCCAGCGATGCCGCCGCCTCCTCCATCGAGAAGTCGAGCTCGAGCAGCACAGGCTGCACCGCACGCACGACGAACGGCAGCGTCACGAACAGCAGCGCCAGCCCAACCGCGGCACGCGTGAACGCCACGTTGATCCCGACGGGGCTGCCTTTCCCGTACAGCGCCAGCAGCACGAGGCCCGCGACGATGGTCGGCAGCGCGAACGGAAGGTCGATCAGCGCGTTGACCACCGGCTTGCCGGGGAAGTCGTCGCGCACCAGAACCCAGGCGATGATCGTGCCGAAGATCGCGTTGATCACGACCACGATCGCGGATGCGGCCAGCGTCAGCTTGATCGCCGCAAGCGCCTCCGGGCTCGTGACCTCGCGCCAGAAGGCGCTAGTCCCGCCGCTGCCGGACTTCGTCAGCAGGGCCGCGATCGGGAGCAGCACGAGCGCCGTCAGGTAGATGCCGAGCAGGCCCTTCCCGAGCGTGCCGGATCCCCGCGCGCCGATCTTCGGCAGGCGGCGCCGTCTGATCGCAAGCGTGTCGGCGTTACTTGGCAGTGGACACTCCAAGGGACTGCTCGATCTTCGTGACTATGCCGGTTTCGGCTTCGAAGAACTGCTTGGTCACCGTCTTCCAGCCACCGACAGATGCGATCGTGAAGAGCCCGGAGGGGGTGGGGAACTTCGAGCTCGCCGGCACGCCCGAGATCACCGGCCGGTAGCCCTTGGCTGCCCAGATCGCCTGGGCGGCGGGGGAGAGCAGGTAGCTCACGAAGTCGGTCGCGGCCTTGTTCGCCGAGCCGCTGCCGACCGCCGCGACCGGGCTCTGGATCAGGATCGTGTCGTTGGGGATCACGTATTCGATCGGTTCGCCCTTCTTCTGGGCGGTGATCGCTTCGTTCTCGTAGCCGAGCAGCGCGTCGCCCCTGCCGGCGAGGAACGTCTGCAGCGAGTTCCTGGCGGAGCTGTCCTGGCTGACGACTTTGTGGAAGAGCTGCGTGAGGTACGCCTGCGCCTGGGTCGCTGTCTTTCCTTCCTTCAGCTGCGCGCCGTACGCGGCCATGATGTTCCAGCGCGCGCCGCCCGATGTGAACGGGTTCGGCGTCACCACCTGCGTGTTCGGCTTGACCAGGTCAGGCCAGCCGGCGATGTGCTTGGGGTTGCCCTTGCGCACGATGATCACCACCACCGAGTTCGTCACGAAGCCATGCGTGGCGTTCTGGTTCCAGCTCGGCGAGACCATGCCGGCCTTGACCAGGCGTTCAACGTCCGGTTCAAGCGAGAAGTTCACGATGTCGGCATGCTGGCCGTTGGCCACGGCCCTGCTCTGTTCGCCGGAGCCTCCGTAGGACTGGCTGAAGCTCACGCCCTTGCCGGACGGCGTCGCCTGGAAGGCCGGGATCAGCTGTTCATAGGCCGCCTTGGGCGTCGAGTAGGCAACCAGCGCCAGCTGCTTGCTGCCCCCGCTCGAGGACCCGCAGGCGGCGAGGCCGAGCACGACGGCGGGAAGGCAAAGGGTGATGGCGATTCGGCGTATTTGCATGATCACTTTCTGCATAGACAGCACAGGGATAGGGCTCAAGGTGAGGAATCCTACCCGAATTTGGGGGAATACAGGACCGGGATTCGGGGCATAGGCAAGTCGGCCGGTCCATCCCGGTGGCGCAGCGAAATCGCGGTCGGTACCCTTCGCAGGGCAAGAGCAGCGCCGTCAAGGGCACGCGCGAAGAGCGGCTGCCCGCCCCCACGTCCCCCGGCGCGTCATCCAAAGGAGATCTCATCCGATGTCAGCCCCGCCCTCAGCCGCACCGTCCACACCGAGCCCGACCGCCTCAGACGCCGCCGAGGCCGCCGTCGAGGCGATCACCGGTGCGGCCAACCAGGACGTGACGTTCTCGCTGGAGCTGACGCAGGACCAGAAGGACATCCGTGACTGGGTGCACGGCTTCGCCGCCGACGTGATCCGCCCGGCGGCGCACGAGTGGGATGAGAAGGAGCAGACCCCCTGGCCGATCATCCAGGAGGCGGCGAAGATCGGCCTGTACGGGTTCGAAGGGCTGGCGCAGTTCTTCGCCGATCCCACCGGGCTCACGCTGCCGCTCGTCAACGAGGAGCTCTTCTGGGGTGACGCGGGCATCGGCATGTCGATCATGGGCACCGCGCTCGCGGTGGCCGCGATCTTCGGCCAGGGGTCCGGTGAGCAGATCGGCGAGTGGATCCCGCGCTGCTTCGGGACCGCTGAGGACGTCAAGGTGGCCGCCTTCTGCGCCTCCGAGCCCAATGCCGGCTCGGACGTCTCCGGCGTGCGCGCGCGTGCCAAGTTCGACGAGGCGACGAACGAGTGGGTCATCAACGGGCAGAAGGCCTGGGCGACCAACGGAGGGATCGCAGACGTCCACGTCGTGATCGCAACCGTCGACCCGGAGCTCGGGTCGCGTGGCCACGCCGCGTTCGTCGTGCCGATGAGCGAAGCGAAGGGCATCTCGCAGGGCTCGAAGGTCTCAAAGCACGGTCTGCGCGCATCGCACACCGCCGACGTGTTCCTCGACGACTGCCGGGTTCCCGCCGGCCATGTGCTCGGCGGCAAGGAGAAGCTCGACGAGCGCATAGCGCGGGTACGCGAGGGCAAGCGAAGCAACTCGCAGGCCGCGATGCAGACGTTCGAGTCCTCGCGCCCCACCGTCGGCGCACAGGCGCTCGGCATCGCCCGCGCCGCGTATGAGTACTCGCTCGACTACGCCAAGGAGCGCGAGCAGTTCGGCCGCAAGATCATCGAGAACCAGGCGATCGCGTTCACGCTGGCGCGCATGAAGATGGAGATCGACGCCGCCCGCCTGCTGGTCTGGCGCGCCTCGTGGATGGGTCGCAGCCAGCACACCTTCGAGAACGCCGAGGGCTCGATGAGCAAGCTCAAGGCAGGCGAGGTCGCCGTCTGGGTCACCGAGCGTGCGATCCAGATCCTCGGCGGCAACGGCTACACGCGCGAGTTCCCCGTCGAGCGCTGGCACCGGGACGCGAAGATCTACGACATCTTCGAGGGCACCGCCGAGATCCAGCAACTCGTGATCGCGCGCGCGATCTCCGGGATGCAGATCAGGTAGCCGACAGGGCCGGTAGCGGGCCGGGCGTCCACGACAGGGCCTCCGAGCAGCTTGCCTCCAGGCCAGCTCGGAGCTTCAACGGCGCAGCTCTCGGGCTGCCAGATACCGCTCCAGCTCGTCCGCCAGCACCCGCACCGCGCGCCTGCCGTCCCTGCCGCGGATACCGGACGGCGGACCCCACGGCGTCTTCGCCACGTCGATCAGATAAGCGCGGCCGTCCGCATCGTGCAACACGTCAATCTCACCCACGTCCAAGCCCAGGCTCTGCGTCGCTGTGAGCAGCTTCGCAAGCTCATCCGCGGTGAACAGGTCCTGTGGATCGAACAGCGTCACCTGCGAGTTCACGTTGAGGAACCGCCGCTCCGTCGGCCGACACTTGCGATAGCCCAACGGGAAGCGCGACCCCACCTGCATCAGTCTCAGGTCCACGACCTCACCGCCGACGCGGTTGTCGATCACCCGCTGATAGACGTACCCCGGCCGCGGCTGGGCCGGGCAGTCGATCACCCGCCCGTCGTGAGCGGTGTTCTCCTCTGACTTCTGTACGCACTTGCCGCGATGAGAGCGCGGGTCGACCGCGGCACCGTAGCCGAACACCTCCAACATCGCCTCATCCACGCGGGACTTGCTGATGTCGGTACAGCGGCCGTTGATCGCGCCCACCATCGGGCGCGTCGTGGTCGCGTCATCCCACGCCCAGTCCGCCGGACGCCCGTCCGACAACTGAGCCCGTCGGCCGAGCAGCCGGAGCGCCTTCCACGGGGCGTACCCGTACTCCGGGTAGCGAGGCGCGAACGTGACCGGCGGCCCATGACGGGTCATGAGGTAGCGGGCCTCGTAATAGCTTGCGCGGCGCCACCACGAGAGTTTGAACAGGCGAACGATTCGGCGCATACGCCGCACCCTACATCTGAGTGATGATCCCAGAGCATGATCGGGGAGCGCAGGTCGCCGAGCGTGCGCTGGAGCCGCGCGACCCCGAGTGCTTTCCCGCGCCGCGTCCGGCTGACCGGCCGCTAACCCGCGCCGTCCTGGCGAGAACCGGCCTCGATCCGCTGGCGAGAGCCCGAGCGCGCGGGTTTCTTCGGCATCCGCTCGGTCGGGGGCTTCGGCATCCGCTCGGTAGGGGGATCGCCGTCCTGAGCGCCCGGCTGCACGTCCTCGGGTCGGCGATCATGCCCTGGGCGAATTCCTCGAGCTGAGCCGCGGTCTGGCGTAGCTCCTCGAGCAGCGCCCGGCGCGCCTCGGCGGCTGACTTGATCTCCCCACGCAGCGCGCGCAGGCGACCCTCTGTCTCGGTCTGCAGTCTTTGGAGCTCCTCCTGTCCACGCCTGAGGCGCTCCGCCGCCTTCGCGCTCGCGCCGGCGACGATCTCATCCGCCTCCTCCTTGGCCTGTCCGCGCAGCTGATGCGCCTGCATCTGGGCGCTCTCGACCATCTCCTCGGCTTCCACCTTGGCGCGGCGCGTCGCGTGGTCGGCTTCGGCAAGCGCGGTCGCGGTCAGCTCCTCAGCGACTTCTCGCCCGCGCTGCATCACGCCGCTCGTCTGCTCGCCCACGCGGTCCAGAGCATGCTTGATCGCCGACTGGGGCGATCGGCTGATCTCCAGCTCGGCGATCACGCGATTCACGCGCTCGACGTACGCGTCGACCTCGCGCCGGTCGTATCCGCGCACGCTGGTCGCGAACGAGACGTCGCGAACATCCGCCGGCACCTGGCTCAGCAGGTCGCCGAAGGCAGGCGTCTCGACCGGCTCCAGCCGACGGGTCGGCTGATCGCCGTCGCCGGCAGCCTCGTGTGGAGGCTGGACGCCGCCCACACGAAGCACTATGACCGCGCAGCCGCCATCTCAAACCCCGATTGGCCCATCGGTGTGTATTTCCCCGCGAGGAGGGAAACCTATGCAGAGACGAGCAATGGCCGGCAAAGCTCACAACGGCTCGGCTGAGAACGCCACCCGAACGCGGGCCTGCCTGGCCGGCGCGCTGGCATGCGTGCTCAGCGCCCTGGCCTTCGCCGCAAATGCCTCCGCGACCGTTCCCTCCGCTGTGGATCTCGCACGCACCGCGGCGCAGTCGGCGCAGAGCGCCACCAGCGTGGTGGCGCCCGCGAGCCAAGCCGCCACCGACGCGGCTCGCTCTTCGGTGCCGAGCGCCGGCGTACCGAGCGCCGTGGAGCCGGTGTCGGGCACCGATCCCCGCCTGGCTGAGGCCGGCAGAGCCATTCGGCCGGCGGCCGGCCCTGCCACCGAAGCGGCCGGCGGCGTGTTGCCACCCATCGCCAAGGCCAGCGTCCAGGCCGTGGAGCACCCGCTGGCCGACGCGAGCGGCGCGATCGCCGACGTGGCCGCAGGCGGCGAATCCGCCCGCAAGGCCGCTCCGCTGGTAACGGTGACCTCAAACGGCGTCGGTGCGCTGCTGGCAGTGGTTGCCAACGGCTCGCAACGAGTCGAGTCCGCGGTGACCGGCGCAGCCTCCACCCTGCATGGAGCAGTGCGAGGGGTTGCCGTCATGGTCGACGGAAGCTCGAGTTCGTTCCCCACGCCGACCGCGGGGCTCACGGTGCCTCGCGGGCGCGGGCTCCCGAGCTCGGATGGCGCTCATGGCCGCGGCCGGGCTGCGCAGAGCGGCCTCGGTGGCGCTGCCTCGCTTCAGCGGCCTGCCAAGGCCGTTCCGTCGGCTCCGCCCGGATCTGCGCCGGCGAGCGCGGGCTCCTACGCGGATCGCGCCGCAGCGCTGTCCAAGCCGGCCCCCGAGACGCTCGCCGGGCTCGAAGAACCCGCGGACGGGCTCCGCGCGCCCCGATTCCAGGCCCCGAGCCGGCTCCTGCGTCCGGCGCCCTGGTCCAGCGCTGCTGCGGGCACCTCGGCCAGGGCGACGCATCAGGTCCGCGGCGCCCATGGAACCGGGCGCTCCAGAGCACCCCTCGGCTCTGTCCCCGTGCCGATGCCGGGAGGGGTCCCCGCCTCGGCGGCCGGTGCGTTCGGTGCTGCCGTCGCGGTGCTCCTCGCGCTTGCCGGGCTTCTGCTCCTGGCGGTGCCCCGTGCGCTACGCAGGCTTCGACTCTCTGCCGCGCCGTGGCTCGGCGCGGCCTTCGTCCTGATTCCCGAGCGCCCCGGCTAGCTCCTTTCGGGTCACTCATCTCGCTCTGGATCCCTTGGTCCAGAGTCGCTTGAAGCAACCCGCAGAGCTGGAAAGGAGCTGTAGCTGATGAAACGCCGTTACCTGGCGATGCTGAGCAGTGCTCGTAAGGGTGGCGACGGCCGCCCGCTCGAGGCCGCCGCCTCGACACGGAGCACCAGCACCGCCGAGATCGAGCTGGGAAACGCAGGGCTGTTCGGCACGCTCGTCGTGGACGCGGTCGATGCCACGCGCGAGGAGCGCCCAGGCCTCGCCCGCGGGGCGCCCGAGCCGCCAGGAGCGGGAGAAGCGCTGACGCCGCCCGGCGGAATGCACACGCTGGTGCTGATCGGCGAACTCGACCGCGTGTCGGCCCACACCCTCGAAGCGGAGATCGAGCAGCTCTGCGAATCGGGCACCCGTGGGATCACGCTGGACCTCAGAAGGCTGAGCTACATCGATGCCACCGGAGTGGCGGTTATCGCGTTTCGCAGCAGGCTGTGCCAGAGACGCGGATACGAGTTTGCGCTGATTCCCGGATCCTGGTTGATTCAGCGCGCGTTCGAGCTCGCCGGCGTCGTCGACCGCCTTCCGTTCGCGTCTCCATGAGCGGCCTTGGCCTGCTTCAACCACCCCAGGCGGCGAACCGGCGTTCGAAACGCGCGGTCGTCGCCCCGACGCGACCAGGGTTGACAGAGGGATTTCAGTGCTGGGAGTATCCGGCGATGCCGATCCGGGGCTGGATGGTGGGGTGCGTCGTGGCTGCGACAGCCTTAGGTGGCTGCGGTGGGACGACTCATACGACGACGGTCAGGTCGACCGCGTCCACCGCGTCGAGCGCCGCGACCACGCCGTCACCGGCGCGGCTCCCGCCCGGTGGCCCGCCGGCGCTGCGCGGCGTGTTCGGCCGGGTGCTCGCCGCGAACGAGCTGGCGGGCTTCAGGCCGCAGGGGCGCCGGGTGCTCGGCATCAACGCGTCGGGCTGGGTCGTCGAGACCGAAGTGCCGGCGAGCCTCAAGGCGCAGGAAACCGCCAGGCTCCAGCGACTCGGCTTCGTCGCAGCAATCAAAGAGCGCCTCATCCCGAGGAACGGCATGCCTTCAGAAGGGCTCTCGATCGTGGAGCAGTTCCGATCGCAGAGCGCCGCGGTCGCCGAGCTCGCGGCGCAGACGCGGATGCTCAAGGCGGCCGGTCCCCTGCCCACCTTCTCCGTGCCCGGCATACCCGGGGGCATCGGGTCGGGCGGGAGCCGACCGGAAAACTCGGGAGAGAACGTCGCGTTCACCAAGGGGGCCTGCTACTACCTCGTCGGCGTCGGCTGGCGGACCGGAATCCCCTCGCCACCGACGCGTGCGGCCCTGGTCGCCGCCGCGCAGCGCCTCTACGGGCGCGTTCACACCTGAGCATCGTCGCGCTGCGGCCGGCGGCCGATAATCTGGTTCGCCATGGCAGGCCGAAAGAACCCGGGACGCGCGCAGCGGATCGTGATCCACGTGGATGGCGGCTCCGCGCACGAGTACTCGCGCGCCGAGGAGCCTGACGGCACGGTGACGTGGCGCGAGGGCAGGTCCGCGGCGGGGGACGCCCTCACCACCGCCGAGCTCCTCGAGGCGATCGAGTCCTCGCTGCAGGAGCGCCGCGGGGCCGGCCGCGGCCGGAAGTTTCGTCTGTAGAGCGGTGCTCGGCGCTGTAGGGCGCTACCAGGCCTGGCCGGCGCCGCAGTGCGGGCAGCGCACCGTCGTCGAGACGCTGGCGAGGAACAGATAGCCGCATTCGCAGGTGTAGCAGGCGCGGTCGTCCGGACCTCCTGCCTCGCGGACACGCACAACGGCCGCATCCATGCCCGGCGGATCCGCCGGCCGGCCGGCTGGAGCAGCGCGAGCGGCGGAGCGCACGTACACGCGCCGGCGCGGCTGTCGCCGCTCGCCAAGGGGGTGAAGAAGGCTCGGTCTCATACGTCGCTACCCCTATAGACAACGAGGATGCCAAAAGGTTTCGCGTCCATGCCAAAGGATTCGCGCTGCGTGCTCGATTTCCTCGGAGAATCGCGCCGGTGAGCGATGCCGCTCGCCGGGTGGCGTTGGCCTGGATCAGCGCATCGCTCGACGAGGCGCAAGACGAAGCGCTACGGTCGCTCGACGCCCGTTCGGGCGTGGCGATCGGACGGGAGCCGAGATGGGACTCAAGCGTGTGGGCGTTTGCATTGTGATGGTGCTTGCATCGAGCGTGGTGGCATCGGGCGCGGCAGCCGCCGAACCGGTGTTCCTGACGAAAGCCGTGGTGGCGGAAGGGTCGAGCATCCCGCTGACAGGCACGACCGGAGCCTCATTGTGGGAAGCCGCCAATGGCAGCAAGATCACCTGCAGCTCGGGCTCGGTGACCGGCGAAGTCACGGGCACGCAGAGTCTCGCGAACAACGTGTTCGTCCTTCACGGCTGCGAAACCAGCGGCTGCAAGGTCACCGGCGAAGGTCAGCCGGAAGGGGTCGTCCAATCCAAGGTGCTCGCGGGAAAGCTCGGCGGTATCACCGGCACCCTTCCCGGCATCAAGCTGTTCTCCCAATCCGAAGGGAAGGGGGGCAAAGTCTTCGTGGCTTCGACATGCAGCGGCGCCATCACGATCCTCTATGACGGCGAAGTCACGGGCTCGCTTTCGCCATCGACGGGCGAAAACGCGCAAACCGGCAAACTGGCCGCCTCGGTCAAACTGACTTTCGCCAAGAGCAAACCCGGCATCCAGAAATATCAGGGCTTCTCCGAAGGCCCCGAAGCTGGGCTGATTGGCCAACTGCAAGGCAGCATCGGGGGCGGCGCCTTTGAACCAACGGCCTGGGGCATTACCGCAACCTTCAAAACCGTGCCCGCAAGCTGGGGTCTGGGAATCACGAGGTAGCGACGGATTGCAAACGGCGCTGAACGACCTCGCGCCGGCGCGTTCGTAGAGAGCAGCCTCGAGCGCGCCGCGGATCTGGCTCTACGGCGGAGCGTAGGCGTGGCGCGGGACGACGTTTGAGATGCCGGTAGCGTTCTCGGCGAATGGCCTGCAAATCCACGGGTTTTCGTCTCGTCACGGCGGGTGCGCGCCAGGATTTGCGCCAGTCCCTACGATCTAGCGCGTGCCAGGGCGGGGCAGCGAGCGGCCGGATGACCTAGAGATGGTCCGAGCCGTGCTTGCCCGCCAACGACGCCTCGGGACGAGCTTCGAGGACGCATGGGCGCTGGCCCTCACGGTGCTCGACCGGCCGACGAGCACGACGGCCGAGGCCATTGACGTCGAAGTGAGCCTCACCGCGCTACGGCGCACCGAAGAGGACTGGCGCCTGGCCTATGAACGCCTGCCGCCTCGCCCGGCGCCGTATCCGATGACCCCGCTCGACGCCTTCGTGGGCGTCGCTGCCTAGCGCGCTTCCGACTGCCAGCGGTGGCCGCAGGCGCCGCAGGCCACGTCGGGATCGGCCTCGCCGATGAGGCAACCGCCGAGCACAAGCTCGCCGCGTTCGCTCGCCTCGAACGCCTCGCTGCCGGGCATCCCGTAGAGGATCGGCCGCGCGGCAGACTCGCCACACACCGGGCAGGTTGCCGTCGATTGGACTGTGGCCATTGCACAACTACGTTATCGCGCGGCGCATCGGGCATTTCTCACCGGCTGAGTAGTAATCCTCACGCCTGGCGGTGAGCCTGTCAATCTCCCTCGAAATCGAGGAGGTGAGCGATGACCGCAACGACGAAGGACCGACCTCTCCCGCCGCCGATCGCAGGCGCGGAAGAGTGGGAGGTGCCGGATTGGATCCCGTCCAACTCGGGCCTCGACTGGCTCGATGCGCTCGGGGAGCAGCATCTCGCGGCCGTGATCGAGTGGCGCAGGTCAGCCGCCCACGTTGCCGACACCGAGGCGGCGATCCAGGAGCAGGCTCGCGCTTGGCGTCGGGCGGTCAGGGACTCCGTGGCGGCTGGCAAGGAGCCGCCCCCGCGAGAGATCGACGACGCGCTCGTGCAGGCGCAGCTTGAAATCGCGAAGGAAGATAGCGTCGCGAGCCGTGACGAACTTGCGCTGGTCGTCGTCGCTGCCCTGGCCGAGCTACGGCAGCCAGAGCGTCGGCAGGAACTTCAGCCGCTCATGGGCTCGCTCTCGCCGAGCCTGCGATACGCGCTTCAGACCGGGCCGGGCGGCGCGGTCGCGCAGGCGCAGGCCCTCCTGCGCGAGCAGATGGAGCGGCTCAACGGTGAGCCCTCGATGGTTGACCTCTCGGACCCGACTCACGCTCCGTTCACGGGCGACGACGACAACGAGGAGGTGGTTGGCGATGCCAGCTAAGCCCACACCCGCATCGAAGCTCAGCCTGCGCCGCGTCCGATCGGGCGGGGGAGCCGGATATACGACACGCGGCACGCGGCCGGACGGCTCACCGACCGAGATCACGGAGTACGCCGGTTTCGGCGACGAGATCGCGGTCAGCGCGCAGGAGCTTGCTCGATTGGATGCACTTGGCGCACTAGCGCCCGAGGGCGCGACTCGCGAGGACGTCGAAGAGGAACAGCGCCTCCGCGAGGAGGCATACCGCGCGGCGCGGCGACAGATGATCGAGACGGCCTGATGCTCGTCGTCCAGGCTCGACTCGCGCAGTCCCTCGGCCTCGCCGAGGACGCCAGCGAGACGGCGATTCGCGCCGCGTTGGATCAGAGCGGCACGGAGGAGGCGGCATGGGCGCGCGCCTTCCCCGAGCTTGAGCAGCGCGCCCCTGCCCACGTCGAGGCGAGCATGGCCGACGACGAGCCGCGCGGCGAGGACCTGCTCAGGGCGATCGAGCGAGGGACTCTCCGTGGCGGCCTCGGCTACGCCTAAATCTCGTCCTGCCGTGTCGGCTTCGAGGATGCGGCCGACCGCCTGCTCTGGCGCTCACCTCGACAGGCGCCGCCGCGACTTCACCTCCCGGCGGACGGCAGGACGACTATGCGTGAGGCGCGCTAGATGAGCGAGCAACTTGAGTACATCGTGAGCTTGCGGGGCGGTGCCGAGGCGGCCAAAGAAGCTCGAGCGCTCGCCGAGGCGGTCGATGGCGTGGGCGGCAAGATGCGTGCCGTCGGCGTCCATTCCTCTCAGGCCGAGCCCGGCGTCTCACGCTTTGAGAAATCGCTGCGCCGGACGGCCATTGCCCTCGGTGCCGTCGGCGCTGGCTATGCGGCGTGGAACGCGGCGAAGAGCGCGATCGAGTCCACGCATCAACTCGCGGAAGGGACCTCGACCTTGACGCGGGCCACCGGCATGTCAACCGAAGCCGCCTCGCATTGGGTCGGCGTCGGCAAAGCGCTCGGGCTACAGACCAACGCTCTCGGGACGGCGTTCGTGAAACTCGCCGGGGCGGCCAAGTCGGAGTTGACGGCAGGCGAACACGCCAGCGCCGGTCACGCCAAGCAGTCGGTCGCGCTGAGGCAACTCGAAGAACGCCAGCACCTCGCGCTCGTGATCGCCGAAGCCCACGCCGCGCATGAGCGCAATCAGGGCAAAGCGGCGGAACAGATCAGCGCGATGCGCCTACGCCAGAGCCAGCAGCTTGCCCAAGCGCAGGCCAAAGAGGCGGCGTCGAGCAGCGAAGGGGCGAGCGCCTTCAAGGAACTCGGCATCTCCTCGCAGTTCGTCCGCGATCACCAGGCGGACATGGGCGCGATCATGGACGAAGTCGTCGGCAAGCTCGATCACCTGCCGGGCGGGGTCGATAAGGCGGCGGTCATGACCAAGCTCTTCGGGCGTAGCTGGCAGGACCTCTCACCGCTCCTGCTCGAAGGGCGAGATCACCTCGACATGCTGCTCGGCAAGGCAAAGGAGTTCGGCGTCGAGTTGACCGGCGACTCGCTCCAAGCGAGCGAGAAGTACCGGCTGAAGATGGTCGAACTCCACCTCGCCGAGGAGGGGCTGCAACTCGGCTTCGCGCAGCTTGCCGCTGGTCCGCTCATGGAAGTCGCGACCGGCTTCATCGACCTGGCCAAGGCGATCCACACGGGAGACTGGCGGGCCGTCAACGCCGACTTCAGCCGACTCACGGAAACGCTCGTCTCGGTGGCTGAACATGTAGTGCCCAAGCTCGCCGACGCCTTCGCACACGCCGCCCCAAAGGTGCTCGAAGGGCTCTGGCACGGCTTCCAGCACGCCTCGCTTGGCGGTGAGGCCGTGATCGGTGCGGTGATCCTCTCGAAGCTCGGGCTGACGAGCGCCCTCTTCGGCGGTGCTGGCAAGCTGCTCGCTCGGGGCTTCGGGGCGGCGTTCGCCACGCAGAGCGCGGCCAGCGTCGCGGCGGCGGGCGCGGCCGATGCAGCGGTGCTCGGTGGCGAGACGGCCGCCTTCGCTGGCGCGGGCGCGCTGCTCGGCGGGGCGCTAATCGCAGGGCTGGTCGGGGCGGGCGTCGGCCTCTTGCTCGACAAGCTCTTCCCCAACGGCCTCTTCGGCTCGCCTGAACGCAACGCGGGAGAAGTGCAGAAGGGGCTCGCGGGCGCTCCTCCTGGCAGCCATGCCTTCAGGGTCGAAAACGGTGAACTCAAGCCCAACCGAGGGGCACCGCACACGGAAGCCGGTCCCGGCCGCAGCAAGCACCTCACCCCGGCCGAAGCGTGGGCGAATCACCATCCCAACGTGCGGCCCTACACCGATTCGCACGGGCGCACGTTCTGGCTTCACCCTGGCGAGCGCCCACCTCACGCCGCCCTCGGCGGGCGTGTCATGAGGGGCGGCTCGATCGAAGTCGGCGAGCGCGGCCCCGAGGTAGCGCACATGCCCGCAGGCGCCCTCGTGCAACCGCTCGGCAAGGGCTCCCTGGCCGACGAGCGCCCGATCAAAATCGACATTGACGGCAAAGAGCTAATGCGCGTCGTGCGCAGCGAAGTGCGCGAGTCACAGGCGAGCGGGGCGGGGTCAGGTTGAGGACTTACAACTTTGTTGGCAGACAGACGGCCGTTGACCGCGTCGTGCGGAGTGTGGTCTTCTTCTAGCCGCAACGAAAAGCGCGCCGCCCATCCCGAGTAAAGAGAGCGACGCGCAAAGTGACACCGTGAGCATACACACCGCCATCGCCCCCGCTTCACCTCACCTGGCCGCCGACGAAGAGCGGCGCCGTGAGGAGTACGAAGCGCTCAAGTCTCAGCCCATGACCGGCTGGCACCCGTTGCGAAGCCGCAAGCGCCGCGAGCGGATGCGCGCGATCGAGGCCGAGGTCCGCGAGGAACTAGACGCAGAAGCGGCAGCCGACGCCCGCCTCGACCCCGAACAGGAGGAGGCGGAACAAGAGGAGGCTCAGGCCGAAGCTCTAGGCGATTACCAGCGCGCCGATGCTCTGAGGGCCAAGATCGACGCGCTGGCCGACCGTCAGGCCGCGATTGGCCAGCCGGTCGTCACGACGCGCGAGGTGGCGAAGGCGATCACCCGCTCGATCCCGCGTCACCTGCGACGACGTTCACGCCAGCGAGGCGGCCACCGGCCTCGGCGAGCTACACGCGCACGTCGGCCACGATGCGCCACGCGGCGCCGCTCGGGCTCGACGTCGGGCGATCCGCCTGGCGATCCCGAGCCGGGCGAAGGCCCGGCTGCTGACGACGTAGACGGCGCGAGCGAAGGCGGGCGGCCATGACCGACGCCACGCTCCATCTCGCGACTGCGGAGGCGTTCGCCGACGTTGACGAGCCCGGCGCCGACGCGCTCGTCGGCACCAAGGACGCCGCGCTGATCCCGGTCGGCGGCGACGTCATGGCCTACGGCGACGGCGGCGCGGGGAAGACCACGCTCGCGCTCGACCTCGGCTGCCATCTCGCGGCGGGCGACCCGTGGCTCGGCATGCCGATCGCGCGTCCCGCTCGGGTGCTCGTGATCGAGAACGAGGGGCCGCGCCCGCTCTTCCGCGCGAAGCTGCGTCGCAAGCTCGCCGGTTGGAGCGGGTCGCCGCTCGAGGGGCGCCTGAAGGTGCTCGAGTCGCCGTGGGCGACGGTCACGCTGGCAGACGAGGAGTGGGCCGCCAAGCTCGCCGACGTCATCCGTGAGGGCGAGGTAGACGCCCTCATCGCTGGCCCCGTCACGAGGCTCGGCATGGACGACGCCGGGACCCTGCAAGAGGTCCGCGACTTCATGCGGCTGGTCGAGGCGCTGCGCTCGAAATCCGGTAGGCGCCTGGCGGTCGTCCTTGTCCACCACGAGAACAAGGGAGGGACCGTCAGCGGCGCGTGGGAGGGCGCTGGCGACACGCTCCTGCATGTAGAGGCGCGCGGACCTGGCCACACGCACCTGCTCATCCAGAAGGCGCGCTGGTCGAGCGAGCACCACGGCACGGGCCTCGACCTCGCGTGGACCGAGGGCGAGGGCTTCACGGTCGAGGATGCCCGCGACGTCGCCGCCGAGATCGCAGCGCTGCTCGCCGACGGCGCTTGGCGGACCACACGGGAGATCGCCAACAAGCGCGACCACGCCAAGACGCCGGGCATCGGTGCGAGCCGGGAGACTGTCGAGGCACACGTCAAGGCCCGTCCCGACGTCTTCCTCGAGCGCAGCGGAGCCGCAGCCAAGGAGGTCGGGCGAAGCGCCAACGCGACGGTCTACGGTCTGGCTTCAGCCCAAAAGCCACACTCGGCAGACTCTGGATTCCCCGGCGCTGCGGACGGGTCTGGCTTACTGGCTTCCCCCATAGGGGAGCCAGTAGGTGCCAGGCCAGTCCAGACCCCGCAGCCGGAACTGGACCAAGGCCAGGAGCCACACGCGCCAGAGGCCACGACCGAGCCCGACTCCCTCGGTGCCGATCCTGAGGAAGACGACGGATGGTGGGCCGACGTCGAAGCGAGCGAGCCCGAGCCCGACACGGAGGAGAGCGGGAACGGGACGCCGGTCGCATACGACCCGAGAGGCGAGTTCGCATGAGCGCTCGCCCGCCCTCCCAAACGCCTCCGCCCTTCGGGGCCGGGGAACGCCCGAACGCCGCGCCGAGGTTGGCGCTGAGCGTCGAGGAGGCGTGCGCAGCGTTGGGCATCGGATGGGACTGCTGGCGCCAGTACGTCGAGCCCGAGGTCCGCATCGTGCGCGCCGGGCGACGCAAGCTCGTCGCCGTCGCCGAGCTTCAGCGCTGGCTGGACGAGCGTGGGGAGCGGCTATGACCGGCTGGCTGGCGCGCGACTGGCGCGCACCCTCAGGATCGCCCGTGGCGTGGGGCTCTCTGCGGCGGCACGGGTGGCCCATACCGGGATCGAGGTGGCGGCGATGACCGAGGAGGAGGCCACCGCGTTCGAGGCGGGCTATCGCTTCGCCATCGAGGAGTCGATCCTCGCTCACGACGTCTTACTCGTCGTCGCTGCGAGCGGCAACTACTTCGAGCGCCAATGCGAGGCCTTCGCCTTGGCGGACTGGCACGACGAGCAGGTCCTCGCGTCCATGCATCGGGTGCGGCACCTGCGCCTCAACGGCCACGAGCAGGCGTTGGCGCTGTGGCGGCTCGAACGCGAATGGGCGCAATCGTGAGACGCAAGCGCAACCCCGGCGGCGGCGGGCGGACGGGTCATCCACGCAGCCTCGCCAACCTGAAGCGGGGCAACAACGACGCCCCGCTCGGCAACACACAGACGGTGCGCCACGGCGGCTACGCGCAGGTGGCGGCCGAGGCGCTCGACATGAAGGCGCGCGAGGTGTACGACGCGCTGGCCGCCGACGCTCCGCTGCGCGCGGCGGACGGCTCCCTGCCGAGCCATGACGCCGTCGTCGTTCGCTTGCTCGCCGACACGCTCTGCCGCCTCGACTCGCTCGGCGCCTGGCTCGCTGGTAGGTGGGCGACCGAGCAGGCACGCCCGGCGCTCGAGCTTGAGATGCGTCTGCGCACGCAGGCACTCGACCTCGCCGAGTCGATGGGCATGACGCCACGCTCGCGGTCGCGGATCGGGCTCGACCTCGTCCGCGCCGAGGTGAGCATGAGCGACACGCTGGCCGACGGTGCCGAGGCGTGGCGGCGACGTGCCGAGGACGGTGGCTCATGACCGCGCTCGAGGTGCTTGGCGCGCTGAAGATCGAGGATGGCCGCCGTTGGGTTGACGCCGCCTGCGACTTTCAGATCGAGGACGCCACCGCGATCCTCACCGGCTCGACGCCCTACCACTTCCTGACTCGGCCGCGTGGCGCGTCGAAGACGACGGACCTCGCCGGGATCGCGCTCGCGATGCTGCTCGACCTCGACGTGCGCGAGCACCTTTACTGGCTTGCGGCGGACGTCGATCAGGGTCGCCTCGCGATCGACGCGGCCAGGGGCTTCATCGACCGCACACCTGCCCTACGCGGCGCGCTGGCGATCACGGCATCGACGATCGAAGCGACGGCGACCGGGGCGCGGCTGGACGTCCTGCCCGCCGACGCGGCAAGCTCGTGGGGCCTGCTCCCGTTCGCGCTCTTCGCCGACGAGATCGCAATGTGGCCGGACGCGCCGGGGCCGAGGGCGTTGTGGGAGTCCGTGTCCTCGGCGGTGGCCAAGCGCAGCGACGCCCGCCTCGTCGTGCTCAGCACGAGCGGCGACCCGGCGCACTTCAGCCGGGGCATCCTCGACCACGCGCTCACCTCGCCGCTGTGGAGGGTCAACGAGGTGCCGGGGCCGTCGCCGTGGATGGACGCGGAGCGCCTCGCAGAGCAGCGAGCGCGGCTCTCTGAGGCGATGTATGCCCGCCTCTTCCTGAACCGCTGGACGGCTGGCGAGGACCGCCTCGCGACCGTGGAGGAGCTACGCAGGTGCGTGACGCTCGACGGGCCGCTCGACTATGACCCGGCCCACCGCTATGTGCTCGGCCTCGACCTCGGGCTCAAGCGGGATCGCACCGTCGCGATGGTCGCTCATCTCGACGATCGCAAGGTCGTGCTCGACCGCCATGCCGTGTGGGCGGGCACGCGCTCGGCACCCGTCGAGATCGAGGCCGTCGAGGCATGGGTGCTTCAGGCGGCGCGCTCGTTCCGCTCGCCGAGGATCGTCGTCGATCCCTGGCAGGGCGTCGGCCTGGCGCAGCGGCTTCGCTCGCGCGGGCTCGCAGTCGAGGAGTTCAGCTTCACGAGCGCCTCGGTCGGGCGCCTCGCGTCCGCGCTCTTCAACGCGATTCGCGACGGCAACCTCGCGCTCCCGGCCGACGAGGAGTTGCTCGACGAGCTTGCCCACGTCCGCCTGCGCGAGTCGAGTCCCGGCGTCTTCCGCCTCGATCACGACTCGGGCCGCCACGACGATCGCGCGGTGGCGCTCGCGCTCGTCACGACGACGCTGCTCCAAGACGCGCAGGCGCCGCCCGACCTCGACGCGCAGATCGAGAGGCTGAGGCAGGCGCGGCGCACGACAGACAACCGGCGCCCGCCGTCCGAGGAGCTACTCACCCGTGAAGCGTCGAGCACCGAGGACTGGCTCAGCGGCCGTGGCACGCCGCGCCATTGGTCCGAGAGCCTTGACGACGACCTGCCGAGGATCGCGTGAGCGCCCGCCACCGCCGACCGCGCACGAAGCTCCGACCGACCGAGCGTGCGGCCTTGGGTGCGTGCGACTGCTGCGCCCTCCCGACGACGCGGCTGGTCCGTGTGCCCGTGCGCTCGAAGACGACGGGGGAGAGGGCGACGCTGGCGCTCTGCCCGCAATGCGCATCGGATCGGGACCGCGCGTGGCGCCTGCGGTGGAGGGTCGATCGATGACGCGCCGCGAGCCCCGCTTCGTCGGCGGCGCCTGTCCGGATCCGACGCATTGCGAGCACCGCTGGCGCCACGCCACCGGGCCGTGGAGTTGCGCGTACAACCATCCTCGCCAGGGGTCCCGGCAGGCAGTAGACTCGACCTCACAAATCAAGTGGGGCCGCGACGTGTCAGCGCCCGGCCCCGTGACCCACAGGAGGCAAGTCCCGTGAGTACCCGCAAGCCTACGCGGACGCCGCAAGGCATCCGCCCTCGTCATTCCCGCTCCTGTCGCTCGCGCGACGGTGGCGGCTGCAACTGCCGACCCGCATGGGAGTCGAGCGTCTACCTCAAGCGCGAGGGTAGGAAGCTCCGCAAGACCTTCGCGACGCAGGCCGAAGCGAAGTCATGGCGCGCAGACAAGGTGGCCGCCGCGAACCGAGGCCAACTGCGCGCCCCGAGCGCGATCACCGTCCGACAGGCTGCCGACGAGTTCCTCGCCGGGGCACGCGACGGGTCGATCCCGACCAGCGCGCGAGGGCGCTACAAGCCCGGCACGATCAGGGGGTATGCGGAGGCCCTACGCCTGCGCCTCCTGCCAGCGCTCGGTCATATCCGGCTCGCCGAGTTGCGGCGCACCGACGTGCAGAGCCTCGCCGACGAGATGACCGCCGAAGGGCTCAGCGCCAGCACCGTGCAGAACTCGATCAATCCCCTGCGCGTCATCTGTCGCCGCGCCCTGCGACGGGACCTGCTGGCCGTCGATCCGACCGATGGCCTTGAGCTACGTCGGCCGGACGGCAAACGGGACCGCATCGCCTCGCCCGACGAAGCGGCTGCCCTGCTCGCCGCTCTCGACGACGACGACCGCGCGCTGTGGGCGACGGCGCTCTTCGCGGGATTGCGCCGTGGCGAGCTTCGAGCGCTGCGGTGGAGTGATGTTGACCTAGCGGCGAGGGTGATCCGTGTGCAGCGCGGTTGGGACCCGATCGAGGGCGAGCAGAGCGCGAAGAGCGCAGCCGCGAACCGTCGCGTGCCGATCCTCGACGTGCTGGCCCCGCGCCTGGCTGAGCACAAGCTCCGCACGAGCGGTGACGGCGACGGGCTCGTCTTTGGCCGCACGGCGACGGAGTCGTTCGTGCCATCTACGCTGCGTCGAGGCGCGCTCAAGGCGTGGGGCTGGCAGGAGGTTCGGAACCGTGAGCCCGTCGGCCCGAGGCTCGTCCTGACGAAGTCGCGAGAGGACGCCCTTGAGCCGATCGGATTGCATGAGGCCCGCCACACCTGCGCGAGCCTCATGATCGCCGCTGGCGTCAACGCGAAGGCGCTTTCCGTCATCATGGGCCACTCCACGATCGCGATGACCTTCGACACCTATGGCCACTTGATGCCCGGCGGGCTCGACGAGGCGGCGGCGCAGGCGAACGCCTACCTCGCGCGGCTCGAGGGTGGCCCGGCGCTCAGGGTGGTGGGGGCATGATCGTTCTCATTGCCGTTGGCGCTCTCATCGTGATCGGTGCCCTCATCTTCATCGGGATCGCGACGGAAATGTTCGCCACGCCGCTGCCGAAGCGCGAGGAGCCCGAGGAAACCGAGGAGGAGCGCGAACGCCTCGAACGCTGGCGGGGGAACGCCGACTAGAAGGTGTAGGTGCTCGTGGTCAGGAGCAGGCCAACGATGAATAGTTGAGCGGCACGCTGCTCTCTCCGCAGGAAGCCCCGCCGCCGATCCCGCTCCCGGTCCTCAATCTCAGCGATGCGCCCGCTCACGTCCTCGCTCAGCCTGTCCACGTCGCCTTGGACGCTCGCGAGACGCTCATCGACATTCTGCTGATGGCGCTCGAACGCAGTTCTGAGTTGAGCGAGTTCGCGCCCAAGTCGCTCCACATCGGACTCCGGGCTCTTCACCGCCGTGACGCTCCCGGTCATCCGAACACCGCCGCTCACCGACGCACTAACGGACCTGACTTCGGGCGGAGGGCCGAGCCAGAAGGCGAGCCAGTTCCAGACCCGTCTCGGCAGGCCGTACTCGCCGAACTCGCGTCCGCGAGCGCGCGATGCATCCACCAAGGCCCATGTGAAGCTCGCGATCTGGAATCCGGCGCCGAGCAGCGCCAGGAGCAGGCGGAGGGCTTCAACGCTCACGACGAGCAGGCTACGTCGTGCGTCGGGCGCCTTCCTGCCGCGCGCCAGTTGCGCGCCAGTCGGCCTCTGATTCCACCTGATTCGAGCGGATTCGGCCGGATTGGCGCGATCGGCGTTTCCCGCTCTGCCATGCGGATCTGGCCCTAGAGCGCGGCGTGGGCGTGGCGCGGGGCGACGTTTGAGATACTGGTCGCGATGAGACCTTCGCGCAAGCGGACGGTGCGGCTGGTTGTGGCATTGAGTGCGGCCGTCGTGCTGGCGAGCGCCCTGATCTACACGAGCTTCAGCGCCGCGAGCCCGGCACTCACGCCCACCCAGCTGATCCGCCAGGCGCAGCCCGGCCGCACGTATCAGGTGACGGGGAAGGTCGTGCAGGGCTCCGTCCATCGCCAGGGCGGCGTGCTCGATTTCAGCGTCGCAGATCGCGTCGGCGGCGCCACGATCCCGCTCGCGTACACCGGGACCGTCCCCGATCCGTTCCGCGAGGGACGAGAGGTGATCGTGACCGTCGAGAAGCAGGGTGGCCGCTTCGTCGGCGAACGCAACTCGCTGATCACGAAGTGCCCCTCCAAGTACAAGTCGGCGCCCGCCGCCGAGAAGCAGAACTACTGATGCTCCGCCACCCCGCGCGGCCGACTCGTTCTCGCGCTGGACGCTGATGGCCGGTCTCGGCCGCGTATGCCTGCTGCTGGGCCTGGCCGTCTGCGTCTACGGCATCGGCGCGTCGCTCTACGGCGCCCGCAGCGGACGCGTCGAGTTCTCGGCTTCCGGTCGCCGGGCGGTCTACGCCCTGGCGGGGATCCTGACGGTCGCCTTCGCGGTGCTCGAGCTCGCGTTCCTGCGCAACGACTTCACCTTCAACACCGTCGCCGACACCTCGAGTCGCACAACGCCCGGCTTCTACAGGGGGGCGGCTGTGTGGGCCTCGCAGGAAGGCTCGCTGCTGCTGTGGGCCTGGCTGCTGTCCCTGTGGTCGAGCCTTGCGCTGTTCCTCACGCGAAGGCGCATGCGGGACATAGCCGCCTACGCGACGGCGATCCTGCTCGGCTTCGCCGGCTTCTTCATCTCGCTGATGCTGTTCTACGCCAACCCCTTCGCCACCACGAGCCCGGCTCCGGCCGAAGGAGTCGGACTCGACCCGCTGCTGCGCTTCCCGACGATGATGATCCACCCGCCGATCCTCTACTCCGGCTACACGCTGTGCACGATCCCGCTCGCCTTCGGCATGGGCGCGCTCCTCGCGCGGCGTGTCGACGCCGACTGGATCAAAGCGATCCGGCGCTTCGCCTTCGCCGCGTGGCTGTTCCTCGGCGTGGGCATCCTGCTCGGCGCGCGCTGGTCCTACGCGGAGCTCGGCTGGGGCGGCTACTGGGGTTGGGACGCCGTCGAGAACGCGTCGCTGATGCCGTGGCTCACCGGGACCGCGTTCCTGCACTCGCTGATGATCCAGGAGAAGCGCGGGATGCTGAAGGTCTGGAATGTGTCACTCGTGCTCGCCACCGGCACGCTCGCGATCATGGGCACGTTCCTCGTGCGCAGCGGGATCCTCAACTCGATCCACGCCTTCGGCGGCGCGACCCTCGGCGTCCCCTTCGTCGTGCTGATCGGGCTGCTGATCGCCGGCTCCATCTATCTCGTGGTCTCGCGCCGCGACATGCTGCGATCGCAGTACCGCCTCGACTCGCTGCTCTCGCGCGAGTCGCTCTTCCTCGCCAACAACCTAGTCCTCGTGGGGCTCTGCTTCGTGATCTTCTGGGGGACCTACTTCCCCCTTATCTCGGAGGCGCTCACAGGTCAGGAAGCATCCGTCGGGCCGCCCTGGTTTGACCGCTACACGGTGCCGCTGGCGCTGCTGCTGGTGCTGCTGAGCGGTGTCGGGCCCGTGATCGCCTGGCGGCGCGCGACGCTTGCCAATGCGCGGCGCAACTTCCTCATTCCGCTCGCGGTCGCCCTGCTCACGCTCGTCGCGCTGCTCGCCGCCGGCGTCGCTCACAAGCCGGGAGCGATCGCCATGTTCTGCTGCGCAGCGTTCGTATTCGGCAGCGTCGGGCAGGAGTTCTTCCGGGGCGTGCGCGCGCGGCGGGCGATGGCGGGGGAGCGGACGCCCGGCGCGCTGGTCGCGCTCGTGCGGCGCAACCGACGGCGCTACGGCGGCTACGTCGTCCACCTCGGCATCGCAGCGCTGTTCGTCGGTGTCGCAGCTTCATCGTCCTTCCAGCACGCCTCCGAGCTGGGGCTCTCGCCCGGGCAGTCAACCCGTGTCGGCGCGTACACAGTCCGCTATGTGCGGCCCACCGCCACGATCACGCCGAAGTACGACGCGGCCCACACCGGCTCGACGCTCAGCCTCGGAGCGCTGCTCGACGTGAGCAAGGGCGGCCACCACGTCGCGACCCTCAGGCCCAGCCAGGGCTACTACGCATCGCAGGACGCGAGCCAGGGATCGGTCGGAAGCCTCATAGGCGGCCAACCTGTGAGCCACATCGCGATGGACTCCGGTGTCACCCGCGACGTCTGGACCGCGATCCAGCCGAACATCGAAGCCGGGCAGTTGCAGCGCATCGTGAAGGTGGGCAACCGAACGCTCTCACCCGACCAGGGCCTCGTGGCGATCGGGTACCTCGCGCGCGCCTACCTCCAGCACCCGCCCATGGCGCAGTTCCACTTCATCGTCTCGCCGCTGGTCATGTGGATCTGGATCGGCGGCGCGATCGTGTTCGGCGGCGGTCTGATCGCCATCTGGCCCGCGCCGAGCACCGTTCGCCGGCGCGTCGCCGCGCTCTCGCGTGCGCGTGGCGTGCGGGGCCTCGCACGCGCTTGAAGCTCGACGCTGCTGCGAACCTGAGGGTGTGACCGTGCTCGTCGCGATCCTCACGCTGCTGCTGGTCGCCGTGGTGGTCCTCGTGATCAGCGGTCCGCTGCGAGCGCCCCGAGGCACGCCGGACCAGGCGGGGGGGACGCCGCCGGGCGGGTCTGCCGATCCGCGGCGCGAGCTCGAGCGGGATGAGCTCGAGGCGGCGCGCGAGGCCAAGTACCGCGAGATCCGCGACGCCGAGCTCGACTACCGCACCGGCAAGCTGTCGCGCGAGGACTACGAGGCGATCGACCGCGCGCTGCGCGCGGAGGCGATCGACATACTCAACCGCCTCGAGGCGACGGGCGCCTCCGAGGTCAGGCCCAGGGACGCTTGAGGAGCACGACCGCGTTCACGAAGAACAGGACCGCGAAGAAGATCGTCCAGCGGTTGAGGTTGCGCTCCACCATCGAGCCCCCGCCGAGCGGGCCGGTGCCGCTGCCCACGCCGAAGGCGCCCGACAGGCCAGAATCCTTGCCCGAGTGCATCAGCACCAGGAAGATCACGATCACCGCGATGGCGACCTCGATTACGGAGAGGACGGTTTCCACAAGCCGCAGGGTATCGCGTGAACGGACCTCACGGGCACGGTATGCGCGCGGCGGCGCTCGCCGTCGTCGTGTCGTAGAAGTCGAAGTCCGCTGCGAAGCGGAAGCCGCCGGCCGGGCAGCGGCGGGGCACGGTGACCGCGCCGGACGCCGCATGCGCCCGCGGCCTGCGGCCGACGGCGCCGACCGTCAGCGAGAACGACACGATCGACGCGTCCGGCTCGTACGTGACGGTGGGGATCGAGGGGACCGACACGGTCAGCCTGAGCCCGTATGGCGCGCGGTCGGCAGACAGCACGCCCGTGCTGAGCGTCTGCTCCTGCAGCGGCGTATCGCCGCGCCCTAGCACCTCGATGACCGGGCGACCTCCTCGATCGGGCCCGCGGAAGGCCGAGATGACCGCCTGCTCGGGGATCGCCTGCGAGCCCGCGTGCACGGCCAGAACCGCATGGCCGTGGCCGATCAGCGACCCGGCCGGACAGCCCCTCGGGCCCATGCGCAGCAGGCGCGCGCCCGGGCACGTCCGCACACCGCGCAGGTCGATCCCGAGGCCGGCCGGCAGGTGCATGACGATGCGGCGGACCGCCGGCGGAACCCCTTCTTCGCCCGCCCCCAGCCGGAACGCGAACGTGAACGCCGTCCTCGCTCCCAGCGCGTTGGGAAGGAAGGACGGGTGCACGCTCGTGTTGACTTCCGCACGCGCCGAGGCGACCGGCAGCGACGCCAGGCAGCAGCTTGCCAGCGCGGCGGCCCACCGTATGGCCCGTGAGCCGAGCGACGGTCCTCGGCCGGCGCCCCGGGACGCGGCCGGCGCCCGCTGTCCGAACTCCCCGCGCGTCACTTCTTCGGACACGGGATGGCGCGCTTGGCCATGACCGTCGAGCCATCCTGGAAGCTGAACTGCGATGCGACGGGCCAGCCTCCGTGCGGGCAGCTCCTGGGAAGGATGATGCCCTTCACGTGGAACAGCGTGCGCTTGCCGTGGACCTTCTTGTAGTAGGCGACGTTGTGCGCTCCCAGCGTCAGGAACGCAGTCTTCGCCGAGGCGTCGGACGCTTCGGGGAGGACTTTGATGAGCGGCACGTCGAGGCTGAAGCCGAGCCCATACGGCTTGGGCCCGCGAATCACGACCGCGGTGAACACGAGTTCCACCGACACGGGCTTGGAGCCGCTCAGGAAGATGAGCAGCGACGTGTGACCGGGCCGGTTGTCGCCGAGGAAGAAGTCGAGCGTGTATTCCTCTTCAACGAGTTCCCGCCCGATCTGGTAGATCCCCATGCCGCCGCCGAAGCCCGCCCTGGAGTTGGCCGGGCAGGCGGCAGGCCCGAGGTTTTCGAGTCTCTGCTTGTTGCAGATCCCCGTCCCCTCGAGGTCGAGCGTCACCCCGGCCGGACCGTAGACGTTGACGTGGGTGATCGGCGAGGGCACCGGTCCCGTCGTCGAGCCGATCGTCGCGCGGCCGAACGCGTTCGTCGGAACGCCGAGCTTGTCGGGCGAGAAGCCGGCTTCGGTGATGGTCACCGTCTGTTCCGCCTGGGCGCTCGCCACGCCCAGCAGGGACATGCTGCAGAGGACCGCCGCAACGATTCGCACCCAGAACCCCATAGCTCTCTCCCTGTCCACCCGGCTCACTGCCGCTGCCGAGCCGGCTTTTGCCCTATAAACCCTCGAGCGTGAACAATAGACCGGTCCGACACACGCGATGCCAGGAGGGCGAGGAACGCAGGTCGCGAGCTTCGCTGAGAACGGCGAGCGCCCCCGAAACACAGACGGTTGCGTGGGTCCGGACCGGCTGCGGCGGGGGTCGCGAGCGTCCGTCCGGGGCAATGCCGGCGCATTACCGCCCACCAATCATTGGCGAGTTCGATTACGAATCCTTTACGCATTCGTGGTTGCCTGCCGAAAGAATCCAGGTGGGCGCCCCCGGTTTGTGGGACCACTGCGCCGACCACGACAATGGGACGACCCCGAGATGAGCGACGTCAAGCCATGCCGCCACTGAGCAACGCCCGTTATCGGGCGTGGCGAGCGATCCTGTCGGCGCTCGCCGGCGGCGGGCTCACGGCCGCGGGGCTGGGCGGTCCGGTGACCGCGGCGCTCGGCGCCACGCCGCCGACGGGCACGGCCGAAGGCGCCGCAACCTCGACCGGCTCCGAACCAGCGGCGCCGACCCCCGAAGCAGCCACCAGCCAGCCGCCCGTCGTGACCTCGACGACGCGGCCGCCGCCGGCGCCGCCCGCCGAACAGGGCACGGCCCCGAAGAACGCCCCGACGCCGGTGCCGACCAAGACGGTGCCCGCCAGGACGCCCACCGCCAAGAGCGAAGCTCCCACCGTCGTGCTCCAGCGCAAGCAGCGCAACACCGAATCCAAGCAGTCGAACCCCAACCAGACAACGGCACCCGGCGCGAGTGGCGCGGCGCCTGCTGTGCCGGCGCCTGTGGCTGGTTTGAACAATGTGGCTGTGTCGCCGCAGCTGGCTGCGGGTGAGGCGGGGGCGTTGGCGGCGGCGTTGGCGTCTTCGGCGGCGTCGGTGCAGGCGCTTGGCTTCTACCGGATTCCGTTGTTCCTGTTGCCGATCTACAAGGCTGCGGCGGTGCAGTATGGGGTGCCGTGGCAGATCCTTGCGGCGATCAACGAAATCGAGACGAACTATGGCAGTGACCAGTCGGTCTCGACGGCTGGTGCGGTGGGTTGGATGCAGTTCATGCCGGAAACGTGGTTGCAGTATGGGGTCGATGCGGTGGATGCGGGCTATGCGGATCCGTATAACCCGGTGGATGCGATCTTCGCGGCGGCGCGGTATCTGCGGGCGGCGGGCGCGGCGAGTGATCTGCATGCGGCGATCCTGGCGTACAACCATTCCGAGGA
>JAXDGO010000004.1:0-14316 GCA_034665005.1 Solirubrobacteraceae bacterium | reverse complement strand
GCCTGCAGCTCCCTGCCCGGCCGCCCGACCGTCTAGACTTGTTGATGCTATGAACGAGACGCAGCCCCGATCGTTCGGTCGGACCGTGGTGGCAGCGCTGATCCTGCTCGTCGCCGCATGGGTGCTGCTGCACTTCATCATCGGCATCGCCTCGTTCCTCTTCAGCACGCTCCTGTTGGTGCTTGCCGTGGTTGCCCTCGTCTGGGCTCTGCGCGTGCTCCTTTAGACGCGGGGAGCGGCTGTGGCATACGTGATCATCGCGGTGTGCTTCGGACTCGCCGGAGGTTTCGTCGGCAAGCTCAAGGGCAGCTCGTTCCTGCTGTGGTTCTTGATCTCCCTCGCCGTCCCGTTCTTCGGCCTGCTCGCCGCCATCGCCTATCGCTTCGAGCGCGACGAGCTGCGTCGCTCGTGCCCGCAGTGCGGCCGCGTGACCAAGATCTACGACGCTGTCTGCACGCGCTGCGGGGCCGAGCTCGACTTCCCGGACGTGGCGATAGCGCCCGAATCCTGGCAGCGGACCCCCACCTCCACGGCCCCCTGAGGAGCCCCGCCGGCTGAGGGTCGCCTAACCCGATTTCGGCCGCCCTAAGCCAGCTTGTTGCGTACGCTGTCCTGAATGACGACGCAGGCAGAGACGGCGACACAACCCGGCGACTCGCTGATCGCCCGCCTGATCCATCGTTGGGGCTTCAAGGACGAGCGGGACTTCGTGCTGCGCGTGGTGCAGCCGGCGCTCGTCGGCATGATCGACGGCACCGTCTCCTCGCTCGCGCCGATCTTCACGGCGGCTATCGCTTCGAGCTCGCACACAGCGCTGCTCGTCGGCTTCTCGGTCGCCGTCGGGGCCGGCGTCAGCATGGGATGGTCCGAGGCGCTGTCCGACACAGGCGAGATAACCGGGCGCGGCTCGGCGGTGGTCCGCGGAGCAATCACGGGGGGCATGACTACTCTCGGCGGCGTCTTTCACACGCTCCCCTTCATCATCTCCAACGTCAACCGCGCGCTCCTCGTTGCTGGCATCGTCGTCGCGGTCGAGCTGCTGGCGATCGCCTGGATCAGGCACCGCTTCCTCGGAGTCTCGATGCGCCGCTCGCTGCTCACGGTGGCCGTCGGCGGCGCCATCGCCCTTGGGGTGGGCGTGGCCATCGGATCCTCCTAAGCGGGGTCTAAACCCGCTGGTACACTGGGTTTTTTCCCCGGAACGAACGAAAGGAGGTCGGCGATATGCGGGCTGTCGATGCCCTGATGGAATGTCTGAAGGCGGAGGGCGTGGACGTCGTCTTCGGGCTGCCCGGCGGCGCCAACCTCCCCACCTACGACGCGTTCGTCGACGGTGGAATCCGCCACATCCTCGTCAGGCACGAGGCCGGCGGCGGGCACGCGGCCGAGGGCTACGCCAAGGCCACCGGCAAGGTGGGCGTCGCCTTCGCCACCAGCGGGCCGGGCGCGACGAACCTGCTCACGCCGATGACCGACGCGATGATGGACTCCGTGCCGGTGGTCTTCATCACAGGACAGGTGCGCACGGAGCTGCTCGGGACCGACGGGTTCCAGGAGGCCGACACGATCGGCATCACGATGCCGGTGGTCAAGCACTCGTTCATGATCCAGCACCCTCAGGAACTGCCCCGCGCGATCCACGAGGCCTTCCACATCGCGCGCACCGGGCGCCCGGGACCGGTGCTCGTTGACATCCCGCAGGACCTTTCCCGCGCGGAGATCGACTACGAGCCCGTCTCCGACGTGCGCCTCCCCGGATACCAGCCGCGCCTGGAGGGCAACCAGAAGCAGATCCGCCAGGCCGCAAAGGCGCTGGCAGCGGCGCAGCGCCCCGTGATCTACGCCGGCGGCGGAGTGGTCAACGCGAACGCGTCGGACGAGCTGATCGAGTTCGTCAGGAGCGACCGCTTCCCCGTGACCTGCACGCTGATGGGCCTCGGCGCCTATCCGGCGCCCGACCAGCAGTGGCTCGGAATGCTCGGCATGCACGGGACGCGGGCGGCCAACTACGCGATGGACGAGGCGGACCTGATCTGCGCGGTCGGCGCGCGCTTCGATGACCGCATCACGGGGAAGCTCTCCGAGTTCGCCCCGCGCGCCAAGTTCATCCACATCGACGTCGATCCGGCGGAGATCTCCAAGAACGTGCCCGCGCACATCCCGATCGTCGGCGACGCGAAGCACGTGCTGGCGAAGCTGATCGTCGAGTACCGCGCGATCGGAGCCGACCCGGCGCGGCTGGAGGCCTGGTGGAGCAGGATCGAGGGCTGGCGTCAGAAGTACCCGCTCGCCTACGAGGACAGCGCCGACGCGGAGATCAAGCCGCAGTACATGGTTCAGGCGCTGTTCGAGGCGACGGGAGGCGAGGCGATCATCACCAGCGACGTCGGCCAGCACCAGATGTGGTCGGCGCAGTACTACGACTTCCCCAAGCCGCGACGCTGGGTGAACTCGGGCGGCCTCGGGACGATGGGATTCGGCCTGCCCGCAGCGATGGGCGCAGCCGTCGGCTGTCCGGACCGGCTCGTCTGCTGCATCGCCGGCGACGGCTCCGTGCAGATGAACGCGCAGGAGCTCGCGACATGCGCGCAGAACAACATCCCGATCAAGGTGTTCATCATGAACAACGGCTATCTCGGCATGGTCCGGCAATGGCAGGAGCTGTTCTGGGACGGCCGCTACAGCCACGTCGACATGGGCGAGTTCCCCGACTTCGTCAAGCTCGCGGAGGCCTACGGCGTGACGGGCATGCGCCTGGAGGACAAGCGCACGCTGGTGGACGACATGAAGCGCGCGATCGCGATCGATGGCCCGGTGCTCGTCGACGTGCGCGTCACACGCGAGGAGAACACCTACCCGATGATCCCCGCAGGCCAGGCCGCCCGCGAGATGGTCGGATGAGGGCGAGCGCCTGATGGGTGAACCGGGGACCAAGGAGCCACTCAGCCTCGAAGAGCTGGAGGCTTCTACCAACCTGCGCACGGGCCGCAAGCACGTGCTGTCGATCCTCGTCGAAAACAAGTCCGGCGTGCTGACCCGGATCGCCGGCCTGTTCGCCAGGCGCGGCTTCAACATCGACACGCTGACGGTCGGTCCCACCGAGGACGAGCAGATCTCGAGGGTGACGCTGACGGTCGACGGCGCGCTCCACCCGATCGACCAGGTGACCAAGCAGCTGCACAAGCTCATCAACGTGCTGAAGATCCGCGACCTCGAGCCGGCTGACACGGTGGCGCGCGAGCTGGCGCTGTTCAAGGTCGCCGCCGACGGGGTGCAGCGCGGAGAGCTGATGCAGATCGCGGAGATCTTCCGCGGCAAGGTCGTCGACGTGACCAAGCGCGCGGTGATCATCGAGGTGACCGGCACGACGGACAAGATCGAGGCGTTCGAGAACATGGTCCGCCCGTTCGGGCTGATCGAGATGATGCGCACGGGCGAGATCGCCATCTCGCGGGGGCGCAGCGAGACCTAGTTGCGCCCCGGGGCAGGCTCACGCTCGCCGGCGGACGTCCGATCGTTGGGCGGGCCTGACCCGGCGGCCGCCACGGGGTCCTCGCCCGCCGATGCGCGGTTCTCGCTGGGCGCCGCCGACCGGGATCGGCTGGCAGAGCGCCTGAAGGTCGCGCTACGGAGCGCACGGCGGGGGGGAGGTGCGGCGCTGGCGACGATCTCAGTGCGCGTGTCTGCGCAGGTCGACCCCTCGGCCGTCGTGTGTGCGTCTCGACGGCCGGATGAGCAGTGGTTCGCCTTCGAGCAGCCGGACCGCGGGCACGCGGCGCTGGCCGGGCTGGGCGAGGCGCTCAGCCTGCAGGCAACCGGCTCCGAGCGCTTCACCCGCGTTGCCGAGCGCTGGCGGGCCGTGTCGGCGGCGTCCGCGTCGGACGCGAACGACGAGCTCCCCGGCGCCGGGCCCGTCGCGGTCGGCGGCTTCGCCTTCGCGCCCGACGGCGGCAGCTCGCCTCACTGGTCGGGCTTCGAGCCCGCCTCGCTGATCGTCCCGGAGGTCGCGATCGTCCGCAGGCGGCGTGGCGGGCAGCAGAGCGCGCACATGACGCTCGCGGCGAGCGTGTCCCCCGACGACATGCCGGAGGAGCTGCTCGTGCGCCTGGAGAGCCGTCTGGCGGAGCTGCGTATGAGCCCCATGCCGCTGCTCGACCCGTCGCCCACAGGGCGCTTCCAGGTCGCGAGCGCGATGCCGCCCGAGCACTACGAGGACGCCGTGGCACGTGCGGTCGAGCTGATCCGCGCGGGCGAGCTCGAGAAGGTCGTGCTCGCGCGCGAAGTCCAGGTGCACGCTCCGCGCGCCTATGACCCGGGGGCGGTGCTCGGCGTGCTGCGCGAGGAGTTCCCGTCGTGCTTCGTGTTCTGCGTGGGGCGCGGCGACGCCGCCCTCGTCGCCGCGAGCCCCGAGCTGCTCGTACGCCGCGAAGGCCATCGCGTGAGCACTCTCGCGCTGGCCGGGTCCAGCCGCCGCAGCGCCGATCCCGCCGTCGACGACCATCTCGGCGAGCAGCTGCTGCGCGACGAGAGCTACCGCGAGGAGCACGCGATCGTGGCGCGGCGAATCGCGCGCACGCTGCGCCCGCATGCCGTCTGGGTCGCCGCCGCGCCAGAGCCGGAGCTCGTTCGGATCGCCAACATCCAGCATCTTGCGACGCCGATTCGCGCGCAGCTGGCTGCACCGATGGACGCGCTGGAGCTGGCAGGGCTGATGCACCCGACGCCGGCCGTTGGCGGCGAGCCGCTGAGCATCGCAGCACCGTTGATCCCGGCGCTTGAGGGGCTCGACCGCGGCTGGTACTCGGGCCCAGTCGGATGGACCGACGCGGCGGGCGACGGAGAGTTCTGTGTCGCGCTGCGGTGCGCGCTGCTTCGCGGGAGCGTTGCCCGCTGCTACGCGGGCAACGGCATCGTGCGCGACTCCCAGCCGGCGAGCGAGCTCGCCGAGACCGAGGTGAAGCTCCAGGCCCTGCTGCCGCTGCTCACGGGTTGAGCGCCCGCGAGACCGCATCCCACACACTCCGGTGCAGGGCGACGTTCGCCGGCCGCTCGCCACGAGCCTCGATGATGCTCGACTCGCTTGCGTCGAGCGCCCGCTCGAGCGCCGCGCGGAAACCGTGGACGTCGCCCACGCGCTCGTGCGCGATCCCGTAGAGGGCGCCGGCGGCGGCGAAGTCGAGCCCGGTCGGCGTCGCGACGTGGTGGGTGTAGATGTCCTCGCCGCCGTCGCGCTGCCGAGCCGCGGGGGCGCCGCCGTGCGGATCGCGCGCGAGCGCCATTGCGGCCCCCGAGACCGGCAGGAAGTCGAAGATGCCGCCGCCGCCGTTGTCGAGCAGCACGATCGTCAGCTTCAGGCCGAGCCGCCGCGAAGCCAGCAGGCCGCCGATGTCGTGAGCCAGCGCCACGTCGCCGATCAGCAGCACGGCCGGGCCGGCCGCGCCGGCGGCGGCGCCGAACGCGGCCGAGACGGTCCCGTCTATCCCGTTCGCGCCGCGGTTGCAGAGCACGCGCGGAGGATCAGGGCGCACCGGCCAGAAGGTCTCGATGTCGCGCACCGGCATCGAGGAGGCGACGAACAGCGTCGCCTCCTCGGGCAGCAGCACACCGAGCTCCGCGGCGACCTCAGGCTCTGAGAGCTCGCGGTCGCCGAGCACGCCGAGGATCGCCTCCGCCGCGAGCTCGTCGGCGCTGCGCCAGCGCGAGAGCCAGTCCTCCTCGCTCGAGATGACGGTGCCCGGCGCCCGCGCCTGGGCGCCGGCCAGCTCGCGCAACGCCTCCGCCGGGTCGATCGCGAAGGAGTCCGAGAGCACGGACGCCGGGTCCTGCCACGCGCCGTCCGGGTCGATCGCCACCTGACGCGCCCCCTCGAGTCCCGCGAGCCAGGTGCGCATCGGCTTGGACACCGGGAGATCGCCGACCCGCAGAACCAGGTCGGGCGTCACCGAGGCCGCGAAGGCCTCGTCGCGCAGTAGCGCGTCATAGTGTGCGATCGCGGCCTGACCGCGGCGCGCGCCCGAGAGCGGATCGGCGAGCAGCGGCCAGCCGACCGCCTCGGCAAAGGCGGCGGCCGTCTGTCCCAGCGGCGTCCCTCGCTCGTGGCGCCCCGCGACGATTACGCCGCGCCGCGCTCGGCAGAGAAGATCGCCGAGCGCCGCGGCGTCCCCGCTGCTCGCAACCGCAGCCGGCACCCGGCGCAGGTGCGGGCGCCCGCCGTCGCGGCCGGTCGAATCCGGCGGCAGCTCCTCCTCGCCGACCAGAGGCTCGCGCAGCGGGAAGTTCAGATGCACGACGCCGGGCCGGCCCTCGAGGGCGGTCCAGTACGCGCGGCAGGCGAGCATGCGCATCCAGCGCAGCTGCTCCTCGCCGGCCCGCTCGATCCCGACCTCGAAGAACCACTTGGCGGCGCTGCCGAACAGCTTCAGCTGGTCGATCGCCTGCCCGGCGCCGATGTCGCGCAGCTCCGCCGGGCGGTCGGCGCTCAGCACGAGCAGGGGCACCCGCGCCTCGCGCGCCTCGACCACCGCCGGCAGGAGCTCTGCGGCGGCGGTCCCGGACGTGCAGGCGACGGCGACAGGCAGGCCCGAGGCCTTTGCCAGGCCAACCGCGAAGAACCCCGCGCAGCGCTCGTCCACGTGGGAGTAGCAGCGCAGGCGCTCCTCGCGCGCGAGCGAGAGCACGAGCGGGGCACAGCGCGACCCCGGCGAGGTGCAGGCGGCGCGCATCCCGCAGCGCGTCAGCTCGTCGACGAAGGCCCGCAGCAGCACGTATGTGTCAGTGGTGGGAGTCATAGGATTGGGCCGTGCCGGAGAGCGTCGTCCTGCTGCACGGTTTCAGCGGCACCGGCCGGGCCTGGGAAGGCGTCGCGGCTGCCCTCCGACGCGAAGGCTACCGGCCACTCGCCCCCGATCTCCCGGGGCACGGAGCGCATTACGACTTCGAGCTGCCGATCACCTTCGATGCCTGTGTCCGCGAGGTCCTGGCGGAGGCTCCCGATCGCTTCCTGCTGGGCGGCTACTCGCTTGGCGGGCGCGTCGCCCTCCACGTCGCCTTGAGCGCACCCGAGCGGGTCAGCCGGCTCGTGCTCGTCTCGAGCACTGCCGGCATCGAGGATGCGGTCGAGCGGACGGCGCGCAGCGTCGCGGACCACCTGCTCGCGGACGAGCTCGAACGGATGCCGTTCGAGGACTTCATCGAGCGCTGGCGCGCGCAGCCGCTATTCGCGGATGAGCCCGCGGAGGTAGGCCGGCTCGCGCGCGAGGACCAGCGCCGCAACCGGCCGCAGGCGCTCGCCGAGGTCCTGCGCGGGATCGGGGTGGGCGAGATGGAGCCCGTGTGGGACCAGCTGGCCGGGCTGCACATGCCCGTGAGCGTCGTCGTCGGGGATCGCGACGCGAAGTACGTTGCGCTTGGACGTCGGCTGGCTGCCGCGGCGCCGCATGGCAGGCTCTTCACGGTAGCCGGCGGGCACAACCTGGCGCTCGAGAACCCCGACGCCGTGGCGCGCGTCATCGCGAGCGCCTGAGTCGGTACATCCGCGGGCGGCGCGATTGCCCGCTAGACGAACTCGACCCCCAGGCCGGGACCCGCCGGCAGCGCGATCCGTCCGCCGCGCGCCGGCAGCGGATCGTCGAGCTCCTCGAACAGGGCCAAGGTGGCGAGCCCGCACGGGGCGACGGGGCCACGCGAGGCGAGCGCGGCGGCCGCATGCAGGGCGGCGGCCACACCGAGCGGACCGTCAAGCGTCGAGGCAAGGTAGACCTCCGCGCCGGAGGTCCGCACCAGCGCGGCTGCGGCGAGCAGCCCGGAGATCCCGCCGCAGCGTGAGACCTTCAGGCATACCGCGTCTGCCACACCCGCGCCGAGCGCGCCCGGCTCGCCCGCGGTCTCGTCGATCGAGATCCTGACGGCGACCCGCTCGCGCACCTCTCGCACCGCCCGCAGGCCATGCGTCGGCTCCTCGACGAGCTCCAGGCCGGCCGGCGAGAGCGCGTCGATCGCGCGCACCGCCTCCTCGACGCCCCATGCACCGTTTGCGTCCAGGCGCAGCGCAGCCTCCGGGCCGGCGGCTGCGCGCGCTGCGGCGACGCGACCGGCGTCGTCGCCCAACCCGACCTTCACCTTCAGGCAGCTGAACCCGTCGCGGACGGCCGCAGCTGCCTGCTCGGCGACGCCCGCCCGGTCGAGCGCCGAGAGGGTCACGTTGACCGGCACCTCCTGCGCCGGCCGATCGGTCAACAGCGCCGCGATCGGCTTGCCCTCGCGACGCCCGGCGCGGTCCCAGAGCGCCATGTCGATCGCGGCGAGCGCTGCTGGAAGATCGGCCGCGCGCCGGCACGCTTCGACCAGGCGCGCGCCATGTGACCCGTCGGACTTCGCGAGCACGGGCCGGTAGCTCTGCAGGGCACGCTCCACCTCGGCGATGCTCACGCCGTCATAGAGCTCGAGCGGTGCCGCTTCGCCGTGGCCCGTGGCTCCCTCACCGTCGGTGATCGCCACCGTCAGCATCTCTCGATCGCGCACCGCCCCGTAGGAGCTCTGAAGCGGCGCCGCCAGCCTGAGCGAGCGGCGCTGCAGCTCGAGCTTCACGAGCCGATGCCGCCGCTGGCGAGGATCCCCGCCGAGAACAGCAGGCAGAAGGCGAGCTGCAGGGCGCCGGTCCCGGCGAGCGCGCCGTTCAAGGCCGGCCCGTCGGTGCGCGAGCGCACCACGCCGGCGAGCCTCGCCGCCAGCGGCGCCACCGCCCACGGCAGCAGAAGCCACGCGCCCATCGAGCCGAGCAGCCAAGGCAGCGGTGCCGCCAGGAATGCCGCGGCGAGCATCGCCGTGTAGAGGGTCCGGGTGCGCGCGCGCCCGAGCCGCACCGCCAGCGTTCGCTTTCCGGCGCGCCGGTCGGTCTCGAGGTCCCGCACGTTGTTGACGACGAGGATCGCGCTGGCCAGCAGCCCGACGGGGACGGCGCAGACGAACGCCTGCCAGGGAAGCTGCTGCACCTGGACGAAGTAGGAGCCGGCGACGGCGACGATGCCGAAGAACAGGAACACGAACAGCTCGCCAAGGCCCTCGTAGCCGTATGGTCGCGGCCCGCCCGTGTAGAGCACGCCGGCCAGAATCGAGGCGGCGCCCACCGCGAGCAGCTCGGGCCCCGCCACGGCGACCAGGTATGCGCCGCAGGCGACCGCGAGCCCGAAGGTCACATAGGTCGCCACCAGCACCTGGCTGGGCGGCACGAGCCCGCCCGCGGTCACCCGCACCGGCCCGAGCCGATCCTCGGTGTCCGCGCCGCGCCGCGCGTCGGAGTAGTCGTTGGAGAGGTTGGTTCCCACCTGGATGAACAGCGCGCCCAGCAGCGCCGCCACGAACGCAAGCGGATGAAAGTGCCCGGCGCCGAGGGCGAGGGACGTTCCAACCAGCACGGGCGCAACCGCCGCAGGCAGTGTGCGCACGCGTGCGGCCATGATCCAGATGCGGACCGCGTTCACACTAGGCCCGCTTGGGAAAGCGGGAGAAGTCCGGCGTGCGCTTCTCGCGGTAGGCGTCTCTTCCCTCCTGCGCCTCCTCGCTTCCGTAGAAGAGCAGGTTCGCGTCGTGTGCCAGCTGCTGAATGCCGCTGAGCCCGTCCTCGGCGGCGTTGAAGCTCGCCTTCAGCAGGCGCAGCGCGAAAGGGGAGAGGGCGAGCATCTCACGGCACCAGCCCACGGTCTCCTGCTCGAGGCTCTCGAGCGGCACGACCGTGTTGACGAGGCCCATCTCGAGCGCCTCGGCGGCCGAGTACTGCCGGCAGAGGAACCAGATCTCCTTTGCCTTCTTGGGGCCGACCAGGTTGGCCAGGAGACCGGCACCGAACCCCCCGTCGAAAGACCCGACCCTGGGGCCAACCTGTCCGAAGCGCGCGTTGTCCGCGGCGATCGTCAGGTCGCACACGAGGTGCAGGACGTGCCCGCCGCCGATCGCATAGCCCGCGACCATCGCCACGACCGGCTTGGGGAGCCGCCGGATCTGCATGTGCAGGTCGGTGACGTGAAAGCGGCCGACGCCCGCCCTGCCGGCGGCGTCGTCGTCGAGGTAGCCGGAGTCCCCCCGGACACGCTGGTCGCCCCCGGAGCAGAACGCGTCCGGTCCCTCGCCGGTGAGGACCACGACTCCGACGCCCGTGTCCTCGCGCGCGTCCTCAAGCGCCCGCGACATCTCGATCACGGTGCGCGGGCGAAACGCGTTCCTGACCTCCGGCCTGGCGATCGTGATCTTCGCGATCCCCTCATCGGGGCCGGTGGACTTCTCATAGCGGATGTCCAGGTAGTCCTCCCCGCGGCTGTCGCCGGCGGGTATCCAGGCCGTGGTCATGGCGCGAAGGCTAGCCTGTGCGGCATGGTGGTCGAGGGATGGCTCGCACGCGCGGCGACGGCGCGGCCCGATGCCGCTGCACTCGAGACGCCGGCGGGTAGCTGGTCCTATGCGCAGCTTCACGCCGCCGCCAGGGCCGGCGCGGCCGAGCTCTCCGAGCGGGGCGCCGGGCCGGGCCGCCCGGTCGCGATCGCACTGCCCGGCGGCCTTGCCTTCGCGCAGGCGCTGCACTCGTCCCTGCTGATCGGCGCGCCCGCGGTGCCCGTCGACCTGCGGCTCTCGGGCGCAGAGCGCGAGCGAATTCTCGAGCGGGCGGCCGTGCTCGTCGATGAGCCGCTGCCCGAGCGTGGTGCGCGGGCGTCCGCGGCACCGGTGCGCCACGACCTCGACGCGACGGCCGTCGTCGTCCACACCTCGGGCACCACCTCCTCGCCGCGTCCGGTCGAGCTGACCTACGGCAACCTCCTCTGGAGCGCGCTCGGCTCAGCGGTCGCGCTCGGCCTGGATCCGCGCGAGCGCTGGCTGTGCGCGCTGCCCGTCTCGCACGTCGGCGGCCTGTCGATCCTGCTCCGCTCGACGATCTACGCGACGACCGCAGTCGTGCACGAGCGCTTCGAGGCGGACCGGGTTCTCAGCGCCCTGCGCACCGGGCAGGTGACGCTCGTGAGCCTCGTCGCGACCACGCTCTCGCGTCTGCTGGACGCGGGCCTGAGCGCTCCGCCGGCGCTGCGCTGCGCGCTCACCGGAGGCGGGCCCGTAGCCGGCGCGCTGATTGAGCGCGCGCACGCGGCCGGGGTGCCCGTGAGCCTCACCTACGGGCTCACCGAGAGCTGCTCTCAGGTCACGACCGCGCCGGTCGCGCAGCTGCAGGCGCCGGGCCTGAGTGCCGGTCCGCCGCTCTTCTGCACCGGTGTGGAGATCGCCGGTGACGGCGAGATCCTGGTGCGCGGGCCGACGGTCGCGCCGGGCGCGCTCGCACCCGACGGCTGGCTGCACACGGGCGACCTCGGGGGCATCGACGAGCAGGGAGGACTGCTCGTGACCGGACGCAAAGCCGACACGATCGTGAGCGGCGGCGAGAACGTCGCGCCGGCCGAGGTGGAGGCCGTGCTCGAGTCCCACCCCGACGTCCTGGAGGCTGCGGTGCTCGGCCGCTCGGACCCGCAGTGGGGCGAGGCGGTGACGGCGATCGTCGTCGCGCGGCCGGGCGTCTCGCTCGAGGGCGAGGTGCTGCGCGCGCACTGCGCCCGGGCGCTCGCCCCATACAAGGTTCCCAAGCGGGTCGTGCTCTCGGCCGGGCCGCTGCCGCGCACCCGCTCGGGCAAGCTGCTGCGGAGGACGCTGCGTTGAGCTTCGACCCCAACGCCCACCGCGCGAGCAGCCTGCAGAGCTGGGAAGAGGCCGCGTCCGGATGGGTTCACCGCCAGGAGCTGATTCGTGAGCTTGGGGCCCCTGTCGCGCACTGGATGGTGGACGCGCTGGCGCTGCAGCCGGGCGAGCGCGTGCTGGAGCTGGCGGCCGGGCTCGGCGAGGCGGGGATGCTGGCCGCAGAACTCGTCGCGCCGATGGGCGGCGTGATCGTGTCCGACCAGGCCGAGGCGATGCTCGCAGGTGCACGAAAGCGGGCGGCCGACCTGGGTCTCAGCAACGTCGAGTTCCAGGTCCTCAATGCCGAATGGATCGACCTGCCGCTCGCGAGCGTCGACGCGGTCCTGTGCCGCTGGGGCTACATGCTGATGGCCGACCCTGCGGCGGCGCTCGCGGAGACGCGCCGAGTTCTGCGACCCGGCGGGCGCGTCGCCCTGGCCGTCTGGGAGGCGATCCAGCTCAATCCCTGGGCGCTGCTACCGGCGCAGGAGCTGATCGAGCGGGGTGTCGTGCCGCCGCCGCCGGAGGGGCAGCCGGGCCCGTTCGCGCTGGGCAGCCGTGCGCGAGTCTCGGAGCTGCTCGCGGAGGCCGGCTTCGTGGAGATAGACGTGGAGGGCATGGACCTCTGGCGCCGGCACACCAGCTTCGAGGAGCTCTGGGAGGTGACGCTCGACCTCTCGCGCAGCTTCCACGACGCGGTGCTGGCCCGTCCTGCCCCCGAGGTCGCCGAGATCAAGGCGTCGCTGGCGGAGCGCTTCGCGCCCTACACCGGGGCCGACGGATCGCTCGAGGTGCCGGGCCGCACGCTGCTCGCCTCCGCCAGCGCCTGAGGCGGGCCCTTCGGCCGCCTCGCCACGCGCAGTTGGATAGCCTGCCGTTCGATGATCTACGACGACGACGCCGACCTCGCGCTGCTCGACGGCAAGACCGTCGCGATCATCGGCTACGGATCCCAGGGCCACGCCCACGCGCTCAACCTCAAGGACTCCGGAGTCGACGTCGTGGTCGGCCTGCGCGAGGACTCCGCCTCGGTGGCCAAGGCGCGCGAGCAGGGCCTCGAGGTCCTGCCTGTGGTCGAGGCCTCCAGCCGCGGCGACCTCGTGATGATCCTGTTGCCCGACGAGCGCCACCATGACGTGTGGGAGCAGGAGATTCGCGACGGGATCGCGGAGGGGAACATGCTGCTGTTCGGCCACGGCTTCTCGGTGCACTACGGCGAGGTGACGCCGCCGCCCGGCGTCGACGTCACGATGATCGCGCCCAAGGGCCCCGGCCATCTCGTCCGCCGCCAGTACACCGAAGGAAGCGGTGTCCCCGGGCTGCTCGCCGTCGAGCAGGACGCGACCGGCGGCGCACGCGCGCTCGCGCTCGCCTACGCCAAGGGCATCGGCTGTACTCGCGGCGGCGTGATCGAGACGACGTTCAAGGACGAGACCGAGACCGACCTCTTCGGCGAGCAGGCCGTGCTCTGCGGCGGCGCCTCCGAGCTGGTCCAGGCGGGCTTCCAGACGCTCGTCGACGCCGGCTATGACCCCGAGATGGCGTACTTCGAGTGCCTGCACGAGCTCAAGCTGATCGCCGACCTCATGTACGAGAAGGGGCTCGCCGGCATGCGCTACTCGATCTCGAACACCGCCGAGTACGGCGACTACACGCGCGGCAAACGCGTGATCACCGAGGAGACGCGCGCGAGCATGCGCCAGATCCTCAAGGAGATCCAGTCGGGCGACTTCGCGCGCGAGTGGATCGCGGAGAATCGCGCCGGCCAGGAGAACTTCAAGCGCATGCGAGCCGAGCAGGCCGACACGCAGGTCGAGCACGTGGGCAGCGAGCTGCGTTCGCACATGGACTGGATCAAGCCCTCGTTCTAGGAGACGGCCAGCGGTGCTCGCCTACCTCTTCTGGCACCGCCCGCACGATCCGTCGGCGATCGAGCCCTACGAGCAGGCTCAGATCTGCTTCCACCGCTCGCTCGCCCGCAGCCCGCCGGTGGGCCTGCGCGGCTCCGCCGTGTTCCGCGTCGCAGAGTTTCCCTGGCTGAGGCCGCGCGCAGACGCCGGCCAGGAGGCGGCGTCGCAGGCCAGCACGGCGTATGAGGACTGGTACCTGGTCGAGGACTACACGGCGCTCGGCGTGCTCAACGAGGCCGCTGTCGGTCGCGGCCATCGCACTGCCCACAACGAGCTGGCTCGCAGGTTCGGCGCAGGCAGCGGCGGCCTCTACGGGCTTCTCGAGGGCGACCGTGCGACGATCGGCGATCGCGCGAGCCTGCTCGGCGACGCGCCGCTGGCAATCTGGGTGGGGCGTCCCGCAGGTTCGCGGCGACTCGGCCTCGGCGAGCTGCTCGGCGACGGCATGGACCCGCGACACGCGAGCCTGTGGCGGCGCCAGCTCGTGCTGGGGCCGGCACCCGAGTTCTGCCTGCTTGCGCGCGAGACGCCTCCGGGAGTCGCGCCGAGCCGGCTGCCGGCCGGCTGGACGGCGCAGGTCCTCGACCGCGAGGCGCTCTGGGCGGGCTGACCGGCGATCGGTCGTTACCGCCAACCGACGGCGGGTATCAGCACTTCACACGGCCCACGACCCGAGAGGGCGGCGGCTCGACCAGCG
>JAXDGO010000003.1:0-2617 GCA_034665005.1 Solirubrobacteraceae bacterium | reverse complement strand
AGGCCAGCGCCAGCGGATAGGCCGGGCCGATCTTCGCGCGCAGGTCGTTGATGTAGGTCTGCGCCGCCGCGTAGTGACCCTCGTACTCCCCCTCGGCGTCGATCACGAGGCAGTCGGCGCCGTTGGCAGCCGCCTGCGCGCCGAGGTTCGCCTCGCCCTTCGGGTTGGTGCCGTAGACGTACTGCCAGGCGCACGCCCGCAGCCCGTTGGCGTGGAGTTCCGCGACCAGCTGCGCCGAGAACTGGCTCCAGTAGTTGCTCGAGCCGTCCGAGCTCTTGATGAACAGCGTGCTCACGCCCGACGCGTGGGCCCGCGCGGCGATCGAGGCGACGCTTCCTCCGTTTGACTTGCTCATGTACCAGATCCACATTCCCTGGCCTTCGAGCGCGCTGGCGCTGGCGGCGACCGCGCCCACCGTCGGTGGCGCGGGCACGCGCTTGGGCGCCGGCGGGTGCAGAGCGTGGCGGAATACGGCGATCGGTCCGTAGCTGCTCGTGTAGCGCCCATGGCCGAGCAGCACCATGACTCGCCCCGAGTGGGCGCGCGAGGGAACGGTCACGAGCAGTCCGAGCTTGGTCTGGCGCAGGCGAGCGCCCGGTGAGCTGCGGCTGATGTGGGCTCCCGGCGCCGAGGGAAACGCGACGACGAGCCCGCTCTTCAAGCCGATCCCCCCGAGGAGCAGCGTTCCGTGCACCGCGACCTGATGCGGATTGCCGCTGCAGTTCGCGGTCGGCACGCATCTCACGCTGGTGACGCGCACGCTGCGCACGTGCAGGCTCGCGCTGCCCGTCCCGATCGGCGTGCCTGCCGTCGGGCGTACGGTGCCGGCGCCGGCGGACGGAGGTTCGGTGCCCCCCGAGCCGGCCGCTGCGGCCTGCTGCGCGGGTATGACCAGGCCCAGCAGAATGCCCGCCACCGTCAGGGCACCGTACGTCGACCGCTTGTGCGCGCGTTTGCTCGCCAAGATCATCCCTTCGCGCCGAACGAGTTTGCTGCCCGCGGAGGACCCCCGCGCTTCACCGGCGAGCTTCGACCTTACCGGCTATCCAGCTCAAACCTAGTGGCGGCACGGAAGTTGCGCTGCGGTCCGCCCGGCATGCGCCGCGACCCTTCAGTCCCAGCGGAAGCCGGCCGGCGAGGGGGCCGGGGCCAGCGGGCTGGACGGCAGGCCCGCCGCCAGCTCCGGGAGGTTGAAGCCCGTCGGTGCGACGTCGTTCGGCGCCTGCGGGTGAAACAGCGAGGCGAGGTACTGGTTCTGTCCGCGGCCGACGCCGAGCTCGAACTGGCCGCCGCCATAGGTCCCGATGCCGCGCTCGGCGCAGAAGTCATAGGCGTCGAGCAGGCTCCGCACCCCGCCCAGGCGCGAGGGCTTGATGTTGACCATGCGCGGCGGGTATGGCAACGACACGATGTCCTCGATGGAATGGATCGGCGCGTCCCATGAGAAGCGCTCGCGATGCGCCGCCAGCACCCGGTCCGTCTCCGGGGTGAGCGCCGGATCCTCGATCCACGCCTGCGGGAAGGCCTCGGCGACGCGGCGGTAGAGCACCGGGTCGGCCGGCTGGTCGACGACCGTCCCCGAGTAGAAGCCCTTGAAGTCGACCGAGTCGACTGCCCCCGTCTGCACGAGCTCGGCGATCAGCCGCTCGTCCCACGAGCTCGTCGGGTCGAGCTTGAAGCGCAGCCACGGATAGAGCTCGAGGCGCCGGCGAATAGGCTCGATCGACGGCGGCTCGCCAAGGCGCATCGACACCACGAAGCTCACCGGCCGCGGCTCGATACCGAGCGCGCCATGCAGCGTCGTGTTCTGCTGTCGCAGCGCAAGGTCGAGGGCAGCCGACTCATATGCCCATGTCCGGTAGCGGATGGACACCTCGCGCTGCGGCGGCTCACCGAACAGCGAGAGGTCCGCCAGGCGCTCAGCGAAGGAGGCGAGCGTGAAACGCCCGGCGAGCGGGAGCCTCGGGCCGGCTGCCTGCATGATCTCCTGGTCGATGCCGTCATAGGTGACGTCCTCGCCGGTGCCCTCCTGCCCGGCGCCGCGCAAGCGGATGACGGTGCTCTTGCGCTCGAAGTCGCTGGAGACCGTCGCCTGGAGTGCCTGCAGCGCGTAGTCCTCGACCTCGACCGGCAGGCCGGCGAGCGCGTCCCATGTGCTCATCCGCTGGCCTGCTGCTCCAGCCGGCTGACGAGCTCGTCCAACCGCAGCTCCTCGAGCGCGTCTCCGACCGCGCTCAGCTGGCTTGCGCAGAGCTCGATCAGCGCCTTTCCCTCGCCAAGCAGCTCAAGCGTCTCGTCGAGGCTCGCCTCGCCCGAGTCCAGGCGGCGGATGATCTCCTCGACACGAGCCGCCGCGGCCTCGTAGGTCGCGGGCTGGGCGGCGGCCGGCGCCGGGTCCTGCTCCTGCTCGCTCATTCCTCCAGGATCCTTGCAGGCAGCGTCCCGTCGGCGAAGCGCAGGCGCACGGCGCCCGCCTCGCGGGCGGCCGCCGCCGAGGAGATCGGCTTCGCCTGGAGCGACTGGACGAGAACGTAGCCTCGCTCGAGCGTCCGCTGGGGATCGTGGCTGCTCAACGCGAGCGCCAGTCGCGCAAGCTCGCGCGGGCGGCGCTCGCGAC
>JAXDGO010000002.1:0-2566 GCA_034665005.1 Solirubrobacteraceae bacterium | reverse complement strand
GCCCTGCGGCGTGCGGCGTGTCGATGCCGAGGCGGCGCGGCGATACCAGGCGCTGACGGCGAGCGTGCGCCTCACAGAACTCGAAGGCGACGCGGCGGCGCATGCAGTCCATGCCGGTCGAGCTCGTCGGGGCGAGCTCGCGCTGCATAGAGGTCATCGTCACGTCGGGCAAGCCACAGGCGACCACCCAGTTGAACGGGTCCAGGTCGTTGTCGACGTTGACGGCGAAGCCGTGCGTGGAGATCCCGCGCGACACGTGCACGCCGATCGAGGCGATCTTGCGATCCTGCACCCACACGCCGGTGTAGTCGATGCCCTCCCGGTGGCGCGAGCGTCCCTGCAGGCCTTCCTCTGCGAGCGCGGCGACGATCGCGTCTTCCATCGTGCGCAGGAAGCTGTGCACGTCGCCGACGCCCATGATCGGGTAGCCGATGAGCTGGCCGGGGCCGTGGTAGGTGAGCTGGCCGCCGCGGTCGGTGTCGATCACCTCGATGCCCTTGGCGAGGTAGAAGTCTTCGGCGAACGGCAGGTCGCCGTCGCTGGAGCGACGGCCCCGGGTATAGACGGGCGGGTGCTCCAGCAAGACCAGCGTGTCGGGCAGCTCGCCCGACTGGCGCCGCGCCCGGATGCTGTCCTGCATGGCGAGCGCTTCCCGATAGGGAACGGTGCCGAGATGGCAGACCCACAGCTCCTGCGAGGATCGGTCGGCGGTCATCTCGGGCACGATCATCTCAGCCACCAGCCTAGCGCTGCCGGGGGTGTGCATCTTGACAGCAGTATATTTGATGCTATGATGCACTCATGAGGACGACGGTGACGCTCGACCCGGATGTGGAGGCCAAGGTGCGGGCAGCGATGCGGGAGCGCGGCGTCTCCTTCAAGGTCGCTGTCAACGACTCGATTCGCGCTGGGCTCACGGGCCCGGCTCCGGCCGCGCGACGCTTCCGCATGACCACGGCGCCCTTGGGGGTGCGTCCGGGGGTCAACCTCGACAAGGCGCTGGCGCTTGCAGGCGAGCTGGAAGACGAGGAGACACTGCGCAAGCTCGAACTGCGCAAGTGAAGCTGCCGGACCTCAATCTGCTCGTGTACGCGGCAGATGAGACGGCGGTCCATCACGAGCCTGCGCTCGAGTGGGTTGAGACGACTCTCTCCGGCAACGAGACGGTCGCCTTCGCTTGGCTCGTGCTGATCGGGTTCGTTCGACTTACGACAAGCCCCAGGAGCTTCGCCCGTCCCTGGAACGCGTCGCAGGCCCTCGACGTTGTCGATCGCTGGCTCGCTCAGCCGGCTGTGACGGTCGTCCACCCGACCGACCGTCATCCGGCGGTGCTGCGCGACCTGCTGGTTCCGCTCGGCGCGGCGGGCAACCTCACCAGCGATGCGCATCTGGCGGCCCTGGCGATCGAGCATGGCGCGATGCTGTACTCAGCCGACGTGGACTTCTCTCGCTTCGCCGGCCTGCGCTGGGTCGATCCGCTACGCGGCTGAGGCGCCTCCGCGGCGCAGGAGCTCACAGCGTGAGCGCGGTGGGCATCTCGAGCAGCTCGCGCACGCGCGCGAGGAACTGGGCGGCTTCGGCGCCGTAGAGGATCCGGTGGTCGCACACGAGCGTGAGCGTCAGCATGTGACGGGCGATCACCTCGTCGTCGCGCACGACGGCGCGCGCCTGCAGCGAGCCGACCGACAGGATCGCCGCCTGGGGCGGGTTGATGATGGCGGTGAAGCTCTGCACGCCGTACATCCCCAGGTTCGACACCGTGAAGGTGCCGCCGCCGAGCTCGGGCGGTGTGATCGTGGCGGCGCGCACGCGCTCTGCGAGCGAACGAGTCTCGCGTGCGATCTCCCCGAGAGACTTCTCGTCGGCATCGAACACGGTCGGCACGATGAGCGCCTCTTCGGCGGCGACCGCCACGCCGACGTTTATGCGCGAGTGCAGCTGCAGGGCGCCGTCCCGGTAGCTGCCGTTGGCGCGGGGATGCTCGCGTAGCGCCAGCGCGCTCGCCTTGACCACCATGTCGTTGTATGTCGGCGCCGCGAGCTGTCCCGCGTCGCCGGACTCGAGTCCTCGCCGCTGCTCCGAAAGCCGCTTGAGCTCGGTGCGCAGCGCCACGCACTGCTCCATGTCGACGTCTATCAGCAGGGTGAAGTCTGGGATGGTCGCCTTGGACTCGGCCATGCGGCGCGCGATCGTCTGCTGCGTGCGCGTGAGCTGCACCTCGGTGGTCTCTCCCTTCGCCGTCATGACGTCCGCAACCGCGGGCGTGGCGGCGTCGGCGGGCCGGGCGGCGACCTGGCCCTCACCAGGCGCGGCGGCGTCAGCCGCCGGAGCGGCGGCGACCGCGGGCGCGAGATCGGCCTTGACGATCCGCCCTCCGGGGCCGCTGCCGGACACCTCACGCAGGTCGAGCCCGCGCTCGCGCGCGATCCGCCTGGCCAGCGGCGACGCCTTCACGCGGCTCCCGTCGGGGTCGGCGGCAGGCGCGTCGATCGCCGCCGAGCGGCCTGCCCCCGCGGCGGAAGAGCCGGCGCCGCCGACAGCCGCGGAGTCCGGTGCGACGGTCTCG
>JAXDGO010000001.1:0-6544 GCA_034665005.1 Solirubrobacteraceae bacterium | reverse complement strand
AAGCCGCCGCGAAGTGGGCCGAGGAAACCGCGGTCGCGCAAGGGTTGCCTCTGTGCGTTGAGGATCTCGACGTGCTTCGGAATGTGTGCGAGTTGCTTGGCCTGTGCGGTTCAGACGCGCCAGACCGGGTGCAGGCGTGAGCCGTCGAACTTGTTGTAGCCGCGTCTACCGGGACCGACGACGACATGATCCAAGAGTGCCGCGACGATCTGCTGCTGGCGGGTCAGCGTCATTGTTTGCCAGTGCTCTCGGACTCGCGCTGCGTCTGCGATGAAGGGCAGTAGCGCAGTCGTGCGGTTGAGCGCAGCGAGTTTCTTCTTCGCGGTCGCTTGCCGCTTCTCGATCGGCGGGCGAGCTTTCAACCACTCGCCGCGGGTAATCTCCTTGGCGCCCCAAAGCTCGGCGAGTTCATCCAACTGCGCTTGAGTGCTCGCGATCTCCGCCTGCCAGTCCGCGCCGCGCGCGTTGTCGGGCGTCCGGGTCATCGCAGCCGGGAGCTTTGGTGATTCGAGCCGGTGCAGCACGGCCTGCACGATGAACCGCTCGAGAGGATCAGCAACGACGGTCACCTTGCCGCAGCCTCCGAACCCCGGGCCGCTCGCGCAGACATAACGGCGGCTGCCATCGTCACGCGGACGCGATACCAGCGTGCCCCGGCAATGGGAACAGCGCAGGAGCCGGGCAAGCAGATAGCGGCGCGCGCTGCGGTTGGTGCGCCGGTCGGGATCGCCGAGCTTCGCCCGCAGCTGCTGCGTCTGGCGCGGAGTGATGATCGCTGGCCACTCGGCCTTGGCGACAATCTCCTTGAGGTGTGAACGCTGGCCACTGATCCGCGGCGACATCAGCATCCGACGCAACGACTGCGACGTCCACTGCTTCCCGGTCGCTGACTCGACGCCGCGCCCGTTCAAGTCCGTGCAAATCGAGCGCAACGGGTCACCAGCAAGCGCACGCCGTGCGCTGTCACGAATCACCTCGGCCTCATCGGGGCGGATCGTGCGCTTGTCGATCTCGTAGCCGTACGGCCGCGAGCCACCACCCGAGATCCGTCCCGCAGCGGCGAGCTCTTCGTGCTTGCGTCGGATCCGTCGGCTCTTATCGTCGCTCTCCTTGCGCGCAACAGCCCCCGTGATTCGCGCCAGCAGCTGGCCTTCGTGGGTCGAGAGGTCGAGGTTGCCACTCACAGTCGCAAGCTTCGTCTGCGTCCGCTGGCAAAGATCAATGAAGTCCTCCAACTCACGCGGGTGCCGATGCAAACGATCCGCGTGATAAACGAGCACCGCCTCAAGCGCTCCCGAGTCAATGTCCTCCAGTAGCCGCTGATACTCCGGCCTGCGCCTGCCGCTGTAGGCGCTGATGTCCGAATCGACATACCGGTCGACCACCTTCCAGCCGCGCCGGACGGCCAGCTGCTCGCAATCGGACAGCTGACGGCTGACCGCGAGGTTATCGCCCTCCCGATCCGACGAAATCCGCGCATACACGCCAGCCCGCACCGCCATGGGCCGGACATTAGGCGTTCAGGGGACATTTAGCAACACTCGCGTGTGCCAGCGTGCTGTCGCTTGAGCGTGAGTCTCCCCAGATTGATTCAAGTCAATACCCGAGGGTACCCTCTCCGGTGTGCAGGTTGACTCGCGAACCGAGCTCGTGATCGCTGTAGAAGTTGCGAAGCGTTTGGGAGTGTCTCCGCAGCGCGTGAACGTGCTTGCCACCCGCCCAGGATTTCCGAGGCCGCTCGGTAAGCTCGGGCGCTCGTCGGTTTGGCGATGGAGCAGTGTGGAGCGCTGGGCTCGCGATACGGGCCGCCTTCCTGCCGGCAAATCGCCGGCCTGACGATCTCGAAGAGGTCACGCGAGACGCAGATCCACCCTGCGGGTGAGAAGGCGGGAACACGGCGCGCCGCTTCTTCACGCCGTAGGGGTTGTCTCAAATCAACGGCCCGCGAAGGAGGACCAATGGAGTACCGCATCGACCGGGACGCGCTGGCGAACTTCATCAGCCGTGAGGTCGAGCTGATCGAGGCCGCGTCGATTCCGAAGCTGCTCGCGGACGTCGTCGAGCTGCGTCTCCGTCACGAGGTGGCCAGCCGTGACGAGGTCGCCGCGCTCTGGCTCGGCGCCGGTCTCGCGACCCACGTCGGCCTTGCCATCTTCGAAGAGCCGGAACGCTTCATCACTGTCGCCAACCCCGCGCCGCTCGCGGCCTGAACAGGAGGAACTGATGCAGACCGAACAACCGACCTTCCGGCTCGACGACGCTCGCGCGCCGCTCTGGTTCGGCGGCGATGCGGGCTGGGGTGATGCCGTCCGCACCGTCGACCCCAGCACCGCCCAAAACGCGGAGGCGATGATCGCCGCCGCCGGTCTCGGGTGGACGGTGGAGCAGCACCCGCTTGAAGCCGTGCTCGCCCCTGGCGGCGAGGCGCTACGCCTGCCAGTGCCGAAGCACGTCGCGAACGTCCGCAGCGACACGCGGGCCGTCGTGGGAGTTGTGGGCGAGGCGTACGAGCCGCTTCAGAACCGCGCGGCGTTCGCCTTCTGCGATGCAATCACCGACTCCGGCCGCGCGCACTGGATCGGCGCGGGCGAGACGCGCGGCGGCGCCCGCGTGCACGCGCTGATGCGGCTCGATCGCGAGATCCGGATCGGCGGTGCGGAGGGAGAAGAGGTCTTGCCGCTGTTGTGCTTCCGAAACGGTCACGACGGCGGTCTTGCCGTCACGGTCTCCGTCGCGCCGTTCCGGCTCGCCTGCCTGAACGGAATGCTGATCCCGCTGCCCGATGCGCAGCGGACGTGGAAGGCCCGCCATACCGCGCGGATCGAAGCGAGGCTCGCCGACGCTCGCCGCACGCTCGGGATCGCCTGGCGCTACTACGACGAGCTCGAGGAAGTCGGCGCGCGCTTGCTCGCGCAGCGGATGGGCGAGGGCGAGTTCGAGCGCTTCCTTGCTCGACTCGTGCCCCTTCCGGAGCCGCGCCCGGACGAGACGAACGGCGCGCGGGCAGTTCGCAACGCCGAACGCGTGCGCGAGGCGATCCGCACCGCCTACCGCACGACTCCCGACTTGACCGACATCCGCGGCACAGGTTGGGGCGCACTCCAGGCCGTGACCGCCCACGTCGACTACACGCAGCCAACTCGCCGCACCACGAATCGCACGACCGCCGAGGCGCGCTTCGAGCGCGCCACCGAGCCAGCGCCGCTCAAGGATCGCGCGCTCGAACTACTCACCCAAGGAGGCCAGCAGTGACCGCCACCCTGACCATGGTCCCGCTCGCGCAGATCAATCCGAGTGAGGGCTTCAACCCCCGGAGCGACTTCGACGAGGAGCAGCTGGCCGAGTTGGTCGCCTCGGTGAAGCGGCACGGGATCATCACGCCACTTACGCTCACGCCGGACGGAGACGGCGGCTTCACGATCGTCGCGGGCGAGCGACGCTATCGCGCCGCGAAAGCCGCCAAGCTGCGCGAGGTGCCCGCCCAGGTGCGCGAGGCGGACGGCGATGCGCTCTCGCTCGCAATCGCCGAGAACGTGATCCGCGCCGACCTGAACCCGCTCGAGGAGGCGCGCGCTTACCGGCGACTCGTCGACGAGCAGGGCGACGCAGGGAAGGTCGCGAAGCTCGTCGGCAAGCGCGAGAAGCTGATCTGCGACCGGCTCGACCTCCTACGCCTGCCCGATCAGGCGCAAGCGCTGCTCGCGGCGCGCCGCGTCCCGCTCGCCTGCGCGCCCGTGCTCGTCCACATCGCGGAGGGAGAAGCCCTGCTCGCCGACCTCTGCGCGGTCTGGCTTGCGGAACGGCCGCACGAGGCGCCCGCCTTCCCAGCCGATCCGGGCGAGGTCATCGACGACGTGCTCGCCGCGACTTGGACGGACGACGACGGTGGGCCGCTCCACCCGGTCGCCTACAGCGTCGGCGGCTACCACGGCCCGATCCTGCCGACCAGCACCCGCAGCGACACCGTCGCGGCCGTCGTCGCGAAGCTCGGATCGCGCGGCGCGGAGGTCGCTACTGCCTACGGCGACCTTCCGAAGATCGTCCAAGCGTCCGAGTACGACTGGGAAACCCGGCAGGAGGTGGAGCGTCAGCAGCGCGAGTGCTTCGCGCTCACCGACGCGGACGGCGACGCAGCGCGCGCATTCGGCTGCCTGCTGGAAGTCCCCAGGCCGGACGGGCGCCGCGAGCACGCGTACGTCACGGACGCCGAGTGGCTGGCCGACCGGCTCGTCCAGAAGATCGCAGCACACGCAGCAGCCGAGGCCGAGCGAAGGCAGGCCGAACGAAAGGAGCGCCCGTCTGCCGGCTCGGATGACCCTGAGCGCGAAGCGCGCCGGCAGGAACGGGAACGACAGTACGAAGCGCGCGTCTCCGGGCACGCCCGCAACCTCGACCTCGGCGCCGCTCTCGCCAGGTGGGAGCCGAAGATCGACACCGACGCGGTGAAGCTGCTCGGCTCGCTGGTGCTCCTCCACTACGGCAAGGCTGCCGCCTGGGCGCAGCGGCTCTGCGTCGAGCAGCCGACGACCACCAACAAGCAGGGCAAGGTGACCGTCCGGTACCCGCGCGGCGCGCAGGCTGAGAAGCAACTTCACGAGCAATCGACAGCCGCACTGATGCGCGCCCGCACACCCGAAGCCGCCCTCGCCGTCGTCCTGCGCCTACTCGTCGCGCAGCGGCTCGCAGACACTGAAGGCCTTCCGAACGCCGACCGTCAAGGGATCTACGAGCCGCAGGAGTTGACCGGCTCGAAGTTGGTCGACAAGCTGGCCCGCCGCGTCGCCCCGCCCTCGGTCAAGCAGCACGAGGCCGAGCGAGCGGCCGAGCGTGAACGGAGCGAGCAGGCCCGCCGCGAGGAGGAGGCCGCGCGGATCGAAGCGCAGCGCGCCAAGCTCGCAGCAGGCGAGGCGATCCGCTGCGAGTGCTGCCTCGACCTAATCGAGACGCCCGAAGCAGCCGTCGAGAAGCACGGAACGCTCGTCCACGTCGGAGACTGCGAACGGCAATGGGGCAGCAGCTACGAGTCCGACGACGACTCCGACGAGACAGAGTGACCGCTATGCACCCACGCCGTCCGCTCCACCTACTAACCTCGATAGCACGCGAGACGCAGATGCATCCTGATGCAAAAATGCCTCGCACCTGCTAAGATCGGCGACGTGCTGTCGGTCGCGAAGCTCACGCCGGGCCAGGAGTCGTACTACGAGCGCTCGGTGGCGGCGGGCCTCGATGACTACTACACCGGACGCGGCGAGTCGCCGGGGGTGTGGGCAGGGCGCGGCGCTGCCGCTCTGGGTCTCGAAGGCGTCGTCCAGGACGGGCAGCTTCGGACTCTCGTTCGCGGCCTGGATCCTCTCACTGGCGAGCGGCTTCGGCGGCATCCGAAGGAGCGGACGATCACCATCGAGCGGATCGACCCGCACGCGGGCGAGCGGCACACCGAGCAGAAGAAGCTCTCCCCGGTTGCGGGCTTCGATCTCGTCTTCAGCGTGCCCAAGAGCGTCAGCCTCCTCCACGCTCTCGGCGACGAGAGAGTACGCCGGGCCATCGGCGAAGCCCACCTCGAAGCCTGGCAGGCGGCGCTCGGGTACCTCGAGGACGAGGCGTGCGTCACCCGTCGCGGCAAGAACGGCTTCATCCGTGAGCACGGCGACGGTTTCGTCGCCGCCACGTACCAGCACCGCACGAGTCGTGCGCAGGACCCCCACCTGCACACGCACGTCATCGTCGCCAACATGACGCAAAGCCCAAGCGACGAGAAGTGGCGGGCATTGGACGGCGAGGCGATCCTCAAGACCTACCGCCTCGCTGCGGGTTACCTCTACGAGGCGCACCTTCGCGCCGAACTGTCTCGTTCGCTCGGCGTCGAGTGGGACACGCCGCGCAAGGGCTGGTCGGAGCTGAAACGGGTTCCGCGGCGCGTGATCGACGAGTTCTCGACACGCCGGCTCGCCGTAATTGAACGGATGCGCGAGCAGGCGACCAGCGGCTTCTACGCAGCGCAGTTCGCGGCGGTGGACACCCGTGAGAAGAAAGAACAAGTGGACCTCGTCGCTCTCCGCGAGGACTGGCGCGCCCGCGCGGCCGAACACGGACTCGGGCGGCGCGAGTTGAACTCCCTTGTCGGTCGCGTCGCGCGGCGGGAACCCTCCTCAAACGAGTTGCGCCAGATCGCCCATCGCCTGCTCGGACCGACCGGTCTCACTGAGAAGCGGACGGCATTCTCCGCTCCGGAACTCGTCATGGCCTGGGCCGACGCGCTCGCGCAAGGCGCGCGCGTCGAAAGGATCCGCCGGCTTTGCGATCGCTTCGTCGCGATCGACGGCGTCGAGCGTGTCGGAGAGGCGCCTGCAGCCGGGCGCCCAATCCATTACTCGACCTCGGAGTTGATGCAAGCGGAGAGGGCTGCGCTCGAACTCGTCGAGCGTGGGCGTGATGCCGACGCCCCAACCATCTCGGAGGAGGCGATCGACGGCATGGTCGGCGCCAAGTCAGGCGCTTCCCTAACGCGCGAGCAGTCGGCGATGGTGCGAAAGGTCGGCCG